>CBIHOV010000055.1:0-49254 GCA_966211765.1 uncultured Paraflavitalea sp.
ATGCGGCCAAGGTATAACGGCTACCTGTATTTCCAGGACCATGCCGGCGATCCCTTGCACCAATACCTGCGCGATGGGGGTAATCCCACGGCCGTGCTGGAATCTATGAATAAATTGTACAGGCAAAGCCTGGCAAAAAATGAAACCCTGGCATTATGAAAATACTTCCCTTAGAAGGGCTCATTGTACTTGAATTCAGCCAATACCTTTCCGGGCCTTCGGCCGGACTAAGGCTGGCCGACCTGGGCGCAAGGGTCATTAAAATAGAAAGGCCACAGGGTGGCGATGCCGGACGTAAACTATCCATCAAGAACCTGTGGGTAGATGACAGTTCCCTGTTGTTCCATACCATCAACCGCAATAAAGAAAGTTTTACCGCCGATCTCCGCAATCCTGAAGACCTGGCCCTGGTAAAACGACTGATACAAAAAGCCGACGTGATCACCCACAACTTCAGGCCGGGCGTTATGCAACGCGCAGGGCTGGATTATAGCGCCGTTCAAAAGATCAATCCCCGCATTGTATATGGTGAGATCTCCGGCTATGGTACTACAGGTCCCTGGAAAGACAAACCCGGGCAAGACCTGTTGGTACAATCACTGGCCGGATTAATGTACACTACCGGCAATGATGAAAGTGATCCCGTGCCTTTTGGATTGTCGATCGCCGATAGCCTTTGTGGGGCACAATTGGTGCAGGGTATACTGGCTGCCCTCATCAGGCGGCATAAAACAGGGAAGGGAGCATTGATAGAGATCAGCTTGCTGGAATCCCTGCTCGACTTCCAGTTTGAACTGCTCACCACTTATCACAACAGCGGACTGCTGCCCCGGCGCAGCAGCGTCAACAATGGTCATCCCTTGTTGAGCGCTCCTTATGGTCTGTATGCTACTGCCAATGGCTTTATTGCCATTGCCATGTCCGATCTGTCTACCCTGGCCACCGCCCTGCATTGTGTAGAGCTTTCCCGTTACACAGCTGCCCATGCGTTTGCCAACAGGGATGAGATCAAGCAGATCATTTCTGCCCACCTGCTGCAGCACAGCTCGCAGGTATGGCTGGCCAAATTGCATGAACATCATTTGTGGGCCATGGAAGTGCTGGACTGGAAAAAACTGACTTCCCATGCCGGTTACCAAAGCCTGCAGATGGAGCAATCCATCTATGCTGCCAACCGCAAAGAGATCCGTACCACCCGTTGCCCCATCCGGATCAATGGTAAAATTTTGACCTCAGGGAAAGCAGCCCCGGCATTGGGTGAACACAATGAGGAAATAACCAATAATTTACTCAACGAAAACTGACACATGCAATTGTTGCAGGATATAATAGTACTTGATTTCAGCCAGTTCTTATCCGGCCCTTCAGCCGCATTAAGATTGGCCGATATGGGTGCACAGGTGATCAAAATAGAAAAACCGGATACCGGTGATATCTGCCGTTACCTCTATGTTTCTGATGTGATGATGGAAGGCGAGTCCACTATCTTTCATGCTATTAACCGCAATAAGCAAAGTTATGCAGCTGATCTCAAGCAGCCGGAAGACCTGGAGAAGATAAAACGTTTGATTGCCAGGGCCGATGTAATGATGCACAATTTCAGGCCCGGTGTGATGGAACGCATCGGGTTGGATTATGAAACCGTAAAACGGATCAACCCATCGATCGTTTATGCCGAGGTGAATGGTTATGGGGCAGAAGGCCCCTGGAACAACCTGCCCGGGCAAGACCTGTTGCTACAGGCTGTATCCGGCCTCACCTGGCTTAGCAATAATGACAATGAGAACCCCACACCCATGGGCGTAGCCGTGGTGGATATTTTTGCGGGGACGCATATTGCACAGGGCATCCTGGCCTGCCTGTACCGCCGCACCATCAGCGGTGAAGGCGCCCTGGTACAGGTAAGCATGCTGGAAAGTATCCTCGATTTCCAGTTTGAAGTACTGACCGCTTACTTTAATGACGGGAGACAATTGCCTGTACGCAGTGCCGTCAATGCGGCCCATGCTTACATAGCAGCTCCCTACGGTGTATATAAAACCACCAATGGATACCTTTCACTGGCGATGGGCAATATTCTCACCCTGGCCAGCCTGCTCGGTTGTAAACCTTTAGAACAATATGCACAGGCAGCAGATTGGTTTACGAAGCGCGATGAGATCAAATCCCTGCTGGCCGCTCACCTGTTGACCCAATCAACCGAACACTGGCTGGGTATTCTGGAACCTGCGGATATCTGGTGCGCAAGGGTATTGAATTATGAAGAGCTGATGCAGGAAGAAGGCTATAAAGTGTTGGAGATGGAAATGGTGGCGAAGACCAGCAATGGCCTCAGTGTGACTACCACACGCTGTCCTTTGCGGGTAGATGGGCAGATACTGGTGTCAAAGACCGGGGCGCCGGCATTGGGAGAGCACAATGATGAAATAGAAAGACAATTTGGACTGGTGGCAGTGAATAGTGAATGGTGATCTTTTCCCTAATATTGCTATATGGATGTCATAGATACACATATTCATAGCTGGAACTTTGATAAAGCCCGATACCAATGGCTGGAAAATAATACCACCATACTCAACCGGCATTATGAAATAGCGGAGTTGGAGCCTGCCCGCGTAGCTGCTGGCATTACCGGGGGCATACTGGTGCAGGCAGCCAACAATACAGAAGATACAGATTACATGCTGGCTGTAGCAGCCGCTACTCCCTGGTTGCAGGGAGTAGTAGGATGGCTGCCACTTACAGATCCAGGGCTTACCCAACAATTGCTGCAGGAGAAATATTTAAACAACCCTTATTTCAAAGGTGTTCGCCACCTCATACATGATGAGGCGGATGCACGCTGGTTGCTGCAACCAACCGTCATAGAAAGCCTCCGCATACTGGCAGCCAACCACCTTACTTATGATATAGTAGGCGTTAAAACAGCGCATATTGAAACAGCGTTGGAGGTAGCCAATAAAGTGCCGGACCTGTCCATGATCTTTGACCATTGCAATCAGCCACCCATCGCTACCCGTGAGCAATTTGGCAACTGGGGTGTATTGATGAAGGAGGCAGCTGCCCATACCGGATTTCAGGTGAAAATATCCGGCCTCGGTATTACAGCACAGAAAGGAGAAGACTGGACGGCTGATGACATCGCGCCTTACCTGGCTTTTGTGCTGGAACATTTTGGAGAAGAGCGTGCATGCTGTGGTGGCGATTGGCCTGTATGCCTGCTGGCTGGTTCGTATACCAATGCCTGGAAGAATTATAAGCAGGCATTAGCGCAGCTACTAAACGAAGAAGGCCAGCAGAAAGTGTTTGCAAAGAACGCAGAGCGGTTTTATAGATTAAACAAGTAGTGGACACTGCATTCCAAATTCTGTATCCTGTATTCTAAATGCTGTATTCTTTCCTATCATGAACAATAAGAATAAATACGATCATATGAAATCATCAATATGGAGGCTCTAACCGGTATCATGTATCATTCAGTAGGGGCTTCCAGTGCTGCCTTGTGTTATACGCCCCAGAAAAAGGTGAAAGGCTGGTCCTGGCAAACCTACTGGCTGGCACAGGCCCTGGTGTGTTGGTTGTTGATGCCGGTATTGGTAGCCTGGCTCACCATTCCGCAATTGGAAGCTGTGCTACACGAAGCGCCGGCTGATGTACTTTGGAAAACCTTCCTGCTGGGCATGGCCTATGGCATAGGAGGTACGGCTTTCGGTATTGCGATCCGGTATGTTGGCTTTTCACTCACATATGCTATCTCAGTAGGCATATCCTGTGTGCTGGGCACGCTGATCCCGCCGATCATAGGAGGGGAGTTCAACGATTTTTTCTCCTATAGAGGTGCCGAATGGATCATTGCCGGTATTGTACTGGGGGCGGCGGGCATTGCCATCTGTGGCGTGGCAGGGCGCGGCAAAGAGAAAGACCTGAAAGAAGAACATGCTTCCAAAACCGGGTTCTCACTGGCAAAAGGGTTACCCCTTTGCCTGCTCGCCGGCGTCTTATCGGCGTTCTATGGGTTCTCGCTCGTTCAGGGCAAACCCATAGCAGACATTGCTGCGCGTTACGGGGCCGGCAATTTCCAGGGCAACGTAGTGTATATATTTTCCAACGCCGGCGCATTTCTTACCACTTTGCTATATTGTATTTACCTGCACGCCAAAGAAAAGACATTTAAAGAGTATACAACTGTACCCATGCCGGGACAGTCTTCTCCCTTGTTCCTGAATTTCATCATGGCAGCTCTCACCGGCATACTGTGGTATGGCCAGTTCTTCTTTTATGGATTGGGCCATGTGCGCATGGGGAGTTATAAGTTCAGCAGTTGGGCCATACACATGATCATGCTGGTGCTGTTCAGTTCGATTGCCGGCTTATTATTGAAAGAATGGAAATACACCAGCAGGGATACCAGGCTCAAACTGGCAGTAGCATTGGTAGTATTGACGACAGCAGTGATAGTGATTACTTATGGTAACTACCTCGGCGGAAGGCAATTTTAACCAAAGTCAGCGTAATGCAAAGTAACAGCTCTTCCATACCCATCTATATTATAGGCGCAGGCGGCATTGTCAACGATGCACACCTGCCTGCCTACCAGCTGGCGGGAATCACCTTAGCCGGTATCTATGATATTGATGTCGACAAAGCACAGACTACGGCTGCCCGCTTTGCGATCGCGGAGGTATACCCGGAGCTGCCTGCCTTGATCCAGGCTGCAGGCAAGCAAGCTATTTTTGATATTGCCGTGCCGGCCGATCATCTCCCGCAGGTATTGCAGGCCCTGCCCCCCGGGGCCCTGGTGCTGATGCAAAAACCCATGGGCCGCGATTATGCACAGGCAAAAGAAATCCTGTCCATTACGCGCGACAAGAATATGAAGGCTGCCGTGAACTTCCAATTGCGGTATGCACCTTTTATAACGGCTGCCCGTAAACTAATAGCAGAAGGCGCCATCGGTGACCTGTGTGATATAGAGGTCAATGTCAATGTACATACTCCCTGGAATTTGTGGGAGTTCCTGTACCAGAGTCCCCGTGTGGAAATATTGTACCACAGCATTCACTACATCGACCTTATCCGGCAACTGGCAGGCAATCCAACAGCTGTATTTGCCAAAACCATGAAGCATCCGCTCATGGCAGGGCTGGCTTCTGTACGCAGCAATATCATCCTGGATTATGGCGATTGGCTGCGGGCTAATATCCTCACCAACCATTGTCATGTGTATGGGCAGCAGCATCAGCATTCATTTATCAAACTGGAAGGCACACGTGGCGCTATCCGCATTCAAATGGGTGTACTGATGGATTATCCTCATGGCGTGCCCGACAAACTGGAGTATATAATCCTGGAGGAAGGCAAGCCATCGATTTGGAAAAACATTGCCCTGGAAGGTTCCTGGTTTCCCCATGCTTTCATAGGCAGCATGCAGGAAATGGTGGAAGTAGCGCAGGGAATAAAAGCCATTCCCGATAATTCGGTAGAAGATGCCATTAATACCATGGCCTGTGTAGAAGCAGCTTACCTTTCTGAAGGCCGGCAAAGTATTTCGTTGAAAGATATTCACTAATTAATGCGAAGCATGATGAACTGGACCCGTTGTACCCTGGTGATGCTGTTTTTATTATTTATGGGCGCTGCTCTTACTGCACAACAACCAGCATCCAGGATCGTGATAGCCCGCACTACTGCCACACCCCGGGTGAAGTATGGCGTAGAGCAGGTGAGCAACGCATTGATGAGGGCGGGTTATAAGACCGTGTTGACCCACCAACCAGGTATGGGAAGCCGCCAACAAAGTATTATTGCCGGCACCCTGCAGGATACGGTGGTAAAAACTTACCTGAAAACTTTCAGGATAGATACCGCTAATATCGGGAAGGAGGGGTTTGTGATCAGGCGAAGCGGTAATCGGATATTAGTAGCAGGAGCGGATGCTTCCGGCGCTTTGTATGGTTGTCTTGAACTGGCAGAGCAAATCAATCAATCAAAAGCATTACCCGCTACGATCGACATCCGGGAGAAGCCGCAGATGGTGTTGCGTGGTACTTGTGTGGGCATACAAAAACCTTATTACCTGCCGGGCAGAACGGTATATGAATATCCTTATACACCCGAAACCTTTCCCTGGCTCTATGATAAAAAGTTGTGGCTTCAATACCTGGATACACTGGTAGCCAATCGCTATAATTCATTGTACCTGTGGAATGGCCATCCATTTGCTTCCCTCGTACGCCTGAAGGATTATCCCTATGCCGTGGAAGTGGATGATGCTACTTTCAAAAAGAATGAAGAGATCTACCGCTTCCTGACCACTGAAGCAGATAAGCGCGGTATTTGGGTGATACAGATGTTTTACAACATCATTGTATCAAAACCTTTTGCTGAACACCATAAGATAAAAACGCAGGACAGGGAGCGTCCCATCATCCCCCTGATAGCCGATTATACCCGCAAGTCAATAGCAGCTTTTGTAGAGAAGTATCCCAATGTGGGTTTACTGGTTTGCCTGGGTGAAGCCATGGAAGGCGTAGGCAGGGATGATATCGACTGGTTTACCAAAACCATTATCCCCGGCGTGCAGGATGGACTGAAAGCATTGGGCAGAACAGATGAGCCGCCCATTGTATTAAGGGCGCATGATTCCGATGCTCCGGCTGTGATGAAGGAAGCATTGCCCTTGTACAAGCAATTGTATACTGAGGCCAAGTACAACGGAGAAGCCTTGACCACCTATACACCCAGAGGCCCCTGGGCTGAACTGCATCGTACCCTTAGCCGAATAGGGACTATTCAGATCGAGAATGTACATATCCTGGCCAACCTGGAACCTTTCCGCTATGGATCGGCCGACTTTATACAGAAAAGCGTGCAGGCCATGCATTCCGTATATGAGGCCAATGGCCTGCACTTGTATCCACAGGCTTCTTACTGGGATTGGCCCTATGCTGCAGACAGCACACAGTCTCCCTTATTGTTGCAGGTAGAGCGTGACTGGCTCTGGTACCGCGAATGGGCCCGTTACGCCTGGAATGCCAACCGCGACCGTGCACAGGAGATCAATTATTGGGCAGGCCTGCTGGCGGTCCGTTATGGTTGTTCGCTTCATGATGGGAAGAAGATATTGGAAGCCTATGAGGAATCAGGCGAGATCGCTCCTAAATTATTGCGCCGCTTCGGCATTACAGATGGCAACCGTCAAACAATGACCCTGGGCATGACCATGCCGCAATTGGTCAACCCCAACCGCTTTGGCTTGTTTACCTTGTTATACAATTCAGAAGGACCGGAAGGGGAGATGTTGTCTGAATATGCGGCCAAAGAATGGCAACAGCAACCCCATATAGGAGAGACACCCACTCAGGTAATAGCAGAAGTAAAAGTGCACGGACAAAAAGCGCTGGATGCCATCAATGCCGCAGAACAACAGGTAACGCGCAATAAGGAAGACTTTCTCCTGCTGAAAAATGATATGCTCTGTTACAATGCGCTTGCCAATCATTACGCCTTCAAAGCACAGGCTGCACTGGACGCCTTGCGTTATAAATACAGTAACCAGTTGAGCGATCTGCAAAAGGTGGTAAAGCCATTAGAAGAAAGTGTGGACTGGTACAGAAAGCTGACTGATCTTACCAAAGGAACTTACCGCTACGCCAACAGTATGCAAACGCAACAACGCAAGATCCCCTTCCGGGGCGTCAATGCAACTTATAAGAACTGGTGGGAAGTATTGCCTGAATTTGAGCAAGAGCTGGGTCGTTTGAAAAAGCGCATTGATTCGCTACAATCCCTGAACAGTGCTACTGGCACTGTCGCGAATCCCGTTCTTAAGCCAGCCAGGGTTGTATTCACCAGCAATAGTTACAGGTCGCCCTATTCCTTACAAAAAGGGCAAAGGCCTTTTTATGATAGTGCCTATACTATTACAGGTATAGTGCCCGAGTTGCAAGGCATGGAGGGCATGAAGGCCCACTGGGCACAACAGGTGCAAACCGGCACTGGGTTCACCTTTACTACAGCTGCACCGGTCAAACTGCTCGTGGGGTTCTTCCATACCAAAGCCGCCGGATTTTTACCCGCGCCCGAACTGGAGACCAATGCCAGCGCCAATGATTATGGCCAGGCCGATGTGAAGATCGCCAATGCCATCATTCTCGAAGGATTGCCACCGGTCAATATTCATACCTATACCTTCAAAGCCGGTACCCATACGCTGAAATTGGCCAAAGGCGCCTGCCTCTTGCTGGGTTTTATTGCTGATAATGAACCACTTCGGGTATACGATGCCGCCCTCCAAACAAAAGATGGCAGGAAGGAAGTAGACTGGATCTTCGAATAAATAATTCAACTTCAACCTTTTATGGTCAGCCAATGCTGGCCATTCCTGTTTAAACAGGTAAATAGCCATTGCACCCATTCATTGCCCTCCTTTTGTTTTGGGAAAAGCTTCCTGCCGCCTTAATGGGTAGTCTATGGGTACTCATCGAGACTATCTAAATTATATTGTATATACAATAAAAGTCCATTCTTTTTCCATTCATCTCCCATTATATAATGGAAGATGAATGGAGGATCAATGGAGAATCTATGTAAATAGAATGGTTTTATGCAGGTGGCATTGGCTTGGAATAGACTATAAGGTGGCTACTAATCCAGGCCTTCAGCTATACGTCCTCCGCCTTATTGCTATGCAGCTTATGCAACAAAGTATCAGTTTAAGGGCGCAGGTTCCCGGAATAAGGGCCACCTATATTTTTGGAAATCATAAAATTTGATTAGACTTGTATAAATATAAATTTAGACAAGTCTAAAAAATGTTATCAAGGATACCTAAAAAACTAATTGCTATTGGGAGTATTGTGGCCATCATCACCCTCCTGGTGGCCTGTGAGAAGCTCCTGCCCCAGGCGCCCGCAGATGACAGTATACTGGATGGCCCGGTAGAAGGGCTGACAGCCGAGCAGTCGCTCCAATTCCTCCGGGGAGATGTGGCTTTTAATGATGAAATATTTACACCCGAAAAAGGACTGGGGCCGATCTTTGTCGCTACTTCCTGCGGCACCTGTCATGCCGGCGATGGCAAGGGGCATCCTTTTACTACCTTAACGAGATTTGGACAAACGGATAGCACGGGCAATCATTTCCTGCATGCGGGTGGTCCCCAGTTGCAACAACGTGCTGTGTACCATTACCAACCCGAACAATTACCAGCAGGAGCCACTTTTTCTAAGTTCATGCCACCAGCCAATACCGGGCTGGGTTTCCTGGATGCAGTGACCGATGCCGATCTGCTGGCGCTGGCCGATCCACTTGACCTGGATGGCGATGGCATTTCCGGTGTCCCTAATTGGATCTCTATTCCGGGTTACCTGAATCTCCGGGCTAATGCGGTTGAACATAATGGAAGATATATCGCGCGGTTTGGCAAGAAAGCAGCCGCCTATGATCTGTTGCACCAAACAGTGAACGCTTACAACCAGGATATGGGGATTGCTTCTTCCTTTGAACCCTATGATACGTATAATAACCTGGAGGTGGATCCCGAAGTAAGCAATCAGACTATAATAGATGTGGTGATTTATCTGAAAACCCTGAAAGCCCCTGTTCAGCGTACACCTGGTGATGCAGATGTGCTGGCAGGCAGGAAGTTGTTTACACAGATCAGCTGTGGTAAATGTCATGTGCCTGAAATGAAAACCGGTGCTTCCTTCATCAATGCTTTATCCAATAAAGTATTCTTCCCGTTTACCGATCTCCTTTTGCACGATATGGGCCCCGGGCTTGATGATGGCTACACAGAAGGAATGGCCACCACCGCCGAATGGCGTACCCCACCTTTGTGGGGAATGGGTCTTTCCAAAAACTCACAGGGTGGCCAGTATTTTTTACTCCATGATGGCCGTGCCCACAGCATTGAAGATGCCATTTTGTTGCATGGTGGTGAAGGGCAGCAAAGCAGTAATGGTTTCCGGCAACTGAGTACGGATGACAAAAACAGACTGATAAAATTTCTTGAATCCCTATAAAGCCAATCTAACCATGAAACGAAGGGAGTTTATCGCAAGCAGTTGTACTGCCTGTTTATCCATGACAGGGCTGGCTGCATTAACAGGCTGCAAGTCTACCCAATTTATAAGTGGCCGATTGAATACGGACGGCATGTTCATCAACATGGATGATTTTAAAGTGAAAGAAAAAGGGCAAACCGCCTACCATGCTTATGTAGTGGTGAGAAACGAAGAATTGAAGTTCCCCATTTGTGTATACCGGTTTAGTGATACAGAATATGCGGCCATCTGGATGCAATGCGCCCACCAGGGGGCCGAACTGCAGGCGGCCGGTACGCACCTGCACTGCCCTGCACATGGAAGCGAATACGATAACAAAGGAAGGGTAACCAATGGGCCTGCCGAAAGAGACCTGAGGACCTTCCCGGTAACAGTAAACAACAATCAATTATTTATAGACCTGAGAAAGAAATGAAACGAACGCTACTTATTGCTATAGGCTGCATCCTGACTTCCGCCGTATGGGCACAGATCGATCCTGAGCTCCTGCGAAGGATTCCTGTTAAAAACGATTCCCTGCAAATGAATATGGATGCGGTATACAACCGGCCTTTTTTGCAGGTAGGAAAATTACCAGTTGCCATCGGCGGTTATGCAGAAGCCAATTACCAATACCTCAGTGACAATGGCGTGAGTGAAGGTAGCCAGTTTCAAATGAGAAGGCTTACGTTGTTCTTATCTTCCTCCCTTTCCCGCAGGATCAAATTCCTTACGGAAATAGAGTTTGAAGATGGTACCAAAGAGATCAATATTGAATTTGCATCAGTAGATGTTGAATTTGCACCCTTATTGAATTTCAGGGGAGGGATCATCATGAATCCTATCGGAGCATTCAACCAAAACCACGACGGTCCCAAATGGGAGTTTATAGACCGGCCTATATCCGCCACGCAGTTACTACCTGCCACCTGGAGCAACGTGGGGTTTGGTCTGTACGGCAAAAAGTTCACCACCGATTGGGTATATGCTTATGAGGTATACCTCACCAATGGCTTTGATGATAAAATAATTGCCAATACAGAAAACAGGACCTTTCTGCCGGCCAGTAAGGAAAACAAAGACCGTTTTGAAGAAAGCTTTAACGGCAGCCCTTTGCTTACCGGAAAATTTGCGATCAAACACCGAAAGGTGGGAGAGCTGGGCTTGTCTTATATGGGCGGCGTGTACAATAAATTCAAAGAAGATGGCCTGGTGCTGGACAAGAAACGGCGGGTGAAGGTAGTGGCGGTTGATTTCAACAGTACCTTACCTGGCCTTAAGACCTTCCTCAATGGCGAATGGGCCTGGACTTTTGTGAACCTGCCCGATCATTATACGGAACAGTTTGGCGGTAAGCAGCGGGGAGGCTTTGTTGATATTGTACAGCCCGTGATCAGGAAAAGGATCTTCGATTGGGACAATGCGGTGATCAATATAGCCTTGCGGGCTGAGTATGCCGATTACAATGTGGGTAGGTTCAGGCAAACAGGAGGAAATATTTATGATAATGTTACAGCCCTTGTTCCCGCTATTAGTTTCCGGCCTACTGCTCAAACAGTATTCAGGGCCAATTACAGGCATGAATGGCATAGGGACCTGCTGGGCAACCCTGCTACGAAAGTGGCCGGCTTCCAAATAGGCATTTCCACTTACTTCTGATGCTGCGCGTACATCAATAAAAAATAACATACCTGTCATTCAATATGCACCCGTATCCCGCGCCGGGCCAATGCTGTATGGATATCACTGTAGGTTATTACCTGTTATATCCCATTAAAGCTATATGATGCCTCTCTGCACTCCGTTGGTAGGACGAAAGGAGTAGATCAGATATTTGAATGAAATCAAATCAAGTTTACTGCGACATTTAGATTTCACCAAAACTACTGTCTCATGCGAAAACGCTATGGGTTAAGCATTGTATTGTCAATACTCTGCTTTCATTTCACCTTTGCCCAAACCCAGAAAATTTCGGGTAAGATCACCGATGCCAAGACCGGCACACCGCTGGCGGGAGCTACCATTGCTACCGAAAAGAATGATAAAGCTGTACGGGCTGATGCAGAAGGAGCATTTACCATAGAAGTGCCCGCTGCAACAAAAAACCTTATCGTCACTATTGTCGGATACAGACGGATGGTGGTCCCTGTAAAAGGCAATATCCTCAATATAACCATGGAGGTGGAAGGGGTAACGATCGATGAAGTAGTGGTAACGGGTTACACCACTGTGCAACGTAAGAAGTTTGCCGGTGCTACCGCCATGGTATCCTCAGCTGAAGTACGCAAACAACCAATGGCGTCTTTCGATCAGGCCTTGCAAGGCCAGGCCGCCGGTGTATCTGTGATTGCCAATAGCGGACAGCCTGGCTCTGCCGGTATGGTGCGCATTCGCGGCAATGGATCGATCAATGGCAATAACCAGCCCTTGTATATTATGGATGGCATTGAGATCACGGCAGCTGATTTTGCCGCTATTAATCAGGCCGACTTTGACCGGATAGAAATATTGAAGGATGCCGTAGCCACTGCTTCCTATGGTTCACGCGGCGCCAATGGTGTTATTGTGATCAATACCCGCCGTGGTAAAGCCAGTCAGCTGCAATTGAATTATGATGGTCAGGTGGGGTTCAGCAAATTGCCCGAAGACCGGCTGATCGTAATGAACAGCAAGCAAAAAATAGACTATGAATTGCAACGGGGTAATTTGTATGGCTGGACTCCCGCGCAAGCCGACAGTTTGCGGGCCGTCAACTTCAACTGGAAGGATGCGCTTTTTCAAACGGGTACCACACAGCAACACCAGGTAAGCGCCAGTGGCGGTAGCCAAACCAGCCGCTTTTTCGGCTCCTTGTCCTACCTCGATCAGGAGGGTATTCTAAAAACAACCGAACTGAAGCGGTATACTGTGCGCGTGAACGTAGATAATAATGTGAAGAATTGGCGCTTTGGTATCAGTGTGCAGGGTGGATATTCAAAGATCAGCAATACCGGCGAGGCCATTACCACTACCAACGCGCCTTTGAATGCTATACGGTGGGCCAATCCCTATGAAAGGGATATTGATCCACGCACCGGCGAATACCAGGAAACCGGCGGGGCCAATACAGGGTTGTTTACTTCCGGCCAGCCCAATGCAGCGATGGAATTATTCCTCAATCACAATAGCACCTTGCAATTAAAAGGTATTGGTATTGTCACCCTGGAATATCATTTTCCTTTTGTAAAAGGCTTGTTTGCCCGTACCAATTGGGGTATTGATTATGGACAATCGGAAGGAGAGCTGTTTACCAGTCCACGGGTAGCTGTAGGCCGGCCCAGGAATGGATCACTCACCAGAAGCTTTTCCCGTAACCTTCGTTATACAGGAACTACCTCTTTCAACTATAAAAAGGAGTTTGGCAAGCACGAAATAGAAGGCGGTGTCTTCTTTGAGGTAGTAAAAAACAATAGCCGGAATTTCAGCTTTCAGGCATTTGGCTTTACCAATGGCTTTGAAAATGAAACGGGCATTACGCCCGGCAGTGCTGCCAATCCCAATTACATAGCAAATACCGTGGGTGGCGGTGGCCAAAGTGGTTTGCAATCTTATTTCGCCATCCTTAACTATGGGTATGATAGTAAGTACTACGTAAATCTGGTAGGCAGACGTGATGGATCGTCCCGCTTTGGTTTCAACAACCGCTTTGGTAATTTTGGATCTGTAGGGTTGACGTGGGCAGTGACCGAAGAAGCGTTCATGAAAGATATCCCTGTACTGGATGAGCTGAAACTGCGTGCCAGCTTCGGTACCAATGGCAACAATGCTTCTGCCAATTATGCACTTCCCTTATTTGCCCGGGGTGCCTATGCCGGCGCCAGTGCCTGGGGTATTTCCAGCCCCGGTAACCTGGACCTGCGCTGGGAAACCAACCGCACCATCAATATAGGCGTTGATTTCTCTTTGCTGAGCAAGCGTTTGTCGGGCACGGTTGAATTGTATGACCGTCAAACGCAAAACCTGTTCTATGGTATTCCGATCGATCCTGCCTTGAACAGTTTTGCTACCATTGACGGCAACTTTGGCAAACTGAGAAACCGTGGTATAGAAGTATCCTTGCGTGGCGATATCATAGATACAAAAGATTTCCGCTGGACGCTTGAAGCCAATATTACTTATAACCAGAATAAGGTGCTGGAGCTGAAACGCGACTCTACCGTGTCGGGCATTACTATCCTGTCGGTAGGACGGCCTATCAATAGTCTTTACCTGGTGGAATATGCCGGGGTGAATCCGGACAATGGGAATGCACTTTATTATAAACGTGATAAATCTACCACGCCAACCTTTAATTCCAATGACAAGGTAATCCTGGGTACCTCCGATGCGCCCTGGTTTGGTGGCATCTCTACCTCCATTTCCTATAAAGGCCTTGACCTGAGCGCTCAGTTGAATTTCTTCTTAAACCGTGATATGTACAATAACGACCGGAGCAATGTTACCAATCCCTCTTATTATACCGACAACATGGATGTAGAGGTATTAACGGAATGGAGACAACCGGGAGATATTACCAATGTGCCCCGGCCTACCACTTCCGGCGGCAATGCTTACCAGGCTCAAACTACCCGTTTCCTGGAAGATGCCAGCTTCTGGCGTTTACGCAACGTAACACTGGGTTATACTTTCCCAACTTCCTGGATCAATGCTGCTAAAATAAGATCTGCCCGGATCTTTATACAGGGGCAAAACTGGTGGACAAAAACCGATTTCAAAAGTTTTGATCCTGAAATGACAGGTGTTTCACTGAACGGAGCCCAGTACCCCGCGTTGATTCAAACCACGGTGGGATTATCTATCGGTCTCTAATCATTAATTGAATAAGTATAACTATAAAGTATATAGTATGTTTAAAATAGTAAAATGCTTTGTGTTTTTCGTTGGTGTTAGCAGCCTTGTTTTGCAGGGATGTTCAAAAAAGGAGCTGGTCGATCTCTATCCGGAGTTTAACCTCGATGCACTGGCCAACCCTTCCAATATCAGGCAGGTGGAGGATGTATTGTTGGGCGCTTATGCGGCTTTCCGCAACGCCAACTACTTTGGATCGGGCAGTGGTACGGGATCGGGTTGGGCCTACATGCCCGATGTGTTGAGCGATAATGTGTATGAAACCCTGCAAACCCTATCCAACTCACGCGCCATGGCCGATTGGCTTTACCAGCCCAATACTGCCCAGGTGGCCAGTCTGTATGCAGCGCCTTATGCAGTGATTGCCAATGCGAATATTGTTTTACGTGATATTGATAAATTTACCAGGGCAGATAACCAGTTGCTGGCCAACCGGCTCAAAGGTCAGGCCTATGCCATGCGTGCCATGGCGCATTTTGACCTGATGCGTTATTTCGCTGTTAAATACGACAGGAACAGCACGACCGACCTGGCGCTTTATTACAGTACCCAATTTATTGTGCAGCCCAATGTGAGGCCGGCCAGGATGAACAACAAGCAATACTATGATTCCATTTTCAATGATCTTTCCAAAGCCACTACCTTATTAGGCAATGTGGATGCGGCTATCAATCCTGCAACAGGCCTTACCCGTCCTTATATTGACCTGCCGGTAATCAACGCCCTGCTGGCCAGGATTTACCTGTATGCGGGTATGTGGCCCGAAGCCATTGCAGCAGCTACCAAAGTGATCGCTGACCGTCCCCTGGTAAATCTTGACCAGGCAGCTTTTTCCGGTATGTACAACCAAACCAGCCGCGGTGAGATCATCTGGAACGTGCAGTTTGAAACCGGTCAGCAGGGACCCACTTTCCTGGTTTATTTTGCTACCAATGGGCGCAGTTATTTTCGTCCCGCACTGGAAATCGCTACGGTGGCAGGCACCAGCGGGTTGATACGCAACAACGATATTCGCTACAATGCCTTTTTTACGACTATGAGCGGAGAACTGTCAATGACCAAATTCCGCGGCAAAGGGGCGGTTACTGATGGCAGCATGAACTTCCCTGTATTTCGTACCGGCGAAATGTACCTGATCAGGGCAGAGGCCCGGGCCAGGAATGCACAGGAAGGGCTTGCATTGGATGACCTGAACGCATTGCGCGCTGCCCGGATCTCCGGATACATACCGGTAGCAGGTGTAACCGGTGCCCTGCTGCTGGAAGCCATTGCCAATGAAAGAAGAAGGGAACTGGTAGGAGAGGGCCACCGCTTTTTCGACCTGAAAAGAACCACCCGCACCATAATACGGGGAATTACCTGTGGCAACCAGGCAATATCGCCCTGCGGCGATTGTCAATTGAATCCTACAGATCGCGAATGGACATTGCCCATACCGGAAAGTGTACGCAATGCCAATGAAAATGCCCAACAAAATCCTGACTATTAAGAATTTTTTCTCATGAACATTGTTGAAATGTGGGGCTGCCTTTTCAGGCGGCCCTTTTTTATTTATTCCTTGTTGTTCCGTCGCATCCGGATTTTTGATATATTTACTTTATAACGTACTCCGTATAGCCTTCCATTAACTACAGTATAGCCCCACATTGTTAATTTCTATCGATCGTTTGCCGGCCAATGGCCAACAGGTGAGTTATTCCCTGTCCCAATATCTTTGATTGCCCTCCTTCCGTTTGTTATTGCCATTTGACACAACTCATTACACCTGTATTTTTTTATAGGGTGTGCGGCATTTGTCTGCACCACCCACCTGTCTGACGATTGGTTTGCCCGCAACGCCGTACTGCTTATTATTAACATCAAAACTAATGCACATGAGAAAATGCTATGGGCTAACCATTGTATTGTCCTTTCTATTCTGTCAACTCACCCTTGCCCAAACACAAAAAATTTCCGGTAAGATCACAGATGCCAAAAGCGGCACGCCCCTCGCCGGAGCAACCATCAGTACAGAAAATAATGAAGCGGCTGTAAGGGCCGAAGCCGATGGTTCCTATAGCATCCAGGTTCCTGCCTCCACCAAAAAGTTGGTGATCAGTATTGTGGGCTACAAGCGGATGGTACTGCCTGTAAAAGGTACCAGCATCAATGCCCAAATGGAGATCGAAAGTTCCTTAATTGATGAAGTGGTTGTAACCGGTTATACTACGGTGGCACGTAAGAAATATTCCGGTGCTACTGCTTCTGTTTCGGCCTCAGAGGTACGTAAACAACCGATGGCTTCTTTTGACCAGGCTTTACAAGGCCAGGCTGCCGGAGTTTCCGTAATCGCCAACAGTGGACAACCTGGCGCCAATGCAGTAGTGCGTATTCGCGGTGTGGGTTCTGTGAATGGTAGCAATGTACCCTTATATATAATGGATGGCATTGAGGTTTCCGCAGCTGATTTTGCCACGGTGAACCAGGGTGATTTTGAGCGCGTGGAAATACTAAAGGATGGAGTGGCAACTGCACTCTATGGTTCACGCGGCGCCAATGGTGTTATTGTGATCAATACACGCCGTGGCAAAGCCGGGCAGCTACAACTCAATTATGATGGGCAGGTAGGTTTCAGCAAACTACCCGAGGACCGGTTGATCGTCATGAATAGCCAGCAAAAAATAGACTATGAATTGCAGCGTGGGAATCCCTATGGCTGGACCACGGCACAAGCCGATAGTTTGCGTAAGGTAAATTTCAACTGGCGTGATGCGCTTTTTGAAACAGGTGTTACACAGCAACACCAGATCAGCGCCAGTGGCGGCAACCAGGCCAGTCGCTTCTTTGGATCATTGTCTTATATGGACCAGGAAGGTATAGTAAAGACCACAGGACTGAAACGGTATACCGTGCGGGTGAATGTAGACAATAGTGTAAAGAACTGGCGTTTTGGTATCAGTGCTCAGGGCGGCTATTCCAAAAGGATAAATACCAGTGAAGCCAATACCGGTATAGCTACGCCACTGAATGCCATCCGTTGGGCAAACCCCTATGAGAGAGACATTGATCCGCGTACGGGTGAATACCAGGAAACCGGGGGCGCTGGCACCGGTCAGTTCACATCCGGCCAGCCTAATGGCGCCATGGAATTGTTCCTCAACCATAACAATGCCATGCAGATCAAAGCCATTGGTACTACTTATCTCGAATACTATTTCCCTTTTCTACAGGGTTTGTATGCACGTACCAATTGGGGTATTGATTATGGACAAACGGAAAGCGAATCCTTTACCAGTCCCCGCGTATCTGCGGGCCGGGCAAGACAGGGTGGTTTGACCAGGGCCTTCAGCCGCAACCTGCGTTATACCGGCACTACCTCCTTAAACTATAAAAAGGATTTTGGCAAACATGAAATAGAGGGAGGCTTGTTCTTTGAACTGGTAAAGAATAATGCCGGCAATTTTAATTTTACCGGTTATGGCTTCACCAATGGATTTGAAAATGAAACAGGCATCACAGCCGGCAGTGTTACCAACCCCAATTATATTCCGGTGGTAGGTGGCGGCGGTGCGCAAAGTGGATTGCAATCTTATTTCCTGACGGCCAATTATGGCTATGACAACAAATATTATGTGAACCTGGTAGGCAGGCGTGATGGCTCATCCAGGTTTGGATTCAATAACCGCTTTGCCAATTTCGGATCGATAGGCTTTACATGGATGGCTTCCAATGAAGAAGTCCTGAAGACCATTAGTATCCTGGACGATCTGAAAGTGCGCGCCAGCATTGGTTACAACGGCAACAATTCAAATAATGAATATGCCTATCCATTGTTTGGCAGGAATTCCTATGCAGGTGTGAGCGGATGGGCTATATCCAGTCCCGGTAACCTGGACCTTCGTTGGGAAACCAGCCGTATGATTAATTTCGGCATTGATTTCTCCTTCTTCAAACGCAGGTTATCAGGCTCCATAGAATTGTATGACCGGGAGACACAGGACCTGTTCTATCCTATAGGCCTGGACTTTGCCTTAAATAGTTTTGCCAGCATTGATGGTAACCTCAATAAGCTCCGGAACCGGGGCGTCGAATTCTCATTGAGTGGTGATGTGATTCAGACAAAGGATTTCCGCTGGACCATTGCCGGTAATATCACCTATAATAAGAACGAGGTGATCGCCTTACAGAAAGATTCACTGATCTCTGGTACTACCATCCTTGCAGTAGGAAAACCGGTGAATAGCTTTTACCTCGTTGAATACGCCGGTGTAAATCCCGACAATGGCAATGCGCTGTACAATAAACGCGACAAATCCACTACGCCCACCTTCAATGTAAATGATAAAGTAATTCAGGGAACTTCTGATGCACCCTGGTTTGGCGGTATATCCACCACCTTCTCTTATAAAGGGCTCGACCTGTCGGCTCAGGTGAGCTTCTTCCTCAACAGGTACATGTACAATAACGATATGAACAACATTACCAACCCCACCTATTTCTATGATAATATGTCGGTGGAAGTGTTGAATGAATGGAAACAACCCGGAGATATTACCAATGTGCCGAGGCCCTCATCTTCCGGTGGTAATGCCTATCAAACACAAACCACCCGTTTTCTGGAGAATGCCAGTTTCTGGCGCCTGCGCAATGTAACCCTGGGTTATACATTGCCCGCTAAGTGGTTGAATACAGTAAAGCTCCGTTCGGCCCGCATTTTTGTGCAGGGACAGAACTGGTGGACAAAAACTGATTTCAAAAGTTTTGATCCCGAGATGACCGGTGTGTCATTGACTGGTGCCCAATATCCTGCTTTGGTGCAAACTACTTTCGGATTGTCCATCGGATTTTAACCCTATTACATGTACCTGAACAATTATAAAGCATACAATATGTTTATTACTATAAAACGTTCTGTTATTTACCTGTTGGTTGCCTGCTTTGTTTTGCAGGGCTGCACCAAAAAAGACCTTATTGATCTTTATCCCGAATACAACCTTGATGCGATCTCCAATCCGTCTTCCATCAAACAGGTAGAAGAGGTTATGCTGGGCGCCTATGCTTCTTTCCGTAATGCCAACTATTTTGGTTCGGGCAGCGGCACTGGTGCGGGCTGGGCACTCTTACCCGATGTATTGAGTGATAATTTATATGAGACCCTTCAAACCCTGGCCAACTCACGCACGATGGCCGACTGGATATACCAGCCCAATACGGGCCAGGTAAGTTCACTTTACCAGGCGCCTTATGGTGTAGTAGCCAATGCGAATATTGTGCTGCGGGATATTGATAAATTTACTACACCTGCAAACCAATTAATGGCCAACCGGATCAAAGGCCAGGCTTATGCCATGCGTGCGATGGCACATTTTGATCTGCTCCGTTATTTTGCAGTTAATTATGACCGGAATAGTACGACTGTACTGGCGCTTTATTATAGTACACAGTTCATTGTGTCGCCCAGCGTAAAACCGGCCAGGATGCCCAACAAGCAGTACTATGATTCTATTTTCAATGACCTTTCCAAAGCTGAAGCATTGTTGAAGAATATTGATGCGCCGATCAATGCTGCTGTGGGGCTTACGCGTCCTTTCATTGATCTGCCGGCTTTGTATGCCATCCAGGCCAGGGTTTATCTGTACGCAGGCATGTGGCCCGAAGCCATTGCAGCTGCTACCAAGGTAATTGCCGACCGGCCGCTGGTAAACCTTAATCAGGCTGCTTTTTCAGGTATGTACAATCAAACCAACCGGGGAGAGATCATCTGGAATGTTCAGTTTGAGTCCGGGCAAAGTGGTCCAACCTTCCTTGCTTTCTTTGCTACTAATTCCCGCAGTTATTTTCGACCTGCGTTGGAAATCGCTACGGTGGCTGGTAATACAGGTCTTATTCAAAGCAATGATATCCGCTACAGCGCTTACTTTACTCCGATCAGTGGAGAGTTATCAATTACCAAATATCGTGGCAAAGGCACCGTGTCTGACGGGAATATGAACTTTCCGGCTTTCCGCACTGGTGAGATGTACCTGATCAGGGCAGAAGCGCGGGCCAAAAATAGCCAGGAAGGCCTGGCGCTTGATGACCTTAACGCGCTTCGCGCTGCCCGCATCAATGGATACATACCGGTAACGGGTGTAACCGGCGCGCTGCTGCTGGAAGCCATTGCCAATGAAAGAAGAAGAGAACTGGTAGGAGAAGGGCATCGCTTCTTCGACCTGAAAAGAACTACCCGCACGATCATCCGCGGCAGCACCTGCGGTAATACCGCTATTTCACCTACAGGGGATTGCCAATTGAATCCTGCAGATCGCGAATGGACAATGCCCATACCGGAAGGTGTACGCAATGCCAATGAGAATGCACAACAAAACCCTGACTATTAAGCCTTTTTTCTCATGCACATTTATTGAAATGTGGGGGCCGCCTTTCCAGGTGGCCCTTTTTTATTGGGTTAATGCATTGTGTATGAATGTTGATGAATAGTAAAATAATCCATCATTATAGGTGTACATGACATTGTTGAGCTTTGAGCAGCCATTACCTTTAGCATGGCATTTTTAAGAACTACCAAGTTGTCAGATAGTTAGCCTTATGCTGCTTCCGGCGGATCGCTGGCAGGCGTCACCATCACCGTAAAGCCCGGTAACAAAACCGCCGTGAGTGGTGCACAGGGCACCTCTGAATGCCGCCGGATTTGGACAAAATCCGGGATACCAGTAGAGAAGAATACAGAATTTAGAATACAGAATACAGAAGCCTTTGCTTCGATTGGCTGGTAAATAAAAGGCAGCGATTATGAAAAAGTACGAACCATTGCCGATTCACGATTGCCGATTCACGATTATGCAGTACACCCTTAAATTCATCATCTGCGTTCTGTTGGTAACCATCTCAGGGAAGGTATACTCTCAACAGTATTACAACGTCTTAAAATATGGCGCTAAGAACGACAGCAGCCGAAAGGCTACCATGGCTATTGCCAAAGCGATTGCCGCTGCTTCCAAAGCAGGAGGAGGTACGGTCTATTTTCCGGCCGGTAAATACCTTACAGGCCCCATCCACCTCAAAAGCAATATCACCATCTTTATTGATGCCGGTGCCGAGCTACATTTCAGTGATGATTTTGATGATTACCTTCCCATGGTGAAGAGCCGCTATGAAGGGGTGGATGTGACTAGTTTTTCTCCTCTGTTCTACGCTTACGAAGCAGAGAATATTGCCATCAAAGGCCGGGGCATTATTGATGGCCATGGTCGTAAATGGTGGCATTTTGTGGAAGGATACAAAGAAGGGCAGCAACGCAGCAAATGGCAGTTTATATTCGACAGTCTCAATAAGGATATCCTGTTGCCCGATGATCCGAAGCAAATGAAAAGAGGCTTCCTGCGTCCGCCATTCATTCAACCCATGTATTGTAAAAACGTACAGGTAGAAGGGATCTCCATCCGCAATTCACCATTCTGGACCATCAATCCGGAGTTCTGTGAAAACGTGACCATTACAGGTGTTACCATTAATAATCCCCCTTCGCCCAATACCGATGGCATCAATCCTGAATCCTGCAAATACGTGCACATCAGCAACTGCCTTATCAGTGTAGGAGATGATTGTATTACGATCAAGTCAGGTAAAGATATACCCGGTCGCACCAAAGCGGCGCCGGCGCAGAACTATACGATTACCAACTGCACCATGCTGAGTGGACATGGTGGTGTGGTTATTGGCAGTGAAATGAGCGGTGGTGTAAAGAATATCACCATCAGCAATTGTGTGTTTGATGGTACTGACAGGGGAATTCGTATCAAAACCACCCGCGGTCGAGGAGGCGTGGTGGAAGATATCCGGGTAGACAATGTGATCATGAAAAACATCCGTGATCAGGCCATTGTACTGGATATGGAATATGCCCGCGTACCGCCGGAACCTGTGAGTGAGCGTACACCGCAATTCAGGAATATCCGCTTTAGCAATATCACTGCTTATACCAAAACTGCGATGTACATCAATGGCCTGGCTGAAATGCCTGTGGAGGAGGTGAGTTTACACGATGTGTATTTCGAAGCAGAGACGGGCATCACCATCCGCAATGCAAAAGATATCCAGTTACACAAAGTGCGTATCAACGTGAAAAAGGGAAGCCCGCTGGTGACGGACAATGTGCAAAGGTTGGAAGTAGATGGCTTTAGCAGTGGAACCAAACCATGAGATACCTACCGTACCATAGCAGTCTCTTATTACTCGTTGCCTTGTACTTTTCTTCCTCCCTCCTGGCGCAGCAGGGCAACCGTACCATCGTATCCCTCAATAACAATTGGCTGAGTGTAGCGCATGATTCATTGGCGGCTTCGCTCAACGGATTTGAAAAAGCATCCTATAAGCCAGCACAATGGAAACCGGTGCAGGTGCCCCATAATTGGGATGGGTACGAAGGTTATCGCCGCATGCTGCATGGCAACCGGCATGGATATGCCTGGTACCGTAAAACATTTACACTCTCCAAAAAAGAAAAAGGAAAGCGTTATTTCATTTGTTTCGAAGGTGTGGGTTCCTATGCCACTGTATGGCTCAATGGGAGACAGGTGGGCGAACATGCCGGCGGCAGAACCAGCTTCACGCTTGATGTGACGGATGTCATTGAAGCCGGTAGCGGGAATCTGTTGGCTGTACAGGCAGCACATCCTGCTGGCATCACCGATCTTCCCTGGGTATGTGGTGGCTGTTCGCCTGAGCGGGGATTCTCAGAAGGTTCACAGCCCATGGGTATTTTCCGGCCCGTGCAATTGATCATTACCGATGAAGTGCGTGTACAGCCTTTTGGCGTGCATGCCTGGAATGATACCACTGTTTCCGCTACACAGGCTACTATTTTCCTGCATACCTCCGTGAAGAACTACGGCAGCACAACGCGCACGGTGCAGGTGGTCAACCGCCTGCTCGACCGGAACAAAAAGATAGTGACTACTGCAACAAATACCACTGCCATCGAGCCCGGTAGCACTATTGAAGCGGCGCAACGCCTGGCATTATTTAACATCGTACACTTGTGGTCGCTGAAAGATCCCTACCTGTATTCCATTGTTACCATCATAAAGGAGCGTGGTAAGACCATCGACAGCATAAGCATGCCTTATGGTATTCGCTGGATCAACTGGTCGGTGGGCAGGCCCGGCGCTACCAACCAGTTTTACCTGAATGGGAAACCGGTATTCATCAATGGCATTGCAGAGTATGAACACCTGATGGGCAATAGCCATGCTTTTACACCCGAACAAATAAGAGCAAGGGCTTTGCAAATGAAAGCGGTGGGCTTTAATGCCTTCCGTGATGCACACCAGCCGCACAACCTGCTCTATCAAAAATATTGGGACGAACTGGGCATCCTGTGGTGGACGCAATTGTCGGCCCATGTATGGTACGATACACCGGCTTTCAGGGAGCAGTTTAAACAATTGCTGAAAGAATGGGTGATAGAGCGAAGGAACAATCCTTCCGTGGTATTGTGGGGCCTTCAAAATGAAAGCAAACTGCCCGCCGGCTTTGCCCGTGAATGTACGGAGCTGGTGCGCTCGCTGGATCCTACAGCTTCTGCACAACGAAAGGTCACTACCTGCAACGGCGGGGAAGGCACTGACTGGGACGTGCCCCAAAACTGGACAGGCACCTATGGCGGTGATCCCGCTACCTATGACAAAGATGTAAAACGGCAGGTGCTCATTGGTGAATATGGCGCCTGGCGTACACTAGACCTCCATACAGAAGGACCTTTTGACCAAAGCGGTCCTTATAGTGAAGACCGCATGACGCAATTGATGGAACAGAAGATCAGGTTGGCAGAATCGGTGAAGGACAGCAGCAGCGGTCATTTCTTCTGGTTATATACTTCGCACGATAATCCAGGTCGTGTGCAGGGGGGAGAAGGGTACAGAGAGCTCGACAGGATAGGGCCGGTCAATTATAAAGGATTGCTTACACCCTGGGAAGAGCCCCTGGATGTATTCCATCTATTCCGCGCAAATTATGCTGCTGACCCGATGCTCTACATCGTTTCCCATACCTGGCCGCAAAGATGGACAACGCCCGGCATAAAGGACAGCATCATTGTTTACTCCAATTGCGATGAAGTAGAGTTGTTCAATGATATCAACCACCAATCGCTGGGGAAGAGAAAACGCAAGGGGATAGGTACGCATTTTCAGTGGGATAGAGTTGGTATCCGGTACAATGTGTTGTATGCGGTGGGTTATATAAAAGGTAAAGCGGTGGCGAAAGATCAGGTGATCCTGCAAAGGCTTCCGCAGGCGCCTCATTTCGGTGAACTGCTGAAAGGCAGTAAGCCACTCACACAAGCTCAGCCTGGTTATCATTACCTGTACCGCGTGAATGCAGGTGGAGGAGATTATACTGACAGTTATGGCAATCACTGGGAGGCCGACAGGAAACTGCGCAATCCGGTTACCTGGGGTGCTGGTTCCTGGACAGATGATTTTGAAGGCATGCCCGCTTTCTTTGCCAGTCAGCGTCAGACCTGTGATGCAATTCAGGGCACCAAAGACTGGAAGCTCTTTCAAACCTTTCGTTATGGCCGGGATAAATTGACTTATAGTTTCCCCGTACCGGATGGCGCTTACCGCGTTGAACTGTATTTTATTGAACCCTGGTGGGGAACAGGCGGTGGCATGGATTGTACCGGTTACCGTTTGTTTGATGTAGCCATTAATGACCAGGTGGTGTTGAAAGACCTTGATATATGGAAAACGGTGGGGCATGATGTGGCGCTTAAAAAGACCGTTGCGGTACAGGTGATCGGTGGCAAGCTGGTGATCTCTTTTCCGCAGATAAAAGCGGGGCAGGCCATTATATCAGCTATTGCCATCGCCACTACCCGTGCAGGAATTGTACCGGCCCCTCCAGCGCCGGCATTGATCAGCGAACTAAAGAGTAACGAGCGGAATTACTGGCATACCAGGAGTTGGCTGAATGTAGGCGATACGATCTATGCAGGCGAATCAGCCCTATTTACAGCATTACCTCCTGCCCTGTATGGCGCCGAATGGATCCAAACACCTGCACGCCGCATGCCGCAGCAGGTGGCCAATTTCAGCGTATCAGTAAACAGTGATGTATTGATTGCTTTTCCCGTCAGTGCAGTAAAGCCTGCCTGGATAGAAGGCTATGAGGATACTAAAATGACGTTTTCGTTGTATAAAGTATATCGAAAACGCTTCAATTCCGGCGCCACTGTAACGCTGGACAAACCAGGCTATACCGATGCGGCCTTACCGATGTATATTGTTATGGTCAATGAAGCCTCTTCCATAGAACCTGCTTATGACCTTAAACCTGTTACCGGTTATAAGGCGGCAGAAGGAATATTGGAGGGTGCCGTGAAAAAGCAGATAGCAGTGAATGGGAAAGAACAGGCCGTATTCAACAGTCAGGGATCGGGCACCATTAATATGAAAATAGCAGTAGGGGTGGCCGATGAATATTCTATAACCCTGAAGTATAACTCGCCCGGTGAGGCATCCATTAAGGGCGAACTGAGTATATTAGCAGCCGATGGTACCCTGATGAAAAAAGAAACGGTGACTTTACTTACTACCCGGGCCGGTAAATGGAACTATATTACAAGCTCCACCGGCAGCATGATCAATGCGGGTAATTACAGTATCCGTTTTACGGCACAGGAGGCAGAAGGGGTGGCTATTGGAGGTGTGGATGTGCAGTAAGATGGCCCTGTAGGGGGCCACCGCTTTCTGGCAAAAAAGTTTCGGTTATTGAATGCGGCGCCGTAGGTGACGCTCTCTAAAGATTGGTAATTATGTATAACGTAAAAGGAGTTATAGTATTTGTATCAATTATCGTATGCTGTGTGATGTCCGTGCAGGGGCAAAAGACCGTGCCTGATTCCGTGATGCAGCGTGTGTATGGAGAAGTGAAAACACCTTATAAATACGGACTCGTATTGGTGCCGGATAACGACGCTAAAAAAATAGATTGCCCTACAGTATTCCGCAAAGGCAGCAAATGGTTCATGACCTACCTGGTATTTGATGGCCGTGGCTATGAGACCTGGCTGGCGGAAAGCAATGATCTGTTGCAATGGACTCCGAAAGGCAGGCTCTTGTCTTTTTCAGATACCACCCAATGGGATGGTAATCAAAAGGCTGGTTACCCGGCTTTGCAGGATTATACATGGGGTGGTAGCTATGCCCTCCAGTCTTATAAGGGCAAATACTGGATGTCCTACTTCGGTGGAGCAGAAAAGGGTTATGAAGCAGGTTTGCTGTCCTTAGGAATAGCTTATACACCCAAAGCACCGCAGCAGGCCCATGAATGGAAGCGATTGCTGCAACCGGTACTCTCCCCCAAAGAGGCCGATTCACGCTGGTGGGAAAACAAAAAGCAGTTCAAGAGTACCGTGATATGGGATAAGCAACAAACAACCGGCTATCCTTTTGTGATGTATTACAACGCCAACGGCGATTCTGCAGTCAACAATATCAAGACGCGTTGGTTCGAAAGGATCGGCATGGCCGTCTCCGATGATATGGTACATTGGAAACGATTTGGTGGGGAGCCGGTCATGCATCATCCGGTGGGTATCACCGGCGATGCGGTGATTCAAAAGATCAATGACCTGTGGGTTATGTTCTATTTTGGCGCCTTCTGGACGGGGCGAAAAGATGCATTTAATCGTTTTGCCTGTTCCTATGACCTGGTGCATTGGACAGATTGGACAGGCGATGACCTGATCAATTCCACGCAGCCTTATGATGACCGTTTTGCGCACAAATCATTTGTGGTAAAACACCAGGGTGTGGTCTATCATTTTTACTGCGCCGTCAATAAAAAGGACCAGCGTGGCATAGCGGTGGCTACTTCGGTGGATAAGGGGAAGAGCAAGGTGGAGTTTGTTAAATGACAACGATGCATTGCAGGTATTACGCATCCTTCACTATTTACAATTGACTAATCACTCAAATGTTCCAGCTAAGAAAATATATTACGCTCTTTTCAATACTCCTGCTTACGGTGGGAGCGCATTCCCAATCCCGCTCTGTCATCGATTTCAATAAGGACTGGAAATTTCTCCTGGGTAATGACAGTACATCCATTGAGAACAACTACAACGATGCTGACTGGCGGACGCTTAGCCTGCCGCATGATTGGAGTATTGAGGGAAGCTTTGAAGAGAAGAACCCGGCCACTACACAAGGTGGAGCTTTGCCCGGTGGCATTGGCTGGTACCGTAAATCATTTGCCCTGCCTGCAGGAGCGCAGCAGAAAAAGGTATTCATTGAGTTTGACGGTATCTACCGCAACAGTGAAGTGTGGATCAATGGGCATTGGCTGGGCAAGCGCCCCAATGGATACATTTCTTTTGGCTATGAGCTGACCCCTTACCTGCACAAAGCGCCACAAAAAAATGTACTGGCCGTAAAGGTGGACAATAGTCTGCAGCCCAATTCCCGCTGGTACACCGGTTCCGGCATCTACCGCAACGTACGGCTGGTGATCACCCATCCGGTGGCTATTGAACAATGGGGCAGTTTTGTAACAACTCCGGTAATAAGATCAAATGCAGCTACGGTAAACATAGCGGTGGCGATCAGAAGGGCAGGGGATGAACAACAAAAAGTACAGCTTGTTACAAAGCTGTTGGATGCTGCCGGTAAAGTGGTGGCTACGCAAACTTCGGCAGGTCTGGCGTTGAACGACAGTATCAACCACACTGCGCAGCAGTTGCAGGTACCAGGGCCGCAACTATGGTCCGTGAGCCGTCCTTATCTGTACAAGGCAGTCACCAGTATCCTGCAACAAGGGAAAGTAATAGATCAATATACTACAGCATTTGGTATCCGCTCCTTTCACTTTGATCCCGATAAAGGCTTTTTCCTGAATGGTGCGCCCCTGAAAATATTAGGCGTATGTATGCACCACGATTTGGGTGCGCTGGGAGCCGCCATCAATATACGGGCCATGCAAAGGCAGCTGGAGATCATGAAGCAGATGGGCGCCAATGCCATCCGTACTGCGCACAATCCCCCTGCCCCGGAATTACTTGATCTCTGTGACCAGATGGGATTCCTGGTGATCGATGAAGCATTCGACATGTGGCGCAAGAAGAAAAACAAGTTTGATTACTATGCTGATTTCCCCGCCTGGCACCAGCGCGACCTGGAAGACCAGGTAAAGCGCGACCGCAACCATCCTTCTGTCTTCCTGTGGAGCATTGGCAATGAGATACGTGAACAATTTGACAGTACCGGTATCACGCTTAGCAGGGAACTGGTGGGTATTGTAAAGGCGCTTGATACTACCCGGCCCGTCATTGCAGCCCTCAGTGAGGCCAATCCGGCTAAGAATTTTATGTATCAGTCTGGTGTATTTGATGTGGTAGGATTGAACTATCATCATGAAGTATATACCGATTTTCAAAAGAATTATCCCTGTAAAGCATTTATCGGTGCTGAGAATATGTCGGCCCTTGCTACCCGCGGGCATTATGACCTGCCTTCCGATACGATGAAGTTCTGGCCACAACGTTCGCCCATGAAATATGTAGAAGGCGGCAATCCTGATTATACCGTATCTGCCTACGACCAGGTGGCTGCTTATTGGGGCTCTTCTCATGAAACGACCTGGAAGATCATTAAGAAACATGATTTCCTGTCGGGCCTGTTTGTATGGACCGGTTTCGATTACCTGGGTGAGCCCGTGCCCTATCCCTGGCCGGCCCGGAGTTCCTATTATGGCATTGTGGACCTGGCAGGATTTCCCAAGGATGTGTATTATATGTACCAGAGCGAGTGGACCAGCAAACCTGTCTTACACCTTTTCCCGCACTGGAATTGGGAGCCTGGCAGGGTAGTGGATGTGTGGGCCTATTACAACCAGGCCGATGAAGTGGAGTTGTTGTTGAATGGCCGTTCATTGGGCACAAAGCATAAACAGGGGGATGAGTTGCATGTGATGTGGCGGGTGCCTTTTGAAGCGGGTACGCTCAAAGCCGTATCCCGTAAGAACGGCAAGATCGTGCTGGTAAAAGAGGTCAAAACGGCCGGTCCGGCCTACAGGCTGGAAATCGTCCCCGACAGGAAGATTATCCATGCCAATGGCAAAGACCTATCCTTTCTTACTATTCGTGTACTCGATACAAAGGGCAGCATAGTACAGGATGCCGACCCGCTGATCCACATTAAAATCACCGGAAATGGCTCCCTGGCAGCTATGGACAACGGCTACCAGGCAAGTTTGGAATCGTTTAAAGCCAATCAGCACAAGGCTTACAAGGGATTGTGCCTTGCTATTGTGCAGGCAGGCCCGGCACCCGGCCCCATCACAATTACCGCCTCCGCCGGGGGAATTAAAAGTGCTGCTACCACCCTTCAAACAATTCGATAAAATAACTGCTGAAGCTATAGCGGTATAGCTGACCGAATAGTAAAATATTCCATCATTTTAGTGAAACCTTACATTGTTTCCGGTACTGTGTACCAGTACCTTTAGCTCAATGGAATGGTATCTTTATTGGTGATGTGCCATTCTTCCCTAACGATAAAAATGTTCCTTCATGAAATGGTATTTGCTTGTCATCCAACCAGCTGTTGTTTTCCTGCACAGGAGCATAGCAGTATTGAGACCTGCACCAGCTTCTCCCGCTTACCTTTTTTTACACAGCAATCATAAAGCTTTCCTGGTTTGTTTACTGGCGCTCATGGCCGGTCGCGTACAGGCACAACAATCTGCTGTTGTTCCTGAAGACAGTGCGTATATAAAAGCCATCAATGAGCGTGCCGGTAAGATAGTAGCTACCCTCGATATCAAAGACGCTGCAAAATTTAGCCAGGTGCAGACCATCGTGGCGCAGCAATACCGTAGCCTCAACCAGATCCACGAAAACAGTAAAATAGTAATCGACGGTTTAAAGAAATCGACCACTTTAAATAAAGAAGCCATTCCTGAAGCCATCAAAAAAGAAGAACTGGCAAAAGCCGAAAAGCTCACACAGCAACATACTGCGTACATCGCTCAATTAAAGAAAGTACTTGCCGAAGACCAGGTAGAAAAAGTAAAGGATGGAATGACCTACCGTGTGTTGCCCATCACCTATGCCGCTTACCAGGATATGATCCCCCGCCTGACCGAAGAACAGAAAAAACAAATTTATGACTGGCTTACCGAAGCCCGTGAATATGCGATGGATGCGGAGTCATCCGACAAAAAGCATTGGTGGTTCGGTAAGTACAAAGGAAGGATCAATAACTATTTATCAACGGCTGGATACGATTTAAAGAAAGCGAATGAAGACTGGGCAAACAGAAGAAAAGCAGCAAAAACATCTTTACCGGAATAGATAAATAATTTACTCACTCACTCCTTTAACGATTGTAATTTTATACTAATAAAAAGTGTCATATGCCCCAACAACTAACGAGATGCGGCCTGCTACTACTCCTGCTATTTGTAAGCTGCCTGCAACTTTCGGCGCAGCAAAGAACTGTTACCGGTATTGTACAAAACCAGGAAACCCGTGAACCATTGGCGGGTGTAACGGTAGGTGTCAAAGGAACTGACCGTACCGCTTTAACCAATGAAAAAGGTGAGTTTTCTATAGTGGTTTCAGGCAATGAAAGCGTAGTGAAGTTCACCTACATCGGAATGGCCTACCAGGAGATCATAGTAGGTGAGAAAACAGCACTTACCATTTCGTTGACCAAGGACAATAAACAAATGGAAGATGTTGTAGTGGTAGGATATGGTTCACAAAAAAAGATACACCTAACGGGGGCGGTTGCTACTGTGGATATGAAACAGATACAGGACCTTCCGGTAGGAAGCTTATCTGCCGCTTTAAGGGGGCAAATGCCTGGCGTGTCGGTAAGTGGTGGTTATAGCAGACCGGGAGATAATGCCAGTATTACCATCCGAAATCCTATTTTCTTTTCCAAAGATGGCGGTTCTACAGAGCCATTATATGTAGTTGATGATATTATCAGGACGTCTGCAGACTTTAATGTGCTGGATGCTTCTGAAATAGAAAATATCTCCATCTTAAAAGATGCTGCCGCTGCCATCTATGGTATACAGGGCGCCAATGGCGTAATTGTTGTGAGAACAAAGAGAGGGAAAGCTGGTGTGCCTAAAATAAATTACAGTGTTTCCTACGGTGTGGCTGATGCTACTGAATTACCTAAGATGATGAACGGCTTCCAGCAGGCCACCTACCTTAACAATATGATCATGGCCGAAAAGAATTGGGTGGCAGATGGTACGAATGGATACAAAACAGACGTTGACTGGTATACCGACGATGAACTGGAGCATTTTAAAAATAACAGTACGGACTGGCTGCAGGTGGCCTGGCAACCTGCTATTACCATGCGCCATGCATTGAACGTGAGTGGCGGTTCGGATAAGGCAACTTATTTTGCCGGTGTTTCCTATACCAACCAGACGGCCAATTTCGATAATATCAATACCGATAAGTGGACTTTCAGGGCCAGCACTGATCTTAAACTGACTACAGGACTTAAACTGGGGTTGTCGGTAAGCGGTGACGTTTCTAAAAACAAGCGGTATTACAATAAACAGGGTAGTGAGAGCGTGGATAATGATGTGAAGACGCTGGTAGGAACGCCTATGTTCAATCCATATTATGTAAACGGATTACCGGTATTATTAACCTCGGCTACAAACAGCCAGGTGGAGAATTTCCATTTTTTTGAAATACAGAATTCCAACAATACTACTGTTGCCAGGAATACCGGCCTTAATGTACAGGCAACTTTAAATTATGAAGTACCTTTTATCAAAGGATTAAAGGCGGGTCTTAATTACAATAAAAACCTGGAAAACGCTTTTGGCAAGCAATATGGTACCAGGTATACCGTGTACCGGTTTTCAATGTTGGGCGATCATAAGCATATTTATGGAGGAGATGTGGCCAGCGCCATTACCCTCAGCAATGGCGACCGGGTACGGATCAGCCCTTCCTATTCTGACAACTACCAGTTAAATGCCACTTTAACGTATGACCGTATATTTGGCAAGCACCAGATCGGGGTGTTTGCAGGATATGAACAATATGAGGCGGAGACAGACCTGGTGAATGCCATGCGCGAAGGGGCTATCATCGGTGGGTTGGATAATATGAACTATGCCCTCGGAACTAATACTACCGATGAAGTACAAACTGAATTTGGCCGGCTTGCCTATATAGGCCGGATCAATTATAGTTATGACAATAAGTACCTGGCAGAATTTACCATTCGGGCCGATGCCAATGTGAACTTTGCTCCTGAATACCGGTGGGGGTATTTTCCTTCAATGTCATTAGGTTGGGTAGTTTCACAGGAAGAGTTTTTCAGAAGAAATGTCAGATTTATAGATTTCCTGAAAATAAGGGGATCCGTTGGTGCTCTCGGTAGCGACAATACCAAGGGATACCAGTACCTTACCAATTATGTTGCACAAACAGGCAGAGCTCCGGTATTTGGCGGAAATAGTGACAGGGGATATGTTATAACTCCCAACGTATCCATTGCTAACTATGACTTGCGCTGGGATGATGCTATCAAATACAATGCAGGTATTGACGCGCAGTTTCTCAATAGCCGTTTATCTGTGTCGGCAGATGCCTTCCTGGACCACCGCAAAAATCAGTTAACGACTTTAACTTCTTCTGTTTCCCTGTTGATAGGGGCGACCTTACCTCCAGAGAATTTTTCTGAAACAAAGAGTTTTGGTTTTGAATTATCTGCAGGCTGGAAAGATCAGATTAGCAAGGACTGGAGCTACAATATCAATACCTTTCTTTCCTGGAGTGATAATAAGATGATCATTGTTGATCAGCCGGTTGGTAATGTGGACACCTACCTCGATGCCCTCGGCAGGTCTAACGACAGGGGCGTATTTGGCTATCAGTATCTTGGCATGTTCCGCTCACAACAACAGGTAGATGATTATCTGGCTAAGAATCCGGGTTATACCATATTGGGTGATGCACCCAAGCCTGGCATGCTTTATTATCAGGATATACGCGGACCCAAGGATGCCTCCGGCAAATACACCGGGCCAGATGGAAAGATCACAGAAGAAGATCAGGAATATTTAACACCCAAATCAAGTAATCATTATGGACTGGGCTTCAACTTTGGCATCACTTATAAGTCTGTGAGCTTAAATGTGGTGAGTGGTATGTCATTCGGCGGACAGAATGTAATGGAAAGCGCTGCTGTTAAAAGAGGCTCTGCCACTTCCAACCGGCCGGAATTCTGGAAAGATGTCTGGACGCCTGATAATCCCAATGCGGCCTATCCCAATCCTTACTATAGTAATAATTATGACAGAACTTCTTCCTTCTGGTTTGTAAGTTCCTTTACCTGGCGGATATCTAACTTTAACCTGAGCTATACGCTTCCCACCCGCTGGGTCAATAAAGCCGGCTTCGGAAGTGTGCGGGCATTCCTGGTAGGCACCAATCCGCTTAACTTATACAATCCCTATTCTTACAGGGATAATAGCAGTAATTATGATGTGTATCCTGCTATCAGGACATTCTCACTGGGTTTAAACGTTGGGTTTTAATTCAAAATGATTGCAACAATGAAAAAGATTAATATCAATAAATGCCATATAGTAGCCGGATTAGCTTCCCTGCTTGCTCTCGCTGCCTGTAACAAGGTGCTGGATAAGAGTGACCTTAAGACCATTCCCGGTAGCCTGATCTATAATGATTCTGTGCTGGTAAAGATGAACGTGGATTATCTCTATGAAAACAATTTACCGGCCTGGGCAGGCAACAGTAACCTTTCCGGAAGTATTTCCGCTTCAGCCAACAGCCTGTCGGATGATACCTACGGTGAAAGCAAATTTTTTGAAGGAACCCTCACTGCTTCTGATGTGGGTGATATTGGTACTTCTTTAAGCGCCGGCAACAATTATGGAAGGATCCGCATTGTCAATATGTTTATCAGGGATGTGGAAGCCGGCACACTGCCTGCTGATACCAAGAACCGTTTTAAAGGGCAGGCATTCTTCTTCAGGGCCTACCGTTATTTCGACCTGGTAAGATTATATGGCGGCGTCCCTATCGTATTAACAGCTTTGGATGCAGTAGGAGAGCAGGCTAAACGGGACGCCTTGTTGCCGCGGAATACAACCTCAGAATGCATAGCACAAATTGTGAAAGACCTGGATAGCGCCATTGCTTACCTGCCTGGTAAATGGACCGCTTCCGGCGATTGGGGCCGTATTACCAGTGGTGCAGCAGCCGCTTTCAAAGGCAGGGTATTGCTGACCTATGCAAGCCCGCAGTTTAATCCCGGTGACCTGGCAGACAGGTGGCAGAAAGCTTATGACGCCAACCTGCAGGCGAAGACGCTCCTCGATGCGAATGGTTTTGGCTTACATAGCTCCTATGACAATATGTGGTTCGCAGAAGTCAATAACCCGGAGGCCATATTGATCACCGGGTACAATACGGCTACCGGCGACCAGGTAAAAAAGAACAATGGTTATGATAATTCTACCCGTCCTTCCTATCTGGGAACAGGAGGTGGCTCTAATCAGCCTACCTGGGACCTGGTGAAGGCCTATCCCATGAAAGATGGTAAGATGCCGGGAGATGCTACTTCTGCATACACCTATTCTGATCAGTTGTTCTATAAGAACAGGGACCCGCGTTTCGATAAAACCATCGGATTTAATGGTTGTACCTGGCCTATCAATGGCAATGCCAATTACAGGTTGTGGACATATTTTGCTGCTAATAAAACGGTGGAACTTAAAGCTTCCAATACCGGCTTCTATACGCGTAAAGCAATTAATCCTACTGTTGATGTAAGCAATGTTCAATATTCCGGTACCGACTGGATGGAGATACGTTATGCAGAAGTACTGTTGAACCTGGCAGAAAGCGCAGCAGGCATTAATAAGATCGCTGCGACAGAAGAAGCTTATGCGGGAATGACAGCCGTGCGCAAAAGGGCCGGCATCACCGCTGGGGGGGATAACTTATATGGCCTAAAGGCAGGTATGAGCAGGGCAGAACTTTTTGATGCCATTTTATTTGAAAGAAGGATAGAATTTGCTTTTGAAGGCAGGCGATTTTGGGACCTGCGCCGCTGGAAGAGATTTGAATCTGTATTAAATGGTACACGGCGGAAAAAGGTGACCATTAACCTGAAAACAGGTGCAGGTATTCCTACTGCGGCAGATTTTGCCAACCCTGCCAGTCCCAATTACCGTGATAAAGTAGACCTGGACCTGGCCTATACCAATTATTTCCAGATTGTAACAGGCGACCTGGATACGAAGTATGCGATCAACTGGAAACCTGAATATTATTTCTTTGGCATTCCGCTGAATACGATGAATAACAATCCCAATATTGCTCAGACAAATACATGGAGTGGTCCTTTTGATCCATTGAAATAACAACAATGTTGATTGATAAACAGATTTAATTATAATACTCGATGAAGCGAACACTTGTGAAAACTATCCCGGTTATAGCACTGATGGCTATCGGGAGCCAGGTCAAAGCCCAATACCCTACCATCCCGCAGGATGTACAAAAGTCGGCGGATTCCCTGCTGAATGCAGCCCGGATACATTCCGATGAAGCATGGGCCAAAGCCTATCCGATCATTAAGGAAGACGCTACCAAAGGGAAGCCCTATATTCCCTGGGCAGGCAAAGCGGATGACCTTCCGCAGGCTTCCATACCTGCTTTTCCCGGAGCTGAAGGAGGTGGTAAATATACTTTTGGTGGCCGTGGCGGCAAAGTGATTGTGGTAACTAACCTCAACGATGACGGACCTGGTAGTTTGCGCTGGGCCTGTGAGCAGGGTGGGGCAAGAATAGTAGTATTCAATGTGGCCGGTATCATTCGCTTGCAAACGCCTTTGATCATCCGTGCACCGTATATTACCATTGCCGGTCAATCAGCGCCGGGTGATGGTGTATGTGTGGCAGGCGAAACGGTGTGGATCAATACACATGATGTGCTCATTCGCTTTATGCGTTTCCGCCGGGGTGAGACCTGGGTGGGCAGAAGAGACGATGCTATTGGCGGCAACCCTGTCGGCAATATCATGATCGATCACGTATCGGCCAGCTGGGGCCTGGATGAGAACATGAGCATGTACCGCCATATGTACAACGACAGTACTGGCGCTATCGAGCAAAAACTCCCTACGGTAAATATTACTATCCAGAATTCCATTTTTGCGGAAGCCCTGGATACCTGGAACCACTCTTTCGGCAGCACCCTGGGCGGCGAGAACTGTACGTTCATGCGCAACCTCTGGGCCAACAATACCGGCCGCAATCCTTCGATCGGCTGGTACGGTAACTTCAATTTTGTGAACAATGTAGTCTTCAACTGGGTACACCGCTCCATGGACGGCAGCGATTACCGCGGACTGTTCAATATCATCAACAACTATTTTCAACCCGGACCTGCCACTTCCAAAACCTCGCTGGTAGGGCACCGTATCATCAAACCGGAAAGTGGCCGCAGCAAACTGAAATACCATGTGTATGGACGTGCTTATGTAGATGGCAATATTATGGAAGGATACGATGCCATTACAAAGGACAACTGGAACGGTGGTGTGCAGGTAGAAGAAGAGCCCAATGCCGGCGAGCACAAATCTTATATGAAATGGGATAAGCCCCTGCCCATGCCTGTAGTTACGATCGTAGATGCCAAACAGGCACGGGAATACGTATTGGCCAACGCAGGCGCTACCTTACCGAAAAGAGATCCGGTAGATGCGAGGATCACGGAACAGGTAAGGACCGGCAAGATCGCTTACCAGGAAGGCGTTAAACTACCAGAAACACAGTTTAAACACCGCAGGCTGCCCATTGATTCTTACAAGCAAGGTATCATTACCGATGTGAGCCAGGTGGGTGGATATCCGGATTACATGGGTACTCCTTACAAAGACAGTGATAACGATGGCATTCCTGATGATTGGGAAAAGGCACATGGCCTGAACCCCAAAAATGCAGCGGATGCTGCTCAATACGCCAAAAGCAAAAGCGGCTATACCAATGTTGAAGAATACCTCAATAGTTTGGTGCCTGCAAAGAACGTACAACCCGTAGTGGCTGTGAAGAAAAGTTTCTAAAAAAGGTGGGCTCACTCGCTCGCCTCTGGCGAGTGAGGGTATTTTGTAGCCTCAGGCTACAGGCCCATTTTAAATACCATATTGCTTACTGCTTTGCCCCGCTTATATGGATGGGGCAAAGTCTTTTTAAGCAGGAAGCTGCAACTGGTTTAAATTCGGATATTAAACGGCTATATCATTGAACAGAAAATACCATAGTACGCTCATCGCAGGTGGATTGCTCTTGTTTCAATTGGCTACCCTCGCCCAGAAAGGCGTAAAGCCTCCGCCTGCACCCATTTATTCAGTGGCCAATCAACAATTACAATATACACCCGATTCCCTGGGCAACCGGATACCTGATTTTTCTTACTGCGGTTATGCTTCCGGCAACCAGGCCATCCCCGATGCCCCTGTCAAAATAGTTGCACCGGTAACCCCTGGCGATGCCACGCGGCGCATCCAGGCTGCTATAGATTATGTGGCAACACTGCCGGCTGATAAAGACGGCATCCGGGGCGCTGTGTTGCTACAGCAAGGGATTTATCATGTAACAGGTAGTCTTACCCTTTCAGCTTCCGGGGTCATCTTACGTGGCAGTGGAACCGGAACTGGTGGCACTATTATTTCCGGTGACGGTAAAGACCGGGAAACCTTGATCAGGATCGGTGGGAAGAAAGATATTGTCACACAGGCGCCTGTATCTATCACGGATGCCTATGTGCCGGTAAATGCCAATACCTTCCAGGTAGCCTCGCCGCATAACTTCAAAGCAGGCGACCAGGTACTGATCACCCGCCCCTGTACCAAAGAGTGGATCGCTGCCCTGGGTACCGATCATTTTGGCGGCGGCATCACTGCCCTGGGATGGAAACCCGGTCAGCGCGAACTGCAATGGTGCAGGAATATTGTATCCGTCAATGGTAATACGCTGGTGCTGGATGTACCCCTCACCACTGCATTGGACAAGCAATTTGGTGGTGGCACAGTGGCTGCCTATACCTGGCCGGGAAGAATTGCCCATAGTGGTGTTGAAAACCTGCAACTGGTATCAGCATATGATCAGCACAATGCAAAAGATGAGAACCATCGCTGGATGGCCATTACCATCAACAATACACAGGATGCCTGGGTACGCCAGGTAAACTTTCAGCATTTTGCCGGATCGGCCGTAGCTGTATACGAAACAGCTTCCCGCATTACGGTAGAAGATTGTAAATCCATGGATCCGGTTTCTGAGATTGGCGGTGAAAGACGCAATACCTTTTTTACAGCTGGTCAGCAAACCTTGTTTCAGCGTTGCTATGCTGAATATGGGATGCATGATTTTGCTACCGGTTTCTGCGCTGCCGGGCCCAATGCTTTTGTACAATGCGAATCACACCTGCCTTATAGTTTTAGTGGCGGCATTGATAGCTGGAGTGCAGGCGTATTGTTTGATGTAGTGTATGTAGATGGGCAAGCCATCAGCTTTATGAATCGGGGACAGGATGGACAAGGCGCCGGGTGGAATATTGCCAACAGTGTATTGTGGAATTGCAGCGCTGCCCGGATCGATTGTTACAAACCACCCACTGCCAGCAACTGGTCACTGGGCTCCTGGAGCCAGTTTGCCGGTGATGGCTACTGGGGCGAATCCAACAACAGTATAGAACCAAGAAGTTTGTATTACGGCCAGCTGCAACAACGCATTGGTGCAGCGGCAAAAGAACGGGTGCAGGTAATGCCCATGGAGACAGAAGCTTCCAGCAGTCCCAGTGTGGCGGTGGCGCAACAGCTAACAAAGCAATCCGTATCACCTGCCAAAACATTGTTGTCCTTTATTGATGAAGCATTGCAAAGACAGCCCATACCTATAGATGCCAAAGGCATTAAGACAATTGATGAGATAGGGGTTAAGCCGCTTGCCCCTGTAGTATTTACAAGTCCCTTGCAGGTACAGCATGGATGGCTGGTGCGCGGTGCACAACTGATTGCCGGAAATAAGACCAATGTGCCCTGGTGGACAGGAAGCGCGCGGCCTTATGGTCTTGACAAAGCAAAGCCAGCCGTTACCCGCTTTGTACCTGGTAAAACAGGAGAGGGATTGACGGATGATCTGAATGCTTTGACAGATACCATGAAAGCAACCCATATCCTTTCGCTGGAACAGAATTATGGATTGTGGTATGAGCGCAGGCGCGATGATCATGAACGGATCCGCCGCATGGATGGCGATGTATGGGCGCCCTTCTATGAATTGCCTTTTGCCCGCAGCGGAAAGGAAACCGCCTGGGATGGCCTCAGTAAATACGATCTTACCCAATACAACTATTGGTACTGGAACCGCTTGCAGCAGTTTGCTACCCTGGCCGATCAGAAAGGGCTGGTACTGGTGAATCAACATTACTTTCAACACAATATCATTGAAGCAGGCGCGCACTATGCCGACTTCCCCTGGCGGCCTGCTAATAACATCAACAATACCGGTTTCCCCGAGCCGCCTCCTTATGCAGGCGACAAGCGCATCTTCATGGCCGAACAGTTTTATGATACCAGTCACCCGGTACGCCGTGCTTTGCACAAAGCCTATATCAGGAAAAGCCTGGAAAATTTTGCCGGCAACAATGGCGTCATTCACCTGATCGGCGAAGAGTTTACCGGTCCCTTACATTTTGTACAGTTCTGGTTGGATGAGATCGCTGCCTGGGAAAAAGAGACCGGCAAGAAAGCCCTTATTGGTTTAAGCACTACCAAAGATGTACAGGATGCCATACTGGCTGATCCTGTTCGTGCCGCTGTGGTGGATGTGATCGATATCCGCTACTGGCATTACCAGCAGGATGGGATGACCTATGCGCCAGCAGGTGGACAAAACCTGGCGCCGCGTCAACATGCACGACTACTGAAGCCCAAAGCCAGTTCTCCCAGTGAGGTGTACAGGGCGGTAGCGGAATACAGGCAACAGTATCCCGGCAAAGCCATTATCTACAATGGCGATGGTTATGATCGGAATGGATGGGCTGTATTAATGGCCGGTGGTTCCATGCCTGTACTGAACCTACAGGATAAAGACTTTTTACAGGCTGTTGCTGCCATGCAGCCCCTGCCATCAAAAGATACACTGGTAAGGCAATGGGTATTGCACAATGCGCAAACCGGTTATGTGATATATGACCTGGCTAAAGACAAGGGGACGGTAGATGCGACTGTTGATGCTGGTAATTATCAGGCTACATGGATAGAAGCATTGACAGGCAAAACAGAGAAAGTGAAACAGGTAGTGAAAGGAGGGAGGACAGTTAGCCTGCCAAAGCCCACAAGAGCTGGGTGGGTGTTGTGGTTGAAGAGGAAGTAGAACGCGTATCGAAGGGTATTCATTGCCCCTTTAGAGCTTGTCCCGCGATAGCGGGATGACGCACCGCTGAATAAAAAGAAAAAAGAAATGAAGGTTATTGTAAGTCTCATCGTATCATTAGTTATAACAATTGGCTCACAAGCGCAGGTAAAACCTTTGCCTAAGCTAAAGGTATCTTCCAACGGACGGTATTTCGCCACGCAGGCCGGTCAGCCTTTCTTCTGGCTGGGTGATACCGGGTGGCTGTTATTCATCAGGCTCACCAGGGAAGAAGCCGTCCAATACCTGGACCAACGCCAACAGCAAGGTTTTAATGTAATACAAGTAATGGTCTTGCACGATGTGCGCAAAGCCGTGAATGCATATGGCGATTCTGCCTTGATCAGCCGGGATGTAGCCAGGCCTGTTATCACCAAAGGCAGCGAGGCCAGCGATCCCCTTCAATATGATTTCTGGGATCATGTGGACTATATAATAGATCAGGCGGCACAAAGAGGCATCTACATGGCCCTGGTGCCGGTATGGGGCACCAATGTAAAGAATGGCTGGGTAAAGGAAGCTGCCGCTAAAAGCTATGCTGCTTTCCTGGGCAACCGGTACAAGAGTAAATCCAATATCATTTGGTTAGATGGCGGAGATATTCCCGGAAGCGATTCTATTAAAGTATGGAAGCAGATTGGCAATACCCTGCGGGCAACGGATAAAAACCACCTGATCACTTTCCACCCAAGGGGAAGGACTACTTCTTCCCGCTGGTTCCATCGGGAGTCATGGCTTGACTTTAATACGTTCCAGAGCGGTCACCGCAATTATGCACAGGATACCAGCAAAGGAGAAACGCATTACGGGGAAGACAACTGGAAATACATCAACGAGGATTATGTAAAAAGACCTGTAAAGCCCACATTCGATGGAGAACCTTCTTATGAAGGTATTCCACAGGGCTTACACGATACCACCCAGGTATTCTGGAATGACAACGATGTTCGCCGCTATGCTTACTGGAGTGTATTGGCTGGCGGGGCCGGGTTTACTTATGGACACAATGCTGTGATGCAGTTTTACCATGCCGGTGATACTGACCGTGCCTATGGCGCTAAAAAGTTCTGGCAACCGGCCATGACCGATCCCGGCGCCCGGCAAATGAAATACCTCAAAGAACTCCTGTTGTCGAAACCTTATTTTGAAAGAATACCCGACCAGTCATTGGTACAGGACAATGGAGACCGGTACAACCGGATACTGGCTTCCCGGGGCAGCAACTACGCATTCTTATACTCATATACTGGCAGGTCCTTCAAGGTAGTGATGGGCAAGATCAAAGCTGCACAGGTGCAGGCGTATTGGTTTAATCCCAAAGATGGGACTACACAATCCATTGGTAAGATCAGCAATACGGGTATAAAAGAATTTGATCCGCCCGGTGAACAGGCGGCTGGTAATGATTGGGTATTAATATTGGAAAGTGAATAGCGTATGAGGAACTGTATATATATCCTGTGTTTATTCCTGGTCTCCTGTGCGGGGCAGAAGGAGGTTTATATGTTTACTTCATTCCATGAGCCGGCTACAGATGGCCTGCGCTTCCTATATAGTGATGACGGCTATCACTGGAAAGATGCGGGCAAAACATTTCTGAAGCCTGCTATCGGCTTACAAAAAGTAATGCGCGATCCTTCCATTGCACAAGGGCCTGATGGTATCTTCCACCTGGTATGGACCAGCAGCTGGAGGGGCGATAAAGGCTTTGGCTATGCATCTTCCAAAGACCTGGTCAACTGGAGCGAACAACGTTTTATCCCGGTCATGGAGCAGGAGCCTGCCACAGTGAATGTATGGGCGCCCGAATTGTTTTATGATTCAACCGGTAAACAGTTCATCATCATCTGGGCATCAGCCATACCCGGCCGGTTCGACAAGGGCATAGAAGAAGACAGCAATAACCACCGCATGTATGTAACCACTACGCCAGATTTTAAGACATTCAGTCCAGCCAGGCTTTTCCTCGACCCCGGCTTCAGTGTGATTGATGCGGTGATCGTGCAAAAAGCTGCCCATGACTATGTGCTGGTACTGAAAGACAATACAAGACCCAACCGGAATATCAAAGTGGCTTATGGTACTACGGCGTTGGGCCCCTATACCCATGTAACACCTGCTTTTACCGAACCATTTACCGAAGGTCCATCCGTATTGCGAAGCGGTAAGGATTGGCTGATCTACTTTGATGCCTACCGGGAAAAGAAATACGATGCGGTGAAGACCACCGACTTCAAAACCTTTATTCCGCTGGATAAAGAGATCAGTGTACCGGAAGGACACAAGCATGGAACGATATTCAAAGTGAAAAAGAAAGTGCTGAAGAAAATATTGAAATAAGCAAAGGGTGGGTCGCTTTGCGCGAAGGTGTGAGTGTGGGAAAAGCGGCTCACCCTGGCCAAAGTAACAAAAGGTGAGCCACTTAGCTAGGCTAAAGCCGGCACACAAAGTGACCCACCTTACAACGAGTTAAGTTATGATCACGAAACATACGATACTATTTTTATCCCTGGTGAGTATGGAGACTGTTGCAGGCTATGCACAGGATACCGTTCGTTATACCGGCAGCACCCTCGTGAATGTGGATTACCATGATGGCCGTTTACCATTGGCCATGGGGGTACACAATATACAGGTAGTAAGGGCGCACCGGGAACTCAAAGAAGCTAAGTACAGTTTTGGCTGGACCTATAACCATGCACCCATGCTGGCATACTGGAACAATACCTTTTACCTGGAATACCTCAGCAACCCCGTGGGCGAACATGTGCCACCGGGACAAACATTGCTGGTTACCTCCAAAGATGGCTACCAGTGGAGCGATCCCGTGATCATTTTTCCACCTTATAAAGTGCCCGATGGCTTTAAAAAGAAAGACAGGGAGGGCGTAGCCAATAACCTGTACGCAGTGATGCACCAGCGTATTGGTTTCTATACCGCAGTCAATAAGAAATTGCTGGCCCTGGCTTATTATGGGGTGGCCATGGACAACAAAGACGATCCCAACGACGGGAATGGTATTGGCCGGGTAGTACGGGAAATAAAAGCAGATGGTAGCTATGGCCCTATTTACTTTATCCGGTACAACCATGATTTCAACGAAAAGAATAGCGCCTATCCGTTTTATAAGAGTAGTAAGGACAAAGCATTTGTAACAGCCTGCGATGAGCTGTTATCAAAGCCCCTCATGATGCAGCAGTGGAATGAAGAAGCTGACAGGGATGATCCGCTGATCCCGGTAAAGAAAGAGTTTAAGGCATTAAGCTTTTATCACCTGCCCGATGGCCGGGCAGTAGGCTTGTGGAAACATGCCCTTACTTCTATTAGCACCAATGAAGGAAAGAGCTGGTTGTACAATCCCCTGCGGGCGCCGGGCTTTGTAAACAGCAATGCCAAGATATGGGGACAAAAGACCAGCGATGGTAAATATGCCACTGTATACAATCCTTCAGAGTTTCGCTGGCCGCTGGCACTGTCGGTGAGCGATGACGGATTGAATTATAAAAACCTGTTACTGGTCAATGGGGAGATAACGCCGATGCGCTATGGGGGCAACTATAAATCTTATGGACCACAATACGTACGGGGTATCCAGGAAGGCGATGGCCTGCCGCCCGATGAGAAGCTATGGGTTACCTATAGTATGAACAAAGAAGATATCTGGATAGCTTCTGTGCCCATCCCGGTCAGTGATAAAGAAACCAAACCCGTGGAGGAGATCTTTGCACAATTGCCTGTGGGAAAGGAACTGCAATACTGGAATATCTACAGTCCGGTATGGGCTCCTGTAGCCATTGCACAAGCAGCTGGTGGTAAATCGCTGGTGTTGAAAGATGGCGACTGGCATGATTATGCCAAGGCTGAGCGCCTGTTGCCGGCTGCTGCGCGTATGCAGGTGGAATTTTCAGTGACGCCTGCCCAAAACGATCATGGTCAGCTGGACATAGAATTACAAAATGCGCAGGGTGGGGCGGGGGTGCGTTTTACGTTTGGGGCGGATGGTATGCTGCAGTCGAAATCAGGCGCCCGGTACAAAACCTTATTGAAGTACACGGCCGGTACCACTTACCATATCCGGGTAAACATCAATACGGCTGCCAGGATGTATACCATGAACATCAATGGAAAGGATATTGGCGCGCAGATATTGTTTGCGCCCATGCAGGCCGTGGAGCGCATAGCCTTCCGCACTGGCGAGATAAGGCGCTTCCCGACAGCAGATACGCCGGCTGATAATTTCACCGATCTGCCCGATGCCGGAAAGCAGATTAAGGAGGCAGTGTATAGTATTGAATATTTGAAGGCAAAAGCACAATAATAGCTGTTAGCGGTTAGGTATTAGCTATTAGCGCCTGGGTTTTGCTAACGGCTAAAAGCTAACTGCTAATGCCTAAAAGAAACATGATGAGGAAGAGCATTAACTATATTGTCGGATTGATCATAATAACCGGTTGCACCGTTCAAAGAGGGGCGCAGCACGATCGGGGTGTCGTATTAAAGTCCGAAAACTTTAAGCACTATGTGGATTACTTCAATGGCATGGAGGAGGAGAACATTGTGCAGGCCATTCCAAATGACAGTGCCTGGCAATGGATGCAAAAGAACATCCCTTTGTTTGAATGCCCGCAGCAAAATGTAGAAGAGATCTTTTATTACCGCTGGTGGACCCTGCGCAAACATATTAAGCGCACCCCGTTGGGATATGCTTTCACCGAATTCCTGGTGAATCGTTCCTATGCCGATAAATACAACCTTATTGCTTGTGCCCTGGGGCACCATCTTTATGAAGGACGCTGGTTGCATGATCAGCAATACCTCGATCAATATGTACAGGTATGGTACAAAGGAGATAGCGGCAGACCCATGAAGAAGCTGCATGGTTTCAGCAGCTGGGCCACCGATGCGATCTATAACCGTTACCTCGTGAATGGCGATAAGAACTATATGCTCAACCTGCTACCCGATCTGGAAAAGGATTATGCCGTATGGGAAACAGAAAAGCGATTGCCCGGCGGATTGTTTTGGCAAACAGATGTAAAGGATGGCATGGAGGAAACCATTAGTGGTGGTCGCCGGGAAAAGAATGCACGTCCTACTATCAACAGCTATATGTATGGTAATGCCATGGCCCTGGCACGCATGGCAGTCTTGAAAGGAGATGAACCAGCGGCTGCTTTCTATACCCGCAAGGCCGATACCCTGAAGCAATTGGTACAGCAAAAATTATGGAACCCTAAACAAGGGTTCTTTGAAGTGCGTAAAGAAGCAGATACCCTGGCCAATGTGAAAGAAGCGATTGGATTTATTCCCTGGTACTTCAACCTGCCTGATGCAGGATATGAGTCGGCCTGGAAAGCAGTGACGGAAGAGAAAACATTCTGCGCGCCATTTGGCCTTACCACAGCCGATAGAAGTCACCCGGGATTCCGTACCCATGGATGCTGCAAATGTGAGTGGGATGGCGCCGTATGGCCCTTCGCTACTTCACAAACGCTGACCGCCCTGGCCAACTTATTGAATAATTACCAGCAACAGGTAATAGCCGATTCAAGCTGGTTCAACCTGCTTGACACCTATGTGGAATCCCAATATTATCGTGGCCGTCCCTATATAGGGGAATACCTCGACGAGAAAACAGGGTACTGGCTCAAAGGAGACGAAGAGCGTAGCCGCTACTACAATCATTCCACTTTCAATGACCTTATCATCACCGGCCTGGCAGGTCTAAGACCCAGAGCCGACAATAAAATAGAAGTGCATCCCTTATTGCCTGCCGGTAAATGGGATTGGTTTTGCCTGGATAATGTACTGTACCGCGGTCAGCTCATTACCATTATCTGGGATAAGGACGGAACGAAATACAATCGAGGCAAAGGACTTTCTGTGTGGGTAGACGGCGTTAAGAAAGCTGCATCTGATAAACTTGAAAGAGTGGTTGTGGAATGAAGAACAAACTAAGGAATATAGCACTAACAATATTGGCCCTCCTGATGGGATGGTGCTCCCTTGCACAGCAAACGGAGCGACGCTACTTGTCTGGCACGGGCAATGACCATACTGTGAACTGGGAATTCTTTTGTACGGAAGGACGTAATGCAGGCGCCTGGACCACAATCCCTGTGCCTTCCTGCTGGGAGCTGCAGGGCTTTGGCAAATACAATTATGGTTTTGATAAAGACAGTGTGAGGGGTAAGGAGAAGGGCTTGTACAAGCACACATTCAAGGTGCCTGCTGCCTGGAAGGGCAAGGTGATCAGGATCGTGTTTGAAGGTTCCATGACGGATACTGAAGTAAAGATCAATGGCCAACTGGCCGGCCCGGTACATGAAGGCGCTTTCTATGCTTTCAAATATGATATTACCAATTTACTAAAGCCAGATGCGGATAACCTGCTGGAAGTAACAGTAGCCAAGCATTCGGCGAATGCTTCCGTAAATGAAGCAGAGCGCAAGGCTGATTTCTGGATCTTCGGCGGCATCTTCCGGCCGGTATACCTGGAGGCCTTACCGCTCCAACATATAGAGCGTGTTGAAATAGATGCTAAAGCCAATGGACAATTCACGGCATTGGTATCCCTGCAACATACAGGTACTGTGAACCAGTTGACAGCACAAGTATACACCATGGATGGAAAAACAGCAGGTGCTGTTATTCGTGCTGCCGTTAATAAAAAGCTTGGCTTTTCTTTGGTAAGGTCTTCCTTTGACTCCCCTAAACTATGGACGCCGGAATCTCCTCAACTCTATGATGTGGTCTTCACATTGATGCAAAACGGTAAGCCAGTACACACAGTCAAACAACGTTTTGGTTTCCGTACGGTAGAAGTAAAGCAGCGGGATGGTATCTATGTGAATGGCGTCAAGGTGAAGATGAAAGGGGTGAACCGTCATTCTTTCTGGCCCACATCAGGCCGTACCACCAGCAAAGCCATCAGTATACAGGATGTGCTGCTGATGAAAGCGATGAACATGAATGCGGTGCGCATGAGCCATTATCCACCCGATGATCATTTCCTGGATGTATGCGATTCACTGGGTCTGTTTGTAATGGATGAACTGGCTGGCTGGCACGGGCATTATGATACCCCTACCGGTACCAAACGCGTGGAAGAAATGCTGACCCATGATGTGAACCATCCCTCCATCATCTTCTGGGCCAATGGCAATGAAGGCGGTCACAATTTTGAACTGGATTCTTTATTCATAAAAGGCGATATACAGCAACGCCCTGTGGTGCATCCCTGGCAATTTTTCGGTGGGCTTGATACACAGCATTACCGGGAGTACAATTACGGTATTGGTAATTACAACAACGGGCGTGAGATCGTAATGCCTACAGAATTCCTGCATGGCTGGTACGATGGTGGACATGGGGCCGGATTGCAGGACTATTGGGAAGCCATGTGGCAGGATCCTTTGTCGGCCGGTGGTTTTCTTTGGGACTTTGCCGACCAGGGTGTGGTAAGAACAGATAAGAACGGAATACTGGATACGGATAAGAATCGCGGAGCAGATGGCATTGTAGGTCCTTTCCACGAAAAGGAAGGCAGCTTCTATACCATCAAAGAAGTATGGAGCCCTGTACAACTGGAACGCCGGGAGATCACACCTGCTTTTGATGGCAAACTGCGACTGGAGAATCGTTATTTCTATACCAATATCAACCAGTGTAGTTTCCGCTGGACCCTGACCAGATGGGTAAATGGAAAGCGGGAAGACAAACAAGGCACTGCTGTTGCGCCCAATATACGTCCATCAGAAAAAGGGGTAGTAAGCTTAGCATTGCCCGACAACTGGCAACAATACGAAGCATTATACTTCACAGCCATTGATCCCTATAAGCA
>CBIHOV010000056.1:0-47004 GCA_966211765.1 uncultured Paraflavitalea sp.
ATGGCATGTACCAATCCCACGGCATTGGTGCGAATCAGTTCATGTGCTTTAAAGCGCCATGCTTCATCCAGGGCGCGGAAAGTGCCCATCAGCTTTACCTCGCTGGGTATTACATTGGTGGTATGACCGCCTTGTATGGAACAAATAGACAGTACAGAAGGAGAAAGTGGATTTCTGTTGCGGCTAATGATCTGTTGCAGACTCACAATGAGGTGAGAAGCGATAAGGATGGTGTCAACAGTCAAATGGGGCGCCGCAGCATGTCCACCCTTGCCTTTGATGGTGATATAGATCTCATCGGCGCTGGCCATCACTTGTCCGCCGCGGAAACTGAGTTGTCCCACAGCCAGCTGGGGGTGTACATGTAGTCCAAAAATGGCTTGCGGGGCAGGATTGGTCAATACCCCCTCTTTAATGAGGATACTGGCCCCGCCGGGATTGCGTTCTTCGCCAGGTTGGAAAATAAGCTTTACGGTTCCTTCCCACTCATCCCTTAATTCGTGCAATATTTTAGCGGCGCCCAGCAGGCAGGTAGTATGTACATCATGGCCGCAGGCATGCATAATGCCGTCGCGGGTAGATTTATAGGGAACATTGTTTTCTTCCAATATGGGGAGGGCATCAATATCGGCACGCAGGGCAATGACCCTTTTGTCGGGGTTTCTGCCTTTGATCAAACCTACCACGCCGGTAGTGGCCATTACCTGGTGGGGGATGCCAAATTCCTGCAGTCTTTGTTGTATGTATTGAGAAGTTTCTACTTCCTGGTAACTAAGCTCGGGATGGGCATGTAAATGATGCCGTATATCTATAAAAGCCGGTGCATAGGAATTAGCCAGGCTTTGTATTTTTTCTTTCAGGCTACTCATGCCTCAAAAGTAAAGCATCTGGCTGATACTTAGTTTGCCGACGGATCAGGATTCACTTCTATGGTATCCCTTACCACATATACGCCGGTAGGGAACAGGCGCTGAATATTGGGCAGGTAATCATCTGCGTCTTTGCGTTCTTTAAAGTTACCGGCTTTCAGCTTGTAAAAAGGGGCCTGGTACATGAGGTATACGGTCAGGTCGGGAAACTGCTGGTATAATTTTGATTTGGCGCTAAGGGCTTTGTTGCGGTCGTTGGTATTGACCACCAGGATGCGGAATCCGGGAACAAATCGCCGGGCATTGCGGGTGGTGATCTCATTGATCTCTACCTGCTTTTTTACCAGCAGATCGATGCGTGGGTCTTTGTGTACGATCACTGAACTGGTATCGGTTTGACCGTAAGACTGAATGGAGATGAATATACTTAATATGACGATTAACTGCTTCATGTTTTAGTTGCTTTATAGTAATCAATAATTATTAATTAATAATTATTGATTACTGGCTGAATGACCAGGCTCGTACTCTTTATTACTAATAACCTCCTGTGCTATTTTCCTTTTCTCCAGTTACAATGGCTACGCTGGCACTGCATCCCAGCCGGGTAGCGCCGGCATCGATCAGCTCTTTGGCATAAGTATAAGTCCTGATGCCTCCGGAGGCCTTGATCTGAACGGTAGACGGTAAATGTTTGCGCATCAGTTGCACGGCGTCTACGCTGGCCCCTTTTTCGGCATAGCCGGTAGAAGTTTTAACAAAATCTACACCTGCTTCGGCATACAAAGTACAACATTGAATGATCTCCTCTGCCAACAATATGCCACTTTCTATGATCACCTTTACCAGTCTTTGGGCCTGGTGGGCTGCATCCACGATGGACTGTATTTCCGATTCCAGGTAACCGGTATTGCCTGCCTTCAGGGCTACCAGGTTGATCACCACATCCAGTTCGTCGGCTCCGTCCACAATCGCTTGCTCCGCTTCTGCCTGTTTGGCAGCAGCTACTGAATAGCCGAAAGGGAAACCAATGACTGTTGCCACTTTAACGTTACTGCCCGATAAATATTTTTTGGCCAGCCTTACGAAAGGTGGTGGAACACATACTGCAGCAAAACCATGTCCAGCGGCTTCTTCACATAGTTTTTTTATTTCATCTGAGGTTGTGGTGGGCTTCAGCAATGTATGGTCGATATATTGGGCAATATTCATAGAGGAAATAAGCAATTTTTATTATTCATGAGCAGGAAACAGTGGCCATAAACGTCTCATGGAGGTTATTTGCCGGTCAGGCAATTTTTACATGGTCTAAATTAATGCATTTGGCTAAATTGGACCTTTTCTGTACAGAATAAAAACCAACCAGCATATGAGAAAACTCAGGCTTCGTCCGCCAGGGAGATCGCTTTCCCTGATGGGACTGTTACTCGCTTTAAAATTTTCTGCACTGGCCCAGACCACTTTCCCCGTGAATGGGGTGGCTGATCCCAAGAATGGCTATTACGCGTTTACCAATGCAACGATTGTAAAAGATGCCCAAACCACGCTCACCAACGCTACGCTGGTGATCAAGGATGGGAAGATCGTTTCCGTGGGTGCCAACCTGGCTGTTCCCAAAGATGCGGTAGTGGTGGATTGTAATGGTAAGTTTATTTACCCTTCCTTCATTGATGCCTATTCCGATTATGGTATTACGGCCCCTACCCGCCAATTGGGTGGTTTTAATTTCAATGCTCCTGCACAGCTTACTTCCAACCAGAAAGGAGCATTTGGCTGGAACCAGGCTATTCATTCCGACGTGGAAGCTGCCAGGCTCTTTAATGCTGATGAAGCCAAGGCCAAATCCCTGCGTGATATAGGCTTTGGTACGGTACTGACGCATCAGAAGGATGGAATTGCCCGTGGTACAGGTGTTGTTGTAACACTGGCCGATGAGAAGGAAAACCTGGTAATGGTGAAAGAAAAAGCTTCTGCCCATTATTCACTGAATAAAGGCGCTTCTACACAAAGCTATCCCAGTTCTATGATGGGCGTCATTGCTTTGTTGCGCCAAAGCTACATTGATGCAGCCTGGTATAAGACCAGTCCGTCTAAAGAAGGGATGAACCTCACCCTCAAAGCCTGGAACGATAACCAGGGCCTGCCTCAGATATTTGAAGCCAATGACAAATGGAATGCTTTGCGCGCGGATCGTATTGGCGATGAATTTGGCGTGCAATATATCATTAAGGGCGGTGGTAATGAATACCAGCGCATCAAGGAAATGACGGATACGAAAGCATCGTTCATTCTGCCGTTGAACTATCCTGCAGCGATGGACGTGGATGATCCCAACGATGTACGTTTCACTGGTCTTGATGATATGAAGCATTGGGAACTGGCGCCTTCCAACCCTGCGGCTTTTGAAAAAGCAGGGATCACTTTCTGTCTTACCACTTCCGACCTGAGCGCTGTGGGTGAATTTTTGGCCAACCTGCGCAAAGCCATCGAATATGGCTTAACAGAAACAAAGGCACTGGAAGCATTGACAAAAACTCCGGCTACCCTGCTGGGTATTGCTGATAAAGCTGGTAGCCTGGATGCAGGTAAACTGGCTAATTTCCTGATCACTTCAGGCCCCATCTTTCAGGAAAAAACGGTAGTATACCAAAACTGGGTACAAGGACATAAGTATGCTGTGAAAGAAGATGGCTGGTATGATGTGAAGGGAACTTATAAGCTGGTAGCCAATACAACCAGCGGTACCAAAACATGGGCTGTTGAACTGAAAGATGGCGGTACGGCTTCTTTTATTGAAAAAGATACGCTTACCGGCAAATATACTTATGACGGAAAACTGGTGAAACTGAGCTTTACGGAAGGCCGTGGCCCAAGGGCTACTGAAACGGTGATGAGTGGTGTGGCCAGTGGTACGGTTTGGAATGGTGCTGGCCGCGATGGTGCCGGTAATAAATTTACCTGGACAGCCAATTTTGAAAAGGCAGCTGTAGCCAAAGCGGATACTGCCCGGCCTAAGCAACCTTTGCAACTGGGCAAGGTAACTTTCCCTTTCCTGGCCTATGGTGCGGAAGAATTACCTAAACAGGAAACGATCCTCATTAAAAATGCTACAGTATGGACCAATGAGAAAGATGGTAAGCTGGAAGGTACGGATGTACTGGTAACAGGTGGTAAGATCTCAAAGATCGGTAAGAACCTGACTGCTGCTGCAGGAGTAAAAGTAATTGATGGTACAGGCAAGCATTTGACACCCGGTGTAATAGATGAGCACTCGCATATTGCCGCTGGTTCTATCAATGAAGGTGCACAGAGTGTAACTTCTGAGGTGCGCATTGCTGATAACCTCAATCCTGAGGATATCAATATCTACCGTCAACTGAGTGGCGGTGTTACTACCTCTCATATCCTGCATGGTTCGGCCAATACGATTGGTGGACAAACGCAGTTGATCAAGTTGCGCTGGGGGGCCAATGATGAGGAACTGAAGTTCAAAGGTTCTGATCCTTTTATCAAATTCGCCCTGGGTGAAAACGTAAAACGCAGCAGCTCACAAAACAATAACCGTTTCCCCGATACCCGGATGGGAGTGGAGCAAGTACTTACAGATGCTTTCCAACGCGCCAAAGATTATGAGGCTGCACTGAAGGTCAAAAAGCCTGGTGTGCGTCGTGACCTCGAACTGGATGCGCTGGTGGAGATCATGAATAAAAAACGCTTCATTACCTGCCACTCTTATATACAGAGTGAGATCACTGCGGCTATGCGTGTGGCTGAGAGATATGGATTCCCTATCAATACTTTCACGCATATCCTGGAAGGCTATAAAGTAGCTGATAAAATGAAGGCACATGGTGTGAATGCTTCTACTTTCAGCGACTGGTGGCAGTACAAAATGGAAGTTGTAGATGCTATTCCTTACAATGCTGCTATCATGCAAAGGGTAGGGCTGAATGTAGCGATCAATTCTGATGACGCTGAAATGGCGCGCCGCCTGAACCAGGAAGCTGGTAAGATCGTAAAATATGGTGGTGTAACAGAAGAGGAAGCGCTGAAGATGGTAACGCTCAACCCTGCTAAGATGCTGCATGTGGATGATAAAGTAGGAAGTATTAAGGTAGGTAAAGATGCCGATCTGGTACTGTGGAGCAATAACCCGCTGAGCATTTATGCAGTAGCTGAAAAAACCATTGTAGATGGTACTATCTTCTTTGATCGTGAGCGTGATAAAGAACTACGTGCTCAAATACAGGCAGAAAGAACAAGGCTAATCCAAAAGCTGGCAGCAGCAAAACGTACTCCTGCAGCAGGCGGCGGCGCTCCCGGTGGCGGTTTTGGACGTCCAAGACCCCGCTATGAAGTGATCCTTACCTGTACAGATCACTACCACAGTCATGGATTGCTGGCTATTACAGAAGAGGAAGCTGAGGTTCTTAACGCAAACAAATAACCCCTGTAAACGAACTGAATTATGAAAAGAGTATTCTTCACTATATTAATGGGCAGCTGGATCGTTACCAGTGTTTCCGCACAGGAAACGGTATATCCTGCTCCCGCCCAGGCACAAACTATTGCGCTCACCAATGCCACGGTGCATGTGGGCAACGGACAAGTGATTGAAAATGGCATGGTCTTATTTTCCAAGGGCAAGATAGTGGACGTTCGTCCTACGGCTGCCATTGCCGATGTAAAAGTAATTGACTGCAAAGGCAAGCATATTTATCCAGGTCTTATTTTGTCTCAGTCCAATGTTGGTCTGGTAGAGGTGGGCAGTGTAAGGGCTACTAATGATGACACTGAGTTGGGACAGATGAACCCCAATATCCGTGCACTGGTTGCTTACAATACTGATTCAAAGGTGACCAATACCTTGCGCAATAATGGTATCCTGCTGGCCAATGTGACGCCTGATGGCGGCATCCTATCGGGTAGCTCATCTGTGGTGCAACTGGATGCATGGAATTGGGAAGATGCCAGTTACTTAGCAGATAATGGTATACACTTCCGCATGCCTTCGCTGATGCTGCGTGGCGGTGGCCGTGGTGGATTTGGCCGTTTCGGTGGCCAGCAACCTACGGGTGATCCTGTTAAGCGTGCACTGGACCAGGTAGAAAACGTAAAAGTGTTTTTCCGGGAAGCCAAAGCCTACTACCAGGAAGGTACGCATGAGGAAACCAATTTGAAGTATGAAGCGGTAAAAGGCTTGTTCAGCAAAAAGCAGAAATTCTTTGTGCATTGCAACATTGTAAAAGAAATGTTGATCGCTATTGACTTTGCAAAAGAATTTGGCTTTGAAATTGTAATAGTTGGTGGATCAGAAAGCTACCAGATCGCTGATCTGTTGAAGCAGAACAATATTGCGGTGGTGCTGGAGCAAATGCATAGTTTACCGACGATGGTGGATGACGATGTGGACCAGCCTTATAAAACGCCGGCTGCTTTGCAAAAAGCTGGTGTGTTGTTTGCTATCAATGATGATGATGGCAATACCCGTCAGCGCAACCTGGCTTTCAATGCGGGTACTGCTGCTGCTTATGGATTAACCAAGGAAGAAGCCCTTGCAGCTGTATCACTCAATGCGGCGAAAATATTAGGGGTGGCTGAAAAGACTGGTTCTATAGAAACCGGTAAAGACGCTAACCTGCTGGTATGTGATGGTGATCTGTTGGATATGCGCAGCAATATCATTCTGCAGGCATTTATCCAGGGCCGGGAATTAAATCTTACCGACAAGCACAAGCAATTGTACGAGCGCTACAAGTACAAATATGGATTAAAATAAGTTAATCCGTTCTCTATGACAAAGCGGTCCTGCCTTGGTGGGACCGTTTATTTTTTAGTATATCAGCGCATAAAAGGGCCTGCCTGTGTGTCCAGGGCGTCCTGGAGCCAATAAGCATTTACCAGCGCCAGGTCTTCCGGGATGGCATCGGGAGGAAAGAACCGGAGCTCTGCTGTTTCTTCATTAGAGAAATTGGGAGGAATATCGGCCAGTAAGTTAACCTCAAAATAAGAGGTAACGTATTGAACGGTCCTGTCGGTGTACTGGTAGGTTTGTGAAAGTGGGGAAGAATAAATACCTATCAACCGTTTAATGGAAGCACTGGTAGCTGTTTCTTCCTGTAATTCGCGCAGGATGGCTTCTGTTACATTTTCTCCAAATTCTACGTGCCCCGAAATAAGGCCCCATGTGCCTACATCTCTTCGGCGTTGTAACAATACTTCTCCTTTCTTATTGAAAACGATGGCGGCTACGGCTGGTAATATTTCTTTCCTGGGTTGCATAGGCCAATGATTTGATACCTTTATCAGGCTATCACGGCTACCCTGATAAATGCATTGCCATTTTTGAGGATGAATTTTTTCTTTAATTGCTGCTGTCCTTTAACCGAGTACCATTGAATGGTATAGGAACTGCCGTTACTTACGCGCAATCTCCAGCACATTACTTTCCCGGATGCCGGTACACTTATCTCTTCTTTTCCTTCCACTTCTACTGCCGTGGTATATTCAAAATAGCGTAAACCAGTGTTAACATTCTTAAAAATGAATTGCTTCTTTTCCTGTAATGGCAGCAGGCTGATCAATTCATCCGTATTTACACTATTGTATAAACCAGTAGCAGTCTTAATAAACTGCTGTATGCTGTCCTTAAAGGTAATGGTATTATCTATTTTGCCGTCGGAGAATATGACCTTTTCCTGGTATTGCTCTGATCGTATATCAGTGTGGTAAGCCAGTGGTAATAAGGTATGCAAGTCGCAATAGCTGGAATCCCTGTTAATGTCTTTGGGGTCTTGATAAGTTTGTATGACCAGGAAGGCCTCCTGCAGGCCATATTTTGTTTTTTGGATCGTGCGGGTCAATAGGGAACCGAATTGGATCAGCCCTTCGCTGGTTTCCGTGTATTGGAGGTACTTCCTTTCCGAGGGAAGAAGTTTTTGGGCGGCATCTTTAACATAGAAAGTATCCGTTACTGCGGCCAACGAACTGAGTGAATTCAAAAATAATAAGGCCCATATAAGCGCATATTTTCCAGTCATGTATTTTAAGATTTAGCGGTGTGGCTAACAAAATACGCTGATTGTACATATTTATAGATATGTGCTGCGTGGAATGATGAAAAGGCGGTATGAATCACTAATTTATAGCACCTGTAGTTTTCCTTCTACACCATCGTCCATGGTTTTGCCGGCATTGGTCAGCACTATTGTTCATTGAGGTGTTCAAATAGTTCCACCAGATCCTTTTCATGTTTTAGCTTCAGCTTTTTGGCTTCCGCTATCTGTCGTATGGTATCGCCGTATTTGGGAAGGGTGTAGAGATAATCCTTGTCTTTTTTGATGATCACTATTTGTCCATCAGGAAACACGGCATATATCAATTCTTTAATGGCTTCTTTCCGCTGTTCCTCTGGTACTTCTTCTTTGTAAAGGCCAATGGTCTTTGCTTTGCATTTCAGCAATTGAAATTTACCGTCTACCACCAGCTGGTAAAATGTTTCTCCGGTGTTTTTATGGATGGGTGGAAAGCCATTCCTGAAAGTGATATAGGTGCTATCGCCTTTTATGACCAGCATCACTTTGAAGGATGCAATGGGATTGTTGAACTCCATTGTAGTACCACCTTGCAGGTAATATAGTTTCTCTCCAAATTCATCAAAAAGGAGGGGCACTTTCATAGTGGGGGCGCCATTTTTAAAAGTAACTATACCCGGTGTCCATTCCTGGTTCAGGAATTTGATGCGTACGGTTTCATCATCCGGAATATCGGGTAACCGGGTCATGGCTACCGGGCGGCCAGCGGACCTGTTATCACTACCCAGGCCCTGGCCTTGCGCAAATGCAGTTAATATAAGCAGAGAGCATGCTGCTGTTATTTTTCTCATGTGACTGTCTTTACTTAAATATACTGAATTTGGCTGATGCCTGCTGAGGCCCGTTCATCAAAACAGGCTGAATTGCCTGGAGCGTGTATCCAACACCAGTATATTGTATAAAAACAACTTGTTGCCGGTCATGCCCCCTATTCCCATTTTCATCATTTGGCTAACCTGGGTTTCACTAACGCCCTCTATCCAGGTAGCGCGGCGGATGGGTATTGCTTTGCCGTCGAGGGTGATGTTGTCGTTGGTAGCAATCGTATTGGCTGTTAAGGTTTTCCCCCAGGATTGCACAGGGTATTGGGTTGGCCGGGAGCTATCTGCTGCCAGTTTTTGACAGGTGGCCTGATCGGTGAGTAGTTCAAAAGCGCTTGAACCGGAATCAAAATACAGGATCGACTTTTTGCCCTGGATAAGGGCTGGCAATAAGATGCGGCGCATGGCATAGATGAAGCTGGCTGGCGATGTTTTCCTGTAAGCAGCAGGGAGGCTATCGCCAATGATCAATTGCCGACGGGGATAATCGATGGCTATGATCTTATTATCTATCAGGTCGGTACCCAGGGTGCCGATGATGGTAAGGTTTTGTTTGTTTTTCCAGTCAATGCCGCTGCTGTCGAATAATTGTACCGCTATTTGCCTGGCAGTGATAGTGAGCGGTCCGGCTTTAAAGGAAAAGTTGGCGAGGGTGTCGCCTGGCTTGTGCAGGGCGGTAATGGCCGGATAGCGGCGGGAAATGGCCTGTAGCTTATCCCGGTAAAAAAGAGAATAAGGTGAACCCGTATCGAACTGCATGTACAAGGTTTTGGGGCAGCCGGGTATGGTAACAGGGATCAGGAGGGCCGCGTGGGGTTCCCATTGTCCATGCAGGCTATCGCCTTTCCATTGGAGTGGCAGGGTATGGGTGCCTGCAGGAAATGTCAATTGACTGGCTGGAAGGGGTGGAGCTACCTGGCCCAGGGTGTATTGAATCAAAAAAAGGAGCAGCAGGCAGGTGTGAAATAATTGTTTTTTCATGAGCTGTAAGATAGATCAACTCATGTGCGGGTAGGCCCGACATTCACCCGTCATTCACCTGACATTGGTTGGTAATCAGTTATTTACGAAAGAGGCCCGGCTGGTATGCCTGATCTTCAGCGCGGTGAAAAAGATAATGAAAGCATTGAGTACATACATACCTGCAAAGATCCAGAGGTAGTTGAGGAGGTTACTTTTCCCGAACCAGTTGGCCTGGATCAGGTTGTAAACAAGTGTCAAAAAGAGGAGGAAATGGGTGCTGACGGTCCACCAGATCTGTTGGCGGATGATGCGTTGACCGGTAGTTTGGAGGGTATCATCCTTTTCTTTCCTCTTCTTCAGCAGGAGGATGGGGATGAGGAAATGTATAAAAGGAACCACCAGGTAAGCAAAAGCTGAAAGATTGAGTAATTGGAGAAAGTGGCAACTAGCCTCTCGCCCAGCCGGACGGCCGTTCTGTAAAAAGGAGGGTTCATTACTGACCCTGAGGCATGATCTTACGGAGATAAACTCTTCCAAAGGCATGTTCAGTGCCGCAGCGATGGCCTTGAGGGTATAATCACGTGGAATGCTGTCATTGCTTTCAATGCGTTGAACAGTGCGTACGGTGATCGTTGCTCTCTCTGCCAGTTGCTCCTGTGTGAGGCCCTTACTCTTCCTGGCGCTCAATACTTTGTTTCCAAGACTCATGGTTGTAGAACTATCATTAGGGTACTCCGTAAGCAAAGCCGGTGCCACCGGCTCATTGTGAACTTAAGGGTATCTCACACAAAGATAGCAGGCGGTTGCCAATACCGGAAATATTGTGCAATTTCTTACGGGTTCTTACTTAGTGTAATTGCGGAAATTACGGTGTAAAGGGCTGTAGGATAATGATTTAAATAATTGTCAAATTTACTGTTTTCAGGTGGTGAAATTGGGCTGGTGATTAATTATCAGCCAGTCTGGTATAATAATGACCATAACCATCTTCGTACTCTTCTGATAATCCCAGTGAATCGGCCGTTAATTTTTCAATAGTGCATTCAGGCAAATAGTTTGAAAAGGTATAGAACGTTTTGTTGGTCCCGTCATGTATGCACCTCCCTATTGCGGTGGTAAAAGTTCCTGTGTAATGGAGGGTATCATTTATATACACTTTGAAGGTATTGTCGCTATTAAATGTTACGGTCTTCCTGATGCCTGTGGAAGCTGGTGTAGACTGCATGGGAGCAATACCCCCTATGGTAAGTGTCCAATTCCAGGTGCCGGTCAATTCCGGTTTGCCGGAGCCCTTTTTGGAACAGGCAATAAGGACCAGGCCGGCTATTAAAAGCCAGGTAGCGTTGGTAAGATACCGCTTCATAAAGATGTTTTAAACCTGACAGTGTTCATTAACCGGCCGTTGCTTTTGCTTCAATCATTTGATCTATGTTAAAAAAAGAGCATACCCAGGGAGCCGCACAATGCTTTGACCAGCATGAGCCCGTCGATGATAAACAGGTAGTAGAGAATGGGTCTTCGCCGGTGCATAGACCAGGCAACTACAATGAGCGATATAAAGGGGATGAGGTTGAACAATATTCTCACAATATGAAAATGGCGGGAGAATGCAAATGCGATAAAGCTAACCAGGCCAATGACACATAAGGGAATGAGGATATAGAAGATGGTTTTGCGCAGGCCCACCTTCACTACAAATGTTTTGAGCTGGTAGTTGTAGTCTACTGCATAGTCCTTGATATCAAACATGATACACAATACCGTGATGAACATGAAGTTTTTGATAAACAGGAACAGGCCTATAAGGGAAGGTTCAAAGACCAGTCCTTGCTCGATGCTGTAGCATAGGACGGGGTATACGGTTACCAGCCCGGCCCAGGAAAAGCCGATCACAAATGGTTTTAGCCAGCCCGACTTACGGAGGCTGAATCTCCCCAGCCTGGGGTGGTTAAAGCCATAATACAAGGCTGCTGTTGCCGGGAAAATGATGATCAATACCCAGGATAGCCAGGGCTGCCAGCGCAGGTGCCGCCAGTTGTGGTACAGGAAGATGCTACAACATAGGATTACGATTATGGTGAGCATGATCTGTGAGAAAAATATCCAGTGCTTAAACTGTATGTACCAGTTGGTCCTTTTGTTGGTGGTCTCAACGGATACCTCCGTAATATAGGCCCGGGTATAATAGAGAATGGTAGCGCAGAAGACAATGGTGTAATACAACAGGCTGTTGAGGGGATATTGCTGCTGCAGGCTGGCCTCTATGGAAAGCGCCACGGCACAGATGCCATAGAAATAATTGCCAAAGAAAATAAAACGGGTTATGGCATGGAAAAATGGCCTTCTCATTGGCATTGAAGGTACACCAATCGGTAAAAGCAGGCAAGGGGATTGCGCATTAAACTTATGGCAGTGATCATTGGGATGATCTGTCCTTATGTGTTTTCAGCAGTTGTAGGGTATGTTGCGGGGACTGATTATTGCTCCAACCGTCGTGGCCCGGAATTACATAGGCGGGTGAAGGATATTTTTGCATAAGTTTTTGAATGGAGGCGGGCCATGCCTGCAGGTCGGCGTCGGACAAGTTGCCCAGGCTGGTGGCTTCCGTGCTTTTTATCAGGCAGCCGCCGTACAATACTTTCTCCTTCGGCAGCCAGATGACGATATTGTCGGGAGCATGACCGGGGCCCGGATAATAAGCCTGAAAAGAATCGTTGCCTGCATTGAAAATGGTGTCTTTGGTGAAATAGTATTCGGCTTGTTTTTCTCCGCGTTGTTTGCACAGCTCATAAGTTTGGCGGGAGGAATACGTTTTTATGTCTTTGGCCTTTAGGAAATCGATGCCGCCGGTCCGGTCTTCATGGAAATGGGTAGAAATAGACATGATCACTTTTTTATGGTGGCGTGCCTCTATACTATCCAGCAGGGGTTGAAATTGGGTGGTATCCCAGGGCGTATCAAACATCACTACACCTTCTTTCGTTACCAGGTACATGCTATTGGAAGGGACCAGCTGCTTGCCCCAGAGGTTGTAGGTAATATAAACATAGAGGTCACCGGTGAGGTGGGTGATCTTTAGTTTGGGTTCTGTTGATTGGGCTGAGGCATGAAAGGAAGTGAAGGCAATCAGTAAAATGTTAAGCAAGGCAGATATACGTTTCATGTGCTCTGGATAATTGTGTGGTTTACTTATTGTCATTGGATGGCAGGTCTGGAAGATAATAACATTTATAATGCCAATTCTTTAGCCATTTTTCCTGTTCTTCGGTATCGGGTATATGAGGTGACAAGCTATTAAACGCCTAATCTGAATCTTCAGTTGTTAATACTTCATGAATCAGTAAAATCCCTGCAAATAAGAGGAATAGATTATCTCCCTCCATGGAAATATTTCCTTTAAAGGGTTTGTAGGAAACCGAAGAATCTAAGTAAGTAAGGTTTTCTATCCTAAAGTCATAGGTCACTACTTCCGGATAATTGCTGACCTCGATGGTGTAATACCCCCAGGTGTCCTTCCTGAACACTTTTCGTTTGACGGCTGGAGGTAGCATTTTGCATTTGTACATGCGACTGCGCAAAAACAACTTTGCATGGCCTGCAAATATGCCTGTTTGCCCCGGTAATTCATAATTGCCTATCTGCTGCCCGGTTTTCTGATCAATGATGGGATAAAGTGAGCGGCGAAATAAACGATGGATATAATCAATTCTAATATCGTGGTCTGCAAATGCCACAAAAGCAACTTTCCTGCTGTGGAAGAACTTACCTACCAGGCCCTGCTCGTTTGAGATCGTAAACATGCTACAGGTTCCAAGATAGCCATAATCGGTATGGGTGAATTCGGGGATTATTTCCCTGGTAAAAGTAAACTGCACGGAATAAACTTACATCATAAATTCCAGATCCGGTATCATTTGAGCCATACTACTTTTTGTTCGGACATATGCTCTTTTCCCATAATGTCTCGGTATAGTTCTGGTCGCCGGGCTTGGATATAACGATGACCTCCTGCCTGGGTGAGTTTTTCCGGTGTGATGGTGGCGGTGATGATATCATTTCCAAGTGTCCGGCATTCTGCAATGACATCGCCAAAGGGATCAATGATCATGGAGCAGCCATTCTTTAGTTGATCGTCGTCCATACCGATGGGATTGGAAAATACAGCATATATGGCATTGTCATAGGCGCGTGCGGGTAACCATTTCATTAGCCAGTCGCGCCCCTTCATGCCATCAAATTCCATTCGCAGGGAAGTGGGATCGGCTTCCCGGTTTTCCCAAAGGGTGGGAGATACAAAACCTGCCCCTGGCCGGGTAGAAGGGGTACACATGGTTACATGGGGCATAAAGATCACCTGTGCGCCTAGCAACCTGGTGGCCCTCACGTTTTCAATGATATTGTTGTCGTAGCAGATCAGGATACCGCATTTCCAACCATAGAGATCAAATACGCAATATTGATCGCCCGGTGTTAAGAAAGGATTGATAAAGGGATGTAGTTTCCTGTATTTGGCGATGAGGCCATTCTTATCAACACATACATAGGCTTTGAACAGGTTGTCCTGATCGTCTTTTTCAAACAGGCCGGCCAGTATGGCAATATTGTGCTTTGCGGCGATGGCCTGCAGTCTTTTAATGCTTTCTCCATCGGGTATGGGCTCTGCAATTACCAGCATTTGTTCTTTAGAGAGGTGGCGGGCAAAAGTATACCCTGTAATAGAGCATTCATGAAAAGCTATTACCTGGGCGCCTTCTGCTGCTGCTTTCCCGGCAAGTTGATCAATGATAGCAAGGTTGTATGCTTTATCACCGCTTTTGTTCTCAAACTGCGCGGTAGCTATTTTTAAGTTGTTCATATTTAATGTGATGAGGTAAAACGAATACACAAAAGTAAAGGGCTTTGGTGATGAGCGATCCATATCACACTTTGTTAATATTATTTTAGGATTATCGGGCCAATCAATTAAAAAAGCTGCCGGTTTTTGCCGGCAGCTTACTTTTTATCAGGAACCTATTAATGCCAGAATGCTCATTCCTGTATTGATAATGCTATTCAACAATGATCTGTTTGGATTGCTTGTTGGTCCCTTTTTGTACTGTGAGCATGTAGTTTCCTTTTTTAATGCCAGTAAGATTCAGCGCTAATTGTTTTTGATTGCCGTTCAGCTTCCATTGCTTTACAGTACGTCCGCTGATCACTTCACGCAGTGTAATTTGATAAGCGTCGGTGCTTTGCCGGGCTGTTTTTTGATCTTCGTCCGTAACAGTCACATATAAAATGCCTTTAGCTGGGTTGGGCGATACCTGGAGCCTCATGCAACAGCCGCCGCAACTTCCCACTACTTCGATGATGCGGGTAGAGGTAGGGGTGCCTGCGCCACAGGAATTGGTTGGTCTCACATATATCTCGTAGGTGCCTGTATTGTCCGGAATGAAGGTATATGTATCCCAGGTTTCACTTCCGGGATAGTCGATGTTATTATAAATATACCCCCATTGCATACCTGTATATCCTTCGCCAAAGGCCAGTGTGGCCAGCAATGAGTTAATGGCGCCTACCTCATAACAGGTAGTGGGCGACATGGGGTGGGCAACAATATTGAAGCCTGCATAAGGAGTTCCGACGGATATTACTTTGGTGGCAACATTGCTTACCACACATCCATTGACGACGGCGGTAGCGGTCAGTGTAACAGGCCCATGTGCCGCTGGATTCATAGTTACCGTACCGGTGGCGCCACTGCCTGAAACGCTGGCATAACCATTAGAAGTACCCCATATTACTGTACTGCCAGATGGTATATTGTTGGCAGTATATATTTTGTTGCCCGAGCAGATAAAATTATCTCCCGAAATGCTGAGGCTGGTAGTGGTGGAGACTAAAGTGCTGACGTTTGCTGTATTGGTTGTAGTGGCGCCTGAATTGGAAGGGTCGAGCCAATTGCTTAATCGGGTGGCATTGGTACCATTACCTGTCCATGACAGGTCAAAGCGGCCGCCAAATTTATTTTGTCTGCTGCATATGGGTAAATTGGCATCATTAACACCAAAATGCTGGCCAATAATACGATGATTTTGGTCAAAATAAGGAGAACCTGAACTACCACCCTCCGTAGCTCCCTGGTCTAATGTCAACCACCAGCATTGAGCTCCAGAAAAAGTAGCCGTTGCTGGAGCCCCATTGTCCCGGGAGATCTTCATCACATCGCCGTTCGGGTGGTGAATAATGGTTGACTCGGTGATACCGGCCGTATTTCTATTCCAGCCGGCATAATGAATGCCGGAATTGGCAGGAGGGGTACTGTTTAATTCGACGAGACAAAAATCTGTGCCATCCCAATTGGCCCTTAATGTGGAGCCATTATAGGTTACCCCACCACTGTTTTGAGAGGGGGTACAAGTAGCACTCCAGGCCTGGAAAGTAAACCGCCAGGCTGTTACATTCTGAACGGGATTGGTGGCAAAGCAATGATTGGCGGTAAGGAAAAACGGCCTGTTGGAGCTGCAGGTGTTCATAATCATGGAACCGCTACACCATTCCGCACCATTATCATTTAAGACCAGGGCTACTCCATTTCTTTCCGCTTCCCACCCTGTACCCAAAGGGCAAAGTACATTGATATTACAGGAAGCAGATTGACCAAAACCGCCAGTTTCTGTTTTGTACACCTCCTTATACCCATAGGCGATATTGTTTGCATGCAGCGATAATAGTTTTTTCGACAAAACAGGTGTTTGAATTTCAATGGTCAGGTATTCGCCTTTATACACCCAACTTCCCCACTTCTTATAAGCATTATTTTCTTTTTCGGTGACGGGGCCAGTGATCATATTCCCGTTTTTATTGTACACAAATATTTCAGTACCCGGCGGTAAATAAAACTGGTCAAAATTGATGCTGGTTGATAAAGCGCCATTCACTTTAATAGTAAATTTTCCATAGGCTGTTTCTTTATCAGTAACCCAATTGATAAGCTTTGCAATATCCAGGTCAATAGCAATTGGTTCAGCCAGCCGAAAAGGTCTTGCCTCATTAGAGCCCGCATCTGCCCGTTTTTCGGCCTCCAGAAGTGAAGCAATGTTCCTGGCAGGGATCTCAAAGTCAATACGTTCTTTATAGCCCTTACCGAAACGTCCTTTACTGCTGATGGTTAGTTCATTGTTAAAGTTGGTGGTGACCTGTGCGGAGACACAAAATGAGCACAGGGTTATGAATGTAAGGAATATTGATTTCATAACAGTTTGTTTTGATGTGAAGGATGGACTGGAAAGAGATGTTGGGAATAGAATGGTAGGGAGATAGGTCTTCTGTAGAAGACCCCACAGATGGAGGGCTCAGGCCTGTGGACGGCATGTGACTGATTTAGATAAGGTTTAAATACAATTACGTATAACCTAAATATATAGCCTAATATCCAATTTCTGAAATTAAAATTTGCGCATAATATGCTTCTACCAGGGCGTTCCCTGCAGGTCAATAACGGCAGGTGATATTGTCTGACCGGGGCTTAGCAACATGGTATTGGCAGTCCATAACTTCCTGCCTGATGGTTGCTCGATATACACGGTACTGTTGACGGTGTACCAGCCAAGGCGGTTATAGAAAGGGATCACAGCATCGGCACAAAGCAATAAGGCATGTTCACATTGTAGTTCATCAAACAGGAACCCAGTTGTGCTGGTAAGGGCCTGTGAAGAATAGCCTTTGCCCCGGAAAGGAGCAGGGGTGATCACGTTATTGATGCCGGCTATTTTGCAGGGCGTTCCATCCAGCAATACTTCCCGCTCTATGATATTGAAGAAGGTTACAATGGTGTTGTCCTCTGTTTGCAAAATTGTCCAGTCGGGTATGGCCCAGGTGGTTTCCTGTACAATGGGGATGTGGCCAAATTCAGCCTGGATATAATGGTGCAAGGTTTCTTTAATGGCTGGTGAAAGCGAATCGTATTTTTCGATGGTGATCATCCTGATGAAGATACCTTATTTCCTGTTTCTCTGCAATGGCGTCCATAAAAAAAGCATCCACTTGCGTGAATGCTTTTCAATATGATAACTCAGTACTTATGCGTCTTTGCCGTGGCAGTTCTTAAACTTCTTGCCACTACCACAAGGACAAGGATCGTTGCGGCCTACTTTGGGTCCTACACGTACAGGTTCTTGTTTTACCTGTGTGGAAGGATCAAAATAATCATTCTCATTGGCTGCATAATCATCGCCTCTGCGGTCAATCTCTTCCTTATTGGCCTGCATGCGGCTCATATCGGTTTTCTCTTCACGTCCTTCCTTGATCTGCTCACCATTGTTTTGCTCAACAGGGATATTGGCGTGGCAAAGGAAGCTGATAATGTCCTTATTCACGTCGCTATCCATGCGTTTGAACAGGTCGAAGGCTGTGATCTTATAGATCACCAGGGGATCTTTCTGCTCCAGATAGGCTGTTTGTACGCTTTGTTTCAGGTCATCCATCGCACGCAGGTGCTCTTTCCAGGCATCATCGATGATGGCCAGTGTGATCTGACGCTCGAGTGCATTGGTGAGCTCACGTCCTTCTGTTTCTACTGTTTTATTCAGGTTGGCCAGCACCTGCATACCTTTCTTTCCATCCGTGAAAGGAACTACCACATTTTCGATATGATTCCCCTGGGAAGTACGAATGTTTTTGAATACCGGTACAGCCTGCTGTTGAACATCGGCCAGCTTACGCTGGTAACGGCCAATCGATTCATTGTACAGCTGATCGGCCAGTTGAACGGCGTTGCCCTTGGTAAACTCTTCTTCAGTGATCGTGCTATCGATACCAAAGTTCACAATGGCGGCCATCTTGAAGCCTTCATAATCACTTTGTTCCTGGAATGAGCTGATAAGACTTTCTGCTACAATATAGAAGGCATTATCAAGGTCAAGCGCCAGACGATCTCCAAACAGGGCATGGTTACGTTTCTTATAGATCACGTTACGCTGTTTGTTCATCACATCATCATATTCCAGCAAGCGCTTACGGATACCGAAGTTGTTTTCTTCTACTTTTTTCTGTGCGCGTTCGATGCTCTTGGTCACCATGCTGTGCTGGATCACTTCGCCTTCTTTGTATCCAAAGCGGTCCATGATCGAGGCAATACGCTCGCTACCAAACAAACGCATCAGTTCGTCTTCCAATGATACGTAGAACTGTGTAGTACCGGGATCGCCCTGGCGTCCTGCACGTCCACGCAACTGCCTGTCTACACGGCGGCTTTCGTGGCGTTCTGTACCAATGATGGCCAGACCGCCTGCTTCTTTTACACCAGGCCCGAGTTTGATATCGGTACCACGACCGGCCATGTTGGTGGCAATGGTGATGGCGCCGGGCAAACCTGCTTCTGCTACCACCTGTGCTTCACGGGCGTGCTGTTTTGCGTTCAATACGTTGTGCGGGATCTTCTTACCAGCCATCATCTTGCTCAGCAATTCACTTACTTCTACGGAGGTGGTACCAACCAGTACCGGACGACCTTCGTTGCGCAGCTTTTCTATTTCATCAATAACGGCCTTGTATTTTTCGCGTTTCGTTTTATAGACCAGGTCTTCATGGTCTTTACGGATGGCTACAACGTTGGTAGGAACAGTCACCACATCCAGTTTGTAGATATCCCAGAACTCACCGGCTTCTGTAATAGCGGTACCGGTCATGCCGGCCAGCTTATGGTACATCCGGAAAAAGTTCTGTAAGGTAATGGTGGCGTAGGTTTGGGTAGCTGCTTCGATCTTCACATTTTCCTTGGCTTCAATGGCCTGGTGAAGACCATCGCTATAGCGGCGTCCATCCAGTATACGACCAGTTTGTTCATCTACGATCTTAACCTGACCTTCCATTACCACGTATTCGATGTCCTTATCAAACAGGGTATAGGCTTTCAACAATTGTTGTACCGTATGAATACGGTCGGCCTTGATGGTATAATCATTCAGTACACCTTCTTTGCGTTGGAGTTTTTCTTCACTGTCCTGTACTTCTTTTTCAATTTCTGCCAGTTGTACACCAATATCCGGCAGTACAAAGAAATCGGGATCTTCTCCGGATTTGGTAATCGCCTGGATGCCTTTATCGGTTAATTCTACCTGGTTGTTTTTCTCGTCAATATGGAAATACAATTCCTGGTCAACTGTAGGCATTTGCTTTTGCTGGTCGGCCAGGTAATAGTTCTCTGATTTCTGGAGTTTTACCCGTACGCCTGGTTCGCTCAGGAACTTGATCAGGGCGCTGTTCTTGGGTAAGCCACGATAAGCACGCATCAGGGCCAGGCCACCGCTCTTGGGTTCATCATCTCCGCTTTCGAATAATTTCTTTGCTTCGTTGAGGTACTTATTGGTAACCTGCTTTTGCATGCCTACCAAGGTTTCCACGCGGCTCTTCAGTACATGGTATTGTTGGTCATCGCCACGGGGTACGGGACCTGAAATGATCAAAGGAGTACGGGCGTCATCGATCAATACGCTATCCACCTCATCCACCATGGCAAAATGGTGTTTGCGTTGTACCATTTCTTCCGGAGTGTGCACCATGTTATCACGCAGGTAGTCAAAACCAAATTCGTTGTTGGTACCGTAAGTGATATCGGCCTGGTAAGCTTTGCGCCTTTCGGGGCTATTGGGCTGGTGTTTGTCGATACAGTCTACTACGAGTCCGAGCCATTCAAAGATGGTTCCGTTCCATTCAGAGTCACGTTTTGCCAGGTAGTCGTTCACTGTTACGATGTGAACACCTTGTCCGGCCAATGCATTGAGGTAAGCAGGCAGGGTAGACACCAGTGTTTTACCTTCACCCGTTGCCATTTCAGCGATCTTTCCTTCGTGCAGTACAGTACCACCGATCAGCTGTACATCATAATGTACCATGTTCCAGGTAACGGGGGCGCCACCGGCATTCCAGGTATTGCTGAAGATGGATTGATCGTCTTCAATGCGGATATATTCCTTTTTCACGCTCAGGTCACGATCCAATTGAGTAGCCGTGGCTGAGATCTGTGTATTTTCTTTAAACCGGCGGGCTGTTTCTTTTACCACAGCAAAGGCTTCCGGCAGGATCTCCTTCAGCACTTCTTCTATTTGTTTATCCCGGTCTTTGATCAGTTTATCAACCTGCTGGTAGATGGTATCCTTGCCATTGATATCGCTGAAGGCCAATTCCTCGGCCTGCTTATTAAGGTCGGCAATTTCGTCATCGATCTTTTGCAGATGGGCTTTTATGCGCTGACGGAATTCCGGTGTTTTATTCCTTAACTGGTCATTGGTCAGGGATTGGTAGGCAGCAAAGTGTTGGTTAACCTGCTGCACAATGGGCTGAATATTTTTGATATCCTTCTCCGACTTGCTGCCTCCGAACATTTTCGATAAAAAACCTAACATGATTATAGCTGGTTGAGATGTTTACAAGATTAAGTGAATCTCTAGCCGTCAAAAAAGGTGCTATAGTTTGATAACGAGCCAATTTGACAGGACGTCAAAGGTAAGGAAAAGCGGTGGGAGTGAGTGCTTCTGGTTGGCCTGATGCAGGTTGCCGGCGCCTCTTCTGCAAGATATTTTTCCAGTATAAGTGCTTACCCGCAGCAGGCAAGGTTTTGAGCGGATACAGCCTCCTCATTTTTAGCCGAGATACGAAAAAATAAAAAAGATAATGTATCAAAATCAGCTAGCTGTTGCCGAGAATACCGGCTTGCCTGGTGCTTTAGAGGGGCCGGCAAGGCAGTCAAACTGATGCGAAAGGGTTTAAAAAAACTTTTGAGCATGCGTCAGCTTTACATGTTTTGGGTGATTTATGGGCTTGGATAAGGGCAAAAAGTCAGCAAAGCGCACGGGGCGCTTTGCTGCTGTTATTGATTATCAGATGTTAAGACGGGGAGAATATTATTTTTTGAGCGCTGTTACTACCTCTTTGACCTCATTTTTCACTGGTTTAAGGGATTGCAGGTAATTATAAATGGCTTTGAGTTCATCATCGCTCATGCGGGAAAAAGAGGGCCAGGGCATGGGGCTATGAGGGATGATCCTTCCCTGGCGGAAGCGTTTTACAAACTGATCCTGTGACCAGCCATACAATTTACCTGTTGTAGGATCGGGCGTAAGGTTGGGTGTCAGCACAGCGAAGTTTTCAGGATCAATAATAGATTCCATGGGAAAGCCGCCGGAAAAAGGTTCCCCGATCATGGCGCCGGTCATGAGATCGCGATTCGTATGGCAACCTACACAATTGGCAATGCTATTGGCCAGGTATTTTCCGTAAACAGCCGTAGTATCACGTGGAATGCTTTTGCGCACGGGCATCGTTGGTCCCACTGGTTTTATCATAAAGGCCTTTACTACTTTGCCCATCAGGAATACCTCATGGTCCGGTACTTTGTGTTTGACGGGTTTTTGACTGCGCAGGAAAGAAATGATGGCGGTAAGGTCTTCATCTGTGGCATCATGAAAAGGCATGAAGTCGAGCACGGCGGTACCATCGGGGCGAACGCCATACCTTAACAGGCGGGCAATTTGCTGATCGGTCAGCTTACCGATGCCTGTTTCCATATCGGGCGTAATATTCCGCACATAAATATTGGCAATGGGCAATTTGAATGGCATGCCGCCGGTGAGGGGCACATCTTCGCCCTTTAGCATGAGTGCTTGTGAACCTTCTGCGCGGTGACAATCGGCACAGTGGCCGGGCCCATAGGCCAGGTATTTGCCGCGGGCTACAATGCTGCTGTCGGTGGAGGCGTGGATATCCGGATAGGGGGCATCGAATTGCAGGTTTTGCCGGCAGGCCACGGTGATGGCCAATATCAGGAACAGGGAAAGAATAAGGATCCCTGTCCATTTCAATATCTTCTTTAACAACTTCATCGGTTTATTAAGTTCAATAGTTATCGTAAAGGTTTGCGGAGACAAAACTTATCATTTATTGACGGGCTTGAAAACGAAAGCGGATGGATTGTTGATTACAGGTACTGAATTGAAGAGGGTAGCCATTTTTTAAAGGGCAGCGCTATTTTGTTAGTTGTTTGTCGTCTTGTACCATTATTAGTGTGGTTGTGACAAAAAATATTTTTGGTGAAATGATAAAATAGTTAGTATTTTTACTGCTAAAATTATTAGTCTATGGCAATAGCTGGTAAAAACCTGAAGTACCTCCGCAAGTTACGGGGGTGGACCCAGGAAGAGTTCTCCAATAAGCTGGGCATCAAGCGTTCCTTATTGGGCGCTTACGAGGAGGAAAGAGCCGATCCTCGTATTGAAGTGCTGGAACAAGTGGGTGAAATGTTCAAACTGACGCTGGATGAATTGTTGTTGAAAGACCTTGGGGATAGTAAAGGAAATTACCTGGCCAAACGACGAGCGCAGAAAATGGCATCGGGGTCTAGTGAGATCCAATTGGTGCCTGTAAAGGCTGCGGCGGGCTACCTGGCTGGCTATGCAGACCCGGAATTCCTGGACGAACTGAATACTTTCACCCTGCCGATGCTGGCGCCAGGCTCTTACCGGGCTTTTGAAATTGTGGGTGATTCGATGTTGCCTACGCCCAGTGGTTCTGTAATAGTAGGAGAAAAGGTAGACGATGTGGAAGATGTGCGTAACAACAATACTTATATCGTTATCTCACGCAATGAAGGGATTGTTTATAAGCGGGTACTGAAAAATACACGTACCAGAAATAAGTTTACACTGATCAGCGACAATGTAGCTTACCAGCCTTATAATATTAATGCAGAAGATGTGATTGAATTGTGGAAGGCTACCATGGTGATCAGCAAGGCCAATACCCAACAACGATGGGATGTGAATCAGCTGGCCAATGTGGTGAGCGATCTGCAGGAGCAGGTGAGCAAGTTGAAGAAGAAGAAAGCGAACTAGAAATATTGACATTAGGTTGGCGGTACTGCTTATTTACTAACGGTACCAGCCGCATGTCATTTTGCAAGGCAATAATCAGTAAATTATTAATTAATAATTATTGATTGTTGCCTTGTTTTTTATGATCTATTTGAAAAGTGAGAACCTGAAGACGAGGGGGCGCTGCATCAGAAATAGATATCCAGTGCTGCCCGAAAAGTATTGCAATGTGCTTCTACGATGGTTTTCACATCGGGCGAATAGCCTCCACCCATTGCTACTGTGCAAGGTATCCCGTGCCGTTGCAGCGTCCTGAATACGATCTCATCGCGCAGGCGGCAACCTTGCATTGAAACTTTTAGTTTGCCAAATTTATCAGTGTCTAAAATATCCACTCCCGAGAGGAAGAAGGCAAAGTCGGGTTGTAGTTGGTTGATCAAAGTTTGCAGGGTATTCTCCAACAGCGGCAGATAAATGCTGTCGTTCGTACCATCTTTCAAAGCAATGTCCAGGTCGCTCTTTTCCTTGTGAAAAGGATAGTTGTGGTCTCCATGCATGCTGAATGTAAATACCCGCGGTTCCTTTTCAAATAAGCGGGCAGTACCATTGCCCTGGTGTACATCCAGATCGATGATCAATATTTTGTGGGCCAGTTGATGGTGCAGGAGATAATTAGCGGCTACTGCAAAATCATTCAGCAGGCAAAATCCTTCTCCGTGGTCAGCAAAAGCATGGTGGGTGCCTCCGGCTACATTCATGGCTACTCCATATTCAATAGCATATTGACAGCAATCAATGGTACCCTGGGCAATTACCAATTCCCGCTGTGTTAGTGCGGGTGATTGGGGAAACCCGATATGGCGTTGCTCTTTGGCCGAAAGTGTTTGCCGGTGAAGCTTCTCCAGGTAGTCTGCATGATGTGTCCACAATACTACTTCGTCCGGACAGATAGCAGGTGCAAACAGGTTTTGGGTGCTGATGCTGCCTTCATAAAGCAACTGCTCAGGGATGAGCTCGTATTTCAGCATGGGGAAGCGATGACCTTCGGGCAGGGGATGGGCATAGATTGGGTCATAAGCTATCTTTAAGGGTGGCCTACTCATTGCAATTGAATGATCTGTTTGTTTACGATCGCAAAAACATTTTCATGAGCAGCCGGATTGATCATAGCCAGTCCGGTAAACTCTCCAAAAGCTGGGAGTACACAAAATGTATTGGTAAAATAAAAACAGGGGAATGACAGGGATTGCTTTCCCAGTCCATTTATACGTATACCGGGATGCAGGTGACCGGAAAAATAAAAGCGTTTTTCGGAGTTGTTCATTTGTTCCGGCAGCAGGTCATGTATAAAATGAAAATGGGTGTTGAGGCAAAGGGAATCTTCAATGACATCGATCGCTGCTTCGCGGTACCATTTTTCATGCAGGATATCATGATTGCCCCTCACCAGCAGGATGGGGAGTGCCGGGAAATCGTGACGCCATCTTTTAAACAGTTCCAGTTCTTTGTTCTCGCGGCTGTGAAACAGGTCGCCTACTACTATTAATTGCTTTGGCTGAAAGTATTGAATTTGATTGACAAGGCGCTGGAGATCATTCTTGTAAACCGTTTGTGGAACGGGGATGCCATGCTTGCGGAAATGACCTGATTTTCCGAAATGAAGGTCTGAAACGATCAGCGCTTTTTCCTCTTCCCAGAAAACACAGCGATCGGGCGAAAGCCAGAACTGGTGCTGAAATATCTTATGTGAAACGGGTACCTGCATGAATGGAGGCAAAGTTATGGAAAAGCTATTTCACCGCTGCTATTTCAACCCTTAGTTTCTTTGCCCATTCAATCAGTGCCAGTTTGTCTTCCTCATTGAGTTTGGCTTCTCCGTGCATCCATAAATAACTGTTCAGCGGCATTTCATTTTTTTCAATGACCTCTACGATCTCCTCCATCACATGGTCCTGGTCTTTGGGCTTGTAAGTACCGAATTCGCTAAAGTTCAGGTTGCGCTTACCATCCTCCACATGCTCCTGCATCCACCAGCCTACGGGCTGAATATTGGTGTACCAGGGATAATTGGTGTTGTTGCTATGACAGTCGTTGCAGGAACGCTTAAGTATATCGCTTATGGGTACAGGGATACGATATTGCTGGGTGATATCATTGGTAGTAGTAGCGGCTCCCGATTCATTTCGATCGGGCCTGATAAATTGGATGCCCACTATCACAAACAAGAGGAACCATAATATTTTCTTTTTCATGCGGCCTGTTTAAGGTCCACTAATGTAATAAATCTGACGGAAGTAGAAAGAGGCTTTACACCAAAGGTGGGTATTACTTGCCAAGCTGCAGTTGCATCTTCTTTACGCGGTCTTCCAGTTTTTCGGAAGTGAGGTTTTCACGCATACTGTCTACTTTGATGGGGAAGCAGAAAGGAGTAAGTCTTTCCGGAAAAGTGAGTATAATATTGGATTGCTGTATCCGTTCCAGCATATTGCGCAGGCGCACTTCTTCCATCTGCTGGTCCAGCACCTCCTGGTAAGCCTGCCGGAGCAACAGGTTCTTAGGTTCATATTCTGAGAATACATTGAACAACAGAGAGGCTGATGATTGAAGGTGTCGTGCTTTCTTTTTTTCGCCGGGGTAACCCTGGAAAATAAGTCCGCCAATGACGGCTATATCCCTGAATTTACGTTTTGCCATTTCGGTGGCATTCACGCTTCGCTGAATATCGGCGAGCAGGTCATTGGGGGTAAACAGGTCATAGGCATTTGTATCATCTACAGGAATTGGCTGATCGCTCAATAACTCAAAGCCGTAGTCATTCATGGCAAAAGAGAAAGTGATGGGCCGTATTTTACTGATGCGATAAGCTAGTATGGCTGCCATGGCCTCGTGCACCAACCTACCTTCAAAAGGAAATACGAACAGGTGAAAACCATCTTTCGTTTCTATCTGTTCGATCAGAAGTTCATTGGCTTTGGGTACATGGGAAAGGTCTTCCTGCAGCTGGAACAAAGGTTGCAATACCTCCAACTCAATATCCCTGGGTTTTTTGCCGCCACCATGGGCCTCGCTGAACTTCTCCCGCAATTTTTTGCCGAGGTTGGCTGATAAAGGCATCCGGCCTCCCTGCCAGCTGGGTACAATAGATTTTGTGGCATTAGACTTACGTACCAGTGCTGTCATGTCTTTGATCATCACCAGTTCGAGGTTTCTGCCAGCCAGGGTAAATACATCTCCTGGCGTGAGACGGGAGATAAAATATTCTTCAATAACGCCAATGAAACCGCCGCTCAGGAACTTTACTTTCATCATCGACTCGCTCACGATGGTGCCGATGTGCAACCTGTGCCGCATGGCAATGCGCCGGCTGGTAATACGGTAAAGGTCGTCGATGATCTCTATTTTTTTATAATCATCGTATTGCTGCAGGGCAGTACCGCCGGCTGTTACAAAATGAATGAGGGTTGCCCATTCATCGGGTGTCATATCGCGGTAGCAATAAGTGGCGATGATCTCTTTGTATAATACATCTGGTTTGAATCCATCGGATATGGCAAGGGTACCGAGGAACTGGATCAACACGTCGTAGCAGAGAAGCATGGGTTCCCGGCTTTCGATAAAGTTTTCTTCAATGGCCGATTTCAGGGCCGCTGCTTCTATCAGCTCCAGCGAATGGGTTGGCAGGAAGTAAATTTTGCTTACCTCGCCGGGTTGGTGACCACTGCGTCCGGCTCTTTGCAGAAAACGGGCTACTCCTTTGGGTGATCCTACCTGGATGACGGTTTCCACCGGTCGGAAATCCACGCCCAGATCGAGGCTGGCTGTACACACCACTGCTTTCAGTTTGCCGCTGTGCAGGTTGTCTTCTACCCAGATGCGGAGTTCCTGTTCTATGCTGCCGTGGTGCAGGGCGATGGCGCCGGCCAGGTCGGGGGCAATATTCAGTAATGTCTGGTACCACCTTTCACTCATACCCCGGGTATTGATAAAGATGAGAGTGGTACGGCTTTCGTAGATGATGGGGAGTACTTTATGTGCCAGTTTAATACCCAAATGACCTGCCCAGGGGTATTGTTCTATTTCGTCGGGGATGATGGATTCAATGGCTACTTCTTTCCGCAAGCGGGCTTTGACTGTTTCACCAATGCCACCTACGGGCGCCAGCAATACTTCCTGTGCCTGATCGAGGTTTCCGATGGTAGCACTGATGCCCCATACGGCACAATGGGTATTGAACAGGGCCTGCTGTACATGCACGATCCTGGTAATGGCCAGTTCGACCTGTACACCGCGTTTGCTGCCGATCAGTTCATGCCATTCATCAATGGCTATTATTTTAAGGGATTTGAAAACATCTGCGTATCCCTTTTGGGCCAGCAACAAGTGCAGGCTTTCCGGGGTGATCACGAGGGCTTCCGGCATCTGCCTTTTCTGTTTCTGCCTTTCATTCATATCGGTATCACCATTGCGGATGCCCACTTTCCAGTTCATACCCAGTTCGGTGATCACCTCTTCCATGGCGCGGGCAATATCTTTTCCCAGCGCGCGCAGGGGTGTGACCCACAATAGTTGCAGGCCATTCTTTGATTTCGTCTGGTAATTGTTGGGATGCTGGTTAATGAAGTCAATGACGGAGCCCAGGAATACCGAGAAGGTTTTGCCAAATCCGGTAGGGGCGTTGACGAGGCCGCTTTTGTTATGGATGATATGCTCCCAGGTTTCCTCCTGGAAAGGAAATGGCCGATGACCTTTGGCGGCCAGCCATTGCTGAATGATCTTGTATCCTATGGTATCACGAAGGTCCAACTGCACCCGGTAAATTTAGGAGAATAATCTGGCAAAAGAACAGTTTAAACAAAGCATGGGGAGCACCACATTATTACAGCTTCTTCATATACTCCAACAATGCTTTTCTGTCTGCATCGGTTAATTTGTCGCCAAAGGTATGGCCATAGTTGGCATAGCCGGGTTTAGTGGTATTATATATGTTTTTGCCGGGCTGCTCCTGTTTCTTATACACCCAGCCTAGTTTTTCATAATCATAAACCAGCTTGTCGAAATCCCTTGACCAATAGGTTGGTCGCAGATCGCTGTTGAGCAAGGCTTCCAGGGTTGGTACTGATCCATTGTGCAGATAAGGGGCTGTAACCCAGATGCCATCCAGCGGCGGCGCTATATAGCCATTGAAAGGTTCCAGCCGGGCAGGATGATCACCCCGGGTAAACCAGCTTTTATTGAACCATTCCACAAACTGGGGGTTGGAATAATTGCTTTTGTACAACATGGAATCGGTTTGTATCACAGCTGAAGGTATCAGCAGATTGGGATAGGTTTCTTCCGCTCCATACGTACCATGACATTTGGAGCAACTGTTGATGAAGACCTTTTCTCCCGCAGCTGCCAGGTTATTGTCGATGGCGCCCGGGTATTTAGGTGGTTTGAGTGAATAGATATAGGCCAACAGATCGGGCATATGGGAATCTACTTCATTGGATTCGCTGGTATCGGTGACGGTGAGCAGGTTGGATGCGCCCAGGAACTTGCCAAAATCGCCCCTGCCAAAGCCATTGTAGAACATGGCATTTTTCTTCTTCAGCAGCCACCAGGCCGGCACATCAGTAGGGATTACCTCGGTAGGTATTTGCAGTAAGGTAGAATCATTCCAGGTGAAAGTGACGGGATCGCGATGGGCAGCCAGGAGGGCGGCCAACCGGTCGGCGGCATTGACGCCCTGCACATCTGTTTGCAGGTTGTTGCCAATGGCTTTGGCTACTTCTATAAATGCTTTGGAAGCATGGTATTTTTTAGGAGCAGTGAGTTTGAGAAATGATTCCAGCGCCTTCAGGTTCTTGAGATTCATCTTGTCGTTCTGGGTAAAGTCGATCGTTGTATTACCCATTCCTATGTAAAGCTGGTCTTCAAACTCCTGAGCATGGCACTGCAGGCAGTTGGGCGCTACCAGTATCTCTCCGTTGGAAGCGGTGATCGCCGTGTAGGCATAAGGGAGCTTTTCATTCTTTCCTTCCCGTTGTAAGAAGTTGCGTTTGTCCTTGCCCAGTCCCATTATAAATGCACTGTAGGGGATACCGCCTTTTACATAATCGCCGGTGATGAGGTATTCCAACCCTTTGCTGGTATCGCCTCCCAGGCGTTGGGTACTGGGCGGAATGGGTACTGGATCAAATTCATTGTACTCCTGTATCCAGGTAGTAAATGCAAAGCCGCTTACGAGTAATAATAATAAAATGGAATATTTACGCATGAATGCCCCCGATTTCAACCTTTAAGTTACTATTTCCGGCGCGTTATTGGCTGTTAATATTCGGTCAATGTGCTGCTTTAGCAAGATCGTCTTCAGCTTGTTCCTCACCGTGCGCAGCTTGTCTCATTTTCCATACAGTTCCAGCATTTTTTGCAGGTCTTCGATGGTATTGATCTCATCGGCTTTTTTGTCAGTACGCCAGCGGCTGATGCGGGGAAAACGGAGTGCAACGCCCGATTTATGCCTGTTGCTGGCTGCAATGCCCTCAAAAGCGATCTCAAACACCAGTTCTGGTTTTACCGTTCGCACGGGGCCAAACTTTTCTATCGAATTCTTTTTCACGAAAGCGTCTACCTGACCAAACTCCTTGTCAGTGAGGCCGGAATAAGCTTTGGTAAAGGTGACGAGCTTATCGCCATCTTTCACGGCAAAAGTATAATCGGTATACAGGTTGCTTCTTCTGCCGGTGCCCTTCTGTGCGTAGATCATCACGGCGTCAATGGTCAGGGGATCGATCTTCCATTTCCACCAATCACCTCTTTTACGTCCTACCAGGTAGGCCGAGGATTTCCTTTTCAACATCAATCCTTCACTGTTGATGTTGCGCGATTGTTCACGCAGGGTAGTCAGTTGCTGCCAGTCGTTGAAATCAACGATCGGGGAAAGTTGTATAAAGGGAAGTTTTATTTCACTGATCAGTGATTCCAATGCTGCCCTTCGTTCGGTCAAGGATAAATGACGGATGTCCTGTCCGTTCAGTTCGAGCAGGTCGTAGGCAAACAATCCGGCTGGCGCCTCCTGTAAATTCTTTTTGGTGATATTCTTACGCCCGATGCGTGTTTGCAATACATTGAAGTTAAGCACTTGTCCTTCTTTATATGGGAGTATCTCGCCATCGATCACCACGCCATCCGGTAGTTTGTCCAGCAAGGCAGCAAACTCGGGAAACTTATCGGTGATCAGGTCTTCACCCCGGCTCCATACAAAGAGCTGGTTATTGCGTTTGATGATCTGTCCACGAATGCCGTCCCATTTCCATTCTGCCTGCCATTCATCCGGTGATCCTAAATTAGACACTTCTTCCTCAATGGCATAAGCCAGGTAAAAAGGGTAGGGCTTTGAATAGTCGAATGATATATCCTGCTCACTCAACAGGGTCTCAAAAGTAGTGGTGGCGGGATCCCAATTGCCACTGATGCGGTGAGCAATTACACTGGATTCTAACTGGACTGTTTTGGCCAGTGCATTGACCATTATATTCTGGGATACACCTACGCGAAATGTGCTGGACAATAATTTATTGAATACAAAGCGTTCCTTGCTGGTGAGTTCCTGCCATGATTGTAGGATGAATTCTTTTTTGGCTGCCTCGTCGGCTTTTTCCAGTTGCAGGAATTTTTCTACATAGAAGTATAATGATTTACCGGCTGATGTGGACAGGGCTGTTTGCTCAGGTATCAACAGGGCAATGGTTTCGGACAGATCGCCCACAGTATGATAGCATTCTTCCAATAACCATAAGGGAAGTTGAATGAGTTCAGCACACCAGTTTTGTAATTGGGTTGAGTTGACTGTTCTCCTGGGCCTACGGCCGCTGAATAAGGCAATTACCCACACCCTGTCTTTGGGATCGGCATGGGTAAAGTAATTGACCAGCGATTGCAGCTTATCGTTGGTCTTTGTGCTCATGCCCAATTGCTGCACCAGTTGTGCAAACAATTGCATGCCGCCCATGCCTGGTAAGGTAATGATATGGTTTTGCTGTTCACTCATCTGCTTTTTCCGGTTCAGCTACTGCTTCTTCCTCTTCAGCACCATATTCTGTTTTCACTTCTCCTGCTGCAATGCCCTGTTCATTGAGAAAGCGACTGAATACGGATTGAAATCCATGGGTCACAAATACCTTTTCTGCCCCTGTGGCTTTTACTGCCTGCAGCAACCCTTTCCAGTCTGCATGATCACTTAAAGCAAATCCGGCATCGGCATTCCTTCTGCGCTGGTGTCCTCTTACCTGCATCCATCCGCTGCAAACTCCTATGCTGAAAGGTGCGAAACGTCGCATCCAGGGAGTGCCATCGGCCGATGGTGGTGCGATCACTACCTGGCCTTTAAAGGCTTCCTTTGGAAGTTCGGGCGTTACACGTATTACATCCGGCAGGTCCCAGCCCGCCTGTGTCAATGCCTGGTGGGTATTCCAGATGGCGCCATGCACAAAAATATTGCCGGTGATTTCCGCTATTGCTTTCAGTACGCGTTGGGCTTTGCCCAGGCTATAAGCAATTAAGACTGATGTTTTGCCTGCCAGCTGGTTGCTATGTACCCAGTTGCGGATATCTGTATAAATGGCTTCCTGCGGTTTCCAGTGATAGATGGGCAGTCCAAAAGTTGATTCGGTGATGAATACATGACAAGGCACGGGTTCAAAAGTGCCGCTGATACCATCGTTCTCTATTTTATAGTCGCCGCTCACCACCCAAACTTCTCCTTTGTATTCTACCCGTACCTGGGAGGAGCCGATGATATGACCTGCCGGGTGTAATGATACTTTTACGTCATTCATATACACGGGTTCGTTCCAGCCAATACTTTGGTAGTGGTTGTCGCCCAGTCTTAGCTGCAGGATGGGTTGGGTATCGCGGTGGCAGAGGTAATATTTGTTGCCGGGCTTTGCATGGTCACTGTGGGCATGGGTAATAATGGCCTTGTCTACGGGCTTCCAGGGATCAATGTAAAATTGACCAGCCGGGCAGTAAAGACCTTTATCGGTGAATTCAATTATGGACGTCATGATTCCCGGAATTTATAGGATTACGCGAATAACCTGCAAATTTGAGACCCGGTACCAGAAGGAGTTAATAAACGGCTTTTACGAGGCCGTCTACTTTCTTGATGAAGTAGAGTTTCTTGTTTTCGAAGTAATCAAGTGTCATGGTTTGTTTATCAATGACGGGCTGGATATCGAACTCTGTAAAGAGTTTGAATTTCTTATCACCCAATCCGGAGCTAAGGTTCCGGCCAAGGGAGGAGAGGAGGTGGCCAAAATGATAAACAGTTTCATAACCGCGGAAAACCATATCAGAGGGGCGTGAGTAGAAATTTACCTTAAAGTAATCATGTAATTCTATAGCCAGTTTATCGGCAGGATTCACATAAAAGGGGGTACTGTAATATACTTCTATGCCTTTGAAGATGGGCTTTTCAAAATCAAACTGGTCCCAGGTTGGCATTCCAATGACGGTAGTAGCATAACTGCTGCTTACTGCTGCGAGTTGCTGACAAACCTGCTGTCCGAAAAAAGCGTCCAGGCTGGCCACGAGGCAAACATTGGTTTTGTTGCTATCGAGGTAGTCGGTGATATCGTCCTGGGTGAAATTGTTCTCCAGGGTTACGTATTTCATTTTCAGTGGCAGGCCCAGGGTAGATTTCTCTGCTTCAGCGAGATAGTTTTTCAGGATATCTTCTGTAGCCCCTTTCTTACGGAAAACCACAATGGTAGATACGGAAAAGTTCTTTTGCAGGAATTTATAGATACCCGCACACTGGGTCATCAGTGTGGAGTTGAGGATCACATAATAAGGATTGTTGGTAGCGCCTGCCTCATTGGGGAGGTTCACATTGATAAAAGGAATGGTGAGGGAGGCCGCCATTTGTGTGAGCAGGTTGGCTTCATTTACATTGACATGGCCTATCAGCAAATCCATTTTCTTTATTTCCTCCGTTTGTAGAAGAGACATCAATGGTTTGTTGGCAGCACGGGTATCGTATACATGGACTTCCAGTTGAAGTCCTTCTTTTTTCATGGAATCGATGGCCAGCTGTGCACCTTCCCAGAATTCAAGTCCGGGGTTAATGAACTTGGGAAAGCTTTTGGCATACCGGTATTGGCCGGTGGCATCAAAAGCGGAGTCGAGGTACAGGGGCGCAAACAGGGCAATATGGTGACGCCTGGGAAGGGAATCGGCCCGTACAATGAGTGAATCCGTCTGGGAAAAAGAAATAGTCCATTGCAGCAGGGCGCAAATGGTGAGTAAGATTAACTGTCTATTCTTTTTCATGATGGTTCGTTATGAAGTGATCCCTTCCACAATATTCTTATAGCTGCAGGCAATAACGCTCTGTGCAGCACAGATATTTTATTGTATTACAAGGATTATGACCAAGACGGTTACTCCCACTCAATCGTTGCAGGCGGCTTGCTGCTGATATCGTATACCACCCGGTTGATCCCTTTCACATTATTAATGATTTCATTCGAAATATGTGCCAGGAAATCGTAGGGGAGGTGTGCCCAGTCGGCGGTCATACCATCTACAGAAGTGACGGCCCTCAGGGCTATGGTGAACTCATAAGTGCGCTCATCGCCCATTACGCCTACACTTTTTACCGGCAGGAGGATGGCGCCGGCCTGCCATACCTGGTCGTATAGGTTGTGTTCTTTTAAGCCTTGTACATAGCGGTCGTCTGCTTCCTGAAGCAATTGAACCTTATCGGGGGTGATCTCTCCCAGGATTCGAATGGCTAAACCAGGGCCCGGGAAAGGATGACGATTTAACAAATTAGCAGGGATTCCCAGTTCTGCACCTACCCGGCGTACCTCATCCTTAAACAGGGAGCGGAGGGGTTCTACCAGTTCCAGGTGCATGATATCGGGCAAACCGCCCACATTGTGGTGTGATTTAATGGTTACGGAAGGACCATGTACGGATACGCTTTCAATAACATCCGGATAAATGGTACCCTGGCCCAGTAAGCCTACGCCTTCAACTTTTTTGGCTTCTTCCTGGAAAACATCAATAAAGAGCTTTCCAATTACCTTGCGCTTTGCCTCGGGGTCGGTTTTGCCTTTCAGCTCTCCATAGAATAGCTCTTTGGCGTCAATGCCCTTTACATTCAGGCCAATGGTAGCGTAGGTATCCAATACCTGCTGGAATTCATTTTTGCGCAATACTCCATTGTCCACGAAGATGCCATACAGGCGGTCGCCGATGGCTTTGTGGATGAGGGTGGCTGCTACAGTGGAATCCACGCCACCGCTCAATGCCATGATCACTTTACGGTCGCCGATCTGCTTTTTAAGAGCAGCAACGGTATCGGTAACAAAGTGGGCAGAGGTCCATTCCTGCTTGCAGCCACAAATATTGACGAGGAAGTTCTTTAATACTTTTTTGCCCTCAATGGAGTGGTAAACTTCGGGGTGAAACTGCACACAGTAAAGGGGTAATTCGGTCCCATTCTTTTTGAAGGCAGCGTAGGGAATGCTTTCGGTGGTGGCCAAAACCTCAAAACCGGCTGGGAGGTCGAGCACGGTGTCGGCATGGCTCATCCACACCTGGCTATTGTCTATTACATCTTTCAATAATGCGTCTTCCTTTGTTTTGGTCAGCAGGGCGCGGCCATACTCTCTTTTGTTGCTGTTGGCTACCCGGCCGCCATATTGTTTGGCGGTGAGTTGTGCGCCATAGCAAACACCGAGCACGGGTAATTTCTGGTGCAGGCTTTCCACATCCACGATGGGGGCATTGGCATCGTTCACAGAGAACGGTGAGCCCGACAAAATGATACCCTTTAAGGAGGGATCAAATTGAATTTTGTGGTGATAAGGGACTATTTCACAGTAAACGTTGGCCTCGCGGACGGCCCTGGCAATCAATTGAGTATACTGGCTGCCGAAATCGAGAATGAGAATCTTTTCCGTCATGGTGGTGCGAAGGTAATAAATTTCAGGTTTATGGAATATTGTAACGTTTGCTATTCTCTTGCGTCTAATCATGAAAATCACCGAATAAATCGGCATTTTTGTCAGGCCAAACCACCCAACACATGAAAAAACTCATTTTTATTCTTTGTGCTGTCAATGCACTGGTATTGTCTTCCTGCGATTTTGTAGCCGGTAAACGGGTCAAAGGAAATGGGACTGTACAAACTGTAGACCGGCCGGAAACGGGCTTCGACGGCATCGTAGGGGGCAGCAACTTTGATACCTATGTAGGTATTGGCCCTTATTCGGTAAAAATAGAAGCGGAGGAAAACATTATCCCCTACATTGAGACCTTTGTAGATAATGGGGTACTTCGGATCGAAACCAAAGATGGTTTCTGGTTAAAGCCCCGCCGCGCGGTAAAGATCACTGTGACCGCTCCCCGGCTAACCAAGATCCACTCCAGCGGAAATGGCAATATCATCAGTACCACAAAACTCACGGACTCTTCCCGGATCGACCTGCGTGTGACCGGCAATGCCGAAATGAAAGTGGAAGTAGATGCGCCTGAGATCGAAGCTGAGCTTACGGGCAATGGCGGCATCGAAGTGAAAGGGCTTGCCCGCAATTTCAATTGTAAGACCACCGGCAACGGGCATATTGAGGCGATGGACCTGAAAACGGAATCCACCAAAGTAGAGATCTTCGGAAATGGGAATGCCAATGTGTATGCCAGCGTAAAACTGGATGTGCGGATAGGAGGTAATGGGGATGTACGCTATAAAGGCACTGCGCAGACCTCTACACAGATAACGGGGAATGGGAGTTTGAAGAAAGTAGATTAAGACCTATCAATGTAGAATAGTTCAGAACTACTGGTGGAGGCCTGGTTGTACAGGTTGCTGCCAGTAGTTTTTTTATTGATCACATGTTCACATACTTTACTGTGATCCATACATCTCTGTTGCGGCCTTTATCATCGGTGCAGGATATTTTGACGGGCCCCTCTTCGGGGATAAAGAATTGTTTGGTTTTAGCCTCTGCGGTTTTATAGAACTTGTTGTTGATATACCAATAGACTTTGCTGACGTCGTTTCCGGTTTGGCAGGTGAGCTGCAGTGGCTCCGGGTGTTTGCTGCTGATCAGGTATTCGGCGCCATTGCGGGGAGCGGTAATGGCTGGTGCACCTCCTGCGAATACTTTTTCACAATTGGGGTTGTGAACGGGTATTTTCTCATAGGCGATGCGGTGTTCGTCATAGTATTGCTGCATTTCGGCCGATACTGTTTTGTACCATTTCTTTTTATAACCGGCCTGCGGCATACAGATCTTGCAATAAGCCAGCTTCTCATCGGGCGATATCATTACCTCCTGCATATTGTTGCAGGGTTGTGTGGAAGAGATCAGCGGAATAAAATAATCAGTTATGGTATTGTGGCAGTGTTCAGCGGGAACCATGCCGGTTTCTGAACATACAACGCGGCTGTCGCAGTCCTTCGGCTGGGTGAACCATTCCTGGTCGCTGTCGTAATCGATGGTATTGAAGATCTTGAACAGGAGGGGGGTGGCCACATTGGCGCCGCTGAGTTCCGGGATACCGAGGGCTGAGAAATTGCCTACCCAAATGCCCACAGTATAATTTCTATTGTAGCCAATGCTCCAGGCATCGCGACGGCCATAGGAGGTGCCTGTTTTCCAGGCAATTTTGGGCATGTGCTCTGTACTTTGCCAGTTTAAGGGGAAGTCGGGCCGGTTTACTTTCGACAAGATATCATTGATCATGAAGGTAGCGGCAGGGCTTATGACGGTATAGCCAGTCTGGCCCGCTGCTTCGCCAGTGGAAGGGGTGTCATCCACTGCCCTGGTGTATTGGGGCCTGAAATATTTCCCTTCGTGTGCAAAGGAACTATACAAGCCTGTCAGTTCTTCGAGGGTGGCGCCACATCCGCCCAATATGAGTGACAATCCCAGTTTCTTTTGGTCTTTTTTGATCTGCCGGAAATCACAGGCAGCCAGTTTCTGCACCAGCTTATCTTTTCCAAACATCTTCAATCCTTTTACGGCCGGTATATTGAGGGAATGCTCCAGTGCGTATTCCATGGTAACATAGCCGTTGAACTGCTTGTCGTAATTCTCCGGGGCATAACCTTCATAATTGACGGCCACATCGCTGATCACGGCTTTGGGCGTCATAAGTCCTTCGTCCATGCATAAGCCGTACAGCAAGGGTTTCAGGGTGCTGCCGGGTTGGCGGATGGCGGCGGCGCCATTGACCTGTCCGGCATCGAGGGTATCATAAAACCCGGAAGATCCGATATAGGTGACTACCTTATGGGTTTGGTTATTGATAATGACCACTGCTGCGTTGCGGATATTTTTCAGGCGCAGGGAGCGTGCATAATCTTCCACCAGTTTTTCTACCCGGGTTTGGGTGTTCATATCGATGTTGGTAGCGATGATGTCGCCGCCCTGTTTCCGAAGCCGCCAGGCCAGGTGGGGGATTAATTTGGGGACTACATCGCGTGTAGCAGTGAGGGGTTCGCTGAGGGCATCCTGTATTTCTTTTTCAGTAAATACTTTGTCGGCTGCAAACTTCTTCAGCCAGCGGTTACGCTCCTTTACGATCAGGTCATTGTTTTTGCCCATGACCAGGGAGGAAGGTCGGTTGGGTATGATGGACAAGGCGGTGATCTCGGCCAGGGAAAGATGGTCGGGGTTTTTATTGAAGTAGAGTGTGGAAGCGCTTTTTACGCCTTCAATATTTCCGCCGTAGGGCACCAGGTTGAGATAGAGTTGTAATATCTCATCCTTGCTGTATTTCCATTCCAGTTCAAATGCCCGGAATACTTCTATGAGTTTATTGAAATAGGTTCTTCGTTTGGGTTCCAGAGCGCGGGCAACCTGCATGGTGATGGTGCTGGCGCCGGAAGTGCGTTTGAGTCGAAAGACATTCTTTGCCATGGCCCGCCCGATAGCCAGGAAGTTGACGCCGGGATGGTAATAAAAATACTGGTCTTCCTTTTCAATGATGGTCTTGCGCAGCAGGGGGGATATTTCATCGAGGTTGGTCTTCATGCGCCACTTTTCATCCTTTGTGAGGAAGGCATGGACCACTTCGCCTTTGCTGTCGGTGATGATGGTGGAATACTCTACCTGATCGGGCAGGGGAAACAACCATTGGAGCAAGAGGAAAAGCAGGAAGAGACCGCTACTGGCGATCAGTAACCATTTACCCACCTTTTTTAGTTTGCCCCGGATGTTTTTCACAGGTTAAAGATATTGCCTTCCGGATTACAACAAAATGTACAGTTGTGTTAAAAGCTGTTTGGGCTGTTTTCCAATATGTGGGACACTGTCCCACATATTGGCGCATCATGGTTTTCCGGAAGATGGATCACATTAGGGGATTGTTTAGCAATCGATAAATCCAACGGGTAAGTATTTGCGTAAGTAAACCTGCTTTCCTAAAAAAATTAGTCTCGCGCCCAACCAAATGATTCATTGATTAACATAAAATCATTCGGTATGGAATTACAGCACCAGTACAAACAACTCATTACAAGCATTGGACAATTGTTAACTGCCGGTAGGGAAAAAGCCGCACAACAGGTTAATACGATCCTGGTACAGACTTATTGGGAAATTGGCCGTCATATTGTTGAATATGAACAACAGGGCAACGAAAAGGCCGAATATGGCTCCCGTTTATTCGACAGGCTTTCCAAAGACCTCACGCAAACTTACGGGAAAGGATTTGGTAGATCTAACTTGCAGTATATTAGGAAGTTGTATTTGAGTTTTCAAATATGCGGGACACTGTCCCGCAAATTGACATGGAGTCATTATTACGAGATTCTGAAGGCCGATTCCGACCTGGAAATAGGCTTTTATACCAAACAATGTGAAAAGGATAAATGGAGTGTTCGGGAGCTAAAAAGACAGATGAAATGCATGCTTTTTCATCGGTTGGCTGTCAGTACAGACAAAGAGGGTATACTTAAGCTAGCCAATCAGGGGCATGAGGTACACCAGCCAGAAGATCTATTAAGAGACCCCTTTGTGCTTGAATTTCTTAATATCCCGGAGCAGCATCAATACCTGGAAAGTGAATTGGAGGAGAAGCTGATCAATAATCTGCAACAGCTTTTTCTTGAGCTGGGTAAAGGCTTCGCCTTTATAGCCAGGCAATACCGGATGAGCATTGGTGGAAAGCATTTTCGCCTGGATCTGCTTTTTTACCATAGGATATTAAAATGCTTCGTATTAATAGACCTGAAACGGGGTGAAATAGCGCATACTGATATAGGGCAAATGAATTTTTATATCAATTATTTTAAGAAAGAAGAGGCTACTGAAGGTGACAATGAGCCAATAGGCATACTATTGGGCGCTTATAACGACCAAGTGCTGGTAGAATATGCAACCGGAAGTATCACCAATAAAGTACTATTGGGCAAATACCAGCTTTATTTGCCAGACAAAGCACAGCTGCAAAGAGCTTTGAATAAATTGCTGGATGTATAAAAATACGAATTAACAAATCCTTATCGGCTGCAATTTGCAAATGCCATTGTCCGTTATGTATCTTTCGTATGAAATCTTTAGTATGGCTTCGTCCAGCATCCCTCCTTAGCTTTTCAAAATTATTTATGGTTCCGGTTACTGTTTTAAAAAACCGGCTTTTGGTGAAACAGCTGAATGGCTATTGCGGCCTATCGACTGTATAATCATCTGGATATGCTTTGCGTTTATCCCGGTATTCCGTGATTATTGCCGTATAATCTTTAACGAACGCTGGGTAATCCGCGATATTTTGTATTTTTCCCCCGCTTTTCCTTAACCATCACGTTTAATGTTAACCCTTTATGCGTAAACAATCGTTGGCCTTAACAACCGTATTGGTTGTTATTTTTTTGCTCGCCTGTAATCGTAGTATTGTAAACCTCGATTATACCAACGCCAAAGGCGAAGTGCAATCGCTGGGCAACCTGGTATTCCGCTTTGATAAATCGCTGGTAGCAGATTCGCTGTTGAACCAATGGGATTCTACAGATTATATCAGCTTTGAACCTAAAATACCAGGCCGTTTTCGCTGGGAATCACCAGACCAACTGGTATTTTCCCCTTCCCGGCCCTTACCCCCCGCTACCAGTTTCAAGGCTAAACTAAACAGTGATATCCTTCAACATAGTAAATATGGTAAGATTGGTAAGGCAGATGAGATCAGTTTCACTACGCCCTACCTGCAACTGGACAATACGAATGTAACCTGGACGCTGGCGGATGAACGCAGCACCACGGCGGTACCCCAGGTTGATCTGTATTTCAACTATCCGGTAAGCCCAGCCACGATTAAGGAAAAGATGAAGCTGGAGATCGGTGGCAAAGCTGCCAGTTATGATGTGCTCACGCTGAGCAATGATAGTAAAGTTTCCCTACGCATATTGGGCATCAAAGCAGAAGACAAAGACCTGGATGCGAAAGTAACGCTGGATAAAGGATTGGTGCCGGATGGCGGTACGAATGGCACCAAAGAGGCCATTGAGAACAAGCTGGTCATCCCTTCTCCCTTCAACCTGAGCATTAACGATGTGACGGCCGAACATGATGGTACGGGCGGAACGGTATATGTGCGTACGAGCCAGCAAGCAGTAATGGAGAACATCAGTTCCCGCATACAATTTGACCCGGCAGTGAAGTTTACGGTAGCGCAAACGGATGATGGCTTCAGCATCAACAGTGAAGGTTTCGATGCCGATAAAACCTATGCCATTACGATTGGCAAAGGCCTGCGCGGCCGCATTGGCGGGGTATTGCGGGAAGAGTACAAAGGCAATGTTGCTTTTGGTGAACTGGAACCCTCGCTCAGCTTTGGCAACAGTAAAGGTGTATACCTCTCTTCCAAAGGCAGCCAGAATATAGAAGTAAAGATCATCAACATTCCCAAGGTAAAAGTGATCATCTCCAAAATATACGAGAGCAACCTGTTGTTTTCACAGCGGTATGGCTATTATCCCAAAGATTCGCGCAATTCAAGTGATGATGAGGGAGAATATTATGAGGAGGATTATGGCAGCGGCGGCGATCTGTCGGTAGGTGATGTGGTGTACGAAAAAGAGATCGATACGCGCTCCCTGCCCAAATTTGGGAATAGCCGTCTGTTTACCTTCAATGTAGAGGACCGGCTGCCCGATTTCAAGGGTATCTACCATATTAAGATCCGCTCGGCTACGGATTACTGGGTTACAGATAGCCGCTTTATTTCCAAATCGGACCTGGGCCTGATCGCCAAGGAAGGAAAGGACAAGATCCTGGTATTTGCCAATTCCATTAAGACTGCAGAAGCTGTAAATGGGGTGAACGTAATTGCTTATGGCAATAACAACCAGGTGCTGGGCATGGGCACCACCAATGCGGAGGGAGTGGCTGAGCTGGCCCTGGCGCGTAAGGAGTTTGCGGGTTTCCGCCCGGCCATGATCATTGCCAAAACAGCCGATGATTTTAATTACCTGCCTTTCAACAATACGCGGGTGAATATGTCGCGCTTTGAAGTAGGCGGTAAGCGCAGCAACAGCACGGGCATGGATGCTTTCATCTATGCGGAAAGGGATATCTATCGCCCGGGCGAAAAAGTAAACTTCTCGGTGATCCTGCGTGACAGGTTGTGGAAATCACCCGGTGAACTGCCGGTGAAAATGAAGTTCCTGATGCCGAATGGTAAGGAACTAAAGACATTCCGTAAGAACCTGAATGCACAGGGCTCGCTGGAAGCCGATGTAGACATTGCAGTATCGGCCATTACGGGCAGCTATACTTTGGAAGTGTATACCTCCAATGATGTATTGCTGAGCAGCAAGAATTTCAGCATTGAGGAGTTTGTACCAGACAGGATCAAGGTAGCTGCCAAGCTGGATAAGGCTTTCCTGCTGCCAGGACAAACGGGTACGCTGAGTATCAATGCCGTTAACTTTTTTGGTCCGCCTGCTGCCAACCGCAACTACGAAGCAGAAATACAGCTAAAACAGAAATACTTTAGTCCCAGGAAATACAATCGGTTCAATTTCGCCATCCAGAATCAGGGTATATCCTTCGAAAAGGATGTGAAAGAAGGGAGTACAGACGACAATGGTAATGCAACGATGAGCTATGCAGTACCGGAACTATATGCCAATAAAGGGCTGCTGCAGGCTACTTTCTATGCTACTGTATTTGATGAAACGGGCCGGCCTGTAAGCCGCAGCACTTCTGTTGATATCTACACACAACAGGTATATTTTGGTGTGGGCAGTGATGGGTATTGGTATTATCCGCTCAACCAGTCGATCAAATTTCCGCTCATCGCATTGGACAAAAGTGAGAATGTTGCCAATGGCGCCAAGGCAGAGATCAAAGTCATCAAACATGAATACCGAACAATATTAAGAAAAGAGGGAAGTTATTTCCGCTATGAATCGCAACAGGATGATAAGGTGGTAGCCCAGCAGGTGCTGGCGGTGAACGGAGAGAACACCAATTTCTCCTTTGTACCCCGCTCTCCGGGCAATTATGAAATGCGGGTGTCGATACCAGGCGCCTCGAGCTATGTAAGCCGCAGCTTCTACAGCTATGGCTCCTGGGGTGGTGACAATAGTTCTTTTGAAGTAGATACTGAAGGCAATATTGATATTGAACTGGACAAATCGACTTACCAGACGGGTGAAAGCGCCAAGGTATTGTTCAAAACACCTTTTAGCGGCCGTATGCTGGTGACGATGGAAACGGATAAGGTGGTATCGTATCAGTATGTGAATGTAGAGAACCGCACAGCTTCTGTTGACCTGAAACTGACACCCGATCATTTGCCCAACGTATATGTTACGGCTACGCTGATCAAGCCCCACGATGTAAGTGAAATTCCGCTCACGGTAGCGCATGGCTTCCAGAGCATCAGGGTGGAAGAAGCGGATCGTAAAATAGCAGTGACCATTGAAGCACAGAAAGCAGTACGCAGCCGCACGCACCAGAAGGTGACTGTGAAAGCCAAGCCTGGCAGCTTTGTTACGCTTGCTGCGGTGGACAACGGGGTATTGCAGGTGAGTGATTTCAAAACGCCCGACCCTTACGGTTATTTCTATGCACCCAAATCGCTGGAAGTGCAGGCTTATGATATGTATCCGCTTTTATTTCCTGAATTAAGGGCGCGGTTGAGCAGCACGGGTGGTGATGGTGACCTGGAAATGAACAAGCGTACGAACCCCATGCCAGCCAAACGGATCAAGATCGTTTCTTACTGGAGTGGTATAGCCAAAGCTGATGGGAGTGGTAATGCCAGCTTCGAATTTGATATTCCCCAATTCAGTGGTGAAGTGCGGTTGATGGCAGTTGCTTATAAAGATGAGAGCTTCGGCAGCAGTGAAAGCGCCATTACGGTAGCTGATCCATTGGTATTGAGTACGGCTTTGCCCAGGTTCCTGAGCCCGGGTGATACAGCTACTGTGCCGGTGATCATTACGAATACCACGGCCAAAAGTACTACAGCTACGGCCACACTATCGGTGAGCGGACCGCTCAAAGTGGTTGGCGACAGCAAACAATCGGTGTCGCTGAATGCCAACAGTGAAAACCGCGCAGTATTCCAGGTAGTGGCTGCACCAGCCGTTAATGTAGGTAAGGTATCTGTAGAGGTACAGGGATTGGGTGAGAAGTTTACCGATGAAACTGAGATCAGTGTTCGTCCCGCTTCTCCTTTACAGGTGCAGACAGGAGCGGGCAGTCTTACCGGCGGTAATACGCAACGGATCAATATACCCTTGAATGATTTTATGGCGGGTAGTTCGGATTACCAGCTGGTGGTGAGCCGCAGTCCTGCCCTGGAGCTGGGTAAGCAATTGCGTTACCTGGTGCAATATCCTTATGGCTGTACCGAGCAAACGGTGTCGGCTGCTTTCCCGCAATTGTATTTCGATGACATGGCGCAACAGATGCAGGCAAAGCAAGCGGTTAATTCCGGGGCCAACTGGAACGTATTGGAAGCCATCCGTAAAATTAAGATGCGTCAGCTACACACGGGTGGCCTGACCTTATGGGACGGGGAGGGCACTGTACAGTGGTGGACCTCTATTTATGCTGCGCACTTCCTCATTGAAGCGCAGAAAGCGGGTTTTGATGTAGACAAGAGTTTACTGAATGGTCTTACCAGCTTTATGAATAACCAGCTCAAGAATAAGGAGACGATCAATTATTATTATAATCAAAAGGAACAGAAGAAAATTGCTCCTAAAGAGGTTGCTTACAGTTTGTATGTACTGGCATTGGCCGGTAAACCCAATGTTTCGACGATGAACTATTATAAGGCGAATCCGTCATTGTTGAGTCTGGATGGAAAATACCTGCTGGGTGTGGCATATGCCATTGCGGGTGATAAAGCCAAGTTCAGGGAACTATTACCGACCTCTTTTGCCGGGGAGGTATCTGTGGCGCAAACGGGCGGCAGCTTCTATTCGGATATCCGGGATGAAGCGATATCCTTAAATGCGCTGCTGGATGTAGATCCGGGCAATCCACAAATACCTATTATGACAGCGCATGTGGCCAAACAGCTGAAGCAGCGTACCTGGTACAGTACGCAGGAATGTTCTTTCAGCTTCCTGGCATTGGGCAAGCAGGCCCGTGCGGCCAATAAGGCTACGGTTACGGCCGAAGTGAAGGTAAATGGCAAAACAGTGGGCAAGGTTGAGGCCAATACGCTGAAATTAAATGCGCAGCAACTTGGTAACAATAATGTAGAGATCACGACTAAAGGGGAGGGAAGGCTCTATTATTTCTGGCAAAGTGAAGGGATCAGTGTAAGTGGCAGCTATAAGGAAGAGGACAACTATATCCGTGTGCGCCGTAAATTCTTTGACCGTTATGGCCGCGTGGTGACTGGAAATACCTTCAAGCAGAACGATATGGTGATCGTACAGATCACTTTGGAGAAGGCTTATAATGGCGATGTGGAGAATGTGGTGATCACGGATCTGTTGCCGGCTGGTTTTGAAATAGAGAATCCCCGTACGAAAGAGATACCGGGTATGGACTGGATCAAGGATGGGCATACACCTACCTACCTGGATGTAAGAGATGACCGTATTAACCTGTTTGTAGACCTGACGAGCGCCCGTCAAACTTACTATTATGCAGTGCGTGCAGTATCGCCCGGATTGTACCGGATGGGGCCTGTAAGTGCTGATGCGATGTATAATGGGGAGTACCATTCTTACAATGGAGCGGGTGTGATCAGGGTTACACAATAGCAAACAAAACCTATCAAATGAAACCTAAAAGATTGTTCAAGTTGTCTGTAGCCATTATTTGTGCGCTGGTGATTGGTACTTCTTTTCTTACTCCGGAAAGTATAACCAAAAAACGGGGCGGTGGAGAGTTTATCATCGAGTACAAAGGGAAGAAATACATAGCTACTGAGAAGGATGGTACTGCCACTATTGGCGCCGATAAGAAAGCGTTTATCTTTTTTAGTGGTGAAAACCTGACAGGGAAGGTATCATTCAGGCTGCAGTTCAATTTTTACCCGCTGCCAACGACATTCAAGCCGGGTAAGTATGCGCTTACAACGACAAAGGATCATATGGATGACCACCACAAAGATGGTTGTGTGATCGTAAGTTATGCTACCATGGCTGAGAATGCTGATGAAGCGCCGCCACAACTTCTTTCTGATCTGGCCGGTGATTCGGAAGCGGGCTCTGTTGCCTTTACGAATATCACTATGGATGATGCCAACAAAACGGCGCTGCTATCTGGTAATTATGAGTTTACGGGTAAGAACGATCTTGATTATTCAACTGATAAGACTTTTTCCATCAAGGGCAGTTTCAAAAACTTTGAAGTTACCTACGCCAATCTTTCCCGTTAAGGAAATTACCTACTTATCATAGTGTTTAAGCGTGAAGAGCGATTGCCGGTGGCAGTCGCTCTTTTTGTATCTTTGCGCTCTTATCCACAAATGTATGGACGAGTTAAGACCGTTATTGACCACCTACGCTTATAATATTCTCGGTACATTGGAAGAGGCCAAAGACATTGTGCAGGATGCCTTTCTAAAATTCATAGATATAGACAGTCGTAAGATCGAGGATACAAGAAACTACCTGATCCGGACTGTGATCAATCTTTCGATCAATGCCAAGAAACGGCAGCAGAAACTGGTGGCGGAATATCCCGGCCCCTGGTTGCCGGAACCGGTAGCTACTGAAAAGGCAGACGCGGGTATCATGCAAAAAGAAGTGTTGTCTTATTCGCTCATGGTATTGATGGAAAAGCTCAATGCACGGCAAAGAGCGGTGTTCATCCTGAAAGAGGCCTTTGATTATGAACACGAAGAGATTGCCGGGGTATTGGATATCAGTGTGGAGAATTCCAGGAAACTGCTGAGCCGGGCCAAAGAACAATTACAAAAAGGCACGCCGGTTGCC
>CBIHOV010000057.1:0-46729 GCA_966211765.1 uncultured Paraflavitalea sp.
TAAGCCTACTGAAACGGATCATATTGATAAGTACCTGTCCGCCATTCAGGAAGGGAATACGCGGCAACTGGAGCAGCTATTCCACGATGAGATCGTGTTGTTATCGGATGGAGGTGGGAAAGCGGTTGCAGCTACCAGGCCACTGGTTGGCATTAAAGCAGTTACCAGCTTCCTCATGGGTGTCTATACCAAATATTATAAACAGGCCCGGATTGAAAAGGGAATGGTCAATCATGAGCCCGCCTTGTTTTATTATGCTGATAATACGCTGGTTACCTGTCAGATCTTCTCGATCAGGGATGGCGTTGTAGACAATTTCTATTTCATGCGCAATCCTGATAAACTGAAAGAACTTCAAAAATAATTGCCGGAAACTGTCACGTTTCTCTTTCCAGTTTTGTTTTCTATATATAAATCATCAAAACAAAATTATATGGAAAGGATTCCTTATTCAGAAATGCCGGAAGGGATGTACCAGGTAATGGCGCAGGTGGAAGCTTATATTGGTAAGTCAGGACTTGATCTTACGTTGATACACCTGATCAAGATGCGCGTATCCCAAATTAATAGCTGTGCTTATTGTATCGATATGCATTACAAAGAAGCCATTCATGCAGGTGAGACGCCGCTGCGGATCATTTCTGTATCGGCCTGGCGTGAAACGCCTTATTATACTCCAAAGGAGCAGGCTGTACTGGCTTTTGCGGAAACGCTTACGCATATGGCTCCTGAAGAGCACAGTGATCATATCCATGATGAGCTGGACAAATATTTTACCAAGAAGGAGATCGCCTATCTTACATTGGCTGTTGTTCAGATCAATTCCTGGAACCGGCTTACTCGCTCAGCCGGTACTGTTCCAGGTAATTATAAAGTGAGAGAAAAGGCTGTGGCCCATTAGGTTGGCGTTGTAACAGTAATGGCGGTATAGTCATGCATGCAGTAATCAATAATTATTATTTAATAGTTATTGATTGCTGCATTCCAACAATCCTGGATAATAGTTGTTGCTTTGTTGAAACTATTAAACCAGCGCTGCTTTATGAGTCGTAAGGAAAGGATCATTCTCTTCATTCTCGCCTGCCTGAACTTTACCCATATTCTTGATTTCATGATCATGATGCCTTTGGGTAACTACCTCATGCCCTATTTCAAGATGTCAACGCATTTCTTCAGCTGGATAGTGGCGGCTTATCCTGTTACGGCCTGTGTATCGGGGCTGATCGCTACTTTTTATGTAGACCGGTTTGACCGCAAGAAGGTATTGCTCTTTGCCTATATTGGTTTTATCATTGGTACGGTGTGTTGTGGTATTGCGCCTGACCCGGGGTTGCTGATGGCCGCCCGGATATTGACGGGCTTGTTTGGCGGATTGATCGGTGCACAGGTGTTGTCGATCATTGCAGATATCTTTCCTTATGAAAAAAGAGGCCAGGCCATGGGCACCATTTTCATGGCATTTTCGGTGGCTTCCATTGTAGGAGTACCTTTTAGCTTATACCTCGCCAGTCTTATTAGCTGGCACGCGCCTTTTATCTTTATTGGCATATTGGGTGCTTGCTTGTTGCCCTTTATCGTACGTTTTCTGCCGGCTATGAAATCGCACCTGGTACCGGCAGGTGATCAGCCTTTTAAGCCCGATGTGGCCAAAGTGTTGGGTGATATTGTTCGTAACAAGCCGCAGTTGACTGCTTTGCTGATGGCTGGTTTCCTGATGATGGGCCATTTTATGATCATACCGTTTATTAATCCCTATATGGAGTTTAATAAAGGATTCACTAAAACTCAGACGCCCCTTATTTATATGATAGGAGGCGGCTTTACGCTGGTATCTTCTTTTATTATCGGTAAACTGTCGGACAAGTACGGCAAGTTCCGCATCTTTACGATTTGCCTGTTCTGTTCATTGGTGCCCATCTTTTTCATTACGAATATGCCGGCCATTCCTTTTGTAGCTGTATTGGCCATATTCGCAGTATGGTTTGTATTCTCTTCCGGTCGTAATATACCAGCGCAGGCGATGATCACTACGGTGGTCAATCCGGCACAGCGCGGACAATTCATGAGTTTTATTTCTTCTTTCCAGCAATTGTTTACCGGGCTTGCTTCGATTATAGCCGGGATGATCGTAGTGGAAGGCGATCATGGAAAGATACAACGCTATCATTGGGTAGGCTATCTGAGTGTGACGATTGTAGCCAGTACTTACTTTATTGCACGCAGACTGGCGAAGCAACAGAAGTTGAATTGATCACTCTTTTATACGTTTGCTGCCTGTTTCCTTACCGCGCCGGTTATAGGTTTTAACGCCCAATAGTTTTCCTGCTGGCGTGTAGTATTTCCAGCTATCCTGTCTGAGTCCGCGGTGGTAAGCGCCGGTGGAGCGCATGGCGCCGCTGTTGATCCATTCCACCCAAACGCCTTCCCGCAGCCCGTTGACATATATCCCTGAATCTTTTACATTGCCATCGGGGTAGTAATTCATATACAATCCGTGGTGCACACATTCTGTAAATGGGGGTAAGTAAGGGTGAAAGCCGCTTAGGATATTTTGCTCTACACGATCTTCCAGGGAGCGGGGAGAAGCAAGATGAGGATCTGCGGCATTCATGGCCAGGGTAATGTAGGAATAAACGGGTGTGAGCAATTGCCAGGCGTAAGAAGGATCGGTCTTCGCTATATCTGTAATAGCAAAGAAAGTGGCTTTTCCCTGCCGGCGGGGTATTTCATTTTTTATGCGGTATAGCATGTAAGCGCTGTACGTACGAATAGAACGGAGACTACCATTGTTGTACCAACTTTTCCATTCACCATCGGGTACGTTGCGTACCAGTCTACCTGAATCACATAATTGCCGGGGATGATACCAACTCATCCAGCTACCATGAAGCCTGCCCCGTTTATAGCCTCCTGTAAACAGGGTATCACCATTGGAGGAGAAACCGGTGATGAGGCTTTGTTGCCGGTGTTTTTTATCGATGATCAGCGAAGATGTTGGGTGTGGAGGTGAATGCAGGCCAATAGGTATCAACAAAGATTTAGAAGCAACAGGCGTACTATGCTGGGCGCTTAAATGGGAGACAGCAAGTAAAGCCCATACTGTAGGTATGAGTAAATATATTTTCATGACAATGACAAGCTGTTACAACCACAAAGTTAGTACAGACTGCTGTTGTATGAACGATTGTGATAAAATATTAATGTCTTTCTAATTCAGTTACAGGCGAAAGTGACGATTGGCTCGCCTTTCTTCCACCAAAAAATGGATGGATTATAAAGATAATGTGTGGTTGCCGGTCCTATTTATTCTCTGGGGGCGGCACTTACCGAAAAAAAGGAACTGCATACTGCATGGTACGGGCAATAGGGCGGTTGTGTGAAACCGCAGGGGACCATTTCAGTGAATTAAAAAACTTCATGACGGCCATGGCCATGAGCTTGTGTGGGGTATCCAATACTTTCAGGTCTACGAGTTCACCTTCTTTGTTGATGGTGTATTCTATGACCACTTTCCCTTGAATGTCTGTATAGGCAAGCTCCTGCGGCCAGTAAATATTGTCCAAGGCATATTTGTCAAAGTCCATGAATTTGCCGAGGGCCACCGGCGGTTTCTGAATGGGGCAGGTATTGCCTGAAAGGTTTCCCTGTTCATCATAGCACTGGAGAGCTGTTACTTTATTTTTTACATATTTTTCTTTGCTGCTGCGGGCGCCGGTTTCCCGGAAAAATTCCCATTCTCCTTCCTGTTGGTCATTCACATAAGCGCCAGTTGATTCGAGGTTGCCATTGGCATACCAATATTTCCAAAGGCCTTGCTTGCGGTTGAGTTTATAAGCACCGGAATCCTGTATCTGACCGGTTGGATAATATCTTACAGTTGTACCGGTCAATACACCAATGCTTGTATCGCCCGATAAAATGGATGGGCGCTTTTCATTGGGGTTGACCCAGGCACGGGCTATGGTTTTAATGTTGGTTGAATCCTGGTAATGAACAATGCCTGTCAATTGACCTTCTTCATTCCAGGTATGCCATTCGCCGGTTTGAAAATTATTGATATAAAACCCCGAATCTTTTAACCGGCCATTGGTATACCATGTTTTGAAGCCGCCTTGTTTTACATTATTGACAAAGTAGCCTTCTACGGCCTTTATTCTATAGGGATGATAAAGGGTGAAAGGGCCATCTTTAATGGTTAGTTTTTCGTCTCTGAAATAAGCCCTCAGTAAGATGCCGGTATCGGGGTAAACGGATACCACCAGCCAATGATCGCCATCCCGCACAGCCATGGCTGCGAAGTCCATATTGGCTTTATTGGTAAAGGCCAACCGGCTGTCGAAGTATTTGCGTACGGAATCGCGTTGTTTCTTTTGTGCAAACCCACCTAGGGTAAAGCTGATCAGTGCAAAGAGGATAAAGTAAAATTTATACTTCATAAACTAAAACTTCTATTTAACAATTCTATACACGGGGTACTGCATATGCGCCGGCTCATAAAAAGGGGAGTTCCTGTACACAAAATCCAATTGGGCTGCTGCACTTTTGGCCAGTGTAGTATCGGTTGCTTTCTTTTCATCGAGTTTTGTTTTGAGGTCGGGGTGTTCTTTGAGGTATTGTGCTGCAATGTCTTCAAAGGCATAGCCGCTGAAACCTTCTTTTTGTCCGAGTATGCCATCAAAATAATTCCAGGCAAAATAGGAATCATCGCCCTGCGGCTCCAGTACTTCCACCAGGAAACGGTTGGCTACCTGGTTCAGGGGAATGTAATAATCACCTTTGCGGAAGGCTATTTTTTGCAGGCTGGTGCTCACCTTCACATCGCTGTTCATGTGGTGCATTTCGTAGGGGCGGGGAGCTGCTTTGTAATCTTCAATGCGATAGGCTTCTACTTCAATGACAGTATCCCTGGACAGTGGAGTCATCTGCACTTTATTGAGCTTGAGTAAGTCAATCACTTTCCACCATCCCTGGGGAACGATATAGGCAGCTGGTTTTTTGATGGTGGTCTTTGCGTCGAAATAGTTATAGTACTTCAACTCTTTTTCATAGGGCTTGCTGCGATCGTAAAACAACCTTGGCAAGCCTGATACATCGCTGGGTTTGCGGGTGGCCTCAAATCCTTTGAAGGTAACGGTAGCGTTTTTAGTTCTGTTGAGCACCCAGCTAACGGGGAATTCGGTTTGCTGCTTTACTGCTTGCTTGGTTTGCTCGCGCAGCTGTTTGATGGTGCTGCTGTTCTTAGCCGTGAAGGCAATGAAACTTTCCATCAATGCATAAGTGGATTGTACGCGCTGTTCATAAGTTTTCAGCATATGGGTTTCGGGTACAAAGGCAAAGGTATGCCAAAGGGTAGCGAAACCGCTGCTGTAACGGGGGCCGTCAAAATAAGCGGTAAGGCCCATATCGGGTGTACCGCCTCCAAAGCTTACATAGGGCACCAGGTCGTAGCCTTTCTCTTTCATCAGCCCGTACATGCCTGGTTCAAATTGTTTGTTCATGTATTCACCCATTACACCACCCAGTTTACTGTGCTGGGAAGTGAGCAGGGTCATGATGTGCTGGTAATCGGCTCCATTGCTCACGTGGTTATCGACAAATACATCGGGATCGAGTAGGTGGAATATTTCGGCAAAAGACCTGGCCTCTTTGGAATCTGATTTGATAAAGTCTCTGTTGAGGTCGAGGTTTTGTGAATTGCCACGGAAGCCAAACTCCCTGGGGCCGTTCTGATCTACGCGGTAGAAGGGACTGCGGTTGAGGCAGCCGCCAATATTGTATACGGGTATAATGGCCAATACTACATTGGAGGGTAAGGTTTTCTTATTGGTTACGATATCACGAACCAGCAACATGGTGGCATCGATACCATCGGGCTCGCCGGGGTGGATGCCGTTGTTGATCAGGATAAAACGTTTGTCTTTCTTTTTGAGGCTGGCGATGTCCACATCTTTATCAGGGCTTACAATGATGAGGTGGAGGGGAAAGCCGGCGTCGCTGGGCCCCATGGCGCGCATGCTGATCTGTGGGAACCGGGCATCCATCATTTTCCACCAGGCAATGGCTTCCTGGTAAGTGGGTGTTTCCTGGAATTGTGATTGTTCGTATTTAGTGGGGATGGTTTGGGCGAAAAGGAGGGAGGGGATCAAAGCACAAAAAAGCAGTAGAAATCTTCTCATTGTAAATGGTTGTGCCATAAAAATAAGGAAGCCCTGTTTAACTAAGGTCAACAGGGCTTCTTTTCACTTAAATTTATGGGGGTTTTAATGTACTACCCATTCAATGAGATCAAGGATCTTATTTATTGATATGTATGATGGCGGCTTCGAGTACCTCATCTCTTCCTGTGGCGATGCCCTGGGGTGTAGGTCGCAATGACTGGTCGATCTTTACGCCTAGTCTTTGTGTCGGTGAATTGTCGGGGTAAAATACGCCCAGTCCGGTGAGGTAGGTGGAATAACCTCCTGGCAATACGATCCGGGCTACATTGCCATCGGCGCCGGAGGTTTGGCTGCCAATGGTGTAGCAGCCTGGTATGGATTGAAATCCCATGGCGCTCCATTCTGCGTGACTTTGTGCAAATTCATTTACGAGTATCACCACTTTGCCGGTATATAAAAACCGACCTTTTGAGGTGCCTGGCAGCGGCCCACATTTGTTATCGTATTTGTTCCACCTGAAAGCGCCGGGATATTCGAAGTCGGGCTCCGTAATACGGGCAAAGGTGATGGGGACATTAGTAAGGTATGCTGTGATGGGCAACATGGTGCCACGCGGATAATTGCGGATATCAAAAATGATACTCCGGGTATTCTTCAAATCCTGCATCATAGAATCGACCTGTGTTTTTTCCAGGATGCCCATGTTCACATAGCCAATATTGCCGGGTAATATTTTCCAAAAGGTGTTGTCTGCCTTATAACGGTAATTGAAAATGGCGAATGGATAGCGTTGTACCTGTTTGGTGGTGGAGACGCCGCTTTTTCGTATGGTCAATTGTACGGTAGGTTCTGTGCCGCCGGTAAGGTAATTGCCACTGCTAAGAAATCTTAAAGTGGCCAGGTGATTGGATCCACCCGCGAATATTTTTCTTTCCTCTATCAATTCTTTTATGGTGCGGCCATTTACTTTTTCAATGACATCGCCTTTTTGTAAGCCTGCCAATGCGGCGAGGGAATCATTGTAAATGGTGGTAACGACCAGTTCTTCGCCCAGGGCATAGGCGAGTACGGGTAGGTACATGTTGTACTGTTTGGCCACAACAGCATTGTAGGAATAGGCATGTGAGTCATTTACGCTCAGGATCAATTGCAGTACGGCCTTGTTGTAGGAAAGGGAGTCTGGGGCTTCTGCCATGCGAGGCAGGTATTCGTACAGTATTTCGTTCCAGTTGCGGCCAATGATGTTTTTATAGGGGGAGAAATAATGGATCATATTCCAGTAGCGGAATAAGGTGAGTAAGCGAAAATGCTCGTTGGGATATTGGGCATTGCGCCACCAGTATTCCAGCTCATTCACAAAGGAAGCCTGTCCGGCATTTCCGGTATTGGCATAATGGCCGGGGCCTTTGTGGCGGTTGGCCAGGAGGAGTTGCATTTTTTCCTGGAGGGCAGGGGAGAAGTGTTGATCCTTCATCCAGGCCAGGTCTATATTGTAGGTGATGGCTTGTTTAGGAATATCGGGGGTGCAATTACGACAGGCTTCCACGGCGCCCAGGCCATTGATCCAGCTGAGCAGGGAATCGCTGAAGGCGGGATTGGTATTGACATTTTTAATGATGGGTATCATGCGAAACAGTTCCATGTCCCAGTTGAGGTTGCCTTTTGCTACTTCGGGGTGGTAATACTTCAGGAAACCCCAGGTTTGTGCCAGGAGGGCCAGGTAGCTGATCTGCTGGTTGGTAAGGGGACGTATGGTTTCATTGACGGGCTTGCAGAAAGAGGTGGTTTCCTGCAGGGGCTTACCATCGGCCAACAGAATGAAATTGTCGAGCCACATGGTTTCATTTCCTGCATACACGGCTGTTATTCGCAGGTGGTCGAGGGGGAAGGTGAGCTTACTGGCATCGAGTTCACCGGTATACAATACCCAACCGGTGGTGTCCTTGATCTTGAAACTGGTGGATACGTGTTTTTTTTCGCCCCTGTCCTGGCTGAGGAGGAAGCTTACGAGGCCGGCGGTTTCGCCTTTTAATTTGGCATAAAAGGAAAAGCTCAGCTTTTTGCAGGGAACATCGATGGGAATACTGTTGACAAACTGTCCATCAGCCCGGTTGGGGGCGTCGGGCGCATACTGGATGCGCACGGAGTAACGGCCCTGTTGAGGGCTGGTACTGTCGGGCAGGACCTGGTATTCTTTTTTGGAAAAGAAGGTTTTGTACCAGGGGGTAAAGGTCTGGTTCGGGTTGTACTGCTCGAGGCCAAGGTTCCAGGGAGATTCCTGGGCGAAGGTGGGGCGGGCCATTAAGAGGACAAGCATTAAGAAGGGCAAGCGTTTGAAAGGGCGTATATTCATAAAATGATGGCTTGGGCGTATTGTCTTGTGGTCTATAAGGACGTATGGGGTGTTTAGGATGGTTGGGTGGGTGTTACCCTGATATGTGTGTGGTATGGCTAATATCTTAATGTTATATGGCTGTGATATGCAGGAGATATACCGGAACCCTTCCGGAGATATGCCGGAGATATGGCTGATATATGGGTGTGATATGAATACCATATGGCAACTATATGAGACGATATGAAAGGTATATGGGAACTATATGGGAAACATATGGGGGCGATATGGGAACTATATGGGAGAGGTCCTCTGGGGTGCTTTGTCTGTATATTCTCTATAGCCATTGTCATATTTTTATTAAAAAATATGTATGGAATTGAAAATATAGAAATTAGAAGCACCTAAAGACTGGATTGCTGATGATTGTGATCGTGGAAAAGGGATGAGAATGGAGTGTATAGAAAGATCTATCTGATTGATTGTCAATTGGAATAAGGGGAGGACCAGACATAAAAAAATAGTCCCGTCACGAATGAGGGGACTACAGTAGCTTTATGAAGAGTCTCGGAAAAACTATTTAGCCGCAGCCAGAGCGTTCACTTTCTTAGTCAGCTTACTTTTAAGGTTAGCTGCCTTGTTCTTGTGAATGATACCTCTTTTAGCGAGTTTGTCGATCATTGAGGCAACGTCCGGCATTTGCTCAGTAGCTTCCTTACCCGTCTTCAAGGCTTTCAGGTCACGGATGGCATTACGGGTTGTTTTACCGTAATACTTATTTCTTTCCCTGCGTTTTGTAGCCTGACGCACATCTTTTTTGGTAGCCTTATGATTTGCCATGTTCTTTCGAAAAATTTAGGACGGCAAAGGTAGCATCCTACATGGAATATTCAAAAAGAAATCCTGAATTATTTTGCGGCTTGCAGGCATTAATCCGCTTTTAATGTGCAACTGTCGGATAACCAATAGTCGCCATAGCGGCTAATTTAGAACAAGTATCGATCATTCCTTGTTATGTAAAGCAATAAAATGGCCTGATAGGCTGTTAATCAGGGAATCTGTGGCTATATTTGTACCCCGATTTTAAATACCTATATTCTTTTAGCATTCAATGGCTTCTTCATGAAGGACTTTTCGTACATCACCAGTTCATCTCCGGCTTTTATTGAGAGTCTCTACCAGGATTTTGTGAAAGACCCCAATACTGTAGATCCGGAACTAAAGAAATTTTTTGAAGGATTTGACTTTGCCATCGGCGAAGTGAAGTCCGGCGCCAATGGTGCGGCTGTGGCCGAATCTCCTGCTGGCGTTGCCGGCGGCATTGACTGGAAAAAAGAGGTAGGGGCTTACCGGCTCATCCTCGGTTACCGCAATAAGGGGCACCTGATTGCCAAGACCAATCCTATCCGTCCCCGCAAAGACCGGGGCGCCAACCTGGACCTGGCCTTTTTTGGATTTACAGAAGAGGACCTGGACAAAACGTTCCATGCCGGGAATATGATCGGCCTGGGTACTACTACGCTCCGCAATATTCTCGCTCACCTGCAAAAATGCTATGCGGCACATGTGGGAACCGAGTTTAAATATATCAGTGATCAAAAGAAAGTAGACTGGCTCACGAATGAGATGGAGCGCAATTTCAACAAGCCCATCGCTGTGACGCAGAAAAAGCGCATCCTGGAAAAACTGAACCAGGGTGTGATGTTTGAAAAATTCCTGCATACCAAATACATTGGTCAAAAACGTTTTTCGCTGGAAGGCGGTGAGACGACGATTGCTGCGCTGGATGCGATCATCAATACGGCTGCCGATTTTAATGTGCAGGAAGTAGTGATCGGTATGGCGCACCGGGGCCGGTTGAACGTGCTGGCCAACGTAATGGGTAAGACCTATGAGCAGATCTTCAGTGAATTTGAAGGAACGGCCAAGCTGGACCAGACAATGGGCAGCGGCGACGTGAAATACCATATGGGATATGGCAGTGAAGTGCAAACACCCAATGATAAGACGGTGCACCTCAAACTGATGCCCAACCCTTCGCACCTGGAGGCAGTGGACCCGGTGGTGGTAGGTTTTGCACGTGCCAAGGCAGATGTACTGTACGAAAGTGATTTCGATAAAATATTACCGATCCTCATCCATGGTGATGCTTCTGTGGCCGGCCAAGGTGTGGTGTATGAAGTAGTGCAGATGAGTGACCTGGAAGGTTATTATACAGGTGGTACGATCCATTTTGTGATCAATAACCAGATCGGTTTCACGACCGATTTTGAGGATGCGCGCAGCTCAGACTATTGTACTTCATTGGCTGCCATGATCCAGGCGCCGGTGATGCACGTGAATGGTGATGATGCGGAAGCGGTTGTAAAATGCGTGGAAATAGCCACCCGCTATCGCCAGGAATTTAATACAGATGTGTTCATTGATATGGTTTGTTACCGCCGGCATGGTCACAATGAAGGTGACGATCCGAAGTTTACACAGCCTCATTTGTATGCTTTGATCGAGAAGCATGCCAATCCCCGGGAAGTGTATACTACTTACCTGTTAGAAAATGGAGAGGCAGACGCCAAGGAGATGGCTAAAGAAATGGAGAAGAAGTTCTGGGCCGACCTGCAGGAGCGGCTGGACGAGGTAAAGCAAAATCCTTTGCCTTATCACTACCAGCAACCCGAGCTGGACTGGAAGGTGCTGCGCAAGGCCAACCCGGAAGATTTTGACCAGAGCCCAGTAACGGCTATCAGTGAAGGCGACTTCAAAAAGGTATTCGATGCGCTCATGAAATGGCCTGATGATTTCAAGCCATTGAAGAAGGTAGAAAAGATATTGCAGGATAAAGTGAAGTTATATAATGATGAAGGCAAGGTAGATTGGGCCACCGGTGAGTTGATGGCTTATGGTAGCCTGCTGCTGGATGGCAAGGATGTAAGAATGAGCGGACAGGATGTAAAGCGTGGTACTTTCTCACACCGCCATGCGGTGCTGCGCGATGAGAATACAGATAAGGCTTACAGCCGCCTGGGCAATATTCCCGATGCGAAGGGTAAGTTTAGAATTTATAACTCTTTACTAAGTGAATATGGTGTACTGGGATTTGAATATGGCTATGCCATGGCCAACCCCAATGCGCTGGTACTGTGGGAAGCACAATTTGGTGATTTCTGTAATGGTGCGCAAACGATGATCGACCAGTTCATTGCTGCGGGCGAACAGAAATGGAACCGCATGAATGGAGTGGGTATGTTGTTGCCGCACGGCTATGAAGGGCAGGGACCTGAGCACAGCAGCGCCCGTATGGAAAGATTTTTACAGATGTGTGCTGAATTGAATATGGTAGCCACCAATATTACTACTTCGGCCAATTTCTTCCATGCGCTGCGCAGACAGTTGACCTGGCCATTCCGGAAACCCTGGATCAACTTCTCACCGAAAGCCAACCTGCGTCATGCGGGTACTTACTCTCCCAAGCAGGAATTCCTCGAAGGTGGATTTAAAGAGGTGATCGATGATGTTTTTGTAGGCGATCCTAATGAGGTAAAGAAAGTATTGTTCTGCAGTGGTAAAGTATACTTCGATCTGGCTGAGCGCCAGCAGAAAGAGAGCCGGAAGGATACGGCTATCATCCGGGTAGAACAATTGTATCCGCTGCCGCTGAAGCAACTGGAAGCATTGTATGCAAAATACAGCAAGGCCACCTGGTTCTGGGTACAGGAAGAGCCGCTCAATATGGGCGCTGCCGCTTTCCTGCAAATGAACCAGAAATCTATTAACTATGGTGTGATCAGCCGCCAGCCCAGTGCTTCTACAGCTACAGGATACATGAAAGTGCATACCCTGGAGCAGACAGAGATCATTGACACGGCATTCAGCATCTGAGACGATATATGAAAAATAATTGCTTTGTCGTTGTTCTGTTCCTGCTATTGGCTTGTAAAGGGCAAAACGGGTATGTAAGTAAGAATGAGAACAATGGCGATCATGTTTATACTGTAGAAAGTGAAGATGAGGCCATGAATAAGGCGGTAAAGAAAGCTATTAAAACCTTCCCTGAGTTCTTAAAAGCATTTAATACACCGGATAGTAGTAATGGGAATTTCACTGTGAAACGTAAATTTGCCTACGACGATGGCTTTGAGCACATGTGGCTTACTGATTTACATTACGAGGGAGATAAACTTATAGGTATCTTAGATAGCGATCCGGTGCATATTTCATGGATCAAACCTGGTGATTCTCTGGAAATTAAAATAGATTCGATTTCAGACTGGATGTATATAAGGAACAATAGGCTGGTGGGAGGTTACACGATACGGGTGTTGCATGATAAAATGAGTGAAGCGGAAAAGAAGGAATTTGCCAGTCAGCTGCCATTTGAAATAGACTAAGCTGGAATACCAACAAAGACGATATTTGTAAAGGTTCATACAGAACATTAAAACAGAAACAAGTTTTATGATCGATATTAAAGTTCCAACAGTAGGAGAATCAATCAGCGAAGTGACTTTGCTCAAATGGGTAAAGAATGATGGTGATTACGTAGAAAGGGATGAAGTGATAGCTGAACTGGAAAGCGAAAAAGCAACTTTTGAAGTCAATGCCGAAAAGGCGGGCATCCTGAAACGTGCAGCCCAGGAAGGGGACACGCTGAATATTGGCGATGTACTGGCTTCTATTGATGACACAGCTGCCAAACCAGAAGGTGCTGCAGCTTCCAATGGTACACCTGCACCTAAAAAAGAAGAGGCTAAAGCTGCTCCTGCCGCGGAAGCCAAACCCGCTTCTCAGGCACCTGTAACAACGGTTCCGAATGATATTAAAGCTACGCCTGTAGCTGCTGCGATCATAGCGGATAAGAAAGTAGATCCCAAGACTGTAACCCCCAGTGGTTACCAGGGTAAGATTGTAAAGGATGATGTACTGGCTGCTTTGTCGAACCCCGGCAAAGTAACTGGTGGCAAAGCACTCTTTAACAGGGATCAACGCCGGGAAAAGATGAGCCAGTTGCGGAAGACGATCTCCCGCAGACTGGTAGAGTCGAAGAATACGACGGCCATGCTCACCACGTTTAACGAGGCGGACATGAGCCGTATTATGGAGATCCGTACGAAGTACAAGGATAAATTCAAAGAGTCGCATGGCGTGGGCCTTGGCTTCATGAGTTTCTTTGCGAAAGCAGCTGCCATTGCTTTACAGGAATGGCCGGCGGTGAATGCCTATATTGATGGAGACCAACTGGTATACCATGATTATGTAGATATTTCTATTGCTGTTTCAACTCCGCGTGGTTTGACGGTACCTGTGATCCGCAACGTAGAAAGCCTCAGCATGGCGGATATAGAAAAGAAAGTAATTGAACTGGCGGGTAAAGCCAGGGACAATAAGCTTTCCATGGAAGAATTGCAGGGTGGTACTTTCACCATCACTAATGGTGGTGTGTTTGGTTCTTTGATGAGTACCCCGATCATCAATCTTCCACAGAGCGCGATCCTCGGCATGCACAAGATACAGGAGCGCCCCATGGCGATCAACGGACAGGTGGTGATCAAACCAATGATGTACCTGGCTGTGAGCTATGACCACCGTATTATTGACGGTCGTGAGTCGGTAAGCTTCCTGGTAAGGGTGAAGGAGTTACTGGAGAATCCCGAACTGTTGTTGTTTGGTAAAGACCCGGTGAAGACTTTGCTGGAATTGTAAGAAGTGAGGCGTGAGTCCTTTGCTTCGACGTGAAAGTGCGGAATAATTTAATAAGCTATATTCAAAAAGCCCGTTGTAAAGACGGGCTTTTTGCTTTTGGAGAGTGGCTGTTTTACCGGAGATATTAACGTTTAATGAGTTTCAGGGTTTGCCAGTCTGTATCACCGCATTTTGCCCTCAGGCTGTATACACCTGCAGGCAATTGTTGTAAGGGAATTCTGGTATTGGCTGCATTGTTGATGATCCCCTCTTTTCTCCACACTTCTACACCATTGCTGTTGTACAGGATCAATGACCTCAGCTGTAGGGTGCTGCTACTAATACTTAATACAGCAAAATTGTCTGCGGGATTGGGGTAAAGTAAAAGTTGCACCGGCGCAAGGGTTCCTGCAATGGCAATCGTCTTTGAAAGGGTTGCGCGATCATCCATGTCCAGTTGGCGGAGGCGGTACCAGGTAGTGCCTTCAACCCCGTTGGCATCATTAAAGCCATAAACTGTGACGAGGTTGCTGTTTAGCTTGCCGGGTATAAAGGCGATGGGGGTAAACTGGCCCTGGCGGTCAAAACTGTGTTCGAGCCAAAAGCCTTTGTTGTTTTGTTCTGAAGCGGTTGACCATTGTAAGGTCACAAGCGCAGGGCTTGTTCTCCTGCCTGTAAATTGGAGTAATGTTACGGGCAGAGACCTGAGGCAGTCTGTAGCCGAAGCACATACGGCATGATCGCTCTGGCCCAGGGTATCAGCATTCCTGGCTACGGAGTCGATCCCTATGAACAAGGAACCGATCGCAGACGCGTCTATCTGTGCTTCAAGGGAGCCACAGCAACTGATCAATACTATGAGCAGGCATGCTTTCATGGTAAGGGCTTAATAAAACACACGCGTGCTCCTGTTGTATTTAAGTGTACTGCCTGCTGCCACATCGGTGATCTCTATCTGATTGTAATCAATGGTGAGCTGATGGTAAATCTTAGCACAGCCGGAACATTCAGGCGTGAGGTAGTCGAAGCCGGTAAAAATAACATCCTTCAGTACAATGGAGTAAAACAGGGTGCCTGTGTTGTCGTAATAGTCGAAACTGATCTGGGCGGTGTGGGTTCCGTTGACTGTGCGTTTGAACAATTCATTGGTGGAAGCACCGTTTGCTTTCTTCACTTTAAAATTGCCGAAGTTGGTAACACCAGCGGTACTTCCACCACCTCCTCCTGAAGATGCTGTATTGGAAATCTTGTGTTCAACGGCCAGCACCAGTTCCCCGCCTGCTGCGGTTACGCCAGAGAGTGTCATTTTGATGGACTGGGCATCGGCTCCGGCAACAAAGCATAGGAGTAGTATATAAAAGGATAGTGTTCTTTTCATCGTGATGATTTATAAGGATTACCAGGAAAATGCTGCAGGTACCGGGAGGCGCCTGCTAAATTGTAAATATCCCGCTATGCCATGGGTAAAGCAATCCTCTTTTTGAGTGGGGTAAGAAAGAAAGGCTGATGAGAACACCAGCCTTGCTGGTGGCATTAATGTTTAACTGTCTTAACGCCTGCCATAAGTATCACCGCTCTTTATTCTCTGGTTAAATACCCGCAGGTATTCCACTAAAAAAAATCTTTGTTCGGGGTAATCGGTCAATGCCTGGTACAGGGCTGGGGTTAATGTACTTACAAAGGTCTGAACCCGGCAAGTGGTCTGCAATCGCCTTTTTGAGTGAGGAATTTTACGCGGAGCGGATTGCCTCCCGCTTGTTGCGGGACAAGCTCTACAGGGCAAAAGAATTTAGCCACATTCATTGTCTACAAAACTGTTACCCCTAATGGGGTAATTACAACCCTTCGACAGGCTCCTGATATAAGTATGTTTATCAAACGATCCTTTCGCTCAGGGCTTTGGCGATGGCTTCTTTGCCACAATTGACATGGAGTTTCTGGTAGATGTTTTTGAGGTGGGCGCGTACGGTGTCGAAAGCCAGTTTCATTTCGGATGCTATGAGCTTGATGCTGTATCCTTTAGAGAGCCATTGGAGTACTTCTATTTCGCGGGGGGAAAGATTGTATTTATTGCTATCGGGTCTTGCCTGGAAGGTATTCAATACTTTTTTGGCAATGGTGGGCGACATGGGGGCGCCGCCTTCCAGTACTTCTTTAATGGCGTCAAACAATTTGGCGGGGGGTGTTTTTTTGAGCAGGTAGCCGTTGGCGCCGGCGCAGAGGCATTGGAAGAGCTTGTCATCATCTTCAAACACGGTGTACATGATTACGGCTGTTTTGGGCTGTGCTTCTTTGATCAATTGCACACCCCTGATGCCCGACTCGCCGGGCATATCTATATCCATCAGTACCACATCGGGTTTGTATACCCTGGCAATATTCGCTGCGTCATTGCACTGGTTATAATCGCCTACCACATCGTAGTCGTTCATCTTTAACAGGTAGGCCAGCGATTCCCGCAGCCTGTCGTTGTCTTCAAAAATGGCGATCCTGGCTAACATGGTATAAAGGTAAGCTTCTGTTGCTACTAAGTGGTATCGCTCATTTGAGGGGGAGGGGTGATCAGTTTACGGGAAAGCTGATGGAAGTGCGTGTGCCTTTGCCGGTTGTTGACTGTATCTGGAACTGTCCCTTCCATTTTTCAATGCGTTGCTGCATATTTTTCAGCCCATTGCGGTGGGTAACCTGGGTGGGATCAAATCCTTTCCCATCATCTTCGATGGTCATGTGCAACTGATTGCCTTCCAGCCATACGCAGATACTCACATTATGAGCATCGGCATGCTTGTAGATATTGTTGATCACTTCTTTGAATAACAAGAAGAAGTCGCGCCGTTGCTCCATGTTTAGCTTGCGCTGTGCAAAGTGTTCATCGAGTTGCAGGGAATAATGAATATTGGCCCCATCAAAGATCTCGGCTGCATAGCGCCGCATCCGCGCAACAGTTTGTTCGAGGGTATCATTGTTGGTATTGATGCTCCATACAATATCATCGAGTGCCTGGCTTGAATTGTTCACTTCTTCTGCTATGCGGTTCAGGAATACACCTGCTTCTTCCTGCCTGTCGAGCTTTTGGCGGCTTAGTTCGGACAGGATGCTGATATTGGTGAGGGTAGATCCAATATCATCATGGAGGTCGGTGGCAATACGGTTGCGCACTTTCTGTAAAGCGATCAGTTGATTAATGCGGTACTGGTAAAGCATATAGAGTAATGTGCCCAGTGCCAATACCAGCAGGCCTACGAACCACCAGGTTTTCCAGAAGGGAGGTGTTATGATGATGGAAAGTGTGGCTTCTGCATCCTTGCTGCCCATGGTGGGGCCCCATGCTTTTACTCTGAAGGTGTATTCTCCAGGAGGGATATTGGTGTAAGCAGCATAATTCCTGTTGCCGGCTTCCACCCAGTTTTTATCATAGGGATATAACTGGTAATAATAAATGATCTTACCCGGCGCCACAAAATCCAGGGCGGCAAAGCTGAAGGAGAGGGAGTTCTGGTGCCAGGACAAGTGCAATATATGCTTGTAGGTAATAGCGGTATCGCCTTCCCAGGGTTTGTTGTTGATGGAGGCCTGCGTGATGACCACTGGCGCTTTGGGATTGGCGCCGGTATATTTGACGGGATCAAACCAGTTGATGCCATTGGACCCTCCAAAATAGAGGATACCATTGGCATCGGTATGCCAGGCGCCGGTATTGAACTCGTTGCCCTGCAAGCCATCTTCTGCGGTGAATAAACTGAAGTGGGAGTCGTTGACCTTTTGTAAGTCGGCAGGCGGCGTAAAACGGGTAATACCCTTGTTGGTGCTCATCCAAATATTGCCCAGCTTATCGGGCGCCATACTGTAAATGGTATTGTTGGGCAAGCCATTTTTTTCAGTAATGGTAAAGGTATTACCTGATGCGGTATCAAAGGCGATGATGCCATTGCCGAGGGTGCCGATGCAGAGGTAGGGGGGACGGAAGTAAATGCATTTTAAGGTGGGCTCCTGTTCCCTGATCTGCTGTAAGGCTTTGTCTTGTGCGAGGAATGAGAATTTTTGGGTGCTGGTATTAAAAAACTGGATGCCCTTGTTTTCGAATCCAAGGCAAACCAGGGTATCGCTAATGGGTATGATAGCGCGAACATTGTTGTCTGCAATGCCGGTAGGATCGGCAGGGTTGTAGCGGAAGTTTTTGATGAGTCCTTGCTGCTTATCGAACAAACAAAGTCCGGCATTGCGGGTACCCAGCCAGGCCCTGTTGTTGTTAATGGCCAGCATGCACCACACGGTATGATCGGGCAGGTAGAGAAAGCCTTTGCCCTGGGGGGTGAATAAGGCTTTGGGGACTTTGGTTTGGCTATTCATGATCAACAGGCCCTCATCCTGTATACCAATCCAGGTATCTTCTGCATCTGTGCGGAGGGAAACGACCCGTTCACTGCTGTCTCTGCCATAGGCTTTTGACAGGTTGACCCGTTCTATCTGGCGGTGGCGCAGATCAGAAGCATAGGAGAGCCCACTGGAGGAGGTGCCTATCCATACGCCTCCATTGCTATCGGTAGTAATAGACCGGACCTGCTCAATGGGTATTTTTTTCTGTAAGGTGTTTTTGGAGAGCAGGGAAAAGATGTTGAGACGCTTATCATACAAGCTGGCACCACCACCATCTGTTCCTACCCAGGTGCCACCGAGTTTATCATTCTGAATACAGAGTACGTCGATATAGCTCAGGGAAGCTGCGTTGCCTTCTTCCGGCAGCAGCTGGCGTACGGTAGCTGCTTTCCTGTCGATAATGAACAATCCTTTTCCCAGGGTGCCAATCCATATGCGGCCCTGCTGGTCGGTTTTAATAGCCTGGATGACGAGTCCGGACGGCAGGGCCTGTTGTTCATCAAAACCGGTAAAAGGCAGGAAGGTGCTGTCCTGCGGCCGCTTCAGGAATACTCCTTTGGCATAAGTGCCTATCCAGAGGTTGCCGCTGCTGTCTTCTTCCATTACGCTGCAGGAGATAGCCGGTGTGGCAGTATTGGATAGAAAGCTGGTGGTAGCTGATTTTCCGGGTGTAATAACATTGATGCCATTGCTGGTAAGTACCCAATACTTTTTGTTGCGGCATTTAAAAAGGAAGTGAATGCTGTCGCTATTCAGTGAACGATTTTGTTTGGTGTAATGGATATTTGTGCGGGTGGCGGAATCATGGTAGAACAATCCTTCTTTTTCGGTTCCTATCCATAGTGCGCCCTGCTTTTCCTGCCGGAAACAGCTGACGGCGGGCAGCTTCATTCCCGCCAGTGTTTTATAGGGCGTGGAAGAATCATTGTAGAGGTTGAATCTTTCCAGTTTGCCCCCGCTGGTAATAAGCCATAAGTCGTGGTCGATACCTGCCACGATCTTACCCAGCCGGCTGTAGGCGCGGGTGGTGATATCGTCAAAATTCATCCGGAAAACGGCAAATCCTTTACCGTCGTAGCGGTTGAGACCATCCTGTGTGGCAAACCACAGGAAGCCTTTATCGTCGGTGGCAATGTCTATCACACTGTTTTGTGAAAGGCCGTGGTTGATATTAATGGTTCTGAAGGAATAGGGTATCTGTTGGGCTGCTGCATAAGCATGCAGGAGAAAAACAGACCATATTGTAAGGTAAAGGCGCATATATCTGGAAAGGATCAGGGAGTCAAATTACTGGAATTTATTGGCCTCACCGCAAAAACAATGCTGGGGTTTGCGGTGTATCTTGCACGGGATGAAATTCTTCGCTCACCTCAATACGGCGGTGCAGGTTATCAACCAGTACAAGGGGCAACAGCCCTTCGGTATTTTTATTAAGGACTTCTTCCGGCAGGATAAAAAATACGGATCGCGTGACCGTAAGAGCATCAGTCACCTGTGTTATTGCTATTTCCGCCTGGGGAAATCGTATCCTTTATTGCCGGTAGAAGAAAGAATAGTGGCCGGCTTATTCCTGTGTTCGGTGACGCCCAATGAAATGCTGGCCCAACTGAAACCGGCATGGAATGACAAAGCGACGCTGCCAGTTGAAGAGAAGGCATTGGAGTTCCTGCCTTCTGCGTTGTCTATTTTTCCCTGGAAGGACGCGCTCAGTACTGGTGTCGATCATGAGGCTTTCTCAACTTCATTCCTGGTGCAGCCACAGTTGTTCTTACGGATCAGGCCGGGCAAAGAAAAGATAGTGAAGCAAAAGTTGGACGCGGCGGGGCTTAGCTATGCCATGCCGGCGCCTCACTGCATTGCGCTACCCAATGCTTCGAAGATCGATGAGGTGATCCTGCTCAATAAAGAAGGAGTGATACAGGATTATAGTTCCCAAAGAGTAGGGGAGTTGCTGCAGCCGGGGCTGCTGCCTCCGGTACCGGGCATGCGGGTATGGGATTGTTGTGCCGCCAGTGGGGGCAAATCTATCCTCGCCTGGGATGTGTTGGGCGCTATTGACCTTACTGTATCTGATATCCGCGATTCTATTATCGCCAACCTCAAAAAGCGTTTTACAGCAGCAGGCATTACGAAATACAGGTCGTTTGTGGCTGACTTAAGTAATCCACAGGCATCCCTTCAGCTTTTTGCTGCACCCCAACTTATTATCGCTGATGTACCCTGCTCGGGTTCTGGTACCTGGAGCCGCACGCCGGAGCAACTGTATTATTTTGACAAGGCTGCTATCGGGCGCTACAGTAGTTTGCAACAAAAAATAGTGCGCCGCGTACTGGAGAAGCTGGCGCCCGGCGGTCATTTCTTATACATTACCTGCTCGGTATTCAGGGAGGAAAATGAGGAAGTGGTAAACTTTATGCAGCAACAGTTTGGCTTATCCATCGTGAAGATGGAATTGCTGAGCGGTTACGATCAGCAGGCTGATACGATGTTTGCTGCTTTGCTGAAGAAGGATTGATGGGGTTCGATTGCTGCCGGTCTTATGGCAGTTTTATTATCTTCTGGTCGAAGAAGCGTTTACTCCCGTTGTATGTAGATATTTTGTACATGCCGGCTGGCCAGCTGGCTGTATACAATTGCCAGTTGAAATAACCGGCAGGCTTGTTCATCGTGCGCTTGTAGATCGTTCTGCCCTGCATATCTGTTACCTGTACACCCATATTGTTGATGATATCGGGGGTATTCATAACGAGGTTGAACTGGCTACTAAATGGGCTGGGTAAAATGCGGGTGGTGTTCAACGGAAAACATATTCCATTGATGGATTGCTGAACTACACCTATATCGAAAGTGGTATCGGAGCCGATAGACTGTACAATATGGTATTCTGCCAACCCTGTTTTCACGGCAGTGAGGGTGTCCTGGAAAGTATACAAATTGGACTTGAATGTCAAAGATGTTGATGCCAGTTGTTTAATGGTTGTATACACCGATTCTCCGGGCAATTTCCGGGCGATGGTGTACACCACGCTGGTGTCATCCTTACTACTCCACTGCAGATTAACCATACAGTTATTGAAAGTACTGCTTGCTGTAGCCTGCTTTTGCACCAGGGATACCATTGCTTTTTTAAAGTCGGGCAGACCATATCCAAAACGGATATCGGGTGTAGTGTATTTGTGGGCGCTCTTTTGTACAGCATCTATGATCTGCATATTGTTCAGCTCCGGGAAAGCCTGCCATAAACAGGCGATCAGGCCCGCGATATTGGGATTGGAGAAGGAAGTACCGTTGCCGGACGAAGGGGCACCATTTAAGCCTGCCAACACGGTGCCCTGGCCTACGGATACAATATTGGGCTTTAATAATCCAGCACCATTGGGACCCCAGCTGCTGAATGAGGCGATGGCGCCGGCGTTGGTGGTAGCGCCCACGGCTACTACACTATCGCCGTCGGCGGGACAGGATACATATTTCAGGTCATCTGTGCGAGCTCCGTAGTTGCCGGCGCTGTTCATCACGATCATGCCTTTGCGGGCTGCATAGTCGGCTGCACGGGTAATGATGGAAGTATTGCCATTGCGTTGTGCATAGCTGTGATCGAATGCCGGGTCATCAAAATCAATGTATCCCAATGAGGATGAGATCATGTCTGCTCCGGCACTGTCGGCAAATTCTGCGCCTGCAGCCCAGTATTGTTCTTCTACAGGGTATTCAACGCCTGCCTGTTCTGTGCGTAAGAGCCAGAAGCTGGCGTGGGGGGCTGTACCCACAATCTGGCCGGGCCTGTTGGATGCAATGATGCTGAAGCAATAAAGGCCATGGGTATCATCTTCGGTAACGCTGCTTTCATTGTTCACATAATCCCAGGTGCCCAGTACGCGGTTTTGTAACCGCACGCTATCGAGGGCGGGATTGGTATTGTAAGTCCGGAATCCTGCATCGAGTATGGCCATGATGATGCCTCTTCCGGTAAGGCCATGGTTGTGCAGGTATTCTCCGCGGTGAATATGGATTTGGTTGAAATTATTGCCATAGTTAAGCGCCATTTCTCCGTTCATCCTGGCTGTATGGTCAACTGCTGCCGGGTCGAGTGGCGTAACGGTTTCGGTGTACTTATTAATACGGTTGTTGTTCGGATTACCCTGTGTTCGCAGCCCCAGGGGAGCGGTTATTTTTACAAATGGATAGCTATTGATCTTTATGAGGGCATTGGGATTGGTGGTTTTGATCAACACCTGGTTTAGCCATTTGGAGGTATTCAGTATGGTAAGGTTGGGTATCTTGCGGAGGCTATCGAGCCAGGCAGCTGATACCGGAAGATCTGTGGAATCGATGGCGATGTGTTGCCGGGTGCGGCGTTCAATGGCCCTGGCCGAAAGGTAGGTAGCCGGCGCCCCGAGGGTATGTGCCGTGCCTTTCTTGTCGGTAAACTGTACAATATAACGAGAATATTGTGCCTGTGTAACCAGGCATATAGTCATTAAACCTATGAGCGTGCAACACTTTATCATACAGCCATGGTTTTGGGCGCCTCCCTGCTTGTAAAGGAAAGGCTTAATTATGATCCAGGATGGATAACCTGAAGCCAAAGCCGATCTTCTTACCATTGGGATCTGTTGCCGGAGGCTGGTATTCCCAGATGGCTACTTCCCGGTAAATAAGTCCGATGTCTTTGGCGTACTTTTCTATCCATACTGTCTTTGAGCCTGGTCTTTGTATATCTATCACGGGTACATCGGAAGAGTCATTGATCTGTGTAACGGTAATGGTATTGTCGTAGGCTTTTCCGTTGATGTCGGCGGCGCCAAACTCTTCGTAGGTATAGTCCCAAAACTCCATACTCTCGGTAACGCTGAATTCATACTCAGAATAGGGTTCATCGGGCAGGTAGCCATTGCCTAACCAGCTGCGGCCTTCTTTTACCGGCCCCTGGAGTTTAATGGTACGCAGGTTGCTTTCATTCACTTCGATGGTATTATCGCCCTTGATCACTTCATAGGCCACACTTTCTCTCCAGTCGGCCTCACTGGTGCTGTTCAAGCCCCTTAAATAACGTTGTACGCGCCAGGAAGGGCGGCCCAACTGATCGGTGCCGGTACCTTCTACTATTTCTTTTGCCTGATAAGATGCGATGACCTCATCGAGGCCGAAGTTGGCAAACTTAAGGGAGTCTAACCGGTAAATGATGTATTTGCCTATCTCCAGCTGAAGGTAGTCGGTGGGTTTATCATATTGGGTATCATCATTTTCTTTTTCACAACCAATCATGATGGCCACCAGGGCCAGGCATGTAAAACTTTTTAACAGGGTAGCGCGTCTTTTCATGGTAAACCGGTTAGATTCTATGGATATCTTTTTTTGTTGCCTCCTAAGATACGATCAGCACGGGGCCGGCGGATGGGGGGAGGCAATAAATAAAAACCGGGAAGCGTAGTAGATTCCCGGTTCTGATAACGTTTTATATAGCTAATTATTGCTTGAAAATCAGGTTGCAAAGGCCTTTTTGAAGCTGTTTATCCCCGTTGGATTATGCCTCCGCCAATGACATCATTTCCTTCATAAAAAACAGCACTTTGTCCGGGCGCTACACCTTTGGCATCTTCATAGAACCGTACATTGATCCCTCTTTCGTGGGTATACAGGTTGGCCAGGGTGCCTTTGTCCTTGTAACGGATCTTGGTAATGGCCTCCATACCGTCTGTAACGCCATCGTATTTGAGCCAGTTGATCTTGCTTACCAGCATATCGTGGCGGTTGAGGTCTTCTTCATCGCCCAACATCACGGTATTGGTTTCGGGGATGATATTGGTGACATAAACGGGTTTCCCAAAAGCAATATCCAACCCTTTGCGCTGGCCAATAGTATAGAAGGGATAGCCCTTGTGCTGGCCCAGTACTTTACCCTCTTTATCCACAAAATTGCCGCCTGCTACCTGCTGTTCCAGGCCATCTACCCGGCGTTTCAGGAAGCCGCGGTAGTCATTGTCGGGTACAAAACAGATCTCATAGCTTTCGCTCTTTTTGGCCAGTTCGGGGTAGCCATAATCCAGGGCCATCTGACGGATCTCGGTCTTGCGATAACCGCCCAGGGGCAGCATGGTACGGGCCAGGAGATCCTGTTGGAGACCCCACAGCACATAGGATTGGTCCTTGGTTTCATCGACCCCTTTGCTGATATAATGACGACCATTGGTATGCTGGTGTATGCTGCCGTAATGACCTGTTGCAATGTATTCACAATCAAGTGCATCGGCGCGTTTCAACAAGGCGCGCCATTTAATATGGGTATTGCACATGACACAGGGATTGGGCGTGCGGCCTGCGAGGTATTCATCTACAAAGTTCTCGATCACAAAATCGCCGAATTCCTCCCGTATATCAAGTATAAAATGCGGAAAACCATGTTGTACGGCTGCCATGCGGGCATCGTTGAATGAATCCACATTACAGCAGCCTGTTTCCTTTTTACTACCTCCGCTGGCTGCATAATCCCAGGTTTTCATGGTAATGCCTACCACCTCATAGCCCTGGTCGTTGAGCATGAGGGCTGCTACGGTACTGTCGATACCGCCGCTCATGGCTACCAGCACTTTTCCTTTACGACTCATTTTTGCTTGTTTAGTATGGAGAATAACAGGCAAATATACAAACTGTTCGGGGGCTTGCCTATTCATTGATATTGGCTTAATTTCCGGGTTTAGACCCAACCCGACTATTATGAGAAAATTGCTATTGGCATGCCGCCTGGTTATTGTATTTCAATGTCTTACGATTAATTCAGGGGCACAGGACCTCTCTTATTACCTGCCGGATTCTATAAGTTACAATCCGGCTATTCCCAAACCCAAAGATGTTATTTTTCATGAAGTAGGCCAGTGGCATGTAACACATGACCGCCTGGTGAATTATATGAAGGCCATTGCTGCGGCTGCCCCAGAACGGGTAAAACTGGAAACGATGGGTTATACCTATGAAGACCGGCCTCAGGTATTGCTGATCATCACCTCTCCCAAAAATCACCAACGGCTGGAAGAGATACGCCAGCAACATGTGCAACTTACTGATCCTGCGCGCTCGGGGTCATTGAATATAGACAATATGCCTATTGTGGTATGGATAGGTCATTCTATTCATGGTAATGAACAAAGTGGTTCCAATGCTTCGCTGGTAAGCGCCTATTATCTGGCGGCGGCACAGGGCAAAAAAATAGAGGAGTTGCTGGAAAATGTGGTGATCCTGTTTGACCCTTCATTTAACCCGGATGGTATGCAAAGGTTTTCCTCCTGGGTGAACCAGAACAAGAGTAAGAGCCTGGTGACGGATGTGAACAGCCGGGAATTCAACGAAACATGGCCGGGTGGACGGTTTAACCATTATTGGTTTGACCTGAACCGTGACTGGTTGCCGGCAGTGCATGTGGAAAGTCAGAACCGGCTTAAATGGTTTCATGCCTGGAAGCCGAATATTCTTACGGATCACCATGAGCAAAGCAGCAATGCTACTTTCTTTTTTCAACCGGGGGTGCCTTCGCGTGTGAATCCATTGACGCCACAAAAGAACCAGGACCTGACAGCCAGGCTGGGGAAATACCATGCTGCTAACCTGGACCGGATCGGGTCGCTTTATTTCACAAAAGAGAACTATGATGATTTCTATTATGGCAAGGGGTCAACGTATCCCGATGTGCAGGGTTGTATAGGTATTCTTTTTGAACAGGCTTCATCCCGTGGCCATGCGCAGGAAACGATGAATGGGGTATTGCGGTTTCCGTTTACGATCCGCAATCAGTTTGTGACGGCCCTATCTACGCTGGAAGGGGCCAATGCTTTGCGCAAAGAGTTTCTTAATTACCAACGTGATTTTTATAAAGAGGCGATGGCAGATGCCGCGGCTGCGCCACTGGGTGGCTATGTATTGGGGGATGCGCAGGACAAATTCCGTACGGCATTATTTGTAGAAATGCTGCGCCGTCACCAGATAGAAGTGTATGAACTGGGCAGTAATTTTGTTGCAGAGCATGGCAATTCTTTTAACAAAGGAGAAGCGTATGTAATACCTGCCAATCAGCCTCAGATACGTTTGTTACACGGCATATTTGATAAGACGCTCACTTATAAAGACAGCCTGTTTTATGATATTACTGCGTGGACAATGCCGCTGGCATATGGTCTTCCCTATGCGGAGGTTCCGAAGGCACGCTTCAGTGCTTCTTTATTGGGCAATAAAATCGATAAGGTAGCTTTCCCACAGGGAACAGTGAATGGTGGGAAAAGCAATTATGCTTACCTGTTCAGGTGGGCTGATTATAATGCACCGCGTGCTTTGTATGCTTTGCAACAAGCAGGCATTGCTGCCAAGGTTTCAACGGTGCCGTTTGAGATCGCTACTGCTACGGGTGTACAGTCATTTGGCTATGGTACTATTTCGATCCCGGTACAATTGCAATCGGTGGATGGTGATAAATTGTATTCGGTATTGCAGCAGGTAGCAGCAGATAATGCGCTTGCTATTTATGCTGTTAAGACGGGTAATGTGATCAGTGGGAGTGACCTGGGCAGCAGCCGTATGCCTGTGATCACGAGGCCCTCGATCGCCTTAATAACGGGCGCCGGTGTGAATGCTACGGATGCGGGAGAGATCTGGCACTTGCTGGACCAGCGTCTTAATATTCCTGCCACGCACCTGGACATCAACATCCTTAATAGTGCAGACCTGACCAGGTACAACACGATGATCCTGGTGGGTGGTAATTATAATAACGTGAATAAGGATAAACTAAAAAGCTGGGTACAGGCAGGCGGCACGCTGATCCTTACTGAAGAAGCGGTAGAGTGGGCTTCGCAGGCGGGATTGACGAATGTAAGTTTCAAGAAAGCCAAAGAAGATACGTCGAAGCTGCTTCGATATAATGAACGGGAATACCGGGAAGGGGCCCGGCGCATGTTTGGTTCCATCCTGCGTGCTGAGGTTGACCTAACGCATCCTTTGGCTTATGGATACAATCAACCTTATGTGGACCTGTTCAAAGCCAATAACATCATTCCGGAGCGCAGCAAAAATGCTTATTCGAATCCATTTGTGTATGGTGATAAGCCTTTGCAAAGTGGTTATATCGTAAAGGAAAATCAGGAAGCATTGAAGCAAACGGCGGCTGTGCTGGTGAGTGCTGTTGGGAATGGAAGGGTGATCTCTATTGCTGACAATCCCAACTTCAGGGCTGTATGGTTGGGCGGTACGAAACTGTTTATGAATGCTATTTTCTTTGGAAGGATCATTGATGCAGGTGCTGCAAAAGCAGATGATTAAAGGGGCGCAGGTTTTGCATACTTCACATGTTATTAACAGCAAAAATACTATTTATGGTTACCGTTGCAGGAAACTGTAAATTGCCCTTTGAAACCTATAGTACGAAGCCTAAAATTATTAAGTATGATTAAATTACAAGCAATCGGAAACCTGGGTAAAGATTGTGTTACGAACACAGTGAATGGTAAAAATGTGATCAACTTCAACGTAGCGCATACGGAGAAGTTCAAGGATGCCCAGGGTAACCAGAAAGATAAAACCATTTGGGTAGAATGTGCTTATTGGACAGACCGTACCGGTATTGCACCCTACCTGCGCAAAGGCACCCAGGTGTATGTAGAAGGAACGCCTGATATCAGAACCTATTCAAAGAATGACGGCACAACGGGTGTTTCTCTGACACTTCGTGTATTGAGTATCCAGTTGTTGGGTAGCCGTACTGAAGGTGGTGATAACCAGGGTGGTGGTTACAGCAATAATAACAATACTAGTTATGCTGCTCCTGCCAATAATGCTGTACCTGCTGCAGCTACTGGTGGCGGCAATTATGGTGAGCCCATGGATGACCTGCCTTTTTAATGTTGTACTATCCCACTGTTTTATAGTTTAAGTAAAAATGCTCCGCTTCTGTGGGGCATTTTTTATTATTATGGCTTCACAGTTCATGCTTCCGTTTTGGCAGTTCACCCCTTTCATTGATGGTGTTCGGCAGTAAAGGCCGGTACTTTGTATCTCTTAACCAGCGCATACGAATTATATCAATTTATAGCCATGAAAAAAATCATTTTAGTGACCGGCGCTACCGGTGCACAAGGGGGAAGTGTAGCCCAGGCCTTATTGCAAAGCCAGCAATTTGCCGTCCGTATCCTTACGCGCAATGCTCAGTCGGCCGCTGCCAAAGCTTTCCGGCAAGCCGGCGCCGAAATAGCAGAAGGTGATTTTGACAATGTTGAAAGTCTGCAAGCAGCGCTACAGGGTGTGTATGGTGTTTTTGGTGTTACCAATTTCTGGGAGCATTTTGAAAAAGAATACCAGCAGGGTAAAAATCTTATTGATGCAGTGAAGGAAGCAGGCGTGCAGCACTTTGTGTACAGTTCCTTGCCGGATTACCATAAGCTGAGCGGGGGTAAAATGCCTGTGCCGCATTGTGATATGAAAGCTGCTTTAAAGGAATACACCAGGGAGTTACAATTGCCGGCTTCTTTTGTGGAGATCGCTTTTTATTATGAAAACTTCTTTAGCTTTTTCCCATTGCAGAAGGATGAGCAGGACCGTTTTTATTTTGGGTTCCCGCAGGGGGATACGAAACTGTCGATGGTAAGTGTGGAGGATTTTGGTGGCGTGGTGGCTTCCATCTTTGATCACCCCCAGGAATATATTGGCAGAACGGTAGGAGTAGTAGGAGAAGACCTCACTTGTGCTGAATATGCCCAGATACTGTCAAGGGTGCTGGAGCAGGAGGTTTATTTTAATCATATACCGCGTGATGTATATGCTGCTTTTGATTTCCATGGAGCAGAAGAGCTGGCCAATATGTTTGAAGTGCAAAGACTGTACATTCCACAGCGGCAACAGGATCTTATTGAAAGCTATGGATTGAATCCCGGCATGCAAAGATTTGAAGCCTGGGTGCGGAAACATCAGGAAGCATTTAAAAGCGGCATCAATAAACAGTTGGAGGTAGTGGTTTAATTACCTGCTGCGCTCATAAGCTTTCACATACCGTTCCAACTCTGCGCGGCTTACAGGGGCTCGCTGATCATCGAGGTTAATGACAAAGAGGTAGCCCTTGCTGCCGGGTGTAGCCATGAAAGTACTTACGAGGTTAAACTGCTCACTAACCAGCAGGCGGCCATTGGACACATTCCATAGCTCTTTGGCGCAAAGACAACCATTTGTAGGAGTGAGTGGATACCAGGGTTTGGTTTTAAAATACTCAGGGTCGATGGTAGTGCCATGGGCAATGATCTCGCTACGGCCAATCAAGCCTGCCTTGAAGACTTCTGTCATAGGGGCATATTTTCTCCAGGAAGGTGGCAGCAGATCGAGGTAGGATACCATGGAGTCGCGGGTACTGTCCCAATGTTCCCAGGGCGGCAACTGGAAATATTTATCCCAGTTGGTTTCATTGGGCATTATCAATTGAAGATTGGGGGTAGGGCCTATCAATGTGTTTTTGGAAGAGGCTGTACCCTGAATACTGTATACTCCCTGCGGGGTACTGCCATTGGTGATAAAATAAGGCAGGTCGGAGGCGGAGCGGGCCAGTTGTTCAAAGATCATCAGGCGCCCGTCGGGATGGCGCATAAAGCGGCCCGCTGCATCCTGTACAATGGCGAGGCCTGCATAATCGCGGTTCCAGCGTTGGAAAGAATAAATGGTCTTTTGTTTCCGGGAAGCCTGGTTGGCAAAGAGGGCAGCTATATCGGGTGTTTTGTGTGCTTTGTTGGGAAGGAAATTATTGAGGTAGTTTTCCAATTCGAGCAATAGGGGGATAGAATCATAATTGCTGAACTGTTCCACCATCCTGATCTTGATCTCATTCGCTTTGTTGATAGAAGTATCCTGCCTGAAGAGGTAGGCGGCGCTCATGGCAAAGAGCTTGGGATTGGTTTCTTTCTGCAATACATTTTGTACCTGCTGTGCATAGGTGCCCGGGTAAATGGCGTACACTGCTTCCAGCAAAGCTCTTTTGGTATCGTATTGCAGGGAATCGTATTGGAGAAAGAGTTTATCAAATCCATTGGAGACTTCGGGGCCGCTGAGCTGGAACTGGGCAATGGCCAGGCAGGCGGATTCAAAGCGGTATTCTGAATTGCTGTCGATGGCCTGGGCAAAACTGCGGCCAATCACATTCTCACGCAGGTCGTTCTGCAGCCAGGCCCTTTTATCATACAATACAAAACCTGAATAGATATCTTCTCTGCGCGGTTGGGCAGTAGCAGTAACCTGCCACAAGAGCAAGCCCAGCAAGCATACGAACCATGACTTCATGGTACAAATGTAAAGGGCTGGTGGGGAAAAGCAAGGCAACAAGGCAAAGAGGCATAAAGGCAACGAGAAAGGGTTTGACGGATTCTTTTGGAGTCCGAAAGTCCGGAAGAAAAACCTGTAGGCGCCTTCGACAGGCTCAATCTGACAATAAAGGTTAATTGAGGTGGATCTTCTCTGCCTGTTTGATCTTTTCCTGGATGAGCTTTTTCTCTGCAAGGGAAGTGGTGAGTTGGTGGGCCTGCAGGAGGTATTGGCGGGCATTGTTGCCATCGCCTACCTGTAAATACAGGTCGCCCAATACAGCGGCGTAAAGGTATTGGGTAGTAACCAATTTGTCAATGCCTTCAATATTCCAGATCTCCTGGATGGCTTCGGCGCCTTGTTCCATTTGAGCGAGTACAATAGCCCGGTTTAATCGTATCAGGGGTGTTGGTTTCAAATCAAGCAACAGATCATAGAGGTAGCGCATCCGCTGCCAGTTGGTGTTTTCAAAAGCATCTGCCATGCAATGTTCTGCTGCAATGGCGGATTCGATATGGTAGATGGTCAATTCCTGCCCTTGTGTAGAATGGTTGAGGTATTGAAATCCTCTCCTGATGAGGTCTCTGTTCCAGGTGCTGCGGTCCTGGTTTTGCAAAAGGATGATGGTATTGTTCTCTCCTATGCGGCTTTCAAAGCGGGAAGCCTGGAAACACATGAGGGCCAGTAAGGCGAAGGTGGCGGGGCGGCTGCCTACGGCATGTTGGGAGAGCAGTACGCCTAAGCGCATGGCTTCCACGCAGAGGTCGCGACGAATGAGCTCATCTTCCTTGCCGGAATTGTAGCCTTCATTGAAAAGGAGGTATAATACAGCGTATACAATCTCCAGTCGTTGTGTTAACTGTTCTCCCGACGGGATTTCCAGGGGAATGTGTACTTCTTTCAGGAATTGCTTAGCGCGGTATAATCGTTTCTGGATGGTTGCTTCATTGGTGATGAGGGCACGGGCAATTTCTGCTGCACTGAATGCGGATACGGTTTTGAGGGTGAGTGCTATCTGATCTTCTTCCCTGAGGGCAGGATGGCAACAAGCGAATATCATGCGTAGCTGGCTATCGGCCATTTCGGTATCGAGGAAGAAGTGTTCAACGGCCTCTTCTGCTTCTGTTTTTAACTGGTATACGAGCTCCTGTGAATAGAGGCGGAAGTGGTGTTCACGACGAATGATATCGATGGCTTTGTTTTTAGCTACCCGGATGAGCCAGGCAGCAGGATTGTCGGGCAGTTGGCCGTAACGCCAGCTTTGGGCGGCTTTCAGGAAGGCATCCTGCACCACATCTTCCACCATGCCCAGGTTGTGGGTACCAAATACGCGGGTAAGCACAGCGATCATTTTTCCGGACTCATGCCGGAACAGCTGGTCCACCACCTGCTGGGGAGATTCCTGTGACATGTAACCGGGTTTTTAATACAAGGTACCGGTTGCCTGATCTGATCACGGGCAACCGGTAACGAAATATTGTTTTAGATTGTATGCTGCTTACATGGTTCCCGGAATAACCTGTACTTCCCTTACTTCCACGGCTCCTTCGAATTCAAAATCGGGGTATCCTTTGGCATGGTTCAAGGCTTCTTCGATGGTGTTGGCTTTGATTATGAAATAGCCGCCTACCAGTTCCTTGCTTTCTGCAAAAGGGCCGTCGGTCACTACAGTGTTTTTACCGGATATGCTTTTGCCTCCTTTGATCAACGGGCGTCCTTCTACATACACACCCTCATTTTTGAGCTGCTGTACCCAATCGAGCCATTTGTACATGTTGGCTTCAGCTTCTGCCGCGCTCAAGCCCATGTCTTCATAATAGGGCCCTTTAAAGATGAACATAAACTCTTTCATAACATCGTTTTTAGCATGAATAAATGTAGTTGTCGCAAGCATGACGAATAAGGAAGCTGCAGCAGGACAAAATTGCGGAAATATTTGGGCGCGCCCTCACCGGGCACATAAAAAACCCGGCAAGCGCCGGGTTTTGTATACAGAGCCTTTGTTTTCTAAGGGATGAGTGCGTTTAATAATTTATAGTACCAAGAAGGTTTTACTCACTTTTTTATCGGGCCGGCTTACACATACGATATAGCTGCCTTTGCTGAAGGCGCTGATGTCGAGCCGGATGATGCCTGTTTGGTTTTGCAGGTTCCGGGTCATGAGCATTTGGCCTTGCATATTAAATACCTGTAGGTTGCCGAAGGGTTCATTGACCTGTGCCTGTAACTGGCCATACCTGTTGACTGTGGGGAAAAGTTGTAGTTCCTGACCCTTTTCAGGTGAGGTATCGATGCCAATGATCTGTGAATAGGTGTAATTGTAGTCTTTGTCCACCATTTTGAGGCGGTAATACATATTGCCTTGCTCATGGATGGGGTGCTTGAAAGAATAATCCGGTTCTACCTTGTTGTCCAATGGCAGTACTACTCCTGCTTCTGCCCAGGTAATTCCATCGGTACTGTATTCCACGGAAAACTCTCTCAGGTTGACCTCCCTGATGATCTTCCAGCGTAGTTCATTGTAACCTGTTTGGGCTTTTGCAGAAAAGGAGAGGAGGGTAATGGGTAATGGGGTGAGGAAATTACTCAACAATATAATACAGGCGGACAGTAATAGAAAGCGGAGGACTTTATACTTAGTCATATGCTTGATTTTTACATGAGGAAGCCAGGTAAAAACAGTTAGACTGGTATTAAAGAACGATGCTACTAGTGGGGGTACAAATTCAATGCCTGGAGAAGTTTAGGAAGGACCAGGGAAGGGTGGAATGGTTGCTTTTGAGTTGCCGGAAGGACGGAATCATGATGGGTGTTGATGTAGAAAATACCAATAATACTTGTAATAGTACGTATCTGTACGCTTTCTATGCGTAATGAGCTGGTATTCCTGCATAGAGTATTGGTGTTTACAAAAAAGCACCTTAATTTTACGGGTATTCAGCAAGGCTGTCCCAAACCATCCGTACTTCCCGGCGCTGCTGTATAGATTGACTAAATACCCATCTCTATATATTATATTGTATCCATCTAAAGATATTAGAGGTTGTCAAAAAGAGCCTGATTTCGCAATTAAACAAAGGGGGAAAACGCAATGATGAAGAACATGAATGATTAAACTTGCGTTCTTTGATATTTGCCGCCTATGGTGGTGCTTTGCGGAGCACGGAATTTTTAAAGCTTAGTTTGAACAACCTCTTTTTCATTTCCCTCCGGCTATTATTTTTGTAGTATGATCACTTACAATCCTAAAGACTGGTTCACTTTTGTTTTTCGCTTTCATAAAGCCGATACTTTACGAACGCTGGTTCCTCTTATACTGGGTATTTGCGTATATACGGCGCTGATTGCTTTCCTGGAGCTGGAGATACTCAAATTGAGTCAGGGTAATTACCTCAAGAATATCTCGCTCATGAATAACCTGTTGAGCTTTGTGATCTCCATGCTGTTGGTATTCCGTACGAATACGGCCTATGACCGTTGGTGGGAGGGACGTAAGCTGTGGGGAGCGCTGGTCAACAACAGCCGTAACCTGGCTATTAAAATGAATGCGATACTGGATCCAACAGATGAAGGCAACCGCGCTTTTTTTCGCCGGGTAATACCTATGTATGCGAATGTGCTAACGCGTCACCTTAGTGAAGAAAGTACCCGGCTGGCGCTGGATGATAAAGAACATCCGGAACTGGGGGAGTTGGACCATGCCAAGCATATACCCAACCAGGTGGCGGCTTTATTGTTGAAAAGGGTGTACCGGTTGAACCAGGAAGGTCTGGTGACGGGCGATCAGTTGATCACGCTTACTGCAGAATTGCAATCTTTTACAGATGTGTGCGGCGCCTGTGAAAGGATCAAAAATACTCCCATCCCATTTTCCTATAGTGTGTTCCTGAAGAAATTCATTTTCTTTTATGTGATGACGCTGCCGTTGAGCTTTGTATTCAGTTTGGGATATATTGCTATTCCGGTAGTGGCTTTTATCTTTTATGTACTGGCGAGTCTTGAGTTGATCGCTGAAGAAATTGAAGACCCTTTTGGCAATGATGCGAATGATCTTCCTACGCAGAGAATTGCCAGCAATATTAAGAAGCATGTGCAGGAAATATTGTAGGGGTTGATCATTCATGTGCAGAACGTAATAATCAGTAATTATTAATTAATAATTATTGATTATTGGTTGATGTTTATACTGCGTAATGATTTGTTACTTCCTTTTGTGAGAAATGCTGCATTCCTTTTATTATTCTACCAGAGAGAATTTGTACTTTATGGCATGGCGGTGAGGTAGGATGGCCTTTTGTTTATGGGCAGCCCACACTTTAAGGAAGCAGGCGCCATAGTAAAACATGAAGGAGCAATAAAATACAAAGAGGAGGAGCAATACAAAAGAGGTAGATGTGGCGTAAATATTCTTGATGGTGCTATAGGATAGCAATACGCCCAATATCATTTTACCCAGGGTGAACAGCAAGCCTGTAAAAAAGGCGCCAGCGATGGTGGGTTTCCAGCTGGTATATCCATCGGCAATGTATTTGAATACGATGGTAAACCAGGCTGTAGCGGCGGTAATAGAGATGAGCTGTTTTAATACGCGTACGAGGAATACCACTCTTTCGGGCAGCAGTGAGATCAGTCCTTCGGCCAGCAGCACAGCCAGGAACAAAATGCCGGCGATGAGGATAGCAATGAATGACCTGCCTCTTTGCCGCAACTGGAATATAATGCCTGCGTCTTCGCGCACGCGTATATCCCATAGCTGGTTGAGTGAATCGCGTATGATCTTGAAGAGGGTGGTAGCTACAAAAAGGAGGAACAGGAATACGCCTGCAGCAATATACCAGGATTGGGTGAGCAACCGTACGTTGCGCAGGGTGGCGCGCATTTCTTCTACTGCATTGGGGCCCAGGATATCGGTTAAACCGGTAAAGAGTTGTTGACCAATGGCCCTGCGCCCCATGATGAGCCCAAAGATCTGTATGAGTATGATGAGAATGGCTGGTAAAGCAAAGGTGGTAAAAAATGCGGTAGCTGCTGCCATACGCAAGGGCTCGTTCTTCTTAAACTCCTTGAAAGCTGCTTTTAATAATCCCAATAATGTTACTGCATCACGAAAAAACGCCATGAGGTTTGCATTTTCGGCTTTATGTTTATCGAAGATAAAGCCCGCGATGAAGGTAGTTAAAATGCTTTGAATGAAGGAGGCTGGAAGAAGGGAACCGTAGGGTATGGCTAATGGTTAACAAATAAAAACTCCCTTTTTAGACAAAAAGGGAGTTGGGTAAACCATCCAATATGTATTTTCCTTTGAAAAACTGTAACCTTGTTTAAGAAAAACCGGGACTCTCTTACTACGCTTCATTCATTTCATGGCGGATAACCTACATCTGGAATCCTTCACCTGCTGCTTTCCGCCGTGTTGAATAATTTGATTTCCTGCTTGCCATACTTGTCTCGCGCCTCTCTTCACGAAGTCCCGGCTTTGGTTGTCAGGTAAGTTGTAAGGGCTAGTTACAACGGTTTTCTGGGCACCTTTACGTTTTTTGTGGTACGATCATCGGGGGGTACGTTCTCCAATGAAAAGGAACAAAATCCATAGTGAACAGGTTTATGAGATAAGGTCCGTCTGGTTGTTTGTTCCTTTGTTGACACAAAACTACTGCGTAGCGGGACTCGTGTAAAGCCCTATTGAGTAAACTGCACCATTTATTTAATGAATGGTGGCAAATGGCCTATAAGCTGTTGGCGGGATGCCTTTAAATGGCTTTAAAAGGGTTGTTGTTGCCACCAATGGGCAGGATGGCCCGTCTTATGGGAGGTATTGCTTTTGCACAGGATTCTTGTGAAAAGCTTATTTTGCCGTTCATAATCAGGTGGGTCGTTATGAGGTTTACGCGGTTGTTTATTTTTTGTTTCTGTTCCCTGTCCCTTTTGCTGGTGATGCAATTGCCGGCACAGGTGGCGCCTGATACTGCCATTAAAAAGGAGGAACTGAAAAGGGCCGATTCGCTCAGGCGGCCTGCTATTGATAGTTTTATCCTGAAACGCAAGGGATTGCTGGGCAAGCTGGCCCGGAACCTGCTTTCCAATAATCCTACAGGGGATGTGGTGACGGGCCCTGTCAGGAATGACCTTCTTTTCAGCATATACAATGGCCGGGTGATCCGGAGTGTTACGATCGTGGGGCTTGATTTTGGTACGGCCATTACGGATACCAGCAAGACCTTCAAGAGCCGGCTTACGAACCTGGCCAATACATTTCATCATAAAACAAGGGGCTATGTGCTCCGCAATAACCTGTTCTTTAAAGTGGGGGACAAGGTTTCCCCTTACCTGCTGGCGGATAATGAACGTCATTTGCGGGACCAGCCCTACCTGCAGGATGCGAGGATCTCGATCCGATCTTCGGACAGGAGTTTCGACTCGGTGGATATTACGATTTTTACGAAGGATGTATTGTCGATCGGGGGTTCCTTCCGGATGCACAATTCTACGAGTGTGAGCGCCACGATAAGAGAAGATAACCTGGGTGGCTGGGGGGACCGGCTGCAGGGCAGCATTCTGTATGACCAGCGGCGAAAGGAAAAGGTGGGGTATGGTGCGGAATTCATTAAGCGGAACATTATGGGTTCTTTTATTGACGGATCTATAGGGTATGATAATTTCAATGATGCTTTCAACAGTGGCCGGGATGAGGAAGTTACTTATTATGCGCGGCTCATCAGGCCGCTGGTAAACCCCTATCTGCGGTTTACGTATGCGGGTGAAGTAGGTTATCACCGTACGGAAAATATGTACCTCAACGATTCTACGTACAAGTCTGATTCCCGCTACCGTTATTTTAATTATGATACCTGGTTGGGATGGAATACGGGCGCCTACAAGCTGGGTAAGGTGCAGAATGAGAGTGATCGTACGCGTACTTTACTAAGTGTTCGTTTTTTCAGGAAGCAATTCGAGGAGGTTCCGGGGGTATTTTACCAGGAATATTATTATGATTATATAGACAGGATGGCTGCACTGGCCTCCTTGTCCATTTTCCGCCAGGATTTCTATAAGGTCCGTTATGTCTATGGCTTTGGCCGGAATGAGGACGTACCTGAAGGTATGGATATATCGCTTACTGCCGGCTGGACAAAAACGCAGGGGCGGGACCGGCCCTATGCGGGCATCGACTTCTCCCGTTTCTTCTTTACAGAAAAGGAGCATTATTTTAATTATACTGCGCGGGTGGGAGGCTACTTCAATAAAAATACTATTGAGGATTTTGATGTTCTTTTTAACCTGGATTATTTTTCCAATCTGCAAACACTGAGCAAGAAATGGAAGCAGCGCAGTTTTGTGAGTGCGGGTATCACGCTGCAGGCCAATAAGGAATTGAATGAACCGCTTTTCCTGGAAAGCCAGTTTGGCTTGCCGGAATTGCGCAATACCAAGAGGGTATATGGGGAGATACGCAGTACGCTGAAGGCGGAATCTGTTTTCTTCAGTCCCTGGATGTTGTTCAACTTTCGTTTTGCTCCTTTTGTGTTTGGTAACCTTACGCTGCTGACCCCCGAAAAGCAAGAGCTTAATAAAACGGATCTGTGGAGCAGTATTGGCGGGGGATTGCGGAGCCGTAATGAGAGTTTGATCTTCGGTACGCTTGAGTTCAAGGCCTTTTTCTTTCCCCGTAAAAATTACTTTGGCGACAGGTGGCGGCTAGAAGTGAATTCCAGCGTGAAGTTTAAGTACAACCGCCAGTTTATTAAACGGCCTGAATTGATTATCGCGAATTAAGGCAAATGGGTCTCTATGAAAAGGGGCGACACCTTGCCTTTGGCGATGCGGGGAAAGGTGTCACCTCTCTCCGGACCTCTCTCCGGCTCTTTAGGGCAAAAAAAAAGGGCAGTGTAGAAACACCACCCGTTCATCAACGATTGCTTGCCATACGAAAAAGTAGTTTGGTCTCATGTGACCGCATAGTGACATGCAGCTATGCAATAAAATGGAAGGCGATGTAGAAACATCACCCGGAGGTTCAGGTATGAAAGTTGAACCGATGCAATGCAGTTACGGATGGAGTCGAACCATCGTAGAAGGTCTTGCCAACCTTCGCCTGTCCTCTCGGCCACGTAACTCGAATTTTAAGAACTTCTGTGCCGGTGGTATACCCATTGGAGGTAATACACGCGGATGGTATCGAAATAAGCTACCAGTAGTACGGCTGCGAACAGCAACATAATATTGACCCACACAGCCGGGTATACCAGTATAAATCCTATAGTAAGGGTTAGTAAGCGTAAAAACTCCAGGTAATAGATCCATTGTTTTTGCTCCATGATCGCCCCGCAATTAATAAGTGTTAACATGATGGCCAGGGAGATCAGCACCTGTTGTGTTAACGGTATAAAATGTTCAAACAGAATGAATATAAAGAGCAGGGCAATGGTGAGGCCGATCTGCCATATCACATACCTGTTGAGTGGTTTATCAAAAGGGGCATTGCTTTGGCGTATCCTGAACCGTTCTTCTGCTATTTCCCGAACAGCAGGGTCGATCTGATCGGGTTTGCTGAAGAGGAGCTTGCATTTGTTCCATCCTCCTTTGGTGCGGCGGATGGCATAGGTAAGCTCGGCCAGGAAATGGAAATGCTGCCAGAGGAAGCTATAGCTTTTTATAGGATGGGTGAGCCCATATTTGATCTCAACATTGTCTTCTTCTTTTTGAAAAGTGCCAAAGAGCTTATCCCAGATAATGAATACATCGCCATAGTTCTTGTCGAGGTATTGTTCATTGCTGGCATGGTGCACCCGGTGGTGCGAAGGTGTTACGAATATGTATTCCAATATGCCTAGTTTGCCAACGAGGCGGGTATGGATAAAAAACGGGTAGAGCCCATGTACAATTAAGATGCTGGTGATCATTGGCGCCGGGAATCCGAGCAAGGGTAATACAGCCCAGAATCCGGTGCGAATAAAAGCCTGCAATACGGTGATACGTGCCGATACGGTATAGTTAAAGTCTTCGCTCTGGTGGTGAACGATGTGGGCTGCCCAGAAGATATTTATTTCATGAGCGAGCCGGTGGTACCAGTACCACATAAAATCGGTACATAACAACAACAGTATCCAGAGTAAGAGGTTGGGCCTGATGTGAAATAAGCCATAGTGTTTTTGTATATAATCGTATACGAAATAGAATAGTCCGACTACCCATACATCCATCAGCCTTTCGGCAATGCCGACGCTGATATTGGCAATAGAATGATGCAGGTTGAAGTAGGGCAGCTTTTTGCGCCTGGCCACTACGTATTCGAGAATCATGAACGAAACAAAAAGCGGTACTGCAAAGGCCAGTATGTTCAGTTTCATAGAAAGCTGGGTTGATGATGGAGTAGCTTTATAACTATTTCGGATCGAGTTTTATGACTGTTTTTTTAGACGGATCTTTGATGCTGATCTGTTTGGACCTGTATTTGGGATGCTCAATGACCAGGGTTACGGGCAACTGTTGCCAGGTAGAAATGGTGAATACTCCATCTTTCCCCGAAAGCGCTTCTTCTTCCCCTGATACGATGTAGATATAGGCGTTCTCTACCTGCTTGCCATTGAGGCTATGGATGACATTGCCTTCGATCTTCACGGGTTTGGAAGGAAATATATCCGAGGGATTCATGATGAGTGCCGGCAAAGCTATTAGCCAGCTATAAGCGGATGTAGATCTCATGTCGATAATATTGAGTGAACAATGGGTGTATATTCCTGTTAGGAAGATTATCTACATCGAGCTTTTGAATAATGTGGTTGCATCTCTTATTAATTCTGAATGCAATGATAGGAATATAAATTAAGTCTACCAAAATGGTGGACTATTTATTTATAAGATTTTATAGCTTGGCGGGTAAATGTGTGGGAAGGAGGGAAGGGAGCCGGTGTTATATATATACGTAAAGGTCTGGGGGAGGGTTTGTGGCACAGGTATTTTATAAGGAATTTTTATATTTCATTCGGGATTCCTAATACTGTTGGCCGGAGGGCATTTACAATTCTATAACCATTTTTTTTCCACTTTTTCAGGGGTAGGCATAGAACTTGATATATAGGGGTTGACGGTTCTATTCACCACTTAAAACGCTTACATATATGACCACCAAAGGAAGGCTATTGGGCTTATGCTCAATGGTAGTAGCTATTACTGTCGTATTTTTTGCCTGCTCTAAAGATAATTCCACGCAAGATGATCCGGTACCTACCGGTAAGCAAGAAGTCAAGTTATTCCTTAGTGATGATCCCGCATTGTTTGATAAGGTTCTTATTGATATTAAGAGTGTGAAGGTATTGGTAGATACCTGCGATAAGAACAAGGATGATGACGATCATCATGGCAATCATGATGACGATGATGATGATAAATGCGTAAACTGGGAAACCTTGAACATTGCACCAGGCGTTTATGACCTGCTTACTTTGCGCAACGGTACGGATACTTTACTGGCCAGCGGGATCATTCCTGAAGGCCGGATCAAAAAGATCAAGATCGAACTGGGTACGAATAACTCACTGGTAAAAGACAGTGTTAATTACCCGCTGACCCTGTTCCCTGGAACGCAGGCTACCATTACACTGAAACTGAAAGGAGGGGAATGGGATGAATGGAGCCCGGGCCGTAGCCAGCTGTGGCTTGATTTTGATGTAGCGCGCTCGATTATCCGGGTAAGGGATGGTAAATTCTTCCTGCTGCCGGTGATCAGGCTCTTTACGATCAAAACTACGGGCAGCCTGGAAGGACAGGTATTACCTAAAGAAGCCTACCCGGTGGTAAGCGTTTACAATGCTACAGATACGGGTTATGCTATCCCCTGGTTCAATGGCCAATTTAAGGTGAGGGGCCTGAAAGAGGGCACTTACAGTGTGTTTGTGAATGCTTCCAATGGCTACCAGGACACCACGATCACCGGGGTAGAGATAAGCCGGAACAAAGAAACAAAGCTGGGTAAGCTAACCCTGCACAAATAGTCAATACCATTAGATCAGATACCAATTGAAAAAAGTGGGGCTGTTTTCAGCTCCACTTTTTTGTGGATAAGCCCGTAACTTTGGGGCTTAAGGACTACTATGCTGATTTACAAAGAATTTACTTTCGATTCGGCTCACTTTCTGCCCAATGTGCCCGATGGACATAAATGCAAGGAAATGCACGGACATACTTACCGGCTGCGGATATGGATCAAGGGGCAGCCTGATCCTCAATTGGGCTGGGTAATGGATTTTGCGGTGCTGAAGAGCCTTGTAAAGCCGGTGGTGGCTGAGCTGGACCATAAATGTATGAACAATGTGGCCGGGCTGGAAAACCCCACCTGTGAGCTCATTGCGGTATGGATCTGGAACCGGCTAAAGCCGTTGCTGCCCGCGATGGACCACCTGGAATTGCATGAAACGCCTACCTCGGGTGTGGTTTATAATGGACAATAGTCGGGAAATCCGGAAGTCGGGAAGGCAAAGCTTTTCTTACTGACCTGCGGACTTTTCAGACTTGCCGACCTTTCTACTTCGGATTGATCCGGAAGTAATTGTCCAATGAAAGGGGGCCTCCGCCTTCTATGAGGAAGAATACCAGCAATAAAAAAATGATGACTGTAAAAGGCAGTTCGGTGCCTGATGCGAAAATGCCATACTGATTGGCCATGATGATAATTGCCGCCAGTAGGATGGGCAATTGGAGCAACACGGCCCAGCGTGTGAGTAAGCCGATAATGATGAGGAAACCACCCAATAAGTGGGCCCAGGTGATGCCAATGATAATGGCATCGGCTGAGGAACTGAATACTGTGTTGTACAGTAATTGGTGAGCATTGATAGAGTTGAACATAAAGGAGATGCCTTTGTAGATCAGCAAAAGGCCCAATGCCACCCGTATGACTACCAGCCAACGGGGATGATGTACAAGGCTCCAATTGTGGATTTGTTGAAGCGTACCCATGGCAGAAGATTTTAAAAGTGCGATTGAAACTGTCTCTATAAAGTTACAGCTATTCTCAGGTTTGATGCTGCGACCGGGGATTAATTTTTGAGACCCATTATAGTATGTATTAACAATGTTTTATCAACGTGGGCTGTATCCGAAAGCGTCTTATTAACAATACATACTATTTTTATTACTGGTACGTTTTTAGTGTTACCTATATTTGCAATCTTCTATGAACCAAACCCGGAGGCAGTAGATATTCTATCCTCCCTCAAAACATAATTCACTATGAACAAAAAGACCTGGTTACAGGCCTCTACGCTCTGCGCAACAGCAACGGTATGTGCTTCCTTGTTTAGCAACTGTCAATCCACCTCTGCTGAGGCAGCAGCGCTTGCGAAGAATGTAACGGATACGACTGAGAAAAAAACGCCTGCCGAAGTACCGGCCAGGCCAGCTACTACTTTCCTGGATACTGCCTGGTATGATGCGAGTACGAAGCTGATGGTGAATGGCGATTCAACTGGTAAATGGCCTGTGAAGGCTGATTATCCACTGGCCGGGGCCATTCTTCCCATGAAGCGGGTACTGGCTTATTATGGCAACCTGTATTCCAAACAAATGGGTATCCTTGGTGAGCTACCCGAACAGCAAATGCTGGAGAAACTCCAGGGTGAGGTAAAGCGCTGGCAGGCGGCTGATACTACAGTAGAAGTGGTGCCAGCCCTTCATTATATAGCTGTTACAGCGCAGGGAAGTCCTGGTAAGGGTAATAAGTACCGACTCCGGATGCCTTTTAAGGAAATTGACAAGGTACTAGCCATGGCTGCCAAGATCAACGCACTGGTATTCATTGATATACAAGTAGGTTTGGGTTCGGTGCAGGAAGAAGTGCCGCAGCTGGAGCAGTACTTCAAAATGCCCAATGTGCATTTCGGCATTGATCCTGAATTCTCGATGAAGACAGGGGCGAAACCTGGTTCTGTGATCGGCAGCTTTGATGCGGCAGATATCAACTATGTAACGAATTACCTGGCCAAGATCGTTAAGGAAAACAACCTGCCTCCCAAGATGCTGGTGATACACCGTTTTACGCAGGCTATGGTGACCAATTATAAGAACATTAAGATTCAGCCTGAAGTACAGATCGTGATGGACATGGATGGATGGGGCGCCAAAGCAAGAAAGATCACTACGTACAAATCATTTATTCATCGGGAGCCTGTTCAGTTTACGGGATTCAAACTGTTTTATAAGAATGATTTCCGGGAGCCCGGCAGCCGTATTATGACGCCGGAAGAGGTGTTGGCCCTGAAGCCGAAGCCGATGTATATACAGTATCAGTAGGGAGTCGTGAATCGCAATCGGCAGTCGGCAATGGCTGATGAGCTTTGGAAGGTGAGCACTGGTTTTAGATCTCCTGAAAACATATTCAAAGACATAAGAAAAGAGCCTTGCAAGGTATGATCCTGCAAGGCTCTTTTCTTTTATGGAGGTGAGCCGCCCAGCAGCGCTGTAAGCCGCGCCGCAGGGCGACCCACCTTTCTTTTGGGGCTCTCTAAGAACCCTGTTATTTTACTTTGTTGCCGAACCAGCTTTTGCGGAAGGCCAGCATTTCGGCAGTAGGGGTTTGTCCGTCTTTTTCGAAGGTTACGATGCTGAAATAAGGATTGCCAATCAGGGTAAGGGTGGCAGTTTTCTTTTCGCCGCGGTGATCAAATTCTACCTGAATGGCATCACCCACCTTATGTTCTTTCAGAACAGGCTCCAGGTCGGCTGCTTTTTTCACAGGTTTGCCATCCAATGTCAACAGCTGATCATCGACATCCAGACCGGCATTGTACAGGGGCGTGCCAATCACGGTATTGGAAGTAATGGTGAGGTTATTGCCTTCCTTCATTTGTACAAAGCCCAACCAGGGTTTGCTTTCATTGGCTCTTTTTAAGACCAGTCCGGCTTTTTCCAGGAGGGGTTTATAATTAAAGGATTCATGACCGGTAATGTATCTGGCAAAGAAATCAGCGGCGAATTTCTTGTCGCCGGTAAGATCGGCCAGTACATCTTCCAATCCGGGTATGGTATAGGCCACTTCTGTTTTCCCAAACTTCTTCCAAAGGGCTGTCATGTAACTATCGAGGGTGAGGTTGCTGAAACGGGTACGTAATTCCAGCTCGAGGGCCAGGGCAATGGCACCACCATAGGGATAATAGGAGGTGTACATGTTGGCATAGTTGTTCTTATCAATAGCAACACCTGCATCTACAAAAACTGCATGGCGGCTCACTTCTGCCGGAGAGAACCGTTTAGCGCCGGCACTGTTTTCTTTGGTATTGATGAGTCCGGCCAGGGAAGGCAGGTATTCCTCTACTGTTTGGTAGCCTGAGCGGGTGATGAGCAGATCGCCATAGTATTGGGTAAATCCTTCTGCACACCAAAGCTCATTGCTCATGTTGCTTTTTTCGAAGTTGAAAGGTTCCAGTGTTCTGGGGCGTATGCGTTCTACGTTCCAGCAATGGAAGAATTCATGAGAGAAAACATCCAGGAGATAATTGTTGCCATCAAAATTGGCCGGGATGCTGATCATGGTGGAGTTGCGGTGTTCCATACCATCTCCTTTAACCCAGGGGTTGATGCTGGCAATAAAGGTATAGGTGCCATAATCGTAAGCCGGTACTTCGCCAAAGATAGCCTGGGCTTCTTCGGTGATGGTTTGCACTTTGCGGGCAAAGGCTGCAGCGGCTGAATCGGAAGCTTTGGCTTCCATGGCCAGCCTGAACTGGTAGCTTTTGCCATTGGTATTTTTGAGGGTCCATTCTTTCCAGAGCAGCTCTCCTATTTTGGTGGGGCTGTCCATGAAATATTGCAGACCGGGGGCCGTAAACAGGGTGGGGTTGCCCTCAACAGGTTTCAGCTGGGTGGCAATGGTCCATTTTTTCCCTTCGGGGATATCGAACTTAATATCGATGGGGGCTTTCTCCAGTCCTTTTACCCACATGAAAGTAGCGGGCATATTGAAGTGGATGCTGGTTTCGTCGACCCCTGCGTAGGTTCCGTCGGGGTGGTTGGCATACAAGGTATATTCTACGCGTACATAACCGTCCTGGCGTGACACCTCGTACACATCGCCATCGGTACGGTTGATGGTAAGGGGCTTACCGGATCTGTCGAAGGCTTTCACATCGTATACGTTCTTGCCAAATTCATGGGTGGCATAACGTCCGGGCGAGGAGCGGCTCATACGGAAGATGGCGGTTTTTGAGGGAATGTCGGTAGCGATAACAGTGATCCTGGCTTCATGGTGCACGATGTTGGGGAAAGCTACGATATAACTTAGCTTTTGGGCCAGCACAGCGGACAATGATGATAAACAGAGCGAGAGCAACAGAAGTTTCTTCATTTTGAGCATTTAAAGGTTGGCAAGATAGCCAATATTTGACAGGGTACTTACGGGTAAGCCCTGCCGGATTGTTGTAATTTAGTGATCAAATTAAGGTGATATGACGGAACGTGAGCATCAATTTATGCGGGCGGCTATTGAGCTGGCGCGCCAGGGTATGAATAATGGGCAGGGTGGTCCATTTGGGTGTGTTATTGTGAAAGGTGATGAGGTGGTAGGGCAGGGGTGCAATGCTGTAACTTCCACCAATGATCCTACTGCCCATGCAGAAGTGGTGGCTATCCGTAATGCCTGTCATCATTTGCAGGTACACCAGCTTACGGGTTGTGAGTTGTATACTTCCTGTGAGCCTTGCCCGATGTGTATGGGCGCCATTTACTGGGCGCGTCCGGACAGGGTATTCTTTGGAGGCACCCGCTTTGATGCCGCTTTTGCAGGGTTTGACGACTCTTTTATTTATGAAGAGCTTAACCAGCCCATGGATAGCAGGAAGATCCCGATACTGAATATAGGAAGGGAAGATGC
>CBIHOV010000058.1:0-46146 GCA_966211765.1 uncultured Paraflavitalea sp.
TTCTTGGGCAGGAGAAGCTTCAGTACACCTTGTTCGTACTTCGCCTGAATATTATCCACATCTATCTGATCGTCTACAGAAAAGCTGCGTTTAAAGCTGCGCTGTGTAAATTCACTGCGAACCGTTTTATAATCCTCAGCTTTTGTTTCTTCCTTCTTCTCGAAACTGATAGTGAGTAAACCTTCTTCTACCTTTACCTGAAAGTCTTCCTTGCTTAAACCAGGCGCGCTCAATTCTACATGGTAAGCGTCTTTCGTTTCATGAATATTTACCGGAGGATTGTGCAGCGAGCTGTCTTTCCAGGTAGCCGGAAACTGATTGAGCAGGTCATCAAATACAGTGTTAAATACCCTGTTTACCGGACGGTTGTTGAATTTTACGAGTGTCATAGTCTATTACTTTTTTTGTTTTTAAATGATTTGTATAACCCTAATCCCAAATGGCATACCAATGCAAAAAACTCCCGTTTTTACCGCCAGAATGCGAAAAACTGTCCGTTGCGTGAGTCATATTGGCATGTTGTTTAGTGTTGTGCTGTCATAATAGCATGTTTTCTTAAATCAAAAAGCTCGCGTCAACTTTTTGCGTAGATTTGCGTTCTAACAATGAACTAAAAAAACAACATTTAATATGTATCCAGCAGAAATAGTGCAGCCCATGAAAGAGGAGCTGACGGACTATGGTTTCAGGGAGTTATTAACGCCCACAGAAGTTGACAACCAATTAGGTAAAGAAGGAACAACACTCGTGATGATCAATTCCGTATGTGGTTGTTCGGCAGGATCGGCCCGTCCGGGTGTATTGATGGCTGTGGCCAACGCCAGCAAAAAGCCCGATCACCTGAGCACCAGCTTTGCAGGTTTTGATGTTGACGCTATTAAGAAATTGCGTGAGCATCTATTGCCTTATCCTCCCTCTTCACCAGCCATCGCCTTATTCAAGGATGGCCAATTGGTGCATTTTATCGAGCGTCACCAAATTGAAGGACGCCCCGCGCAGATGATCGCACACAACCTGATCGCTGCCTTTGATGAGTACTGTTAAGGAATTACGCTGATTAAATTCAGCTTTGTTCATAGTGATAAACCTTCCCATTCCTGGGAGGGTTTTTTATTGCTGGAAGCTTTTACTTATCATTGCACATTCAAAATCTCAAACAGGACTTATCATATTCAACTACTCATAATACATGTATCCCAACCTATACTACGCTTTTCGTGATCTATTCGGCATTGAAGCAAGGGGATTACGCTTTGTGAACTCTTTTGGATTCTTCGTTGCCCTTTCTTTCCTGGCCGCTGCCTGGGTGCTCACGCAAGAGCTAAAGCGCAAAGAACGTGCAGGATTGCTCACAGGCCAGGATGTAAAGATCACCGTAGGTAAGAAGGCTGGTTTGGGTGATATATTACTCAATTTTGTGCTGGGCTTTATCCTGGGATATAAGATAATAGGTCTGTTCCTTTCTAATGATCCTGCCACGGAAGATCCGCAATCTTTTATCTTCTCGGCTGCCGGTAACTGGCCGGTAGGTATTGGTCTGGGTTTGTTGTTTGCCGGTATCAAATGGTGGGAGAAGAATAAGCAGAAGATGGAAAAGCCCGAAGATCGTGTGGTGCGCATATGGCCCCACGACAGGGTAGGAGACCTGGTGATCTATGCTGCTCTCTTTGGTTTTCTCGGCGCCAAAATATTCCACAACCTCGAAAACTGGAATGAATTCTGGGCCAGCCCCATTGAAGCGCTCCTTTCTTTCAGTGGCCTTACTTTCTATGGCGGCTTGATCTGCGCCGCTGTAGCGATCTTTTTCTATGCCCGCAAGCATAAAATTGGTTTCAAGCACTTGTGTGATGCCGCTGCGCCCGGATTAATGATCGCCTATGCCATTGGCCGTATCGGTTGCCAGGTAGCCGGAGATGGCGACTGGGGTATTCTGAACAGCGCCTATATAACTACCCCCGATTCGAAAGTGGTGTTGGCCGATACAACTCAATTCAACAATGCCCTCCAGGCCAATAGCCGTTTTTATTTAAAAACCTTCCAGGTGGAGTCGCTGAGCCAGGTGCACCACAAGTCGGTAAAAGCCCCTTCCTGGCTGCCCGATTGGATGGTGGCCTACCAATACCCCCACAATGTAATTAATGAAGGTTCGGCCATTGCAGGCTGTACCGATCCCCAATACTGCAACCAATTGCCCATACCGGTTTTTCCCACCCCTTTTTATGAATCGGTGGCTGGTTTCCTCCTTTTTGCGCTGTTGTGGGCACTCCGTAACCGCCTGAAAGTGCCAGGTACAATGTTTGCTATCTATCTCATTGTAAATGGATTGGAGCGCTTCTTTATAGAAAAAATACGGGTAAATACCACTTATAACATCAGTGGTTTCCATCCTACACAGGCAGAGTTGATCTCTTCCGGCCTGGTAATAGGCGGTATCATCTTATATATATACCTCACGAAGCGGAAACAACCAGTAGCTTAATACTCTTTTGCCCGTCAGTCATCAGTTGATCAAGCAAAATAAAATAATAGCCGCCCGGGAAGTAATTCCCGGGCTTTTTTTGTAAATTACAGTAGATATTTATTGCAGTAATAACTGATCTTTCGTTCTTTATAAAGATTATCAGCCTTTAAATAGTAGCCCTTGCAGCCTCCTTATAGCAAGGTTGCCGCGATCTTCCAGCGGCCTCATACCGGCCTTCCAGCGACTTCATAGCGACCTTTCAGCGACCTTTCAGCGACGTTATAGCGACCTTATAGCGACATGCCTCCATATCTCATTCATATTGTAGCCGTTGTGTAGCCGTGTGGCAGCCGTATCGGCCCTGCGGCATCTCCGCTGGTCAGTTTTCACCTGCCCAATCTCAATTCTTGCCGTTGAGACCCATTTTCCCGCCATTTATCCCAATCGGGGACTCCCCTGTAACCTTATTTATGGTTGATCGTCATACTACCGTCACCCAATAATTACCGGATATCAATATAATCAGCCTTTCAACACTTGACAATGTACTATGCGTAACATAGTACTTACTTTTGGACTGTAATAGATAAGATAAAGTATTCAACAAAGTAAAGAGTATAGCCATGAGAACAAAACTAATCGTCGCCTCCATCATTCTGACTGCTTTCAACCTGACCGCCCTGGCCCAGCAAAAAACGGCCAAAGTAGCGGGAACAGTAGGAGGTGCCGACAAGGCCGCTATCCAGGCCGCCACAGTGACCCTTTTAAAAGCCAAAGATTCTGCAGTTGTGAAAATGTCCGTTTCCGATAAATCCGGAAAATATGAGTTTGAGAACATCCCTGAGGGTAAATACCTCCTCCTGGTATCGGCAGTTGGACATGCCAAAAAGTATACGCCTGCATTTGAAGTAGCCGGCACCGCAGTAGAGGTTGCCCAGGTAGCACTGGCGGGAGAGTCAAAAGAAATGAAAGCCGTAACGGTAACTGCCAGCAGGCCCATGATCGAGCAAAAGATCGACAGAACAGTAGTAAATGTAGAAGCTTCCGTCACCAACGTAGGCGCCAATGCCCTGGAAGTACTGGAAAAAGCCCCCGGTGTACAGGTAGACAAGGATGGCAATATCAGCCTCAAAGGCAAACAAGGCGTGGTGATCATGATGGATGGCCGCCCTTCTTACCTCACCGGTCCCGAACTGGCCAACCTGCTGAAAGGTATGCAAGCCTCCCAGTTGGATCAGATCGAGATCATGACCAACCCACCCGCCAAATACGATGCTGCCGGTAATTCCGGTATCATCAACATCAAAACCAAAAAGAACAAGATCAAAGGTTTCAACGGTAATGCTACCGTAGGCGTAGGACAGGGTGTTTATTTCAAGACCAACGAAAGCATCAGCCTTAACTACCGTGATGGAAAAATGAACCTGTTCAGCAGCTATAGCTTTGGATACAATGAAAACTTCCAGCAACTGGACATTTACCGCCGGTATAAGAATGACGATAAGACCACCAATGCCATCTTTGAACAGGTAGCCTTCATGAAAAAGCTGAACCGCAACAACAACCTGAAACTGGGCATGGATTATTACCTCACCAGCAAAACAACCGTGGGTTTTGTACTGAGCGGATCTTACAACCCTCAAACCACTGATGGCGATAATACCAGTTATCTTAAAAACCCCCAAAGCCAGGTCGATTCCATCATCACAGCAGATTCCTATATTAAAGAAGTATGGAAGAATGCCAGCGTAAACCTCAATGTGCGTCACCAGTTCGACTCTACCGGTCGTGAACTGACTGCCGACCTCGATTATATCCGTTATGATGCTTCCAACGACCAGCGCTTTGTAAATACCACTTATAACCCAGGATGGGTAAAGCGCTACGATGAATTGCTGAATGGCAATTTGCCCCTGTCCATCAATATTTATTCCGGTAAGATGGATTATACCCATCCCCTGAAGAACAATATGAAACTGGAAATGGGTATTAAATCAAGCTATGTAAATACAGAGAACAAAGCCAACTATTTTGAGTTTGCAAGTGGTCAGTGGCAGCCCGACTATACCAAGACCAATTTCTTTGACTATAAGGAAAACATCAATGCTGCCTACGTAAGTCTGAATAAGCAACTGAATAAAAAATGGGGCATACAGGCTGGCCTGCGGTTTGAGAATACCAACCTGAAAGGCATCCAATATGGCAATCCTACACAGAAGGACTCAGCATTTGACCGTTCTTACAACAGCTTGTTCCCTACAGTGTATATCAGTTACAATGCCAACAAAGAAAACCAGTTTGGTATCAACTATGGCCGCCGTATTGACCGTCCTTCCTATGAGGACCTGAATCCTTTCATGTTCTTCATCGACAAGTTTACCTATGGTGCGGGCAACCCATTCATGAAGCCACAGTATAGTGACAACATTGAACTGACCCACATTTTCAAAGGATTCCTGACCACTACCTTAAACTATAACGTAACCAAGGATCTTTTCAATGAAACCTTTAGCCAGGATAAATTGCCCAATGGAGAAAATGGTTATGCTACCATCGTGCGCCAGGGTAATATCGGCAAGCGGGAAAACGCAGGTATTGCAGTAAGTGTTCAGATTCCCGTAACAAAATGGTTCACCACCATGCTATACAGCAATTACAATTATATCAAATACAGTGGCGTGCTCAACGGCGAAGAGCTGAAGGTAGAAGCCGGCAACCTGATGGTAAATATGAACAACCAGTTTAAGTTCAACAAAGGCTGGAGTGCTGAATTGAGTGGCTGGTACCGCGGTAAGGGCCCTGAAGGTCAGATCGTACTCGATGCCTTCGGTCAATTGTCTGCCGGTGTTGCCAAGCAGGTGATGAAAGGAAAAGGGACACTAAAATTGAACATGCGCGATATCTTCTACACACAACAGCCAAAAGGAGAGATCAACTTCCAGTCAACAGAAGCCAGGTTCAAGAACTACCGTGATTCCAGGGTACTCAACCTCACCTTTACCTATCGCTTTGGAAAACCTTTGAAAAATACAAACGGACAACGTAAGAAAGGTGGCGCCGGTGAAGAACAGAACCGTGTAAAAGGTGGTGGCGAATAACCAACAGATAACATCCAACAATAAAACCAGTACGTAAGTAAATAAAGATTTGATAAATGTGCAATACCCACTTCTGGTAATAATGCTGGTACGAGGATTGCAATAGAGGAATTGTGTTTCCCAAATTGATAAAGTTTTCGTCTAATGGGAAAAGAGGCTTGTGACGTTAACTTGGTTTTAATGAGACAGCAAGGCTTTTAGAAATTTTTAACAGGGTGTGGCACAACCTTTTCCTTTTAAAATGGTCTTATATATAGCAACCAACCATGAAAAAGATAATACTCATAGCAATTGTACTCATGTACCTCGTAGGATGCGGAATTTCGTACATGTAAAATAAAAAGACCAGAGTGGTCGTTTATAGAATGTACGAAGCAACAGACAGGAATTAAGAAACAATTGAGGACTATCAGTAGATGATTTGATAAAAACGATTATACATTTTTTCTCATAAGCAGTTAGTTTTGGTTAACGGGCCCCATGTCTATGGGGCCTTTTTTTTATTGTTGTAGAGCAAACATTTTATTGTTGTAGAATTTACATTTAAAATGTTCCTTCCCGAAAAAGATCACCGGTAAGAAATTTCGTACAAACTATTTACCGGATCCGATTGCCAGTATTCTTTTGTTTCAACATTCATAATTGTCAACCTGCCGCCTCCACCTCCTCCCGTATCAATATTATTGATGTTGGCAGCTTTCATGGGCTGGTCAGTACCCCACATGATGGTACGGGTGTGTCCAATGAACACCTCCTTGAAACGGGTGGCCATCCGGAAGCGGGCGGGTTTTTTCTTGCCCCGGTTGGTGGCTTCCCAGGAAAGCGCTTCCTGCCAAAGTTCCCGGTCCCAATAATACAAATGCGGTAATTGCTCCCCGAAAGGAAGGAGGCGGTCAAAGCCCGCATGTACAAAACAGTTTTGCTCTGTGTCCAGATAATAGAGACGTTGACTATTGAAGAAATTGCGGTGCGTGTTGGGTATGTCGGATGGACTCAGTGCAAGGGGATGGATATTGCCATAGGCAGGGATAACGTGCGCTTTGCCGGCTGCTGTGAGGTAGGAGCGAAGGGTGCCCTCACCACCCTGGCTCCAGTATTGGGGGTGAAAACTGGTCCTGATAAACGTTTGGAACCAGTCGTCGTGATTACCCTTGATAGCGACCAGGTGCCGGATGGAGAGCAATTCCTCCACACAGGCAAATACCTCATCAAAGCCATCGGCGATATCGCCCAGCTGGATCAGGGTATCCCGCTCATAGTCGAACCCCGACCGCTGCAGGCATTGAAGCAGGGCCTTATAGCCTCCGTGAATATCGCCCATTACATAGGTGGTCATTGCCGGTAAGATTTCAGGCAGCAAATTAGGATATTATGATTTCTATACATTCCCTAGCTTTGCGCAAAATGTTGCCATGCCCTCATTCGATATCGTTAGTAAAGTAGACGCCCAGGCATTGGATAATGCCGTAAACGTTGTTACCAAAGAGATCACCAACCGCTTTGACTTCAAAGGCACCCACGTGGTGATCAAATTGGATAAAAAAGAGTTTAAGATCAGCCTTGAAACAGAGGACGACATGAAGATGCGTCAGCTCATCGATGTATTGATCAATCGTGCCCACAAGCAGGGGATCGCTCCGGAGGCGTTTGATACCTCCAAAGCGTCCTATCCCAGCGGAAAGCTCACCAAACAGGAGGTGACCGTGCGGAATGGGCTGAAACAGGAAGATGCCAAAAAGATCGTAAAGCTCATCAAAGATGCCGGTCTGAAGGTACAGGCCGCCATTATGGATGATATGGTACGGGTAACCGGCAAAAAGATCGACGACCTGCAGGAGGTAATACAGCTGTGCCGCGGAGCGGAGTTGGGCCTTGCCCTGCAATACGAGAATATGAGAAGCTAGGAATACAGCTTCGAGCTTTGAGCTGCGAGCACCGAGCTAAAACCCTGGTGTTTCGAAGCTAACGGCTCGCAGCTCGTCGCTCGTGGCTCGCAGCTTGCCTTCCCTCCCCAAATGTGCATAACCTGGTGCACAACTGGTGCATATCAGAAAGGCCAAAAATTTGGAACCACTATCTATAGTAAAGTATCTTAGAGGTAGAAAGTCGCTAGAAATAAATTAAACAGTATTGAAAGCGATTTTTTGGAAAAGCATTGGATTAATAAAATGTACACACTTCGGTGAGTATGACTATTAACCCGGTGCTTTTTCCCTTTTTAGGTATTTCGTGAACCGGCAAGTAGTTGCGAAAGGGTAGAATCGGATTTGTTGGATGAGTGATATTTGTAATCTAATGACCTGTTTTCCACATCATGAAGCTGTTTTCAGCCTGGAATTGCAGATTCACGGTTTTCATTTTCTTTAACTTATAGCCCTGCAACCCCGGAAACCTGGTTTCCATCTTTATAATAGTAAATCAATGCAAACGATTGAGTTGAGAAGTTTCGTTGATTTTAGTCAATAAACAGTGTTGCAACTATAATTTTGTTGAACTTAAATTGGCTATCAATTGAAATAAATTTAATTTGGCGGTAAGACAGTCGGGAAGTAATTTTGCGGCTTTGTTAATAATTAAAATATTGTACGGCAAAATCCGTACAACCTTTAAATCAGAGAGTTATGAAAAAAGGCATCCATCCCGCAGGTTTTCGGTTTGTAGTTTTTAAAGACATGAGTAATGGTACTAGCTTTTTGAGCCGTTCTACCGCAGTTACCAAAGAGACGATTAAGTATGAAGATGGTAACGAGTATCCATTGGTGAAGCTGGAAATTTCGAATACTTCTCACCCGTTCTATACCGGTCAGAATGTATTGGTTGATACAGCAGGTAGAATTGATAAGTTCAAAAAGCGTTACGAAAAGAAGAAATAAGCTTAACTTCAGCATAACATTTTTTGTTTTTCATGGCTATACTTTCCCTTTCCTATTCTTAGGAGAGGGATTCTTTTTTTAGGTCATGCCTGGAATCAGGATTGCATACAAGGATGTATTACATTTGAAAACCAGTCATTAACCAGTGTAATACACTACTATGATATTCCTGAACGATAAAGAAGTACGCGATCATTTGTTTCCTTTTACCCTGATGCGTTCTGCAGCAGATATCCGCGTTGGTATACTCACTATCCGGGAAAAGTGGGAAGCCCTGCTGGGCCAGGAAGTAAAAGTGGTTGAAGATGCAAGTTTGGTGGCTTCTCCCGAAGCGGCCCTCTTCGCTACCAATATCATCCCCTCCGAACAATTTATTGCCTCTCTGCAGCAGGAAGGCAATGCGCTCAAAAAGGATCCCGATTGGGAATCCATCAAAATACTGCAATACCCCTGGCATATCTTCGAATGCAATGACTGGGCCCTGCGGGAAGATTTCAAACTTCTTACACGTAATAAAACATCCCAGGTCATTCCCGAAAGTGTACAGGTGATCAACGCCAAAGACATTTTTATAGAACCGGGTGCCCGCCTGGCCCATTGTATGCTCAATGCCACCCAGGGGCCCATCTATATTGGCAAGGATGCCGAGATCATGGAAGGTAGTTTTATCCGGGGGCCTTTTGCCCTCTGCGAAGGCGCAGTGGTAAAAATGGGTAGTAAAATTTATGGGGCTACCACCATCGGTCCTTATTCTACAGTGGGTGGAGAGATCAAGAACAGTGTATTCCTCGGTTATTCCAACAAAGCCCATGATGGCTACCTGGGCGATGCAGTAATAGGAGAGTGGTGCAACCTCGGAGCCGGTACCTCCAACTCCAACCTGAAGAACAATGCCTCCGATGTAAAAGTATGGCACAATCCCTCCAAAGATTATATCCGTGCCGGCATAAAATGTGGTTTGCTCATGGGCGATTATTCCCGCGCCGCCATCAATACCGCTTTTAATACAGGTACCGTGACCGGTATCTGCGCCAATATTTTTGGGGAAGGGCTTACGCCTAAATTTATTCCCAGTTTCACCTGGGGAAGCAAGGCTTTGTCAAGATATGAATTTGAAAAAGCCTTGTCAGATATCAGTAACTGGAAAAAATTAAAAAATCAACAACTAACAGACGCGGAAGCAAAGCAATTGAAACATATTTTTGAGCAATCATAATCAAATCACTGCAAGGATGGTGGGTCGCCTTTCCCGCCCGTTGGCGGGAAGGCTCACCATCCTTGCGATTGGAATGCAAATAGAATAACAACCAAATCAACCAACATGCGTAAACAAATTGCTGCTGCTAACTGGAAAATGAACTGTACGTACCAGCAGGGAGAGGAATTATTGGACAATATCCTGGGAGCAAATATCGCCCTGGCCGATCACCGGCAGGTTGTCTTTGCAGTACCCTTCCCTTACCTCATTATGGCCAATAGTGAAGTAGCTGATGAAGCCAATTATTTCATAGCAGCACAGAATTGTTACAACAAGAAATCAGGCGCTTATACCGGCGAAGTATCTGCCGAAATGCTGCATTCCATTGGAATTAAGTATTGTGTGCTGGGACACAGCGAACGTCGTGAGTATTTCCAGGAAAGCAATAAGATGCTGGCCGAAAAAATAAATATCTGTCTTGAATACGGCATCACCCCCATCTTTTGTTGTGGTGAACCACTCAGCATCCGGGAAGCCGGTACCCAGAATGAGCATGTGGAAACCCAATTGAAAGAATCACTTTTTCACCTCGCAGACAGTGTGATCTCTAAGATCGTTATTGCCTATGAACCCATCTGGGCGATTGGTACCGGTAAAACGGCCAGCTCAGACCAGGCGCAGGAAATGCACGCACACCTGCGGAGCGTATTGGCCAAACAATATGGTCCCCTGCTGGCCAATAATATCTCTATTTTATATGGCGGCAGCGTGAAAGCCAACAATGCCGTGGAATTATTTGCCCGTCCGGATGTAGATGGCGGTCTGGTAGGCGGCGCCTCCCTCAATGCAGACGAATTTATCGCGATCATTAAGGCGTTGAAATAGACGGAAGTCATCGACAATCGGCAATAAGCCCCAAATAGTTATAGAGGCAGATTAAATTAAAGTACACTTAGTTTAATCTGCCTCTTCGATTTTTAGAGACCCATTGCCGACTGCCGATTGTCGATTGCCGATTATCGACTGCCGATTTGTTAAAGTTTTCCACACAACAGCTTATGGAGTAATTCTTGTCGTATCTATCGGAAAGGAGGGACTTATTATGGAACGGAATACCGTACTACAACCGTTTTTAAGCCACCTGGCAAGCGACCGGCAGATCTGTACCCAACTACTGGGTAATATTATGGCGGGCAAAAACAGCAAGTCAACCAAAATGGCGGTGGTCAACTTCTGGCTCAACAACCTGCAAAAACACATTGAAGCAGAAGAAAAGACCCTGATCCCCTTCCTGGTACAACACCATTTTGGTTTGCAATACACCAACTTATTACACCGTGAACACAATACCATCCGGGTATTGGCCGAGCGGCTTCCTGAAGCACAGGAGGGTGATTACCTGTACGAGGCTTTTGTAAAGCTGGTGCACGAGCATTTGTTGTTTGAAGACAAAGTGATCTTCGCCCGTATACAGGAAACCATACCGGCAATTGAGTTGGAACAGTTGAGGTTAGTAGCTTAGGAAAACCAGCTTCGAGCTATGAGCTACGAGCTTCGAGCCTTTTGCATCGAAGCGCGGAGTTGTATTAGCTCGCCGCTCGAAGCTGGCAGCTCGCAGCTTCAAAGGAGAATACCCAATAAGTTTGAATTTATTTACTCGCTTCAGCAGAAGTTACCCTGTTTAATTGCTTCCTGCACCAGGCATTGAATTCATCTTCATCTGCCTCATCGTCTTCATCGTCTTCAATTTCCCGTTGGAGAATACGGTTATTGGTAAAATCCAGGGTCAACAGACCATCTTTGAGTAGGATGTTGTCAAACTGTGCCCATTGGTACCTTCTTTTGAATAGGGAGTTGATCACAATCTCTTTATCCGAAAAGCCGATCTCAAGCGAGTATTTGGCCTGGTATTCCAGCAAGGCCAGGATAATGAAAACAAAAGTGAGCCATTGGAAGTAGGGCATTTTCATCCATACCAGCGCCGCCACCAACAGCGCACGGCTATAATATACTTTTTTGCCTTTGGATGATTGTACAAGATTCCACACCAGGATAGCGATGATGGCAATGATCCCGAGTAGGTAAGCCAAACCCGGCTGCTGGGAAGTCACCAATTCGCGCGTAAAGAATATAACCGACAAAATGCTTAGCAACAGGCCGATTATATCTATGAATTTGGTGTTTTTGTTTTTAAGGATAACAACGTATTGGTAGATCATGCGCCAGAGACTTATTGATTGCAAGCTACCAGTAAATTGCTTAACTTCCATAAAACACGGGCGCCAACATTGGCATCCCATTCATTTTCACCAACACCCACCTCATTCAGGTCAAACCCAATGAAACGACGGCCACTTTTAATGATCCGTTTCAATAGGTAATAAACTTGCTGGGCTTCAAAACCTCCGGGCACGGGCGTGCCCGTATTAGGACATAATTTGGGATCCAGTCCATCTATATCAAAACTTAAGAATACATCCTGCGGTAAGTGCTCTACGATCTCATCAGCTATCTGTTTCCAGGATTCCCCTTCATAGATACGCTCTTTGATGCTTTTATCGAAATAGGTAACTACCCGTTCCTTATTGTTGCAGATATAATTCCATTCTTCTTCACAGTAATCACGTACACCCGCCTGAACCAGTTTGGAAAGCTGGGGTATTTCTTTTAGTGCATTGTACATAACACTGGCATGGCTGTAACGGAAGCTTTCGTAAGACTGCCGGAGGTCGCAATGCGCGTCGATCTGCAAAATGCCAAAAGAAGGGAATTTTTCCGCAATAGATTTATAAAAACCCAGGGCCGTGCTATGGTCTCCGCCAAGTACAGCTACCAATTTGCCCTGATCCAATAATGCTTTCGTTTGATCATACACCCAATTGTTCAGGTAAATGGCCCCTTCATTGATCTCCTTCAGCGATTTGCACATGAAGGAGTTCTTCTCCACGTCATCCCCTTTGGAAATATAATCAATGTAGAGCTCAGCCTCTTTGCGGAGATAATCACTTTTCAGCAGGATCTTCTTGTCTGGCACCCGCATAAAAAATCCCTGTTTCCAGGCATCCTTTACGTCGGCATCATACAGGTCCACATGCATGCTGGCTTTAAAAATATGGTCCGCCGCCCGGGCTGTACCTGCATTGCAGCTTACAGTAACTTCCCAGGGCACAGGAAGAATTACAAGGCGGGCATCTTCTTCTGTGAAGGGTAATCCGAATATATTATTATTGGGGTTACTTACACCGTTGGGATCAAAATGCGATAAGTCTGTCATTGTTGAAGAGGTCTCTTCTTTAAAACGCCGTGCAAGGTAGCACAGTATTAGATAGAAGCAAAATATTGTCGATAAGTTGCATAAACGATCGTTCGTTCTTCTTGCTGGGCATTTATTACCAATTATTTAGTAAAAACTGAACAAAATAGAAACAGGCTGGTTATACAGCCCGTAAACACATAAAAATCACATAAACCCGTTCCGCATTTTGGCCTAACTTTGCGGAGAACTGAACCAGGTATGAAGAAGATCCACATTGTTATCCTCGTTTGCATTGCTGCCGGCATCATGGTGCTGCTAAGTTTTATGGGTGATCTATCTACCTATGAAACCCTTGCTTCAGCCCGCCAGAAAAAAGGGAAAACCGTGACTGTTATCACACAACTCGACCGCTCTTTACCCATCGAATACAATCCAGCCCTCAATCCCAATCTCACCACTTTCCATGTACTGGATTCCCTGGGCAACAAAGCCCGTGTGGTCTATTACTTCGAGAAACCATTCGATATGGAGAAAAGTGATCGTATTGTATTGAAAGGCAAGATGAATGGAGATATATTTGAAATTAACCGCAAGGATGGAATCCTGATCAAGTGTCCCTCTAAATATAAAGACGACCCCAAGGCAGCCTACAATAACCTCTCTCAAAAATAAAGCACCCTGATGGATTATATTGGTGAACACCTGTTACCCGGACAGCTTGGTCATTTGCTGGTAGTACTTTCTTTAGTAGCTTCCATAGTGGCCTGTATCGCTTACTTTAAATCGGCCAATGCCAAACTTCCTGATGAAGCAGTCAGCTGGAGGAAAATAGGCCGTATCGCTTTTATAACCGATGCACTCTCCGTCATCACCATCTTTGGTATCATTCTCTTCATCATAGTACAACATTACTACGAATATTATTACGCTTATAACCACTCCGATAAATCCCTGTCACCCAAATTTCTCCTGGCCAGTATCTGGGAAGGGCAGGAGGGGAGCTTCCTGTTGTGGACCCTTTGGCATGGTGTGTTGGGCCTCATCCTTATCCGCACCGCCAAAAAATGGGAAGCACCCGTAATGTCGGTCATCAGCTTTGCACAAATATGCCTGGCCACCATGGTACTGGGTGTATACATATTCGACATAAAAATAGGCAGCACCCCTTTCCTGCTTACCCGTCACCAGTTTTCCAATGCACCCATCTTTAGTCAGGCCGACTACCTTTCAAATCTGAAGGACGGCGTAGGCTTGAACCAGTTGCTGCAGAATTACTGGATGGTGATCCACCCCCCCGTTTTGTTCCTGGGCTTTGCCTCCACTATAGTACCCTTTGCTTTTGCCATTGCCGGTCTTTGGAAAAAAGAATACGGTGGCTGGACCAAACAAGCCTTGCCCTGGTCTCTGTTTTCAGGCGGTGTATTGGGCCTGGGTATTATGATGGGTGCGTACTGGGCCTATGAATCCCTCAGCTTTGGAGGCTATTGGGCCTGGGATCCCGTGGAAAATGCTTCGCTGGTGCCCTGGCTTATCTTAGTGGCCGGTATCCATACCCAGGTCGTTTACAATTCAACCGGGCATTCACTCAGGGCTACCCATTTCTTCTTTATTGCCAGCTTTTTGCTCATCCTTTATTCAACCTACCTTACCCGTAGCGGTGATCTCCAGGATACTTCTGTACACGCCTTTACAGGAAGTGGTATGAACTGGCAGTTGAGGGCATTGGTATTTGTTTTCCTGGTTCCTTCCTTGTGGCTGTTCATTGCCCGGTATAAAAAGATACCCCATATCGCCAAAGAGGAAAATTCCTATAGCCGTGAATTCTGGATGTTTATTGGCGCCCTGGTATTATTCCTCTCTTCCATATTTATCCTGGTGGCCACTTCGCTGCCGGTGATCAACAAAATATTTGGTTCCAATTTCACCATAGGAGAGGACCCTCAATTCCCTTACAACCGTATACAGGTATTTGTAGCCGTTGTATTGGGCGTGCTCACGGCTGTTACCCAATACCTGAAATATAAGAATACAGCCAAAGCGGCTTTCTTTAAGAAAATAGCCCTGCCTACCGGTATTGCACTGGCCATCTCCCTATCCGTTAGCATTTGGGGCAATATCAATTATGACAAGTTTGGTCTTGGTTTCCTGGCTGCCATTCACCTCGCCCTCTTTGCAGCTACCTATGCCGTGGTGGCCAATGCCACTTATATCTGGAGCGGTTTGAAAGGTAAAGTGAAAGCTGCCGGCGCTTCTATAGCCCACGTAGGTTTTGGGATCATGCTGGTGGGCGTACTGATCTCCTCTTCCAAAAAAGAGGTATTGTCCATGAATTTTATGAATCCGCTCAACTTTGGTCCCGACCAGAAAGAGAAAGGGGTAGAAAATCTTACCCTGTACCAGGGAGTTCGTACCGACATGGGCAAATATTGGGCTACTTACGCCAGCGATTCAGTGACCGAGAAAGGCAAGATGACCTATTTCCGGGTTGATATGGAAAGCAAGGATGGGAAAGAACGTTTCCCGCTTTATCCCGACCTCATCAAAAATACCAAGGGACAGGAAGGATATTCCAATAACCCCGATGCCCGGCACTATTGGAATAAAGACATTTTTGTATATATCAATTACTCCACCAAAATGCAGGAGGAGAAAGATACTGCCCAATTCCGCTCAAAACTGGTGAAAGTGGGTGATACACTCTATTATTCCAATGGTTTTATGACCCTCGACAGTGTGACGGTCAATCCTGTTGCGGGTAGCCGCCAGGTTGATGCAGGCGATACCAGTATCATGGCCCATCTTGGGATCGTAACCCGTGAGCAGAAAAAGATCACTGCCCGTCCCATATTGGCCGTCAAGAATAATGAACCAGAATACATTCCGGATTCTGTTTTCTCCCAGGGCTTATCCGTCGGGTTGGCCCGTGTGGCAGAGAACCAGCAATTTGAAATACGCGTGAAAGAGTCTACTAAAATGGTTCCCTTTATCGCGCTCAAAGTACTCCAGTTCCCCTTTATCAAACTTGTTTGGCTGGGTACAGTACTCATGGTCATTGGATTTATCATGAGTATGGTATACAGGATCAGGCTGTTGAGGCCGGTGGGCAGGGAAACGGCCGCCCGGAAGAAAACGGTAGCCCCACAGGAAGTGGCCGGACCAGAATCCAGGTCTCTGTAACTTTAACTAAATACTTGCAGCTATACGGGTTACTTAGCTTGTCTTACCGGTATTATTCCTTATTGGGGAATAATTACTATTTTGTGTAAGAACAAATGTTTCCGCAACGCTTTATATACAATTGTTTTATTATGGTTACGGCCTTCCTGTATTTTACAGGGAGCGCTGCAGGCCAGGTAAAAGATACGATCCCGCTTCCTCCGGGTGTGGAACATCCTGTATTAGGGCCTAATGACACCATTCCCGTGCCAGCTATTATTGCGGGCAATCAGCTTATTCCTTCCGGCAATATGGAATGGTTGTGGGTCACCGCTCCCTATCCCAAGCATTTATTGAAGAAAAGACAGGAATGGACGCGTTTACGCAATGCCATTTATGTAACCTACCCTTATGCCCGTAAAGCGGGGGGCATCATCAATGAGATCAACAACAAACTGGCGGGCGTTACCGATAAGGAACAGCGCAAGAAATACCTTAAAACAAGGGAGAAGGAACTCAAGAAAGAGTTTGCCGATCCATTGAGCAACCTTTCCATCTACCAGGGCAAGGTGCTCATGAAACTCATCAACCGGCAAACCGGTAACAACTGCTACGATATCATTAAGGAGTACAAGGGTGGCTTTACAGCCCGTATGTACCAGACAGTGGCATTCTTCTTCAACAGCAACCTCAAACAACCTTACGACGCCCAGGGCGGCGAAAAGGAAATGGAGGTCATTGTTCAGGAAGTAGAAAGAATGTATAGAATGTAATGAGGAGCTTGATTCTGCTAAAACCTAATTGCTAACACCTGACAGCTAATCCTCAAAGCTTATTGATCTTTCCAATCAGCCCCGTCGTTGAATAACCTTCTACAATAGGATTGATCACTATTTTTCCGCCATTGGCTTTTACTTCTTTGGCGCCTACGATCTGCTCTTCTGTATAGTCTCCACCTTTTACCAATACATCAGGCAGTACAGCTTTGATCAGTTCCAGCGGTGTGTCCTCTTCAAAAAGTACTACCGCATCTACCATCAGTAATGCGGCCATCACAATACAGCGTGCCTGTTCATCATTTACAGGGCGGCTATCACCTTTTAATCGTTTGGTAGAGGCGTCTGAATTGAGTCCTACTATGAGGTAGTCGGCTTCTCCGGCAGCTTGCGACAGGGAGGCAATATGACCTCGGTGCATAATATCAAAAACACCATTGGTGAAGGCCACTGTTTTGCCAATAGCGCGCCATTGGGCTATTCTTCTGAGGAGCTCAGGAAGTGTGAAGATCTTTTTCTCTATGATGTCCGCTTTGCGCATGCGTTTCGATTTGCTTCTTATTGAAATATGGCAGCAAAGCTAAGGCAACAAATCCACTGATCAGCATCTGGAAGAATTGTACTGTCCACATCAGCAATCCAAAGGCAAGGCCGATGCCTTCATTCAAGCCGTAGAGTGTGAGTGTTTGTTGTACAAAAATATGGTATACACCCAGTCCACCAGGTGTAGGCACGATCATGGCCAGACTACCGGTAGACAATACCGAGAGGGCTTCTTTCAACCCGTAGATGGAGGTTTCCTCCAGGGCATAAAATCCAATCCATACACTCACCAGGTACATGGTCCAAATGAAGATGGAATGAAAGATGAACCAGCCTTTCTGTTTTACATATCGTACACTGGTGATGCCGCCCCATATACCGGCCAGTATCTTTTTGATCTTTTGAATGAAACCAATATGGGAGAATTTTTTAAAGACAAATATGGCTCCTGCAACAAGCGCCGCCAGAACAAGCACCAGCAGTATGATCTTACCAGGTGTAAACAGGTTGGCTTTAGAAGCAATGATGAGGTTGAGCTTGGCGCTTACATAACCACCAATAACATCGATCTGGGTAAGGGTGGCAAGGGTGATCACCACAATGAGGCACAGCACATCAAAGGCCCTTTCTGCTACAATGGTGCCTACCAGCTTGTCGGCAGGTACTTTTTCATACCTGGCCAGTACAGTACATTTCAGTACTTCACCCAGGCGTGGGAAAGCCAGGTTGGCCATATAGCCAATTAAAACAGCCAGGTAAGTATTGGAGGTCCGGGGTTTATAACCCAGGGGCTCCATCAATATCTTCCAGCGCAGTGCGCGGCTGTAATGGCTTAACAGGAGAGAGGCCATTACAGGAAAGATGAGCCAGTATTTTGCCTTGGAAATGGCCGTCTTGATATTAAGCCACTCGCTGTTGGGTATCTTTTTTATCGACCACCAGACCAGGAAAATTGCCAGTCCTAAAAACAATGCGTATTGAAGATAGCTGACAATCTTTTTATTCATGAGTTAAAGGCCGGTTGGTATCAAACAAAAATAAAGACAATATATCACGCGAATGTTATTATAACGGTATTGTTATAATTTATTGCCTTCTTTGGGGAATACTAACCAGGGTTTAAAGCTTTTGGCCTTTTCAAAATCCATGCGGGCATAGGAGATGATGATCACTATGTCGCCAGCTGCGCCCTGACGGGCTGCCGGTCCATTAAGGCAACAAACACCAGAGCCTCTTTTACCTTTAATAAGATAGGTCTCAATACGGGAGCCATTATTGACATTTACCACCTGTATCTTCTCATGTTCGATCATATTGGCCGCGTCCATCAGATCTTCGTCCAGGGTCAGGCTACCCACATAGTTGAGGTTAGCTTCTGTGATCACTGCCCGGTGAACCTTAGACTTGAGCACTTCAATATCCATGATAACTTTTAATTTGGGTTTTTGGATGTCGTTTTCTGCTGCATCTCGCTGCAGCATTTCTTGCGGAAATGATGCGATCGATTTGCGCGCTTATAAAAACGGCTGCAAAGCTATAAAAGTTTACTGATTTTCTAACGTTTGTTAGTGCTGAACAGATTAATGTAAATGATAATATACTGCTATTCAGTTACCCGCATATTATCGATCAGCCTTACTTCTCCTAAAAAGGCAGCAACGAGTGCAACCAGTGGCTCTTTTCCGTCCCAGTTGTCAATCGGTGAGAGGGAATTGGCAGCTGCCATAGATATATAATCTATTTTAAAACCTTCCTTTTCCAGGATAGCCCGGCCTTCCTGCAGCAAAGAGGAGAGGGGGCCGGCTGTTATATGCTTTCGGATATATTCCAGCGACTGGTAAATGGCAGGCGCTTTTTTCCTGTCTGCTTCCGGTAGCCGCATATTGCGGCTACTCATGGCCAGGCCATCGGCCTCCCGCATGGTGGGAACAGCTTCAAAACGGGTACCCATCGACAGGTGTTTCAGCAGCCACTGCACTACCATACATTGCTGGTAATCCTTCTGTCCCATAAACAGGTCATCGGGCGCAACCATTTGCAATAAGCGGCTCATTACCTGGCACACGCCCTGGAAATGACCGGGCCGGTAGGCGCCTTCCAGGATGGTTTCCAGGTATCCCAGATCATAAGATTCCAGATGGTGGATACCTTGTGGATACATTTCGTGCACTGATGGCAGGAAGAGGATAGTAGTACCTGCCTGCTCCAGTTGATAAATATCCTTATCCAGGGTCTGGGGATACTTCTTATAGTCGTTGGGATCATTGAACTGGGTAGGGTTCACAAATATGCTGCAAACAGTGATGTCTGTGTGCTTTTGGGCTTCCTTCACTAGCGCAAGATGCCCCTGATGGAGAGCTCCCATTGTGGGAATAAAACCCGTTTTCTGTTGCTTCGATCGCTGCTTTTCGAGATACCTGCCGAGTACGGCAGCTTGCTTAAAAATGATCATTTTGAGACGTTTAAAAGCACGGGACGGGCTACGCCGCCCATTTTTCTAATAAAATACCTTAACTTTGCACCCTGTTTTTAAAAATGGTTATCCGCAACCAATTATAATCATAATGCTGACAAAGAAAAGAATTTTATTTATTGCCAACGAAATGTCTCCTTACTTGGAGCTGACAGAATTTTCGGAAACTGTTAACCGGCTGGCGATAAAAGCAAATGAAGGAGGTTTCGAAGTTCGTTGCATTATGCCCCGTTTCGGGGTGATCAATGAGAGGAGGCACAGACTCCATGAAGTTGTACGGTTGTCAGGTATCAACGTTTCTGTTGACAATGATGATTTCCCTCTCCAGATCAAAGTGGCTTCTTTGCCCAATGCACGTTTGCAGGTATACTTTCTCGACAATGAAGACCTGTTCAAACGCAAGCAGATATTCCATGATGATGAAGAAAAGTGGTTTGATGACAATGGCCTGAGAACAGTATTTTTCTGCAAAGGCGCCCTGGAAACAGTGAAAAAATTCGGATGGCCTCCCGATATCATCCATTGCAGTGGCTGGATGACCGGCCTTATTCCCCTGTATCAAAAGACAGCTTATAAAAAAGAACCTGTATTTGCCCACAGTAAGGTAATCTACACCCTTGGCAACAACAGTTTTAAGGAAAAGCTAAGTCCCAACTTCCTGAAGCTGGCTAATATCAGCCCGAATATCAAGGACAAAGACCTGGAGCCCTTCAAGGAGCTTAATAATACTGCTTTAATGCGTGGCGGAGCTACTTATGCCGATGCGGTTACTTTTGGCGCTGAAAAGGTAGATAAGAAGCTGGTAGAGGAGTTTGGAAAGGTGAAAGGTAAAAAAGTGCTTACCTACAATGCTGAGTCCGATTTAACAGACTATTTGCAATTGTATTCCGACCTTGCCAAATAGGCTTTATTCCGTAAACTGTTAACAATCACTAAGTGAATAGGAAAATTTCTCTATCTGTCATTGCTGTATTGACCGGATTAATTATCTATAGCTCCTGCACCAAAGTAGATACCACCGATCTTGGTAATGAACTCATCCCTGCCGTTGACAATGTAAAAACATTCGAAACGATCCTCGACGTTCAGACCGACAATTTCCTGTTTCCCGATACTACCCGTATCACCGGATCTTCCCTGCATGCGCTGGGTATCATTGGTGATGATCCTGAATTTGGACGTACAGAAGCCAGAATATACTCGGCTTTCGGTCCTTCTTCTTATGGCACCAATCCATTTGTAGTAAAGGATTCCGTAGTCATTGATTCCATCGTATTGTCACTCGCTTATGGTGGCTTGTATGGCGATTCCAACTCCATTCAGCGCCTGGAAGTTTATCAGATAGACCCGGCTCCCAGTAATTTTACAGATTCTGTATACCGCATCAGTACAAATGATTTTGCCGTATTGCCTACCGTGCTGGGCAGCAAGGATGTTGACTTCAAAACCTTGAATGACTCCCTTTGGTACCGAGACCGGAAGGATACAGTAAAAACCATCAACGAATTAAGGATCAGGCTGGATACGTCTTTTGGCCGCCAGTTTGTGAATTATGATACCGCCGTTCAGTACAAAACTGATTCTGCCTTTAAAACCTATTTCAAAGGCCTGGCCATCAAAGCAAACAATACCATTTCTCCGGCTAAGAACGGATTGGCTTATATTAGCCTGTCCAGCACCACCAATACCAAGCTCACCTTTTATACAAGGGTAACCAATAACGGGGTGATCGATACCACTACCACTGTATTTGCTTATAACAGCGGAAACCAGGCCAACCTGATCAGCCGTACTCCGGCCCATGGTTACCAGACTTACCTGAACAATGGCACCCCCAATGATGACAAGGTGTACATACAATCCTCTCCGGGGTCTTATGCCACCGTGAAAATACCCGGCCTGGATACTTTCAAGAATGTGAACCGCGTTATCCATCGTGCTGAGCTGGTGATAGAACAGATACCTTCTGCACAGGATGATATCTATACCGCCCCTTCTTTGATGTTTATTGATGCCATCAATGCCGCGGGCGACTCTTCCTTTGCCATCCGGAATGACTTTATTTACACCGGCCAGGGTAATGGCTATGATGTAGCCAACCTGGGAGGCGATCTGAAGAACAAGAAATACGTATTTAATTTAACAAGATATCTGCAGAGCGTGGTAACAAAGCATTTGCCTTATTACACCCTGCGTATTTACGCACCTTTCTTTGCTGATCCATATCTCCAGGGCCCTACTGGAACTTCGATTGAAATGCCTACCTATTTGTTTGTCAACAGTCCTATTTCAAACGGACGGCTGGTAGCCGGTGGCGGCAGCAGCACCACGCAAAAAATGAAGGTTCGAATTATTTATTCTAAAATTTAAGTCGGACTCTTATCTTTGCGCCTGTTTGAATAACCCGTTAACATTCTGTATCAACCTTTATCAAATCAAATAGTCATGCCGTATTTATTTACTTCGGAGAGTGTGTCTGAAGGCCATCCCGACAAGGTAGCCGACCAGATTTCTGATGCGCTTATTGATAACTTCCTTGCATTTGATCCCCAATCAAAAGTAGCCTGTGAAACATTGGTTACTACTGGTCAGGTGGTACTGGCAGGTGAAGTTAAATCATCCGCCTACCTGGATGTACAGGAAATTGCCCGTAACGTGATCCGCAAAATTGGTTATACCAAGAGCGAGTATATGTTTGAGGCCAGCTCCTGCGGTGTATTATCTGCCATTCACGAACAATCTGCCGATATTAATCAGGGCGTTGACCGCAAGAAGAAAGAAGAGCAGGGCGCTGGTGACCAGGGTATGATGTTTGGTTATGCCACCAACGAAACGGATGACTATATGCCTCTGGCATTAGACCTGGCACACAAGCTGTTGCTGGAACTGGCTGTTTTGAGAAGAGAAGGAAAGCAGATCAAATACCTGCGTCCCGATGCCAAAAGCCAGGTAACACTGGAATATGATGACAACAACAAGCCCGTACGCATTGATGCGATCGTGATCTCTACACAGCACGATGATTTCGCTTCTGAAACCAAAATGCAGGAGCAGATCAAGAAGGATGTGATCAACATCCTGATCCCCCGCATCATTGCCAAGAACAAGAAAATTGCACACCTGTTCAATAATAAGATCAAGTACCACATCAACCCAACCGGTAAATTCGTGATCGGTGGACCGCATGGCGATACTGGTCTTACCGGCCGTAAGATCATTGTTGATACCTACGGTGGTAAAGGTGCACACGGTGGTGGTGCGTTCAGCGGTAAAGATCCTTCCAAGGTTGACCGTTCTGCAGCGTATGCTACCCGTCATATTGCCAAGAACCTGGTAGCTGCCGGTATCTGTGAAGAAGTACTGGTACAGGTTTCTTACGCGATCGGCGTAGCCCAGCCAATGGGTATTTATGTAAATACTTATGGCACCGCCAAAGTGAAACTGTCTGATGGACAGATCGCTAAAAAAGTATCTGAAGTGTTTGACATGCGCCCTTATTTCATCGAGCAGCGCTTGAAGTTGCGCAACCCGATCTACAGCGAAACTGCTGCTTATGGTCACATGGGTCGCAAGCCTGAAATCGTCGAAAAGACTTTCACTTCACCTGATGGTAAAACCGTTAAGAAGAAAGTGGAGCTGTTTACCTGGGAGAAACTGGATTTTGTAGGTAAGATCAAAAAGGCATTTAGCTCCAAATAGTTGCTGAAAAAAACGGAAAGAGCCCCGCAGCTGCGGGGCTTTTTTTATGCTGCTCATCACAAGTCGGCTGCACAGGTTTTCGAAGCGACCGATTCACAGCTTGTCCCGCCATAGCGGGAACTGCCGATTGCCGATTGCCGGTGTCCCCGAAGCGAACGATTCACTATTTTTGTTGCATGAACGAGCTCCACAATCCCTGGCAGATAAAAAGCCAAAAGCAGGTATACGATAACCCCTGGATCGGTGTTACAGAGTTTGATGTCATTAACCCCTCCGGTGGGAAAGGGATCTATGGTAAGGTACATTTTAAAGGATGGGCCATTGGCGTGTTGGCATTGGATGAACAGTTCAATACCTGGCTGGTAGGGCAATACCGCTTTCCGCTCAACCAGTATAGCTGGGAAATACCTGAGGGTGGCGGTCCACTGGATATTGACCCCTTATTGTCAGCACAGCGGGAATTACTGGAAGAGACCGGCCTGGTAGCCCGGCATTGGACCAGGATCATGGAAATGCACCTTTCCAATTCAGTCTCTGATGAACATGCGATCATCTATCTTGCACGTAATTTGACCCAGGAAACGGCCTGTCCGGAAGAAACAGAACAATTGCAGGTGCGTAAGCTGCCTTTTGAAGAAGCTTACCAGCTGGTGGAACAGGGAAAGATCACCGATTCTGTATCGGTGGCAGCTATTTTAAAAGTAAAACTGATGTTAGCAGATGGACGCATATCATAACAAACCAGGTATTAAGAAATCTTCTTTAATTATTGGGCGCCAACCCATCATTGAAGCCATTCAATCGGGCCGTCCTATCGACAAAATACTCTTCCAGCACAATGTATCGGGCGATTCTATTGGCACCATTCGCCAGCTGGCGCGCGACAACAATATTCCTATTCAGCAGGTGCCCCCTGAAAAGCTCCATGGGCTCTCCAAGGCCAACCACCAGGGCTGTATTGCTATTGCCGGGCTGGTACAGTACCTCGAACTGCAGCAGGTGATAGATCATGTGGTAGGCACAGGCGAAGCGCCTTTGTTTGTGATCCTGGACGGTGTAACCGATGTACGTAATATTGGCGCCATTGCCCGTACAGCTGTTTGCTGCGGCGCACAGGCACTCATTATTCCGGATAAAGGAGTAGGGGCCCTCAATGAAGAAGCCATGAAGGCTTCGGCCGGAGCACTGGAAAAGATCCATGTATGCCGGGTCAACAGCCTGATGAAGGCAGTGGATACCCTGCACCTCAATGGAATCAAAGTATACGCCTCAGAAATGACCGCTACTAAAAAGGTGCACGAACTTACTTACACCGAGCCTTGCTGTATCATTATGGGCAGCGAAGACAAGGGCGTTTTCTCCGGGTTATTGAAGATAAGCGATGAGGTATTCAACATACCCATGGCTGGTCAATTTGAATCGCTCAATGTATCGGTGGCTACCGGTATTATCCTTTATGAGGCGATGAAGCACCGGATGGTGAAATAACGAATACTTCAGCGGTTAAGATCCGTTCGTATAATAAGATCAATGCCGGGCAATCGCCCGGCATTGATCTTATCAATAGTATAGGTTTCAGTACTAAAAGCCCTTCTTCTCCAACTGTGGATATTGGATACCCAGTTGTTCCAGGTAGGTCTTGTATTTAGTAGGATCATAATAATACTTCTTCAACAGGGGCTTGAATTCATCCATTGTCTTTTTGTTGAGATGGACAGCCGGTGCAGTAGCAGAGTCCAGAAAAGGTATATACTTAACTTCTTTTGTCTGCACATTCTTATAATAATCCCACGCATCTGCGATGATCTTTGGATCAGTAAGCATATCCAATAAAGTAGCTGCCACCACTTTGCTGCCAGCCACCACTCCTTTGTGTGCAATAGGCGTTGCCATGGAGATCGCATCTACCCAGCTATGACCCGGTGTACCGGGAATGTTGGAAGGATACCGAAATACTACAGTGGGTATATTCCAGGCGATATCAGCTATATCATCACTGCCTCCTCCCGAGGAAAACTGAACAGGCCCGTTCAATGAGTCAAGTTTGAGGGCCAATCCGTCAATGGGCTCGCCACGTTGTGTTTTCTTAGGGGCGTTGGACATTTTCTGAACGGCCCTTGCCAGCCGCTGGTCGGCAGAGTCCCATACAGGCAAGCCAACAGTTTGTATGTTCTTGTATACGGACTCAGCAATTGGCTTATTAAAATGGCCCGGCCAGGCGGTGCCCAATAGTTTATAAGAAACTTTAGTACCCGTCATGGCTGCCACTGACTTTGCATATAATACAGCGTCATCATACATGCCTTTAATATCTTCATAGGTCCTTTCCCGCAGGTAGTACCATACAGAGGCTTTGGAGGGCACTACGTTGGGCTGATCGCCCCCATCGGTTATTACATAGTGCGACCGTTGCGTAGGCTTGAGGTGTTCTCTTTTAAAGTTCCAGGCAATGTCCATTAACTCTACGGCGTCCAATGCACTTTTACCTCTCCATGGCTGACCGGCAGCATGTGCCGCATTCCCTTCAAATTTAAACTCTACAGATACCAATCCATTATTTCCGGCGTCTCCCCAGGATACGCCCATATTGTTGCCAACATGTGTAAAGAGACAGGCGTCTACATTCTTAAAATAGCCATCCCGGATATACCATGCTTTGGAGCCTACCACTTCTTCCGCCACGCCGGGCCAGATGATGAGGGTACCTGGTAATTTTTCCCGCTCCATTATTTTCTTTACCTCTATGGCCGATATGATCACCAAAGGCAAACCTGAATTATGTCCTTCGCCATGGCCGGGTGCATCTTCCACAATGGGGTCTTTATAGGCCACTCCGGGCTTTTGGGATGCTTTAGGAATACAATCTATATCACTGCCCAGGGCGATCACCGGCTTACCATTGCCCCATTTGGCCATCCAGGCGGTAGGGATTCCTCCAATGCCTTTTTCTATGGTGAAACCGTTTTGTTTCAGGATATTGGTGAGATAAGCTGAGCTTTCCGTTTCCTGGAAACCCAGTTCTGAAAAGCTAAAGACCATGTCCACCATTTCCTGAGCTGTCTTTTGCTTACCATCTAAAGACTTGATGACTTCGGTCTTTAGCTTAGCCACTTTTAAGCTATCGCTTTTTTGAGCTTGTGCGGTAAGGGTGATGGAAAAAAACAAGGGAATAGAAAGGAATGCCAGTCTTGAATAATGCATGGTGCAGTTTTTTGGTTGTTCGATGCGGGACCCGTATCTGTGTGGCAAGGTGACAGAGAGATCCTACAGTAAATATTACATCTAAATTAAGGAAAAAGCAGTGCAATGCCTATGGGCTTTGTAGACTAATTTATTCTTCAATTCCAACCAGGCTTTTGTCTACAATCATATAATATCCTAACCCGCCTTTGGTCAACGTCAGATCCACTTTTTTGTATTGGGCGATGGTATGCTCATATTCACAGGAGAAACTTACCTTATATTCTACCTGTTTAAGTTTGACTAAAACGAAGGTGCTACTGCATTTGCTACTGCGTCTTCTTGAATTCCTTCCTGTATCGATTATATCAAGCGTAACTTTTTCCATAACCTCGTCGCCTTTGACATAGTAATTGGTTACATTGATCGCAAAAAAAGCAATTTGCCCACCTACAACAGTTCCAAAAAAGAGAACATAAACAATAGACCATATCCGACGCGTTTTCCATCTGTCAAAATAATTTTCCAACGCCAGGAAGAAAATAGTGGTGGCAATCAATGAGCCGGCAAGGACTGTTAGCCATATTGTTTTGTCGGGAATAAGCATTTCATCGTGAATGACTGTTCCCCAAATACCAAGAATTGTCGCAAGGAACATAAGGCCAACGACAATATAGTTTTTCTGTTTATCTTCTTCTGCATCGGGAAAGCCTCTTTCCCGCGCTCGCTGTTTATTACTCCGAGCGCTCCTTTTATTACTGCTTTTCCTGCCCAAGGTGAATGATTGTTTTGAACATTAGTTACCCCGTTCCCCTGTTTGTTACACCTGTCCCTGAAAGTTATTGCTTTTCCCCCGCTTTGCCCCGGCTTTCCTACGGGGAAACGGTCGCCTTGGTCCTGGCATGTGATTCTCCCCAGGAATGTTACCTTTGCTCCCCAATACGGAATCATGAATCAGGCAATAAAACTCATCGAATGTCCCCGGGACGCCATGCAAGGCTGGAAGGAATTCATTCCAACGGCTAAGAAGGTGGAGTACCTCAATGCCCTGCTGAAAGTGGGGTTTGATACACTCGACTGTGGCAGTTTTGTATCCCCTAAGGCTATACCACAAATGGCCGATACAAAAAACGTGATCCCACAGCTCGACCTTTCCGGTTCTGATACCAAACTCCTCACCATCATAGCCAACGAACGTGGCGCAGCAGATGCAGTGGCCTTTGATCAGGTCACTTACCTGGGCTTTCCTTTTTCCGTGTCAGAAACCTTCCAGCAGCGCAATACCAACAGCAGCATCCGGGAGTCGCTGGACAGGGTATCGGAGATCCAAAACCTGTGCATCCAATCGGGCAAGCAACTGGTAGTCTATATTTCTATGGGCTTTGGCAATCCTTATGGTGATCCCTATGATCCGGAGATCGTATTTGAATGGGTGGATCGACTGGCAGGCATGGATGTCAAAATCATTTCCCTGGCCGATACTGTAGGGTTAGCCACACCAGAGCAGGTAGTTTCTATGACAAAATACCTGGTCGATGAATTACCGGCTGTTGAGATCGGTGTTCACCTGCATTCAACGCCCTTCAACCAGCAAGCCAAACTGGAAGCGGCTGTACAAGCCGGCTGTCGGCGATTTGATGGCGCCTTAAAGGGGATTGGCGGTTGCCCAATGGCTAATGATGAGTTGGTGGGCAATATGAACACCGAATGGATGATACCTTATTTTGAACAATTGGGCCGGCTGCCGGTATTGAATAATACAGCCCTGCAGCAATGTAGTATACTGGCCGATGAAATATTTGCCGGACATTAAACCATTCACTACTATGGATTACATGTTAGACATCAATATTCCCACCCCCAAAGAATCCATCAACTACCGGGAACCCATCCTGCTTACGGGATCCTGTTTTACAGAACATATCGGCAACAGCTTGCAGGAATTGAAATTTGAAGTATTACAAAACCCACATGGCATCCTCTTCGATCCCGCCAGTGTAGCTTCGAGCCTGGTATCGTATGTGCAAAACAAACAATACACCGCCAATGATCTTATCTACCTCAACGAGGTATGGCAAAGCTGGCAGCACCATAGTCGCTTTTCACATATTGATCAGGAAACAAGCTTACAGCTTATCAATGCTTCCCAACAAAGGGCCCATGAATTCCTGAAAACAGCCAAATGGCTGATTATTACGCTGGGTAGTTCTTTTTCCTACCGGCTTACAGAAAATGGTGTGCCCGTGGCCAATTGTCACCGGGCGCCCGGCCAATGGTTTCGCAAGCACCTGATGACCATTGAAGAGATCAATACTGTGTTGGACAATAGCCTGTACCAGGTGCTGAAGTTCAATCCCTCCCTGCGGGTTATATTCACCGTAAGCCCGGTGCGGCATATCCGCGATGGCGTCATTGATAACAACCGCAGTAAGGCCCGTTTAATTGAAGTGGTGCACCACCTGGTCAATAAATTTGACAGACTGTACTATTTCCCGGCTTATGAATTGGTGATCGATGTATTGCGCGACTACCGGTTTTATGATATCGACATGGTGCATCCCAACTATCCGGCTACCAGTTTTGTGTTGGAACATTTTATGAAGCATTTCACCGATGCAGAATCCCAACAGGTGGCGGCTGAAGTACAAAGGGTTGTTATTGCGCGCAAGCACAAAGCTTTCCATCCGGCCACGGAAGCACACAGGAAATTCTTAAAATCCCACCTTGATAAGGCGAAAGAATTGCAGGCTAAGTATCCCTTTTTAAAGCTACAAGAGGAGATTGATTATTTTGGTCAGTAAGAAGGCAACTCACTAACAAACTCCTCCAGTCTCTCCAGCAGGATCAGCTGATTGAGCGCCCTGTTCAGGTTTTGCTCGGGGTAATCAATTTTATAGTAAACATCGTTGTTGAGAAAGTCTGTTACAAAGCGAAGAGATTGCATATACACCATCATCAGCCCTGCCTGGTGAATATGTTTCTTCTCAGCCGGTGTAAAATTATCACCAATGCCTTCCAGGTAGCCGGCAATAATAGCTTTATAAAAATCAGGATTGATGGCGATGGCTTCCCATTGCGTGCTGTTCTCATCCTGCGTAGCACTCATGCTGCGGATCATATCACCTACATCAGAGAAGAAGAGGCCGGGCATTACAGTATCCAGATCTACCGGACATAAAGCCTGGTGACTCACATCATCCAGCAGTATATTGCTCAGCTTACAATCATGGTGCATTACCCGGGTATGATAGTCTGCCGGATGTTGTTGTATGAATTCATAAAAGTCTACCAGCTTCTTTCGTTGCCGCAATTCAGCAATGACATGTGTTGACTTCAGCAGGCGGCCGATGGCCGCCTGGCTCACAGCCTGCTCAAACTGGGCATAACGCAAAGCCAGGTCGTGGAAATGCGGTATAATGACTTTTAGTTGGGTAGTATCGATGCTATTGAGTGAGCGGGTAAAATGCCCAAAGCATTGGGCTGTTTTATAAACTTCTGCTGCCGTACCCGGTATGGTTTGCGTATAAGAGCCTGTTATGAAGCCCGTGGCCCGCCAAAAAAGCTGCTGCTCATCTATCCAGTACCACTTACCTTCATGGGTAGGTATCAAAGGTGCTATCCGTAAGCCGTTGCCCGTGCCAATAGCATCGTACACCAGCCGGTAATTGTAAATAATGTTCTCGGGGTGTTTGAACATATGCCGGTTGATGTTCTGCAATACAATCGGACCGCTATTTTCTTCGCCGGTAAAACCTACTTTATAGGTATGATGTATCAACCCGGTGCCCAGGTTGGAAATCATTGGTTTCCCATGCCCGAATTGCAGGGCTGCTGCTTCTATAATATCTACGTTCATATAAATTAGACCTGTCGTTTGTCAGCCTCTCTACCCTTAATATTGATCATTCAAAGCAAAATCATTCTTCCGGTACATCCACTGTCCGCCTGTAAAATCCGGGAATTCCACGGTTTCATTACCCAGTTCAATGCTCATTTCGCTGAGGGGGGTAATGGCACTCCAGGCGGCGGCATCATACACATCCATGGGCGTAGGTACTTTGCGTTTGATCGCCTCAATGAAAGCGTGCAGTACAAAGAAGTCCATACCTCCATGTCCTGCGCCTTCTGTTTCCTTGCTCCAGCGTTTCCACAAGGGGTGATCGTATTTGTCCAGATAGCTTTTAGCTTCTTCCCATTGGTGGGCCTTGGGGCTTACACCTTCAATATAAATTGACCGGTTTACATCCATCCACAAGCCCTTGGTACCCTGTACCCGGAAGCCCAGGGAGTAGGGGCGGGGCAGGTTGGTATCGTGCTGCAGCATGATCGTTTCACCATTTACACAACGGATCATGGTGGTCACCACATCGCCCAGTTTGAACTCTACTTTGGCATTGGGATGCTGTTCGCCTCCTTTCTTCACGATATAATCATGCAAACCTCTTGCCTTGGTAGAGAAACTTGACAAAGACACAAAACGGTTACCCCGGTTGATATCGATCATATTGGCTATTGGCCCAATACCATGTGTGGGGTAGAGGTCGCCATTGCGGTGTACAGAGTGGTTGGTACGCCACCTGGCTTCAGAGAAAGCTTTTTCGCCAAATTCCACACCACCACCATAAGGTTCTTTACCATTGTTGAATTTTACTTCCCGCAGATCGTGCTGGTAACCACCCTGCAAATGGACGATCTCTCCAAACAGTCCCTGCCTTACCATATTGAGTACCGCCATCACATCCCGGCGATAGCAAACGTTCTCCAGCATCATTACCTGTGCCTGGTGTTTTTCTGCCGATTTTACCACGTCCCAATGGTCCTGCAGCGTAATACCCAGGCACACTTCTGTGCCTACATATTTGATGCCTGCATCCAGGGAGCCCAGGATCATAGGAGCGTGCCATTCCCAGGGCGTGGCGATCAATACGCCATCCAGGTCTTTCAATTCCACCAGCTTTTTCCAGGCATTGGGATCGCCTTTAAATATTTTAGGGGCAGGTTTGCCCGATTTCTTAATGAGATCAGCAGCCATCTGCAGCATCCTTTCATCAATATCGCAGATAGCTGTTACTTCCACATCACTGCGTCGTAAGGCATTGTCAAGATGGTTCTGTCCGCGAAGTCCTACACCAATGATCCCTATCCGTATCTTTTGTTGCTGCGCAAACAGCTGACTGGCCGGGAGGATAGCAAAACCGGCTGTAGTAATACCGGCATTTCTAACAAAGTTTCTGCGATTCATATGGGAAGTTTTTTGTGCGATTGTCCAAGGGGTTCTTTTCTGGAAAACCGGTTGGATCGGCGCAACCGGCAAAGTAGATAAAAATGCCGAAAAGCATACCGGTAGCGAAAAATCTTGCGCAAACGTATGCGGTGTGGGCCCTTTGAGCAAGAAGCAAATAACAACTACATTTTTCCATTCCCTGTTCCGATAAAACAGGTTACGTTTATTTTTTCCTACATTTATGTCCAAGCAACTTCTCTTTTGCATCCGGACTCACCCTATACCGATTTCGACCTTTTTTCCCTTATAGCAGAGGGCGATGAAATTGCATTCAATAACCTGTACAAGCGCTACCTTCCCATCCTGGTTCCTTTTCTACGAAAACTTACCCGGGCAGGTACGCCGGCAGATGAGATCATACAGGAAACATTTATTCGCCTGTGGTTGGGAAGAGATAAACTGCCGGAAGTAGAACAGCCGCATAGCTGGATATTTAAAATAGCTTCCCATGTAGCTTTTTCCTGGCTCAAAAAGGACCTGCGTTACCAACAGGTCGTCAGCAACATGCAAGCAGTGGCGCCAGCCACCGAACAACATGATGACGTTCATGAGCATCTTCACTTGCTCGAAACCCGTAGCCTTATACAACAGGCCGTTAACTCATTATCCGGCCAGCGGAAAAAGATATACCTCCTCAGCCGTGAGCAGGGATTAACCATACCAGCTATTGCGGAACGTTTGCAATTATCTCCCAGTACAGTAAAAAACGCGCTCGTGCGCGCATTGGCCGACATTCGCCAGCACTTACAACAGGCTGGTTATCAGTTGCCGCTTATGCTGTTCATCCTGCTTGCATAAACTTATTTCCTGTCCTGATCAGGTCACCGGTGTTATTTAATTAAAAAATATTTACCCCCGCAGTAGTCCTTTCTTTTGTGTGAGCTGACTTTATAATATAGGGAAATACCAACACCATGAATCAAGCCTCCTCAATACAGCAATTGCTTCAAGCTTATATGGAAAACCATGCTGATCCGAAAGTGGTGGATGAATTGCGTCGTTTGAGTGAACAGCATGGCATGGAAGAAGAATTGCGGCAAGCACTGGCAAGACTGATGGAACAACAGGAAAAAGAAAGTGAATCGCTTGATGAACAGCATTATCAACAACTGTTCCGGGAAATTATTTCTATAGATAAACCCATCCGGGAAATTACCGGCGCCCGTGTTGTCAATCTTCCCCGCCGCCGTTGGTGGTGGGCAGCAGCATCAGTTCTTATTATTGGCTTCGGTGCAGCGCTTTGGATCCTGGCCGGTAAGGGAAAACCTGCTGATGTGCAGTTGGCTGATCATAAGTATGATGTGGCGCCCGGCCGTTCAGGCGCTATCCTGGTGTTATCCGATGGGAGTAAAGTGGTACTGGATACAGTTAAGAATGGTGTCATCGCCCTACAGAGCGGCACGGAAGTGGTACTGGCCAATGGTCAACTCACGTATCTTGAACCGAAACAAAAAAACACTGCCGTGGCCTACAATACAATGACCACCCCCAAGGGCAGGCAGTTTCAGGTATCATTGCCCGATGGCTCTAAGGTTTGGTTGAATGCGGCCTCCTCTCTGCGATACCCTACAGCCTTCACCGGCACCGAAAGAAGGGTGGAAATAACCGGGGAGGCTTATTTCGAGGTAGCGGAAAATAAACAAATACCTTTTAAGGTCATCGTTAACAATGCTATGGAGGTGAAGGTATTGGGAACCCACTTTAACATCAATGCTTATGAAGATGAAAACGCTGTAAAAACGTCGCTGCTATCCGGGCGTATTCAGGCTTCTATCATTACCTCCGATCCAAAGAAAGAACAGAGTATTTTGCTGAAACCAGGTGAACAGGTGCAGTTAAAAACAAATGGACCATTGAACCTTGTCAATGGGGCCGACATGGCCAAAGTAATGGCCTGGAAAAACGGCCTGTTCAATTTTGAAGGCATGCACCTCCGCGAAGCCATGCGCCAGTTGTCACGCTGGTATGATATTGAAGTAGCCTATGAAGAAGGCATACCCGATATAATATTTGGAGGTAAAATGCCAATGGATATTAATCTGTCCCAATTGTTGTTGGTGCTCCAGGATGCCGGTGTGTATTGCAGGCAGGAAGCAGACAACAGGTTAGTGATCATTAAGAAATAAACCTCCAGGACCTCCTCCTATAAAAAAAGATCGATTGCTGCTGTATTAATACAAAAACCGGAAGTGGGTCGAAGCACCTCCGGCTGATAGTTCAGTCAATTAAAACCAAAATCAGGGATTTTTCATCAACCAAACAATGCAATTTATGCAAAAAACTGCTTATTGCAGCCTACGTCCCATGGGGTGCAGGTCTGCAATGTCCAAAATTCTGCTAGTGATGAGGTTAACGTTTCTTTTTCTATTTGTAGCTTCCCTGGGAGTGCATGCCTCCGGCCATTCCCAAACCATTTCTTTAAGTGGTAAGAATATGCCTGTTAAAAAGGTATTCTCCGCCATCGAAAAGCAAACAGGTTATGTGGTGTTCTACAACAACAGTCTGTTGGACGACACTGACCCGGTCACACTCGATGTAAACCAAATGCCCTTTGCTGAATTCCTGGAGTTATTCAGCAGCCAACACGCCCTCCATTACCGTATTACCAATAAAATGGTCACCTTCTACAGGAAGGAGATCATTCCCGCGCCTTCTTCGCTGTACATAGAGTCCTTTAGGGTCATGTATACGGGAAAAGTATTCAATGCTTCTTCCAAAGAACCGCTGGCCGGCGCCACTGTAGCCGTGAAAGGCAAGGATGTTTTTGTGATCACCGACGATAAAGGCAACTTCAAAATAGATGCCGAGCCAGGCATGGTCCTCATCATCTCCTTCGTGGGCTACCAGCCGAAGGAAGTTAAAATGAATGCTAACAAAAGCGATGTAGTGATCCTACTGGAGCCACAGGCCGAAAAATTAACAGAAACAGTCGTTACGGCTTTCGGTATCGAGAAAAGCCAGAAAGAAATAGGATATAGCGCCGTTAAAATAAGTGGAGAAGAAATTAACTGGGCCAATTCAGGCAATCTGCTCACCGGTCTGGCTGGTAAAGTATCTGGTCTGAATATCTCCACCCAAAGTGCCGATATGAACCCACAGATGCGGGTACTGTTGCGTGGCATCCGTTCTTTCGGTATAGGCAGTAACAACCAACCGCTGTTTATCCTGAATGGCACACCACTCACCTTTGGTTCAGATATCAACTCTGCCAGCCTTGTAATGGATTTCATCAACAATATCAACCCGGCTGATATTGACAACGTAACAGTATTGAAAGGAGCGAATGGAACTGCGTTGTATGGCCCGGAAGGCGTAAATGGAGTGATCCTTATTACCACCAAGAAAGGACAAAAGGGCAAGCCCGTGTTCAGCTTCAGAAACAGTTTATCCTACCAGCGGATGGATTACCGCAACGATCTTTCAAAACAAAGGTCCTATGGAAATGGATTGGGTACAGTGGATGCAGATGGCAATGGGATCTACAGTGCAACAGACCGGAATGGATGGGGACCGGCCTATAATGGCGAACTGGTGAAGATTGGCCATCCGGATGAGAACGGTGAATACCAGATGGTGACCTATTCGGATAAAAAAGATGCACGGCGCTTTTTTAATGTATCCAGTACCGTACAGAATAACCTTTCTGTTTCACAATCGGATGCCAATTCTGATTTTTACCTGGGACTTAATCATGTGCACCAGGAAGGTTTTATTCCCGGCGATAAGCAGAACGCACTGAATGTGTTCTTTAGTGCCGGCAGGAAATTGGGCAAAGTCAATGTGCAGTTAAACCTGAACTATTCGCGCACGAATGCTGATCAGGGACCAGAGTTTGATTTTCTCCAGTCATACCCCACATTTGTGCCATTGCTGAGCTATAAAGATTACGAAAACAACAAATGGGCTGATAACAATCACTATTGGGCAGATGATGAGGTGATGAGCCCTTACCAGGCTGCCAAAGCCAACCGAAACAAAAAGACGTCCAATGCACTTGTAGGTGGATTGGTGATTGCGATGAAAGTATTACCCTGGCTTACAATTACCGATAAACCGGGTATCGTATACAATGGCAGCTATCAAAAAGTTACTGCAGAGCCTGTTAACTTTTCTGAATTTGCCAAATTGTATGGCGGTTGGAATCGTTTCAGGGACCGCCTTGCCAGTCTCCAGGAAAAAACCACTACGCTTACGACGCTCAACAACGACCTGTTGATCACTGCACTCAATCAGGCCGGTCATTTTACTTTCCGTACTACGGTGGGTAACTCTATTCGTGAAAGCTTTACCAAGGAAGTAGGTGCAAGTGGCAATCCTATCGTACCAGTTTACAACGTAGCGTTCTCCCGCGATATTCCTTATGGGTCGGAAAAATCATTGCTCAGCCGTTTTTATTCCGTGTTTGGTACTGCCGGTATCGGTTACCGCGACAGGGTGTTTGTAGAATTGGTAGCGCGTAATGACTGGGATTCCAAAAGAGCGAGCGTAGCCCGTGGAAAAGACTTTTATGCAGGCGCCAATACTTCTCTTATACTGAATGAAATATTCCCGCAGTTGAAAGACCTCAGCTGGCTGTCACGCCTGCAGCTAAGAGGTGCAGTAAACGGAACGGCCAATATGAATATTCAACCTTACCAATCTGAACGTACGCTCTTCCTGGCTTACAATAATTATTTCCCTTATCCCGGGACTTCTAATGATGGTGTATTGAGCTATTCGTTCCTGGGTGATATTCCGAATCCCTATATCAAACCCGAAAAAATATTGACGCAGGAATATGGCGCAGCTGTAGGCTTGTGGAAAGACCGTGTAATTGCCGACTTCACTTATTACACGCAACGCAACAACGGGGTAATTATGAAAGTAAAGACGCCCTGGTTAAGTGGCGCCAGCACCCTCGACAACCTGGGGGTATTACGCAACTATGGCTGGGAACTTGACTTAAAATTCAACCCGGTATTTAAATTGTCTAATGGCCTCACTATGACAGCCGATGTGCGCCTGGCTATGAATGCCAATAAAGTATTATCAATTAGTGATGTATATGAGGGAATGTTTCCATTAAAAACTGCTTACTATGGCAGTAATTATGGCATCGTGGCAAGGACCGGGCATTCTGCTTTTGAATACCAGGTCTTTGATTGGAAAAGAGATGACCAGGGGCGTGTGATCGTAAATAAGCAAACAGGCATGCCCGATACCGATATGAAAAACGCCCTCTATACGGGTAGAAGCTTGCCTAAGTATACCGGTGGTGCGAATTTCACCCTTGCGTGGAAAGGCCTTTCTTTGGCTGTAATGGGAGAGTTTAATACCGGCGCCTGGCATTATTTCGAAGGAGCCCAGGCAGATATGGTAAATGGTATGAATTTTCTTACTACGTACAATGACCGCAAGCCGTTTGTATTTTATAACTCCTCTTACCTGGATGAAGTATCCGGGAAATACATACCCAATACAGATATTAAAGTAGCCAGTGCCAACAGAGAGTTGTACTCCCACTTTGAAAATACGTCTGTATATTATGTTTCTAAAGCCAATTTTCTGAAGATCAGGGAAGTGGTCCTTAGTTATGAACGCAACCTGAAAACAAAATGGATCAAACGTTTTCAGTGCAGCGTTTACGGACGCAATGTGTTTAACTTTTATTCCAAAGGCAACAAAAGCGGAGATCCACAACTCGTCAGGGGACCAGGAGACAGGGGTTACAGAACAATCCCCGACAACCTCACAGGTTCTGCTTCCGGTGTTTCAACCGTTTCCGGTATAGCCCAATATGGCGTGATCACTACGCTCAATTTCTAAACAAACTTTTTTCTGTCAAAACAGTAATAATATGCGTATTCCTAAATATTTAAGGTCCATAGCTATTACCCTTGCCTGCGGACTTGCACTTACAGGCTGCAAAAAAGGCTGGATCGATATCAATTACAATCCGCTCGAATTAACAGAGGTGAATGCCACTCCCGACCTGATACTCCCCAACCTGCTCCTCAATAGCCAGAGCGCCCTCAATGATGAGATGATACAGAACTGGATGGGATACTGGGCTTCGGCTGAATTGCCTTCAGGAATTCCTCAGCTTACTTATTTCCCCATGGATTACAGCATGTTTGGCACTTCCAGCCCGGATGTGAATATTTACATATTTGAACAGAATGCCCAAAAGCACCAGCAGCCTTTTTATATAGGCATTGCCAAAGTACTGAGGACTTTGGCCTGGAGCCGCGCCGTAGATCAGATGAACAATCTTCCTTACAGGGAGGCCGGCAATCTCGCCATCATGAAACCTAAATATGATAGTGGCCAGTTTATTTATGAAGACCTGATCAAACAACTGGATTCTGCCATTGTGCTTATCCAGGGGGCTGTTAAGGATAAAGCTATCCGTATAGGTGTTGCAGATATTATGTTCAAAGGCGATAAAGATAAATGGTATGGATTTATCAATACACTGAAATTACGCCTGCTGATGCACCAGGCCTGCCGTACAGACAGGGCTGCTTATATTAAAAGTGAAATAAACAAAATACTGGCTCAGGGATCAGGCTTTCTCGCCAGCGGCGAAGATGCAGACATGAATCCTGGTTTTACCAATCAAAAGCCCAATCAGTATTTTGCCAAATACTCACAGTATGATCTGTATAGCCGCTTTGGCGTATCGTATGGCAGCAAATTTTTTTCCAATTGGCAGCTGGCCAGAGCCAATGTTACTGCCATGAATATGCTGAAAGAAAACCATGATCCACGACTTGGCTTCTTTTACGGTCCTGCAAGAGTAGCGTTGCCGGCAGGAGCGCCCGAACCTTTTACTCAACCCGGTCCGGCAGAATACCGGGGTAATAAATATGGGCTGGTTGTTAATGCACTTGATTATCCTTACCAGAGTGCCGATTTCGTATCGCAGGTAGGTGGGTTAAGGGCAATGAATACAGCTGTATCTCCGGTTTCTACCGGTATTATCAAGGGGTATAATATGGATAGCTGGATCATGACCAGTGTGGAAAGTCTTTTCCTGCAGGCAGAGGCAGTGTACAGGGGATGGTTGCCTGGTGATGCAGAAACTGCTTACAAAAATGCGGTCAGGGAATCTTTCCGCTGGTTGAATGTAGGCGGCAATACAACACAACCTGCTTTGAGTGATGCAGCTTTTGAAAATTGGTATGTACAGGAAACGGCTGCCGGCAACACACAGGTTAGCTGGGCTGATGCGCCGGATAAATACAAATTGCTCATGTTCCAGAAGTATATGGCCTTTAATGGCATCGAGCCTTTTGAGGCTTGGGTGGATTATCGTCGCAATGGCTATTTCCCGGTAATACCGTTGTCGTATGATCCCGCGCGTGTGGGCAATAGTATGCCAATAAGGGCGCCTTATCCTCCACAGGAAACTACGCTCAATAAAGATAACCTCGACGCGCAAGGCCCCATCGATATTTTCACCAGCAAGATATGGTGGATGCCATAATCATTATTTAAAGCTAAATACAAGAAAGAATAATCATGAAATTGTACAGCAAAAGAACTGTAACGGGCATGCTATGCCTGTTAATGAGCGGGGCCGCATGGGCGCAACCAAACAACGAACCGGTACCATTGGATGCCGCCGTCACAACGGGTAAGCTGGCCAACGGATTTACTTACTATATCCGTAAGAACACTACGCCGGAAAAAAGAGCGGTCATGTTCCTCGTCAATAAAGTTGGTTCCGTATTGGAAACCGATGAGCAGCGTGGCCTGGCGCACTTTCTGGAGCATATGGCTTTTAATGGTACCACCCATTACCCCAAAAATGAGTTGGTAAACTACCTGCAAAAGTCGGGTGTAAGGTTTGGCGCCGACCTCAACGCCACCACTTCCTTTGATGAAACCATTTACCAGTTGCCTGTATCAACGGATGACAAGGTCCTCTTCAGAAATGCAATGCAGATACTGCGCGATTGGGCGCAAGGCATTTCACTGGATGCCGAAGAGATTGATAAGGAACGTGGAGTGATACTGGAAGAAAAGCGCCAGCGCCTGGGGTCCTCCCAGCGCATACAGGATAAAACGATGCCCATAGCGGTTAATCAATCGCTCTATGCAAGCCGCCTGCCAATAGGTACAGAAGAAGTGCTGAAGAACTTTAAGCACGAAGAGATCAGGAAGTTTTACCACGACTGGTACCGTCCCGATCTGCAGGCATTGATCATTGTGGGAGATGTAAATGTGCAGCAGGTAGAGAAAACCATCAAATCGATGTTTGGTGATCTGCGTATGCCTTCCAATGCACGCGAAAGAAAGGATATCACTATCCCGTTTACTGGTAAGAACCAATTCCTCGCCGTAACAGATGCCGAAGTACAAGCCACCCGGTTGGAAATGACCATTAAGCACCCTACGCTCAAAATAAAAACGAAGGAAGACTTCCGGGAAGCCACGATGCGTAACCTGTTCAACATGATGATGGGCAACCGCTTCAATGAAATAATGCAAAAGGAGAACATTCCTTTCATCAGTGGCGGCTGCAGCATTGGCGGTATGGTTGCCAATATGGACGCATTTTCAGGCAGGGTAGTAGTAAAGCCCGGTCAGCTGGAAAAGGGGATCAAGGCCTGGTGGACAGAACTGGAAAGGGTTAAGCATTATGGGTTTGTTGAAACTGAATTGAAACGCGCGGCTACCAATTACCTCGCCGGTATTACAGCCGTTTACAAGGAAAGAGACAAAACATCTTCCGAAAGTTATGTACGTGAATATGTAGATCATTTCCTCTACGGTGTTAGCAGCCCGGGCATTGTTTATGAGCAAGATTTATACAAATCCCTTTCAGATCAATTGACGGTGGCTGATTTCCGTGCATTTGTAACCCGTTACCTGAAAGAAACAGACCGCGATATCGTGATGGTGGCCAATGATAAGTTTCGTGATTCATTGCCTTCGGAAACTACCGTACTGCAATGGCTCAAAGAAGCAGGAGCAGCAAACATAACAGCTTACGTAGATAAGAAAGTAAACAGAACTTCCCTCCTGGACCAACCTGTACTGGGTGGCGCTATTACGCGTGAAAGCAGTAGAAAAGAAATAGGCGTTACTGAACTGGTTTTGGCCAACGGCGTGAAAGTGATCCTGAAACCAACCAATTTTAAGAAAGACCAGGTTCTTTTCAATGGGTACAGTCCCGGTGGCTTATCCCTGGTAAGTGACGCGGACTTCTACAATGCAAGGTTGGCTACCAGCCTGGTAGCAGCCAGCGGTGTGGCCGATATGTCATTACAGGAACTGCGCAACATGCTCACCGGCAAAACCATTTCCGTGTCACCATTTATTGATGAAATAGCGGAAGGTTTTTCGGGAAGTACTTCGGTAGAAGATATTGAAACAGCGCTTCAACTGGTGTACCTCTATTTTACAAAACCCCGGAAAGACCAGACCGCTTTTAATAATATGGTGGAGCAAACACGCCTGTCTTTCCTGAATGCCGATCAGGCACCGGGAAAGGCGTTTGGTGATACTTTATCAGCTGTGATGGGCAATTACCACTTCCGGAAAATGAAAATGCCACCCAATAAGCTGGATGAACTGGATGCAGACAAGGCGTTGATCATTTATAAAGACCGTTTTGCCGATGCCAGCGACTTCACCTTCACATTCGTGGGAAGCTTTGATATAGAAGCTGTGAAACCGCTGCTGGCAAAATACCTGGGCGCTTTACCGGCCATCAACAGGAAGGAACAGCCCCGTGATCTGCAGCTCAACCATCCCGAAGGGAGAATTGCCCGTAAAGTGGTGAAGGGTAAAGAGCCGCAGGCCGTTGTAATGCTGGGTTTTGGTGGTCCTTTTACCTATGATATGGCTACGGCCGATCAACTGAGGGCATTGGCAGCGGTGCTGAACAACCGGCTTGTAGAACGTTTGCGTGAACAGGAGGGTGGTGTATATGGCGCCCGGGTAAATGCGAATGTCCGGAAATTACCCACCGGGGAATATGTCATACTCATCAATTTCATTTGTGACCCCCGCAATGTAGAGCCCCTGGTGCTGAGTACAAACAGTGAGATCATGAAATTAAAACAGGAAGGGCCATCGGACGATGACATGACCAAGTACAAAGCCACCGACAAAACTACTTATGACAGGGCCTTGAAAGAAAATGGGTTCTGGCTCAGTTACCTTACCGGTAAAATGGCCAACCAGGAAGAACCGGAAATGCCTGATGCCAAAAAGAAGCTGCAGCATATAACCCCTGAATTATTACAACAGGCGGCTATTAAATACTTCAACAATGCTAATTATATCAGGGTGATCCTTGTACCCGAAAACAACCAATGATAGTGAGTAAACCTGCTTTTTCTATTGCAGGCCGTGCAATGCCCGTTTTGCATCGCGCCACCATCTACCTATGGGTGCTGATTCTAACCCTGCTCGTGTCTGCCGGTTGTGCCTGCGCACAGCAAGGCGACACGGGCAGGCTTAAGACACAAAACCTGGACTCTGTGATTGTGAAAGGGCACAAGCTGGCGTTTGTGATCAAAAATGATACACTGGAATTTAATGCCGGTGTTGTTAAGCTGCTTCCGAATGCGGCTGTAATAGACCTGCTGAAGAAATTGCCGGGTGTCATTGTTGGTGCAGACGGCACCATTACGGTAAATGGTAAAAAAGTAAACAAGATAAAAGTAGATGGGCGCGATTTTTTTTCCGACAATATGCAAGCTGCTACTGCCAACCTGCCTGCGGAAGTGGTCGACAAGGTGCAGGTAATGGAAACAAAGTCTGTGGAAAAACAGCGGTCGCTGGCAGTGCAGCCACGTGGTGAGGAGGTAACCATTAATCTCACCCTCAAAAAAGACAAGAAGGCCGGCTTGCTGGGAAATATTGCGGTGGGGGCTGGTACGCAGCACCGGTATGCATTGAACGGTATGCTGAACCAGTTCGGCAAAACTACCAGACTTAGCTTTTATGGATCAGCAGGTAATGAAGGATCGGGCAGGGCAGGAGGCGTTAGCCTTGCAAGAGGGGCTGGCGAAATGGGGCAACAAGGCGGGTTTACAGATAACCAATCCGGCTCCCTCAACATGAATACCAAATACGGCAAGGAACTTACGGTAGATGCTTACTACAACTATTCACGCAACACTGCCAATAAACAAACGCTGCTCAATAGGCTGAACTTCCTGCAGGATAGTTCCTTTACCTACAACAGCGATCAGGCAGAACGCAGTGGCTCCAGCCAGCACCAGTTTTCCCTGGGCATTGTGTTTGAGCCTGATTCTTTAACCGTATGGAATTGGCGGCCTACGGTTTCTTTTGGCCGTTCAGACAATACCACCCTCAACAAGGCTTTCTCAGAAACTATTACCGGAAAACCAATTAACAGTCTTGCTTCCGCGTACAATAATGGTGGCAGGCAATACAATATTGCCAGCCAGCTCAGTTTCAATAAAAGTACCAGGAACCGGGGCATGAACCTTAATATCGCCTGGGCTATTACTGTCAATAATAAAGATGAACAACAGAAAAATAAATCGGTGAATGAATTCTATACGGGTGGTTTTCATACTACCGACAGTATTGACCAGCATGGTGCAGCAAATCAACAGGGGCTTACCAACAATATTGTCATCAACCTCTCCGGTAAAATAGCCAAGCACCTGGTGGCCGCATTGGATTATTCGCTGGACTGGAATGTGAGCAATCTTCGGAAGGAAACCTTTAACTATAATCCAGGCTCCCGTAAGTATGATCAAATAGACAGCCTGCTGTCCAATAACAACAGGAATAGCAGTATAACACAGGTACCTGCTATTCAGCTTGCCTATAAAACAGATCGTATGAGCCTTGCCCTCAATTCGGGCATACGGATTATTCAACAGGAAAACCACCTGCTGTGGAAAGATTCTGTTATTCGTATTCGGCAACAACAGTTTTCGCCCAATGTTCAATTCAATTATGCTATTAATAAATTCAGCAACCTGTATGCTGGTTATACTATAAGTTCTTCGGCGCCATCGGCAGAGCAGCTTTCACCGGTCATTGATAATTCAAATCCCTTGTATATAAAAGCTGGTAATCCATTTCTGCAAGCCAGCACTACTCAATCCGCGCACTTCGGCCTTTCCGGTTTTAAGCCACAAAAAGGAATCAGTATGCACCTGATGGGGAGTGGTTCCATTACACATAACCAGGTGGTCAACGATATTTATTATGATTCATCAGGCAGGCAGGTGAGCACCTATCGGAATGTGAACGGCACCGGCAGGCTCAATATCATGGCGGGCATGGGGATAAACAAGCGGTGGAGTGACTGGAGTTTCACCAGCAGCCTGAATGCTTCAATGGCAGGGAACCGGGATGTGAGTTTTGTAAGCAGACAACGAAATGAGTTTGATAAACTGACAATGGGTGGTCAGCTATATATATCCATCGGCTATAAAGAATGGGTTACTTTATCGCCCTCTGCCAACTTCGGATGGACAACGTCGACATACTCTTTGGAAAATATACCTGGTGCAGACTTTACTAACCAGCATTGCCAGCTTCAGCTGGAAGTGGGCGCCATCAAAAGATTAAAGTTCTCCGTCGATATACGCTATCGATATAACTCCAAAATTCATATAAACCAAAACCGGCAGGTTACCTTGGTTAATAGTTCCCTTACTTACCGCTTCCTGTCCAAAGAGCAATTAATGCTGACAGCTTCTGTGCAGGATATCTTTAATAGAAACAGGTATGCCTATACCCAGGTAATGGATACTTACCAGGAAAATATACAGGTAAATGGTTTGCGGCGATATGGGCTGCTTACTCTTGCCTGGAACTTTAACCAATTGCATGGCAGCAGGACGACAAGCCCGGCTGGCGGTTTGACAGTGCCTGTGATGCAATAGAAGGTAAACGGCTACATCCGCTCAGGTACCCTGATGCCTAATATATGCATCGCAGATGATATGACATTGACTGTCATTTGGGACAGTTGCAACCTCAGCTCTTTCTTCTCTTCGGTCTCGGCCGTGAGAACCCGTAGTTCAGTTACAAAAGAACTGTAGGTCTGTGCCAGCTTGAATGTGTACACAGCTATTGCAGAAGGATTCATTTCAAGTTTGGCCTGTTCTAAAATAGAAGGATATTTTTCTAGTTCAATAATGACATTTTTCTCAAGGGGAAGGAGTGGACTATTAACCTTTTCATTTTTAGGTTGTTCCTTGCGTAAAATAGACTTAGTACGTGCATATGTAAATTGAATAAACGGTCCCGTAAATCCATGGAAATCGATGGATTCTTCGGGATTAAATACCATTCTCTTTTTAGGATCTACCCGTAGGAGGAAGAACTTCAACGCGCCTAATCCAATTGTATCGTAAAGGGAGGCCAATTCATCGCCTGTAAAGTCTTTTACCTTGCCCAGTTCTTCTGTCTTTTGCTGGGCTATTTGTATCATGCCGTCAACCAGGTCGTCAGCATCTACCACGGTGCCTTCGCGGCTTTTCATTTTACCGGTGGGCAATTCCACCATGCCGTAACTGAGGTGAAAGATACCATCGGCAGCAGGCAGCTCTAATTTCTGTGCTATTAGCTTCAATACCTTGAAATGGTAATTCTGCTCGTCGCCCACTACATAAATGCTTTTGTCGCAATGGTATTCTTTGTATTTGAAAACCGCCAGGCCAATATCCTGCGTAATGTATACGGAGGTGCCATCCCTCCGGCGCACGATTTTCTGGTCCAGTCCATCCGCTGTAAGGTCAATCCACACACTACCATCCTCTTTCTGGATGAATACGCCTTTCTTTAATCCTTCTTCTACCAGGTCTTTCCCTAGCAGGTAGGTATCACTTTCATAATAGATCTTATCGAAATCGCTGCCAATGCGTTTATAGGTTGCATCAAAGCCGGCGTATACCCAACTGTTCATCTCTTTCCAGAGCGCCATGGTATCGGGCTCACCCTGTTCCCATTTCAGCAGCATTTCCCGCACTTCTTTCATGATGGGGGTATTGTTGCGTACGATCTCTTTGATCTCTTCGTGTAGCTCATTGGTCTTTTCGGTATTGCCAGCCAACTGTGGCAGTTTACCTAAGAACAGCTGCAGCTTATCCTGGTCCTCTTTGGCAAAGTCGCTCACATCTCCCGTCATCACCTTTGCCTGTAAGGGGGCTGCCTGTGCCTT
>CBIHOV010000059.1:0-45469 GCA_966211765.1 uncultured Paraflavitalea sp.
CCAGGGGCCCGTATACATTGATCAGCTGGGTAGTGACTGCAAAAAGCATCACGGTGATGACAAGCAGTGGCAGGAGGAAAACCAATATGATCACCACGGCCCCTTCCAAAAATGCTGCGATAAAATGAAAGGAGTAAGCGGCCCAGGGTGATGGATTGGTGGACTGGTGATGCACTATATGGGTGCGCTTAAACAGTCTTTTGTGGTGGAGCAGCCGGTGCATCCAGTAAAAATAAGTGTCGTGCACCACCAGGCAGAGCAGCAGGCTTACGGGTATCCACCACCAGGGGTATGCATCGATGGCCGTGTATAGGCGCGTATAGGGCCGCAGGTTACCGGATAGAGCAACCAGGGCAGCCATGGCAATAAACATAGCGGAAGCCACGGAATTGATGATCTCCCTGATAAAATCTTTGCGCCGCGCGGTACGCTGCTGGATCTTACTGCTGTGTAAGATGGAAGGCAGCCAGCCGTACACTATCGCAAAGGCCAGTCCGGCGAGTAGGAAATAACGGATAAGTGTACTGGCCAACAATTGTAGGAACCCGGTAATAATATCTGGCATGGGGTAATTTATTTCAAAAGGTCTGTCAACGCTTTTACAGGAATTGTTGGCCTTGTCACCATTTGCGGATGTGACTTTACGCCATCTGATTGGGTTATGTTCATGTAAATGGTACTGGTTGCCGAGACAACTCCCACGAGGTTGCCGAACTGATCGATGATGGGCCCTCCACTGGAACCTCCTGCATAATCGGCACTGACTTCCATGCGGATGGGTGCTTTACCGGCGCGGCTATACGCATCACCTAAAGCTGTGCTGTCAAGACCAACGTTCCTTGCCACCATTCCTTTGCTGAAATAATATAATTCGCCCGCAGGGTGCGAGATACAATATATGGCTGCGCCCACTGCCGCAGGTTTGCCGACAGGTATGGGATCGAACTGTCTGCCGTTGCCTTTGATACCAAGAATAGCGAGGTCGTTATTTTTAGAATAAGACAAGAGCTTATCGATCACGTAGCTTTTTTTATCCTCGGTGATCACAAAGTACAGGAGGTCATCGGAGAAAGGACCGGTTTGTACCAATTCCTGCACCACATGGTTGTTGGTGACCAGATGGCCTTCTTTGGATATAAAAAAACCGGTACCTTTTATCTCGAAGTTGATGGTGGCGCCTGCGCCTTTACGCAGCTTGACAATCATGACCACGCTGCTCTTTCTTTTGGCATAAATAGCTTCGTCGGTGAAGGCCTTCCCCGTTCTTTTTATCTTCTCCACGGGCAGTAGCACTTGTGTTTCCTCTTTTACCAACAGTGCACTATTCTGCACGGAAACACGGGATGCATTCCACAAGGCAGTATCCGCTTTATTGACAACATCAGCTATTACTCCCAGGAAAGGACTATAGTTGACGTACTCTGTTGTCTGTGCAAAAAGGGAGGTCTGTGCAACCATGGAGACGGTTGCGAATAATACCAATTTCTTCATGGCTAATGTTTATTTGTTTGAGAACAGTTCTTCCAGTTTTTTATCCAGGTCTTCGCCCCGAAGGTTGACGGCCAGTATTTTCCCATCGCGGTCGAGCAGGTAACTTTGCGGAATGCTTTGCACGTGGTACAACAGGGCGGCCTCATTTTTATCGCCTCCTTTCAGGTCATTGACATTCGTCCACTGCATATTGTCGGTCCGGACGGCGTTCAGCCAGTCTGCTCTTCGTGTGGCATCGTCTACGGATATGCTGAATATCTCGAATCCTTTTTGCTTGAACTTTTCGTAAGCTCTTACGAGATTGGGATTTTCCTGGCGGCAAGGCATGCACCAACTTGCCCAGAAATCGACCAGCACTACTTTGCCACGGAAGGCGGACAGGTTGATCATTTTGCCGCTGGAATCGGGCTGTGCAAATGCAGGGGCCATTTTACCGGGTTGCAGTTCTTTCATTGCTTCGGCCAGGTTTTTTGCCGCCCCTGCTGCGGCTGCTATCACAGAATCCTTGATGCGGGAGCCGGATATGGTAATGTTTTTCATGGAATCGGCACTGGTAACGGTAATGCTTTCATTACCGAGGTAGAACCGGGCAATGTCGGCAGTGAGGTCACTCATGTTCATGATACCGACGGATGCCCTGTCTAAAATAAGGGCCGCTATGAGGGTGGAAGGCACCTGACCTTTGAATTGAAATGAGCCCTGTTGCATGCTGGCCGAATCGAGCACCAGGTTGCCGTCGACCCTGTAAGCGAGGTATACTTTAACAGGATCGTTGTAATTGCCTACTTTTCCTTTGATCTCGTACTGTTGCGCTGCCGCACACAAAGGGAATAATGACAGTAATTGAAGGAGTACTTTTTTCATGAGTTTATTATTTTCTTTTTCGCCTGATCAATAATAAGGTGGCACCCAAAAGAACAATAGCCGGTATGATGTAGACATAGCCTACATAAAGGGCACGCGCCGCATCATACCCTATTTTTACTTTTATATCGATGGGGTCCGGATAGGGGGTATAAACGGGATAGTCGTTGTATAGCATCCAACTGAACATGCCATTGCGAATATCGCCGCCATAGACGCGCCTCGGCGTCATAAAGTCTGCGTCGCCCGACACCATGATCCTTTGTTCTTTACCGTTGATGGTCCGTTTCAACCGGATGCCGATCACAAAAGTGGATCGCTTCACGTCGCCTTCTGCCGCCGAAAAAACAGGAGCGGCTGAATCGCCGGTGTATACGCCATTCTCGATCCATCCATCGTGTTCCGGTGTTTTGTCGTAGATGGGTTCGATGGTAAACCCGTTTGTTGGCCGGAAACTGATATTGGCGCCGCCGGAGAGATAGATACTGCCTGTCCTGTCTTTCTGCACGGCCTTGTACAGCATTTCTTCGTTGGCCATGTGGGTGCCCATCTTTGTAACGCTGGCATTGAACGAATGGGGCAGGTCGTGTTTGGCAGGAATAATGATCGTACCGGGATCGAGGGTGACGCCGATGGTCTGCAGCAGGGAGTTGAGCATTTGCTGCTTGCCCGGCTCGCCATACAGGATGGCGTTACCGCCTTTGGCGAGGTAGTCGATGATCTTTGCCTGCTCGGTGGTGTCGAGGGCCGATTTCGGATCGGCCACTATGAGGACGGCGGTGTTGGCCGGGATGTTTTGCCGCGCCAGGGAAACGGTGTCGACATCGACGCCCATATTGAGCAAGGCAAACCTGCTTTGTTTGTAGTTGGTGTTTGGCCCATACTCGCGTTCACCATTCCTGAACGGGCTGCGCTCATAATGCCCGGTGGTGAAATATATTTTCGGATTGGCCGGCCGTACCAGGCGCCTGATGGTGCCCGCCACATGGGTCTGGTCGGGGAAGATCCTGGTATCCGGGTAGGTGCGCAGGAATGCCTTCCTGCCTTTGTAGGCCAACTCCATGAGCAAGCCGAGATTGTCTTCCTGTTGCAGGTTTGCAAGTTTTCTGATGGCTGACGGTTTTTTGAAACTTTTGATGTCGACATCGTACAGTTCTGCAAGGGTTGCCGCCGCCTGGTCCACTGTCTTGCCGGGGAAAGAGGCCATGAGCTCCTGGTTCGACTCGTTGACATCGTAGTAGTACTCGAACCTGTACCGGATGTGCGGGTAGAACTGCACAAACTTTTCCCAGTATTGCCAGATGTATTTGTTCCGGCTGCGCGGGAGGCCGTCCATGGGTGATGATTTGCCCAGTATGTTCGTGTACAGTGTGATGGTCAGTGGTGAACCGTCCAGCTCTTTCAGAACGGCCTGCATGGCAGGATGGATGGTGTTCAACCGGTCGCGCGTGAGGTCGAGGTAACCTACATAACCGGGACGCGCGGACAAATAACCAATGGTCAGTGTGAGCAGGCTCACCAGGGTGTAGCGCAGAAAGGACAGTTTCCAGGACCTTGACTCCTGGGTACTGCGCAGCCTGATGAGGGTAAAGGCCAGGAACATAGCAATGATGATCACGAAGTACAGCACATTACTGGTGGTGATCAGTCCGCCGATCATCTCTTCCGCCTTGTTGGTCATGGCAAGGAAATACGTGAGATCACGAAAGAAATCATACTGCTGCCATACTTCCTGCAGGTTCTCCAGGATAAAAAATACCACAAAGGTCAGGATGCCGGCCACCACCTGGTACTGCGTTACGCTGGAGATAAACAGCCCGATGGCAATAAACGCGGCAGACAGCAAAAAGAATCCCAGCAGGATGGCCAGGTACCAGGTCAGCTCGGCATGTATGATGGTGCAATATCCTGTAGCAAAGAGGATGGCCAGAATAGCGAGCACCAGGCCATTGAACACCAGCAGGGCGAGGTATTTACCCATCACGATGTCGCGCACGCGGATGGGGGAGGAATACAGGAGCTTCATGGTGCCCGCGTTCACTTCGCGGTTGATGACGCCCATGGTCAGCAGCGGAATGAACAGGTAGAGTTTTTGCAGCATGCCTTTTATCGGTTCGATGAATATGGCAATCGAAAGGGCTGCCGGAAATCCATCCCAGGTAGCGTTGGTCTCCAGGTTGGCTTCCTGTATCCGCGCTACATTGACGAGGGGATCTACAAACTGAAACCCGGATACGATGTAGAAGACCAACAGGATAAGCCAGGCGATGGGCGAATAAAACAGGTTCCTGAACTCGGCCCTGGCTATTTTATAGATCATTTTCATGATGTTGGAATGAATAAGTTTGTTCTTTAACGACCGATGAGTTCAAGGATGCCTTCATTTCTGATGATCAACATACCCTGACGGTCTTCAGTAATGCCGGGCTGCAAACGGTAGGTGTATTGCGGCACGGATCCTTCCATGACGGTGGGCATGTAGGTAAACCGGATGTTCTTTTTGGCCCTGAGGGCCTCCCCAACTTCGATGATGTGGGTAGACACGATGAACAGGCAGTTCCTGTATTCGGCAAAGGCTTCCGTGACGGCCAGTGTGCCATCATAGGCGTCTTTTACATTGGTGCCTTTGAACAACTCGTCGAACATCAGCAGCAGGTACTTGCCGGTGCTGGTGGCTTCGGCGGCATTCTTTACACGCACCACTTCTGCATAAAAATGGCTGTAGCCCAGCGCAATGTTGTCGGCCACGTTGATGCTGGAATAAATGCCTTCGCGTATGGAGAATTCCATCGACTGCGCGGCCACGGGGAAACCGATGTGCGCGAGGTACAGGGAGATGCCGATGGTCTTCATCCAGGTAGACTTACCGGCCATGTTGGCGCCGGTAAGGAAGATGACGTTGCGGTCGACGGCCATTTGCAGGTCATTGCCAACGGCCTTCTCCATGCAGGGATGTTTGAGGCCGGTGGCAGACAAGGTATTGGCCTGCCGGGGAAGGGCATGCGCCCAGGTAAATCCTTTCTCCGCGGCCACACTGCTGACAGCGATATTGACATCGGTCTCGGCAATGAAATGAAGGACCTGTTTGATGGACTTGTTTGCTTTTGTCTTGAGCAGGTGGTCATAAGCAGCGATGGTCTTGACCGGGATCGCTTTATAGATATTTGTTTCGATCAACCGGGACAAAGCCGGCGCTTCGAGGATGTTCCTGATCGCTTTTGCCTTTTCGCCGTAAGCGCCTCCCATTTGCGCCAGCATAGCGGCAAAGACCTGGCATTTTTTCAGGGTAACGATGGTGGCCTGCAAACCCTGGATCAATACTTTGTATTGCTCGTCGCGGGCCAGGCTGGACAATGTTTTCTTCAGCATCACGTGCAGGTGGGTAGCCAGGCGTCCCTGGCTGCCGGCAGCATCGATGTACTCCCGCATCAGGCCCACCTGGCCGGGATCGAAGGGGAATTCCAGGCCAGCCTGCTGGAAGAAGCGGAACATGGCCACGCGTTGGTTGATCGCCTGCTCGTCGGTCAATGGTGTGCTGAACAACTGGTCCAATAGCTGTTCGCCGCCTCTTGTTTTTACTTTATTGAAAAGAAAATACACTGACCCGCTGCGGAATTTGCCCATCAGGTTCAGTTCATCGAGCGATTGTCTGTCTATGGTGAAGTTCATAATTAACCGTTCTTTTTTCCTGCTGCTAAAATGTCGAGGATGTTTTCATTGCGTATGATGATCATGCCATGCCGGTCGTCGGTGACGCCCTCCTGCAGGGTGTAGGTATATTCCGGTGTGTTGCCGTTCATGCGGGTGGGCAGGTAATGGAAGCCGATAGTAGCTTGCTGCTTCAGGGTATCGGCGGCTTCTACGATGTGGGAGGAAATGATGAACAGGCTGTTGCTTTTGCGGGCAAATGCCCGGGTGATCTCCACGGTGCCTTCATGAGCGTCTTTTACATTGGTGCCCCTGAACAGTTCATCAAACACGACAAAGATGGACCGGCCCGCGTTGAGCTCGGCGGCTATTCGCTTTACGCGCAGCACTTCTGCATAGAAATGACTGGCGCCCATGCCGAGGTTGTCGGGCAGGTTGATGGTGGTATAGAGACCATCCATGATGGAAAACTCCATGGCTTTTGCCGCCACGGGAAAGCCCATGTGCGCGATGTAAACAGCAATGCTCAGCGAGCGCAGGAAGGTAGACTTGCCGGCCATGTTGGCGCCGGTAAGGAATACGACCGAGCGCCTGCCATCCATGGTGAGGTCATTGCCTATGGGGTCTTTGAGGGCAGGATGGAAAACGCCTTTCACGTTGATCACGCGTCCGGGGCCGGTGTGCACGACGGGGAAAATGAACTGGTGCTTATTGGCCATGGTGGCTACGGAGATGTACACGTCGACGAGGTAGATGAAATGAAGCACGTCGATGAACTTCTTCCGTTCGCGCACCCGCACCAGTATGTCGTAAGCAGTGATGGCTGCATAGGAAAGTTTGGCGCCGGGCTTTTCGTTGAACACCGGCTGCAAACCCTCGTCCTTCAACAACAGGGTCATGGCCTTGCGCTGCTGCGCCAGCCCCTCCACTTTCACGGCATCGCCTTTCTCTGCAAAGTCACGTACGGCATGCAACAATTCGATGGCGGCCATCACGCCCGCGGCAATTTCTTTTTCTCCCAGGGTGCTTCTTTGCCCGTCGCGGTTCTGCGCGGCGTGCGACAGGTACTTTTCAATATTGTCGAGCAATACGGGGCGAAAGGGAAAGGTAGTGCCCAGCTTTGCAAAGGCGGCTATAACGGATGACCGCGCGATGATCTGCTCCCGGTGGGACAAGGGGTTGCGGAACATTTCTTCCAGCACCGCTTCGCCGCCGCGGGTAAAGGTGTTGTTGTAAATATCGTAGATACCTGGTTGTTCGCGCCTGGCAAACAGGCGTAAGTCCTCAATGGTTTGATCGTCGGTTTGTAATAACATGTTGCTGATTATTTATTTTCTCTTCCTTCTTACCAGTAAAACAATAGCGAATAGCAGCACGATGGCAGGCACCACATAGGTGTATCCCAGTTTTAACAGTTGGATGGTAACTGGCCGGGCGGCAAAGTATCTGTCTGTGGGACCGGGATAGTTGGCATAGAACGGGTACCTGTTGTACAGCAGCCAACTGTAAAAAGCATTGCCTGTCTGTCTCCTGTTGCTGGTGAGTATATCGGCGTCACCGGTTACCAACACCCGTTGCTGACCGCGTGTCAACGCAAGGCCCAGTGTGTATTGGTCCAGGCGGATATCTCCTTCGGCAGCGGAAAAAACGGGCGCCGCAGAATCCACCACCAGCCTGCCGTTCTCTATCCAGGTCTTGTCATTGCCCGCGATGGTGATGATGGGCTGCACCTGGTAGCCACTGGCTGCTGTATAACGGAGGTTGACGCCTCCTTCTATAGGGTTCTCCAACACTTTGATCACACCGCGGCTGTATTCATACATGGTATTCTCCATCGCAAGGGTGGAACCGGTGTGGGTGAGGCGTCCCGGCATTATGTGGGGCATTTCATGCTCGTTGGGGCGCACGATGGTGCCATTGTCGGCCTGCACGCCCAATGGTTGCAGCAGGGGGTTGACGATGGGCTGCTTCTTCATCTCGGCCAGTATAAGTGCATTGCCGCCTTTGTGCAACCAGGCTTTGACCTTCTCCTGTTCTGCGGGCTGCAGGTCGGTCCTTGGGTCTGCGATCACCAGCGCGGAAGTGGTGGCAGGTATGGTGGCCGTCAGGAGGTTGATCGTATCGGCGTCCATGCCCAGGTTGACCAGGCTGGTCCTCGACGAAACGCCCAACACATGATCGCCATAATCTCTTTCGTTTTGTTTCCAGGGACTGCGTTCATAATGCCCGGTAGTAAACAGGAATTTGGGCACACTGTTTCTCGTGAGGCGGGCGATGGTGCCTGCCACACCGTCCTGGGCGGGCCAGACCTCATTGTCGCGGAAAGTGCGCAGCCAGGCCTTTTTTCCTTTGTACTCCAGTTGCATCACCAGTTGGGACCCTTCCTGGTGCAGGTCGATCTCACGGCGGATGGCGGCAGGTGGCTCGAAAATGGATCTCCGGATGCCGAACTCTTTGGATACCTTTTCGGCGATCTGGTCGATGTTCAGTTTAGGGTGCATCCTGAACATCGTACTGTCCTCGGAATAGTGATCATAGTAATAGACATACCGGAATTGCATGTTGGGATAAAACCGCCTGTACTGCTCCCAGAACTGCCACAGGTAAAAATTCCTGTTTTGGGGCAGCCCGTGGGGCGCGTTCAGGCCAAGCAGGTTGGTATACAGGGTAACGGTGAGGGGTGACCCATCCAGCTCCTTCAAAACAGTTTGGGTGTTGGTGGTGACGGTGTTGATCTTTCTCCGGGTAAGGTCCCAGTATTTCACCTGGCCGGGCCGGGCCGAAAAATAGCCCACCAACAGCACGACCACAAAAAGGGCCAGATACCGACCGAAAGCTACGGTCCAGGGTTTGGACTCCTGGGTGCTCCGCAGTTTGATCATGGCGAAGCCCAGGAACAGCACGGTGATCAATCCGAAGTAAAAGATATCTCTGGTAGAGATCAATCCGTTCAGAAAGTAAGAGGTCCTTCCGGCAATGGACAGGAACCAGGTGAAGTCTCTGAACAGGTCGTACTGCTGCCAGAGGCCACCGATCGAGTTGAGCATAAAGAAAACACCAAAGGTCAGCACACCGGCCACAATCTGGTAGGTGGTGAGGCCGGAGATAAATATCCCTATCGCTATGTAGGCATTGGCCAGCAGGAAGATGCCCAACAGCGCCGCAAAATGGCGGTTGATCTCAGGATGGGTGGTGATCAGGCAGGCGGAAACCAGGAAGACAGCGGTGATCAGCATCAGCATTACCACCAGGGTCAATAAACCCAGGTATTTACCGAGCACTATTTCTCTTATCCTGATGGGAGAAGAATACAACAATTTCATAGTGCCTGCATTGACCTCGCGGTTGATGATGCCCATGGTCAGCAAAGGGATGAACAGGAATATATTGGCCGCCACTTTACGCAGTACCGTACCGGTGAGCTCGCCCGTCAATCCAGTCCCATCAAAGCCTGTCCAGTGTGGATCGGCCTCCATCAATACTTTCTGCACGCGGTAATAAATGGACATTGGTTCGGTAAAGGCCACCCCACAGACTATACAATAAAAGAGGATCACGAGCCAGGCAACGGGCGAATAGAACAGGTTCAACAATTCAGCCTTTGCTATTTTCAAAGTGTTCTTCATGATCAGCGTGCAAATTGGGACTGGTGAGATAATTGTTTGAACACATCGTCCAACAGGGACTTCTCCAACCCGATCTCTTTGAGGCGCCAGTTGCGCTGAACACTTTCTCTGATGAACACCTGGGTGATGTCTGCAGAGCCGGCAAAGTAAATACGGCACTGGGTGTTGGAGAGGTATTGCACTTTGGTGACGCCAGGCACTTTCAGCAGCTCGGATTCAGGTGGTATCACTTCCAGGGTCACCAGCATGGACTGCGGCTGCACATAGTTGTTGAAAGCATCCATCGAGTCGGCAAACACGATACGGCCGCCTTCGATCATGATGATGTCGCGGCAGAGCAGGTTGATCTCCGACAGCACATGGGACGACAGCAGCACGGTGTGGTCGATGGCGATCTCTTTGATGAGTTTCCGCGCCTCGATGATCTGGTTGGGGTCCAGTCCATTGGTGGGCTCATCGAGGATCACCAGTTTTGGCCGGTGAATGATGGCCTGTGCAATGCCTACTCTTTGCCGGTAACCGCCCGACAGGTTCTTGATGAGCCTTTCACTGAAATGGGTGATGCCGGTGCGGTCCATGGCGATGGCCACCGCCTGCTTTATGGTTTTCTTCTCCATGCCCCGCAGATCGGCGGCATAGGTCAGGAATTCATTCACGGTGAAATCGGTGTACAAAGGCGGGGTTTGGGGCAGAAAGCCAAGCTGCTGTTTGGCCAGCCTTGCATTGGCGCGCTTATCGATGCCGTTGATGAACACTTCGCCTTCGGTCTGGTTCAATACGCCGCACATGATGTTCATGGTGGTCGATTTGCCGGCCCCGTTGGAGCCCAACAGGCCCACAACGCCGGTTTTACTGATCTCGAAACTGATATCGCGGATGGCCCAGGCACTGGCATACCTATGGGAGAGTTTCTCTACCCTTACAATTGCACTCATAAAATTCTACTGGTTATTTTTCCTAATAGGTTGTCCTGGTAATTTTCAGGGCGTTGTTGTCCGATGCGCCCCGTTTACCGGAGAAGATCATTGCCCAGTTCTTGTACAGGAAATGGTTTGCATTGGTGTTCGCTCCGTTGATATCTGTTACCTCCTCTGTCGATAACAGGTCGCCGTTGGCGGCATCGCGGAATTCAAACACATAAGTGGCCCGGTCATGGCCGGCGTCGATTGCCAGGATGGGGGACACTTGTTTGTACGGAAGGTTTTTGATCAGGCTTCCGTTGGCCTCGCCCTGTATGTTCACACTGATGGGCTGGTCGTTGCTGATGTTGACCACCTGCAGGTAGGTGAGGCTGTCACCTATTTTGTAGGGGCTGAACTTGTTTTCAACAAACAGGTGGTCTGGCCGGGTCTTTTCGCCCAGCAGGTACAGTGTATAGGATCTGCCATTGGTAACATCGAACTGTTTATCGAATACAGGATTATCTTTTTCCAGGGTATCGGGGGAGGCAAAATACCGGGCCCATACATGCGGCGTTTCAAAGCTGACCTTGACCATCTGTCTGCTGAAAAGTGTTTGCGAGTACTTATAGGTGAAAGGTTGTGTTCCGCTGTAATTGCCATACAACAGCACGCCATCGTTCAGGCCGTTGAAGACGGAGAAAGTTAAGGGCTGCCCGTTGTTGAAGGTCTGCTTCCCACAGGCGGCACACAGGGCCGTCAACACGACGAGGAATATTTTACTGCTTTTCATATCCGGGATTTTGGGTGATGTTTTTATTGTTGATGATCTCCGTGGCCGGTATGGGGTACAGCAACTGGTGGTCGCCTGCCCAGGGCTGCTTGGCGGTTATTTGTGACAGAACGGCTTTCGCTTTGCCGGTCCGCTTCAGGTCGAGCCACCGGTGGCCCCATTCGGCAAACAATTCAAAGCGGCGTTCATTGGCAATGGCGTCGGTGACCTGTGCAGCGCTCAGGGTAGCCGGCAGGGCCAGGAGCCCGGCCCTTTGCCGCAGGGCATTGAGGTCGTTGATGGCGGCCTGCCGGTTGCTTTCCGACAAGAGCAGGGATGCTTCTGCGCGGATGAGGTACAGCTCGGCCAGGCGCATTACCATGTAGTACTGTGGCTGTGGTCCGTATTGCACACCATCGGTTGGTCCCACGGTGTATTTATAGGCAGTGAAGCTGCCACCGTCTTCCAACACCCAGGTCGTTTTTCTTTTGTCATTGGCCTCAAAGGCATCGAGCAACTGGTTGGTGAAGCGGTACGTGGAGGCAACAGTGGCCAACTGGTGCCGGAATAAATATCCTTCGGGTGTACCATTTTTGAAGCCGCTGTTCTCACTGTTGGGTTTCAATTGCAGGATGGCTTCGCGGCTGGTGGCCGCAAACACGTTCGACAGGTCCTGTTCGAGGGAGAAATAGTCGGACTTACCGATCACTTTGCTGGCGCTGTTCACTGCCTCCTGGTATTGGCCGGTGTACAGGTACACCCTGGCCAGCAAGGCTTCTGCAAACCAGGCGTTCACGCGCACGCGCTCGTTCTTGCCGACGGAGTAGTCGGGCGCCAGCAAGGGCTTTGCTTCCACGAGGTCTTTGATGATCTGCTCATATACTTTTGTTACGGGGGAACGGGAAAGGCTACCGGTTTTGGTATAGTCGATGGTCAGGGCCAGGGGCACATCGCCAAAGAAGTTGACAAGGTAGAAATAAGCAAAAGCACGCAAGGTCAGCGCCTCTCCCCTGAGCTCTTTCCGGACACTGTCGAGCAAAGTGGTGGAGGCAGCCAGGCCTTCCAGTACGGCATTGGCATCGTACACGGTTTTATAAGCAGAGGTCCAGGCATAACCGGGCACCGCGGCCCTGGCGGTGGTAAGCTGATTGATGTTGAGGTAATACAGTTCACTCCGGCCGGCACCACTTGAACAGTACATTTCATCGGAAGAAAGGCTTCCCAATATGGTGGACAGGCCGGCGCCGAAGTTCTTTTCGCCAGCGATCACCATCATGGAAAATTCTGTTCCATGTATCATTTTACTGTACAGGCCGGCCACGGCCCATTCTGCCTGCGCATTGTCGGAAAACAATTGTTCGGTGGAGATGGTGGTCTTCGGCGGGTCTATTTCAATCAGCTTTTTGCAGCCGGTCAACAGGCAGAGGACCCAGGCAAACAGTATAGATGGTTGATTTCGCATGTCGGTTGGTTTTAGAAAGTGAAGTTCAGGTTGGCAGCAATGGTGCGGGTGATCGGCGAGCCGCCGTTAATGCTTTGTATCTCCGGATCGATGCCCCGGTACGAGGTGATGGTGAACAGGTTCTGCGCACTGATACTGAAACGGCATGCCTGGATATGCAGCTTTTGCAGCAGCTTCGCAGGCAGGTCGTAGGAGGCGGCAAGGTTGGACAATTTTACAAAAGAGGCATCTGTATAATACCGGTCGGAATTGATGATGGCATTGTTCAATATGCCGGTGGTGTATCTGGGATAAAGCGCCTGATCGCCTGGTTGCTGCCAGTGGTTGTTGGCTACTTCCTCCGGCAGGATAAGGTTTTGCATCTTTCCCAGTTGCAGGCTGAACCAGGGGTCCAGGCCCAATTGCTTTCTGAAGCTGAACTGGCTGCTGAGGGTGAATGCCTTGTACCCTACCTGCACACCGAAGCCACCAGTATACTTAGGATCGAGGTTGTACACGATGTAGCGGTCGTCCTGTGGTGTTTGCGGGATCACAGAGCTGAAATAACTGATGGCCCCATCCTTGTTGTGGTCCTCCAGCAGGAAATCGCCCGTTGCCGGATCGATGCCGATGTAATGGAACAGGTATTTCAGGCTGAGCGACTGGCCGATGGCATACATGTCTGCATAGGGAGACGATTCCAGTCCGGGATAGTCGACAAGCTTATTCTTATTGATCGCGATATTGAAGGTGGCGGAAAGGTGCCAGTCTTTGGTATCCAGTATCCTTCCGTTGAGGCTTATTTCCCACCCTTCGTTGCGCACGACGGCAGGCCAGTTGGCGCGGATGGAGGGGAAGCCGGTATAATCAGGCGTAGACACATTGGTGAGCTGGTTGCCGGAGGATTTCCTGTAATAACCTGCTTCTATGTTGATCCGGTCGTGCAGGAAACCCAGGTTGAGGGCTACATCGAGCTTTTCGGTATTCTCCCACCTGAAATCGGAGTTGACGGGCCTTACCAGGTTGAAAGCGGGTGTGCCGTTGTAGTTGAACAACAGCATGGGAGCGCCGAGGCTCATGCTGTTGCTCCAGCGGGTGAGGAACTCGTAATCGTCTACGGCATCGCTGCCGGTGATGCCATAGGATCCCCGCAGCTTCACAAACGTAAACCAGTCAGGCAGTATGGCTTTCATCCATTTTTCTTCGGAGGCGATCCATGCCAGGCCGACGGAGCCGAAGTTGCCGAACTGTTTGCCCGGGCCAAAGCGGGATGAGCCGTCGCGCCGTGCGCTTAGGTTGGCGATGTATTTATTGTCCCAACGGAAGTTGATGATGCCGAAGCCGGCCACGTATTTGTATTCGCCGGAGCCTTCAAACAACTGGCTGAACGCTGCATTGTTGGGGCTTTTGATCAGGTTGTCGTTGGGGAATCCCAGGCTGACGGTGGAAATGCCTTCATTTTTCACGTCCTGCAAGCTGCCGCCCAACTGTACAGACAAGTTGCCTTTGCCACCAATGAAGGTCCGGTATTGCAACTGCGGTTCCACGATCCAGTTATTGGCAGTCGACTTTCCGAAAATGGCGCTCGACAGGTTGCCATAGGCAACATCGTAAGAGGCGGCGGGCGAGTACAAAGCACTGTTGTTGCTGGTAAAATTGTAGCCTGCATTGACGGAGAAGGTCAATCCTTTAACGGGCTCGTAGCTCAAGCGCAGATCGGTATTGATGATATTGCTTTTGCTTTCGGAAGGTCTTTTCAATTCGCCGAAGGGGAAATTGCTGCTGTACAGACCACGGTAAGGAACAAAGTTGAACTCCCCTTTTTCGTTGTACACGTCGGGCGCATTGGGCGGGGTATGGATAAACCATCCGGGTGCAATGGCATCAGCACTGGTGACGGCTATGCGGCTGGAAAAATTGATCTGGAACTTCTGGTCGAGGCTTGTATGTGTAATGTTCCCTGCGAGGGAGCCCCGCTGTGTTTTGCCGCCCTGGTTCATTAGTTCCTGCTGCGATTGATAACTGGCTGAAATAATATAATTGGTATTGGCAATACCGCCGGACACGCTTGCATCGGCGGACAGTTGTTCGCCGGGGGCAAAGAAATAATCCTGCCAGTCTACCTGCCTGTTCTGGTCCCAGATGGTAAGATCTGGTGCGGTATATTGATCGGGCGTGATACCATCGTTGCGGAAGGCTTCCCGGCGCACGGCAAGGTATTGCGCGGTATTCATCAGGTCGAGCTTTTTGGGAATTGTCGTTTGTCCCCTGGTAACGTTGATGCTGAACCGGGTTGGGCCTGGCCTGGCCTTTTTGGTGGTAATGATGATGACACCATTGGCGCCCCTGGCCCCATAGATCGCGGTAGCGTCGGCATCTTTCAGCACATCGATGCTTTCAATGTCGCGGGGGTTGAGGTACAACAAGGGGCTTTCGCCGGCGGTATTGGTACGACCGGCCTGCACGGGCCCTCCATTGATGCCCGGATTGCTCAGGGCGCCCACATTCAGGGTGCCCTGGGGCACGCCATCGATCACGTACAAAGGTTCGGTCAGCGCGTTTGGGTTCAACGCGTTCCTGCCGCGTATCTCGAGTTTGATCGGCGCTGCAGAGTTGCCTGTGGCAGGGGTCATCACCAGGCCGGCCACCCTTCCTTCCAGTGCCTGCAATACGTTCATCACGGGTTGCTTCTGGATGTCTTCCGACTTTACGGTGCCTACACTGCCGGTAGCATATCGCCGGGATGTTCTTCCATACGCGATCACCTGGGCCTCATCGAGGATGCTCAGGGACTTGTTCAGGGTGAGGGTGAGGTAGATCATGGCCGGGTTGCTGTTATCGGCGGTAAAAGTGGCTTTGCTTTTGGGCAGCAGTTGAAATTTATCCTGCTGCTGCACCACGATAAATTCCACGGTCTCGTAACCGATCATGGAGATCTCTATCACTGCATTGGCCACGGCATGCTTTAGTTGAAACCCACCAAATCCGTCGGTAGAAGTGCCTGTGCCTGTATTTTTGATGCGTATAGAGGCGCCTGCCAGGCCATCACCGTTGTCGGCGCGTACGACGCCATTGATCAGCAGTGCAGGATCGGATATAACAATATCTATATGGAGGTGTGGCTGATCGGTAACGGGTTTGCGGGAAAGTATGATGGTCTTATCCTGGATGATGTAATTGACAGGTTGATCCGTAAATACCAATTGCAAGAGCTCCTGCAGGGGCATTCGGTTGACGGTGAGGGTGACGGGCTTTGTACCGGATAGCATCTGCTGGTTGTAGAAAACGACATAGCCGGTTTGTTTTTTGATGGCGGAGAACACCTGTTTTAGCGGCATGTCCTTTACCGAGAGGGTGACGGGCTGCGCAAACATGTTGGTGCAGACCAGTAGACAAATGACGGTGAGTAAAAGACCACCGTAAGCAGTTTTTTGCATACCTTTACCAGGTTTTGGTTGTTAATTAATGAGTATCCAGCTCAATTTCAACCAGCTAAATCTTATCCGGGCGTGCGTCAACACCTCCGGATTTTTTTATGCCGGTCGTTATTATTCATCAGGGCAAGACAACCAGTTTTCTTCCTTCGATCCTAAAATGTATATATTACTTCTCGAGCACAAGCAGCAGCCCGGCGAGGGAGATATTCTTTGTCATTTCACCACCGAAAGCTATATCGGGAATTCCTTTTTCGTATACTACTTCTATATCGTACCAGCGCTCCAGTTGTTTCATCACCTCGTTGAGGGTAGCGCCTTCAAAATTGAAAAGGCCGTTCTTCCATGCCATCACCTGCTCCAGGTCGGGCTGCAGCAGTTGCATGGCGGATGCGGTAAGCAGGCTTTGTTGGCCGGGCGAGAGTGTTGCGGATCGCCGGTCACCGGTCACGGATGTTACTTTCACTTTGCCTTCCAGTAATGTTGTTTTGATCGCTGACTCATCGCTGTAGGCATTGATATTGAAATGGGTTCCCAACACTTCGATGTCGGCCCTGTTGTCTACCTGCACTACAAAGGGCATGTTGGGGTTTTTCATGACCTCGAAATAGGCTTCTCCTTTGATGGTCACTTCGCGTTTATCACCTGTGAATGCAGTTGGATATCTTATGGAGCTGGCTGCATTCAACCATACGAGGGTTCCATCGGGCAGCTCTATCCTGAAATTCCTTCCTTTGGGGGTGGTCATCTCATTGTACCCGATCTCCTGGCTACCGGCGGATCTTACATTGTAGATGAGCTTGCCATCGTGCAATACGGTTTCGGAACCGCCATCCCTGGCAATGATGCCATTGCCCAGGCTGTCGAGCACCAGTTTCTCCCCATTGGTGAGGGTGAGGATGGCGCCACTTTTACCGGGCGGCAGGTCGGCCAGCTGTTCTGTTCTTTTGGTTGCTCTGGTAGCGGTATTGGTTTGCAGTACTATTATGGAAACTGCGAGTAGGAGTACAGCGGCGGCGGCGGCCCAGATCCATTTAAGGGGCATTACCCGAACCTTCGGTTCATTGTCCATGGCGGCATGGATGGCTGTGAGCAATTCGGGATTGTGCGCCTCGCGTACTTCCGGAATCTCCGCAATGATATCTCCATATTCATTCAACAATGCTTCCAACTGTGGCTGCGGCAGGGTTTGGACCCATTGGCGGAAAGCCTCCTGTTCCTGGGCAGTGGCTTCGCGGCGTGAAAGCTTAACTAATATTTCATGTTGATCGATCATTCCTGTAGGTATAAAACGAAGCCCGGGAACCGAAGTGGACGGCGCCCGGAAAAAATATTTTCAGGGCGCCAGGGAGGCGAGCAGCAGGGCTGCCAGCATCAATGGCAGGTCGCCTTTCTGCGCTATGTATTCTTTGAGAAAAACCTTGGCGAGCTGCAGTTGTTTCTTCACGACTTCTTTGGACGTGTTGACCTGCGCAGCCACTTCATCGAGCGACAAGCCCTGAATGATATAGAGTGTAAAGATGAGCCGGCGGCGTTCGGGCATTTGCGCCATGCCTTCCTGTGCAATGGCCATGTATTCTTTCAATTGCAATTGTTCGGTGGTGGGATCAGCGGCGCCGGTTTGCAGGCGGGCGTAGCCGGATTCATGTCGCTCCCTGATCTGACTGAGCCTGAGGGTGTCGAGGAGCTTGTTCTTCGCCATGCGTTGGAGGTAAAATTCCAGGAAGGCAATACCCACGAGGTCGGTCCTTTTGGACCAGAGTTTGAGGAAGACATCCTGCAGTATAGAATTGAGGGTATCCTGATCGGTCCCGGTGAAAGGGTATAAGAATAGCCTTAACCGGGGTTCGTAATACTGGTAAAGGGTATCGAACGCTGATTTATCGCCGTCCGCCAGGCGGGACAGCAGTTCTTGCTCATTAAACGACCGCTCCGCAGGCAATCCGTGTAGTTTATCGGGTTAATGTTGCTGTGTGAGACTGCAAGCTGTGCAGCCCGGATCGTTTCAAAAATAGGTAAAGTGAGCGGGATTTTGTTTTTTGTGTGGATTTGGAAGGCTACCCATGCTGTGCGCAGGCTCTTTTCTGATTGTTGTACAAAAGCGGTAATAATAAACAAACTATAGTAGTTTTTGTCAATACTGATACTATTAAAGAAGTGTGCTGAAATTCATTACCGGTTGCGGTTTTAGTATTGGGTACAGCCTTGTATGTAGCCTACATGCAGCAAGCTATCTGATTTCAGTATATTGTAGCTGTCCGAAAATACTACTGCATCATAAGTTATTCTGACTTCTCTTTCGCAAATGTTGCCGCCAGTTGATTGAGCTGCTGTGCTGAAGGCGTTTTCTTTCCATCACTCACAACGATGCGGTAACGGAAAGTAACGGATTCGCCTTTTTGTAACTGGAGGTTTTTGGCGCTTTTCCCATTGGTAAAGATGGCTTCACCCAGGGGATTGGCTGCAAACAGGCCATAACCACGGGCATGCCAGAAGGTAGGATAGTTGATATTGGATGGGTGGTCGATGATGGCAATGCTGATGGAATCCTTACCCATCTTTCCGTACAGCTTGCACCAGGCGGCCCGGGTGCTCCAGGCAGCATCGCCTTCTTTGCCTTCGCTGGTGATATAATTGCCATTGGAAACGGCTTCTGCTTTTACTACGGTCACATTGCCTTTGTCGTCGGTGAATTTCTTTTCTTCTTTGGTGGGTATCTGCAGATCCTTCGCAACCCGCAGGCCCAGCATGCCATCCTTGGCATCTTTGAACAACACGGTGGTGTTGGCTTTCAAAGTGGTTACACGGTCAATGATACGTTCATGACCGGTGCCGCTGAATTCGAGCCGCGTGGTTTCTTCCAGCAAGGTTTCATTGGCCTGGTTGGTCCAGTTGGCGTGGTAAGCCAATACACCGGTATTGCCGCTTTGGGTTTCCAGGATGCGGTCGGTCTTGATCCAGCCGTACTTGTTTTTTTTATCAGCTGCAATGGCAAAGGAATTATTCCAGAAATCGAGCCCGTTCACATTTTCAAAGTTGAACCAGATACCGATATGATGGGGGTGATCGGTGGGTTCACCGGGCAGGGGGTTAAAAGGAAATCCCCGTGTAACGATGGTGCCGTTGGATGCCTGTACGGGGTAAAGAACGGGTTTCTCCAGCGAGTCGGGAAACAGGAAACTGGTAAAAGGTTTTGAGCCGATGAGGATGTTGACCTTATTTTCTTTATCGACCTTTATAACCTGTACGGGTTGTTTTTTTTGAGCGAAGGATGCAACGGATATTGCCAGGCCTAAGGCTGAAAGGATAATGTTCTTTGATATGGATGACATAGTATGAATCGTTTTATAAATAGACCGGAAGTCAGCAAAGTCCGTAAGTCCGGCAGTAATACCGGACTTATGGGCTTACGGTCTTATTGACTAATATTTAAAAGGCTTACCGCCTACCATTACTTCCTGTGTCTTTTCATCGAAAGTGGCTTTCTGTCCGGTGTGCACGGCAGCATTGGTCATGATGGTGGCCACGGAATGGCTATAACCGGCTTCTACGGGTGCATTGGGCTGTTTGCGGCTGCGCACGCATTCCATCCAGTTGCGTACGTGGTTGCTCGTGAGTTTATCACCACCGGTATTGGCAGAAGCGATCACAGGCGCTGCTTCGGTGAGGCTCAACTCGGGCAGGAGGTTGGATTGTATCTTCATTTCATCGGCAAACCTTTTGGTAAGGCCACCTGTGGGCGACACTTTGTTGGTGTTGAGGTTGAGCTCGCCGCCATTGGAGTAATAGATCTCGGTTGGTTTTTCATCGCCATTGTGCATGCGGCTGCCGAAAGTAACCTGGAAGCCGGTGGAGGGGTCGTTGAGGGGACCGTAATCGAATACAGCGGTTATGGTATCCCAGTTCCTTCTTCCGTCTTTCCACTGATAAATACCTCCGTTTGCTACCACGCTGCGGGGATGTGCCAATCCGCTAAACCAATGCACGGTATCGATCTGGTGGCTCATCCATTGACCGGCCAAACCGGATGAATAGGGCCAGAACAAACGAAACTCGAGGTATTTGCGGGCGTCCCAGGGTTCATAAGGTCTGTTCATGAGGTAGCGTTTCCAATCGGTATCAGCTTCCTTGCATTGCTCCACCAGGGCAGGCCTGCGCCAGCGGCCGGGCTGGTTCACATTCCAGGTGAGCTCGACCATGGTGATGGGGCCAAACTTGCCGGAGCGGATGAATTCATTGGCGGCATGGTAATTGGCGCCGCTTCTTCTTTGGGAACCTATTTGTACAATGCGGTCGGTGGCTTTCACGGCCTTCAGGGCGGCGCGATTGTCTTCCATGGTCTCTGCAAAAGGCTTTTCAGTATATACATCACAACCGGCTTTTACGGCCTCGACGGTATGCAGGGCATGTTGAAAATCGGCGGTGCTGACGAATACGGCGTCCACTAATTTTTTACTGTATAATTCTTCGTTGTTGCGGCAGGCCACGATATCGTGTCCCATTTTTTCTTTCCAGGTGGCTGCGCCTTCCTCTCTTCTTCTGTTCCAGATATCGGATACGGCCACCACATCGAAATTCAGCTCCTTGTAATGGTTCATGAAGCAGGGAATATGGGAGCTTTTGTGCCGGTCGGAGAAACCTACCACGCCCACACGAACCCTGTCGTTGGAACCGATGATGCGCCTGTAGCTCTGTGCTGAAAATCCTGCATTGGCAGTCAGTAAGCCTGCACCGGCCAATGCGGTCTGTTGAATAAAATGACGACGGGATCTTTTCATAATGACAATAATGTTTAGATGCCTGGGACTGTTTGGTTCTACCTGATGAAAATACTTACAAAACACGATATACTAAAGTATTCCTGTATAGAGCTTTGTAATTGGCCAATTGAGCTGAATGCACCTGCCATCAGGACAGTGCAGGATGGCGGGGTGAGGGCCATTTTTTGGGGAGAATGGTGGGGCGGTACCAGGCGGGAGTGCGGGTTTAGGAATGAAGCAGCGCCAGGGATTGCTCTTTCAGCATTTCACTGGCCATATGGCCCAAGCTGGTGTAGGTAGCTCTGTACAACAAACCTGCCATACTGATTCTTTTAATACCCGCTGCGGCCAGGGTTGCTATTGATGAAATAGCAGCAACACCCACCACATTTACCGGCAGGGTGGTGGATGCACAGATCTCTTTGATAATACCGGAATCCTGAACACCTGTTACAAACAGTCCATCGGCGCCGGCATCCTGGTAGCGCTTTGCTCTTTTTAATGTTGTTTCCAGGGGATCGGGGAGTTTTAATAAGAAGGCATCGACGCGTGCGTTGATGAATACCTGTTGACCGGACTTGACCAGGTAGTTCTTTATAGCTGTCAATTTTTCCAGGTAGGGCTCTTCTCCTTCGGCATCTTCGATGTTGATGCCTGCAACGCCGAAGTCAATTATTTGTTGGATATTATCTTTCAGGGTGTCCAGGTCTTTTGCATAGCCTCTTTCCAGGTCTACCGTCAGTGGTATGCTTGTACAGGACCTGATCCTTTTGACGATGTACAGCAGTTCGCTAAAGGGGATCATCTCGCCGTCCTTATAACCCAGTGAATCGGCAATGGCGCCGCTGGATGTACCCATTGCTGCATAGCCTGCCTTTTCGATTAGCTGCGCACTCTTTACGTTCCATGCATTGGCTATTACCAGTGGTGTTGATTGATGGTGCAATTGATAAAAGGTCTCAAAATCTGTGTGGTTCATAAAAGAAGCTCTTATGGTGAGCTTGTGTACAAAGCTACTGTCTGGCGTGCCGGCGGAGGGGGTGTAAAGTAGACTTTGTGTCGGGTGGATCTGGACAAGGGCACTACAGGAACAGCCAGTTGATCTCACCGTCGCCCAAACGGGCAATGCTCCTAAAAAATGATTTTGGGGTATGGCCGGTCAGTGCTTTAAAGTCTCTGATCATGTGCGACTGGTCGAAGTAGTTTGCCAACAGGGAAAGGCGGGTGAGCTTTTGTTCCGCCGGCAATGAATGATGAGCATTCACTGCTTTACGGAAACGAATTATTTTTCTAAATTCTGCAGGTGTTTTGCAAAGATAGCGTTCGAAATGCTGGTGCAAGGTTTGACGGGATACCCCGTGACTCTTGCACATGGCAGCAATGCTGCGATCAGGCATTTCCTCGTTGCTCATTTCCTCCAGTATGGCCGGTAAAAATGGATGGGTGTATCCATGGTATTTGTTCAGCCAGTAAGCTTCCAGGGCAGCCAGTTTATCGGGTATAGCCTGCATACGCTGGATCGCCTGCATCGTGGGCAAAAAGTCAGGATAAGGATTGAAAAAGGGAAAATGACCGTCTGCCAGATCCTTTAACGGGGACGGCAAAAAAGCGTTTATCGCCAGGGGTTTGAACAAGGTAGTGATCTCGCTGATCGGTCCCTCATATTTAACACATACGGCTTTACTGAACTTTCCAACTACACGGCTTTCCAGGATACCATTCGGTTGATGCAGAATAGTGACCAGGTTGTCGGTGACCCCGGTTACTGTGTCGGCATACAAACAGACGATGTTGCAGATGCCGGGAAAACTCAGGTAAGTGGCGGGTGCATCTCCGTCCTGCCGGTTAAGGGTGTAGAAGCACCCGATATGGCGCTGCAGCAAAGGAGAAAGCGGTTTGTGAATAATGACCTCCATATCAGGCGCTAATTTAATGGTAAAATGGATATGGCAGCCTGACATCTGTACAATTTATAATCCTGGCGATCAACGTACTTTGCATAAATTAAAGAACGTGAAACAGGCACCATTCTCTCCATTTTCCGTATTCGTCATGCTGCTATTGCCGGCCATGCTGGCAGCCCAAACCAAAGCCCCCCTTGCGGCAGCTACTGCTCAACATCTTGGGCAGTTGGCAAAGACGGACCATTTCAGCGGCGTCGTACTCATCGCAAAGGATGGCAAAACGATTTTCAGTAAAGCCTACGGTTACGCCAACCTTTCCGACAGTGTACCTAACCAGCTCAATACCCGCTTTAATATCGCATCCATGGGTAAGATGTTTACCGGGATGGCCATTCTGCAATTGGTGCAGGCCGGCAAGCTGTCGCTGGATGCGAAGGTGGGCCGGTACTTACCCGATTACGCGAACAAAGCAGTGGCTGATTCTGTGACCATACACCAGCTACTCACGCATACTTCGGGGATGGGCAATTTCTGGGAGGAACATGAAAAGCTGGCCAAAGAGAAATACAGGACGGTGGATGACTATCTTACGCTGTTCATCAACAAACCCCTGCTTTTCCAACCCGGCGCCCGCTATCTGTACAGCAATTCGGGTTATGTGCTTTTGGGAAAGATCATTGAGCAAGTGAGCGGCCAGACCTATTTTGATTATGTGCGGCAGCATATCTTTCTGCCTGCAAAAATGGATGATACGGATGCCTTTGAACTGGACGATGCGCTACCACGCATGGCCACCGGGTATACGATGTCTCAGGAGCATCCCGGGCAATGGAAAAACAATACGTATGTGAATGTTGTAAAAGGAGGCCCGGCAGGCGGGAGCTATTCTACTGCGGCTGACCTGCTCCGGTTTGCCAACGCTGTTTTGTCCAACCGCCTGCTCAACACAGCAAATACTGCCCTTTATATAACAGGGAAGGTTAAATACGACAGAGGAAATTATGCCTATGGCATGAGCACGGACACGCTGAACGGCCACCTGATTGTTGGCCATACGGGAGGCCATTATGGTATCGCCAATGAACTGATGATCTTTCCCGACCTTGGCTACACGGTGGTTATCCTTACTAATGGCGAGGTAGAAAATTATTGGGAGGTTAGTAATTTTATCAAAAGCCGCCTATGCGGTCCTTCACCGGCAACCAATAACTATTTTTATACAAAAAGTGTTATTGACGCGACCCTAAAAGGTGGGGTAGAAGCAGGGATCAAACTGGCCGGCGAAAATAATGGCGCACTAAAACTGCGGGAAGCTGTCATCGATCGCTGGGCTTACCATCAGCTGTTTGATAAAAAGAACCCGGAAGCCCTGGCACTGTTCCTGCTCAATACCCGCAGCTTTCCCCAATCTTCCGGAGCGCTTTATAGCCTTGCAGAAGGCTACCGCCTTACCGGTGATAACCATAAAGCCATCGCGACCTTTGAACGTTATCTCCAACTTGAGCCCAATGATACCGAGGTAGTGGGGAAGATCAAAGGGTTAAAAAAATAATCCAGACTCCGGTATCCGGTTAAATCAGGCGCGGGAAACCTGCGCAACCGGTTGAACTGACAGGATATTGGTTTGGTGGTCATGGTCGCCGGCGGATGAAACACAGGCCTGGTAAGCATTTCAGTGTTCCCGGGCAGTGTTTGCGCTCATGAAATGGCGGTTAATTTGGTATTGGCGGGCCCGTTTCCAGTTCTATCTTTGTGTCATCGGAGGAAATGATAACCGAAATAAGTGTAAGACAGACAAGTGTAAACCTCCCTTTCCCAGATCATTATCTTTTTTCATATGGCAAGCAATCGTTAGAGGTCAGCTGTTTCCACAGTGGACCTTTTTTCTTTTTAGTCCTACCTGGGTTACTGATCACATTCAATAGCTGGTACTATGTTGGGTTAGTTCATACCTGCTTGTCGAAAAAATCCTTTTTTTCTCCAATAGCGGTTTTTAAACAATTCATCATTTCCTCGTGGAGATCGGTGCCCGCAGCGTGCAAGGGATCGATGGCTTTGACCAATACCATCCGTAAAGCAAAAAGCTGTTCGCGGTCATATTTTTTGGAGCCCTTCACCAGTTCCAACTTCATCAGGGCTTCCTGCTGGTTTTGTTTAGGATTGAATATTTCGTTGATATGGCTGCACTGGTGGCAAACCCCTTCCTGGCTGACCAGTGCACAGCGGTGTTCAAAAATATTGGTCATGGTATTCCGGGCATCGTTCAACAAGTGTTTGACCACGGCTTCGGTCTTTTCGAGGATCAATGCAATTTCCTTTGTCTGGAAATCATACATGTTTTTTAAGATGAGGGCGACCTGGTTTTCGATGGGCAGGGTCTTTGAAATACAGGTGAAACAGTAGTCGATATGTTCTTTCATTTCGTAAGCCCCGGCAGGCGAGTTATCATGCACCCGCCAAAACTCCTGCCTGATCTCTTCAGAACTGATGGCGAGGTCTGCGGCCCGGTCCTGTGCATCGGTCTGCCACCTGTTGCGTTTTCTTAAATGATCATAAGCCAGGTTGGTGGCGATCCTGAATACCCAGGTCTTTAGTGAAGACTCCTGGTTGAAGCTGGCTATATTGGAAAATGCTTTGATAAAGGTATCGTGGGCGAGGTCTTCTACATCGTCGCGGTTGGTGAGCAGGCGGTACAGATAAGACTTCAATTGGCTTTGAAACCCGGCATACAGGGATTGAAAGGCGTTGATATCACCGGCGATGGCGGATTGGAGGATGTCTTCTTTTTCCATTCAATTGTATAATAACTAAAATAGAGGGTTGCCGCCCTGGGAGGCAGCAACCGCTCAATTTATGAAAAATAGGTTTGACGCATTATAAAATGTTCAGCTTGCCGCAATCTACATCGACCACATGGCTGTTGAAAGCTATCCCGGTTTCGGAGGCGAGGAAAGCCGCGGTGTCACCTACTTGTTTGAGGGTGGGGCCCGTTCTCAGGATATCGAATGCTTTGTATTGTGCGATGATCTGTTCCTCCTGTATGCCGTATTCTTTGGCGGCACTTTTGATCCAGCCGGAGATCCGTTTGGTTTCCATTAAAGCGCCGGAAGCAATGCAGGTGACCTTGATGCCCTCGTTGCCCCATTCGGCCGCCATTACGCGTGTCATGGCCTCTACTGCTGCACAGGCAGCGCTAAAGGCGGACAGGTTGGGGATCTTGCTCCTGGATGCCGCTGCGGTGAGCAGGAGGATGGTTCCTGGGGTGCGCGTTGCGATCATATACTTTGCGGCTACTCTTGAAGTGAGGAATTGAGAACCGACTATCTTTTGCATGGGGGCCATAAATTGTTCGAAAGTAGCTGTCAATGCGGGGGGCCGTCCGCCCATCTCGCTATACTCCACGGCAATACCATTGAATACGATATCCAATCGGCCATTGGCGAAGGCGGCCTCTTTTAGAAAGTTATCTATTTCGGATTCCTTTAAGGCGTCCACTTTGGCGGCTTGGGCTGTTCCGCCATTGGCCCTGATCTCTTCGGCCAATGCTTTTACTGCCTCCCCGTTTCTGGCGGTTACATACACTTTTGCCCCGTGTTGTGCGAATGAACGGGCCACTGCGCCTGCTATTTCTCCCGATGCCGCAAATACGACGGCAATTTTGTCTTTCAGATCTACCATTTTGTTTGATTTATCTTTTGACGCATGGGCCGGGCAAAACGATCGGGATTTTAAAATAAAAGATCGGCGTGTTGTAATGGGTTGATTATGAATAGCCTTTGTTTAGCTTTTAGCTGTTAGGTATTAGCTGTTAGCCGTTGGCTTTTAGGATTTGGCTTTTAGCCTGTAGGATCGCTGCTGCGGTGTTCTAGTGAGGCTTGTGTACCCTGATCTGACCTACACCTAATTGTTAGTCAATTAATTGAATACTTTAAAAAGTTTGTTGGTAGTAGTAAGTCGCCAACGCGAATGGTTAATAATGATTATTTAGCCCCCCTAATTTACAGATTGGCCCCCCATGTATTTATCAATAATCATTGAGATTTGACCTGCCTGTTCAATATTAATGTAATAGGGAGCTACCATTAACTAACATCAAAAGCCATTTATGAAAAGATCAAACCTGATCCTGATCGCATCAGTCGTCCTACTGATGGGGTCCTCCTGCCAAAAACAAACTGCCGACAAAGATGTGCCCGTACCCGAGGAAACCTTCGAAACTGAAACCAACGCTGTGAGCTGGGTAACGGTGCTGCCCACCAGCTCCTTTAATTCCTTCAGTACTTACTGGGGCAATTTTTACCCATGGGGGGCTATCGATCACAACGGATCTGCCCGTATGAGAACGCAGAATATGAGCCTTTCGGGCGGCGTATTAACCATCACCGCTTACCCTGGTACGGTGGCTGACAAACCCAGCATCCACTATTTTTCCTATACCTGCTATGCCAAACAACAGGTGACGGTGAGCGCGGCCTGGCCAAAGTGGCGTGTATCAGGGGAGTTTCAATGCCCTTCTGTAAAAGGCACCTGGCCTGCGTTCTGGTTGAACGGGGCTAATCAATGGCCCCCGGAAAGTGATATTATGGAGTTTAAAGGAAGTACCACTAACTGGACCAACACGTACAAAAATCAAAATGGACAGTGGTCGAGTGTTGGCACAACGATATCCAGTCCGGGTAACTGGCATACGTACACGGCCTATTTAACAAGAATTGGTACTACCAATAATGTAAATATCGAATACTGGACCGATGGGGTCAATGTGTCGAACCAAACCGGCCAAAACTTCGTGAATGAGCCGCTTAACCTGATCATCGACCTTCAAATGGAAGGTTCATCAGGTACTCCCGGCCCATCAGGGAATACGGTTATGAAAGCCAGAAATGTAACGATTCAAAGAAGTGCTACCTTATAAGAAACATTATTAACTACCAGCTTCACTAGCATTCAGTTGATACAGGTTAAGCCAGATCTACTACCAAGAAGGTCTGGCTTATTTTATAGCGGTGACCGGCTATGGTGGGCAGCATTGCCCGGCGCTTTCGGAGGCAGCACATGGCCTATTCAAAAAAAGGAAGCGGGAACAGCAGGCATGAATAAAATTTAAATCCTATTCCTTTTAATTTTTGTGCCCAGGCGTCGCCAAGGGCAGCCTGCCGGTATATACATCTTATGAGGGAACACCATTTATAGAGCTCTCTTTCGGCCTGATTGCCCGATGCGCGACGGGGCCAGCATTTTGTATGGATCTTTCGAAATTGGACGAGCTGATCAAACTGCTCTTCCCAATTGAGTTCGCGCATGCGATCTACCAAGAAGCTGCTTTCGGAAGTCAGCTGCTGCAATTGGTTAATTTTGGGCAGCAGTTCTTCTATTATTTTCCTTTTGTCTTCGGTCAGTAGTTTGTTCCTGTATTGATCCAGGCTGTTGCGTAACCATCGATAGAGTAATGGGTGCTCCCGCATGGTGAGCATTTTCCCCTGGGTTAGCTGTTCACTGGTATCCTGCGCCAACTGGTACCATTTTGTCTCTTTCACAGACCAATTGAAACCGAGGGCATTCAGCTCACTGATGTATAGCCCCGGGAGGCGGCCTGCTTTGTATTTGGCCCTCACGCTATTCATCCATTGATATAAATGCTTGTTCTCGTTTTTCGCCGGAAAGTGTTTGTTTACTTCTATAAATTGTTTCAGCAGGGCCAGGTTATGCCAAAATGTTTCGCTGGCGTGCTGCGTTGTGAGGTCAACGTGCTGTGGTTTCATGGTAGGAGTTTGAGGTTACAAAAATGAGTGGCTGGTCCATTCGCGATGAAGCGCCTGGACAGTATTGATCCTTGTATGATTGGTTGGGGACAGTTAGGTGAAAGCTGAAGCAGTGGGGGAGAAGCTTCTTAAGCGTCGCAAAAGCAGGAAGACTACCAATTGGCAATTGGCAATGCTTGCCGCTGGCGGGATGGGCCCCGCGAAGCGGGATAAACTTGATATTTTGTTTCTTACCAGGGAGGAAATGTATTGCCGGAGAGGAGGTGCTTTGTGCTGCACAGGGCAAGTGTGGCTTGCGCCATAATTGTTGGGGTTTGATTTATCATAGTAATTGTCTTTTCTTTTATGGACCAGCGGGCTTTAAGCTACACAAACATATATTATTTATTTTACATGGCAAATTCCTGCATTGTATATCGTGTGCGGGTATGCAGCCCTGTATGGGTTACCATCCGAAGAAATGCCGCACTTGTGCTTCTGTTCGTTCAACACATTGACAAAATGCAGGAAAGTAAATTATAGACTTTTTGGGCAGGCCTAATTTGAGCAGCATCTCTGCTTTTTTGCGACGGGCCTGCCGGTCATCTACTTCGAAGAAAGACATAAAATGTTTTTCTTTCATTTTTCGAAATTCAAGGTTACGATCGGACATTGTATAGGATTTTAATGTATGGTGAATAACGTAACAGGGTAGTGCAAGATGATAAAAAGTTATAATAGGAGCTGCAAATGCAAAATTTTATTGACAGAATTTTAACAAGCGCCAACTCCATCAGCAAATGGCAATAACCTGTAAGGAACTACTCTCCGGAGATGGCAATAAAGCTGCTCCCTGCCGGGTGTAACACAATAGGCCCAGTGCCGTAAAGTTTACTATATGTGGGTGTGCCTGGTAGGGGGTTATCAATTCTCCTGCCGGTATGTGTATGCGTTTAAGCGGGATAAGGGAGGTACGTGCGATGGCGGCCTGGTATGCATGGTGCAGCAGGTCGATCGCTACTGTGACCAGGCAAATCCTGCAATGGGTGACAGGGGCCGGAGGGAAGAGAAAGTATTCGGGTACAAATGAAGGCAAGCTGATACTCACCTGTTGGACTTCAGGATCGTAAGCCCCCTCATATTGGAGCTTACAGGTATCTTCCAAGGGCAGCTTTGCATTGAAGTTGAACCCTTCCAGCAAGGACAGATCGCCCAGTTGCAATTGCCTGCTGCCGTAAATATTGTTCTCATCCTGCTGCAGGGCACGGATCAATAGTCCATGGATACTTTGTTTATTGCATTTGATGCCTGTGGCAGCGTGAAAGGCGGCACGAATGAGCTTGGCCCAGGTATTGGACCTTGCGAATTCTTTGGCCAGCAGGCGTGTTTTATGAAAGCGGGGATCGCGGCAGACGCGCAGGCCTGTGAGGCCGACCTTTCTGGCCTGGAAGTACCCATTTTTAGGAATGAATACGTAACCGGGGTAATAATGACGGGGAAGGTGTCCCGGATTGCGGGCTTCTTTTTCAGCGTGGGTGAGCTTGCGTTTCATATTCTGCCTTATTGGATGAGGGAAAGAAGGGACCGGGCAGGCCCGGTCCCGTGAGGAGAAAGCTGTGCTACTTACTGATGACTTAGACAGGAATGTCTATCAACAATATGTGGAGCGCACTTTGCTTTTTACTGTTTGGTGTAGCTTTACCATTGATAATGACCATGAATTCGACCCCCAGCACTATGAAAAGTGGTAAGGTGGCGTTGGCCGGAAGGCCCATGGTAAGGGTAGTCTCCAGCCCTTCATTGTTGTCGTACACCAGGTTGCCTGAATTTTGCCGCCCGGTCGTACTGCTATCATTTTCGAAATCAATAATGGCTGCTGCGCCGAAGAAACGGTAATGGGTAACATTACCGGAAGGAGCTGCCACGAATTGCTGTGGTATGTGTGCCGGTATGATAATGGAGATCTGGCCTAAGGCCCTGTTGGCAGCTACCATCGGTTTCAATTTGACGGTAGAGAGCATTGGAACGGCCTCATTGAAATTGAAATTCTCCAGCATGAGCAGGTCGCCCAATTGTACCTGCCTCAACCCCCATTCGTTTACCGGATCGGTTTGCAGCACCGCGATCATCTGTCGCGTGAGCCGACTGATCATGCGGTTGTCGGATGCTTTATTGATCTCGGTGGTGAAAGCTTCGCGGAAAAGGCGACCCGCATTACCACCGGTAGCAAACTCAGCATTGACGTTGCGTACCTGCTGATAGTTGGGATCGTTCTTGATCTTGTCCGCATTGGAGCGCCGTCTCCTTTTGGCAATGAGGCCATCCTGTGTTTCCAAAAAGGTAAGGTCGTCTACTGAACCTTTTATCTTGATAAGACCAACTTGCTTTGGCATAGATTTAATTTTTAAAAGATGAAAGAATAATGGAAGGTTGCCCGCGGTGCAATCTTCTGTTGTCTGCTCCTCCTTTCAGCAATGGGCGCCAGCCTGCCCGCCGCTTTTGGTGTAAGAGACCGTTTTTGGCTGTCAATGCTATTTTGTTGGGATCACTACGGGTTAACCCCGGGTTAGCTACGGTATCACCATGGTATGACCAGGGCTTCACCTCATTTTTAGCTTGACCCCACAAAGCTATATTAACGGGGATGGGTAATCCAAATGTGGTGTCCTGTTTTGACCTGAAATGTCCTATAATGACCGGACATTATAGGACTTTACCGGACATAACAGGTCATAACGGTGACGGAGATTTGGAAATGGGCATTTTGTGATCGTATGTTTGCTTCAGAAAGTTAGTTAACGAATAAATTGCTTACCTCAAAAATGAAATCGTATGAAGTATATCCTGATGCCTGTTGCGGCCTATCGCCGTCCAAGGGCTATCCGCTTAACACCCCAAAATGTGGAATTTGGACGGGCCGGCAAGAGCTGTCAATTGATACAATCGGCATTTTGCGCGCTTACGCGGGAATGCAGGGATTGCCGGAAAACCGGGCAGCTTTTGCGCAGCATATACCAAGGTATGCAAGCTGATCCACTGCATCAATGGGGAGAACGGACGCTGCAGGATGGTGATATCAGTTTGCTGGAAGGCTATGACTTCAATGCACGTAAAAAGCTTGCGGGTGTATTGAAACAACGTGTAGAGACGGAGATGAATGGTATAACGGGCATCTGTTCAGTAACTATACCGTCCTTCCTGCCTTATAAGCAAATGCGCTATGAGCGGGAACCTTCCTATGTACGATTCAGTATCGGAGCGGCCTGTATTGACTTTAACGCGGGCACGTATAACAGCCGGATAACCCGATCGGCATTCCTGCCCATGGAAAAGGAGACGGCTGTAAAGCTGATGACGATGGTCGATGTGATAGACGAGGCACCTATTTTTTTAGTATTGGGTATTGAGTTTTTCATAAGGGTGAATAAGCAATATTTATTACTCCAGTCGGGCGGATCTATGTGTTTGAATATTGTGGGGACGGGAAGGGGGATCGTGGAAGAGTAGGGGATGGAGAATATAGGATCCAGAATTTAGAATACAGAAGAATACACCCTTGCTTCGAAAACAACTCTCATTCTTTCGCTGATCATAAATGATTGTTGATCCCATGGAAACGGCCGGTTCTGCGGGGTTAATGATGAGGCGCGCCAGTTTTTGGCCATGAGGCGTGCTGTTGCAACGGCTACTGATGCGTAGCATTTCTCTTTTTTGCTTTTACAGGTGAACCGCTGTGCCAATATACGATCGAGGCCGGGCAAGGCCGCGGATCATATGGCCAGCCCCATGTACAATCCACCGCCTTGCAGCCTGCGGGAGAACTCCCGGTAACCAGGCACGCGGGAGCCTGTAGGGGCACTTTGTAAACAACATCTCCTCACTTTAAAATGTAAGCATTATGAGCCTACAAGAAAGAATGCAAAGCCCAACGCCACCCTTCTTTTCGAAGCTGCGTAACTGGAGCCTTATCCTCGCAGCCGTTAGCGGCGCCCTTTTAACGACACCGGTAGCCTTACCGGCGATCGTGGTGCAGGTAGCCAGTTATATGGCGGTTGCGGGTACGGTAGCAGGGGCCGTGAGCCAGGCGGCTGTAGAGAAGGAATAGCAGTTAGGAGTTAGGTGTAAGCTTTTAGCTGTTAGCTATTAGGAGCTGGCTTTTAGGATTTAGGATCGCTGCTGCGTGAAGTGGTGGCGGACCAGCGGGAACCCTGCCTGACGAGGCGGGGTTTTCTTTGTCTGAACCCCCGCAATAAGCGGGGCAGGCTCAGATTTATTGGATTGAAAGGATTTGGAACCGGCAGATTTTCGGAACCGTTCACTGGTTGTTTGATTTTCATAAAAACAGCTTTACTTATGCTAATAGGATGGCCCGGTTTCCGGGCCATCTTTGTTATGTCAATGCAACAATAACCCAAACAAAAAAATACCAGTTATGACAATCTCCACTCAACAGGCAACTGAATCCATCAGCCTGGCAATGGCAAAAGGTGCCGCCATCGGTGTAGCCGCCAATATCGTGGTACTCGATACCGATGGTTACCTGAAATCATTCCAACGTATGGACGATGCATACATAGGTTCTATCGACATCGCGATGGGCAAAGCCAAAACATCCATGCTCTTTCGCATGAATTCAGAAGAAGTAGGCGCTTTCCTGGATCCGGCCAATAAAACCTACGGTATGGTAGCAACCAACGGTGGCCTGGTAGGATTCAAAGGCGGGATGCCCATTCGCCAGGGCAACCAGATCCTCGGGTACATTGGGGTATCGGGCGGATCACCTGACCAGGATTTCGAGATCGCTACAGCAGGTAGCATCCTTCAATAGGCTCTTACAAACTCAAATAATAAACTCCATCACATTTTTAAAACTTTTCAATCATGAAAACAATTCTTATCACAGGTGCAGGCACCGGATTCGGCGAAGGCACAGCAATCGGTTTGGCCCAATTAGGACATAAGGTTATTGCGGGTGTACACATCTCAGCGCAGGTTACCCCCTTGCGCGAAAGAGCAAAAGCGCTGGGGCTGGAGAAGAACCTCCGCGTGGAAAAACTGGATATCAGGAGCCCCTACGACGTAAAATTCGCTTTGACCTGGGATGTCGATGTATTGTTCAGCAATGCAGGCATCGGTGAAGCCGGTCCCGTTTTTGAGATCCCCCTGGACCTGGTGCGGGACAATTACGAAACCAATGTATTCGCTCCTTTGTCCTTTGCACAACAATGGATCAACAAATGGATACTGGCGAAAAAACCCGGTAAAATCGTATTTACTTCTTCCATGGGTGGCTTGTTTACCCCTGCTGGTTTCGGAATCTATGTTTCTACCAAACACGCGCTGGAAGCCATTGCCGAAGCTTTACAGGGAGAACTGAAAGCTTACAATATCAAGATACAAACCATTAACCCGGGTGCTTATCTCACTGGCTTCAACGAAACAATGGCAGATACGCCCTTCCGCTGGTTGGATGACAGCAAGAACTTTACGAAGAGAGTCGATCTGCGCGCCACCTTCGATGCCATGTTGGGTGTCGATTCAGGCAGGCTGGACGCTAAAGAAATGATCGACACGATGATCAGGATCGTTCCCGCCGATACCGGCAAATTCAGGAATGTGGTTCCGCAGTTCGTGGAAGATATGCTGAAAGACAGCCAAAAACAAGCCTGGGAAAATGTGATCTAAGACAAGTGCGTCAGGCAGTTAAAGAGCAGGCGCCTGCCTGCTCTTTTTTTTGAAGGGGCTAATGGCGAAAGGCAGGGAGCGCCGGAACTTTACACATGAAATGGTCTATATGGAAATGCAAAAAGTTTGGTTGATTTGTGGAGCGAACGAAGGCATCGGAGAGGCTACCGTAAAGTATTTACTGTTACGGGGCCAGCAGGTGGTGGCGATACCCTCGCCCGGAAGTGATGCGGGTAGGGCCTTGCAATCGTACCACAATAAGTTTCCATTGGCAGATTGGTGGCTTATCAACTTATTCAATGCCTCTGATACCGAAAAGGCAGTTCGCCAGATCGTACAACAGTACGGAAGAATAGACAGGCTGATCAATATATGCGATAGCGGATTGCTGAGCATGCATGTGCTGCCGGTGATGCAGGACGTTGGCAAAGGACATATCATTCAATTTGCCACCTGCAATAGCAAAACGGGCGCTATGGATCAGCCTCCCGGTGTAAAGATGCAATACGATATAGATGAGGCGGACGGCGTTCACTATACCTTCCTGAGCCCCGGCTTGTGCTTTCAATTGATGTTGGCGGAGGGATCAATATGGCGTACGCATGGTTTATACAAATGAAAAAGGGAAAGATCACACAAGTGGTAGCGTTCCTGGACGGCATCGGCTTCAATGATATTCTGCGGCGAATTCCGGCTAATGCCCTACATTAGGGGTAGGGTACAGTTATCTTTTGATCGTAAATGGAACAGGCATGACAACCTTAGACAGCAAAAAAATCGATCACCTGCGTGATCTTCCGGAAATGATCCCTGTGATGCGCGATTTTTACGAACCCTGGCTGGTCCGGGTTTTCAATCGTGAGCAACACGAGTGCCGTAATTACCTTTCGCCCAACCGGCGCGATTTTTACAAGATACTGATCGTTACCAAAGGGATCGGTTTGTTTACTACAGGGCTGAATACTTATTACATCGATCGGCCTACCATCCTGTTTATTCATCCGGCTGATATCATCACCTGGAAGAACATGACACCGGGAGAAGTGGGCGGTTACTATGTACTGTTCCGTAAAAAGTTCAGCGATGAACAGCCTATGCTAAAGGCTGCCATCGAAAAGTACGCGCTGTTCAACGACAACAAACGAAAGGTGATCCGGTTAACGGAGGACCGGACCGCAACAATCTGTGGGCTGTTTGAGAAGATGAAGGCGGAAGAATTGGCCGGTCAGCGATACAATGAAGATGCCATACAGGCATATATCCAACTGCTGATGTTGGAAGCCAGCAGGGATGCCAGTTTCCCTGACCCGGATTCGGTGAACGAGGAATACCGTCATGTGCATGCCTTCTTTAATTTGTTGGAGCAGGAAACAGCACAGATCAATTACGATAACCCGATCAGGCTGCGCACTGCCAAAGAGTTTGCGTCTACATTAGCTATTCACCCCAACCACCTGAATGCTTTGCTGAAAAAGCATACGGGTGAAAATGTCAGTACACATATCAAGAACAGGTTGCTGGAAGAATCGAAGGTATTGCTCCTTCATACTGATTGGAGCATACAGGATATATCGATGAGTATTGGGTTTGCCGATCAGCCGAATTTCAACCAATTCTTCAAGAAACATACAGGACTGACACCGAACGGTTTTAGAAAAAGCTATCAGGAGTAGCATTTTTGACTATACTAAAGTTGTAAAGCGCAGGAGCCGATCCTGCGCTTTTTGTTTTTTACCCCCTCTTTGATTTTAATAAAAACTCATTTGAATTGGCTATCGAAAGGGGCTGTTGTTTGACCAATCTTTGGGTCATCAATCAAACAATTAAAACATTCAGTTATGAAAAAGATGCTTACAACAACGATCGCGGTACTCACGCTGATCCTGGTGACAAATTCCGCCAATGCACAACACAAGGACAATGAGACTGGCTTCCATATGCCGAAGCTGAACCCCAACAGTCCCTTGTCCGATGTATCGGGTAACCATGTTGGTATTCGTGTACCCGATTATGAAGCTGCCAAAAAATGGTGGACGGAGAAACTCGATTTCCGTGTCATTCACGAATGGCCTTATGCCGATGAGAAACTGGCGTACCTCGCGCCCGCCAATGACAACAACTTTTGGGTAGAGATACTGGCTGGAGGCAGATTAAAACCTCAACCTACTTACAAGGACCTGGCGGAAAGCCTGGAAGCACCCGGTTTACACCATATCTGTATCCATGTAAAGAACATTGAGAAAACAGTAGCGGAATTAAAGAGCCGGGGTGTTACGATCGTCGGCGATATTTTTTACCTGAAAGACATTACGCGTAAACTGGCATTTATTGCCGATCCCTGGGGCAACCTGATCGAGCTGAGCGAGGTGGTGCCTGAGAAGCCGCAGGGGGCAGCCCAGGTAAGGCCCCTGATGCCACAGAAAGTGGTGACCTTACTGGTAAAAGTGACCGCTAAGCCTGGCAGTGCCGCCAAAGTAAAAAACGCCCTGCAGGAAGATGTGCAGGGCGCCTGGACAGAGGAAGGCAATTACAAAATGGAATTGTACGGCGATAAGAAAAGCGCTATCGATCTCTACCTGTATGAACGCTGGCAGGACCGTTCACAACTGGAGGCGCACTTTGCGAAGGAGTACACAAAAGCTGCTTTTGCCCTGGCCAATGGAGCGCTGAGCGCGCCTATTCAAATGAATTATTTAACAGAGCTGTGGCCTGATAACAGGCAAACGGTAAAGGAAAATCATCAGCCTTATACCACGTTGATCGTACGCTTCAAAGTAAAACCCGGAAAGGAAAAGGAGATCACCCGCTTGTTCGGGCCTTTTGTAGCGGGGGTGAGGCAAGAGCCCGGCAATATCGACTTTCACTTTCATACTGTAGCGGACAGCGGGCAGGAGTTCGTGTTGTATGAGCGTTGGGAAAACCAGGCAGCATTGGACGAGCACAACAAATTACCATCCACTAAAAAGATCGTGAAGCAATTGGAGCGTGTGCTGGCTGGTCCCATTCAAAACATGATCGTATTTGCCAATGACATTAGTAGATCATAAAAAGCTATAGCGCCCATATTTCAGATGGTAGAGAAGTATCCGCATGCTGATTTTGGCTCTCCCGGTCCATTGGTTCATACGCTGGAACGTTATGCAGGCAAGTATGAGCTCTATTTATATGAATCGTTGCAGCGGAGACCAACCAGTTTGACCGTTTGGATGCTGAATAGGATTATTAATGCTGAAAAGGAGCCGGATAGGAAAAGAGATCTGATAAACAGGTTAACTGCTCTTTTGGGAAGTGCGGGTATAGATGACGAAACAAGGAAAGTCGTTCAAGGCTTTATTGAGTTTCAAAGTTGACTCTTACGTGTACTGCATTATAAAAAGGCCCGGAGGCCTTTTTATACGCTACATAAGAAATACCAGGCAATGCCTGGGCAGCAGCCGTAACCATGAGAATGCGGCCTGCATACTCCTTTTCAAAAGCCGCCCGCAAGGACCTGCCTACGATGAAACCACGGCACTCTTCAATGCCCACCATACAACAGGTGGTACGCGCAACGAGATAATACTTCATACTAAAAAATTAAAAATGAAAAAATAACAGCAAAAGCTGCGGTACAGCGGCATGGCGGCATGAGCGCAAGGCCAAATGGAACGCGGAATAAATGCGCGGAGTTCATCAGCTCCCATACCGGCAGAGTTGGTGCGGGATGTGTGGTTGAGGGTTTGCACTACAGCTTTATGCCGACCCATTTGGCGGCTGGTGGGAGGGGGGGGAGCGAGGCACTGAGGTAGGCGCTGCTTCCAGGCATTTTGATTGTCGCTTAAGGGGGAGGTGTTTTCAATGGATGAAAGATTGGGGGGCGTGGATGTGGGTTGGCGCAGGGTGGCATGCCGCCATAACTTTGTGTAGCGGTCTTTACTGTTTTTTTAGTAGGAGGTATTGGCGCGGATGGCTGGGAGGTGGGAGTGAGGGTGTTGGAGGCAGGGGGATGTGGAGTGGGAGGGGGCTTCGCGGATGGTAGATGCCAGGTTGTTGGCAGTTGGCAAGCCGAAGCTGGTAGGTTGAATCTGTGCGTGGAGTTCGCCGGCTACCTTGCCCGAAATCATTTATTAGGATTTTTCTGGCCACCAAGGAGGGAAATTTTCGCGGAAAGAATGGTGTCTAACATGTAAATTTCGTGAATAGAGGTGCCTGAATAGGGTAAATTCATGCAGATGCGAAGATTTAATCAGAGCGAAAGAGATGGAGATTTTCAACTAAGTAAATTTATAGGTATTGATAATCAATAAGATGAGAATTTGTCATTTTTAAAAATGACAAATTTTGACATTTTTAAAAATATTGCTACTTTTGCTATTAATAAAAATGGCAAACAGATATTAGATGGCAGTTAATTTAAGAAACAATCCTGGGAGTAGATCGAAAGAAGATTTAATCAACGGCTTTATCGTAAGGACAAAGCCATTTAGGATTATTTATGAAGAAATACAGAAATATACTACTACAGTAAACGCGCGGAATTTTTTAATTATCGGCCAGCGAGGGGCAGGTAAAACTACTTTAGTTTACCGTTTAAAATATGAAATTGAAGATAGTTTGTTGGGAACTGGAGTATTGCCAATGATGTTCTCTGAGGAGCAATATAGTATTTATGATCTTGAAAACTTTTTCGAAGCAATCGTCGAATATTTGATTGAGCAGAACGTGTCTACACAGCTTCGGACTATCCTCAACACTTATCCAGATTCTGCAAATCCAGAAACTTATCTATCGGATGCCATATACAAATCTCTTAAGGATTCCCAAAAGAGTTTAGTTTTATTTGTAGAGAATATTGACGTTTTATTTAAAAAAATTGGCCTGGAGGGCCAAGCTCTGCTTAAACGCATCTTATCAGAAGGAAATAATATTCACCTTATAGCTACTTCTACAAATTATTGTTCGACAATAACTGACAATAATTTGCCTTTCTGCAATTTCTTTAAGATTATAGAGCTTAAAGGTCTTACACAAAAAGAATCAATTGAATTTTTATTGAAGATCGGAGAGCAGTATGGACAGAGTGAAAAAATCGAATTGATAATCAAAAACAGCCCTAAGCGAGTTGAATCATTAAGAAGGTTAACTGGCGGTATACCAAGGACAATGTCATACTTGTTCAATATCTTCTTGGATAACATAAATGGGAATGCCATTAACGACCTTCTTCAAATTATTGATACACTTACCTTTTTATACAAATCAGAGTTAGATCAACTTACACCACCGCAACAGAAAGTGATAGACATTATTGCGAAAAATTGGGATGCAATAAGCGTAAAAGAAATCACTAAACTTAGTCGTTTTGAGAGTAAGCAAGTGTCATCTATTCTTCAACTTCTTGATAAGAACCAGATAGTTGAAACAGTTTCGACAAAAAACAAAATTAATTTATACCGAATTCGTGAGAGGTTCATGAATATATGGTACTTGATGAGATTTGGAAAAAGACATGATAAAGAGAATGTTTTATGGTTGGTTCGGTTTTATGACACTTGGTGCGACAAGATTGAGCTTGCACAGCAGATTAATACATTAATTGAGAAAATCACTGATGGAAAATTCGATCATAACGCGGCACTTTTCATTGGCAACACATTTCTGTCTTGCGAGAATGTCTCTGGTGAATTAAAATATAATCTTTACAAAACCGCTAAAGAGCAACTTCCACGAGAGTTGATTAAAGAGCTTAAGTATTCGAACTCGGACCTGTATGGGCGAGTGAACAAGCTCGTTAAAGCAAAAAAGTCTGAGGAAGCAATTCGTTTATTAAATGATGTTCCTGACAAAAATGAAGAGTATTATAAGTTTGCCTATTATACGTATATCCGTGTAAAGGAATTTGACATGGCAGAAAATGCCACTAAGAGTTTGTTAGAATTGAAGCCCAATGATGGCACTACTTTGTTTAGGACGGGATATTTCTACGACAGATATACGGATAATCCAGCCAAAGCCATTGATTTTTATAAGTCTGCATTGGAATTACAGAATTATCAAGCTGCATTAATGCTTGGAAGGCTACATGCATTACAAGGAGAGTGGAAATTAGCTGAAGAGTTTACATTGATTGCAGCAGAGCACAACATTCCTGAATCGTACATGCCTCTGGCTTCTATTTATTTCAATCTCGAAGATTTTGAGAAGGCTGAAAAGTATGCAGAAATGGCGGTTGATGCCAAATATTATGCAGCCCTAATCAACTTAGGAATATTGGCTGAAAGAAAAGGTGACTTACAAGCGGCTGAATCCTATTATCGGGAAGCACTTGCAAAACGCGTATCTAAGGCCCATTTATCATTGGGGATATTGGAAATGGCCAAATCGGAGCCTGATTATATGGTTGCCAAAGTTTACCTCCTTTCGGCCTACGAAAACAGAGTAGAGAAGGCAGGCTTCTATTTGGGAAGCCTTCTAATTGATCATTTCGATGAAGAAGTAGAAAGTGGGGTTGGATATTTAGAAGAAGCAGTGAGAAATAACAACCCGGAAGCTGCACATTTGTTAGGTCACTTTTATGAGAAGAACGACGACGATAAATCTAAGTATTATTTCCTGGAAGCATTTCAAAATGGAAGAAAGTCTGCCCTTTTATGCTATGTACACTCACTCATTGAAAATGGTAAAGTAGACAAAAAAGCTCAGGCTCTGGACTTGATGAAAGAGCATTTAAAAGAACTTAACGAAATTGGAGCAAACGCGGTAGTAGACTATGCACTGGTTGAACTTTGGAATGACGAAGTGGTAAGTTCATTACAGGTAGTCAAAGGGCAGCTAATTGCATCCAAGTCTATTGCTCAAAATGGACTTGAAAGAGAAATTTTTTCTTTGCTTAGAAGTCTAACTGATTATTTCTTGCTTTTAATAGCTAAAGGCAGACTGACGGAAGCAAATGAGTTGTTTCAGCAAACAGAATTTATCGATTTAAAACAAATGCTTAAGCCTATATACTATGCATTAATGGAACTCCTAAAAGAAGAGTATCCCAAAGAGTACTTAAAAGCTGGTGAAGAGTTGCAAGATACTATTAAAGAAGTATTGGAAACAATAGACTCCTATAAAGCTAAAATATAAAAAACAAATCTTGATTAAACTGAAAACGAATGTGTCTAACCTGACATTCGTTTTTTAAACATGCTTTTAATTGAAGAAATATTTCCAGGGCTAATCCCCCTGGTGAGTCATGTTTATTTTTAAAAATAACTGTATTCGCTTTTCGAATATGGAGGTCTAAATCATTTAAGGCATCGAAGATATAAATTATTAACTAAAAAACAGAAAAAAAATGACATTAATACAAGCAGCAGAAGAATTGGTAGATAATGTATCAGTTACTGATAGGCAAGAAGAAACAATCAATGGATCTCTGTCAAACTTAAAAGAAAACTTGGCTGACGACGAAAATAATCTCCATGTGGAAGAAACAATCGATAGCGGCTCTTATAACCGTGATACTAATATAAGACCACTCGATGACGTGGATACTTTTGCAGTATTGAATCGAAAAGAATGGAGCGATTTCTTTGGTAATCTTCCTGTGCCACAAAACGTGCTGACAAAGTTTAAAAACTATCTTACTGACCTTCCGGAATATAAGGATAAGGTCAGCCAAGATAGACCATGTGTAACCGTCGAACTGAGTAAGATTGACTTCGATGTATTACCTGCCTTTTCTATGGCTGGAGGTGGTTATTTGATACCCAACCATACGTTGACAGGATGGACAACCACTTATCCCGAAAGTTTATCGGCTAACCTAAATTCTATCAACTCATTAAGAAATTACAAGGTAAAGCCCTCAATAAAAGCCATTAAGTATTGGAACAGAGAAAATGGTAAAGTAATTCCTTCATACCATATAGAAGAGGTTGCAATTAGCATTTTCCAATCGTTTTATTTTAATAACTACAAAGAATCCATAAAGCACTGGTTTGATAATGCTGAATACTACCTTGAATCCACAAAATTCGACTCAATCGAAGATTATAATAAAGTCATAACCAGTATTAAATCTGTAAAAGAAAAGTTAAGAGAAGCTGAGGAATGTTATCAGAATGATGATGAAGACGAAGCTATCCACATCTGGAAAGAAGTATTTGGCAGGGAGTTTCCAACAGTAACTGAGGAAGAGGCAAAAATCTTTTCAAGGTCTTTGAGCGAAGGCTCACTAAAAGTTTCCCCAACGGGAACGCTATCACTAAATAGCGGAGTCAATATTATAGCATCTAAAGGGTTTTATGGCGATATTAAATAAATCCAAATTTTATAATTCAGATGTTCAAGTAAGAGTTATGAAAAAGTATTACCCGCAGTTTAGGGCAATAAAGCGACATCATAACGACATTGAATTTATCGGGGATCTAAGAGTGAAATCCACTTTCCCAATTTATACAATTTCTGTCCGATACTTAGGCAATCGATCACCTGTGGTCAAAATTATCAACCCTGTATTGGTTGAAGATACCCTGCATTATTACAAAGCAGCAAAATGCCTTTGCCTGTATCATCCAAGAGATTTTAAATGGCACAAGGAAAGGCTAATCGCACGTGAAATAATGCAGTGGACGGCAGCGTGGATCTACTTTTATCAAGTTTGGTTGGAGAAAGGTAAGTGGTTTGGTCCAGAAGCGAAACATTAGTAAAAAATAAACTTCAGAAAATATATGAGCAAATTTATACCACTCAGTTATACTTATCAGAAAGTAGCACAACTTAACTCCTGGGCAACTATAGGCATATATAGTTCGACTGTTCTTAGCATCACCATTAGTTGCTTAGGGTATTTTAATCAACTCCCGGTCCTAAAAAATATCTTGATAGGAATTAACATCCTGTTTGTTTGTATTTATGTATTTCTCGATAATAGAGCTGCCTACATTTTTACGAAAGTAGAAATGAAAAGGAGGCTAGATTGTTTGGATAATTCGTTTGGCACAAATTTCTCAGGAAAGAAATCGAGAGATTATTTCACGAACGACAATCTTAGTCCGGGATTATACAAGTTAGCAGTTAATTGTTTTGAAAACAGTTACCATAGTCAGTTTATTGTTGCAAAGATGTTACCTGGAATTATTATCGAATCGATCGTTATTGTCGCAATTTTTATTTTTTCATCAGCCTTTGGTAATAAGGAAATAGTAAGATTGTTTTTTGAATTGGCTCTGCCCGCTATGTTGCTTCAGAAAATGATTAAAGCCGTTCTTTTTTCATCCAGAATGAACGATGTTCTCGAAAAATTTAAACATTTATTTAATGACTTGATGTCCGCATCGTTCGATTGCAAAACCGCAGAAGCTCTACGCGATGTAATTGAGTATGAAGCTGCATTGGCTTGGGCTTCAACTCCGTTAGATTCTAAAATCTTTGATAAATTCCAAAATCAGCTTGCAATTGAATGGGAAGAACTAAAAACGGAGTACAATATAAAAACAAACTAAAAAACAATTAAGATAGAGCTTCCGTCTGCGGCCTTTCTTCTTTAGCAGAACACTGTAACTAAAAATATAAAAATGAGTTTGAAAATTGTTAACGTATTTAACAGCTCTGAAGCTGAAAAGGAACATATTATTTTGCGAGCAACAAAAGACATCAACATATACTGGTATGCGGTAGTTGACAGAACGTTGGATGAAGATAATGATGTTACTAACATCTTTCGCCATGTGTTTAGATTCCCGAACAAGGAGATTAAAGAAAATGAATACATATCCTTGTGGACTGGAAAAGGGATCGATTGTGAAGCTATTTATAAAAATGAACAAATTCATCGTTTCTATTGGGGTGCTGATTCTCCCATTTGGAATGATAAGGGGGGCGATCGCGCAGAGGTTTGGAGCGTATCAAGAGTAGCTTCCAAAAACGTAACACGCTAAGTAATCAATCAAAACAAAGAAGATATTTCAACTTATTATCTATACCTCTTCTTATGTGCTTTTTATAAAGGATTACAGGTTGAGAAATATGCTGAATATTAAAAATACGGGAAACCCTACTGTATTATTATGAAGATTTATTTGTTTTGATAATAACCGAATATAGATCACACTTAATAATTAATCTATGGCGTCAAGCAGAGACTTCTCGATATATTTATTAAAAAATTCATTTTCACCCGAAAATGCCTTAAAGGACAGTCATAACTTGGAAAAGATTACCGAGGAAAATACCAATTTGCCTGAAGGCGCAATAATGTATGTTGCCGATAGACCAGGCATGCCGCCCTGGTGGAAGTCATATTGGGGATTAAGCCGACCTTTACACCAAGTGCAGAAAGGAGCTATCGTCTTTTTACCTTTGGATAATCGTTGGATTGTATTAACGTTTGGCATGACTCACCATAAAATTAAAGACAACAGCTTTGAATACGATTTTGGCCTTAGAACTACCCTTAACGCTCTGGATCCTTCTAAAATAAAATCAACTGATGTTCTCCAGCCAGAAAGCGCAAAAAGGCAAAGGGTACAAAGTCCTATAGCATCAAGCCTGAATTTTTTTGATATTAGGCATGACGAATCTATTATCAAAAAATTGACGGGAGCGGTTAAACCAGAGTACAAAGATATTTTCAAAAATGCCACCGGAGCAAGTAGCTTAAGAATTTCATCTAACGTATCGGCAGACCAGATTTTAGACCTATGTAGTAGTTTGATTGAAATCTATGGAAAGACTGACTATCTACAATCCTTCCCAGACATTCAAAACATAGTACCGGTTAAGGATCCTGATGTGATCAGAATACTCAATAGCAAACTTTTGGAGGCTTTTAAAAATGCCCCGGTAGATTTAGTGTTATCGATTCCTGAAATAGTTGACTATTCTACATCATTTAGAATTAAGTATTCAGGGGCAGGCAGGAGTAATAAAGAGTACTCTGATGTCTTTATTGCCGGTTATAGAGATTACCTTGAAGAGCGAGAAACTGAGATTGATGATGTAACAATGTTTTATCGTCACCAAATGAATATTATAGACGATAATGGAATGACAATTAATCAGTATAATATATTTAAGAGTTTCCTTTTTGACTGTGAGATAGATGGCAATACTTATCATTTATGTGAGGGCGAATGGTATTTCGTGCAATCAAGCTATGTTCAGAAATTACAAAATTCACTTGATAGATTTTTTTTGGACACTCATTCCTTTTTGCATGAATGTAATGAAGTACG
>CBIHOV010000060.1:0-42361 GCA_966211765.1 uncultured Paraflavitalea sp.
TGAATTGAAAGAAAAAGGACTTCCCTGGGAAAAAGCCAAGGCCTGGGACAATTCTGCCGTGATCGGAAAATGGATCCCTCTCCAGAATATCAAGAATAAGAAGGATATCAATTTCTGCCTGTATAAAAACAAGGAATTGGTGCAGCAGGGTAATTCCAACCTGATGATCAATAACTTCGATAAAGTTGTAGCTTATATTTCCAACTATTTCTCCGTCAATATCGGTGACCTGGTATTTACCGGAACACCTGCTGGTGTAGGCGAGTGTGTAGTAGGAGACGAACTGGAAGGATTTATCGAAGATGATAGTCTGTTGAGCGTAGAAGTCAAATAAGATTTGATTATATGATAAGAATAAAAGCCATTTCGTTCAAACGGAATGGCTTTTTGACTATTTTCCATACATTGTTTGCTTGCCATGATCCATCCTGATATCTTGTTAAAAGCTTATCGCTTAATGTGTACAGCCGGTGCTATGGCCCAAACCTATGAGGCTAACCGGTCTGTTTGTAAATATGTCCATTCCACCTCCCGCGGCCATGAAGCGATCCAACTGGCAGCCGCCTTTCAATTATTACCCTGCGATTTTGTAAGCCCTTATTACCGGGATGAAAGCCTTTTACTGGGGTTGGGTTTTACCCCTTACCAGTTGATGCTTCAGTTGCTGGCTAAGGCAGATGATCCCTTTACGGGTGGCAGGGAGTATTATTCACACCCAAATTACCGGGGTCCTGATAAGCCGGGTATCATTCACCAAAGCAGCGCCACAGGCATGCAGGTGATCCCCACAACAGGCATTGCGCAGGGTATCCAGTACCTGGAAACCTACCGTGCCGAGGGCTTAAAAAAAGGCACGAATGGCGATCTGCCGGTGGTTATCTGCTCGTTGGGTGATGCTAGCATGACGGAAGGAGAGGTGAGTGAGGCTTTCCAGGTAGCCGTTTTGAAAAAGCTGCCCATTATTTACCTGGTGCAGGACAATGGCTGGGGAATTAGTGTGAGTGCGGAAGAGGCCCGGGTAATGGATGCTTATGATTATGCCGCTGGTTTTCCTGGTATGGAACGGGTGCGAATCGACGGCAGCAATTTTGAAGAAAGTTATGACAATATGAGGCGGGTGGTGCAGTACGTAAGGCAGCATCGAACCCCCTACCTGGTACAAGCCAAAGTGCCTTTGCTGGGGCACCATACAAGCGGCGTGCGCAAAGAATTTTACCGCTCTGCCGCCGACCTGGAAAGGCATCTGGCTAATGACCCGGTTCCAAGGCTCCGGCAACAGCTTATCCGGAAAGGAATAACAGAAGCCCAATTGCTATCCATAGAACAGGAGGCAGCAGCCCTGGTGACTGATCACTTTGGGCAGGCTGTAAAGGCTCCTGAGCCTGATATTGCCACTGTGGGTGATTTTGTATTTGCCCCCACACCGGTAACGGAAGAAAAGGGCCAGCGGAATGGATCGCCCCTCAACAGCAATACTCCCGGAAAAATAGTGATGGTGGATGCCGCACTTTTCGCCATCCGTGAAATCATGGAAGACCATCCGGAAGCGATCCTGTATGGACAGGATGTTGGCCGTCGCCTGGGAGGCGTATTCCGGGAAGCGGCAACACTGGCCGAACAGTTTGGCGATCACCGGGTATTTAATACGGCCATCCAGGAGGCCTATATCATTGGCTCCACGGTGGGCATGAGCGCTGTGGGCCTCAAACCGATTGTGGAGGTACAATTCGCCGACTATATTTACCCGGGTTTTAACCAACTTGTTACAGAAATCTCCAAATCATGCTACCTTAGCTGTGGAAAATACCCGGTACAAACCGTTATCCGGGTGCCTATTGGAGCTTATGGAGGAGGTGGTCCTTACCATAGCGGAAGTGTTGAAACAACGCTTTTGTCCATTAAAGGTCTTAAAATAGCCTATCCTTCCAATGCAGCCGACATGAAGGGCTTGATGAAAGCCGCATTCCTCGACCCCAATCCCGTGATCATGCTGGAGCATAAGGGGCTTTACTGGAGTAAAGTTCCCGGCACTGAAGATGCCAAAACCCTTGAACCCTCCCGAGACTATATACTTCCCCTGGGAAAGGGAAATATTGTGCTAAAAGCAAGTGAAGATGCGGTAAAGAGGGGCGAATCCTGTTGTATCATCACCTATGGAATGGGGGTATACTGGGCCCGGGCAGCTGCGCAGTATTTTCCCGGCCAGGTAGAAGTGGTTGATCTGCGTACCTTATTTCCGCTGGATGAAGAACTCGTGTACAGCACGGTATCAAAGCACGGCAAATGCCTGGTGTTAACAGAAGAACAACAAGAAAACTCCTTTGCTGAAGCGCTGGCCGGACGCATTTCCCGCCATTGTTTTCGCTTCCTGGATGCTCCCGTAGAAATAACCGGCACTATAAATATTCCAGCCATACCTATGAACATGCAACTGGAACAAGCTGCCTTACCTAATCCTGAAAAAGTAAAAGCTGCCATAAGCAGGCTGCTATTGTTTTAGCAAGATTCATCGGGTTACGCTACTGTGACAATACTCCTTATTCTACCCAATTGGTTGGTTATTCATGATAAGTAAATCTGAAGTTTATCGCATACATCCCCTGCATTGGCCGCTTATAATATTTTAACAAACCGGTTATAATAAAAATTGTCTTATTTACGTAGAGTATCGTACTTAACCACCCAGCTAGCGCCATGAAAAACAAATACCTTAAAGGCGCCCACCTTTCCGAGAGGAAAGTGAGGGAGCTATTGAAATTGTTTTGCGAAGACCTCACCGCTACGCAAATAGCAAACATCTCCGGTATAAGCCGGATCACGGTGAACGCGTATTTTAAACTCATTCGCACACACATTGCCAGGTTTTGCGAAGAGAAGAACCCCCTACGTTACCACAACGGTAATGTTGCCTTTCTCCCCATGGAAAATGGTGTACATGACACCCCGGAAAGCAGTGGGCAAACCGGAAAAAAATCCTTCTATGGCATTTTCAAAAAAGAAGAACACATTTTCACCGACAAAATGCCTTGCATTGAGACCAGTTGGCTGTACGATTGGTTGAAGGGCAGGGTAGAAGCTGATGAAGATCTGTTGGAAAAACACCATTTACACGTCTACAATGGTATTGCAGATTTCAACAATGTACGTTTATTAAGGCTGCATGCCGGCATGAACGGTTCTGCCAGGGGGCGGTCGCACATTGATGAGATCGACCTGTTCTGGGGCATGTTGAAAGCCCGCCTGGTCAAATTCAGGGGACTTAATGGCAACACGCTGTACCTGCATGTAAAGGAAACAGAATTCCGGTATAATTTCCGCGACGCGGACATCTTTGAATTATTACTGGATATTTTACACAAACAGCCATTACATTATTCCAAGTCCGTTCGGCAAAAAGCCGAGGGATAAAACGAACTCCGGGGATTTCGGTATATGCTATCGCAACTCATCCCTGGATCACTACAAAACAGTTGCGGTAATAGAATTTTTCTCATGTGACTCGCGGGTGGTTTCTACCACCTGCTTTTTTTTATGTCCCAAAGTCAATTTGTCATTGATGTTTAAGTTCCGGAGTCACTCATTAATGCTCCCACTTATTGCAGGAAGATAAAGCCGAACCATGGCCACCCTGCTTGCCAAAGGGTATAGTCCTGCAGGTTCTTGCTGTAAGCTCAGGTTTCAGGTGAAAAACTATAAAGGTTTACGGGTTTTCTGCCCTGGAAAATGTTGTTGCTGCACCAAAAATGGAACTTTGGTGAGCCAGGAAAAACAACATCATGAACAACATTATCACAGCAAAATCAACCAGGGGTTCAAAACCGGATATGACATTCAGGCATGAAGATGAAGTAGCAGTGCCTCTCTTTGCCCGGAAGGAAACCCTAACCTTAAGTACCAGCCTGTCCGAACAGTTACAGGAATTACTGGAATTATTAAGTCCGGAGAAGAAGACAGGAGGCCCTGCTTACAGAAACCGCTTTCTTATCCGGAAAGGCCACCAGTTTATCTCCGTGCCCGTTACGGAAATCCGGTATTTCTATTCACGGGAAAAAATATGCTTTGTAAAAACGACTGATAACAAGGACTATGTGGTGCCTTTTACCATTTCAGAGATTGAAGGAATGGTTTCTCCAACGCGTTTTTTCCGCGCAAGCAGAAAATACATTGTAAGCCATGGGGCCATTACCAGGATACTGGTTTGGTTCAATGGCAAACTGAAGGTGGAGATCCAGCCTGGAGCTACAGAAGATATTGTGATCAGCCGGGAACGGGTGAATGGTTTTAAGACCTGGTTGGGTGAATAGGGTGCTGCAGGCTGCTCCTTTTACAGGGAAGGTAAAATAACACTTTTGCTGGTTCAGCACATGATGGCCATTCTGTCTAATATTGCGTTGCAATCATTAACAGCTAGCATTTCCATTGGCGTATGTCTGAATCAATGGCTCAATTACCGGGATTGTTTGTATTCCTTTTCCTGATGGCCGGAACACAAGGGATCATTTTATCCGTTGTGTTGTGGCGGCATAAAAGCAACCGTCTGCAAAATCAGCTGCTGGCATGGTTGGTACTGATGTTTTCCATCAGCATCTTTTTTTTCATTCCCACCAACATTACGGCGTATTATAATCATCCTTTATATCCAGGTGCTACAGCGGGCTGGATCGTAGGTACGGCCGCTGCTAATTTTCTGCTGATGTACCTGCGTACCTGCTTTGGTTTGCCTGCTATGCCCCGTATGGCATGGTTGTACTGGCTGCCCACAGCATTTTTTCTCCTGTTAACGGTGGCAAGGTATGTGATCGGTCGCGGCGTGGCCGCGAACTTTATAGCCATCGGCTGGATAGGGCTTGGGTATGTGGTTGGGATGACTGTTTACTGCTATTATAAATTCCGGGTCTATGCATCCCGGGGAGCTGTTGCCCAAAGCAGCAGGAAAACAAAGCGCTACCTGCGCTGGATATTATTGTTCTTCGCCACCTATTCGGTGGTGCAGGTAACTGGTTTTACACTTTACCATTATATTCCTTCTGTGGTTTCAATGTATGTGGCGGTGTTTGTTAAACTGTTGACTACAGTAGGGATATATGCCATTGCCTACCTCAATGTGCAATATGCCCACCAGGTAGCGCCCGTAATGATGGCCTTACCGGTGGAGCCGGCAGAGAAATATAAATTCTCCAGCCTCGATGAAGATACTGCCCTGGTGATCCGCGAACAATTGCTGGCGTTGATGGAAAGGGACAAAATATTCCTGCAGCGTGATCTGATGCAAAAGGATGTGGCCGACAAGCTGGCTACCTCTGTGCATTATTTATCGCAGGTGCTCAATGAGCGAATGGGAGTGAGCTTTCCTGATTTTGTGAACAGGCTGCGCATAGAGGAAGCCAAAAGAATGCTTTCGGCGGGCGATGATAGCAAGATTGAATCCATCGCGCTGGATACAGGATTTAATAACAAGGTATCCTTTAATAAATCTTTTAAGAAGTTTACAGGCCTTACACCCTCTCAGTATAAAATGCAGGTGCAGCCACTGAGTGATGAGCGTGTTAATCTCACGAATATGTAAACGCTACGCATTGACAAAAGACAATTATGACAATTCTATGGCGTAAAATTTCGTGTATTAGCGTTTTCCACACCAGTTAGCAAAATAATTACACTTTCGCTTTCTATTTAAACAGATGGATTGTATATATTTGTCTCGTTCTTTTTTATGTGTTGCTTATCAAGAAAGGCTGAGGGAAAACGGGCCCGATGACGCCTTGGCAACCCTTCTTTTGTTTCATGCTGTATAGACATCGTGCATGATGCGGAGAATGAAGGTGCCAATTCCTGCTCTGCATGTAATGTGCGGAGAAAGATAAGTCTGTGTACAGCTTTGAAAGGCACTGCCATTGGCATTGTAATATATTTTCAAGCTCACCTGACTTATCAATCAGGTGGGCTTTTTTTATGTCCTCACCTGAAGAATATTTAGTAACCATTTAAAAGACTTCCCGGTGCTTGTAGAGCCCTGTTATACATCAGGGCTACCAGCAAGACAGGGGACTTCCAGGAGGGTTTTGTTTCTTCTTATATGTCAATGTCCGCTTTGTCCTTATCCCGGTTTTGCCGGGATGGGACACGGGCAAAACGGGAAGAACTAAAAAATGACAGTAATCTTTGTTTCAAATAGTAGATTTTCTCATGTGACCTTTTGGTTAACCAGGGATTGTTTTTACTTTCCCTGCTTTTTTTTATTGACATAGCTTTTTTATACCCCCTATAAAACCCCTGGACTATCTATGAGAGAACAATGCAAACTCTTGTACGAAAAGATGTTGGCAGAAATGGAGTCCTGCAGGCAACAGAGTCAAACAGAAAAAGAACAAATTGAATGCGCCTTCCGGACTTGTGAAATGAACTGGAAAAAACTACAAAACCTGCTACACACTTACCGGTTCCACAGCGAATCTGAAGAAGCCTGGTTCTTCAAGACGATCAAACCCCAATTTACCGGCCTCATTGAGTATTATGCCCTGGTGTACAAAGCCGCCTTATTTCTTCCCGACGACGATCAACACGATATCTATAAGTTTTGGCAAAATGAGCTGCAACTGGCCAGTCGCTTTTTTACCGAACATGAATCCTTTTATAAGTATTATAAAGCCGGGATGACCGAAATGGATACCATCTATTTTGTGCGCGCCAATAACGATCCCACCATCCTGCCTGCCTCTAAAGCCTATGATATTGCGCCCGAGGCTACCACCTCCCATGACCACCTTGTTGCCTCCATTATTGCCCGTGAACAATACATGGAATACGTGAACCGGCAAATGCAGCGGATCAACAATTAATGTCGCCACGCTGAACATAGGGCACAAGGATTTAACATCTAAATAATAGATTATCAGTTGCTTCATTTGTTCAATCCATTTTTATTCATGTATTTCGTGCACCCAATAGGGGTAAGGTTTCTGCCAGTTGTCATATAATAAAGCGCAATTGGGAGAAGCTGTTATATTTGGAGGTAGATATCAAATCGTTCGAATGGCAGTAAACGATACGGGCAGCATTCAGTCGCGATCTGAAAGCGCAACTACGGCTTTTGAGGATGTTTTTAAATCACACTTTAAAAACCTTCATGCGTATGCCTGTACCATTGTGAAAGATGATATCATGGCCGAAGAAATGGTGCAGAATGTATTTTATAAGATCTGGGAACGTAAAGCCCACCTCACCATTCAAACTTCCCTGACGGCCTATCTCTACCGCGCTGTTTATCATGAAAGCCTGAATTACATCAAGCACCTGAAGGTGAAATCGGCCTATCAGTCCTTTGCAACAGCGCGCATGAATCAAAATACCGATAACGCAGAAAAGAAAGTATTACTGGGGGAACTGGAAGGCCGTTTGCGTACTGCCCTGCAGGAATTGCCGGAACAATGCCGTACCATATTCCAGATGAGCAGGTTTGAAGAATTAAAGTACCAGGAAATAGCTGACCGGTTGGGACTATCTATCAAGACCGTAGAAAACCAGATGGGCAAGGCGCTAAAATTGATGCGCTTAAAGTTGGTCGAATTTTTACCCTTATTGATCCTGTCCTTACTAAACCTGTAAACCAGAAAACTTTGAAAGATTATGTACACGATATGAGTGATGACCTGCTGGTAAAATACCTGCTGCAGGAAACCACGCCGGGTGAAAGCCGGCAGGTGGAGACCTGGATTGCAGCAGGAGCAGCCAACCAGCGGTACTTTGAGCACTTTAAGCTGATATGGGATAAAAGCAGGGCGCTGGCGGCTCAATCCAGGGTAGATGAAGAAGGAGCCTGGCAACGTTTTCAGCAACGGGTAAACAATGGAGGCAATCCCTCGCAGGGTGTGGTACGCTCGCTCAACCGGCGGTTGAGCCCCCTGAAGGTAGCTGCCCTGTTAATAGCCACTGTTTCTGTGGTAGCCACGATCTATTTCTTTTCACGCAATACAGGTACGGATGTACCGGTTACCCTGGCAACGGTAAATTCCAGCCAGGTAGATACCTTACCCGATGGCTCTGTGATCACACTCAACAGGCATTCATCCCTGAGCTATGCAGGCGCCTTCAATAAGAAGGGCAGGGCAGTGGAGTTAAAGGGAGAAGCATTTTTTAGTGTAAAGCCCAATAAGAACAAACCATTTGTGGTGCATGTGAATGGTGTTACCGTTACCGTAACAGGTACTTCTTTCAATATCAAGACCACCGGCACTATAACGGAAGTGATCGTTGAGACTGGTACGGTACAGGTAAGCAATAGCCGGCAAACGATCGCACTCACTCCCAAAGAAAAGATCATCGTAAGCCATCCGGATTCCACACTTACCAAAGAAGGGGTAACGGACCAGCTGTACAAATATTATCGTGATAAGACCTTTGTATGTGATCACACCCCCTTGTGGAAAGTGGTGCAGGTACTCAATGAGGCTTATGATGTGGACATCGTCATTGAATCCAAAGAGAAGAAACAACTCCCTTTGACCACCACCTTTCACAATGAGCCCCTTGATCGGGTCCTTAATATTATAGCTCAAACACTTGATGTTACTGTAGTCCACGAAAATTCCCGGATCATATTGAAATAGTTCTACTCAGAATGTAAGTTATGAAGCAGTCAGCAGGATTGGTAAGAGCATTCTTACTCTCAACTCTTTTATTGTTCTCTTTAGCGGCATCGGCACAAAATGTATTGGGCAGAACCGTTTCCATTGATGTGAATCGTCAGCAACTGGACCAGGTGCTGGAGATATTAAGCAACAAGGGAAATTTCTATTTCTCTTATAATAGCAATATCATCAGAAGAGACAGCCTTGTTACACTGAAGGTGTACAATAAAACCGTGAAGCAGGTGATGGACCTGTTGTTTGCAGAAGGTTATGAATACCGGGAGAGCGGCAATTATATTATTCTACGCAAAACGCCTATTAAGCTATCAATGATCACCACCCATACGGCGAGTGATGAAAAGATATATTTTGTAAGTGGTTATATTCTCGATGATCAAACGGGTGAAACCATCGGCAATGCCAGTATCTATGAAAAGAACCAGCTGGCTTCTGCCATATCCAACAAAGAGGGCTACTTTAAACTCAAACTGAAAAGCCGGTACGATAAAGCTTCCCTGACGGTAAGCAAGGACCTATATGAAGACACGACCATTGTGATTCAGCCCAAATACAACCAGCAGCTTTCGATCGCTATTATGCCGGTTGAAGTATCCGATAAGACCATTACCATTACGCCTTATACATTTGATGCACCCGACTCCATAGTGATCGCGGTACGTAAAGCGGATAGTACACATTGGCTGTATACTTACCGGAAGACGGATTCGGCCATGGTGGAAAAAACAAAAGCAGGACAATGGTTTTTGTCTGCCTGGCAAAAGGCGCAGACGATCAACCTGAAGAAGTTTTTCGTGATGCGGCCCTATCAACTTTCCTTACTGCCGGGTTTAAGTACGAATGGCCCGCTGAATAGTCAGGTCATTAACCATGTTTCATTAAACGTGTGGGGTGGTTATGCCGGTGGTGTAAAGGGAGTGGAACTGGCAGGCTGGTTCAATATCGACAAGAAGGATGTGCGATGGGTACAGGCGGCGGGTTGGTTTAATGTGGTGGGTGGCCAAGTGGATGGTGTACAGTTGGCAGGTATACATAATACAGTGATGGATAGTGTGACCGGTGTGCAGGCAGCCGGTATTTCCAATTTTGTGAAGCGACAGTTTGTGGGGGCCCAGCTAAGTGGCATATATAACCATGTGGGTGGGAGTATGAATGGCCTGCAGGCTGCAGGCATTGGCAATTACGCAAATAACAATACTACCGGCGCCCAGCTAGCCGGTATTTTGAATGTAAACCGTCGCCGGATGAATGGCGCCCAGATTGCGGGGATATTGAACGTGAATTTCCAGGAAGTAAAGGGCGCGCAGATTGCCGGTGTGATCAACTATACCAAAAAACTATCGGGGGTGCAGATAGGGCTTATCAATATTGCCGATACCTCTGATGGGTATAGCATTGGTCTGATCAATATCATATTCAAAGGGTACCACAAATTGTCACTGTATGGCAATGAAGTGTTCCCATTGAATGCCGCCTTTAAAACCGGTAACTCAAAGTTGTACAGTATTCTACTGGCAGGCGTAGAGCCCTCTAAAGATGATAAAGCCTATACTTTTGGTTATGGCCTGGGGCGTGAATTTTATCTGAATAAACGTTGGGGTGCGAATGCCGAAGTAACTACACAGCAGGTTTACCTGGGCAGTTGGAATAATATCAACGTACTCAACCGGCTGGAAATGCACCTGCACTTTAAGCTCAATAAATACTTCTCTCTCTTTATGGGGCCATCGGTATCCTTGTACTATACCGACCAAAAGACAAAAATAGCCGGGTTTAAGCAGAACATCCGGTCCATACCTGATGGCGAACATGTAAGGATCTGGTCTGGCTTTACTGCGGGGATAAATATATTCTAACCTTACCCCTACATCCTCATCAGGTTGGGATACAAGCGAAGATACAGTTGTCCGCCAACAGGGTTCTTACCATAGAGTCCATCCAGTTTGGTATCGGCACGGTAAAAGCTAAGGTGTCCGCCCAGGGCCATCCGTACCGGACCTGCTTTCAATACGGTATAGTTCATACCGGCAGTGAGTGCGTGTACCGGAAAGATGACATCATGGCCATAAACTGATTCGTCAAGGTCCAACTCTTCCGTAGATTTCTGTACAAATTCATAGCGGCTATAGATGGCCAGCTTTTTTAATTGTAAAGCTCCTTCCAGCAATACAGCATGTTCTCCATCATGACCAGCCGTTTTATTCAATCCCCAGAGGGCGGTTACATTGAGGGAGCGATCATCTTTCATGGGCAAACTGTACACGGCAGAAGCAGTAGTACGGTTTACATTTTCATCATCGTGCAATGCTTCGGGGCTCTTGATGTATCCCTGGGATACCTGGAATGCCCAGTTGGCAGAAGGGTTGTACGACACCCGTCCGCTCCAGGAATCAAAACGGGCTTTGTCAAAATTATACCTGTCCTCATCCGGCTCACGACCGGTAAAAGAGGAAGCTTCTAATTTGAACTTATCCAATCTTACACCCAGGGTGGCTACACCAAAAGTAATGTGGGTGCCATCATTCCAGTGGTGGCTGAGCGGTGCATCAGGATTGGGGAGTGCCGAAGGCCGGTGCATGAAAGCCACAGAACCCAGGGCAGGTTCACCCGGATAACCTATATAAGCAAATACGTCTACCTTCTTTGAGATAGCATGTGTATAGCCGATCGACAGTTCTGAAAACAGGTCATGCGGATGCTGCCTGTCTACCAGGGGTTTCCCTTTCCAGGATTCTCCCGATTGAAACAACAAAGGATAACCGGAGCCGCCTGCAATGGCAGCATCCAGCGAGAACATAGCACTGAAGCGGAACAAGCCGCTGCGGCCCACTTTGCGTTGGCCCATCGCCATCAGCCAGTTGGGTGCATCCCATTTTTCTCCGCCTCTTACACCCTTGTCGCCAATGTCCTGTTTATTGTAGCGAAGGAATACACTGCCGTGGATCATATACATCCATTTCTTTGAATGCAGCATTACACCATACATGGGAGATGCATCGGGCAGCCAGCCTGTTCCGGAACCGTTGCGGTTCATAGGCAGGTTCAAAGAAAAAGCATGGCTCATGGGCACACCACTATTCATGCTGCTGTCATGCGCTTTTTGCATACCGGGCATGTCATGTCCAGCATGACTGACTTTCGGCGCCGGCTTTACCGTGTCGGTCTGGTGGTGTTCATGTTGTGCGTAGGTGGCTGTAACAGAAAATGCAGCGATCAGCAAGGCCGGTAATACTTTGTGCATAGGTTTCACTTTTAGAAGCACCACGGTATAGCTGTGGTGACGATTGATTTATTCATACAAAGCTATTGCCAGTACCGGACACCGTTGTTACATGATTTCGCTGATTAGTTATATAATTGGGGGCAGACAGGTGAGATCAGAGGTTTTGTAATTGCCAAACATGTTCTTACTATATAACTGCCTAATTGCAAAGTAATGATGCTGTTATAACAAGCGATTAACAAGCGGCATGGCAACTTTTGCCCATCGGTCGAAAAGGGCTTACCGTCCATCTTGGCAATTGGGCAATCCGTCTAATTTTATAGACATTTTAATCTGGTCATTGTTTGAATTTCATAATTTCGAATAATGGGCAAGGCAGAATCAATCAGCGATTTTTATAAAAGGATCGGTAGTCCTGCTAGTGGAACGGGCCGTGTTATATACGACAAGCAGAACCAGCGCCAGGACCTGGGCCACCTGAATGTTTACAAACGCAGTGATTTCTATTGCAAAACTTATTCTCCTTATAACCGCCGCGATTTTTACAAAATATCCCTGATCATAGGAGAGGGCATGTTGTATTATGCCGATAAAGGGATCAGGATAGACAGGCCGGCCCTGTTGTTTTCCAACCCTACCATTCCCTATGCCTGGGAAGCTTCTTCTGCACAGCAGGATGGTTATTTCTGCCTCTTTGATCATCAGTTTGCCGATCGCACGCACAGGAATGAAGGCATCATGGAATCACCCTTGTTTAAAATAGGTGGTGATCCGATCTATTTTGTAACACCCCAACAGGTGGATTTTCTCTGCGACATTTTCGCTAAAATGCAGGTGGAGCTTGCATCTGAGTACATTCATAAATATGAGGTGTTGCGCAATTATGTGAACCTGATCATTCATGAAGCGCTGAAGTCGAAACCTGCTGATAGTTATTTTCAACATACCAATGCTTCCTCAAGAATAGTTGCTTTGTTTATTGAATTGCTGGAAAGGCAATTTCCTATTGACTCACCGGACCATGTGCTTAAATTGAAAACAGCAGGCGATTACGCACTGAACTTATCAGTGCATGCCAACCACCTCAACCGGGTAGTGAAAGAGATCACAGGCAAAACAACCACCGAGCATATTGCCGACCGCATTGTGAAAGAAGCAAAAGCCCTGTTGGTGCATACCAACTGGAACGTGTCTGAAATTGCTTATAGCCTTGGTTTTGAGTATCCGGCTTATTTTAACAACTTCTTTAAGAAACAAACCTTGCAAACGCCCCGGTCATTTCGCGGTGTGGTTGTTTGATTTTTATAATTATTTGTTTGAAATGTATAATGGCTGATCCTTCAACCCTGGGTACCTTTACTTTCTTAAAATGTCATTCTTCTCTAACGAATAAGCTTGCCTCGTGGTTAGGGTTATCACAATCTGATTGTCATTCATTCGCAAAAGCATGTCAAAAAATCACCCGGTTCAACTCTTAGGGCTTATATGTATTGCGCTAAGCACGCAGGTAGCAGAAGCGCAGGTATTGACGCTGAAAGAAGCAGTACAAACGGGCCTGCACAATTATAGTGCGATCAAGGCCAAGGTCAATTATGTCAACGCCTCCAAAGCGACGGTTAAGCAAAGTGAAAAAGAATACCTGCCCGATCTCGGTATTTCGTTCCAGCATGATTATGGAACGGTAAATGGTACAACAGGGCCGTCCTACGCGCTTCGTGGAATCAGTAATGCTGCCTCGTCCGGCGCCCCCTTGGCGGAGCAAAACTGGCATGCAGCTTTTGCCGCCCTGTACCTGACCAATGTAAACTGGGATTTCTTTTCTTTTGGCCGGGCCAAAGAAAAGATCAGGACTGCACAGGCAGCTGTGGCCCGCGATGAAAGCGACCTCTCGCAGGAACAGTTCCAACATGAGATACGCGTGTCAGCGGCCTATATGAACCTGTTGGCAGCCCAGCGGCTTACCCAGTCATGGCAGAACAACCTCGACAGGGCTGTTGCCTTACAGGGCATCGTAACTACCCGGGTAAAAAATGGACTCAATGCAGGGGTCGACTCTTCCCTGGCCAATGCTGAAGTGTCCAGCGCCCGCATTGTATTGACCCGCGCCAGGGACTATGAGCAGGAGCAAGCCAACCAACTGGCTATCCTGATGGGCGTGCCTGCACAAGCTTTTACCCTCGATACATTATTCGTGGCACGTATACCAGCCGCCTTATATGATTCCGCGGCCAGCCACCAGCAACATCCATTACTTGCTTTTTACCAACGGAGAATAGACCTGAGCAATGAACAGGCAAAATATTTCAAGACATTTAGTTACCCTACTTTCTCCTTATTTGGTGTGTTTCAGGGCAGGGGATCCGGCTTTGATTACAGTTATGGGGTACAGTCAATGGATCACTACAAACAGGATTATCTTTCTGGTATCAATCCTAACAGGTACAATTACCTGCTGGGCGTAGGCATGGTCTGGAACCTTACCTCACCCTTGCGTGTACAACAGCAGGTAAACGCCCAGAAGTTTATTTCACAAGCCCTGAAAGAGGAGTATGACCTTACCGATCAACGGTTAAAGGCCCAGCTGGTGCTGGCTGATAACAAGATCAAAAATGCATTGGATAACTACCGCGAAGTGCCGGTGCAGATAAAAGCTGCGTCGGATGCTTTTCTCCAGAAATCTGTATTGTATACCAACGGGCTTACCAATATGGTAGATGTTACCCAGGCTTTGTACACCTTGAACCGTGCAGAGACCGATCGTGCCATTACCTATAATAATGTATGGCAGGCCTTGTTGTTGAAAGCTGCTGCCAGTGGTGATTTTGCTTTATTTTTTAATGAGTTTTAACTGAACCTATAGTAGCCATGGGATTGATCAGAACCGCACTTCGAAAACCTATCTCCATACTGGTATTGGTAGCCGGGTTATTGTTTTTTGGTATTAGCGCCGTACGCACCATCAAGGTTGATATATTTCCGCAGATGAACCTGCCGGTGATCTATATCTCACACCCCTTTGGTGGTTATTCTCCTTCACAAATGGAGGCTTTCTTTGGCAAGCAGTATGTCAACCTTTTATTGTTTGTGAATGGTATTAAGACCATCGAAACTAAGAACACGCAGGGCCTTACGCTGATGAAGGTTACGTTTTATCCCAAAACCAATATGGCGCAGGCAGCGGCAGAGTTGAGTGCCTTTTGTAACCGGGCGCAAGCGATTTTCCCACCTGGATCACAGCCACCCTTTATTATACGATTTGATGCTTCCACCCTGCCGGTAGGGCAACTGGTATTGAGCAGTCCTACCCGTTCCAATAACGAATTGATGGATATGGCCAATGTATACGTACGGGCCGCCTTTACTTCCATTCCGGGTATCGTGAGCTCACCTCCCTTTGGTGGTAATATCCGCACCATTGTTATTAAGGCCGATCCCGAATTGTTGCGGTCGCATCAACTTACCCCCGACCAACTGGTGGAAGCCTTGCGCCTCAACAACCAGGTATCACCGGGCGGTAATGTGCGCATTGGGGATTATAACTACATCACACCGTCCAACACGATCATAAAGACCGTCAAAGACTTTGAGAATATGCCCCTGTTCAAAGGCGGGGTGCAGAACCTGTACCTGAAAGATGTGGCCACTGTGGAAGATGGCGCCGATATTACCATGGGGTATGCCCTGGTAAATGGTAAGCGATCTGTGTATTTGAGTATTGCCAAATCGGCCGACGCCTCTACCTGGGAAGTGGTGCAGAAACTGAAAGCAGCCCTACCCACCTTCCAGGCGCAGCTTCCGGAAGATGTAAAGCTGTCTTATGAGTTCGATCAGTCTGTATATGTAATGAATGCCGTGAAAAGTTTATTGAGTGAGGGCGCAATCGGCGCCATCCTTACGGGATTGATGGTACTGATGTTCCTGGGCGATGCACGCGGAGCGCTGATCGTGATACTCACCATTCCTACTTCCATTATTGCCGGTGTATTGTTCCTGCAACTATTTGGTCAAACGATCAATATCATGACCCTGAGTGGTCTGTCGCTGGCCATCGGTATCCTCGTCGATGAATCGACGGTAACCATTGAAAATATTCACCAACACTTCGATATGGGCAAACCCAAGGCCAAGGCCATCTGGGATGCCTGTAAGGAGATCGCTTTTCCTAAATTATTGATCCTGTTCTGTATCCTGGCGGTATTTGCGCCTGCCTTTACGATGCAGGGCATTCCGGGATCTTTGTTCCTGCCCTTATCGCTGGCCATCGGGTTTTCTATGGTGGTTTCTTATTTCCTGTCACAAACTTTTGTGCCTGTAATGGCCAACTGGATCATGAAAACCCACAAGGGTAAACATCCTGTTGCAGCCGGGCACCAGGAAGACTGGGAATTAAAAGCAGCCATGGCAGAAAGAACGGACACCAATACCGATGGTAAATTAACGCGGTTTGAAAAGTTCCGTGCCCGCTATATGCGTTTCCTCGACCGGCTGTTAAGATTCCGTAAACCGGTAGCAGCAGTTACTTTAATAGTGGCCATCGGGGCTGTGCTATTGCTGCTCTCCAATATCGGGCGCGATGTATTGCCCAGGGTAAATGGTTCACAGTTCCAGGTGCGCATCAGGGCGCCACAGGGTATGCGTATTGAACGTACAGAAGAAAAGACGATCAGGGTTTTGGGCATACTGGAACATATGGTAGGCAAAGAAAACATTGGCATCAGCTCCGCTTTTGTAGGTCAACACCCCGGACAATTTTCCACCAGTCCCATTTACCTGTTTTCCGGTGGTCCGCATGAAGCTGTATTGCAGGTAAGCCTGAAGGAAGACTATAAAGTGAATATGGACCAGTTGAAGGAAAATATTCGTGCCGAAGTGGCGAAAGCGATACCAGATGTGAAGCTGTCTTTTGAACCCATAGAGCTTACAGATAAAATATTAAGTCAGGGTTCACCTACGCCTGTAGAAGTGAGAATTGCCGGCCGGAATAAAAAACTGAATGAAGAGTATGCGCACAAGGTAATGGACAAGTTGCAGCAGATCAGTTACCTGCGCGATATACAGATAGCACAGCCGATAAAGTATCCATCCCTCAATATCAATATCGACAGGATCAAGGCTGCTCAACTAGGGGTAGATATGTCGGATATTTCCCGCTCTTTGATCGCTTCTACTTCCTCTTCCCGCTACACGGAAAAGAATGTATGGCTCGATGAAAAGGCCGGCTTGAGTTATAGTGTACAGGTACAGGTGCCCGAAGTGAAAATGGCCAGTATCAACAGCATTGGAGAAATACCGGTGTTGAGAAATTCTCCCCGCCCTGTGTTGAGTGATGTGGCTACTATTGAAGCAGATACCACTTATGGTGAAAATGATAACCTGGGCGCCATGCCGATTTTATCTGTAACGGCCAACCTGGTTGATAAAGACCTGGGTGTAGCTACCGACGATGTAAAAAAAGCGATTGCCGCCCTGGGTGAACTGCCCCGTGGTTTAACGGTAGAACAAATAGGGATGGGACAGGTACTCACAGAAACGCTGGATAGTTTGCAGTCAGGTTTGCTGGTAGCCATTGTAGTGATCTTCCTGATGCTGGCGGCTAATTTCCAATCCTTCAAAGTATCGTTGGTGGTGCTCACAACCGTACCGGCAGTATTGCTGGGGGCCTTGTTGATGTTGCTGGCTACCGGTTCTACACTCAACCTGCAATCATACATGGGTATCATCATGTCGGTAGGGGTGTCGATCGCCAATGCGGTACTGTTGATCACCAATGCCGAACAGTTGCGCAAGCACAATGGTAATGCCCTACAGAGTGCGCGGGAAGCAGCAGCCTTGCGCATACGTCCTATTATGATGACAAGTATGGCGATGGTAGTGGGCATGGTGCCGATGGCGGCCGGACTGGGTGAAGCTGGTGACCAGGTATCTCCGCTGGCAAGAGCGGTGATCGGTGGGTTGATCGCTTCCACTTTTGCCACACTGTTGTTATTACCCCTGGTATTTGCCTGGGTGCAGGGAAAAGCTTCTACCGTATCGGTGTCGTTAGACCCTGAGGATAAAGAGAGTAAGTATTATGTGGGGGAGGAGTAGCGTATTGAGTTGGGAGTCAGGATTAATGAGTCTGGAGCCGGTAATTCCCGCTGAGGCGGGACAAGCTGTGAATCGGCAATTGAATTGGTAAACAAAGCAAGTTATAAATAATAATAGGACCTTTGAAGTACGGGGCTAACAGCTAATACCTGGCACCTCATCAGTGGATCCCTTAAACAGTGCATATGAGATCAAAACATATATTATTCCTGGCATTGGCCGGCTGGGGTATCATACCCACAGCCTGTAATTCTTCACATGGTGAGAAGAAAGCAGACAATGCAGTAGCGCCTGCTCCGGCAGCCACAGAGGTATTTCCCCTGGAGAAAGAAAAGCTATCTACGTCCTTCCAGACACCTGCGGAGTTGATCGCCTGGCAACAGGTAGACCTATACGCCAAGGAAAACAGCTTTGTAAAAAAGCTGTATGTTGATGTAGGTTCTGAGGTAAAGGCAGGTCAGTTGCTGGTTTCACTGGAAGCTCCTGAACTCAATTCAAGACTGGCGGCAGCTGAATCGAGGTTGAAATCACAGGAAGCTATTTACACAGCCAGTAAATCGCAGTATGATCGTTTGTACGAGACCAGCAAAACACCGGGTACCATTTCCCAAAATGATCTGGACCAGGCAGCTGCCAGGAAGAATTCAGATCTGGCGCAATTGGAGGCAGCCAAAGCAGCTCATAAAGAGGTAATCATTACCCAGAACTACCTGGAGATAAGAGCGCCTTTCAATGGCGTCATCAGCGCCCGTAATGCCAACCCCGGCGCTTATGTAGGCCCTTCGGGAAAAGGGTCGGAATTCCCTATGTTTACCTTGCAGGAACAACGTAAGCTGAGGCTGGTAGTAGCTGTGCCGGAGGCTTTAACAGGCTATCTGGACAGTAAACATGCCGTGCAATTCACTGTGAAGGCCCTCCCCAATGAAACCTTCAAAGGAATTGTGAACCGTTCCTCAGGCGCCCTCGACAGCCGATTGCGTTCAGAGCGCATCGAGATCGATGTGGAAAACAACAGCAAAAAGCTATTGCCCGGCATGATCGCAGAAGTAAATATCCCCTTCCCGGCTAAAGACAGTACGTTGACGATTCCCAAATCGGCCCTTGTCAATTCAACGGAAAGAGTGTTTGTGATCCGTATTGTCAACAATAAAGCAGAATGGGTAGATGTGAAGAAAGGACGTGATATCGGTGGTAAGATTGAAATCTATGCCAATTCCCTGCAACCTGGTGACCAGTTGGTGAGGAAAGCGAGCGAAGAGATCAGGGACGGATCGGATGTAAAGAGTATAAAAGTGGTTTCTGTAACGCAATAAAAGAAATCGTGTTGGTTATCTGTGGCCAGTTGCCGGTAACGGCAACTGGCTTTTTATTGCCGATTACTCCCGCCCGATGGTGGGACAGATTCACGATTGCCGGCTGTTTGAATTTCATAAGTATTCGTTTGAACTTTATAAACAGGGAGCCTGTGACCGGGTGTACCTTTGATCTATAAATTATTAGTCTATGAAATACAGAAATCTTGGTACAACAGGCGAAAAGCTTTCGGCTGTTGGTTTGGGTTGCATGGGTATGAGTTTTGCCTATGGACCGGTAGATGATACGGAATCCATTGCTACGCTGCATCGTGCGCTTGACCTGGGCATCAATTTCTGGGATACTGCGGATGTGTATGGTTATGGCGTAAACGAAGAACTGATCTCAAAGGTGTTGGTACCTAACCGCGATAAAGTTTTCATTGCCACAAAATTTGGTTTCCGCCAGAAAGAGGGAGGAGGCAATTATTTTGATGGATCAGTAGCCCATCTTAAGAATTCGGTGGAAGCAAGCCTGAAACGCTTGAAAATTGATACCATTGACCTGTACTATGCGCACCGCATTGACCCCAATGTACCGGTGGAAGAAATGGTAGGCGCCATGGCGCAACTGGTGAAGGAAGGCAAAGTGCGTTACCTCGGCCTGTCAGAAGCCTCCGTGGCTTCCATCCGCAAGGCGCATGCCGTTCATCCCATTGCAGCTTTACAAAGTGAATATGCAGTGGTGACCCGTGGCGTGGAAACTGAAATATTGCCGGTGTTGCGCGAACTGGGCATTTCCCTGGTTCCTTACAGTCCGCTGGCCAGAGGATTGGTGACGGCTACGGTACAGGGCAAGGACCAACTGGCAGCCGATGATTTCCGCAGAACCCTGCCGCGCTTTGATGAAGCCAACTGGGACAATAACCAGCGCCTGGCAGCAGCATTTGCTGAACTGGCTGGCACTAAAAATATTACACCGGCGCAACTGGCCCTGGGATGGGTACTGGCGCAGGGCAAGGACATCATTCCTATTCCCGGCACCAAGAAGAGAAAGTACCTGGAAGACAATGCAGGTGCTGCTGATGTGGTGTTGACAGCCGGTGATTTGCAGGAAGTTGATGCCTTATTGAAAAAGTATCCCCATACCGGAGAACGATATAGTGAAGGGGCTATGAAGCTGGTGAACAGGTAAGAAGCCACAATTCGTGTCGTTCCACAACTTTCTTTGCAAAATCTTCGTACATTTCTGAGTAATAGCTGCTTTATAGCGGGCACACCTATGTCATCTTGAGGAAGGGGGCTCGTCTAAATAACACAACATGAAAGGAATCCACATCGGCCGGTGGTTCAGGAATGTATCGATTGCAAAAAAGCTGTACTTCACAGTAGGCATTATGGCCCTGTTGATTGCGTTTGAACTGGCCGCGCTTATCTTTTCTATTAACACGCTTTCTTCTGTAAGGGCTTACGTAAATGGCGAAGGGCTTTGGTCAAAGGCCCAGAAAGATGCCATGTACCAGCTCCTTAAATATGGCCGGACCAGGAATGAGGCGGACTACCTGCAATTCAAAGAATTTATGAAAGTGCCCATGGGCGATCATAAGGCCCTGGTGGAATTGAGCAAGCGGGAACCCAACCTGCAGGCTGCCCGGGATGGGCTGATAGAAGGCCGCAATCATCCGGATGACGTAGAGGGAATGATAAAACTCTTCAGAAGGTTCCACAGCAATTATTATATCGGTCGGGCTATTAAGGCCTGGAATGCGGCAGATAGCCTGGTCCCGGAGTTTTTTGTGATCGGCAACAAATTGCACCAGGAGATCAACGTCCCTGATCCATCGGCAGACCGTATCAATGCGATACTGAAAGAAATTGATCCGCTGAATGAAAAAATTACTCCTTTTGAGGACAAGTTTTCCTTTACCCTGGGAGAAGGATCGCGCTGGCTGGAAAACTTCATCCTGAAGATATTGTTCGTTATTGCGCTCTCGGTTGAGTTGACCGGCCTGGTGCTGGCCATCGTAGTAAGCCGCAGCATTCAAAAGGGGTTGAATGAGATATTACATTCAGCACGGGCGGTCACCCTGGGCGATCTCAGCAGCAGGGCCAAGATCTTTTCCAAAGACGAGATCGGGATATTGGCCAATGATTTTAATAAGATGGGTGCAGAATTGGAACGCATGACAGATGTGATCCAGGATGCGAATTCTACACTGGAGCGCAAAGTGCAGCAGCGTACCTCCGAGTTGGAACGTAAGAATAAAGAACTGGAGCAATTTGCTTATGTGGCCTCACACGACCTCCAGGAGCCATTGAGGACCACCACCGGATTTGTGGAAGCATTGCGCAAACAATACAGGGGGATGTTAGACGAACATGCAGACAGGTACCTGGACTATATTGCCCAATCATCCGAACGTATGAAAACGCTGATCAAAGACCTGTTGGATTATTCCCGCATTGGAAGGGAGAAGCAATTCGTTCCAGTCAATTGTAATGTGATGTTGGGGGAGGTATTGTCTGACCTCGATACCGTGATCCGGGAGAACCAGGCCGTCATTGAGATCGGCGAACTGCCGGTAGTCAATGCTTTTCCTACAGAACTGAAATTATTGTTCCAAAACCTCATCAGTAATTCCATTAAGTTTAGAAACCGCAACACAGCTCCTTTGATCCGCGTTGATGTACAAGTCAGGAACGGGTATTGGAAATTCTCCGTTCAGGACAACGGTATTGGGATCGATCCCAGTCACCATGACCGGATCTTTATCATCTTCCAGCGATTACATAACCGGAATGATTATGAGGGATCGGGTATTGGTCTGGCGCATTGTAAGAAAATTGTTGAACTGCATGGAGGGGAGATATGGGTGGAGTCTACTCCCGGCAAGGGTAGTATTTTCTTCTTTACCATTGCCGAGCACCCGGTCCATGCCGAAGAGGAAAAGACCAATGCCACCCGACAGGTAATGGATATTTAACCCGGGTTTAATGCCATCATATCCCTGAATATGGCCATTGTTCTATACTTTTCACGCCCGCACCTTTGCGGCGTAGGTGAGCCCGAAAGCGTCCTATACAATAATGTCTAACGATTGGTTCGCCCGGTGGTAAAATACTGTAACCAAATAAATTATAGGGGCGGCGCGGAAAATAAATTGCGTGTTTTACGACGCACTTTAATAATTTTGCAGCATCTCAGGAAACATCCCTGCAACTCTCAGGCAGGTATTATCCAAGGATTGACGCCCCCAGTCATCCCTGCTTTTATAGAAAAAGCAGCCATGATTACCCATGCATAATGATTGCGTGTTCCGGTACATTAGAAATATAAAAGTGCATTATGAGCAACCTATATAGAGAAAGGCTTTCCGAAAAAAAGAAGATCCTCCAGGCATGCCTATTGGCGTTAGCGATGCCCCTCCTGTTGCCTGCACAGCAGCAGGGTAGTGATAGTGTACTACAGCGGGCAACCATCGAGAACGTGATACAGTATGCCATCAGGCGACAACCATTGATCCAGCAATCACTGATCGATGAAGCCACTACGGAGACAACTATTAAAAGCAAACTGGCCGATTGGTTTCCCCAGTTGAACTTCAACTACCTGTTCCAACACAACTTCGAAGTACAAACTGCCGTGATTGGAGGTGAAACCAGGAAACTGGGTGTCACTAATACCTCCTCTCTGCAGTTTACCGGTACGCAAAACCTCTTTAACCGTGATGCGTTGCTGGCTAGCCGTACTGCGAAAGATGTACGCAGGCTGGCAAAGCAAAACACCAGCAGCACTAAAATAGATGTGGCGGCCAATGTGTCCAAAGCATTTTATGATGTGCTGGCCACCGAACAGCAGATCAAGGTTTCTTTTGAAGACATCAACCGTCTGGAACGCAGCCTCAGGGATGCGAAAGCGCAATATACTGCGGGAGTGGCCGATAAGACAGATTACAAAAGGGCTACCATCGCATTGAACAATGCGAAAGCCCTCCTCAATAGCCACCAGGAATTGCTGAAGGCAAAGCAGGAATACCTGAAGGCCCTGATGGGATATCCCGCCAGTCAGCCAATAGATATTGAATATGATAGCCTGCAAATGGAAAATGAGGTAACCCTGGATACCACACTCACTATTAATTATGCAGGTCGTATCGAGTTCCAGATACTGGAAACACAAAAGAAGCTGCAGCAAGCCAATGTGAAGTATAATAAATGGAGCTACCTGCCCAATGTATACGCTTCCGGCGCTTATAACTTCAATTTCCAGAACGACCAGTTCAGTAAAGTATACAATACGAATTATCCTAACTCCTTTGCTGCGCTTAATTTATCAGTCCCTATATTCCAGGGTGGTAAAAGAAAGTACAATATCCAGCAGGCTGAATGGGAGCTGAAGTCATTGGGATGGCAGGAGATCAGCTTGAAAAATAGCATCAACGCCGAATATTCCCAGGCATTGGCTGTCTACAAAAGCAGTCTGGCCACTTACCTGGCACTGAAAGAAAATATGGACCTGGCGAGGGAAGTATATGATGTGATCAACCTGCAATACCGGTCGGGTGTGAAAACTTACCTCGAGGTGATCAATGCAGAATCAGACCTGCGTACAGCCCGCATCAACTACTACAATGCTTTATACGTGTTACTGTCCAGTAAGATAGATGTACAAAAAGCATTGGGACAAATCAATTATTAATATCAAACATCTCAGCATATGTTGTTTACAAGGATAGGATATTTTACAAGTATAGGTTGCCTGTTGGCCATGGTTTCCTGTGGCGGTAACAAACAGCAGCAACCTGGTGCACAGGGACCAGCTCCGGCCATTCCCGTTACTGTAGCCAAGGTAACTACTACCGATGCGGTTTATTTTGATGAATACCCCGGTACCCTTACTGCCCTCAACCAGGTAGAACTGCGTGCGCAGGTAAACGGATACATCACTGGCATTTATTTCCAGGATGGCGCCAGAGTGAAGAAAGGCCAGCGTTTGTATTCCATCGATCAGCAGGCTTATGAAGCCAACTACCAGCAGGCTGTAGCTTCACTGGCAGTGCAGGAAGCCAACCTGATCAGGGCACAGAAAGATGCAGACCGTTACCATGAGCTCGACAAGCAGGATGCCATTGCCAAGCAACAGGTAGACAATGCTGATGCTACACTCGAAGCTGCCAAAAAGCAGGTAGAGGCAGCGAAGGCCAATATACGCGCCGTGCAAACCAATGTAAGGTATACTACCATACTGGCGCCATTTGATGGTACCATTGGTATTTCCCTGGTAAAAGTGGGTGGCCCCATTTATGCCGGCACCACCATCCTGAATACCGTGTCTTCTGACAACCCTATGGCGGTTGATTTTACGATCAACCAGAAAGAACTATACCGGTATGTACAAATGCAGCAACAGGGTACGAAGCCGAAAGATTCCGTTTTCACCATTGCGTTTGGTAATGATGTGTATCCCTATGTTGGTTCTATCGGCCTGATCGACCGTGCCGTTGATCCGCAAACCGGTAATATCAAAACAAGACTTGTATTTCCCAATCCCAAAGACATGCTGAAAGCAGGTATGAGCACTACTGTACGGGTGAAGAACAGTTCCTCCACGCAAGCGGTGATCATTCCTTATAAAGCTGTTACAGAACAGCTGGGTGATTTCTTTGTGTATGTGGAAGGCGACAGCAGCAAGGTAACACAACGAAAAGTGGCATTGGGTAAGCAGATCGGTACGGATGTGATCATCAGAGATGGTTTGCAGGCAGGTGAGACCATTGTGGTACAAGGTGTGCAGAACCTGCGCGAAGGTGCTAAGATCACCACGGCGCCACCACAACAACCAGGAGCACCAGGTGCAGCGCCTGCTAAGAAGTAAGGAGCGTTATTATTCGAACTGAGGACCTATAAAGACGATAACTAATGATAGCAGATACTTTTATAAAACGCCCGGTAACGGCCATTGTAATATCGATAGTGATAGTGCTGGTGGGCCTGATATCCATGAATAGCCTGCCTATTGCGCAGTATCCGGATATCACACCACCCACGGTCTCTATATCGGGTATTTTTACCGGTGCTGATGCCCAAACGGTGGAACAAACAACTACCACCGCTATTGAAACGCAGGTGAATGGTACACCGGGCATGACCTTCATCAACAGCAACAGTACCAGTAGCGGTCAAAGCAGTATTACCGTCAACTTTGAAATTGGAACAGATATCAATATTGCCACCCTCGATGTACAGAACCGGGTAAGTGTGGCCGAGCCCACTTTGCCGGATGCGGTAAAGCGCCTGGGTTTGACTGTGCGGAAACGTAACCCCAGCATCATGGTGGCCCTGGCCCTGTTCTCTCCCAATGGCACCAGGAGTCCGACCTTCCTGGGCAACTATGCCAATATCTATTTAAAGGATGCCTTGCTGCGTGTGAAAGGAGTGGGTGATATTGTGACCCGCGGTGATGATTTTGGTATGCGTATCTGGCTCGACCCTAAAAAGCTGGCCGCGCTCAATATGACGCCAGCCGATATCACGGCTTCCCTTACAGAGCAAAACCTGCAGGTAGCTGCCGGTACCATTGGTGGTAACCCTCAGCCCAATGCACAGGCTTTTGAGTACAGCGTATTGACCAATAGCCGTATCAATACCAAGGCCCAGTTTGAGAGCATCGTGGTACGTACAAGACCTGCCGATGGCAGCATTGTATACCTGAAGGATGTGGCCAGGGTAGAGCTGGGTAAATTTGATTATGGCAATAATGCTTTTGTGAATGGAAAATCAGCCGCCTTCATCCTCATCTACCAGGCGCCGGGCGCCAATGCCCTTGATACCTGGGAGGGATTGCAAAAAACACTGGCTGATCTGAAAGCTGCTTTTCCGAAAGATGTGGATTATGCGGTACCGCTGGAAACGGTCTCTGTAGTAAAGGTATCTATCAATGAAGTAATGCATACCCTGGTGGAAGCTCTGATACTGGTGATCATTGTGGTGTTCCTGTTCCTGCAGAACTGGCGCGCTACGCTGATACCTGTACTGGCCATCCCTGTATCGTTGATCGGTACATTCATCTTCTTTATTCCGTTTGGATTTACGATCAATACACTCACCCTGTTTGCGTTTGTACTGGCCATTGGTATAGTGGTGGATGACGCCATTGTGGTGGTGGAAGCCGTACAGCATTATATTGACCACGAAAAGCTATCGCCGAAGGAAGCTACGCAAAAAGCGATGGGCGATATCTCCGGCCCGGTAGTGGCCATCGCCCTGATCCTTGCTGCGGTATTTGTGCCGGTAGGTTTTATTCCGGGCATCGTAGGGCGACTGTATCAGCAGTTTGCCATTACCATTGCGGTCTCGGTGATCATCTCGGCCTTTGTGGCCTTGTCGTTGACACCGGCTCTCTGTACCATCATGCTCAAGCCTTCCAAAGAAGCAAATGCGCGTAAGAATATATTGGAGAAATTCTTTGCCTGGTTCAACCGGGTGTTTGGCAACCTTACCCGTTCTTATACAAGAGGGGTAGGTAAGTGGATCAAAGGAACACCTTATGTGGTGATCATGATGATCTGCCTCTTTGTAGGCCTGTTCTACCTGTTCAAAGCCAAACCATCCGGATTTATACCTACAGAAGATGAAGGCCGTATGTTTGTTACCTATGAAATGCCGGAAGGTACTTCCACCACCCGTAGTGTGGCCATGCTGAAAGATGTAATGGGCAGGGTACAAGCTATACCCGGGGTAAGAGTAGTAGGTGGTTTGGCCGGACTCAATATCATCAACTTCTCTTTCAAGTCCAACTCCGGTACCATGTTCGTAAGCCTGGAACCCTGGGATCAGCGAAAGGATAAGAGCATGCAGTTGGATGGTATCATGGCTGAGATCAGGAAGCGGACCGCTGATGTTAAGGAAGCCAGGATCCTGCCGATCGCACCGCCAGCTATCCCGGGCCTTGGACAAACTTCCGGTTTTACTTTTGAATTACTTCAAACAACAAGCACAGACAATATTCAGGAGTTTGAAAAGGTAGGACAGAAATTCCTGGGCGCCTTGTACCAGCGGCCAGAGATCGGAGTTGCCTATACCTTCTTCTCTACCAAGACCCCCAGCTACCAGGTAGATGTGGACAAGGAGAAGGCCAAGAAGTTGGGTGTGCTGGTATCGGATGTATATGCTACCATGTCTACCTTACTGGGTAGTAGTTATGTAAATGACTTCAACCTGTACGGCCGAAACTTCCGGGTAATGGCCATGGCCGATAGCAGTTTCCGTTCCTCACTCAGTGATTTCCAGAATTACTATGTGCGCAACAGCCAGGGCAATATGATTCCGCTGAGTTCATTGGTGACTTCCAAACTGGTGGAAAACCCTGCGGTGATCGGCCACTATAATATCTACCGTGCTATTGAGATCAACGGTTCGCCCAAGCCGGGCTTCAGTAGCGGTCAGGCCATCCAGGCCTTGCGCGAAGTAGCAGCCCAGGTATTGCCAGCGGGATACAGCTATGAGTTTTCCGGTATGAGCCGCGAAGAGATCAAAGCGGGTGATAGTACGACTACCATTTTTGCTATCTCTATCGTGTTTGTATTCCTGTTCCTGGCCGCCTTGTATGAAAGCTGGTCCATACCTTTCTCAGTATTGTTTGCAGTACCCATTGGTTTGCTGGGTTCTATCCTCACATTGACCCTGCTGCCCAACCTCACCAACAATATTTATGCGCAGATCGGTATGATCACCCTTATCGGGTTGGCGGCTAAGAATGCCATCCTGATCGTGGAGTTTGCCAAGGAGCGGGTAGACCGGGGTATTGATGTGGTACATGCCACCCTGCAGGCAGTACAGCTGCGTTTGCGTCCCATTGTAATGACCTCACTGGCATTCATATTGGGCGTGTTGCCCCTGGCCTTTGCCAGTGGTGCGGCAGCTGTATCACGCCAAACCATCGGCTGGACCGTATTTGGCGGTATGCTGGCAGCTACCACACTGGCCATCTTTGTGGTGCCCGTATTGTTTGTATTGATCACCAAGATATCCTACGGCCGTAAACTGAGGAAGTTGAAAGAGAATCAGAAAAATGTAGAGCAGGTAGATCAGAATATACTTTCAGGAGAGAGCTGATAGAAGGCAACAAGGCATAGAGGCAGCCAGGCAACGAGTAGATAAGCCACTGAGCAATAATAAATAGACAGGAAAGGGGATCCCCCTTTCCTGTCTATTTATAGGGGTATGTCCTTTTTGTAGGATGGTTACTTTTTTAGTGTGTAATTGACAATAAAAAACTACCTTCCTGTTATTATTTTTCAAACCGGCGTTTTGCCACCCGGATTCAATGCTTTTGCTATGATGAAAATGCTCCTGTCTCTGGCTTTACTGGCCTGCACACTTACCATTACCGCTCAAACGGGCTCCTCCGTTTTTAGTCCCGACAAAAGTATTCAGTTAACAACCGGTATTACCGATGGCCAGGCATGGTACCGTGTACAATACAAGGGTAAAGAAGTATTGCAAAGATCGAAGCTGGGTATCGAACGGCAGGATGAACAGTTCACCGGTGGGCTGGTGTTGAAAGGAGTATCTGCTGTTGAAAAAGTAAATGATAACTATACCTCCGTTAATGCCAAGAAGAGCAGCATGGCGTACAGGGCCAACAAAAGGACCTTGCATCTGCAGAATGGTACGTCTAAAAGGATGGATATTATCTTCCAGGTATCCAACGATGGTGTAGCATTCCGGTACTATTTCCCCGATGCGGCTACGGATCGTAAAACGATCACGGCCGAACATACTTCCTGGCATTTTGGAAATGATGTACAGGCCTGGCTGCAGCCCATGCAGGAAGCACAGGGGGGCTGGGAACATGTATATCCCTGCTATGAAGAACATTACCTGCAAGGCATTTCACCGGCTACAGCCTCACCCACCAAAGCAGGATGGATATACCCTGCCTTATTCAAAAAACAAGACACCTGGGTGCTGATCACGGAAGCTGGGGTAGACAGCACTTTCTGCGCCACCCGCTTACAATCCACTGCACCTGATGGTGAATACAAAATAGGATTCCCCGATACGCGGGAGACATTTACCGGTAAAGGATCACTGCCCGAATCCATCTTACCCTGGTATTCTCCCTGGCGCATCATCACCATCGGCTCTTTAAAGACCATTGCAGAGTCTACCCTGGGTACCGACCTGGCAAAACCTGCTATGGCGATGGATCATTCTTTTATTCAACCGGGCAAGGCTTCCTGGAGTTGGGCATTGTTGAAAGACAACTCAGTGGTGTATGATGTGCAAAAGCAGTTTATTGATTACGCAGCTGATATGCATTGGCAGTATTGCCTGGTTGATGTAGATTGGGATACCAGGATCGGTTACGATAAAATAAAAGAACTGGCAGCTTATGCTGCTACCAAAAAAGTGGGATTGATCCTATGGTTCAATTCTTCCGGCGATTGGAATACGACCAAGTACCATCCCAAGAGCGCTTTGCTTACCCGCGAAACTAGAGACAGTGTATTTAGCAGGTTGCAAGCCATGGGCATCAAAGGAGTGAAGATCGATTTCTTCAATGGCGATGGCCGTTCTATGATGCAATATTACCTGGATATTTTGCAGGATGCCGCCCGGTATAAACTGTTGGTCAATTTTCATGGGGCCACCCTGCCACGCGGATGGCAGCGCACGTATCCGCACCTCATGAGTGCAGAAGCGGTAAAGGGATTTGAGATGATCACTTTTAGTCAGCAGGATGCAGACGCAGCCGCCAATCACTGCACCATGTTGCCTTTTACCCGCAATGCTTTTGATCCGATGGACTTTACGCCCATGTGTCTCTATAAAATCCCCCGCATAGAACGGAAGACCACCAGTGGATTTGAACTGGCCTTATCGGTGGCTTTCTTATCGGGCATCCAACATTACGCTGAAACGCCCGAAGGCATGGGCCATGTGCCGGATTATGTAAAAGGCTTTTTACGTACCCTGCCCAACCATTGGGATGATGTACGCTTCCTGGATGGCTTTCCCGGTAAGCTGTATGTTGTCGCAAGAAGGGCAGGCAAGAAATGGTATATAGCAGGGCTCAATGGCGAGAAGACAGCCAAGACCATCCAGCTCGACCTGTCCTTCCTGCGTGGCCGGAAAGGGACTCTCATTACAGATGGCAAGGAGCCACTTTCCTTTGTTCAGGATCCTGTTGCTTTACCAACGGGCAAACCAACAACTGTTGAGCTGTTACCCAATGGTGGTTTTGTAATGGTATTTGATTAAGCAATGGGCAGGTTCTGGCATATTCAGTTGGAAAGAGACCCAAACAGGCATATTTTAACAAGGCAACAGTATCGCCTCACAGACGTGTTTGCTACCGGTCTTGTTCGGGTCTTGTTCGGGGATAAAGCGCATTTGCCTAAGCGGGTTCCGAACAAGACCCGAACGAGGGGCGAATCAGACCATAACAAGGTCCCTTGTTGAGGTAGTTATTCCTGTCCCAGTTTTTTATACAGAGCGTCTTTGTAAGTTACCCCCAGCGGCAATTCTTTGTCGAATATCCTCACCAGGTTGCCTTCTACAAATTGGATATGCCTTACATTGATAATAAAGGATTTGTGAATGCGGATGAACTGTTGTTCCGGGAGCAGCTCCCCGATCTTATTGAGAGAGGAATAGGAGGTATGGACAGCATTGGCCGTCACTACTTTGATATAATCCCCAAAGCCTTCGATGTAGAAGATATCCGGATAGGCGATCCGCAGCAGTCGCTTTTGCACCTTAATGAAGATCGCATCACCCGACGGCTGGGCTTGCGCAAGGGAAGGTATTTCTTTCGGCGCAACAACCTTTTGGATCGCTTTGATGAATCTTTCGAAGGTGATGGGCTTTACCAGGTAATCCACGGCCTCCAGTTCAAAAGCTTCTACGGCATATTCCATGTAGGCGGTAGTAAATATTACTTTAGGCGGATGCTTGAGCGATCGGAGGAAGTTGAGGCCCGTAATACCAGGCATCTGGATATCAAGAAAAAGCAGGTCCACCTGCTCGCGGTGCAGCTGATCGAATGCTTCAAGCGCCGTTTCACAGGTACCCACCAACTGCAGGCTTTTTACCTGCCGTACATGCGATTCCATCAATTGGCGTGCCAGCGGTTCATCATCAATTATAAGGCACCTGGTCATTTCGGAGGATTTAATTGAACGCTTAAAGTAACGATAAATCGTGAATCCTCTTCGGCTGCCAGCAACTGGTGGCGGCCAGGATATAATAACTCCAGTCTTTTGCGCACATTGTATAAACCAATGCCGCCCTCTTTGGGGAGTGCTTCCATTTTCGGAGCTATAAGATTGGAGGTTTGAAAAGTGATCTCTTCTTCGTCAATGGTCATGAGTACCTGCAACTGGTTGCCTGGGATTTTGTAATGGAGTGAATGTTTAAAACAATTCTCGATCAGTGGTAAGAACAACAACGGCTCCACCATGATGTCGTTTGGATTGCCCTGCACACCGAATTGTAGTATGGTATCATCGTTATGGCGTATCCGCTCCAGTTCAAAGTAGCTATGCATAAAAGCTATTTCTTTTGCGAGCAATACTTTCTCTTCCCGGGCTTCATACAATACATACCGCATGATGCCGGAAAGGTTGGCGATGGAAACGGATGTCTTCGGTGAACCTTGCAAACTAAGGGCATATAGATTGTTCAACGTATTGAAGAAGAAATGCGGTTGGATCTGTGATTTTAACTGGTCCAGTTCCAGTCTCAGTTTGTCGGATTGCAACTGATCAACCATGTGCTGTCGCTTGAACAATTCCCTGATAAAAAGAAATCCGATGGAGGTGAGCAGGATCAGCACAGTATACCCCATGTTTTGTACCAGCCTCCCGTTCCAATGCCAGGGCTCCACAGAAGCCAGGTTGGAACGGTATTTCGCCGGAATAAAGGGCAGGTTGATCATCAGCAGATAAGAAAGCCTTGCATTGATCTCATACAACAACAGATAGCATGGCAGCGATGCCAGGAACCACCAGGGGCGGTTATTGAACAGGGTGTGGGGCAATAGCCAGCGATAAAAGAAAATAATAGAAGGAGCCTGCAGGATGTTGACCAGGATGAGGCTCAACGTAAAAGAAAAGCGATCGAATATCTGCAAGCCCATCGACAGGGGAACGATGACAAACAGGATAAAAAAGTAGAGCAGCTCCACTACTTTTACCTTCTTGTAATAGCTCCAGTTTTTGGTTGCTTCAAACATGCTACAAATTAAAACTACTGTGCATGCAATCGGGCAGTTATTTCGCCCAATTACCTATTTTGCGCGCTCAATGTAAAAGAAAGTATTCAGCCGGGCTAGCCGGGCATTGGGCTAAAAAGCAATCACGTAAGCATGTACCCACCGCAATTTTGCCCTCAAATCAAATACATGAAAAAGATTGTTGGCCTGCTATTGCTTTGGATCATTGCCTGCAGCAGCCAGGCCCAAACCAATATACAGGTTAAGCAACTGGCAACACTCGGCAAAGTATGGGGATTTTTAAAATATTACCATCCTGCTGCTGCCAAAGGCAAACCCGACTGGGACAAGGAACTGGTACGCATGGCAATGCTGGTAGAACGGGCTCCAAACAGAAAGTCATTCGATACCGTGTTGGAAGGGTGGTTCCGATCATTGCCGGCCGCGAAGCTGTCCGCTACACCGGTAAACTGGTCGGCTGATTCGCTGACAAGGGTCTTCACAGAAAAAGACATACAACAATTCAGGGTTTCAAAATGGTTGCAATCCGAACTGGTCCGTTTGTACCAATACCACCTGCCCGATACCAGCCGCTATGTTACGCGTTATTATAATAGACATTATTACGATCATATTATTCACACGGAAGACGCGCACGAAGCGCCTGCTTATCCCGATCGTCCCATGCGTTTGCTCGCGCTCTTCCGCTATTGGAATACCATCACTTATTTTTATCCGCATAAAGAACGTCTTCACAAATGGGAGGATGTCTTGATCCATTATATCAACCGGTTTTCCCTGGCAAAGGATTCAACAGAATACCGGCATGCCATTCGCGCCCTGATACATGAATTGCCCGACTCCCATTCTTTTATGCAGGAGCCCGGTACTACTTATTATTTCTATCCATTCCGCATAGACTATATCGAAGGCAAATACCTGATCGGGGAATGCGATGATAGTACGGTGAAAAAATGGGATTACCGAAAGGGTGATGAGATCATAGCGATTAACGGGAAATCGACCCGCGAAAGGGAAAAAGAATTGTTAGCGATCACCACGGGTACCAATGAACTTTCCCTGCACCGCAATATTGCCCAGGAATTATTGAAAGGAGGCGACTCAGTTATACAGGTAACCTTCAAAAGAAACAGCCAGCTTATAATCCGGACCGTTGAGCTACACAGCTGGAATGTATACCGGCTCATCCCTAAGGCCCCTGCCAAACCCTTGTGGCAGGAACTGGAAAAGGGTATCTGGTACGTTCGCTTTTGTCGTATCAGCAATGCAGATACCCTCCGCCGCTTATTCCGCGATATCCAACAAGCAAAAGCTGTGATCTGGGAAATGCGCGACTATCCCAATTACCAGGTCACCACTGCTTTAACCAAATTTCTCTTTCCTGCTAAGACCCAATTGACCGAAGAAACAAATGCGTGGGATCTGTACCCTGGCACATTTATAAAAAGTCCCTTCTATTTTACACCGGTTGCCAAAGAGGAGTTGCTGTACCAGGGACCACTGATCGTTTTGGTGGATGAACACTCGCAAAGTCTTTCTGAATCAATTACCGCTGTGCTGAAACTGCGGCCCAATACTACTACCATGGGCCGTCAAACAGCGGGCACTACCGGCAATATCACCTGGTTTACCTTACCCGGCGGTATCGAAGTAAGCTATACCGGTGTAGGCGTAGAAGGGTTGAACGAAGGGTTTCGTCAGGGAGGGGGCGTTAAGCTGGATGTTCCAGTTACCCTCACGCAGGCCAGGCTGATCCAAAGCCAGGATTATATATTGGAGCAGGCTGTGCTGCGTGCGAGGAATGCTTTGCAATGAATGTGAGATCTGGCATCCTTAAAAACGCGTCACTTCCCAAAAAGCCTTCTTGGGCTGCAAGTTTTGATCGAACAGGAGTGGATAATCCTTTCTGCCCCTTACCGGGAAATTATCCAGCCAGCTGTTTCGGTCGGATATATTCCAGAAGGTAATGCTGGTAATATGTTTACTGTACTTCCTGAACAGCTCGAAACTCAATTTGTACTTTTCTATTTGTTCTTGTTCGCGCTCAGGTGTAAAGGCAGTATTGGTGTCTTCAGGCCTGCTGGCCCTTGCTTCGTGTTCTTTGGGATAAACAGATATGTCCAGTTCGGTGATCTGGAGCTTAAGGCCAAGGGCGGCGAACTGTTGTAAGGTACTGTCCAGTTGTTCTTTGGAGGGTTCATTCACGGCCCAATGGCCCTGCAGACCAATGCCATAAATGGGGATGCCTTTATCTTGTAATGATTTGATGAGCCTGATCATCTTTTCTCTTTTGATGGCACTGATCTCATTGTAATCATTATAAAACAACAGGGCATTAGGATCTGCTTCATGCGCCCACTGAAAAGCTTTGGCGATATATTCTTCACCGGCTATCTGCAACCAGGGAGAAGGACGTAGCCATTCACCTGCTTTATCAGAAACAGCTTCATTCACGACGTCCCAGGCATAGATTTTTCCTTTATAACGGCTTACTACTGTGGTGATATGTTCTTTCAGCCGCTGTAGCAATACGTCCTTGCTTACGGGCGCTCCCTTCTCATCTACAAAGAGCCAGGACGGGGTTTGGTTGTGCCAGCACAAAGTGTGCCCACGCACTTTGATGTGATTCCGCTCTGCAAAGGCAATGATGGAATCGGCATCTTTCCAGTTGTATTCTTTTTCCCTGGGATGCACGGGGCCCATCTTCAGGGCATTCTCCGGCGTAAGACTGTTGAACTGTTGTATCACCAGAGCGCTTTCGTTGCTTTTCAAGGCACGGGGAGAAACAGCAACTCCTATGGAAAAGTAATCCTTATAATAATCCTTTAAGCCTTTTGTGTTGGCTGTGTTGGCTGCAGAAGAAGTGGCTTGACCGAAATACCTGGCAGCAAATTCAATAAAATAAGGCCAGTTGGGCCCTGTGGTATGTCCGCCTTCGTGTTGCCGGAAAGCAATATCACCTTGCAGCACGCCTGTTTCCTGTGGCGGCATTTCGGTGGTGCCGAGGTCTTTTTTACCAAGCAGGGTATAGACGGGGCCTGCGTGAACAGCCGCCACAAACATCCCTTTGCCATCAATCCAGTTGCCTTCAACCCTGGGTGAACCCACACTGATGAAAACAGGCCGTGGCGCACAAAGCGCGATCAACTCGTGTGCATCTACCGGCAGGTCGTTGGGTGTTAGCGGGCCTGCATACCGGATAAAATTGCCGGCAAACCAATGATATTCGCCCGAAGAAGCCAGGTTCTCCACCTGCTCTCCAAATACCCGGCGCAGGATCTTAGCGCCGCCAGCGCCCGAAGAGCCGATAAAGCCAATGGCAAACCTTGGTTCATACGCAAGCGCTACCAGCGCTGCCTTGCCATACCTTGATAGACCTTCAATGCCCACACGTTTTGCATCTACTGCTTTGTCAGTTTCCAGGTAATCGAGTGCCCGGCTGGCGCCCCAGGCCCATGCTTTTAAAGTGCCCCAGTCGTTTGACTTAAGTGGCTTTCCTTTATTGACCAGGCCAATGATACCCTGCGTTAGCCCTGCGCCATTATCGGCCTGGTAACTGGTGGGAACGATCACTGCATAACCCCAGCCTTTGGCCACTAGCTGTTGTTTCCAACCGGGTGGTGCATTCTTTGAAGTATCACGGAGCGGATTGAATCCCGGTGGAAATACAAAACCAAATTCCATGATCACCGGCACAGGCCCTGTTGCCCGGGCAGGCGTGGTGAGCGTCATTTGTATATCTACCTTGATCGCGGGCCAGGAGATATTATCTACATGGCCAACAAGTTTCTTTGTGGTTACGGGAATATTGCCTTCCATCTCCTCCGTAGTTGTCACCACCTCCCAGTTTACTTTGGGTGTCTTCTTTGGTGTGCGGCCATAGACTGCCGTATCAAATGCTTCAACGATCTCTGGCCGGCGTTTATTCCACCAGGTCTTCGCATCGGTCACTTTCTTTCCGTTCTGTAGCACCAGTGCCTCGGGCAACGTGGAATAGGGAGATGCTTTTGATTCATCCGAATTGGCAGCATCAGGCGCCTGGGGATTGCCCGATGGGCCGCGCCTGGTAGCATTGATATTTAATTGCTGCAACATCTGTTTATAATCAAGCTGCGTAGCTTTGTTGATACTGTCCACACGGAGGCTGTCGGCGGGAGAAAGCCTTCTGATTTGTGCATGCACATGTGTGGAGAGCAGTAAGGCCAGGAGGCAGAAAAAGGCAAAGGATCTCATCGGTTTATTTTTTGATTCGTAGCAATGGCGTGTCGTTTATTTCCTGATCGTTTCCCGCGGACCTAAATAACTTTCTTCCTGTTTGCCTATCGTCACTACCAGTTTTTGTACCACCACCGCAGGACTTACCATCCAATACTTTACAACATGCTTGCCGGGTTTGGAAATAGCATGCGTGGATGTTTTGATAATAATATTATTAGCTACCCACTTTTCCCAGGTCCTCACGTTATTGTCTTCCTTATTGATGCTGATGATCTGTGGCGCCTCATCATCTATAGAAATAGCATATTGAAGACCTTCAGTCGTATTGTGGAAATTCAGGGTAGGAGAGAAATAGGCGCGGATGGAAGCCTGTCCTTCACTGAAAGTATAGATGTCGTATTCCAGGTGCGGCGAGTTGCCGCCTGGTTGTTGTTGCCTGGCAGTTACGGGGAAAGGAGTGATGCCAGAACCGGTACGCCCATGATCCGGCAATACCTGCCATTTAATTCCCGCTGCGTTGGTCTCCCTGGTATAATGGTCTGCCGCAATGGAAACACCCGATAGCTCTACCTCATAAAACGCATTGCCGGTTACCTTTTCGGGTATGGAAGCAACGGCTACATCCTTTACGCCGCCGTCCGGTAGTCGTGAAGCGTCAGTTCCTGTCATATACTTAACTTCCGGCATGGATTGACTGGCCGGTTGTTGCCAGTATGTATACCCGATATGCGTTTGACTCATCATATGGTTCCACTTACCGTTATTGAGCCGATGGTATTGAGTGGTAATAATAGAGTCGTTGGCATACAGTTCCTTCACCTTATCAGCATATATATTGGCGCCGCGAAGCCCGTCTGCATTTGCGGCTTTATTCAGCGCTACGTTGTAATACATTTCGTGCAGATTGGCGCAGGCTTTCACCGGGTGCAACACGAGCTGGAAATAAGCGTCCTGGCTGGATGCCGGCAGCGCTTTGCCAATGGCAGCGGCTTTTTTGAGCAATTCGTTGTAATCATCAACTACCTTTTTCCATTCATAAGTGGCAAGGCTATACGTATTCGCATCCAGCAGTTCTGGTTTGCGTCGGCCATTGTATTTGGTGTATTTGGAAATAATGTCTGCGATTTGGCTGGCATATTCAGCACCGAATTGTTGGTTACACCATTGTGTCGTATACCGTTGCAGGTCTTCTGCCTGAATAGCATCAGGATTCCAGGCATAATCGAGGAAGAAGGAAATGGGAAATTCCATGGGCTTGATATCGCCTACATTCACGATCCATATTTCACGGGCCTTGTATTCCCAGGCCAGGTGCATTTGTTCCCATACACGCGCAATGGGATTGGTATTAAGCCATTTGTAGTTTCGGGGACCACCTACATAATCAAAGTGATAGTAAATGCCATAGCCACCCTTTCTGGGCGCCTCATCAAGCTTGGGCAGCTTGCGGATATTGCCCCAGTTGTCATCGCACAAAAGCAAGGTTACATCATCGGGTACCCGCATGCCTTTATCATAATAATCCTGCACTTCTTTGTACAAGGCCCATAACTGGGGTGTTTCACTGGCCGGTTTATGGGTTACTTCTTCAATGATCTGCCGCTGGTCCTTTACAATTCTCTCCAGCAGGGCAGTGGCTGTTTGCCGGCTCATGGGTTCATCACCATCGCCCCGCATGCCTATGCTTACTATTTTTTCATTGGCGGCCCGCTGCATACCGCCGCGCCAGAACTCTTTTAGTTTTACTTCGTTGCTGTCGTAATTCCACTTGCCTTTGCCATATCTTCTCCATTCATCATGTGCACGCATCAGGGGCTCGTGGTGGGAAGTGCCGATCACAATGCCATACCTGTCGGCTATTTTTATATTCATCGAATCGTCATCGTAAAAGGCGTTGCCCCACATGGCCGGCCACAGGTAATTACCTTTCAGGCGCAGGATAAGCTCAAACACCTTTTCATAGAACTGGTGATTAAAGCCGCCAAACTTTTCCTTGCTCCAGCCCGAGAGGGCAGGGGCCTCATCATTGATGAAGATGCCGCGGTATTTTACTTTCGGCGCATCGGTTAGCGTGCTATTTTTCCTGATATAGATATCCTTTTTCTTTGTTACCGGCACATCGGCCCACCAGTACCAGGGTGATACTCCCAGCTGCCTGGATAGTTCAAAAACGCCGTAGGCCGTACCCCTTCTGTCGCTGCCCGCAATGATAATACGGTTGGCAACTGTTTGAATGAGGTACCCTTCCCATTTGTTTTGTAAAGCAGCAAGCGGGAGCTTATTGTCTTTCCCGGCAGCCTTGATGAGCGATGACTTTCCCAGAGAGCCAATAATGATGGAGGGTTGTTTGGATATAGTGGGGGAAATGGCTGGCTTCACACCCGTCACCATTTCAATATCCTGCTGCAGGTATTGTGCAGCTTGCCGTACCAGTGCTTCATCGTTGGTGTCAACACAGATCACTACCCCCGCCAGGGAAAAGGTATTGTTGGAGGGTTTGTCGTCGACGAGCGATTGGGCATAGCTTCCCATGGTTAGCAGGCAAATCGTTGTGCACAACGTTAGTTGTTTCATATAGCTTAATTACTAAAAACCAATACTGTTTCCGCCATCTACCGGCAATACAACACCTGTAATAAATTTAGCAGCATCGCTGGCCAGAAAGTAAGCGGCTTCACCGATATCGGTGGCTTGTCCCATGATGCCCATGGGCGTACGACCAAACACCTTCGCTTTCCTTTCGGGATCACTGTCCAGCGCTTTCGCTGTCATTTCCGAATAGATGAAACCGGGTGCAATGGCATTTACGCGGATGCCCTTGGGGGAAAGCTCTACAGCCATGGCCCTGGTCATACCGTCGATGGCAGTTTTGCTGGCCGAATAGGCAATCACCTTCGGCAGGCCATATTGCGCTGCCATGGAACTGATATTGATAATGCTCCCGGTTTGCCTGGTCAACATATGTTTTACCACTTCCCGGCTGAGCGAGAATACCGAGGTCAGGTTGGTGAGGATGACCTGCTGAAAATCTTCATCCGTTACCTCTGTAAAATCCTTCTTCATGTTGATGCCCGCATTGTTCACAAGTATATCGATCTGGCCATAATGATCAATGACCTGTTGTACAAAGCCAGGTATTGATGCAAGGTCCGATACATCACAAGGTATAGCGATACATAGGTCGCCCAGTTGTTGTTGTGCAGCGTCTAATTTCTCTTTATCCCTGCCTGCTATGATGGTCTGGATCCCATGTTGTACAAAGGTTGAGGCAATGGCAAATCCAAGGCCTGAACCACCTCCGGTCACAATTGCTGTTTTTGGGCTCGTTGCTGTCATTGGTACTTTATTTATAGTCTTTCTAAGGTTCTTTTATTTGCACCTGTCCTGGCCCGGACCAATAATTCAGGCAGTTCCACTTCTCAGGGAGGACTTGCGGATGATAAGGTCCGAACGGATCACAATGGTATTGGTATGCCTGATATTGGAAATGCCCTGCAGGTGATTGATCAGGCTTCTGGCGGCAATTTCACCCATATCCTGACCCCGGTAATCGATGGTAGTCAAGGAGGGCTCAACAATCCTGCCAATCGTATCATTATTAAAGCCTACCACCGCAATATCTTCCGGAATACGTACACCCTGTTCTTTCAGGTGTTGCATGCATACAGCGGCGGAAAAATCATTGGTGATAAAAGCGCCATCCGGCAGTGGCTGCATTTGCAAAATCTGCCGGGCTGCTTCTACCCCGCATTTCTCGCTCAGGTCCTTAATGAGCAGGTGCTGCTCATCGAAAGGCAAGCCGCTGTCGGCGAGCGCAGCTTTATACCCCTTGAACCTTTGTACATATACGTTGCGTTCGAGGCTGGCTGTAACCATCACTATCCGTCGGCAACCTTGTTCTATCAGGTGTTTGGTAGCCTGGTAACCACATTGATAATTATCGATGATCACTTTCGTGCTTTCCGATCGTTCTTCTACCCGGTCGAAGAATACCATGGGTATGCCTTTGTCCTGGAACAGTGTATAATGGTCCAGGCCGATGGTATCGAATGCTAAGGAGGCAATAAGGCCGTCTACTCTTTTATGGAAAAGATTGGCAGCATTGGCGGCTTCCTTTTTAAAACTTTCAGAAGAGTGTGCAATAATAAGATCATAGCCTGCTTCCGAAGTGATCCTTTCAATGCCGGCCAGTACTGATGTAATAAAGTTACTTCTCAATTCATGTACGATCAAACCAATGGTGTTGGTATGCTGCTTCCGGAGGCTGCTGGCAAAGATATTACGACGGTATCCCAGCAACCGCGCAGCCTCCTGTACCCTTGTCCTGGTTTTCTTGGTGATAGCAGGATTGTCCTGCAGCGCCCTGCTTACCGTGGCGGAGGAAAGTGCAAGTTTTTTGGCAATATCGTGGATCGTAATCTCTTTCTTCTGTTTCATATTTGCAATCGGTTGCTGAAGATCGCGAAAAATTTCAAATTGCGGTAATTTGTTTTCAGGACGCAATGGTAGCTTATATATTATAGGTATTCAACCGCTGGTGTTGACCTGCCAATGCCCAGGTTTTTTGCGCTAAGGCAAGAAATTGCAATAAAAAAATGCAATCGGTTGCTATTTTGGGTTTTTTCCCTATATTCGTTTCCGCAGGTAAGCCCCCGTTGCCTGTCTCAACGATTGATCTCTATTTAAAAATTGCTGTATGGAACAACCTAATTGTCTTTCTGGCACACCATTTTTCCATTGCATTTTCGTCGTACTCTCCCGATTAGCATCTGCTTTTTCCACGCTGGCATTTGGTCTGTCTGCAAATCATCCATCTGCTTATAACTATCCCTGGTGCAAAAAATTATCAGTAGCCCGCATAGGCGCCCCAGGGCTTCCCATCGTTGATGCATTCGGGTCAAATCAATAACAATCAAAATTGTCTACAACCAAAACGATGAATATGAAAAAAACTCAAAACCGAAAAAGGCTTATCCTGCAAAGGCTGTTGCGGGAAAAAATGACTGCCATGGTTTTTCTGGTTTTACTTACATGCTTCGCAGGAACAGAAGCGTTTGCTCAAAATACTGTCAAGGGTAAAATAACAAGCAGCACCGGAGAACCTGTTGTGGGCGCCTCAGTAGTGGTTAAAGGAACTACCTTGGGTACCAATACCGGTGAGGATGGCAGCTACTCGATTGCAGCAGCCAAAGGAGCGTTGCTGGTGGTTTCGAGCGTTAATTTTACTACCAGGGAGATCAAGGTGGGTGACGATAACACCATCAATGTACAGCTTGCTCCCGTAGCAGGCGATCTTGGTGAAGTAATTGTAGTGGGTTATGGTACCCAACGAAAAGAAGCGGTCACTGGTTCAGTGGCTTCCATTGGCGGAGAAAGAATGCGTGAAGTACCGTCGCCCAATATCTCACAGGCCTTGCAGGGACGAATGGCAGGGGTGGATATTGCTCAAACCTCTACCCGGCCGGGAGCTACCATGCAGATCCGTATCCGTGGTACAAGGTCACTGAGCGCCGACAACAATCCATTGATCGTATTGGATGGCATTCCTTTTATCGGATCACTGGCCGATATCAACCCCAATGATATCAAAAGCATTGATGTGTTGAAAGATGCCTCGGCAACAGCCATCTACGGCTCCCGGGGCGCCAACGGTGTT
>CBIHOV010000061.1:0-41672 GCA_966211765.1 uncultured Paraflavitalea sp.
TTTAATAATGCTTATTTAACATGTACGTTTTTTTTTTCTCAAAAAATTAAAAATAAACCCCGGGCACCGGTTTGTTTTGGGTGCAAAACCAAAGCTGTCACCTCTTTTTTTGCTTAATGATAAAGGGTGAGCCGCCTTCGAAAGGCGATCCACCCTTTATCATTAATACGATCCAGCAAAAAGAGAATGGTGGGTCGCCCTTTCGGGGCGGCTCACCATTCTCTTTATAATAAATCAGCAACTATTTCTCCATCTGATCGATCACAGCTTGTGTTACGCCTGTGAAAGAGAACCCACCATCATGGAAGAGGTTCTGCATCGTAACCATCTTAGTAAGATCACTGAACAGGGTAACACAATAGTTGGCACAGTCATCAGCACTGGCATTACCCAGTGGGCTCATCTTTTCGGCATAGGTCAAAAATCCATCAAAGCCCTTTACACCGCTACCGGCGGTTGTCTTTACCGGTGATTGTGATACGGTATTAACCCTTACTTTTTTACGAACGCCATAGTGATAACCAAAGTTGCGCGCTACTGCTTCCAGCAGGGCTTTGGCATCGGCCATTTCATTGTAGTCGGGGAATACACGCTGGGCAGCAATATAGGTAAGACCAACCACACTCGCGTTCTCATTGAGTGCATCCATATCCCAGGCAGTGCGCAATACGCGGTGCAAAGACATGGAAGAGATATCCAATGTTTTTTGATTCCAGTTGTAATCGATCTCTGTATAATGCTTGCCCTTACGCACATTCATGCCCATGGCCACTGAGTGCAATATAAAATCAATACCACCGCCAAAATGCTTCATGGCTTCTTCAAACAATTTCTTCAGATCGTCCATATTGGTTACATCGGCAGGGATCACAGGCGCCTTGGTTGTTTCGGCCAGCTTATTGATCTCTCCCATCCGCATGGCTACCGGTGCATTGGTCAATACCAGCTGAGCTCCTTCTTCATGGCAACGCAGTGCTGTTCTCCAGGCAATGGATTTTTCATCTAATGCCCCAAATACGATCCCTTTTTTTCCTTTAAGCAGGTTGTACGACATAACAGGCTTATAGTTTATTGTTTTTTATTATGGTTGAGGCGTAAAAATAGGAATATTTGACAATTAAAAGTCAGGACAACCACTCATATACCCTGAGCAGCGCTAATATTCCCACTATTACAATGCCTATATTGACCGCTATCAGCAAGCAGGTAAACAGGATCAATGCCGGTAAGCTGCGACTGCTAATGATCTTTTCATTGAAATAACGATATGCTTTAAAACCCGCCAGCACTACCATACTACCCAACAGCGGGAACAACAATAATTTGAGGACAGGTAACATAATTAATAGCGGTGAGTTATTGCCGGAAGACAGTTTTAGTGAGCACAAAGATCATAATACTGGTATATAATAGTGTGAAGGCTATCACAATTATCAGATAAGCGAGAAACCTTAGAACAGACTCTTTGGGCCTCACCATCCTCAGTAATGGCTTATTGAGGTAATAAGCGGGCAATACAGCCAGTAACACCCAGGTTACCAGAAGAAAGGGATTGTAAAATATAGCGGGGACTAACATTAGTTCATCACCATTTCGCGGGCATTTTCCAGGGCGGCAGCGGTAGGCTTCTCACCACTGAGCATCTTGGCAATGGCAGTGATCCGCTCTTCCTGCGAGAGTAATTTGATATTCGTTTTGATCGTATCTCCCTTGATCTGCTTGTACACAAAGAAGTGAAAATCGGCCTTGCCGGCTATCTGTGGCTGATGGGTAATACTGATCAACTGGCGTTTTTTGGCCAGGTCTTTCATAATAATGCCCACCTGCTTAGCCGCCTCACCAGAGATACCGGTATCAATTTCATCAAAGATCAGGGTACCCAGGTCAAGGGATTGTGCTACCAGCGATTTGATGCACAACATCAACCGGCTCAACTCACCACCCGAAGCCACTTTGCGGATGGGTTCAAAGCGATTGCTTTTATTGGCATCGAACAGAAATTCGATCATATCCATCCCATGTACCTGCAAAGCATCCGACTGTTGCGTATCCACCTGCAGTCGGGCATTGGGCATGCCTACCTGCGCCAGCAATTTATTGACCTTATCCTGGAGAGGTTTTATTTGTTTCACCCGGTTGGCTGAAATAGTCTTAGCAACTGTTTGAGCTTCCTGCAGCAATTGCTGCACAGCTTTCTCTTTGTTCTGTATGGCTTCATCAATGTTCAATACAGCCTGCAGCTTTTCTTCCAGCGCAGCTTTGATGGATAACAGTTCGGCCGTGGTCTTAACACCATGCTTTTTCAGGAGCTTATAACCAATGGCCATACGGTCATTCAGTTGCTCTATACGCTGCGGATCATATTGCACATGGTCGTTCAGGCGTTCCACTTCATCGGCTATGTCCTGCAATTCTATCTGGGCCGACAGCAGTCTTTGTAAGAGGGCGGGCAGATCGGTATGGTATGCGGTAAATGATTGCAACTGGTTGCACATGGACTTGAGTTGTTGCACCATCGGTTGCTCGCCTTCATTCAACTCATACGATACTTTGGTAAGCGCACTTTTAATACCTTCTGAATTGCTCAGCAATTTGAGGGTAGCATCTGTTTCTTCCAGTTCGTTTTCTTTCAAAGCCGCTTCTTCCAGCTCGTCGTATTGGAATTTATTATAATCGTATTCCTTGGTGAACTGGTTCTTCTGTTGTTGCAGGCTATCCAGTTCGTGCCTCGCCTGTTGCCATTGGGTGAACAAGCTGCGGTACTGTTGTAATAACGTAGCATGACCAGCCAGGGCATCCAGTACATCCCGCTGAAAATCCGATGCCCCCAGATCGAGGGTATCAAACTGCCGGTGCAAGTCTACCAGGAGGGAACTCAACTGGCGCAATTGTTCCAGGTTGACGGGTGTATCATTTACAAAGGCCCTCGATTTGCCATTGGCAGCTATTTCACGACGGATGACCAGTTCCTCTTCGGGATCCAGGTCATACTCCTTCAGGAAGGCTTTTATTTCCTTTCGCCCGTTGGTTTCAAAAGTTCCTTCAGCCACACTCTTTTTGGCACGGTCCAATAATACGGAGGAATCGGCCCGGTCGCCCAGGATCAGGGACAAGGCGCCCATGAGGATCGATTTACCGGCACCTGTTTCACCGGTAATAATATTCAGCTTAGCCGAGAAGTCGATTTCGATCTCGTCAATAATTGCGTAATTCTGAATAAAAAGTTTCTTTAGCATAGGGAGTCAACGATTCGGCAAATTAGCTAATCCGGGAGTATTTATATAAAGATGTTTTCCTCATTCTTAGCTAAAAAGGTGAGTCGCCCTGCGGCGCGGCTCTGCAGAGCGGTCCCGCAGCAGTGCGGGAGCCCACCTAAAAAAATGATCCTATTCTTTGCACCTCCCGATTCCTGCCTTTGCCCGCTGATCGAGTGAATTTTTGAAATCATGGTCTTTCATGCTGATGCATTTTTCAAACCAGGAAATGGCAGTTGGCTTATCCTTGCGCTCTTCGTAGATGAATCCAATGTGAAGGGCTGCCCGGGCAGCAAAATATTCCTTGCGCTTTTCACCAAGGGCAATGGCTTCTTTATAATAAGAGATCGCGTCATTGTCGGCCCCCAGGTCATCGTACAGGCGGCCTACCCGGTAAGCAAATTCAAGGCGGTCTTCCATCAGGGGGAAATCGTTCGTTGTTTTACCATGCAACAAGCGCAGGGCTTCCCGGTTGTATCCGCCATCATTCAGCAGCCTGGCTTCCAACAGCAAGCGATTGGGCCAGCGGGTTGCTTTTACCTCTTTTTGCGCCAACTTATCTGCATCCGTATCGGTATTGCCTCTTTTGCCAATTTCCTGACGGTACCAATTGGCCTTCGCCTCGTCGTTCTGCAGGTAATAAGACCAGCTTAGTTTCAACAACACATCTTTCACATAGAACTTCCCTTTGAAGTTGCGGAGGAATTGCTCAAAGTATTTAGGAGCGTCCGGCTCCAGGTGATGCAATTTGGCATATCCCATTTCCAGGTCCCACACCGGCGTTACCAGGTAGCCTGTTGCACGGTTCCTGGCTTCCAGTACCTGCTTGGCTTTATCTGCCTGCTGATTATTGAGGCTCAGGTTGGCCGCGAGGTAGGTAAACAGGTGATTGTTCACCACATCCAGCTCCTGCTGCCCTACAAAGGCTGCCACACCCTGTTTATCATTGTTGAGGTAGAATTGCAGGTAACAATAATAAAATATCGCTTCTTCATGAAACAGTTGCGCCCACTCATCTTTGCCATTCAGGAATTGCTTTACCCGGTCCATACCAGCTTTCATATTGCCTTTCATACCCAGCAGGTTGCTCAGCCACTTATAGCCATCGGGTATGGTAGCGGTCACCATTTGCATGGCGCCATAATACAGCCCGTTGGGCGAAAAAGAAGGCCAGGCTTTCAGGTTGTCCTTTGACTGCAGGAAGGAGCGACGGAATTCCCATCCTGCATCCCAGCGTTCGCCAAACTTAATGCGGATAGCGGCCCATTGGAAATGCAATACGGATTTGGTGTAGAGGTACCAGGGAGAATTTTCCGGCCCTTCATTCATTAAGTCCAGGCGATCTTCCAGGTGGCTGCTACGGGATTTGTATTCCGCCGGATCTTCATTGAAGAAGAGCGTAAAGAAATCAATATAGTTCTCCAGAAAATAAGGAATGAGGTTGTTTGGATGCTGGGCTTTTTCTGCATTCAATAAGCGCTGACCATTTTCCAGTTTCAATTGGATGATCTCCTTATAGGCCTGCCGGCAGGCAGTATTGAAGTCGAAGGTCTTTTGCGCCACTGCGGGCAACACCGGGATGAGTAACAACAAGAAGATATGACAACATTGCCGGTAGTTCATAGATACTGCAATATAGGATAAATAAAAAAGGCGCTCATTGCTGAACGCCTTTTCAATATTATAAGACAGATTGTACTACTTAACTTCTATACTGTCAAACAGGTCACGGTCTACCAGGATACGACCACAGTTTTCGCAAACAATGATCTTCTTACGCTGGCGGATCTCACTCTGACGTTGAGGAGGAATGGCATTGAAGCAACCACCACAGGCATCACGTTCTACAGGCACTACGGAAAGACCGTTGCGGTAGTTCTTACGGATGCGGTCATATGAATTCAGTAAACGCTCTTCTACCTTTTCACGGGCATCGGAAGACAGTTTATTGAAGTGGGTTTCTTCTTTTTCGGTAGAAGCGATGATCTTTTCCAGCTCGCCTTTCTTGGTATTCAACACACCTTCTTTGGCAGCAATGTTCTTTTTCGCTTTGTCGAGAACCACTACTTTCTCAGCGATCTCTTCGTTGGCATCGCGGATATGTTTTTCAGCCAGCTTCATTTCCAGTTGCTGCATTTCGATCTCTTTGTTGATCGCTTCGAACTCACGGCTGTTCTTTACATTCTCACTTTGCTTTTCGTATTTCTTGATCAGGGCTTCTGCTTCCTTGATCAGGTTCTTCTTGGTATTGATGAATTCCTGGATACCATTGATCTCTTCTTCAATACGCGTTTGACGGGCGTGCAAACCCTGTATTTCATCTTCCAGGTCGCTCACTTCCATCGGCAACTCACCTTTCAAAACCTGGATCTCATCAATTTTAGATTCAATTTTTTGGAGGGAAACCAGTGAGGTTAATTTCTCCTCAACTGAATACTCTTTTACGTTAGCCATATATGCTTTATGGTTTTTTTATTTGCAGATAAGTTCCCAAATTGCTTTGGCCAGATCAGACGAAGTAACGTACCGGATTGGTTTTCACTTCGCTTTTTAGGACGGCAAAGGTAGTGAATTTTTCCTGCAAAACAGTAATCAACAGGTCGGTGGTAAACTGCTCGCTCTCAAAATGGCCAATATCGGCAATTACCATCCGGTCGTTGGCATCGAAAAACTCGTGGTATTTCATATCTGCCGTGATGAAAAAGTCAGCCCCGGCGGCTAAAGCCTTGGAAACCAAGAAACTACCCGCGCCTCCACAGAGAGCCACTTTTCTTACCGGTTTGTCGAGTAAGGGCGTATGACGGATGACAGTGAGTCCAAATTCCTTTTTGATGAGGGCCAGCAGGTCCTTTTCTTCCAGCAGATCGGGCAGTTCACCCAAAAGCCCCGATCCCAGGCCCTGGTGGGTATTGGCCAGCTCTACCACATCATAAGCTACTTCCTCGTAGGGATGTACGGCGATCATGGCCTTTACGAGGGCCGGTTGTAGCCAGGCGGGGAAAACCACTTCCAGCTTCACTTCCTTCTCTTCATGGCGGGTGCCCGGCTGTCCCACAAAGGGGTTGGTGCCTTCTCCACCCATAAAAGTACCAGCGCCTTCCACCCCAAAACTGCACTCACTGTATTGACCTATATGGCCTCCTCCGGCGGCAAAGAGCGCTGCCCTCACCTGTTCGGCCTGGGCCAGGGGCACAAAAGTGTACAGTTTTTTGAGGGTGGCGGCCTTGGGCGCCAGGATGGTCCTTTTTACCAGCCCCAGCTTATCGGCCATTTTCCCGTTTACTCCGGCCAGTACATGGTCGAGGTTGGTATGGATGGCATATATGGCTATATCATGCTTAATGGCGGCTATAACAGCTTTCTCCACATAGTTTTTTCCATTGATCTTTTTCAACCCGCCAAAAATGATGGGATGGTGGGCTACCACCATATTGCATTTCCGGGCTACAGCTTCCAGGATCACGGCTTCCGTGGTATCGAGGGTGCAAAGCACGCCGGTACATTCCCAGGCGGCATCGCCCGTGAGCAGACCGGCATTGTCATAGCTTTCCTGCAGGGAGGGTGGCGCTATGGATTCGAGATGGGCTATAATAGCGGCTATGTGCATGATAAATAAGGTTATTGATCAAAGATAAACATTGGGATCAGGAGACAACCATGGGTCAACTAATATTCCAGCGCTGCTTTTACCGCACCGGTTACCCAACATAAACGCCCCTCGGTTTGGGATAAGCTGTTATTTAGCTGTACTTAAAACAATTATAAACTGTAGATAAGCCGTCTTTTAAAGGGACAGCTTATCTACGGCTTATATACAGCTTATGTACGGCTTATCTACAGTTTATTCTATAATTTGACCAGAACAAGACAGGAACCAATTGTCTATACCTCCGGGGCCTGTGCGGGACCCAAAACCGTTAATCGCATGGGTTCTAAACTAGCAGCTCCTGTTTTAAAATAGACGATCTATGGCTAAGTTAAAACCTACGCGGTTAAAATATGCGTAAAAGGTATAAGATAAGGCCATATCATCCTGTTATGTTATTTTTGATTAATATACAATCCAGGTTAAACAGGGATTCGTATACGTTAATGCACCTCAACCGGGATCAGAACTACCGCCTCACTCCTTTTTTAGATTTATACCTGTGTGTGATACTCCTTTATTGACCTGTTGGAATTTGTTTTTGTAACAAAATTGAGACTTCATGCCCAGGATCTTCCCGGCGGAAATGATGCAGGATTCTGCCTATTCCTGGCTGCCCAGAGTGCAGCCCAGGAGCCAGATCATCTATACCCTTGTAACGGCGGCCGTTGTAGCGGCGCTCATTGCGGCTATCTTTATCAAAGTAGATGTGTCGGTCAATGTACCCGGTATTGTAAGGCCCCTTACAGAAAAATCAGAGTTGCGCAGTCTTACCAGCGCCAATATTGCTACCGTATACGTAAAAGAAGGGGAACATGTGAAAGAAGGGCAGCTGCTCCTGGGCCTTCAGCAGGAGGTGACCAACGATAAGCTGGACCAGGCCGGTTTTGAACTATCGCAAAGGGAAACCCATATGCACGACCTGGCCTTGCTGGCCAAAGGGGCAGGACCCGCCCGCCTCTATTCCAACCTCTACAAGCAGCAATACCTGGGCTTCCAGGCCAATCTTGCCGAAAAACGCTCCGTACTGGACAAGTTGAAATCGGACTACCAGATGTACAGCAAACTGTATGAAGACAAGATCATCGCAAAAAAAGAATTCTTCGAAAAGAAATATGCTTATGAACAGTCCAGGGCCATCTACCAGGCAGCCATAGCTGCCCAAAACAGCCAATGGCAACAGGACCTGGAACGCCTGCGCCTGGAAAAGCGGCAATTACAGGCCGGCAAAAAACAATTGGAAAAAGAGAAAGACCTGCTGGAGATCAGGGCTCCTGTAAGTGGAACGGTACAGCAATTCAGTGGCCGCTATGCGGGTGGCAGCGTACAGAATGGCGAACTGATCGGTTATATATCACCCGATTCGGGCATGGTGGCTGAAGTATATGTATCACCCCAGGATATCGGCTATATCTATGCCGGCATGCAAGTCAAATGCCAGGTAGCTGCTTTTAATTACAACTCCTGGGGCATATTGCCTGGCAAGGTGCAATCGGTAGACAATGATTTTACGCTGATCAATAATGCACCGGTCTTCAAAGTAAAATGTGTGCTCGATAAAAATTACCTGCAATTATCCAATGGCGTTAAAGGGTATCTTAAAAAAGGAATGACGATGCAGTGCCGGTTTATCCTGGCCCGCCGCGGATTGTTGCAATTACTGTATGAAAGGGCCGATAGCTGGCTCAATCCTCATTCAGCAGGCAGCGCCGCCCCATAACACCTTCTATTTACCTTAACCTGTACTTGCACCAATACCATGAAAAAAACCATCAAAGTAAAGCAGCATGATATTACGGATTGCGGCGCGGCCTGCCTGCAATCAGTGGCTGCTTATTACAACCTCCAACTTCCCCTTGCCGCTATCCGTCAGTTTGCCGGCACTGATACCAAGGGCACCAATGTACTGGGACTTATTGAAGCAGCACAAAAAATAGGATTTGAAGCCAAAGGGGTGAAAGGCAGTTTCGACGCCCTGTTCAATATGCCCGTACCCGCCATCGCCCATGTAGTGATCGCCAAGCGCCTGAGCCACTATGTGGTTATCTACAAGGTGACCAAGGAATATATTCAGGTAATGGATCCGGCCGACGGGGAAATACATCAACATACGCACGATGCATTTAAAGAGATCTGGACTGGGGTGATCATTTTGCTGATGCCGGCAGAAACATTTAAGACCGGCAATGAAAAGATATCCCACCTCCGGCGGTTCTGGCTCTTGCTGCGGCCGCACAAGGAAGTGACCATGCAGATCATTTTCGGCGCCGCAGTATATACCATCCTTGGCCTGGCCACTTCCCTCTATGTACAAAATATAGTAGACCATGTATTGATCGGTGGCAATACCCGCTTGTTGAATATGATGGGCATAGCGATGCTGCTCATTCTGTTACTGCAATTATTCATCGGTGGCTTCAAAAGTGTTTTTGCATTGAAGACCGGTCAGCAAATAGATGCCCGGTTGATATTGGGTTATTATAAACACCTGTTGAAATTACCCCAGCAATTCTTCGATACCATGCGGGTGGGAGAAATCACTTCCCGCATTACGGATGCAGTGAAAATAAGATCATTCATCAATGAAACAGCCACCGGCCTGGTGGTCAATGTTTTTATAGTAGGCTTTTCCTTCCTGGTCATGTTTCTGTATCAATGGAAACTGGCCTTGCTGGTACTCACGATCATTCCCGTATATATCTTATTGTATTTCGTGAGTAACCGGTTCAATAAGAAATGGCAGCGCACCCTGATGGAGAACAATGCCGAGCTGGGCAGTCAGTTGGTGGAATCGCTGAATACGATCAGCACCATCAAAAGATTTGGCCTGGAAGAGCATGCCAATATGAAAACTGAATCGAAGTTCATCAGGCTGCTGCAAACGATCTTTAAGACGAGCATTTTTAATATTTATGCTGGCAGCCTGGCGAGTTTCGTCACCAGTCTGCTGGTAGTGGCTTTATTGTGGACGGGCGCTTATATGGTGGTGAACCGCAGCCTGAGCGCCGGTGAGCTACTCTCCTTCTATGCCCTGATAGGTTATTTCACAGGCCCTGCCATGGGTATTATCGGCGCCAATAAAAGCATGCAGGATGCATTGATAGCAGCCGACCGGCTATTTGAGATCATGGACCTGGAGCAGGAAGACAGTTCGCATAAGATGAAGCTGGCGCCTGGCGCCACGGGCGATATTGTGTTTCATGAGGTAGGTTTCCGCTACGGCACGCGGGTGGAAGTCTTCCGCAAATTCAGCCTCACGATACCGGCGGGTTGTATTACAGCCATCGTAGGAGAAAGCGGCAGTGGCAAATCGACCTTGATGTCTTTACTGCAAAATATTTACCCGGTAAGGGATGGCCATATCAGTATTGGTGGCAAAGACATCAAGTACCTGGATATGGAAAGTTTACGCCAGCGCGTGAGTGTGGTACCGCAACAGGTAGACCTGTTTGCCGGCACAGTGCTAGAAAATATTGCGGTGGGCGATTTCGAGCCGGATATACAGCGCGTGCTCAATATTTCCACGGAGCTGGGCATCATTGAATTTGTAGAACAATTGCCGGCAGGCTTTAACACCTGGATGGGGGAACATGGAGCCACGCTTTCCGGTGGACAGCGGCAAAGGCTGGCTATCGCCCGTGCCTTGTACCGCCAGCCAGATATCCTGATCATGGATGAAGCCACTTCTTCCCTTGATCCCATTGCCGACCAACTGGTACAGAGTACCATGCAACGCTGGCGGAAGGCAGGTAAAACCATTATTATTATTGCTCACCGGTTGAGTACGATCATCAAGGCCGACAAGATCGTTGTACTGAAGAATGGACAATTGCACGAGGAAGGTTCGCATGAAGAATTGCTGGCCAATAAGGCCATGTATGCGCAGCTATGGGAGCAACACCAGGGCCTGATCACCGTATAACGGCTGTTGCCCCATGAGCTTTCAGCATGTGCTCATGGTAAGACAGATCCAAACATATTCTTACATGAAAAACAAAGGCCGCCGGAAACGGCAAAAAGGGCCAATCCAAAAACCTGATGAAATTATGTTACAACAAACCATATCACCTACGGAAACGATAGCCACAAAGATCAGGATACTGCGGCGAAACCGGGAGTACTCGCAGGAGTACATGGCATTGATGCTGCACATATCGCAAAACGCCTATAGCCGGCTGGAGAACGGCAAAACACCCATTACGCTCGACCGCTACTATGAAGTATGCCAGATATTACAGATCAAACCTTCTGAACTACTCGATATGGTAGATATGCCCAAACCCAAGGCAGTATGGCGTAGAAGCAGCTATTAGAGAATAAGAAAACCCCAGGCGGTCTGGTGCCAAAATTGCTGCTCAAACCGACTGGGGGAGCAATTAATGGATAACCCCCAGCAGGGCAGCAAGCAGATTGCCTATCGCACTATTTACGCCATTGACAACATTCTGGGTTACGTTTAATGCGCCAGTAGCGATCGGATCGACAATGGTGCCCATGAGACTGAGCGGGTCGTTAATGATGATATAGGGATAAAGAAGATCCAGGAGACCTCCTCCATTAATGTCTGTTACTTCTGCTTCAGACAATGCTTCGAATTGATCAAAATTGTTCATAAAATGGTTTGTAATGAAGTGATAGCTGTTGAAGCATACCGATACCTGCTTATTTACCTGACCAGGATACGATTAACCTATCGAGGTATTATGGAGCCAGGCAGCGGGCGCAAGGCGCTGAGCAGGCTGTTCACCAGGCCACCGAAATTGCCGGCAAGCGGATTTGCTCCCGCGCCCGTTAGAAGCGGATCGCCGATGTTACGCACAATACCGAAGGGATCGTTCACCAGGATTCCTGGCGCCAGGAAATCCAACAAACCGCCGCCATTGGCAGCTGATACTTCTGTTGCAGTTAATGCTTCGAATTGATCAAAGTTGTTCATACAATGTATTTTAAAAGTGAAGGAATGTTTTAGCTAATAAAGTTGGCCTTTACCTCCTTATTTACCTAACCACGGTATGAGTAAATTATACGCACAGGTTGTATTGGAAGAGAGGCAACACCTTTCCCTGGCCTCGCAAGCGCAAGGCGTCACCTCCTTAACCAGTAAACGAAAGTTGTCAATTCTCTGACCAGGCCTTTCTGACCAGCAAGCGAGAGTGTACGTCTAACAAACACGCACAAAAAAAGGCCGGTATAAAACCGACCTTCCTGGCTCCAGAAAAGATTTCGCGATTCTGTCTGCCGTCACCGTCCAAGTGAATACGTTTTATTTCATCAGCACCTAACCAGGCACACCGCCTGCAGTATAACTGATGTGCGGGAATATGACGTCTTCCTGGATTGCGTGTTGTGTTAATACCTAAACAGTAGGTAAAGCAGGCAACTTCAGATTTGAAAGAAAAGTAGCTATACCTACACTGATCACGCCGAGCGCAGTTCCTGCACCTGCACCAACTGATGTGAGGGCATTGCCTGCACCGGCAGATACACCACCTATTCCTGTGAGTGCATTGCCTGCACCAGAAAGGAGCGCTGTCAGACCATCCAGCAAACCACCGCCATTGATAGCAGCAACTTCTGTTTCAGATAATGCTTCGAATTGATCAAAGTTTCTCATAAAAAGATTTTAATAATGAAGGAATGTATTGATGTGTTAAAATTGCCTTTTATCCACCTTTTTACCTAACCACAGAGTGGTTAAATTATAGCCATAGGTTGTAAGCTGGACGGGGCTTTCAATGCAGAAGGAGTAACTGAATGAAGTGATTAAGTGCAGTAGCAGTTGCTGCCGGCTATCAGGAATGCATACCTGTATCAAAAAAAGATATTCACAACCAGGCCCGGTCACAACAGGTTAAGACAATCATTATACCGGCACACAATGCGTATCGCATACATAGTTATGGGGCGGGCATGAAAAAAGGCCGGTGTGCGATCCGGCCCTTTTCTGACTATATATTCCCGACATCCTTATACAGGCAGACTAAGTCCAAGTGAAGCCAACAGCCCCTTAACGGTGTTCAGGATTGGCGTAAGCAGTGGGCCAACCAATGGAAGACCGCCCAGCAGGCCGGTAAGTGTATCTACCAAACCACCGCCATTCACTTCCATCATTTCCTTTTCTGTCATAGGAGAAAACTGATTGTTTTTCATACTAATTGTGTTTTTAAGTGAAGAATATTTTTTTGGACCCTAAAGTTGATATTTGCGCCTGTAGTAACCTAACCACAGCATGGATAAATTAAACCCGGGGGTTTTAAAAGAGGCAGGCACATAAATTGTATAGATTTGTATTACCCAACTATAAAACAGACAAGATGCGTACTACCTGGCTGATTTTATTGATAATGGTATTGGCCGGAGGCGCCATGTATTATTTTGCCACCCGCCCTAAGGTGGCGGCTCCCTACGATACGATTGCTTTGCATGATACGCCTGATTCGATCCGTAGCAAACTGCGCATCTTTGCAGCCTACGATCCTACCGACATTACCTACCGCGACAGTGCCTGGTTTCAACAGGATTCAATTCCCCTCAAAGAAATAGCACTGGATAGCATCGCCACCTCCTTTGATAAAAACTACAAGTCTGTTACCTTTTACCTCGATTACGATCACGCCTGGTTTTATGATGTAGAGGTCAATAAACCTGGCCAGGACGTTTCTTACCAGATCAGCTTCGCGGTAAACCAATTGAAGGACTCCCTGCGTGTGAATGCCATTATCAACGATCCCCTGCATGACCAGCTCCGGCTTACCGGCCCTATGATGAAAATGTATAGTTCTTTCCTGCTAACCTATAGCAAAAAATTGCCGCCGGTTACCGATTCCACAGAAAACAGCAGCCCACAAGACAGTATCCAGGCAGGAAAGCCGGCCGCCCCTCCCAGCAGGATCATTACAGTATTGAAGAAATAAAAAATCCGCTACCGGGATGAGCGATAGCGGATCAATCTTATTCAAACAGCCAACCGTTATTCAATCAGTTTCTCTACCCTTGTCAGCCTGCCTTCTTCATTCATACCTTCTATGATGATCTTGATGCGTTTAGTAACATCGTTGTTGTAAAACTGAATGGTAGCCCTGCGGTTTGCCTTATCGGTGAGCAGGTAAGGCGCCCAGTAAAGTGTAGTACGTACATCCGGCACATCATGCAGGGCCGATTCTTTGGAATAATCAGGCTGATAAAATTCCTTTAAGGAGGAATAACCTGCCAGCAGGTTCTTTTCCATACCGCCGGGAATAGAGGCATTGGATTTGGCGGCATCATTACCCTTCCTGGTATAGATGGCAATAGCACCACCTGAACCACCTCCCGAAGCACCGAAGAATGGCGGACGGAATGCTTTTACATAAGCGATATCTGTAACCGGTATATTCTGGATCATATTGGCATCCACCGGCATTTCATCGAGGAACAAGGAGGTATTGGATTGGCGCCAGGAAATGGAAGGTCCGTTGGCGCCATTCATGTTGATCTGTAACCCTGCAACGCGGCCTTGCAGGTATTGGAAGATATTCTGGGCCGATTGGGCAAACGGATCATTGACCATATCAAATGAAATGGCATCGCCGCCGGCAAACAGACCGCGGGCATATTTATCATCCATAAGATCCTTCGTAGAACGTACTTTGGCCTTTACCGTCACCGCCTCCAGTGTTTTTATCTGCCTGGCAATTTCGGGTCGTATCCGGTCGGCTTCAGCCGCAATAAAACGGCTCCGGTTCAGGGCACTGGTATCCAATGGAACAGGTATGCGCCAGGCCGAATCCAATGGCAGGGTACTCACTCCTTTCCAGGTACCATTGTTGAAATTTACTACCGCCCGCTCTGTTAATCTTTTATCCTTGTTGAATTGGTAATACACGCGTACCGTGTCGAAGAATATCAACCCTCCTTCCTTAAACTGCCCACGTCCATCCAATGGCAGGGAAAAGAACTGACGGGAAGAATCTTTGCCTTCTACAAACGCATTGATGCTGCTGCCGGACGGTATCTGGCTGGGAGGAACTCCCATCACCTCACCTTGCAATGCCAGGTAATTATCACGAGGATATTTGATGGTGGGCAATTTACCGGCAGCAAGGTCCTGCCATTTAAAACGGCGCCAGCCATTGGTCATCATCACCAGGTCAAGGTAATAGCGGGTAGAATCATCCACCACATTGAAATAATAAGAAGGTTCATTGACGGTGCCCCTTATATCGCCGGTCAGCATCAGGCGGGAAATGATATTGTCTTCTCCCTTATCGGCCATGGCGGCATCGGTAATGGAAACAGACAGGTTGGACCGGAGGGTATCGGGCACTTCTACCGTGATCACATTTTTACCCCGGTTCTTAACACTCTTGGTTCCCACATTGATGGCGGCATCAAACACATAATCCTCTTTATTGATAAATACAATACGCTCCGCCAATGGCTGCCAGTTGCTGTCGAACAAGGTCATTTCCAAAATACCACTGGGCAGTTCAGTAAGCGGAATGGTGCCGCTGGTCATGAAATTGCTGGAAAGGTTGATGGTCGCTTTGTACACCACCTGCTGGTACATATTGCCCACCAGGTAGAGTTTCTGCAGCTCTGGTGTAGCATTGGTAGACCGCTTGATGATGAATGATTGCAATTTTTCATTCCCTATCAATTGCAGCAAAGCGCCATTGGGCCGCGCAGCTGGAAGATCTGTCTTATAGGATTTCCCCTTTTCATCCTGCCATTCTGCAGTATAAGTAGTATTGGCGGCAGGCTCAAGATCAAATTTACCCATACCATCATGCACGCTGTTAAAAGTAGCTACCTGCTTGCCCTTGGCATCTTTTACCACACCTTTTACGCCTACCGGGATACCGAATTTGTCAACCGCCTTAAAGGCGATGGGATTCGACAGTTCGGCCACCATATCACCACCCTCTGGAAAGAACTTCAAAATTGTTTTATTATCGGCCGGCTTTTTATCGGCCACAGTATTCCTATTGACGATGCGGATATTCTTAGTGTATACAAATGCAGTATCAAAATTCAGCATCCAGGTGGTGTAGGCCCTGAAAATAACCGAGGTATTGGTCATGGTGAGGGGCAGCTCGAAATAACCTGCTGTTGACGCTTCAAAGATGGGCGTCAATTTTCTTTGCAGCACTTTGCCGGTAGCCGGATCAATCAATTCAGTGTAAAAGTTTTTGCTGATGGGTGAAGGCAGCAGGCCGGAGAACAAATAGGCTTTGAACCAGATGGACTCCCCCGGGTTGTACAATGCCTTGTCAAAATGGATATGCACCTTCTCCTGGGGGTAGCGCTCACCATAGACATTGATCATAGAATCTATTTGCTGCGCGTGAGCAAGCCGGGGAACAAAAGAGACCATGCATAGGGTAAATAAAAGGAATGCGTATTTCATGTACAAGTTTCTTGTTAACAAATTAATGGCTTTATTGCCTTAAAATTCATAATTTTTTGTCTATGAATTGTTAAAAGGCCCTAACATTTGTCCTTCACATAACATTTTCGGATTTTAGCGGCGGCAAATTAAATCACATATGACTAAAACTCCATCCGACAAACTATACCAGCAATATACCAGTACGATGCGCAAGATAGCGGACATCCGGTATTCCTCCGCTTTATTGCAATGGGACCAGGAAACTTACCTGCCGCCCAAAGGAGCTGCTATACGTGGTCAGCAAATCGCCACCCTCTCTGAAATAGCCCATCAATATTTTACAGACGATACACTGGGAGCGTTGTTGCAGGAATTGAGCGGACGTGATGACCTGTCGATACAGGAAAAGAAAAATGTATCTCTCACCTGGGAGGATTTCTCCAAACAAAAGAAATTCAGTCCGGCTTTCGTACGGGAGTTGACAGAAACAGTCAATAAAAGTTTTCATAGCTGGTTGGAAGCCAGGAAGGCCAATGACTTTGGTGTATTTGCCGGTGACCTGGCTAAACTGGTCACGTTGAAAAAGCAGGAAGCACAGCTATTGGGTTATCAGCACCATCCCTATGATGCCTTGTTGAATGATTATGATAAAGGTTCCACCGTACAATTGCTGGATGGCGTTTTCAATACCATCAGGCAGCCATTAAAAGATATATTAGATAAGATACAGTCCCGCCCTCAGGTAAGTAATGCATTCCTGCACCGGCATTATCCCAAGACACAGCAGTGGGCCTTTGGCATGCAGGTATTGAAGGACCTGGGTTATGACCTGGAAGCTGGCCGGCAGGATGTATCGGAACATCCCTTTACCATTAATTTCAACAGCCGGGATGTACGGGTCACCACGCGTATTGATGAAAACGACCTGGGGAATATGGTGTGGAGCTGTATTCATGAAACCGGTCATGCCCTGTATGAACAAGGGTTGCCGGATGAAGCCTATGGCCTGCCATTGGGAGAAGCAGCATCCCTGACCATCCATGAATCGCAATCCAGGTTATGGGAAAACCATGTAGGCCGCAGCAGGGCCTTCTGCGAACATTACTTCCCCGTACTCCAACAATATTTTCCGGAACAATTAAAGGATGTAACCGTAGAAACCTTTTATCACGGCATTAATCAGGTGGCCCCTTCCCTTATCCGTACGGAAGCAGATGAAGTCACCTATCATTTTCATGTTATGATCAGGTATGAACTGGAAAAACAATTGCTGGGGAATACCCTGGCAACAAATGATATTCCGGCCTGGTGGAATGAGCATTATCAGCAGTACCTGGGCGTGAAAGTGCCTGATGACAAGCGGGGATGCCTGCAGGATGTACATTGGAGCCATGGAAGTTTTGGCTATTTCCCCACCTATAGCCTGGGCAGTTTTTATGCCGCCCAGTTTTATGAGAAAGCCACCCAATCTATCAAAGGCCTTGATACACAGGTACAAAAGGGCGACACTGCTGCATTATTGCAATGGTTGCGCAAAGGAGTACACCAGTATGGACGCCTGTACACCAGTGAAGAACTGAGTGCCCAGCTAAGCGGAGAAGTACTCAATATTCAGCACTTTTTACGGTATCTGCTTGACAAATACAAGGATATTTACAAATTTTAGGGTACGGTAGGCCAGTCTGGGTTTGTGAAAGCCGCCTTTAAAGGCCTTTTACAGATGCAGGCTGGCAGCCTGAATTTCAGGCAGCCGTTTTAAATATCCCCTATGAAAACACTGATACCCTTAGTGCTTATCTGTCTTTGGCTGGCAACCGCTACCTCCTGTCAAAAGTTTATTGACAAGCAAAAGGAGAAGATCGCGATGGACATCATTACTGGTGGCGACTGGTATGTAGAGCAATACTTTGTAGACAGTACCAATATTACGAGCGACTTTCTCAATTATGAATTCCGTTTTAAAGAAGACCGTTCGCTCACAGGTACCAGGGGCACGGAAGTATATATTGGCAGCTGGCAGGAAAATATCTCCACCATTTCCATCACTTCCGAATTTCCCAGCGCGCCCGATCCATTGAAGAAATTGAATGGAACCTGGAAGCTCAAAGACAGTTCAAAGGAGTTTGTAAAAGCCGAAATGTATACCGCCACCGGTAAAAACCTGCTGCTATTGAGGAAGAAACCCTGATGCCCATATTAATTTTTTTGAATAGGATTTTAATGCCATAGTTGGCACCCCTTGGCACATTACACTATTGATTTATGTCAATAGCACAGGTATTCAATTGATTGGCTCCACTAACCACTAATAGATAGTAGTTTTTACTTAGGTAATTGGCAATATATTACATACTTACTTCAATTGTTATAGCTCCAGCCACTGTTCATATTAACTTAATTCATTTATTTGAGGTCGTAAAGTTGTAAATTACTATCAGCTTTACCCAACCACATTCACTCACTCAAAATCCCGAATATTCTATGAGGACTCATGGCCTCATATGCCGTGTTATATGGACTGGCTGCCTATTTCTGCTATGCAGTAATACGCTAAAAGCCCAGGTAAAAGCGGCATTTACTGCTACTCCCAGTGCTGGCTGTGCTCCCCTGATAGTCAAGTTCACTGATGAATCCACCGGCAATCCCGGTACCTGGCGCTGGGACCTTGGTAATGGTACTATCTCCTTTCTTCAACATCCGGCGGCTACTTATTTCAATCCCGGCACTTATACTATTAAACTGGTGGTGCGCAATGGCGCCCAGGCCGACTCGGTCGTAAAAGTGAACCATATAACAGTCTATGCCACACCTGTCGTTAATTTTGCTGCTTCCGACACCTCGGGGTGTTTTCCCCTGAATGTTCAGTTTACCGATCTGAGCACAGCCGGGGATGGTACGGTTGAATCGCGGGAATGGGATTTTGGAGACGGCACCATTTCGACCGAGCAAAATCCTGAACACCGGTATACCGCAGCAGGCAACTACAGTGTTTCCCTACGCATTCGCAATAGCTTTGGCTGCACACAAACCATTACCCGCACAAAGTATATCCAATTGAATAATGGAGTGAAGGCCGACTTTGGTTTCACCGTACCCAATAGCTGTAAGCCGCCAACAGCTGTACATTTTACCAATAAAAGCACCGGCACGGGAACCCTGAGCTTTGAATGGGATTTCGGAGATGGCAATACTTCTGTACAACCCAACCCGGTACATACCTATACTACCACCGGCACTTATTCTGTGCAATTGCGGGTGCGTAACAATACCGGCTGTGCTGATTCCATCCTTAAAACCAATATCATCAATATTGGAACGGTAAAAGCAGGCTTTGCCGTTCCGGCCCTTATTTGTAACAAGGACTCGTTTGTCCTGATCAATAATACTACACCGGCGCCGGTGGGCGCCTTGTGGAGTTTTGGCGATGGGACCTATTCCACTGAACTCAATCCTGTAAAGAGTTATGCGCAACCTGGTAATTACGGCATCAAACTGGTAAGCGATTTTGGGGCCTGCAAGGATTCAGTAACACAAACCATCCGTGTGGTAGCCAAATCGCCAGCGGCCTTTATAGCCAATGACAGTACATCCTGCAGCGCCCCCTTTACGGCACAGTTAACCAGCCAATCGGCAGGCGCTGTTAGCTACCAATGGTTGTTTGGTGATGGCAGCCGCGATACGGGGCAAATTGTTTCGCACACCTGGCAGGCCAAAGGCGAGTATGATGTAACCCTTATTACTACCAATGCGGCCGGGTGTACAGATACACTGGTAAAAAGTAAATATATTCAGATCAAAGCGCCGCAGGTTACCCTGGGCAACATACCCCACGAAGGCTGTGTGCCTTTTGCCTGGCAACCAAACCTTACTGTCAATACAGTCGATGAGCTCACCGGCTTTGTATGGCATTTTGGAGATGGCACTACGGCTACCGGAAAAAATCCTCCCCATACTTACACAGAGGCGGGCACTTATACGATTACCCTGGTATATACCACGGCCGGAGGCTGTATTGATTCTGTTTCCGCAACGGGCGCCATCCGGGTAGGCACCAAACCTGTTGTCAATTTTGATGCTTCTCCACGTGTATCCTGTGCCTACCAGTTGATCTGGTTCAGGGATAACAGTACCGGCGGAAAAGCCGACCGATGGCTTTGGAGCTTTGGTGATGGCAATACTTCCACCTTACAAAATCCCCCCCAATCATATCTCGATACCGGGTATATGAGCGTGAAACTGGTGGTATGGAGCAATGGTTGTAAAGACTCCCTCACCAGGCCCAACTTAGTTTATATTAAGCCGCCGGTAGCAAAGTTTACGATCAGCCCGGTGAACTGTCCTACAAAATTTGCCCGCCAGTTCAACGATAAGTCGATTGGCGCCACTGCCTGGTATTGGGATTTTGGAGATGGGAACCGGTCTACCGGACGAAGCCCGGTCCATACCTATACCAGCCCCGGCAGCTACCTGGTAAGCCTCACAGTAAAAAATGATACCTGCGAGCACAAGATGCAGCAACAGGTGATGATCATATCGGAAAAGGCCGATTTTTCGGCCAGCGATACCGTCGTCTGTAAAAATGTACCCATCAACCTGACAGCTACCAATAGCCAGGCACAAAATATTGCCAGCTATTCGTGGATGATCTCCAAAGGCAATACGACGTATGGTACGCCCACCGGCAAAGCTGTTCAATTTGCCTTCCCGGTTGCCGGTCAATACAACATACGATTAATTATTACCGATATCTATGGTTGTAAGGATACCCTTACCAGGCCTTTGTATATCCGGGTAAACGGACCTTCCGCCGATTTCATAGCCATTAACCCCGAAGTGTGTACCAATACCACGATCTTGTTTTCCGACTCCTCACAATCAGATGGCCTGCATCCTATTCAGCAGTGGAAATGGAATTATGGAGATGGTGTTACAGAAACATTGACGGGTGCGCCCTTTCAACATACCTATACACAAAGCGGTGTATTTCCCGTACAACTGACGGTGGTTGATAACCAGGGCTGTTCAGATTCCCGTACCCGGCAGCATGCAGTTACCATATCAAGACCGTCAGCTAAGTTTGAGTCGCCCGATTCCTTGTCCTGTACCGGCAAACCCGTTCGGTTTGTGAACCAAACCACCGGCAACAACCCGGTATATACCTGGTATTTTGGAGATGGGCAAAGTACAGCTGCCGTGCAGCCTGCCCATATCTATACACAGGAAGGCGATTACACCGTGAAGCTGGTAGCCAATGATCGCTATGGTTGTGCCGATTCGGTAACCAGGCAATTATACATCCGCATCAGAGATCCAAGGGCCCGTTTCACTATGAGTGATTCGTTTGCCACTTGTCCGCCGCTGCTGGTGAACTTCACCAACCAGTCTTTGCATTACAACCAGATCAATTGGGATTTTGGCGATGGCAATAAGTCTACACTGTCCGACCCCTCCCATTTTTATACCTATCCGGGTATTTACCGGGCCAAACTCACCATTACCAGCCCGGGTGGTTGTATTGATACCTTGGTAAGGATCATTACGGTGAAAGGCCCGCAGGGAAGTTTTACCTATGATAAGCTCAAAGGTTGTATACCTACTACTGTAAGGTTTACAGCCCAAACCAATCAGAGCGTTCGTTTTGTATGGGATTATAATGATGGTGGGGTTGACGAGAACAGCCAGAGCGGCATTGCCCATACTTATACCACAATGGGCGAATATCTCCCCAAATTGATATTGATAGATGGACAGGGTTGCCGTGTGCCCATATTGGGAAAAGATACGATCCACATTTATGGTGTGAATGCCAGTTTCACAAGCAATAAAGAATTATTGTGCGATTCGGGCCTGGTGAGGTTTACCAATGCCACTGTTTCCAATGACCTGATCACCCGCTATCAGTGGGTCTTTGGCGATGGACAAACTTCGCCCGAAAAGAACCCGGATCATGTGTACAAGCAACCGGGCCTGTATACACCCCAACTGACGGTGACCACACAGACCGGCTGTGTAGATATGGTGAAACTGCCGCTGCCATTAAAAATTATACAAAGCCCGCTGGCGGCTATTCAAAGCGATTCGGGCGCCTGTATTCCTGCTTTACTGCAATTCCGGGGCAGCCTGTTGCGGCCCGATACCAGCAGTCTTCGCTGGCAATGGGATTTTGGCAATGGAGCTACCGCACAGGATCAAAACCCGCCGGCTGTTACCTATCCCAATGCAGGGGCCTACAATGCGCAGCTTATTGTAACCAATACATCGGGTTGTACCGATACCGTATCCAGGATCGTGAATGCCTGGCCCCTGCCAGCCATCAATGCCGGGGATAACAAAGCTATTTGCCGCAACAGTTCGGTAACACTTACCGGTAGCGGGGCTGTTCAATACAACTGGTTTCCTGCCACCGCTTTATCCTGTACCAATTGTGCGGCACCCCTGGCATCACCTTTGGAGGGTATTACTTATACTGTGACGGGAAAGAATAATTTTGGCTGTTCGGCCACCGATTCTATACATATAGAGGTAAAACAACCGTTAACTATAAAGGTAGGTAAGGGCGATACGCTGTGTAAAGGTGAAACCTTCCGGCTTTGGGCTTCCGGCGCCGACGATTATTACTGGAGCCCAGACATATTGACGGGAGAGCAAACCCGCAGCAGCCTGGATGTAAGACCTGAGACATCCACCACTTACCGGGTAATAGGAAAGGATGAACTCAGTTGTTTTGCCGACACGGGTTATGTACCGGTGATCGTATATCCTTATCCTGCAATAGAGACAGGCGAAGACAAAACCATACCGGTAGGTAATTCGGTGACCTTAAGCCCGGTAATTTCAAAAGATGTGACGACATTGAAATGGCATCCTTCGGCGGGTCTTAGTTGTGTAACCTGTCCATCACCCGTGGCTGCTCCCAAACAAACCACTACCTATACGCTGGAAACGGTGAATGGCGGCGGTTGTATCAGCCGGGATCATGTAACGGTCTTTGTTTTCTGCAACAATGCCAATGTGTTTGTTCCAAATACTTTTTCGCCCAACGGAGATGGCAATAATGACGTATTTTATGCAAGAGGTAAAGGTGTTTACAGTATCCGGTCGCTGAGAGTATTCAACCGTTGGGGCGATCTGGTGTATGACCAGACGAACATACAACCGAATGACATATCCAAAGGATGGAATGGATTGCACAAAGGACAACTGGCGCCCCAGGATGTGTATGTATACACCATGGATATAATATGTGAAAACAATGTAGTGCTGAATTATAAAGGTAATGTGGCGCTAATCCGTTAAGATGGTATTATTATTGTTTACAAGACGTACCCTACTGAAAAATCAGTCTCTGTAAACCACCAAACATTGCAACTTGGCAAGAAAGCTGCTATTAATACTATTATTGTATACTGTAACTCAATGGGCGCAGGCACAAGCGCCGGTAGCTGATTTCAGCGCCAATACCGTATCTGGCTGTGCACCACTTACTGTTACCTTTAAAGACCTCTCTACCGGCAATCCTAGTTTTTGGAACTGGGATTTTGGTGGCGGCAACCTTTCCAACTTGCAAAATCCTACGATATCTTTCGCCACACCTGGAGTTTATAGCGTTACCCTGGTGGTACGCAATGCCGATGGCACCAATGGCATTACCAAGACAAACTATATCACCGTAAATCCCTCCCCGCAAGCTGGCTTTGTTGCCGATAAAATGGTGGGCTGTATGCCATCTACCATACAATTTACGGATCTGAGTATTCCGGTTGCCGGCAATATTGTATCCTGGCAATGGGATTTTGGTGATGGCAATACTTCTACACAACAAAATCCTGCTCATCAGTATACTGCTACAGGATTCTATACAGTGTCACTCAAAATTGTCAGCAGTACCGGATGTCAGGGCGCTACATCAGCCGGCCGCTACATCCGTATTGTGCCTGGTATTGTACCTGATTTTAGTTTTAGTACCCCATCCACCTGCCGGGCGCCTTTTGCTGTTAACTTTACCAACCTGTCGAGCGGGCCGGGCAACCTGACCTACCAATGGAATTTTGGTAATAGTACCAATTCTACACTGGAAAGTCCTACTGCTACCTACGCCGCCGCCGGTTCCTATACAGTAAGCCTGAATGTGACCAGTGAATATGGCTGTACAGGCAGTATTCAATACCCTGTTGATGTTACCGGCACCGGCACCTCCTTTACCAGCCCCGATACGGTGTGCCTCAATACCACGGTTAATTTTCAGAATGCCTCGACCACTACGCCAATCAGTACTATCTGGGACTTTGGCAATGGACAGCAGTCAACCAACCTGAACGATGCCAGTACTTATACCGCGCCAGGCGTCTACACCGTCAAGCTTAAAAATACCTATACCAATTGCCTCGATTCATTTTCAAAACCACTGGTAGTGGTGGATAATCCGGTAGTGGCTTTTTCGGCGCCCGTTACCACTGCCTGTAAAGCACCTTTAACCGTCAATTTCCAGGATGGCTCGCCCGATGCGGTCGCCTGGCAATGGGATTTCGGCGATGGCAATACTTCTACCCAACAACACCCCTCGCATCTGTACACGGCTGAAGGGCAATACGATGTTACATTAACCATCACCTCAAGGCTGGGCTGTACCAACACGCTTACCCAACCAGCTTTTGTACGCATCATTAAACCAACAGTTGCATTCTCCAACGCACCCGCCGGCGATTGCATTCCATTTAATTTTGCACCCGCCGCCAATGTCAATGCTATTGACGGGGTAGCCAGTTATTTCTGGGAATACGGCGATGGCTTTACAGCTACCACCACCACTCCCTTCGGCCCCGCGCACAATTATACCCTGGCCGGCAATTATACGATCAAACTCACCATTACTACCAATGGTGGTTGTACTGAATCGACAGAGATAGTCAATGGCATACGTACCGGAACGCCACCGCAGTCCAATTTCACCGTCACACCCATTGATGCCTGTGCATCCGATGCTATTAATTTCACTTTTGTTCCCACGGGCCTCACACCTGTTGATGAATGGTTATGGGATTTTGGCGACGGCACCACCTCGGATGTACAAAACCCTTCTCATAATTATGCCGACAGCGGTTATTTCTCTGTAACCGTAAAAGCCTTTAATAATAAATGCCCCACCACTTCAACAGCGCAAGTGGTACATATCAAACCGCCTATTGCCCAGTTTATATATGGGGTGGCCTGTCCTAATGGTTTACAAGTGAATTTTACAAACGAGTCGAAAGTAAATACCGCTGTATATGGACCGGTAACTTATACCTGGGATTATGGCGATGGCAGTCCTACCAATATTACCCCATCGGCTGCTCCGGTTTCGCATCTTTATCCTGCAGTAGGTACTTATACTGCAACCCTCACGGTAACCTCCACCAATCCTGGTGGCTGTTCCCATACCTATTCCCAGGAAATTCACCTGGTAGGTGAAATAGCTGATTTTACAGTGAGTAAAACGCCCGTTTGTAAAAGAGAACCATTACAGGTTACAGCCATCGTCAAGGATCCTGCCAATGTTACCCAGTACGAATGGTCAATAGACGGAAGGCCTTTTGTTATCAACGCCAATATTATCAACCTCAACATTATCGATGCAGGCGTTTATTCCGTTGCCCTGCGGATCACAGATATCAACGGCTGTACCAATACCAAAACAGTGGCCAATGCTGTTACGGTAACAGGCCCAACTGCCAATTTCATACCAGTGAAAAAAGGAGGCTGCGCCAATACCGTAATCAGCTTCAATGATCTTTCCACCGGTACCGGTATCAATAGCTGGCACTTTGATTTTGGCGATGGCCAATCGCAGACCTTTACCGCACCACCTTTCACACACAACTATACAGATACCGGCCGGTTTGAAGTAAAACTGACCGTAAAGGATGCTAATGGCTGTCCGGATACCTATACCTCTAAGGATACCATTTCTATTACCAAACCGGTGGCAGGATTTACCAGCGACTTTACAACCATTTGTCCTAATACCGACCTCACCTTTACCGATACTTCCAGTGGCAGCGGCTTATCCTGGCAATGGGACTTTGGTGATGGAGCTACGGCTACCACTCAATCGCCCATTCACCGCTATAGCGCGACCAGTGGCAGTTATGAAGTGAAGCTGTTGATCACAGATACAGTAGGCTGTCAAAGCGCAGTGACCAAGACCAATTATGTAACCGTGAAGAAGCCAGTACCCGCCTTCACCGCACTCGACACCAGCTCTATCTGTCCCTTGCTGGAAACCAAGTTCACGTTTGGGGGATCGGATTATGAATCTTTCTACTGGGATTTTGGCGATGGAAGTACGTCCACGCTGCAGAACCCTAACCATTTTTACAATACGTATGGTGCATATGAAGCCAAACTTTATGTGATAGGCTATGGCGGGTGTATTGATTCTGTAAGTGATACCATCAATGTATACAACCCGTTTTTGACCAGCAACATGAATTATAGTCCGCTCACCAATTGCAATGCATTGACTGTGGATTTTTCATTGATCACGCCTCCCTCTACCCGCTTCGATTTCTATCCGGGGGATGGTGGTATAGACAACTCGCAACGCAAAGTATTCCAGCATTTTTATAGCCAGCCAGGATTCTATGCTCCCTTTATGATATTACAGGATAGCCTGAATTGTCAGGTATCGGTAGGAGGCCCCAATACCATCCGCGTTGTTGGCGCCTTGCCGCTATTTGGTGTAGATAAGAAAGCTTTCTGTGACCAGGGTACGGTTAATTTTACCAATTATACGGTAGGCAATGATCCGGTAACAAGCCTTACCTGGGATTTCGGTGACGGAACCACCTCCGCTGTTGTTGATCCCAGTCATCAGTTTACACAGCCAGGCACATTTGTAGTAAAACATTTGGTGTCCACACAAGCCGGATGCGACAATACAGTAACCGACACCATCCGGGTATATGGTACGCCTCACCCGGTGATCGCAAGCGATACGGTGGTTTGTATCAATGATGTGCTGCCTTTACAGGGAGCGCTCACCACAGCGGATACCGCCATCACCTGGAAATGGGACCTTGGCAGCAATGGTCAGTCGACAGATCAAAACACTTCGGTAAAATATCCGCAAGCGGGTACCTATGCAGTATCGCTGGAAGCAGCGAACAAACTGGGCTGTAAAGACAATACATCAAAGAATATATATGTGCCGCCTACACCTACCATCACGGTAACGGGCAATACCACGACAGTGGTAGGCACGGGCATTCCTATGCCCGTTACCTATAGCAATAATGTGGCTACCTATGCCTGGACACCTGCCAGGAACCTGAGTTGTACTGACTGCGCCATTCCTTTTGCCGACCCGAAGTTTACCACCACCTATAATGTGCGGGTAGAAGATATTTATGGCTGCTCGGCAACACAGGGCGTTACGATCACAGTGATATGTAATAGTACCAACTACTTTGTTCCCAATACCTTCTCACCCAATGGCGATGGACAAAATGATGTATTCATGCCCCGGGGCAGAAATATTGACCGTGTAAACCGGATGCAGGTATTTAATCGCTGGGGGGAAATGGTGTTTGAGAAAAAGAACTTTATGGCCAATGATGCATCGGCAGGCTGGAATGGAACGTATAAGGGAAAACCCGCAGCAGCGGATGTGTATGTTTATGTAGTTGAATTTGTTTGTGACAATGCATCCGTTGTGCCATTCAGAGGTAATGTAACTTTACTAAGGTAAAAATGAATCCGATATTGTACATCTAAAACCGGGTATTATGAAAAATGTATTGAACTGGAAACGATATTCCCTTGCGGGGATATTGTTGTGTGCTTTTACCCTGACTCAAGCCCAGGATATCCATTTTTCACAATTCTTCGAAGCCCCGCTGCTTCGTAATCCCTCACTGGCAGGCATCTATACCGGAGATGTCCGGATACAAGGCGTGTACCGTGATCAATGGAACAGCTTTACCAATGCATACCGCACAGGATCGCTCAATGCAGAATATAAAATGCCGGTGGGTAAAGGAGATGATTTCATGACCATTGGCGGACAGGTGCTTTTTGACAAAGCCGGTACAGTAGGCTTAACCACCACTTCCCTATTGCCTGCGCTGAATTACCATAAATCGCTCAGCAACGAAAAGACCATGTACCTCAGCCTGGGTTTCATGGGAGGCATGGTGCATAAAAGCATTGATGTATCCAAAATGACCACCGATAACCAATATGGTCCCGGTGGGTTTGATCCCACTGCCCCAACGGGAGAAGTCTTCACGACGCCCAATTTCAATACCTGGGATGCAAGTGTAGGAATGAGCTTCAATACTACTTTTGGTGAAGGTCAGGCCAACAGTTATTTTCTGGGTGCCGCCTATCATCACCTCAACAGACCCAAGAATTCTTTTTACCGCAATAGCAATATTGAATTAAACCCCAAATATGTTTTCTCCGCCGGCATTACGTTTGGCGTAGATGAATATTCTTATTTTATTGTTCAGGCCGATCATTCTATACAAGGCTCCTTTACGGAGACCATTGGTGGAGCGCTCTATTCCTACAAACTGGGGGATGATCCGGTAAATCCCCTGTACACAATCCATGCAGGGGCTTTCCTGCGCTGGAAGGATGCCCTGATACCGGTAATAAAGCTTGACAGGTATCCACTTTCGGTGGCCCTTAGCTATGATGTCAATGTATCGCAACTCAAAACAGCCAGCCAGGGCCGGGGGGGTGTTGAGATCTCCCTTTCCTGGATCAGCTTCCTCGACAGGGACAATAGCAGCCGGGATAAGGTACTATGCCCAAGGTTTTAAGCAGCAACGGCCATCCTCTTATAGTAAGTTTCTCACATCTTATTGATCAAAATTTACGTTCTATCGCCTGGTTGTAACAAATAAGGAGTTGGCACGTTATTTTTGCTTTATTATAAAATCAATTGTATGAAAATTGAAGCCGGACAAAAGGCCCCTGACTTTTCCCTGTATGACTCAACGAAGAATAAAGTAACGCTTTCTGATCTCAAGGGAAAGCAAGTGCTATTGCTATTCTTCCCCCAGGCATTTACCAGCGTTTGCACCAAGGAATTGTGCAATGTGCGGGATAATATTGCTCAATACAACCAGGTAAATGCACAGGTACTGGGAATCAGCGTGGATTCGATTTTTACCCTGGCAAAATTCAAAGAAGAGCAGCAATTGAATTTTCCTTTATTGAGTGATTTTAACAAGGAAGTATCCCAGGCTTATGGCGCTATATATGAAGCCTGGATATTTGATATGAAGGGGGTTTCCAAGCGTTCGGCCTTTGTTATTGATGAAGCAGGAATCGTACAATATGCAGAAGTGTTGGAGAATGCTGGCGATCTGCCCAATTTTGAAGCAATTGAGGCAGCTCTGGCCGTAACCAATTGATATAAATCAAAAAACCGGTGTTAACATAATTTTAAAACTTCCGGGGTTTGGGGAGAATCCACTATTCTCCGGAAGTTTTCACCAAATGAGTTGTAACTTTAGTTAAAAGGGAATATCTTGGATTTAAACAGTAAAATAGCATCCTGCATGAGGATTATTTACACACTATCCATCATCCTTTTATTGACAATTGAGGCAAAAAGCCAGGAGCGCACGACGCCCAATCCTGGAGGGGATCCTGTTGCCAAGATCATCAAGTTTTACCCTAACCCCGCCACATCTTTCATAACCTTTGATTTTCAACGTAGTTACGATAAATCCTATACACTTCAGATCTTCAATTTGCCTGGCAAAAAAGTACATGAAGTATCGGATATCACCCCAAAAACAGTGGTCAACCTGACCGATTTCTTCCGGGGCATCTACATCTTCCAATTGCGTGACAAGGCCGGCAGGCTGATAGAAGCCGGTAAATTCCAGGTTTCCAAGTAATTTTAATGTAGTCAGACTCAACCTGTCGACGCCCTCGCCAAGCCCGGGCGCCAGTTACATTACCTGTACGATCAGGAATTTAAGGTAATGGGTATTTTCCCAGCCCCATACGATCGGGTGATCGGCCGACTGGGTGAGGAAATTGACCTGCCTTAGTTTCCGGCGGGCATCTTTGGCAGCCATTTGTATGATTTCGAGGAACATAGCAGGGGGTACCAGGTTGGTACAACTGGAAGTAACCAGGAATCCACCCGGCTTTACCAGTTTCATACCCCGCAGGTTGATTTCCTTATAGCCGGTAATGGCTTTCTGTATATTGTCCCTTGTTTTTGTAAACGACGGAGGATCAAGCATTACTACATCATGCTGGCGACCATCCCTGGCCCATACTTTCAGTACGTCGAATGCATTCACACATTCAAACTTACATTTGTCGCCATATCCATTCAATTCCGCATTGCGGGTGGCCTGGGCCACTGCATTGGCAGAAATATCGAGACCCAGCACCGATTTGGCGCCATAATGAGCGGCATGTATCTCGAAGGTTCCGGTATAGGTGAAGGCGCCCAACACATCAGCTCCCTTTACAATATGCTGAATAGCACGGCGGTTGTCCTGCTGATCCAGAAAGTACCCGGTCTTTTGTCCATTTTCCACATCCACATAGAATTTCAACCCATTTTCCTGTATCATGATCTGGGTGTCAAAAGGGGCCGAGAGAAACCCTTTTTGCTGGGTCAATCCTTCCAATTCTCTTACAGGCACATCATTGCGCTCAAAAATCCCCTTGGGTTTGAAGATCTTTTCCAGGGCACTCACGATGGCCGGTTTCCAAACATCAATGCCCAGGGCCAGTGTTTGGATCACAAAGTAATCGTTGAATTTATCAATGATAAGCTGGGGCATGCCATCAGCCTCTCCAAAGATCAGCCGGCAGTTCTCCACATAACCCAGTTGCTGGCGATATTCCCAGGCTTGTTTAAGCTTGCGGAAGAAGAATTCTTCATTTACAGTCTCCTGCTTGTCGCGGGTGAGGATACGTACCGGTATTTGTGACTGGGGATTAAGGTATCCCTTGCCAATAAACTTTTTGTCATGTGTAAACACCTCTACCACATCGCCCGGTTTGGCCTCTCCATCTATTACATTCACTTCGTTTCCAAAAATCCAGGGATGGCCGTTTACTACACGGGGACTGATCTTCTTTTTGAGAATCACGGTTGTCATAAGGGGGCAAATGTATGAAAGGTTTCGGGCTTTCGGGGGCCTTGGCCCAAGTTGAGCGGTAACAACCGCCCGCCGGCATACCCGGGATGAGCCTGTAGCGCGGGATGGCAGACCTTTTTGACCGGCTTAACATTTTGTCTTTTCCCGCTCATTTTATCTGCCTTTTTGACCTTATCGGCCGAATGGCAAAATAATTGCCCCACATGGCTTTGCTAAGCAAAACTTGTATTTTTACAGTTTGGCATCCCCGTACTGAGACAGGACAGGGAAAAGCCGTCAATTTTGCAGTTATGAACGCGAAAAATACAGATAGACCTATGACAGAAAAGGAGCCTTTAAAGCACGACAATGGCGAAACCATTGATATCAACACCGATGAGAGCGTAAGTGGATCTACCCACCTCAATGAGCCGGTAGCCAATGAAGACGAAATAGAAAAACTAAAAGCAGAAGTGCAGGAATTGAAGGAAAAATACCTGCGCCAGGTAGCAGAGTTTGACAATTTCAGAAAAAGAACAGCCAAAGAAAGACTGGAATTGATCCAAACGGCTGGTAAAGATGTGATTGTATCCCTGCTGGAAGTATTGGATGATTGTGACCGTGCCGAAAAACAAATACAATCGAGCAATGATGCAGCCGCTATTAAGCAAGGGGTGCAACTGGTATTTACGAAACTGAGGAATAGCCTGCAGGCCAAAGGGGTGAAACCTATGCAAAGCATTGGTACTGAATTCAATCCCGATCACCAGGAAGCCATCACCGAGATACCGGCTCCTAGTGAAGCACTGAAAGGGAAAGTGGTAGATGAAGTAGAAAAAGGATACTACCTCAACGATAAGATCATCCGGTTTGCCAAAGTAGTAGTTGGTAAATAATTCAAAAACTCACCATGTCGAAAAGAGATTATTACGAAATATTGGGCGTTGCAAAAGGCTCTTCGCCGGATGAGATCAAAAAAGCTTACCGTAAGGTGGCTATGCAGTTCCACCCCGACCGTAACCCAGGCGACAAATCAGCTGAGGAGAAATTCAAAGAGGCAGCGGAAGCTTATGAAGTGCTGAGTGATGCAGACAAACGCGCCCAATATGACCGTTTTGGCCATGCCGGATTGAGTGGTAATGGCCGCGGCGGCCATGGAGGCGGACAAAATATGGAAGATATCTTCAGCCAGTTTGGAGATATTTTCGGCGATGATATTTTTGGCAACTTCTTCGGCGGCGGTGGCGGCAGAAGAGGTGGCGGCGGACAAAGAAGCCGCGGTGTACGGGGCAGCAACCTGCGCATCAAGCTGAAGCTGAATTATGAAGAAATTGCCCGCGGCACCACCAAACAGATCAAGGTTAAGAAATATGTAGCCTGTACTACCTGTAGCGGCAGCGGCGCCAAGGACAAGAACAGCGTACAAACCTGTGCTACCTGTGGCGGTAACGGACAGGTTCGGAAAGTGACCAATACCTTCCTGGGCCAAATGCAAACGGTGACCACCTGCCCTACCTGTAATGGGGAAGGTACTACCGTAACTGCAAAATGTACAGCCTGTAAGGGCGAAGGAAGGGTATACAGTGAAGAAACGGTAACCATCGATATTCCGGCCGGTGTACAGGAAGGCATGCAACTAAGTGTTGGCGGCAGGGGTAATGCCGGCGAACGCGGCGGACCTCCCGGCGACCTGATCATTCTAATTGAAGAGGAACAACATAAAGAATTACACCGCGATGGACTGAATGTAGCTTATGAGCTGCACCTTTCTTTCCCGGATGCTGCTTTTGGCACCAATGCAGAAGTACCTACCATCGATGGCCGCGCTAAGATCAAGATACCACCAGGCACACAAAGTGGCAAAATCTTCCGCCTGAAAGGCAAGGGTTTCCCAGGTGTGAACTCCTATGAAAAGGGAGATCAGCTCATTTATATCAATGTATGGACTCCCCAAAATATGACGGCAGAAGAAAGGGCTATGCTGGAAAAGCTGAACAATTCACCCAACTTCAAACCACAGCCGGATAAATCTGACAAGAACTTTTTTGATAAAGTACGGGAGATGTTCTCGTAAGGAAAGGAATACAAGCTGCGAGCCATGAGCTGCGAGCTACGAGTAAAAGGTAATAATACACCTGAAGACCCGAAGCCCGCTACCTGCGGCTCGCAGCTTCTTTTTTACTCGCTCTGTTTTTTCTTCTTCTTATTCCCATAGATCTTTTTGGCCTTAGCGATCATGCTGATGAATTCTTTTTGAATAGCATCCGCCGGGTTATGCGATTCATCGGCCACGATAGCAGCATCATTCCAATTGATATTACGCATGTAAGGAGAATTCTTGAGCAGGCCCGCAAACATGGAAACAGAGGTGGCAAACCGGTAACATTCGGGTAGTTCCATGAATTCTGTATACGCCACCGGGGCTGTATAGCCTGTAATGCGGCCAATAGAATCATTCGGTAATTTATAACTCAGAAATACTTTGGCCAGGCCATCTTTAGCATATCCCCAATCCAATGACTGGCTAAGCGGTATCAGTTCAAACATGGCCAGCAATGAATGCCCGGAACCTACTTCCCCTCCTTCTACTTCACTGAGGGAATCGGCCAGCGCATTCACTTTGTTGTCGAAACCGATAAGGCGGTATTCTTTTACAACTGACGGATTGAACCACACATTCAGAAAAGCATCATCCGCCACGGTATAGAGGGTTTGCGTAAGTTCTTTCACCAATACCTTTTCTGCTTCCATTTCATTGTCGAGGTAAGCAAAATTGCCATTGCCTTTCTTGGCCAGTATTTCCAGTTTGGAATCTTTGTAATTTCCCATGCCTACCCCCAGGCAGGTGAGGTAAATACCAGACTGCTGGTGCTGGGTGATCATTTTCTCCAGTTCCTCTTCAGAGGTTTGGCCCACGTTGAAATCCCCATCTGTTGCCAGGATCACGCGGTTATTGCCTCCCTGGATGTATTGGCTTTTCGCCAGCCTGTAAGCTGTGCGGATACCCGATTCGCCAGGGGTGGACCCTCCCGGATATAATTCTTCAATGGATCGCCTGATCTTGTCTTTCTCTATGCCCGAAGTAGGTGTTAACCATACCCCTACAGTACTGCCATACACAACGATCGAAACCGTGTCTTTTTCACGCAGGTTATCCACCAGTAGTTTGAAAGCTGATTTCAGCAGGGGCAAGCGGTTGGGCATGTCCATCGAACCCGACACATCTACAAGGAATACCAGGTTGGTGGGCGGTATCTTGTCGGGATCAATTTTGCGAGCACTCGCATGGAGAAACAACAGCCTGCTTTGTGCATTCCAGGGACAGTCGGAAAGATAGGACTTGAACCCAAAAGTGCTGTCGGCAGGCGGGGGAGTATAATCAAAACTAAAATAATTGAGCAGCTCTTCGATCCGTACGGCATCGGGAGGTACCTGGGTATTCATGCCCAAAAAGCGGCGGATATTGCTATAAGAGGCTTTATCGGTATGAATAGCACAACCCGTTTCCGGGTATTTCTTAGCAGATACAAAGTCATTCTCTACCAACGAGCTATAGGTTTCTCCCGTAATGGTACGCTTGTTGCGGTCCTCCGGATGCAGGTTCCGGGTAAAGGAAACAAGCCGGTTGCGCTGCAGGTTGGCAGCGGAATACAACATTTTCAGGATGATTGTCTGGTATTTGCCGGCTTCCAGCCTCACTGCTATCGGTTGATAGCCTTCGAGGGTGATGGTCAAAGAATCATTTTGCCTGGTAGAAAGGATGCCAAAGGAGCCACTGCTGCCAGAATAGTACACGTACCGGGTGGAATGCAGCAGTATTTTAGCGTTGGATAATGCGTTCTGTTTTTCATCTTTTACCTCGCCACGTAAATAATACTGGGCAAACGCCGGTGAAACGGTTACCAGTAATAAGGATATGGCAGCAGCAATTTTCAACAAGGGGCTATTTTGAGATCGTGAATTGGAACCAGAGATCATCATACGTCAATTATAACGATGATACCCCCGGTTATCTTATAAAATTCAACGCCTTATCTTACCACTTTTCGAACTTCTATTCCAGCAGTTTATATATTTCCTTGATATTTCTCCCTAATCCATCATAATCCAGTCCATATCCCACAACAAACTTGTTGGGAATAGAGAATCCAAGATAATCAATGGGTATCGGGTAAACGGTCGCTTCGGGCTTATGCAATAAAGCCACAATTTTCATGGAGGCCGGCTGCTGGTGCAGCAGCTGGGGCAAAAACTCGTTGAGCGTCTTGCCCGTATCAACAATATCTTCTACAATGACTACATCCCTGCCAAAAAGGTCCGTATCCAGTCCGATGGCCGTAATTACCTGTCCGCTTGATTTGGTGCCTTTGTAAGAAGCCAGTTTGATAAAACAGATCTCTGCGTCGATACTCAATTCCTTGAAGAGGTCGGCAGCAAATATGAAGGAACCATTAAGGATCGCAATGAACAATGGCTTTTTGCCGGTATAATCCTTGTCCAGTTGCTGGGCCAGCACTTTAATGCGGGCAGTAATCTCGTTGGCAGTCAGGTATGGTTCAAACTGTTTATCATGTACGCGAATAATGCTCATAGATCAGTTTTTGTAAATGATCAGCTCCTGTCCGATCTTAAGTTCATATCCGGCCATTTTATTCCACTCTTTCAGTTGTTCTACAGTAATACTATATTTCCGGGCTATGCTATATAGTGTTTCCTTGGTTTGTACTGTATGGGTGGTATAGGTGGCAGCGGCCATGTCGGTAGTACGGGGTAAGGTTTGCACTTGGGTAGCCTGTTGCGCTACCTCTGTGGCCAGCCTGGGTCTTGCGGGCGCCTTACCTTGCAAATACAAGGTTTCACCGGTTGCCGGAACATCCTGCTGTTGCAGGTGATTGTGCTCTAATAAGGATTCCAGCCGCACACCTTCCGACTGGCAAATGTCATACGGGGTTTCTCCTGCCTGCACAATGTGTTTTTCACTGGCGCCCACCTTCCTTTTGCGCTGAAGGAACAATAACTGGCCGCTGGTGAGTACGTCCTCACGCTGAAGATCATTGAAATCCATCAGGCGCCTCAAAGAAACATCATATTGTTCAGCTACAGCCAATAAGGCGGTACCGGCTTTTGCATACACTACTTTCGTATTGTTGATCGTAAACTGGCCTTCGGGCCAGTTTACCCTGGGGGTTTCTTTTACTTCTTCTTCTACTGCAGTAAAAGGGGCTATCACCACAGGTCCACCAGCTAATGTTCCATCCCCTTCGGGCTTTTTAGGATTACCTGCCAGTATCTCTTCCTGCGGGGCCAGTTTGCCCAGGGCAATCAAAGTGTACTGCTGCAGGTTGTAATCTTCAATAAGCTTGATAATAATCTGTGAGTATTTGATATTGGTAGCATACCCGGCTTTCTTTAGGCCATAGGCCCAGCCCTTATAATCGGTGGGGTCAAGTTGGAACAGGAATGCATACCGGGTACTATTCTTTAAAAAATTGGAATGGTCCATATAGGAATCCGAGGAAGAGGAATAACTGCGGAAGCATTCGCCCCGGGCATCATCATCATGGTACACTTTATCACCTACCCAGGTATTCTTGCATTTAATGCCAAAATGGTTGTTGGACTTCAGCACCAGGTCCGATTTGCCAGCCATCGTCTCATGGATGCCCTGTGCCAGTTTAATAGAAGCCGGAACCCCTGTACGCACCATTTCCTGCATGGCCAGCTCCTTATAAAGATTTATATACCCATAAATGTCATCGCTTTTCTGTGCCTGTATCCACAGTGATGCCAATAGAGGTATTATAATCAATAAACGTTTAAATGGCATGGATTTTATTTTTTTCGGATCAACAGTAAACCATCGCGGATAGTTACCAAAACATTTTCTACACGTTCGTCTTGCTGCACCCGTTCATTAAATGCCTGGATGGCGATTGCATTTTTGCCGGTAATGGGCTGTTCGAGTACCTGACCATGGAACAATACATTGTCTGCCAGTATGATCCCTCCTTGTCTTACACTCGGCAATACCAACTCATAATAATCGGTATAACCCACCTTATCGGCATCAATGAATACCAGGTCCCAGGTTTCTTTCAGGGTAGGAATAATCTCTAACGCATTTCCCGTGTGCAAAATTATCTTTTCAGGGGCATTTGACCTATCGAAATTTGCCTGGGCAACAGCTGCATCCTCTTCCCTGAGTTCAAGGGTGTGCAAAAGACCATCTTTTGACAAACCTTTAACAAGACAGAGGGCGCTATACCCGGTAAAAGTACCGATTTCGAGGATACGCCGTGGCTGTAACAGCGTACTGATCATCTCGAGAAACTTGCCTTGTACCTGACCGCTGAGCATATGCGCGTGCGGGTGGGAGGCATAGGTTTGCTCGCTGACCTGCTTTAGCAGCTCATCTTCCGGAGAAGAGAAGCGGTCTGCATAGGATTGTACCTGTGGGGAGATTATTTCCATGATTTACAAAAATACGAAACCGCAAAGTACGAATTGGGAGACTTTCAACCTGCCCTTCCGCCAGGTAGCATTAAAAAACATAATATTAACAATACAACGCCAAAAGCCCGGAAAACGAATAATTAGCTTCGCATTCCGGGCTTTCTATAAAGGATATGCCCTTAAAAGTTAGGTTGTAAGGGATGTTTTGTATAAAATTGAAGTACGTGTTCTACCACTTCCTCCGGTGTATCCACAATTTTCAACAGCTCCAGGTCCGCCGCAGAGATATTATTCGACTTCTGCAGCATGGTTTCCTGCATCCAGTCCATCAACCCGCCCCAATATTGAGAACCTACCAGGATAAGCGGAACGGGCGACATTTTACCGGTTTGGATTAGGGTAGCAACTTCGAAAAATTCATCCATGGTACCAAAACCACCCGGCATCATCACAAAGCCCTGGGAATATTTGGTAAACATCACCTTGCGTACAAAGAAGTATTCGAAATGCAGGTTGGCGTTACGGTCAATGAATGGATTGGCATGTTGCTCAAAGGGTAATTCAATATTGAGCCCTACCGATTTACTGCCCCCCAGTTGTGCCCCTTTATTGGCGGCCTCCATAATACCGGGACCACCGCCCGAAATAATACCAAACCCTTCTTCGGCCAGTTTGCGGGAAACATCTACCGTAAGCTCATAATAAGCATGGCCAGGCTGGGTGCGGGCCGAACCAAACACAGAGATACAGGGGCCGATCTTGGCCAATGCTTCAAAACCATCTACAAATTCGGCCATTATTTTAAAGATCTGCCAGCTTGAGTGTGCTTTTGATTCTGACCAGTGACGTTGTTTTGAGATCTTAATCGTACCATTCATACACTAAACATTTAGGGTTCCGGTCCGTGGAGACACAGACCAAGGTGTTTCGGTCCGTTACACACGAACCAGGTCTTAAAGACTATGATGCCATCCGTTTGAGCGGATGGCATTAGTGTCGATTACTAACAGGTAATCTTATATGTTTAACGAATGAGTGAGTGAATTAGTTTATGCAGGCCGCTGTTTTTTTGAAATGAGCAAGAGCCCCAGGAAGGTAAGCAACCCATTAATGATGAGCAGTTCCAGGCCAATCTCAAAGGAGCCGAATATTTGTTTCTGGTATTTATCCAGGATGAAGCAAATGATGGGTGACAGTACACAAATAATGGGCACTATTTTGTCATCCACTACCCTTTTGGTAAGGATACCAAAGCTGAACAATCCCAATAATGGGCCATAAGTATAGGCCGCCACCTTTAAGATCACCCCGATCATACTGGGATTGTTGACCCATTTGAATACCAATACAAACAACAGGAAGATAACGGCAAAAACGAGGTGCACCCGTTGGCGTATTTTCTTCTTCTGCACATCAGTCCAGCTTGCATTGCGTTGCATACCCAGGATGTCAATACAAAAGGAGGAGGTAAGCGCTGTAATAGCTCCATCGGCACTGGGAAACAAGGCCGAGATCAGCGCAATGATGAAAATAGCAGAGATCACCGGTGGCATATGTTGCAAGGCAATGGCAGGGAATAACCCATCACCGGTAACAGTAATTCCATTTTGAGCGGCAAACAGGTACAGCAGGCCACCCAATACCAGGAATAGCAAGATTACCCCCAGCATGATCAGCGAAAGGGTCACTACATTCTTCTGGGCATCCTTAAGCGTTTTAACAGATATATTCTTTTGCATCATCTCCTGGTCCATACCCGTCATGGTGATGGTGATAAATGCACCCGCGGCTATTTGTTTCAGGAAGAAGAAACGGCTGCCGGGGTCGGTAAAGAATATTTTTGAGTACCCTTTATCTCCCATCGCCTGCAGACTTTGTCCCAGGCTGATATCCATGGTCTTCAGAATATAGATCACGCAGATGATGAGGCCGAGCAACATACAGGTAGTTTGCAGGGTATCCGTATAAACGATGGTCTTCACACCTCCTTCATAGGTATACAACAAGATCATGATCAGGATGATGAGGGTAGTGAGCCAGAAAGGGATCCCAAAACTGCTGAGAATAGCATCCTGTAGAATTTTAACCACCAGGTAAAGCCGGGCCGTAGCGCCCAATGTTCTGGATAGTATAAAAAAGGAAGCTCCTGTTTTATAGGCCCTGAAGCCTAAACGGGTACTGAGGTAATTATAGATCGAAGTAAGGTTCAGCCGGTAGTATAAGGGCAGCAGCACATAAGCGATCACCAGGTAACCAATCAGGTAGCCCAGGGTGATCTGGAAATAAGCAAAGGATTCTTTTCCTACGGCACCCGGTACACTTACGAAAGTAACGCCACTCAATGATGTTCCGATCATACCAAATGCCACCAGCATCCAATTGGAATTGCGGTTACCAATAAAGAAGGAATCATTATTGGAATTGCGGGAAGTAAAATAAGCCACCACCAGCAGCAAGAGGAAATAACCAATAACAAAAGAGAACAGCAATGTGGGAGACATAGATAAATATTAGTGAACAAACATACAGCAGAATTGGGTTTGAAGATAATAAAAATGTCATCATTTGAGGGCATTCCGCTTATCTTAGCTGCCGCGAAGTCCTCCACAGTGGCCCTTTTCCCTGCGCAAAGCCTATACCCAAAGGGTTACGGAGCATCGCAATAAAAAATCAATAAACGAATATGAAGATAGAAGCCGTAGCGGTTTTCTGCGGATCAAAGACGGGCAAAAACCCGGTATTCAATCAACATGCAGCAGAACTTGGCAAGCTGATTTCCATGCTCAATATGAAACTGGTATATGGTGGCGGCAGAAAAGGGCTGATGGGTACCATCGCAGATGCCGTATTGGCCCATGGCGGAAAAGTGATGGGTGTCATCCCCAAGTTACTGATCGAATGGGAGCACCAGCATGAAGGCCTCACCGAACTGGCCATTGTATCAGATATGCATACGCGTAAGCGCACCATGTACGACATGTGCGATGCGGCCATTGTATTGCCCGGTGGCTTTGGCACCCTGGATGAATTGTTTGAAATGGTAACCTGGAACCAGCTGAAAATACACGACAAAAAGATTTATATCCTCAATTCAGCCGGCTTCTATAACCCGCTCATTAATCACCTGAAGCAAATGCAAAAAGAAGGCTTCTTATATGAAGCAGTGGAAGAACGTATCATCGTATGCGATACGCCGGTAGAGATATTTAATACTATCAGTTGAAATAAGAACTGATAAGCGGTGACACCTTTCGCTTGCGTCGCAAGGGAAAGGTGTCACCGCTTATTATTTATTCTTAGAACCCAAAGTTGTAACCAAAGTTGTAGAAGGCCCTGTTGCCATAGGGCGAACGGTCATTCTGCAAAAGATCATACTGTACCAGGATAATAAAAGCACCACGGCCGGCAGGAATGGCAGCTCCAACACCGCCCAGTAAGGAAGGCACAATCTTTCCATCCAGTTTCTGATCGGCTGAGCCATCATAAAACTTGAACTTCCCCCAGTTGTAGTTCATTTCCGGTTGTATTTGCAGGAACAGGTAGTCAATAGGATATACACGGCCAAAAACATTAAGACCAGCCACCCCATAATTCTCTTTGTATTCGGGAACATAATAGCGGTAACGATAGCTGGAATACAGGAAAGTGACACCAGCGCCCGCAGCGAGGTAACGATTGAAGCGGTAACCTACCTGGGGAGAGATATTCACAAGGGTGGAATTACCGCCAAAGCCCAGACCAAAGGTTCCGCCAAAGAACAACTTTTCTTTATCAAAACCTCTTTTGGGTTCTTCGTCCTGTGCCAGGGTAGAGAGGTGCAGGGTGGTGAGGAAAACAATAGCGATCAG
>CBIHOV010000062.1:0-39916 GCA_966211765.1 uncultured Paraflavitalea sp.
CAAAGTATACCAGGAAGACAATATAGTCCGCGGTTTGTAATTTATTCATAAAGCAGCATTACTGATGGCCGGTATAGCAACAAGATACGAACTTGTTGCTATACATGACCTACAGCGTAGTTATGATCTGATGTGACGTGAAATCTTGTGAGGTATTAGCTGTCAGGTGTTTGTTTTTAACAGCTATCTAAAACTTTAAGCGTTCAGGTAAATATTTATTCGCCAGTTCCTGGTAATAAGGACGTAACTGGTTCCAGTCGGGCGGTGTTGGATTTTTAGAATACAGGTCATAGGGGTTGAACAGTTTTACCCATTTCAGCATTTCCCTGTCGTGGTCATCCAGCAGGTAGTCATACTCCCCTTCCCGGTGCCAGGCATAGAAAGAGTGGTAACGCAGCATGTACAGCGCAGGCTCCGGCAAATAGTCTTTCATCATCTGGTATACATACTCATCGTGGCCCCAGGACATATCTACATTGCGCAGTCCACAGCCGGCTTTGTAGATACCCAATTGTGTATTGAACCGGCTATCGGTATAATCGGGATTGTTGGCAAAAAATTCGGGGAACACTACTTTATTGGAGTAGCCGCATCCCACAGGGAAGGTATCGCCTACTACGGCCCACTGGGGCTCGCCAAACAGGCAAAGCACTTTACCCATATCATGCATCAGGCCTACCATCACCATCCAATCCGGATGACCATCGGCACGGATGGCTTCGGAGGTTTGCAACAAATGCTGAAACTGGTCGAGGTCGGTATCAGGATCAGAATCATCTACCAGTTGGTTCAGAAACTGGAAAGCATCCCATACGGGCATTTCCTTTTTATCGAACCGGAGGTAATTGGCTTTCTTCTCCTGTACAAAGTCGTAGGTCTGATAAGTATGGTTGAGCCTGTAAAACTCCCGTACGGTATCGCGTACCGGTGTTTCGTAGTTCCTGTATTCTTCTGTTTTTTTGGAAGTAGCAATGGACTCCGGATCGGGATAACGTTCCAATACATCATCTTCCCACTCGTCGAGACTTTGTAGGGGATTGATTTCGGCTTGCGACAATTTATTGACTGGTGTCATACGGCTTCAATTTAATGGATAATTAGGCGGGATCGCTACATCTAATTTGCAACGAAATCAGTTGACCTGCTCATCCGGAACCATATTTATTTACGAAACCGGTTGCGGGGAATTGGTTACATTTGAGTCATACTCAGGACAATATGGCAAATATCAGTATGAAAATGTTGGCTAAGGAATTAAAGCTTTCGGTGTCAACAGTCTCTAAAGTTTTTACAGATAGCCATGAGATCAGTGAGCAAACCAAGCAAAAAGTGCTTGCCCTGGCCAAGAAGCTCAATTATGTTCCCAATCCTTATGCCAGCAGCCTGCGCAAAAGGCAAAGCAAGACCATTGCGGTGGTATTGCCGGAGGTGGCAGACAGCTTCTTTTCGGTAGCCATCAACGGCATTGAGTCGGTAGCGCGGGAAAAGGGATACCATGTATTAATATATCTCACGCATGAGCGTCTGGAGCGGGAACAGGCCATCCTCACTGATTTTCAAAGTGGACGGGTAGATGGGGTACTGATCTCAGTATCCAACGAAACCATCAGCGACGAACACATCAATGAAATGATGCTGCGGGGCATTCCGGTGGTGTACTTTGACCGTGTGTGTGAAGAAACAGCTACCACCCGCATTACCACCAATGATAAAGAAAGCGGCTACCTGGCTGCTCAACACCTCATAGAGCAAGGCTGTAAGCGCATTGCCTACCTCACCATTTCCAAAAGCCTGTCCATCAGCAGGAACCGGCTGCTGGGCTGCAGGCAGGCGCTGGCCGCTCACCAGCTACCTTTCCGCGAAAGCGACCTGGTATTGTGTACCGATAACGAAGCAGAGAACTATGCCATCATCAAAGCCCTGCTGGAAAAAAAGAACGGGCCTGATGGGATCATTGCGTCGGTGGAAAAACTCACTGCCGGGGTATACCTGGCCTGCAGGGAATTAAAAGTCACCATCCCCGGCCAGGTGAAAGTGATCAGCTTCTCCAATCAATCGACTGCTCCTATTTTAAATCCCTCCCTTACCACCATTACGCAACCCGCTTTTGAAATGGGCAAAATGGCTGCAGCTGTTTTATTCAACAGCCTGAAGAAGACGCAGGCCCATTTAAAATCAGAAACGATCGTAGTGCCCTCGGTACTGGTAGCCCGGGAATCGACGGGAAAGGCGTAAGCTGCGAGCTCCTAGCTGCGAGATAAGAACATTTGCTACGAAATCTTTCAATTACGAAATAAGCGGCAAGCTGCGGGCCAATTGCCCGTAGCTCGCCGCTCATGGTTCGTAGCTTGTATTTACGGTACAATGAACTTCTCTGTATGAACAGCTCCGTCTCCGGCCACCACCTTGAGGAGGTAAGCTCCGCGGCTAAACGATGCTGCATCCATGGTATAGACATTATTGCCAGCCTGTGCCTGCAGGTTCTTTACTTCCAACACCCTACCCTTCGTATCGATAATACTTACCTGTAAGGATTGTGCACGAGGTACTACCACTTCCCAGCGAAGAGGTCCCGTTACCGGATTGGGATTGATGCGCAGGTATTGCAGGTTGCCCGCATTCAATTTCGCACTCACGATCCTGGAATAACCCACCCTTCCATCAAGATCCATTTGCCTGATGCGGTAGTAATAGGTAACACCCGGCACAACCGTGTTGTCGTCGGCAGCATAATTAGAAGCCATACCCGGGATATCTATCTGCGGCGATACGGTAGCAACAGACTGGTAATGGACGCCATCAAGGCTTCTTTCTACGGCAAATCCTGCATTGTTGGTTTGCGCTACCACCGACCATTTGATCCTGATGGTATTGCTGCCTGCTGGTGTTGCCTGCACATTGAGCCAGGTTACAGGCAGTACATTCAACAGGTTGACCGACCATACGCCACCAAACGTAGAGAAACTGTTGATGGAAGCAAAATCCACATAATCAACACCGCCCAGTTGACCGGTGCCCAGGGCCCCGTCGAACCATTCCTGCCCACCGGCTGCAATGCCGCCCGGCTTGAGACCGGATACTACATCAGTCACGGATTTGCCGGCTGCTTTGAACCATTTGAACACATGGGGATCAGTGATGCCGTTGGCTGTTTTGAGGGCTTCCATATTATTGGTCTCCACATTTTCAGCACCTGATTTTTCAGCCGGATCGTAGAACATGCGCACCGTAAAGCCCGGCGCAGGATTGGCTGTGGCATCATAACAAGTGGCGCAATCTACCTGCAACATGCGGCGCATGAGGCGCACGGCCTGTGTGGAACTTGCTTCACCCAGATCGGCAAAAGCCGTTGTTGCATCTACTTTCACCGTTACTAAAGAACGGTTTATCAGGCCGGCAGGATCGTAAATACCTGCTATGTATTTGGTATTGTCTACAGGATCTCTGAACAGTATCCATCCATCTACATAGCATTTATCGGTAGCTGTTGTAGCGGGGCCGCCATAAGTGGTCAACACAGGGACTGCCGACACACAGGCATCATTGGTCGCAAAGGTAAAATACTGACCGCTGCTGAAATCAAATGCAGCCTCCCAATCGGTGCCATTGAGCGTCATGGGCACTTCAGTCACATCGGTCACAAAATTGCCGGAACTACTTACCAGCAGGTAGGCTTCTCCATCTTTTTCCAGGGGGAGTTTTACGCCGGCACTGCTGCTGTTGGCCGGCACCTGGATGGTTACCGTACCCACATTGCCTGTTTCCTGCACTGTCCAGGTGCGGGCCAGGCGCTGCCTGTTCAAAGGCGCTCCGGTGGCTGTCCAGGCCGTTCTGTTGGCATTGTTATCGCCCAATAACAAGGCAGTGGCATTGTCCATGGCATTGCCATTGGCGGCGTTGGTAGCTTCAATGCCCACGTAGTTGCCCAGGGTCACAAGGGCTTCGGCGGCATTTACACTTTTGGATTGTTTCTGGTGAAGCCCGTTGCAATCATCACGGCCGATGCCGGTGATGTTGGCACCATAACCGGTGTTGGTGGTGACATCCCATACGATCGCCCCGGCAGGATCAATGTAATTATGTGGCAGGGTAATACCATATTTGATGGCCAGGTAGCTGGTAACTTTCTGGCGTTCGGCTGTATTCAGTTGCCTGTTGTAGATAGCGACCTCTGCTATACGACCATTGAAATACTGGCTGTTGGCCGCTGTGATCCTTCTTGAGCCAATACTTAAGTAATCAAGTGTCAACATAGGAGCAATGGCCCCGGAAGCTACGGTGCTGCCATTCAGCAACAGGCTGGCTGCGCCTGCACTGCTACGGTTACCATTGGCCAATTGTGCGATGCCATTTGACGAAGCGGTATTGGTAATAGTCGTAAACCCGGCCCCTGCACCATATTGAAGCAGGTTATTATTGAAACGGAACTCTGTGGTATTGGATGAACTGGCGCTTGTTCCCAGTCCTACGATGTTATGAGCGCCTGCAAGTGTATTGGGCAACACTACTGCAAAAAGATCTTCTCCATTAGCAGCAGCCGAATGGCTGATGCCTCCAATGTTCAACGCATCATTAACGCCATCAAAACCAAGATTGGGATTGAAATTGATCAGGTTGCCGGCAGTATTGTACAAAGGTTGTGCACCGGCTGCACCTGTTACGTTCTTTGGAACAGCACTTTGATCGGCCCAGGTGCTCACGCCGGTAGCTGTAGTCACACCTTTGTCGGCCCTGTACCAGGTATAGAGATTAGAGATCACACCACCAGGCGCCTGGTTGGTCAGATCCGTGACCAGGGTGAAATACTGGCCGCTGGCGAAATTGATATTATCAAAGCGCACGATCTGGGTAGCCTCATCATAAGCGGTAGCATCCACCACCGTGGTGCCGCCATTACCGAAATCGCCGTCATCGTCTATCAGCAACCTGATATCACTCTTGGAGGTACTGGTAGCCACCTGGCCGGCCAGATAAAATTGCAATTGCACATCTCCTGCGTCGCCTGTTTCCTGTACTTTCCATTCTCTTTGCAGGCGGGTGATCTTACTGCATCCACCTGGGTCGAGCGATGTAGGATACTCTGTGTTTTTAGTACCTGTGAGGGCATTGTCGCCCCATACCAGGTAACTGAGGTCATTCTCAAATACACCCGTATTGTCTTTATTGGTAGCTTCAATACTGCCCACACCCATCACAATCATATTGGCATTGGCAGCGGTATTCACACTGCGACTTTGCTTTTGGTACAGGGAAGTATTATCATCACGGCCTATACCGGTAATATTATTCAGGTAGCCGGTATTATTGGCTGATGTCCAATAGGAAGTAGTGCCATCGGTAGTGAGGTAATCGCCGGCCATGGTGATGCCATACTTCAGTGCCAGGTAAGAATGCACCTGACGCAGTTCGGTGGCCGATAAGGTCCTGTTGAACACCACCACTTCGTTGATAGGACCATCAAAGGCAGCATCGGCTGTTGCGGCCCTGTTGCCCAGGCGCAGGTTGGTGGTGAGGAAATTGAAAGCTTGTGTTGCACTGCCATCAGCACTGCCATTGTTGTACAGGCTGAACAGGTTGGCTGCTCTTGTGGTAGCTGAAATTAAGGGAATATTGGCCGTTGCATAGGTACCGGTGCTGGTAACGGTGGTGCCGCCATTGGGCGCTATACCATATTTATTCGCAGCAGTATAATAGTTGATCATGTTGTTGGCCGTAGTTCCCTGTTGTGCGATCACAGCGTCGGCTGTTCCTACGGTATTTCTCACCTGCACACTGGCAATGGTAAACGGATTGAGGCCGCTGATACTGCCATTGGTGGCAAGGTCCATATAATCGTCTGTGCCATCAAAATCAAAGGCAGGATTGTAGTTCACCGAATTGGTGACCGCAATTGGTTGACTGGCCGCAGTGGCCTGTGTGGCATTGTTGTCATTGCCGCTATAGTCGAGCCAGGTATCAACGGTCGAGACGTTGTCATCGGCGCGCAGCCAGAGTTGTACCCCTACATTCACAAAACCTGGTCCATTCAGTGCTTTGGCAAAAGTAAAGTAAGCGCCATCGGGAATTTCCACGGTGGGTATGGTCACATTGCCATCCAGATCCAGTTTATAGGCAACATCTGAACCATCAAAGCTGGCATCCGCGCTCACTACCATGTATATTTTATCATTACCGCCTGTGAGTTTAAAGGTCACACCCGCATCTGCCCAATTGGTCTTGTCCACTTTCCAGGTACGCGCCATGCGGGCAGTAAGATCGTCCAGCCCACTGATCGTGGTATTGTACTGAACAGCTGCGCCGTCATCGGCAAATACAAACCAGGCATTGTCATTGTCAATGGTAGCTGCATTGTCGAGATTGGAAGCCGCCACGGCATCTCCAATAGCCACGGCCACAGTACCTGTATCCACACTTAAACTTTGTTTCTGATAAAGTTCGGTGCAGTCATCGCGACCGATACCGGTAATGCGACGGTTAAAGCCGGTATTATCCGCAGCCGTCCACATCCTGGTGGTTCCATCGCTGGCGATATAATCGGTAGCCACCGTTTGGTTGAGGGTAATACCATATTTGATAGCGAGGTATGAGTTTACGCGCAACAACTCAGGAGCAGTAAGCTCACGATTATACACGATCACTTCACCCATACTACCATTCCAAAACTGTGAAGTAACGGTAGCGCCAACACCAATATAGGCAGGTTGCGCTGCGGTGGTGTTCCAGGCAGTCGTGAGCGATGCATTCAGTGCTCCATTCACATCCAGGTGGGCTACGGTGCCTGTATAACGGCCGCCAATGATCGTGGGCTTGTTCACAGGTAAGGAGCCGGAGGTGCCGGTTACGTTGTTAGGGGCAGTGTTATATCCTCCGAAACCTGCTGAGGAAGGAGTAACCCCCGACTGTCCGAGAAAAGTACCTGTTGCGGCACCAACGGATCCGTAACCGATCATCATACCATAGCCGGGGTTTGCCAGCGCAGCAGCACCAACACCAATGATGGTGCGTGCGCCTGCAGCAAAGGAATACTTACCAGCGATCGAAGCGTTGGGTACGACAAAGTTGTCTGTGGTCCCGTTGAATATCAAAGCTGGATTATAGTTAAGCACGCTGGCACTCAGCGCGGGTTGATTGGCGGCTGTGGCCTGTGTTGCGTTCGTTTGATTACCACTAAAGTCTACCCAGCTATTAACTGTGGCCGCATAGTCGGCCCGCAGCCAGGTAGCAATGCCATTGTTCACACAGGCTGGTCCCACAATTTTGGTAGCGAGGGTAAAGAAAGCGCCATCGGGCAGGTCGGCAGTGTTGATGGTCACTGTACCTGTTGCGGTGTTGATAGGATATTCCACCGTTCCGGCAGCGAAGGTAGCATCCGTTGTATTCACCAGCAGGTAACGGTCGCCGCCCTGTACTGCCTTGATCGTGATCTCCTGGTCGGACCAGTTGGTACGGTCCACTTTCCATACCCGCGGCATGCGTGAAGTAGCATTGGGCACTCCTACCATTGCCACAGAGAAGGTGGTAGCGCCACCATTATCGGCCCAGGCAAAGAATGACAGGTCGTCAATGTCGGTTGTATTAGATGCATTGACCGCAGCCACTGCAGTTCCGGCAGCTATAGTGATGGTTGTATCACTGGCCGAGCGGGATTGTTTCTGGTATAAAGTGGTCTTATCATCACGGCCGATCCCGGTTATGTTTTTATTGTAGATACCGTTCTTGGAAGCCGTCCACATTTTGGTGCCGGTAGTACCATCCCAATCGGTGGCGACATAGTCGGTGGCAACCGTTTGATTGAGCGTAATACCGTATTTAAGCGCCAGGTAACTTTCCACATGGCTCCGTTCGTTGGCTGCCAGTACGCGATTATACACTACAGACTCTGCAATGTCCCCATTCCAGTAAAAAGCAAGGGCCTCACTGGAAGAACCTATGCGCAATGGCGCCGTGGTATTGGTGATATAGGTGGCGTTGGTAACCGTGCCTGTGGTTTGACCATTGGAATAGATATGTTTGATGGCGTTGCCCGATCCCAATGTGGCATCAAGCCCAATGATCTCTGTACCCAGTGGCGTTGCGCCACCTGGTAATACAGACCAGGCAGTGCCGCTGCCGTTGTTACCAGTCCAGAATTCCCGGGTGCTTACATTCCGGTAATAGTTCCAGCCTTTTGACAGGCTACCACTGGGAATAGCCCTGGATGATATGGGTGTCCGGAAACTGCTGGCGGCTGTTTGTGCATGGACTGTGTAAACAGTTACATTGCCGTTAAAGGCTGCCCTGTAAAGAACATCCATGTAATGAGTGGTACCATTAAACCGGTAAGCCGGATTAAAGTTATTGGCTGCGGCAGTAAGTACGGGCTGATTGGCCACCACTGTTTGCGTGGCATCGGCATCATTACCGCTGTAATCAAGCCAGGTGTCATTGGTTGATACGCCATCATCAGCCCTCAGCCACAACTGTACTCCTCCGTTCACAAAACCCGGCCCTACGATCTGCTTACCGAAAGTAAAATATGCCCCATCAGCCAGCAGATCACTACTGATGGTGATGGTGCTATCCGGATTGATGAGCAGTTCCTGATCAACCGTCGTGAAACCAGCGTTATTACTGATGAGCAGGTAGGTATTGGCCACGCTGCTGTGCAGTTTGATGGTAATATTACGGGTGGCCCAATTGGTCTTGTCCACTTTCCATACCCTGGGCATACGCAGGGTAACATTGGCGCCCGTTACATTGGTGGTATAAGTTGTTGCCCCATTGTTATCACCCCATACCAGAAATGATTTATTGTTGAGGATGGTATCACTGTTTTCCGCATTACTGGCTGCGATATCATCGCCCACAGCCATCGCCACCAGGTTACCTGCCACTGCTGTATTGATGCTGCGGCTTTGTTTCTGGTATAAAGATCCGATCTCATCGCGCCCGATGCCTGCTATATTGCTGGTGAAACCGGTATTGTCTGATGCCTTCCACATGGTGGTAGTGCCATCGCTGGCCAGGTAATCGGTGGGTGTGGTTTGATCCAGCGTAATACCATACCGGATGGCCATATAGCTGTTCACCTGCTGGCGTTCCGTAGCAGTGAGCTTACGCTTGTACAGTATAACTTCCGACACCGGTCCGTTGAAGTAAGAACCATAGGCCACCCCAATGGCATTGTTGGTACCAGTTTGTACAAAACTGGTGGGATAAGCAGCCGGTCCGCTCGTCACCTTTCCGTCCAGCGATGCTGTCCAGGAGTTGGCGGCAGTATTGACGTTCAGAATGACCGGTAAAGCCAGGTTCTTAGGTGCAAAAGAGAAGTTCCTGCGGGCATTGGTGCCAAAATGCAGGTACATATTATTATCTGTATAACGGTACCACAACACCGTGGTGCCGCTATTGCCACCCAGTTGCCAGGGGAAGCCTTCCACATTATTGATGGCAGAAGATTGAACTGAGAATATTTCGCCCTGGGTATAAGAAGGCGTGAACTGCTGGGTAATAGCAAAATAATTAGCGGGGGTACCGGGTCCGGGGAAACGGATAGCCGGGTTGTAATTCATATCCGTGCTGCCCCAGGTGAGCGCATTCGTATTTACTTTGGTCCACAGGCGCATAGAGGGGCTTTGGTCTTCCCAGGTAATGGCATTGGTGCCGCTCTTCGTTACGCCTTCATCGGCTTTTGTCCACACGTCCAATCCATTCGATACACCGCCCGGTGCTTTTTGCTGGCGTCCAAAGGTGAAGTAAACAGCATTGGCCAATAAGGCTGTCGATACTGTGATGCTGCCATCAGCACTCAGCTTTAATTCCTGGCTGATCGTAGCAAAAGAAGGGTCCGTGCTGATGAGCAGATAATTATTATCCTTAGCCCCGTTCACTTTGATGGTGATATTCTTATCGGCCCAGTTTGTCTTCTGCACTTTCCATCTACGGGCCATACGGGTGCTGCTGTAAGTACCGGCGGTAAACGCCTGGCTATAAGCAGCCGATGCACTGTCATTGCCCCACATGAAAACCGACAGGTTATTGGTAACGGAGTCTTCATTGTCTTTGTTGGTAGCTGCCAGTTCATCGCCTGCAGCGATGCTGATCACTTCATCGCTATGGAATGCCTTTGCCTGTTTCTGGTGCAATACGGATACATTGTCGCGCACCAGGGCGGCAATTTCCTTACTATAGGCTGCATTGGCCGTCACATCCCATATCAACGTACCATCGCTCAATACATAATTTTGTTTCATGGCTATACCGTATTTGAGCGCCATGTACGATTGTACCTTCTGGAGTTCGATGGCTGTGAGCACCCGGTTGTAGGTAAACACTTCGGCAAAATCCACTTCGGCCTGGGAGTTCCAGCTATCCGTAGTATTCCACCCGGTTCCCACAAACCACTGGCTGATGGCAAAATTGCCTTTGCTGTAATTGCCACTACCCATATTGCTTCCATTATAATAAGAAGCGTGGTTGGTAGCGCTGGTGACGGAAGAAAACACACCGGGCCTGTCAAAAGCCTTTACGCCCGTAGTGCCAGGTATCGGAGGATTCAGGAGGGTACTGCCCCTGTAAGAATTGATATTGTTACCGGTACGGTAAAACTCTATCTGTGCTGTATTCACGTTATAATCTGATCCGGCCTGGGAAAAGAGACAATAAAAACGGTCGCCACTGGGCGTTATAGAGAACGGATTAAAAACGGCCACACTGGTGGTGGTAGGTGTAGTGATCCAGGAAGGAGCGCCACTCAGGTGCCCCCTGATCCCATCGCCATCCATATCGGCCACGGGATTGAAGTTTATACCATTCAGTTTGGTGAGCGGGTTGCTGATGACGGTGGTGGCAGAAGGTCCGCCGCCGCCGCTGAACTCTTCCCAGCCGGTGATCACCTGGCCGCTGGCTGTGGGTTCTGCATTGGCCACAGAAAGATCGTCGCCACGCAACCATACGGCTATGCCATTGCTAATGCCGGCAGGGCCATTGGCCTTGATGGCTTTCTTATTGCTAAATTCTGATGTACCACAGTTGTTGTTGACCCTTAAGGTGGAAGACCAGGTACCATAGGGAGGGGCTGTTATTTCGGCAAAGCTGCCCGTAATACCCGTGAGCACCCGGTTACCGGAACCCAGGCCCGGTATGGTAGTTACGTAATGTTGTCCTCCCACCCCTTTAATGCCTGCTTCATTGGAGAACAGTTCAAGCGAACAATTGCCCGATCCGCAGATGGTGGGCATTTTTACCGTAACGGTATATACACCCGCACTGGTCTCTACCGATGAAAGTATCTGCGGCGTATAGGTGGCTCCTTCATAGCCGCAATTGCCCGCAGCAATCAACTCGATACCCAATGCCTGGTTATTGTAAATGCTGTTCTGTGTTATGATGACCTTGTCCACGTATTGTACGCGTACCGTTCCATTCGTCGACTTCGTATTGTAAATGATATTCTTGCTAATGGTAAAATTGGGAAGCACATAGGAGGTGGTATTACCGGGTCGTACCATAATGGGAACGCCATTATTATCCGAAAAAGTATTTTCAGTAATGAGTACCGGGCCTCCATCAGAAGTAAGGTTCCTTGCCAGGAAGTTAAGGCCACCGGTGGTAACAGAACCATTACCATTACGGGTAAAGGTATTGCCCCGGATGGTCACATTATCATGGTTATTGGTCAGCGACTCTGCTCCCAGGTAAATACCCAGGGTATCATTTTCAATAAACTGGTTATTGGTAATGAAGATGGTTTGATTGGTGCCACCGTTCAAATAAAGCCCATTGTCACCATCATCTGTACTGGTGCGATAGTCGGCATCAAAGATATTTTTATCAATGGTAACGTTGGTCGCATTCGTTTTGAAATAGACAAACTTTGTTTTTGTCCATCCGTCGAGGTTGTCAAAACGGGAATTTTTGATACTGAAGGTATTGACGCCGGCGCCACAGTACACGGCGTTTATTTCATTGTCACGGAAGATGGAACTGTCGATGGTTACATTACTGGCTGAAGTGGAAAAGACGATCCCGTAATCGCCATCGTCGGCGGTAGCAGGATCATCAAGGTCAATGATACTATTCTTGACGGTAAAGCCGTTGGCCACACCAGTTACCTGTATTCCTCTGGCTGATGCTCCGCCGCCGGCAGAAAGCTTGTAGCCATCGATCATTACATTGGTAGCATTGCCAACCAGGTAAATCCCATACATTTTATCTTCCAACCCCGTAACCGTCACGTTCCTGATGGTAAGACCGGTAACGGCCGCATTGGCAAGAATGGCCCGGTTCATATAGTGAACGCCCGTTTGCGTTAGCACCATGTTTTCGATGGTGATATTATTGAGGGCCACCGACAGCCGGATGGGTTCCAGGCCTGTATTGCGCATGGTGAGGTTGCGGATCGTACTGCCGCCCGAACCTGTTCCCAACACAAACAGGGCGATGAGATTGTTACCGCCCGGGCCGCTGATGGTCACTGAAGCCGGGTTGCCGCCATCAATAGCCACCTGCCGGGTGATGGTGGGCAGGGAACTGGTGATATTGATCACCCCGGTTACCGTAAAAGTAATATTATGAGGTACGGCGGCACTGGCGTTGGCATCGGTGATGGCCTGCCGCAGGGAGCCTGCCCCGGCATTGTTGCCGTTGGAAACCACAAAGTCATTAGCATAAAGGAAAGAGGTAGATAAAAAGCATAACCCAAGGAGAAACGAGACAGTTGCAATACGAAAAGTATTGAACGCCGGCAGGTGTTTTTTCATAAGAAGGTAATTCTTTGGTTAGTTTGATCTAAGGCCAGACAGCACCCATCTTGCTTAGATTGATATGGATATTTCTTTTTTTAAATACGACCAGCGCAAATGTAAAATTCCGCATCATAGCCTTTTGTAATAATCCTCTGATTCGCTTGTAGTAATCCTACTACACCAGGTGTACTATTTTTTCCCTTTATTTGTAAGTGTAAACCTCTATCAACCATATCCTCTGCTATGAAAATACTCCTTATTGAAGACCACCTGATCGTACGTTATGGCGTTGGCCGTATCCTTACCACGATGGCCAGCAATGTGGCCATTGATGAATGTGACGATTTTTCCGAAGGGTTAAAATGGCTTGAAAAAAAGCAGTATGACCTTGTTATCCTGGACATTAATATTCCCAACGGCAGTAATTTACAAATGATCAATTTGCTTCGCCTGAAGCAGGCTGATATCAGGATCCTGATCTTTTCGGGGTTCGACGAAAGGATGTATGCCCTGCATTACCTGCGGGAAGGCGCCGATGGATACCTGATGAAGAATTCTCCCAACCATGAGATCGTTGATGCGGTACGTTGTGTACTGAACAACCAAAAGTATGTAAGCGCCAGCATCAGGCAGCAGTTATTGAGTGGCCTCCAATATAGTGACCTCAGTAATGACAATCCACTGCAAAACCTGTCGGACCGGGAGGTGGATGTGATGCAATGCCTTATACAGGGACAGAGTATTGGAGATATTGCCCGGGAGATGAACCTGCACGTATCTACCGTAAGTACCTACAAAATGCGCATCTTTAAAAAGTTTGAAGTGACCAATGTCATTGATCTTGCCGAAAAAAGAAAGATGTTTGGATAGCTTGGGGATCACTCCTTCACAGGCGTTTGCGCCTGGAAAATGAGGTGTATCCTGGTGCCTCCGGAACCTGTTTTGATATGTAGTCTTGCCTGCAGCAACCTCACGAGCTCATTTACAATGATCAACCCAAAGCCTGCGATCAGGCCGCCGGGCCGGGCATGCTCCTCCGGAACTCCCCTGCCGCTATTATAAAAACCGACCACTTCTTTCGGCATACCATGGCCGGTATCTTCAACGACCAATTGCGTTTGTCCATCTACCAAAATGGTGCGGATCGTAATACGTCCATCACGGGTAGCTTTCACTGCATTGTCCAGGAGGTTATGGATGATCACTTCGAGCAAAAGCGGATCACTGTGCAAATGGAACGATGCCGGCACTTCATTTTCAATGGTCACCATCTTTTCGCGGGCTATAGGCCGGAAAATAAGGACCTTCTCTTCTACCAGGCGGTGCAGGTCAAACTTTCTGTTTTGTAAGGCAGCTTTCTTTTCCGATATGCGCAGGTATTGCAACAGGTTGCGGGTAAGGTGGTAGAGATAAAACCCCGACTTAAAGATATCATCGGCATATTGTTTTGTTTTATCAGGCACATTGGCAGCTTCCAGGTTGTCCCTCAGTTCCTCTGCCATCATGGACATAAATTTCAACGGACTTCCAATATCGTGGGAGATGGCGGTAAAAAGGATCTCCCGCACCTGCATTTCCCGCCGGATATTCAGTTCCGACTCGGATAAGGAGGAGAGCACTTTGCTTAGCTCTTCCGTACGGTTATTGACGAGTGCTTCCAGTTGTTTATTCTTGTGCCGGATGTATTGGATACGCAGGCGGCCATAAAGCCACATACAAAAAATGAGCAGCACCACCAGCAAGCCGTAAAACCACCAGGTCTCATAGAAAGCAGGCGGCACCATCACGGTGAGTTTGCGGTAACTGTAATTATCCACGCCAAATCCATTGGCTTTTCGAATAATAAGGGACCACGTGCCATGCGACAGGGAGGACTGCACAATGACCTGTTCATTATTCAAGGGGAGCCATAAAGTATCCTCCCTTCCTGCTACCCAGGCGTACTCCATATTGATGTTGTAACTATTCCTGGCATAAGGTGTGGAGCAATATAGTTTCAGCAATTGGGATCCGCGTGGCAGGGCAATGGTATCTGCGACGGCCATGGATGCCTGGTCTACTTCTATTTTATCGACGAATATTTTTTTATCGGGCAATACCGTTCTCATGCTGGCGGGAGAAAACCAAACTACTCCATTGAAGGAAGGCAGGGAGATATAACCATTGGCCAGCTTAACGGCACAGGGTTGGCACCCGCCATTAAACTCATTGGTGTTGAATCCTTCTTCACGCGCATGGTATAGGTAAAAGAGCTGCTGCTGGCCTCCTGCTGCATAATTGAGCAGGTCTTTTTTGGAGGCCTGGAATAACCCTTTATTGGTAGGTATCCAGCAATAACCCCGATCATCTTCCACAAAGCAATGTGCCATGGCCAGGTATTTGCCTTTATCCAATGGGAAAGCGGTAAGGCGATTGTCGTGGTAGAGAAAGAAACCCTTGCCATAAGTAGTGATCCATATTTCACCAGGGCGGGGAATATGCAGGCTGCGGATATTGGCCTCTTCTAACCCCTTGATGGTATCGATGGTCTTTTTGAGTACATGCAGCCGGTAAAGGCCTTTCGCCGTACCTATCCATAGGAACGCTGCGCCTTCTTCCTGCATACAATATATATCGGGGAAAGCTATGCTGGTAAGGAAAGGACGCAACCTGGCGACCTGGTCAACCGGATTGAGCCTGTACAATCCCTTTTTCCCGGCCCCTATCCACAATTGGTGATCGCGGCCTTCATACAGATGGGGCACTCCTTCCAGGCGCCATTTTGCCAACAGGCGCTTACCTGTTGCGTCAAACTTATTAATATCATTGGCGTTCCGGGTCCAGATACTTCCTCTGTGATCAATGAGCATACTGAACAGGTCCCAGGTGGCCGCTTTCTTCAGCACGGGGAGTACGGACGAACTGTTGAGGCCCAGCAGGTACCCCTGGATGGTCAGTACCCGGTTACTGTCCCAGGCAGCCTGGGCATAATAGATATTGTCCTTATCGTACTCATCCGTACCGATACTTAATGTTGTGAATGGTCGTGCTGAAAAAGTAAATAGCCCCTTATTCAAACTGCCCAGGTAGATGACCTCCCCGGCCTCATCATAATACACCGAGATGATGTTGTTGGCCTTACAATCAAAATCAGCCAGGATAAGCCGGGTCTCCAGATTGCCGTCCTTATTTTTTTTCAGCTGGTACAAATTGTTTTGCAGGAAAAGAAAAGGCTTACCAGTCACATTGCTCCAGTATATTTCGAAATTCCTGACACCAGCCCTCCAGGCCGGATGCTGCAGTATATCACCGGTCAGGCCAATACTCCTGACAACAGTGTCCTCTATTTCCGTGAAGACCCCTTTTTCATCGGCCCGGTATAAGCAAGCACCCATCCTGAACAAAGAGGAGGGATCGGGCATCGGAAAGGACAGCTCATATTGCTTTTGTGCTCCTTTGTAATAAGTGAGCTCCTGCGTGGTGCAGGTATAAAAGCCTCCCTTATCGTCGGGAATGATGCACAGAAATGCACTCATATCAAAGCCAGACAGGCTGGGCATGCTTTGTCTGATAAATGTTTTTCCTTCGCTCCAGGCACGGCCAAAAGGCATGCGCGCAAATATGCTATCGTAACCTGAGGTCTTTAATGCGACAGTGCCATTCCTGACGAATAGGTAATCGCCCTTATTGCTGGGAATAAAAAAATGGCCCTTGTCGGGGCCAGTTGTATCCGGAGACAGGTAAAAGGAACCCATCCTGGTCGAATGCAAGGGAAGTACAGATTGGTCGAAGGTAAGAAAGCGGTGCCCATCATAACGTACGAGGCCACTTTCCGTGGAGAGCCATATAAACCCTTCCTTGTCGCCCATAATGGCTTTGATACTATTTTGAGGGAGCCCGTTCTCGTCCGTAAAATGCTGTTGATCGTAATACGGAGAAAGCCGTGGTTGTGCAGACAATTGTCGCGGACAAAAGCCTGTCGTGAGGAATAGGATAAGCCAGATTAAAGGATAAAGGTGGAACCTGAAAGCAGAAAACATACTCAAAGATGGATCAAAACTTCTTTTTATGTATGGCCATCGCTCTTTTTATTTCACAATGTAATTTATCGTTATATCTTCCTGCTATTTTTAGTAGGGGCCCAAAGTCCAGGCAACTTAGGTGTTTTGCTGATCTGTAAACTTATCCAGGGCGGCTGTATCGAAAGACTTGTAATGTACCATCATCCACCATATACCGGCGCCCACTATGAAGATTAACAGGGTCCAGCCAATTTGGGCATAGGTCCTTTCCTGAAAAGGCTCATACCGCGGCTCCAACACATAGGGACCTTTGACAGCTTCCATCAATTGGTCGCGGTAGTCCCCCTTACCCGGACTATGCAGGTAGGTGAAATTGTTCAGGTTGGTGTTTTTAAGATCCTCTTCGCATTGCCATTCAAATTGCTCCCAGGCATTCTCTTTTTGTGATAGTGTACTCTTGTTGCTAAGTTCTGTTTTATAATGCAGGCAGATCCATACAGCAGGATCGGGCTCCCCGGGTTGTATGGCAGTGGCATACGCTTCTGTGGTGACAGAAGTATCGCCTGCATTGACCGCTGACTTCAATACGTCTTCCTTAGCTTTTGAATACAAGGGTACCGCAATGACCAGTTCATAATTCAGCGTACGGTTGCGCTTGCCGCTCAGGTGTTGAAACCGCCTGAACTTTGCATGGGCCTTATCGGCATAGCAGGATTCGATGGTATAATACTTAACCGGCTCGTAACGGGTTATTTCTTCCGGAGTCTTCAGCGCCCTTAGTTCACCGGCCGCGCTTACCAGGTAATATTGGAAAGCAACCGTCGTGCACGCTATAGCCAGGTGCCCCATCAACAGGAAACCAGGAAGCTCGCTTTTCCCGTCTTTCATCAACTGCAACAACCTGATCCTTTTACCCAGGCAGATCCAAAGGGGAATGATAGGAAGAAACATCGGCAACCATATACCCAGGTTTTCTCTAATATCTATGCTGTGCAGCCTGAGTACAAGCAGCCAGTGCAAAAAAGAATAGATGGTCAGAAAGGAGAAAAAGATCACCAGGAACCTGCGATAAATAAGCCTGTACTTTAAACGGTCATCTTCGGTCATGAACACTTTGCTTTGATTACCTTGTTAGTATACGACATCTCCTATTTATTACAAACAAATAAACAATCCAATTGCTGTAACATTTTCATTCTACCAACGACCTTCTGCAATAACTTTATTATAAACCCTCATCGCTCTTTTCCAATGAAAACAAAGTTTCTTTTTTTATTATGTCAGCTCGGATCTATTATTGGCTATGGACAACAGCCTTCAAATGACAGCTTGTATTCGCCGGCCCATTTAAAAGAAGACCTCGCCTTCTTACAGCAGCAGCTTTACCAGGTACATGCCAATCCTTTTACCGAATTCTCAGCAAAGCAGTATGATCAACTGTTCACCAGCATCGGAAATAAGTTAACCAGCCCCCTCTCTGCTACGGATTTCCTTAAGTTGGTAAAGCCCGTAGTTGCCCACCTTGCCGATGAACATGCTTTTATTGGTCCGCCCGAGCCCTTGCAACCGGGCAAAACAGGCTGTCAGGAGCGGATCAGTTACCAGCAGTATGGTAAAACCGGGTACATCAATGCCTGCTCCTTCGATGTAAAGAAGACAGGTGAATTCACATTAGCAACTGTGTATGCGAAGATCGACAGTATCTTTAAACTGGTACATGATGCCGGGATACAGCAGCTGGTGATCGATGTAAGCAATAATGAAGGGGGCAATTCGGCTGTTGGGGAGTACCTGATCTCCAGCTTTTATAAGAAGCCCTACAAGACCTACCAATGCAACTGGAAACGGAGTGCCGAATACCAAAAACTCTATGAATCCTGGGGTATCAAGAACGAATTCTACGCCAATACCCCTATCGGCAATATTATCCATTTCGATGCCGGCACCACCACACCACAGGAAGTATTGTATCCCTTCAACGGGAAAGTGACGGTAGTGGTGGGACAGCATACATTTTCAAGCGCCATCCTGTTTGCCACGCTGATCAAGGACAACAAAATAGCGCCCATTATCGGACAGATCCCCGCCAACGGGCATCCCAATCATTTTGGAGAAATGTACAATACCAAATTGCCCAATACCAGGATCGATTTACGCTTCGGTGTGAAAGAATGGATCAGACCCGCAGGTAAGGGCAAGGAGCAGGACAACCAATTGGTACCTGATCAGGTGTTGACAACAGCAGAGATGGAAGATGTTCAGCGATTGATCCGGAAAGTAAATTAGACCCAGTATAGGGTAACATCATTAAGGCGTGCTTACCTGATCACAGTAAGTGCGCCTTTTCTTTGAATGCTATTGCCCAGGTAATCAAAGCCGGCAGCCTTCCACACATAAGTGCCGGACTGTGGCACCCCGTTCACCATTCCATCCCATCCTTTTGATGGGTGGTTGGCATAAAATACCTGTTCGCCCCAGCGGTTATAGACCACTAAATACTTAAACTGCTTTATGCCTATTGGAATGGCCTTTAAAAGATCATTGCGGCCATCTCTGTTGGGAGAAAATGCATTGGGCACATAAATATCTGCTGCCTGGTATACTTTGATAGCGATGGTGCCGGTGCCTTCACAACCTTCCGGCGTGGCGGCCGTCACTTTGTACGCAATACTATTGACTGGCTTTGCAATGGGATTGGCTATAAAAGGATTGTTGAGGCCAATAGCGGGCGACCAGGTATAACTGGTAAAACCGCTATTATTGATGTCCATTGCCTGTAGTGACAATGGTTGATTAGCTACTAAAGTCGTATCTCTTCCGGCATACACTACTGCCGGCGGCGTTACTGAAACGGTAATCGCATCGGCCTTCAGTGAGCGGCAATCATTGGCATCGGTTACGGTGAGATAATACGTGGTGGTGGCTGCGGGCTTCGTCACTACAGGACCGGCCGAGGTAGTATTGCTAAGATAAAGGGCAGGAGACCATTGATAGTAAACTCCCCCGCTGGCTGCCAGCTGCACCGATCTGCCGGTACAAACGGCAGTATCTCTGCCGGCAAATGCAATGGGTGCCGGATTAACAAAAACGGTAACAGAATCTTTATTGTTACACAAGCCTACCCCAATAGTCACATAGTATTTTGTAGTAACAACAGGTGAAGCGGTGGGGCGAATCATACCAGTATGATCTAAACCCGTTGAAGGCGTCCAGGTGATGGCGCCTCCCGTTGTATTGGTAACAACAGGCAATTCCACGCTTGTTCCTTCACAAATAGTGGCATCATTTCCTGCCTCCACTTTCAGTGTATTGGTAAAAGGCACGATTGCCGGGCGCGAATCGATACAGGCATTGGCATCCTTAATGGAAACTGTATAATTCCCGGAAGGCAGTTTGCTAAATACAGGTTGTTGTTGCCAGGAAGTACCATTAAGGGAATATTGAAAGGGGCCTGTTCCTCCAGTTACCGAAGCTGTTATGGTACCATCATCATTGGGGCAGGTAGCTGTAGCCGGACTGGCCGCTAAAATCGGAGCAGTTGACAGATCAATGGCTACCTGAACAGGGCTGGTAGCGGTACACCTGTTGGCATCCTTAACGGTAACGGCATGGGGCCCTGCGTTGACATTCGTGAATACATTGCTTCCCTGGAAATTATTACCATCGATGGAATACTGAAGTGGAGCAGTTCCTCCGCTGGCAATGGCGGTCACCGTGCCCGCTTTACCATTGCAGTTGGCAGGTGTTGTATTGAGGGTGATCCCTGGCCCTGCTGTATTGGTGATGACTATATTGGAACTTACCGCTGTAAGTGCCCCACCATCTTTTACGGTAACGGTATAGGTTCCGGCACCAAGCGCTGTAAAAACAGGGTTGTTTTGCCAGGTAGTACCATCCAATGAGTACTGATAAGGAGTGATACCATTGGCCGCCGTAGCTGTAATACGACCATTGTTGTTACCACAGGTAGCATTGACACCCACTGCGGTTACACTGATGCACCGATCTTTTACTTCAACCTGGGTAGTACCGGTAAGTGAGCGGCTATCTTTGATGGTGATGGTATAGGTTCCCGATGCGAGACCTGAAAAAACATTGCTATTCTGGTAATTTAAGCCTCCGTTGATACTGTATTCAAACGGCGCCACCCCGCCAACAGGGGTAGCTGTTATTACCCCATTGGCCACCCCACAACCTGCATCAACAGCAGAGGCTGTAACACCGGGGCAATCATCTGCCACCACTACATACAATGTCTTAACCTGACCAATGGCATCCATGGCAGTAATCGTATAATTGGCTGGCATAAGGCCGCTAAAGGTATTGGAGCTTTGGAAGTTAATGCCGTCAATCGAATACTTATAAGGAGCGACACCTGCGGAAGCAGTGGCTGTAATAACGCCATCTGCATTGCCACAGGAAGCATCCGTAACTGCGGCCTTGAGGATCACTTCACAGAATTGTCTTATGACAATGGAAAAAAGCTTTACCTCGCCGGCGTTATTTTTAATATAAAACGTGTGAATACCTGAGGCCAGGTTACTAAATACACCGGAGCTCTGGTAAGTGATACCATCTGTAGAGTAAGTATAAAAGAGGCCCGGTGTTCCCGTTGAAAAAGTGACATTTCCCGTATTGGTACAGGTTGACTCTGTATACCCCAACCCCACCGGAAAGTTACAACCAGTTCCATCTACAGGAAGGAACCAATAAGCTCTTGTGCAGCCTAGTGCATCTTTTACCAGCGGTTCATAGATGCCCGACGTAATATTGTTGAATATATTGCTTGTTTGATAATTGGCACCATCAAACCCGTATGTGTATGGAGGCGTACCACCGGTGGCAGTTAATTCCATAACACCGTCTGTGCCTGTACAGCTGGAAGGATTGGACAGCATTTTGGCAAATAAAGTCGGAGACGCACCCATATTATCTACAAATACACTGGCGGAAGCTGTGACGCCATTAATATCCTTTACCCCTACCGTATAAGTAACCGGCCCGGATACAAAAAAGACAGCACTGCTTTGGTAGGGCGACCCATTGATATTGTAAAAATAAGGAGGAGTTCCACCTGTCACCTGCATCGTGATCTTTCCGATAGTACGATTACAGGTAGAAGGATCAGTAGAAATATTGATGCTTATTGGGGCCGCATTGATCTTCCCAGTGTTAACATTGTCAGTCCCTGCACGCGGTCCATTGCTATATCCATACTGGTCAAACGCCCCGGCTGAACGGTTGATCTGTTTATGAAAAACCACTTTATCTCCGACGATGAAAACTGAATCATATATATCATTGACGGTGGAATAAACGCGAGTAGTTTTATTATTGCCAGACGCAGGAGGGACAGCGATGTTTCCTGCTTTTTGAGCTTGTACATAAACGGGAAAAACGGTCAGCAAAAGCAATAAGCATCTCAACAGCAGTGTGGTAGTCAAATAATTGGTAAAGGGCATCGGAAAGAGATATCAAAGCATGAATATACGCATAAATCAGCACACCTAAAACCACCTGCAAGGGTAGTGTTAGCTTCGCTTCTGGCGTTTTTTAAATTTCCGGGCTATAAGTAACAAGGCAATTGCCAAAACTATCCCCGCGCCATAATACAGCCAGTTGTTGCGTTCCTGCTCCAGCACTACCGGCAGCAGGTGGCCGCTGTATACGATCCCCGCCCAATAATAGGGCAATTGAAGGGTGGCATTGCCGGCATTTGCCTGCAGCCATTGCAATTTGGCATCATGCAAAGCAAGGGCAGGATCTTTTTCCTGTTGCAATTGCTGGTAGAACTGTTGCATAATACCGATGGCCGATTCGTCATTCACATTCCAGATACCGGCTACTACCCCGCCCGCACCGGCCGCAGTAAAGCCCCGGCTCAAACTATTAACGCCCTCTCCTGCCAGCCAGGCGCCATCAGCCGTTTTACAGGCTCCCAATACCACCAGCGAGGGGGCAAAGGAACGGTACCGCAGATCAAACAGGTAAAAAGGCTGGTCATACAATTGGAGATAAGGAAACGAATCCTGCGCAGAAGATACGGCATGGGAACTCACATGCACTACCCCCATTCCATTGGTATGGGTAGTAAAATTTTGCCAGGTGGCTATCGAGTCCACATAATAATTGCCTTTGATCATTCCCCGCAGGGATTGGTATTCCTGCATGACCGATAATACCGGCTGCCCCTTGTCCTTGCCCTTCGATACAAAGAAGCCCGTGAAACTATGCGCCGGATACTTGCCTGTTTGCTGCTGATACCATGTTTGCAAAGAATAAGCCTGCGACAGGGCTACCTGTTTAAAGAGAAAGGGCCATTCGCCATAATTATTGCTGTACTTTTCATTGGTCAGGAGTGCGTCGAAAGGCAGGTAACTGAACAGGCCATCGGGGATCAGCAGGTAACGGCGGGCTGCATCCCATTGATAGCGGGGAAAAAGGGCCGCATAGATCGCATAGCACTGCTGATAAAATTGTTTGGGCGCATTCATCATCGCTGCCGGCCCTTGCATAAACCATTGTTGCATGAAGCGCTGCAGGGTATCCTGCAGGCGGCCACTGCCGGTAATCAGTTTGATGGCGCCAATCCCCTTCCTGTCCATCTCTATTATATAACTGCTGTCGCGGCCGGCAAAGAATTCCAGCACCGTCACCTGTGGTGGTATACGGTCAAAGAAATGGTGCAATTGCACCAGGTTGAGCATCTTTGCTTCCGGTACTTCTACTTCCTGTTGCCGGGTCTTTTTATTCAGCAGCGAGAGGTCGTATTCAGCAACCTGCAACAGGTCGGGTATATTTTTATTCTCAGGTGAGGTGACCAGCTCGCGCTGATAGTATACAATGGCATCCTGTAGCTGACGGGCTTTACGGGTATTGCTATCGGCCGTATGGAAGTTGCCGGACCGGTTTTCCCGGACCGCCCTTTCATGGGCCAATACCTGGGCTTTGGAAAGTTCGGCAATCAGCAGCAGCTGTTCCTCGTATTTTTTCTGATGGGTGGCTGTCCACAAGGTATAGGCCAGCTGCATGGCCGCATCTGCACGTCCTTTAGCCAGCTGCAATTCTCTCAGCCTGGATTCTGTATAGAAAAAAGTGGCCTGCAACTTATGCCCGGCCATAAAGGCGGCCGTATAGTGATCCAATGCAGCTTCCGGTTTTCCCAGTATACGAAGACAAGTGGCCTTTCCCGTTAATGCATCGGTGAAGATAGATTCACCATACAACAAGGTTTCCGGTGGCACCGCCTGTAGGGAAGCCGGCTGCCAGGAAGGCAATAGCCATACCAGGGATTGTTGATAGTATTGTAGCGCCTGTTGCGGCTGACCTGTTTTTAAAGACAGATTGCCCAACAGTTCATTTACCCGCGCCTTCTCGCGCTGCCTTGCAGTGGGAAAATAACGGTCAAACAATTGCAGGGCCTGTTGTGCATACTGCATTGCCGGGGCATACCTGCCTTGTGCAATAGCAATACGGGAAGCCATCTGCAGGGCACTGCCACACCAATACAAGGCATCCGTATCATGCTTGAAGCGCTGCAAATGCGCCAGGGACTGCGCTATTACGCGACTGGCAGTATCATAATTACCCTGCTCGGTCAGCACATCGGCCCAGGTACTCAGCAGCAATCCATACAGGGGGGCCTGGTGGTCTACTGCTGCGATGCCTGCTTTGCTGTATTGCATGGCCAATGGCAGATCGCCTTTCCAGCGGGCACAGATGGCCATATTGCTGTAGGTGGCTGCTACTTCGCGGTTGTCTTTTCGCTGCAGCGCCAGCGCCAGGGTTTTGCTGTGAACGAACAAAGCGGTATGGTAATCGCCCAACCGGGTATAATTGTTACCAAGGGGCTTTAATACATAGGCTATATTATCGGCATCGGGCAAAGGATAGGCTTCATAGAAGGCCAGGGCCGCTTCATACGCATTGATGGAGGAAAGGATATTGCCGGTTTGCAACTGGTAATAGCCCTGTAAAATCAGGAGGTTGAACCAGGCCACTCTTTCGTCGTATGTTGAATAACTTCTCCAGGCGGCCTGCTGGGTTTGCATCAGGAAATTCAAACGCTCAAAGGGAGCTGCATCTACATAATCAATGCGGGCATAGAGCCATTGTTCGAGGCTGTCTTTTTGTTGTAATGCCTGCAACCGTTGTTGAAGGGGGGCAGGTACGCCGGTACTATCGGGCGAAGCAAAAGAGGTTACAAAGAAGCAACTGCAATAAATGGTAAACTGTATAACTACCTTGTGCAGGCAGTGCGCCATCAGGGTTGTAATTTGGCTAAAAGTACTTAAAGTTTCCAGCTCGCATACAGAAATATCCGCTGGTGCGAAGGATTCATGTATTGCAGGAAACGGATACCGGCAGCGGGACCTGCCCGCACGATACCCAACTGGAAGTCGGCAAAGAAAGCGCCCCGCCAGTTGGCAAAGGATTCCTGTTGCTTTTCGTAGGCGCCTTTCACCAGGGTGAGGCCCTGCCCATTGGGTCTTTGGATATAGGTCTCCACTACAGGCGTCACCGACCTTTCCACATCAACCCCTACCAGGGCGCCCAGGCCTGCAGCCATATAAGAATTGATATTGTACCGGAAATGTATGGGCACAGCTTCCAGCGACAATACTTTTTGTTGCCGGTACAGGTCGCGGTATTCCACCTTATACCCTACCCCATTGATCATCGTATCACCACCTGTGCGACGGCCATCATAAGATTCATAAGTACGTGATTTTTCGAGGTAGATCTCCCATTGGAAATATTTTTTGTAGGCCGCATATTCCGACAAGGTAAATCCCAATACATAATTCTGTGGCAGGATATCCTTCGGCTTTTTACCGGGAATGGTATTGTAGCCTATGATAATACCGGGTGATAACCCTTTCTTAAAGCGACCCACCGTACGATTGGTATAGATAGGTTCATTCTTATCAAATACGATGGATGCCCGGCTGGTAAAAGGCATCTTTTTCATCTTGCGGGTAAAGCGCAGTTTGTACCGCACAAAGCCCATGGTAGAATCGGGATCACTGATCCCCTCCTGCTGGGTGCCCGGCAGGTAGATATTCTTAAAGATGAATTGGATGCTGTCTTTGGTAAGGATGGTGTCTATACAACTTTGGTTGGCATAGGCCGAGTCGCACCATTTACAGGCCGGCTTCATATCTACCAGTTCTACCGTACCGGTGTTGAGCATACCGGGAATAGTGACGGTGATAGCCACTCTCTTAGCGGGTCCTTTGCCGGTATTCTGGAATTGCACCTTATAAATATTCTCCCGGTTCTTGCCGGTAAAACGGTAATTGAGGCGGCGGTTCTTGAGCATGATCCTGTTGGGATCGTGGGAAGCCACGATCTGCAGATCGAGGGCAAACCGTTCTACCTCCATGGAAGGGTCATCGGGAATAAAGAGACCTGAAATGGTGACTACAGCATTGGTGTCTTTGATCATTTCGGGCAGGGTATTGAGGGAAAGGAACATAAATTGTTCTTCGCCCTGCTTCACCTGGTTGACGCGCCAGATATGGTGTTGACGGTATCCGTCCATTTGTTCTTTGAGGAACGCCTTTAGTTGCGGCTTTCCGGCGATGGGCAGGTTGTTACCGGCGCTTGCCGTAAACAATCCGCCGCCCCGGCTATTCCCTTCGCCGGCCAGGGTGGCCTGGGCCGGGATATTCCATTCTTCGGCGGGCGCATAGGCGAGCAGCGAGTCGAGCCCAATATTTGTTTCCTGGTGATAGCTTCTCGCTTCTGCAAGGTCGAAGCTATTTTGCCCAAACTGCTTTTCATTGTACAGCAGCATGACCGAGCCACTGACGGCAGCAGTATGGCTGCCTGGCTTGTTGCGGTAGCCCAGGAGCAATACCATATCTTCTCCCGGCCGGGGCATCTGGTTGGTGATCATTTCCAATGAGCCGCCACCCTTGAAAAAGGCGGGCGGCGTATTAGCTGCCAGCATGGTCTTCTTCTCTACCCTGATCTTTTTGAGGCGGGTGGGCGGCTTTTTGCCATCATCATAGTTGTTGGTGGCCCAGAGGCGTACGGGATAATCGCCCGTATCCTTATACATATGAACAGGTTCTTTTTCAAAGCTGTAGGTACCATCCCCAAACTCCCAGAAATAGGTGTAAAAGGGAGCAGGTGCTCCGGCCACGCCACGCAGGGGGCGCAATTGAGAAGTGAATTTCACGCGGTTATCGGCCACCTGGGGTTCTACCACAGCAGGCAGCGTATCGTTGATCTGTGCTACTGCCCATTGGGTTACCAGTAGTAACCCCATTACAGGCAGCAGGTGGCGGGATGCGTTCATAAGTTCAGCCGTTTAAGGTATTCTGTGGTTATATCAACGGATTGGACCATTTGTTACCCCCTGAAAGGGATAATCCTATCGATTAAGATATAACTTTTCTCTATATAACGGTGATTTGAGGGGAAACTTGTGGGGATTGGAATTCCAGTAAAGCAGAAAGAGCATATTCCATCATCGTTATCACCCTGCCATAGATCAAACGGAAAATGCCATACTCTATTGAAGAATCATTTCTGGTAGCTTATTGTCTCCCCATTATAGTCAATCCGGTACTTAGAACCAACGAAATCAGTTAACTCAATATAGGTGTCATGCATTTGAAAAGGGTTCCCATCCTGAAGGCAAACAAAAATGTCTGCACCACCATAGCTCAAAGTAAGTTGCCGTTTCTGTCAATTCTCGAAACAGACATCTCCCCATGTGTAATGTAAGAATCATGATATTGGTGTATGGAGAAACAGGTTGCCCAGTTAGCTTCAACCATCCAATTAAGATCAAGGCCGGGAAGTGTCAGGCAAAAGACAGTATTACAGCATCGGGTAATTAAATTATCACCGTCTATAAGGACCGAATCAGACGTTATCGAGGTTGCACCAGCAGCAGCGAGCAAATTGGCACTTATAATTTTTGTGTTACCACGATAGATAATGATTGCATGTTGCGAAACCGGCCCATAATCCTTGACATTGTCAGCCTGATAAGTTCTATCGTATAAGGGAGAATGATTGGAGGATTGATTGATTAAAGGATCGTCAAACAATTCAATGGTTAAATCCTTGTGCTGTAGGGTAATTTTCATCAAATTTGATATTGTCTTACATTTTCAGGATCGATATAACAACCGAACCTACAATTCCCTGACAAGATAATCCGCAATACTCAGCAGCGTATGATATCAGGGATTCTAAGCGATAATAAGATGACTTATATCATACATCTACATGAGGCATGCCAGCTTATGTCTGTATCAGACTTCGTAATTTTCACCATTCTTAAGCCCTACTTGTGGTAATACTTATATGAAATTTCCGCTCCTGCATGTTGCTGAATTTCAACAACATAAAGAGAAACATTTATAAAATCATTTCATTATAAAATATCCAGGTATGAGTCAGGTACATTTGCATTTATTAATTACTCACCTTCCAGTTTTTGGTTCCATATTAGGCGCCCTTGTATTGGGCTATGGTTTTTGGACTAAGAGTATTCAAACAAAAAATGCGGCTTATTTTATTTTTATCATTTCCGCCATTGGCACAGGCATCGCTTATTTAACAGGCGAAGGTGCTGAAGACACAGTTGAAAAAATACAAGGAGTTTCAGAAAATATGATTGAAATTCATGAAGACGCCGCTATGTATGCCTTGATAAGCCTGATTGCACTGGGGATAATGTCGGTGATAGCTTTAATGGTAAGCCGTTTTAGAACTTCATTGATAAGAGCCACATCCATAATCACACTCGCTCTATCGCTTATCAGTTTTGGGTTGGTTGCCAGAACAGGCTACTTTGGTGGCCAGATAAGACATACGGAAATTTCAGCTGCCACAAGTCAAAACAACGGCGGAGGTGCAGGAGTAGAAAATAATGCTGATTAATACCCTCGCTTTATATTTCAGATATAACCAGCGGAGTTCTTCTTATTGCAGGATTCTATTTTCTTCTTAAAAATATCAACTCAAGAATGACTAATCCATCAAATAAAAATCTCCAAACAGAGGTGGATGCCTGCTTTTTATATAACAAATTAGCAGAAGCCGAACAAGATGTGACAGTTGCCAATATTTTCAGGCAAATGAGTGCCATTGAAAAAAGCCATGTAGAAGGGATCTTGAAAAAAATGAGCGCGGATCCAATTGCGGCATTTCCACCACCATCGTTCAGGGCTAAAACACTTAATACCATTGGTAAAGTCCTGGGTTACGACTATGTGCTGGGTGTATTGATGGATACTGAAAAAGGCATTTCCAATGCGGTTATTAATGCCAAAAATAAAAACAAGCTGCCTATTACCGGCAGCGAAACAAACCACGTAAAAATACTAAGGTCACTTTTAGAAAAAGGATCTAAAGTTACAGGAAGGAATGTTGCAAAATTTGAAAGCAGACACCGCTCTGTTGGTGGCAATGCTTTAAGAGCGGCGGTACTTGGTGGTAATGATGGTTTGGTTTCTAACTTTAGCTTGGTAATGGGGATTGCGGGTGCAACGGCAGGCGGTTCGGGTGTTTTGTTGGCAGGGGTGGCAGGATTATTAGCCGGTGCATTATCCATGGCTTTGGGCGAGTGGATCTCTGTTAAAAGTTCACAGGAATTGCATGAGAACCAGATGCAGTTGGAAATGGAAGAACTGGAAATTGATCCTGAAGGAGAACAAAAAGAGCTCGCATTAATTTATATTGCCAAAGGAATTCCTGAGAACCAGGCACATGCCATGGCTGCCGATATTATGATGAATAAAAGTGAGGCACATGAATTATTAGTGAAAGAAGAATTAGGCATAAATATAGAAGAACTAAAAGGCTCTGCCATGGAAGCAGCTGTTTATTCCTTTATACTTTTTGCTATTGGTGCTGTAATACCGGTTATTCCTTTTATGTTTACCAGTGGCATAACAGCAATAATTATTAGTGTTATCGGCAGTGCAGCAGGTTTATTTTTAATTGGTTCTGCCATTACATTATTCACGGCTAAAAATATTTGGTCCTCTGGCTTCAGACAGGTGATATTTGGGTTGATTGCTGCAGCCATTACTTTTGGGATCGGGAAATTGATTGGTGTTTCTTTGGCTGGATAATTTCCTGACCCAACAAATATCAGGCTCTAACTTCCGGATAACTTTATATCCCTTCCAAAGAATGGGATCAAACACCGCTCCTCTTCTACGATGTTTTAGCCATTTGTGTCAGTAGAAATTAAGAATCCTGGCTATCAGTTAAAGGATTGCCTGAACTGCAAAGGAGAAACCTTAGCCTTTACTTTGAAAAACTTGCTGAAGGATTGCGAATGTTCAAACCCAAGCTGATAAGCTATTTCGGAAGCGGACAAGGTGGTGGTAGACAATAGCTCCTTGGCTTTGTCAAACAGTTTACCGTGAATAAATTGCTGTGCATTTTGACCAATGAGGGACCGCAACATATCGCTCAGGTAACTGGCCGAAAGGTTCAATTGTGCGGCCAGGTATTGAACAGTCGGTAACCCCTTATACGAAGGTGCATCGTTATCAAAATAATCATCCAACAGGTCTTCTATCCTTTGCAACAGATCGTGGTTCACTACTTTACGGGTAAGGAATTGACGTTTATAAAAACGATTGGCGTAATTCAGCAATAACTCTACCTGGGAGACAATAACATCCTGGCTGAAATCATCGATCCTGCTGTTCAACTCTGTGTCGATCATTTTGAAGATGGAAAGGATCGTTTCTTTCTCCTCCTCCGAAAGGTGTAAGGCTTCATTGGCTGAATAAGAAAAAAAGCCATACTGCCTTATCTTTTTAGTCAATGGATAATTAAGCAAAAGATCCGGATGGATCAATAAAGTATACTGAGAACACACGACGTCGGCGTTCTCAGGGACACCGATCACCTGACCCGGGGAGGCGAATAACAAGCCTCCTTCATCAAAATCATAATAACCCTGCCCATATCGCAATTTTCCGCTAAGCTTTGGCTTGTAGGATATCTTATAATAATTAAGCACATGCGGACCGGTTGGCATATTGGCCAATACCTGGGCATTCGCCCCATTGAGCAGACTAATCAACGGATGCCTGGGGGTTGGTAACCCAAGGCTCCGGTGAGCATCCGTCAGCGATCCGAATTTAAGCGGCGTATTGTCTTCTTTTTTCATTTGCTGCTTATTAAAGCATGATAACGGTCCAAAGGACAACTATCATGCTATATTAGTCAAAGATTGTTCCGCTTCTCCATTTATTTTGGTTCGCCCTGTGCGGCACTGGACACAGCATCCCATGCTTCCCAGGTAGCCAGTCGCTCAGCATAGGTGGCACGTACTCCGGCCAGGTTGTGACTGCCCAAATGGAACCGCAGCGGCGGGTTGTCGGAATCTACTATTTTGAATATTGCCGCCGGCGTAGCATCCGGATTTCCTCTTTCCATAGTACTTATCTGCCCGAGAAACTCGTTTTTAAAATCTGCATAGATATCAAGCCCTGTGGCAAACTTTAACGAATCCTGGCTTCCAAATTCTGTAGCATAGGCGCCAGGCTCAATGATCGTTACCATAATCCCGAAAGGCTTGACTTCCGCCGCCAGGCTTTCGTGGATCGCCTCAAATGCCCATTTGGAAGAACAGTAATAGCCGATCACCGGCAGGGTAACATGACCAAGGTTGCTCGATACACCCAGTATATGACCGCCGCCCTGCTGTCTCAACAATGGCAAGGCTGCCTTGATAACAGAAAGAGGACCGATAATGTTCGTCTCATAAAGGGCTCGTACCTCATCAGCACCCGCCTCTTCAATGGTGCTCACCAGGGCATACCCGGCATTATTGAGTACAATATCAAGCCTTCCAAAGTGAGCATGAGCTTGCGCCACAACCCTTTTAACCTGCTCGGGATCGGTTACATCAAGTTCAAGTGTCAAAACCTGTTCGCCATGCTTTTCTTTAAGGTCTGCAATGCTGGCCAACCTGCGTGCGGTAGCTGCCACCTTATCCCCCCGCTCTAGTGCAGCCTCGGTCCAAACCCGTCCAAATCCTCGTGAAGCTCCTGTAATAAACCAGATCTTACCTGCCATAATCTTATTGTTTTTTATTGGAACACAAAGATCGGCAGGTGTGTCTCCCCACTTGTAGCTTAACCGGGTGACTTTGTAGCCAAATTAAGGATCGGTTTGTATAACCGCCTCGGCGCTGTTATCACCTTTTCCATTAACTTCAATCCCGAAACCATTATTACCTAATCCAACCACAGTCTATGCAACTGCGTTACCTTATCCTTTTTTGTATTGTGTTCCTGTGCTTCGTTCAGTCCCAAAGTCAGACCTGTATTACGGGCGGCACTCCGGCCAACCAGATCATCATGGGCAATCAGAACAACCTGACGATCTCGGGAAAACGTATCAACAACCTGAGTAGTAACCCCAACAACACTTGTATTTATCTTTTCGACTGCAACAATGTCCGGATCGAAAACTGCGTACTGGGGCCATCCGTTCAGGAAGCCATCCATCTTATCAATTGCACCAACGTTACCATCACCAATTGTTATTTTATGGACAACCGTACAGGGGTATTGGTGGCAGGTGGCTCGGGCATCAAGGTGCTCAACAATCAATTTCTGAATGCACATGGTCCATTCCCCCGGGGACAATGTGTACAGTTCATGGAAGTGACCGGCGCCGGCAACGAGATCAGTTACAATGTATCCGAACAGGTGACCGGCAACAGTTCCACGGAAGACCTGATCAGTTTGTATAAAAGTCATGGTACAGCCGCCAGCCCCATCCTGGTAAAAGGCAATAAACTGAGGGGTGGCACACTTTCCCGGAGTAGCGGGGGCATCATGTCGGGCGATGTTGGCGGCAGCTATCAACGTATCGAAGACAATATCCTGGTAGACCCCGGTCAATATGGTATTGCGATCTCTACCGGGCATCACAACCAGCTCATCAATAACAAGGTCTATGGCTATGGTACGCCTCGGCCATATGCCAATACGCCCTATTATGCCTATAACTACTATGAGCCCGATGGCTTCACCTGCAGCGACCTTACAGTTACAGGCAATGAGTCGAACTATATGAATGCGGATGGGCAAATTGGAGGTATCTATCTCGGTAATCCGGCAGAGAACAACACCTGCGGACCAGTTGCCGGGATCAACAACAACAATTTTAATGCAAGCTTTGGCCCTGAAATATTACCGGCCAGATTACTTTGCCCGCTACTGGTTGCGCACTATCCCCTCAACAACAACTACCAGGATGCTTCGGGCAGCGGTCAAAACGTATCAGCCAATGTTGCCTTTTCTGCCGAAGGAAAAGACCTTGCCTGTGGCAACTTTAGCGGCTCCACTTACCTGCCCCTGCCCAATTCTCCCTGGTTCCACATAACCTCCAATCGCCTCACCGTGTCGGCCTGGATTAAACCCACCACCACCCAGGGGATTAAAGCTGTAGCCACGGCTCCTGACTCGGATGGCTATACCGACGGCTGGCGGTTGCTCCTGCTCGATGGTACGCTCAATGGGCGTATTACAACGACCTTGGGTTCGGTGGATGCTTATGCCGGCGGGATACAGGCAGGTGTCTGGAACTTTGTGACCATGACCTATGATGGACAACAGTTAAAATTGTATGTGAACGGCGTACTATCAGGCAACGCCAACCTCGGTGGCAATATAGCTTATGGTAATTATAGTGCTCAGATGCTGGTAGGCTACTCCCGGGGCACCAATTACTATTTTAACGGCCAGCTGGATGAATTCAAGTATTACAATGGCGACCTTACAGCAACTGAAATACTCCAGGCCTATAATGAAGACATCAATAAGTTTAATTACCCCCGCCAGTTACTGGCGCATTATAAGTTCAATGCCAACTGGAATGACGCCTCCGGCAACAACCTCAACGCTTCGACCAATGGGACGACCTTTTGGTGTGATGGGGCAGATGCCATATCGGCCAGTTTCAATGGCAGCAGTCTGCTCAACATGCCCATTAACAACCTGCTTAGGCTCAGTACCAGCAAATTTTACCTTTCCTGCTGGATAAAACCCGCCGTGGTACAGGGCATACAGGGAATTGCTCATGCGCAGGATGCAGATGGGTACAACACCGGATGGAGATTGTTGTTGCTGGATAATACACTCAACGGCCGGATCGTTACCAATTGGGGAGCAGTGGATGTGTATTGCGGAGGCATCCAGGCTGGTGTATGGAACCAGGTAGCGCTGCAGTACGATGGTACGGCATTGAAGGTTTTCCTGAACGGTCAGTTGCAGGCGTCGACACCCTGGGGTGGATATATTCATTATGCTTCTGGGCCATCACAAAACATGCAGATCGGCTTCAGCAATGGCAACAATTATTATTTCAATGGTCGCATGGATGAGTTTCGGTTCTATGATGGCGTGATCACCCAGCAGGAAGTGCTGGAGGAATACAATGCCACACTTGCCAGCATCGGCAATCCGCCGCCTTGTCCGTTGCGGGTAATGCTACCGGAATCTACTGCACCTAAAGCAGCAAGGGCAGCCGACAGTCATTTCAATATCTACCCCAATCCGGCGGTAGCCGAATTGTTCATCAGCGCAGGTACCAGCTTCCAGGCAAGCCTGTACAATGCCACGGGACAGCGGGTATTGTCTGGCGCCGACCAGTCGGGCATACTACGGCTCGATACGAAGGACATCAAACCCGGGGTTTATTTCTTACAGGTATCCGGCAAAGGTTTCCAGGAAACACGCAAGGTGTTGATACAACGATAAAATAAAATCCTATTGTAGTAAGATATTTATCGGTTCAAAGCATGCAGGAATTTTTCAGGGTACCTTGTTCCGGAAACTACGCCGGCAGGCATCATGGCGTTAATGCTGTCCAGGTCTTCCCGCGTTAGGTGTACCTGCTCAGCTGCGATATTTTCTTCCAGGTGTTTAATGCTTTTGGAACCCGGAATAGTGATTACGTCTTCTCCCTGTGCGATCACCCAGGCAATAGCCAGCTGCGCTGGCGTGCAGTTTTTTTGATCAGCCAGGGATTTGATCTTTTCTACCAATTCGAGGTTTTTATAAAAGTTTTCCCCCTGATAACGCGGCATATTGGCACGGCTGTCTTTTATATCTTCTGGTTTTTTGAAGGCACCACTTAAAAAGCCGCGACTCAAAGGTGCGTAAGCCACCAGGCCGATACCGAGTTCCCTTAGGATTGGCAATACCGCTGGCTCAATATCCCTGCTCCACAGGGAATATTCAATTTGCAATGCAGCTACCGGGTGTACGGCGGCAGCGCTGCGGATCGTTGCTGCCGACGCTTCGGATAACCCAATGTAACGGATCACCCCCTTTTGCACGAGATCGGCCAGGGCGCCCATTGTTTCTTCGATGGGTGTGTTGGGATCCACCCTTGCAGGGGTGTAAAGATCAATGTAGTCGGTTTTAAGCCGGCGCAGACTGTATACAATTGCATTGCGCAGGTAGTCCGGACGGGTATTTACCGAACCGGGCGCCATGCTCCCATTAGGACCGGGAACAACGAGCTGCCCCGTCTTAACCGAGAGAAAAGCTTTATCCCTTTTCCCCTTGATCGCCTGACCGATCAACTCCTCGTTTTGCCCTGCATTATAATAATCAGCAGTGTCTATAAAATTATGACCGAGTTCAAGGGCTCGCTCAATCGTGGCGATGGATTCTTTTTCATCTGATTGCCCGTAAGCGCCAGACATACCCATGCATCCCAAACTTATAGCGGATACCAGCGGGCCATTTGTTCCTAATTTTCTGTTCATAGTTTGATGTTTCAGAAAACAAAGATGGGAACAACAGCACCGAAAGAACCGGACAAATCCCATTAGTTCCCTGACAAATCCTGAAAGAACATGGATATAGGTTTGCCGGTTACCTTCCTGAACAGACGGGAGAAATATTCAGGGTCATTAAAACCAAGATCAAAGGCAAGTTCCTTGATGGAAGCAGTTTCAGTGTAATACAATCTACGCCTTGCCTCCAGGATCAGCCGGTTGGTGATATATTCCTTAGGGGAAAGCCCTGCATAGTGTTTCACAATTTGGTACAATCCATTGGTATTGATGCCTAGCTTTTCAGCAATAGCGCTAACCATCAGATGATCAGTAAGGTTTTTTTCTACAAAGACCTTGAAGGCAATGTACTTTGAGAGTTTACCATCTGCCGGGTTCTTATTTGCTGTAAAATAGGCGGTATTCATTTCTGTAAGCAGGCTATTCAGGTGCGCCAGAATGAGCTCAGGATCGGTATCCATCATACTTAGCAAGCCACTGAGTATCTCAAAGGTGGATCGTAATCTTGCAGCAGCTGTTGGGGTGAACCTGATCTTTTGATTGTTTAAGGGATCAATCAGAAAGGAGTATTGCTTTGGCAACCGGCCAAGGCAGCTGTCATCAAAAACAATTTTAAAATAGTCTGACCCATGTTTTGTGTCCGGCAGTTCGAGCATCTGATGAGGCAGGATAAAAAGGAGCTCATTGGTATTGGTCTCGAATGGCCTGAGGTCAACGGTGTGTAGGGTGCTGCCATTTACCATAAAAAGAAAACAATAGAAGGCAGTCCGATGAGTTAATCCATATTCGTTGATCATATCTTCCGTAGGTTGACCAAAAGCTGGAGCTGCCATTCGAATAAGCAAATTGTCGTTTTGCTTAAAGCGATTCAGGAAAGAACCCATGTGTTCCATGGAATAAAAATAGTCAAATTAAGCCTTTTACAGGGTCAGTCAGGAAATTTAGTAAAAACCGAAGCAAATTCTGCTGTTATTGCTAAGGATGGTCAGGTTATTAAAAATTAAATTGTATCCGCACCCCCATTTAACAGGCACTTACTACTATAATCTTTTTGACCATGAAGTTTTTGCAAAGAAAATTACTGGCTCAGCTGGAGACCTTGAGGGATGAAATTGTACATATCGATGAGCCATCTTCCCGGAAAGAAAAACTATTGGCGGCTTTTGCAACTGTTGAAAGCGGATTCGACGGAGGCATTGCAACAAATTTCAGGGAGCATGTTGATCAGATCCTTGCAGCTGCCGGTTATGATATCGATAACCTTATTTCGTTTTTGCAACGTTCTATTGACCTTCCTTTTGACCTGGCTACCCTGGAAGACAAAAATGCAGCAGTTTTTGACACCCAATACGGCACGGAAACAAACCTGATCTTTGAACAATTAGAATTGCCTGAAGAAGTATCACTGGAGCGGATGAAATATTCAAGCCGCTTTCATCCTACCCCTGTCAAAGTATTCCGGCGCGCCTTAAATATCCTGCAAGCGCATATTCCCTGCTTTGATCAATGGATATTGATTGATATTGGGTCGGGGCTAGGCAGAAACCTGTTGTTGGCAAATGAATACCCGTTCAAAAGAATTATCGGTATCGAGATATCAGCCTTTCTGTGCGGGAAGGCCATTGAAAATATTGAAAGATACAATCAGCGGACAACGCACCCTTGTTTAGCTGAAGTTGTTTGCAGGAATGTATTGGAATATGATTTCCCGGAAAACGACACCATCTTATATTTCTGGGAGCCTTTTAAGGAAAACATCATTATGGAGCAGTTGCTGCAGGTACTTGACCAAAAAGCCAAAGAGCATAAGACAAGGTTTATATTGGTATTCATGGGTAATTGCTATGTTGAAGCGATTGCATCCTCTTCGTTCCTGCCCATAGAAATAACATTTGAACCTGAGATCACTGAAACCGGCAAACTGGTGAGGCTTACCTTTTTCGCTAACTTCTCCTGAATGCCGACGCCTGTTATAGCTTAATACCATCCCTGCCATCAGTGAAAGAGCAGGCATTCCACTCTTCCTAAAAAAGTGGAAGTTTTTGTAGTATTTGATCCTTCGGCGCGTACCTTTGCCCCGTTGATGCAAAAATTCGTTCACCATATTGCAATAGGCTATATCGCTTTGCTCATGCTGGTCAAGATGCTGGCGATGCCCGTTGTGTACCTGCAATATGTATTGAACAAAGAGTATATAGCCGCCAACCTTTGCGAGAATAAAAACAAACCGGCCATGCATTGCAGTGGCAAATGCCAATTGAAAAAACAATTGGCGAAAGCCAGCGAAACCGGCGACGCACAGAATCAAAAAGGATCTACCTCAATGCCTCCGGCTGATTATTTCGAAGAGATCAAAGCTTACACACTCACTGTTACCGTAGCTGTTTCCCCCTCCTTTGCAACTTATCAGGCCGGTTCTTTTCCGGCAGGTTACAAGGGCAATGTCTTTCATCCTCCTGCTTCCCTGGCATAACCTATCAATCTTACTGAAAGCCTGCAACAGCCCTGTGCCTGGTGGTACTTGCCATGGTATACCTGCAGCAAGGGATCATACTGCATGCCCTGAATTACCTTTTTAAGTAAGCAAATACACCAGAAAAAAGTATTCAGCTATTGCCCCTTATCATAGCCAAAATAAGGGATAGGGATACTATGACGAAGGCAGGTATAAAATCACGCTGAATGAAGCCGACAAGTATAAGTTTAAAGTACCTTCACTTAGAAACCTTGGTTATACGGCGCCCTATATGCACGATGGACGTTTTATTACCCTGGAGGCAGTGTTGGACCATTACACCGGGCAGGTGCAAAATACACCCAACCTGGATGCGCAACGAAAAAAGAGAAGTTCATTGGGAATACATTTAACAACAAAAGAGCGGGAGCAGCTGCTTGCTTTTTTTGGAAACACTCAACGACAAGGAATTTAATACAGACAAAAGATTTTCCGAACAATAAAAAACGATCATGAAACAATTTGTAAGAACTGTCCTGGCTTTAATGGTATTGGCCTCTTGTGGAGGTCAGGAAGCAAAGAAGGAGCCGGATACTGCCGGCGCCCATCAGCACCATGAGGAGGCTGCTATGCAGCCAATGGATGGTAAGCTGGATTACGCTGACAGTGTTAATGCAGGATACATAGCAAAAGATACCTTGAAAGGAAGTCCCGCCAGGATGGCGATGGCCAATATCGGGAAGTGCCATGTTCATATTGAGTACAGTTCTCCCGGCACCAAGGACCGGGTGATCTGGGGCGGATTGGTTCCCTATGGAACCGTATGGGTTACCGGCGCCCATAGCGCTACCACCATCAACTTCTCGAAAGATATCAATATACAGGGGCAGCCCATTAAAGCCGGCACTTATGCTTTCTTTACCATTCCCGGAAAGGACAAATGGATCGTTATTTTAAATACCCGGTTTGACCAGCACCTGGCAGATCAGTACAACCAGCAGGAAGATGTGGCCCGGTTTGAGATCACCCCTATTCTATCTGACAAGGTCGTTCAACGGTTGAACTATTCTGTAGGCCGGTTATCCGACACTTCCGGCACCATCAATATGGAATGGGAGAAGATTAAGATCACCCTGCCTGCTTCAGCAAAGTAAAAGACAGCAGCAGGAAGAAAACAATACAGGACTACAACGCTAATGCGTTGTGGCTTTCCTTCATATTTTAATGGTATACCATGACACCACTTTCAAGAATAGTGACCCTGGTAATTGTAAGCATTTCAATCATTGGTTTGCTCTTTCTTATTGGGGCAGGTATCGTAAAAAAGAATACCCTTCCCTTTCTTGGCGAACCGGATCATATTGCAGGCAGCTTTTCCTTTACCAATCAGGAGGGAAAGCAGGTAACTGAAAAAGAGGTATTGGGAAGAGTTACAGTCGTCGAGTATTTCTTTACTACCTGTCCGGGCATTTGTAAGATCATGAGCAAAAACCTGGTCCAGGTGTACAACACCTTTAAAGGTGAGCCCCGTTTTGTCATCCTATCCCATACCGTTGATCCCGGAAGGGATTCCGTACCGGTACTGGCCGCTTATGCCAGCCAATTAAAGGCTGAAGCCGCCAACTGGGAATTTCTAACCGGCAACAAGGAAGACCTGTACAGTGCTGCCCGTCAAGAGTATTTTCTATCTGTGGAAGACTCCTCCCTGGCCGGAAAACCCGAAGACTTTATCCATACGGAGAAAGTAGCTTTATTGGATCAGCAGCGCCGCATCCGCGGGTATTATGACGCAACAGATAGTGTTAGCATTCTGAAATTGATAGATGATACGAAGCAGTTGTTGAAGTAAGGGAAGGTAACTAGCCAGTATTATATAAAAAGAGGCCGTCTCAAAAGTAATTGAGGCGGCCTTTTGTTTTGTGTTAGAGGT
>CBIHOV010000063.1:0-39215 GCA_966211765.1 uncultured Paraflavitalea sp.
AACCGGCAACAGCAAAAGGTACGCTTAATAAGCCCAAATACAGATAATACTTCAAATCACCTGCTCACTTCAAAAAAATCGCCGGCATTCCACACTGGCCGGGCCGTAGTTTGCGCCACAGAATAACTGATCAGGAAATTAAGCTGTACATACTTCCGGGCAGCTGTATAATCAAAACCATTGGTTATCTCATCAGATGGTTTATGGTAGTTCAGATCCCGCCATTCTTTGGTAAATTTTACCAGGTCAAAAGCAGGATCGGATGTTTTATTGCCATATTTAACATGCAATGCAGGAATGCCCTGCAATACAAAACTGTATTGATCGCTGCGGATAAAACGGTTTTCTTCCGGCATAGGATCTTCCTGTACCTCCAGGCCCAGTTCCTGGGCGGCGAAAGCTACATTTTTTCCCAGGCTCGAATGAGCCGCCCCTAATGGCGTGATGGACAATAACGGAGCGATCAGTGTAGGCATATCCGTATTCACATCCGCTACTATTTGTTCCCGCGGTACAGTAGGATGACCCGCAAAATAAGCCGACCCCAATAGCCCCATTTCTTCTGCCGTAACCATCACTATCAAAATAGAACGGCGGGGTTTACTGCCCATGCGCTTATAGGTCCGGGCAATTTCCAGGAGCGAAGCCACTCCCGAAGCATTATCATGTGCACCATTGTAGATTGAATCCCCATTAATAACCTTACCCACCCCCACATGGTCCAGGTGGGCAGTATGCACTACATATTCGTTTTTTAGTTGTACATCGCCACCTTCGATCTTGCCAACTACATTATAACTTTCAATATCCTGGAAACTATTGGAATACTGTACAGCAAGCGCACTGGCAAAATCAAAGGAAGAAGCTTTCGCCTGCGCCAGAGCTGCTATCACTTCAGTAAATTTTTTGCCGGAGTTCATAAATAAACGCTGCAGGATAGCGCCTGGCAGGCGGCCTGCTATAAGTAAGTTATTATTCGAAATACGACTATAGGCCCTGGTCTTTTCGGGATTCATGGCTACAGTGTTCGTAATGCTGCCAACAGCCGTAGAACCCAACTGTACGATCAGCAGGCCCGTTGCTCCTCTGGAAGCAGCTATTTCCATTTTGGAACCTAAGTTGGCAAAATGCGCATTCAGCGTAGTAGGCAAGCCGATATTAAGCGGGGTTCCAGCTAATACCACTACGATCTTACCTTTCACATCAAGTCCGGCGTAATCTGAATATTTTCCCGGAATATCCAATCCATATCCCGCAAATACCAGGTCTCCCGCTACCCGGATAGACGGCTGCAGCGGATTGGGCAATATGAAAATATCTTTCCCTGCAACAAGACTATCCACATTACCAGACTTGTCTTTCAGCACCGCAATGGCCGATTTATTGTCAACCGTTGCTTTCCGTATTATAAGTGGCTGCGTATAGCCGCCATTTTCACCCGCGGGCAACAAGCCTGTTTGTTTAAATTGGTCCACTACATAATCTACAGCCAGCTGGTAACCAGCCTCACCCGGCAAGCGTCCTTTCAGCCTATCGTCGGCGAGGTAAGCGATATCCCTTTTGATAGCATTGCTATCCACTTGTCCAAGCGCCTGCCTGGTTTTCTTATTAAGCTGAATATTTTGCGAAGTAGCCTGAAGGAAAAACAGGCTGCAGGAAAAGGCGAACAAAAACCGGGTTAATTTCATATAGTATACCATTAAGAGTTAAGATAAGTTTTTTGGAGGATCAAGCCCTCCGACGCCATCTATATAAAAAATAATCATACCTTCCGCAGGACGCGGCAGGACGGTAAACCCTCAAACCTCCTGTATATTCGGCGTCAATGGTTTGCGGAGGTCAAAATGAGACTGCACTCTATATATTTGACCCGCTTTTTTTTTAACAGTATCAATTCGCTTGCTAAATCTTGCTACATGAAAAGACTGCTTTTGCTATTTGCAGCCATGCCCACCCTTATGGCCATGGCCCAGGTTCAGGTACAAAACCTCACTACAGAAAATCTCATCAACCCCATCGGGCTCGATATCACCCAACCCCGCTTCAGCTGGCAACTCGTTTCCACGAAGCGCAATGTGATGCAAACGGCTTATGAATTAAAAGTAGCCACCAACCCTGCCATCAAAGGCAAAGACACCTGGACTACCGGCAAGATCAATTCAGACCAGTCTGTCCTTATACCCTATGCAGGCACGCCCCTCAAATCGGGTACCCGCTATTACTGGCAGGTGCGCGTATGGGACAACCAGGGCAATGCCTCCGCCTGGAGCACACCCGCCTGGTGGCAAGCAGCCCTGCTTGACTCTTCCGATTGGAAAGCCAGCTGGATCACAGCCGGTTTCGATGAAGATGCACAAAGAGCCTCTCCCCTTTTTCGCAAAGAATTCCACAACGGAAAAAAGATCAGGTCCGCTACCGCTTATATTACTGCACATGGCATGTACGAAGCGCAGATCAATGGCAAAAGAGTTGGCGACGCCTACCTTACTCCCGGCTGGACCAGCTACAACAAACGCCTACAATACCAGGTCTACGATGTAACAGACCTGCTGCAACAAGGCAACAATGCCATCGGTGTCACCCTGGGCAACGGATGGTACCGCAGTTACCTCGCCTGGAGTGAAGGCAAAGACCATTATGGAAATGACATTGCCCTCCTCCTTCAATTGGAAATTACTTATACCGACGGCACTACCCAAACCGTCCTGTCGGATGAAAGCTGGAAGTCATCCACCGGCGCCATCCGCTATTCAGAAATATACCATGGCGAAACCATCGACGCCCGCGAAGAAAAGAAAGGCTGGACTACGGCCGGTTACGACGACAAGACCTGGACACATGTTTTAAAATCAAAGGCTTCCAGATCTGTATTGGTCGCCACCTACAACGAGCCTGTCAAAAAACACGAAACCTTCAAAGCCCTCCGCATTTTTAAAACACCCAAAGGCGAACAGGTGGTAGACTTTGGTCAAAACCTCGTAGGCTGGGTGGTGATCAAAGCCCAGGGCAAAAGCGGTGACAAGATCACCCTCTCCCATGCCGAGGTATTGGACAAATTCGGCAACTTTTATATCGATAACCTGCGGGCCGCCAAAGCACAGAACAATTACATTTTGAGTGGCGAAGGAGTAGAAACCTTTGAACCACATTTCACCTGGCAGGGATTCCGTTACATGAAAATAGAAGGATATCCCGGAGAACTAAAACCAGAAAACATTACAGCTGTCGCCCTCTATTCCGATATGAAGCCCACCGGCACTTTTACTTCATCCAATGCACTGCTCAATCAATTACAGCACAACATAGAATGGGGACTTAAAGGCAATTTCCTCGATGTACCCACCGACTGCCCCCAAAGAGATGAACGCCTCGGATGGACCGGCGATGCCCAGGCCTTCTCCCGCACCGCCTCTTTTTTACAAGGCGTTGGTAACTTCTTCGACAAATGGATGAAAGATGTAGCCGCCGATCAGCTGCCCACAGGTAGCATACCCCATGTGATACCCAATGTGCTCGGCAACCAGGGAGGCAGCGCTGGCTGGGCCGATGTATCCACCATCATTCCCTGGAATATGTACCTGGCTTACGGAGATAAACAAATTCTCGAACAGCAATTCCCATCGATGAAAAAATGGGTCGATTACATGACCAGCCAAAGCACCAACAACCTGTGGAACAAGGGAGGACATTTTGGCGACTGGCTTTTTTACAGCATCAACAACGACCTCGATGGCCGGTCGGCCGTTACCGACAAATACCTCATCGCACAATGCTTTTATGCCCATTCCACACAGTTGTTGATCAAAGCGGCAAACGTATTGGGTAAGACCGATGAAGCAGCCACCTACACAGCCCTGCTCAATAAAATAAAGGATGCCTTCCAAAAAGAATATACCACTCCCAATGGAGGCACCACCAGCAATACACAAACCTCCTATGCATTGGCCCTGCAGTTCGACATATTGCCCGAAGCACAAAGGCAGCAGGCAGCCGACAGGTTGGTGAAGAACATCAAACAATACGGCAACCACCTGTCAACAGGCTTCCTGGGTACCCCCTACCTCTGTCATGTGCTCAGCCGGTTTGGACACACCGATATGGCCTATACCCTCCTCTTGCAGGAAACCTATCCCTCCTGGTTATACCCGGTGAAAATGGGCGCCACCACCATCTGGGAACGTTGGGATGGTATGAAACCCGACAGCACCTTCCAAACACCTACAATGAACTCCTTCAATCACTACGCCTATGGAGCCATTGGCGATTGGATGTACCGCGTAATGGTTGGACTCGACACAGATGAAGAGGCGCCCGGTTACAAAAAGATCACCATCAGGCCCCATATCGGTCAGAAGATCACCCAGGCTGCAGCTACTTATCAAACACGATACGGCAAATTGGCCGCTGCCTGGAAAATAGAGAACGGCAAATTGTTGTTGGACGTAGAGGTCCCGGCCAATACGACAGCTACCATTTACATTCCTACAACCGGAACCGATATTATGGAAAATGACGGTCCCTTGTCAACCTCCGCAGGCTTACAAGTGGCACGTGTAGAAAAAGAATACGTAGTGGTGAAGGCTGGCTCCGGAACCTACCGGTTCAGCTCACCCTGGAAACCAACCCAGGCAAAATCGGGGAACTAATCTTATAAACATAAAAGCAAACGGGGACGCCAGCAATCTGGCGCCCCCGTTTCTTCTTATATGAAAAGGTCCGGTCTATTTCCAATTCGGGTTTTGCTTCAAAGCAGGATTCATCTGGATCTCCTGCGATGGGATCGGATAAAAGTAATCCTTCGTTTCATCAAACTTTTTCGAAAGGTTCCTGTTGATCACCACATTTCCACCATTCGCGCCATTCTCCAGTTCAATCTCCGTGCCCAGTTTCAGGTAAAAGAAGCCAGCCTCTGTGGGCTTAGTGCCCGTATAGATCCAGAGATCACCCTTGCCATCAGCATCCAGGTCGTACTTGCCGGCACCGGGGAAATACATCCCTTTAAATGGCTGCGTGATCAATTGACCTTCCTTCCAACGCATCAGGTCATTCCAACGGAAATTCTCCATCACCAGTTCGATCCTTCTTTCGCGGCGGATCTCCAGGATCACACCTTTGTTGGCGCCACTTACATTTTTGTATTGGTCTGCCAGGTAAGGATCAGGTGTCGCATTGGCTGCCGCCACATTCAGCGTTGGCATACCTACACGATCACGAATAAAGCGGATCGTTTTATCAATATCACTTTGTTGCAGCGTACCCAGTTCCGCCTTCGCTTCAGCCAGGTTGAGCAGCACTTCGGCCAAACGCAAAATGATCAGCGGATTGTATGACTTTGTAAAACTGTCATCTACTTCACCCGTCACATACTTGATCAGGTGGTAACCTGTTACTGTCGCGCCAAAATCAGGAAACCGCTTTACAGTACTGTTGATACGCGTGTATCCTGGAGTGCGGATAGTCTGCGCCAGCCTTGGATCGCGGTTCACCGTCTCTTTCGTAAAAGGCAGCGTATCGTAACGATCGATATCAGTAAAACGGCTGCCATCAGCCATCAGGTAGCTATTCACCAGTTTTTTTTCCAATCCCGGTTTGCCATAGGAAGAAGTGATCGTATAATAATTCACATTGTGAAAGATCTGCAAACTGCTGCTGTACTGACGCGCCAGCAACACTTCATTGGGATTCACTGCATAAGAAGCAAACAGGTCACGATAAGGTTGTGTAGAACCTTTGAAGATCGAATAACCACCATTGGTGATCAATTCCTCAGAAGCCTTCACACACTCATTCAGGAAACGGTCTGCATCCGGCAGACTGAATTCTGTATGGTATTTCCTGAACGTGCCTTCAAACAGGCATATGCGCGACTTCAGCGCCAATGCCGTCCATTTCGTCACTTCCGACACTCTCCTTGAGGTCTCCGCATTGGCAATCGCAAAATCAAGATCTGCCAATACAGAGTCCATCACCAACGTACGTGGATCACGCGCTTTTTTCAGGCTCGCACTGTCATTCGGTTCGATCACCTGTCCATACCAGGGAACATCACCAAACCGCGCCACCATATTGTAGTAAAAATAAGCCCGGAAAAACTTCGCTACCGCCAGGTATTTTTTAGTGATCGAAGCATCCAAACCACCACGTTGATGATTTTGGATAAAATAATTCACGTTCCGCAGTTCACCCCAGCTCCATCCGCCGCCACTCACCGGAACAGTACGGTTACCCGTCAGTTCCACAGGCAGGGAGGTCTTGATAACATTGTCAATGCCTTCATTGTACAAACTAAAACCCCGGTCGTCATTATCCGCATTGGGCAACATACGGTCATAAAAAGAACGCACATACAGGTTCAACTCTGTTTCCGAACGGAAAGCAGTAGTAGGAGAAATTTGAGAAAGCGGTTGCCGGTCGAGAAAATCTTTTTTACACCCGGCCAACACCAGCATTACCACTGGCAATGCCATATATACAAATTGCTTTTTCATAATAGTCAATTTAAAAGGATCAGAAAGAAAGGTCCAGACCAAACGCATAGGATTTCATGAATGGATATACCCGTCCATTGGTTTCAGCACTCGCCTGCTCAGGATCGATATAGTCTGTCTTCAGCTTTGTAAACGTGAAGAGGTTTTCTCCCGTTACATAGAACCGGCAATTACTGAATCCCAGGCGCTTCATGATATTCCCGGGCAGCGTATACCCAATGCTCAGGTTCTTCAGGCGGATATAAGCCAGGTCCTGCATGTATTTATCAGTAGGCTGACGCAAAGTACCGCCATCATTCAGCGCTTCATAACTTCTCAACAATGGGAAATAAGCATTGGGATTTTCAGGGCTCCAGATCTTATCCTTGAAACCTTCAGGAGTAAAGGAATAGTACGACCGGGAATAAGGTCCCCAGAACTTATCCGCATTGTTGCCCGGATACCAGTTTTGTTTGCCAATACCCTGGAAGAAGAAAGACAGATCAAAATTATTCCAGGAAGCACTACCCGTGATACCAAAGGAATAACGGGGCAGCGAATTACCGATCACACGCATATCACCAGGATCACCCAACGTGTTCAGGCCATTGTTAATGATTGAGTCACCGTTCAGGTCCTTGAATTTCAGATCGCCGGCACGCAGGCGGTTCCATTCCCCCGGAGAACTCCTGATCTGGCGGTATACCAGGCTCTGACTTACTTTATCCTGTCCCCATTTGGCAGCTTCCGCATCTGAGGTAAAATAACCATCCGTGATATAACCCCAGATCTCGCCCATTTGCTTACCTACATAATGATCGCTCAGGCGTTTATTATCGTTATTGAATCTGGTGATCTCCGCAGTATAATCAGACAATACACCACCGATGCTCCAGTTAAGATCTTTACCACCTACCTTATTGCTTTGCTGCCAGGTAAGGGATAATTCAAAACCCTTTGTCAGCAGGTCAGCAGCATTTTGTTGCGGTGAACCCGCTCCGAATACAGCCGAAAGCGTAGGCCCTGCCGTAAGCATATCCTTGGTGGTACGACGAAATACATCGAAAGACCCTACCAGGCGGTTGCGGAAAAAACCTGCATCGATACCAATATTGGTAGAAGTTGTTTTTTCCCAGGTTAGGTTAGGGCTCAATGGCGTTGGGGATGTCAACACCTGCGTGCGCGCCCCGTCAATGATCCAGTTACTTTGGCCGCTGCCCATCACCTGCGTGGCGGGATAAGCGCTGGCTGTTTGCTGATTACCCAATGAACCATAAGATCCCCTGATCTTCAGGTCTGATACCACATCTTTTACAGGCTCGAAGAAGTTTTCATTGCTGATGCGCCAGCCCGCAGATACCGAAGGGAAGAACCCAAACCGGTTTCCTTTGGGAAAACGTGAAGTGCCATCATAGCGACCATTCAATTCCAGCAGGTATTTGCCATCAAAATCATAGTTCAACCGGCCAAAGAAACCCATCAGCGCCCATTCACTCGCATTACCACCCGCTACATGCGTGCCTGTACCTAAGTCCAGTTCATTCAGGTCTTCTGATAACAGGTCAGTCCTTTCACCCCGCAGCGTTTTGTACGTACGCAACTCCTGGTTATAACCCGCCATTGCTTTGAAAGAATGACGTTGAATGCTTTTTTCATAAGTACCATAAGCATTGATCACATGGTATTGATCAAGCCGCAATACTTCTGTATACTTATCATTGCCTACATAACTCAGCACACCCGGATAAATAGACCAGGGAGCTTTCGTTCTCCTCAATATCTCATGCGTGTTCACGCCCGGTGTCACCGGATTCAGTTCGTAGGTATAATTCGCAGTGATATCAAACCCTTTCGCCACTTTGAAAATAGCGCCCACCGTATTCGTGAGGTTATAGTTGCGGTTCTCCCCCAGTGATTTTCCATACAACAGGTCGGCATAGATACCATCCCCAATGGTATAGTTGTTCAGCTCCGTACGGTAAGTAGCCGTTCCATCAGGATTCACGGGCACATAGGAAGGAAGCGCGTGAACAGTGATAGACACGAAATTGCTATTGTATCCCCAGCCCGGAAAAGTATACCGGTCTGCACTGAATTGAGTATTGGTATACATCGTAAGCCAGGGCGCTACCTTGGCATTGATCTTAGCCCGGAAATTATAAGCATTGTAATTATCCTGGTTCACCTGCATCATACCCTTCTGCTGCTGGAAACGGCCCGACAGGTAATAATCCACCTTATCGCTGCTGCCCGATATACTCACTGTATGCTGCATGGCAGGCGTAACATCACGAAACATCGTACTCCACCAGTCTGTATTACCATAATAGATATACATATCCTTGCCATTGCGGTTGTCAACCACCACGGATGGCAAAGACTTATCCGTTTGCCTTTTCTTCAATTCATCATAATCCTTATCAGTGTAGCGTGTATATGTATTACCCGTGCTGCGCAAAAAAGCCTCATCCATCATCTTGGCCACATCATACCCATCCGTCATGAAATCTGTGCTCACCGTGGGTGTTTGCCAGCTAAAGTTGTTGCTGTAGTTCACCGTCGTCTTTCCTTTCTTCGCCGTTTTCGTCGTCACGAGAACGACGCCGAAAGCAGCGCGGGCTCCATAGATAGCGGCTGCAGAAGCATCTTTCAGCACCGAAATATTTTCAATGTCCCGGGGATTGATGAGGTTGAGATTACCGGGTACACCATCCACCAGTACCAGCGGCGCATTGTTGCCACCGGTAATACTGGCATAGCCCCTTACGTTCAATGTACCTCCTGATCCCGGGTGACCATCACCAAAAGTGATATTCAATCCCGGCACCTTGCCTTGCAATGCCTGTGTGGCGTTGGCAACTGGCCTGTCGCGGATGGCTTTGGCATCTACCTGCCCCACCGCACCCGTAAGGTTTGCTTTCTTTTGCGTACCATAACCTACTACAACCACATCACTTAACTGTGAGCTGGTGCTGGTAAGTTGAACAAGTAAAGAGATCGGTTCACCAGCCTGGTAGCGGTAACCCTTCATTTCTTTTTGTTCAAAACCAAGGTGTGTAATAATAAAAGTGTAAGGCCCGCCTGGTGCGAGGTTCGTGAAACTAAATGCACCTTCCGCATCGGATTGTGTGGTAGCGCTAAACTTAGTGCTTTTGTTTTCCACAATCACCGTAGCGCCGGCAACCGGCTCATTCTTTTCGTCACGAATAGTGCCCCTGGCCGAATTGGTTTGCTGTGCTTGCAGGTCAGCGTTGAGCAATAATCCACCCAACAGCCATATGCAGGTTAGTAAATGGGTAAATTTTCTTGTCATTGGAAATTTATTAAATGATGGATGATTCGATCAGCTATAATGATCTTCTGTAGAGTCGTTTTCCGCGCGCAATATTACGCTGCTATTCTATGCAGAGTGTAGGGGTAATAATTTGATAACAGTGAATTGCACACTTAATTTAGTGAAAGAAATAATCGATAGATCAAACAATCGTTTGCGCAAAAATGAGAGGGAACAAACTATTGCGTGTGAAGTAGAAAAAAGTAATCGTCTTTTAATACACAGGCCGCAAAAACCTGCAAACTTATGCTACCTGCATCATGAGTGTGATGCATCTGGTAATCATACCGGGAATATTAATACCCGATTGCTTTGAGGAACTCCGCTTTTTTTCTTTTGGCAACATCCAATACAGCGCCATTGCTGAGCACTACCTGGCCGCCTTCGCCACGGATGTATTTCTCCGCGAAGTTTTTGTTGATGATATAAGAATTGTGGATGCGTAAAAAAGTATCGGCCGGCAACATTTCTTCAAAATCCTTCATCGTACGGCTGGCAATACATTTTTCCCGACCCGTTACATAGAACCAGGTATAGTTCACATTTGCTTCTAGGTAAATGATCTCATTTAATTTTATGAACTGCAAACCTTCGGCTGTTGGGATCGCTATCCGCTGGCAGGCATTCTTCTTGGGCAACATATTTTCCAACAACAGCTCCAGCTGGAAATGCGTGCTTTTATGCTCATTTTTCTCTTCTGCCCTTTTTACAGCCAGCTTTAATTCTTCAATATCTATCGGTTTCATCAGGTAATCCAATGCGCTGAACCGGATGGCCCTGATGGCATAATGGCCATAAGCCGTGGTAAAGATGAGTTCAAACCCTTTAAATTGTAGCTGCTGCAACATGAGGAACCCATTCATCACGGGCATTTCTATATCGAGGAAAATAAGATCCGGTTGAAGACTATCTATTATTTCTATAGCCGATTGAGCGTTTCCGCACACCGCAATGATATTTACCTGGGGGCAATGGCGAAGTATCTTCTCCCTGAGCGAACTCAGGCTGCTTTCTTCATCATCAACCAGTATTGCATTCAGCATGTTCGTATTCTTTATTGATCAATTTTTATCCTCACCTCTATCTTCGTACCATTGGACAATCCCTCCACCGATAAGTCCGTGATCACAATATCATTTTCAGTCCCATTCCGGTTATGCAGTTGCAGCCGCTCCGTAGTGATCTGCATGCCATAAGATTTATGCTCAGGCCTGTTTCTTTCTTTAATTTCTAGCCCTTTCACCCGCCCCACCCCATTATCACTAATCGTATATTGAATGAAATCGCCTTGCAGGCACGCACTGACGAGCAATTTCCGGTCGCCCGTTTCCTTGTTGAGCAGTCCGTGCTGAATAGCATTTTCTACAAAGGGCTGCACAAGGAGCGGAGGGATTTTGTAATCCCCATTGATGAGTTCTTCATCCGCATGCACTTCATACGAGAACTTATTGCCTGCCCTGAATTGCTCTAACTGCAAATAAAGCTGCAATGTTTCCAGGTCCCGGTGAAAAGGTACTACATTGTCCTTCGAATTTTCTAATACCGAGCGAATAAGCCTGGCAAAGCGCGTAAGGTAAGTAGTCGCCTTATCAGCCTGGTTGGTTTGCATGAGGTTGTCGATCGCACTCAGGCAATTAAAAATAAAATGGGGATTCATTTGCGCCCGCAACGCCATCATCTCCGTTTCTGCCAGCTTCTGTTTCAGTTCCGCCCCTTTACGGATATGGCTGATCCTTCTTCTTACCAGCCAGACCAGCACCAGCGTGGTCAACAGTCCCACCAGCACCCAAAACCAGGTAGTTTGCCAGATCGCCGGCAGGATCATGATACGGATGGAATCATTTACCGGCCCCCATTTCCCCAATTGGCTTTTTGTCCTCACTAAAAAAGTATAATTGCCGGGAGAAAGATTGGAATAATTGGTGATATTGACCTGTTGACCAATCGTCCAATCTTTGTCCACGCCGTTCATTCTCCAGGAATAGAGGAGCGTAGCATTCCTGTTGTAATTGATGCCCGTGAAATGAATGCTGATGTTTTTTTGTGTATGCGTAAGCCGCAGCGGGCTGCCATCAAAAGGGTAGATCGTATTGTCTACTTTAACATCATCAATATACGTGTGCAGGTTCTCGTTCGCCGGTTCTTCCCACAACTTACTGTTTGCGATCACAATGCGGTCATTGAGCCCATAGATCAACTGGTTGTTCACCGTATCATAGTATTGTGCATAAGCGTAGCCCCAATCGATGTTGCCATCCCCCGCAATCAGCGTGCGGATCTCATTGGTGGCCGTGTTAAAGTAATTGATGCCCGCCTTGGTGGAGAGGAATAGATTGTTGTTTTTATCCTCACTGATGGAAAAGATGTTATCGGAAAGCAAGCCGTCTTTCCGGCCTATCCGCAGCAAGCTGTCGCGCTTAGGATCATACCGCACCAGGCCGAGGCCATATATATTACTGGCCCAGATAATACTGTCGGTAACATAAAATCCGTTCAATTCCCTGCCTGCAAAGAGCTGTGCAGCCTTTGCCGTTTGGGGATATGATTTCCATGCACCGGAAGAAGGTTCATAACAGCTCATCCCTCCATTCGTTTGATAGGAGACCATCCAGATATTCCCTTTCTTATCTTCCGTCATACGGGTGATCATTTTGTTTTGGTTGAACACCCTTTGCCCGTTCACAATATAATCCGGATAATAATGGAACTGTTTGGTTTTGGCTTCATAATAGCACAATGCGTTGGAGGGGAAAAAGGAAGCCCAGGTATTGCCCTTGCTGTCGTACAACAGAGATCTTACTTTCAGTTCGTTGGTAAAGGCAGGCAGCCAATCCGTCCTGCTGATCTTTTTTGTTTGTGCATTGAATAAAAAAAAGCCTGCCGCAGTGCCGAGGAGTATATTGTTTGCGCTGCCGGTGCTGATGCGGTAAATATCGGGGTGTTTACCTGTTTCATCCGTTATTTTATAACGAAAGGTTTTTCCCCGTTCCTGATCGATCTCCACGAGGCCATCCTCGCCATAGGCAAAATACAACAGGTTATTTGCGGATCGCAGGATGCCCGTGCAGAAACGGGTGTAATCATGCACTTTGTAAGGCAATGGGATCTGTTGAAGGAAAGAGGTCCGGCCGGGGATCTGCAGCAATCCCTTTGTTTCCGTGCCTATCCAGATATTCTCTCCGTCATTTAATGCGAGTATGCAATTGATAAAGGGAGTGGTGACCGGTGCGCTCAGGTTCTGTGAAATATTTTCATAACGCATGGTTTCCGGATCAAGGCTATAGATAGACTCACCTCCGCAACAGATCAGCCGGTGGTTCTTCGGGGTAATCGCATTGATGCTTTTGGCTTCGCCAAAACCATCAATGCCGAAGTCCTGCACTGTTAACCTGCCTGTTTTCATATCGTATTTCTCCAACCCGTTTCCCCACATGGAGAAAAATACCTGTTCGTTCTTTTCGTCGTAATAGAAACTTCTCACCGCCCCTACGCGGAGAAAAGGATAATCCAGTGGGTTGTTATTACAGTACCATAACTGTTGCGCCTGCACATCAAGTATACAAATACCATAATTGTCAGAAGGTAACCAGATCCTTCCTTTGCTGTCCTGCACCCAGTGCTCGTAATAGATGATAATGCCTTTGAGGGCTCGCCCCCATGGAGTAGCTGTTAGCCGGTAAAGAAACTTCAATTCATTCGTAAAGACATCTATTTCGCCGGAATGATTGACATAGATACGTCCACCTGCATCCTGGAATAAACTTCTGACATAGGTGCCGGAGCCTCTTTTCAATGCAGTGGCCGTTATTGTTTCATTTTCAAAACCATTAGTAAATGTGTTCAGGATGGCCAGGCCATTGTCCGTGGCGATGAGCAGTTTCCCGGGTTGATATTCCAGGATATCAAAAATATTGTTACCGCTCAGCGTTGCATTGTTATCCGGGTCACTGAAATAAGTGTTGAAATGAGCCCCGTCAAACCGGTTTAATCCTTCGCTGGTACCCATCCACAAAAACCCCCGGTTGTCTTTGGCTATAGCCGTGATGGTATTGTTGCTAAGGCCGTCTTGCCTGGTATAAGTGGTCCTGCTTTCGGAAGGCATCTGGGCCAGGCAGATGGAAGGAAACAGGTACAGCCATATGAAAATTCCGGGCCTCATATACCAATATACGTTTTATTTAATGGAGGTCATGGTATCATCTTATAAATACGATGGACGCCATAATCACAAATATACAGCGCCCCTTGTGCGTCCACTGCAATACCCCTCGGAGCACTGAATTCGTGCGCCAAAGTGCTGACCACTCCTTGAGGGGTGATCTTTCGGATATGATGAATATCAGTCACATATACGTTCCCCTGCGCATCCACCGCCAGATCCCAGGGGTATGTAAATTTGGCGGCTGCGCCGGTGCCATCAGTAATACCTAGGGTGCCGCCGGCCAATGTGGTCACTATGCCGCCCGGGGTTATTTTGCGGATTGCATTGTTCAGTTGATCAGCTACATAAACGGTACCGTCCAGCCCCAGCGCCACTCCAGCAGGTTGGTTGAATTTAGCGGCCGCACCCGTGCCATCCTGAAATCCTGCAGTGGTACTCCCCGCCAGTGTGCCTATGTTATGATTGATAATTACCTGGATGCGGTGATTAGCCAGATCCGCCACATAGGCAAGGTTATGATTGTTCATCGCGATCCCGGTTGGATACGAGAAGGTCAAAGGATTACCGTCACCAGCAAATGTAGCAACCGAATCGCCTGAGATGATGCGGACGCGGTTGTTGTTCCCATCGGCTACATATACGGCCCCGGTCTCATCAACGGCCACTCCATAGGGTTGGTTAAACAATGCCTTCCCAACGGCGCCATCCAGAAATCCGGCCACAGTTCCCGACAGGGTTGTCACGTCTCCACCAGACGGGGTGATATTAGTGATCTTCCGGATCCGGTTATTTCCATGGTCCGCAACATAGAGATCACCCGCTGCATTCAGCGCGATTTTCTCGGGAAAACTGAATTGGGCCGACGAGCCATGTCCATCGCTGGTTCCATCGTTACTGCCGGCTATGAGGTATACCGTACCGGAAATGATACCTAAGTAGCGGCAGCCAAGTGCCCTGCTTTCAATTTGACCCACCTGTATCGATACAGGAATAGCAGCATCAATCAGCACTTCCGGATAAGCCGGCATCACAGCCCGTATTTTTGTATTCGTCCAGCTGAGGATAGCTGGATTAGGCAATTGCTGTCCGTTCCAACGCAGACTGACAAAGGAAGGCAAGCTGGGCGCTCCAAAGTATTCACCCGTGATCGTGACCGTATCTCCCACGGCGAAAACATAATCCCCCCGCTTTGATTCGATATTCGTAACAATAGGTTTGAGCTGATAGGGATATATATTGCTGGGCACCCCACTGTAGGTCACCTGGAAATTAGCATAGATATCGACCGCATTTGTCAATACCGCCTCATTGTATACCATCAGGCGGTAACCCTGTACCGGATCATAGTACGGAGAACCATCCCTTGTTACTATCGCGATGGGCACCTGCACCCCTCCAATGAAAAGACGAATGTCACTGTCTGCAGCCGGCAGGGTTTTCACGTTCACCCAATACCCCGATTCATCCTGCCAACCAAAACCTCCCCCCGTGATCACCGGCGCGTTTCCTGGTGGAGCCCCGCCAAGATAGGTGAATATGGGACCTTGTGCCGACTGGCCTTTCACTTTCACATTTACATGCCCGGTACCTGTACTGTCGATCAGCGTCACCAATAATACCGTACTGGTAGAAGCATCCACCCGTACACGTACGCCATTGATGTTGACTGTATCATGGGCGAGCGTGGTGGAAAAACCACTGCCATAGAGCCGCACCTGCGTGCCTATCCTTCCCGATGCCGGTACCAGGCTATCAACCACCGGATAACCGGGTGGCTCACTGAATACATTTGATCTGGCGCAGCCCCCATGCAGCCACGCAACTGCGAGTATAAACAACCCCGTGAAAATATGTTTCATATTATTTTATTGTAAGAATGCTATGATGGCTATTTCCTGCGAATACTCTTTTCCAGGCTTCTGCTGCTCTCCTCATTTTCCATTTTCAATGTTACTGTATACGCATACAGTTGGTCTTTCACCACTTGTTTATCCGTGTACGCCAAATTGCTGGCTGTTAATTCTCCAATTTTGCGAAAGTTTTTTTCTGTGAGCAGCCTGCGGTAAACGATATACTTCGAAGCCTTGTCACCTGCCGTTTGTTGTCCGGCCACTCCTGCGCTTGCAGGCACACTGATCTCAATGCCAGTACTCATATTGCGCAGCGCAAAACCGGCTGGCGGATACAATGGAGCAACGCCGGGGCCTCCCCTGCTTTCCAAAGCTACTACCGTCGATAGCATGCTTACATGACTCCATGCATCTACCGAGCTGCACCCGTATTCATAGATACCTGGGGCCATTACAGTGGTATCCGTAAAATAACTACCGCGTACCGGTATTTTGTTCAATTGTATAAAATACCGTTCTCCCTTCTTTCTCCTGTACAGCAGGTAACCCGTAACCGATGCATCCTGCAAGCTTACATCGCTCCAGCTTAGCCGGATGCCCGTAGACGATGCCCTGGCCTGTATTCCACCGGGCGGCGTGAGAAGCCTCGCACGGCTGGATTGCATCGCGATCGGCGCGGAGGTATCGCTCCACTGCATATCCATATTCATGGCCGCTACCGCATACAGGTAAGTGATGCCAGCATTGAGCGTTTTCAGCGAATCCACAAATACAGTGTCTTTAATCGCGGGCGAGATCACGCGCATATTGGCTTTAGAAGTGCCACGCAGTATATAGTAAGCAAACACATCGAGCTCAAAGTTGGGTTGCCAGCTCAGCCGGATATTCTTATCCTCCTTGATAGATAATTGCAACCCCTGCGGCGCCATGATCGGGTTAGTTGTTTTTTTAGTGAGTACACTCACCACCACCGGCACCGTCTTGCCCTTTTGCGGCAGATCGAAGAACAGGGGCTTCAACTGGTAATAATACACATTGCCACTCATCGTTTTCCGGTCGCGGTAAGTAGTTGCCGTGATGGGCAACGTGTCGATCACCACAAAATCGTTCGTTGCAAATCGTGATTTTAATACCTGGATGCCACTGCACCAGGCTTTGGCAGGCAGGCTATCCCAGGTCAGCAACACACTGCCAAGCGTATCCACTGCCTGCAGGTTGGTAACCGATAGCGTATTGGCCAGGCTCAACGCCAACAGGTGCACCGTATCCGAAGCCGGGCCGCGATTACCTGCAATGTCTTCCGGACGAATGTACAATACCACTTTGTTACCCCGGGTGGTAGCTGCCGTGCAGGTCACGAATAAAGTGTCTTTTCGCTCATATACATTTTGCCGGGTACTGGCATTGAACTTTTTTTCTGCCCCTCTACCACCATTGGTAAACAGCGTTGCATAAGCCGCATCCCCTCCCGTACTATACCAGGTAACCGTTACCATACTGTCCGTGATCGCCGACCGGTAGCTTTTAAACAGCGGTAATTTCCGGTATTGAATTTCAGCCAACGCAATTTGATAAAGTAAACGTTGGTTTCCGTTATACGAAAACTCCAACCGGTAGCTAACTCCCGGAACAGGGCCCGTTACCGTCTTGTCGATATAAAGAAAACCAAGCGCTTCCTGCACAGCCGGAATCGTAGCATACAGCCCAAGCGCGTCAAAACGACCTGCCGCCAATTGCCTGTATAGATCCTGGGAAGAACCTAACTTTCTATTCCGAAGGATATCCTGCATCAGCGCAGCCCCCAATCTTTTGTCAAGATCGGCCGCTGAAGCCGGAAAGCCCATCTCCGCTATCCTTTTAAACCCTGCACCTTTTTTATCTTCTCTGTAGATAGCAATGGTCTGTTCCCGGGAAGATGTAAGCAAAGACCGTAATGAATCAACAGCATAAATAAATACGCCATTGGGTCCCGGCATTACCGGAGAATTGAATACACCGCTGTTTTCCTGCTGGGCCATGACCGTACTGCTTACCAGCCAAAGCACCATTCCTATTAATTTTTTATTCATCGCTTTTAGTTGATCATTGACAAGGCGTAACATTTCCACCTATTCCTGCACTAAATTGCAATTTGTCTCGTTCGTTAAAACCGAGGTCTACCCAGGCAGTTCCGCAAACCTTCACAGCACCTCCGATACAACCGTCCCACGGACCCAGTACTTCATTACAACCCGCCTTGCATTTCCCAAATCCACCCTTAATATTGATGGCCGCATTGCCTGCTGCCTTACCCCTGAAATGCCACCCGAGCGCATCATTACGCCCACCTTCTATGTGCACGCACATACTGGCGCTGATTCCTGCACAGGCCGGACCTAAGCAAGCCTCTATATTAAGATCAAAGCCGCCGCCCAAACTCAGCCGGTAGGCATTCTCTTCAAAATTGAGCAGTAGACTGGCATCGTATCCGTAGGTAAACCAGGCTGTGGCGCTGGCAACACCAAAATCGAATCCCAAGGCATTGTCTTTAGATCGCCCTACATGAGCACCCACACTGATGTATACCCCTGAAAAGCGTTCCCGCAGGAAGTCTTCGGGCGCATCTCTAAAATAATCCCCCACGAGGTCTCCACGGGTTTTTGGATCTTTTAAATGGACGCCCACCGCAAGCACACCGTAGTTATCGATAAGGCCCATGAGACCGAAATGCGACTGACAGCCAAAGAACGCGTATTCATCTCCCTCTTTGGCGCTGATCACCACCAGCGCCTTGATCCTTTCTTCTGCCAGACTTTCCATGGGTGAAAGCGGTATATCTACCTGCACAGTGAAGACACGTTCAGGACCATTGTACTTAACCGACACGTTTCCTTTAGTGAAATAACTGGCCATCTTGATGGTACCATAGCCTTCAAACACACCCGCACTGACTACCGTGAGCCCCAGCGGATCCAGCGCCACTGCTGTGGCCGTACCCAACATACCGAGCCTGCAATTCACATCCACCAAAAAACCTCCATTGTTGGGCCTGCCGGCATCATAACTGAATCCACCACCCACGCCTTCGAGCGTTACTACCACACCAATGGGGATCGGAGGGATCTTCGCAAAAAATTTAGCGCCCAGTTCGATCCCTTCCGGCCGGTTGAAATATTTAAACCCGATCATACCACCAATGGGTGAAGCAGCTATACCAAGCTCCCCTTCTCCGGAAAAGCCGAATTCAGAAAAGCCGCACCGCACCGTTGCCGACATAATGGGCACATTTAATTTAACACCAACTTCTGCGATCGAAAATACCGGGCCGCCAGCCGAACCACGTACCGTGATGTCCGATACATCAAATGCGAGGAAAGCAAAGTCGGCTTTGAATTTACCCTGTATCGTAATCGAGGGCGTATTGTCTTTTGAATTGATGATAAGGTTAGCCAGGTCGAATGAAAACCTGCCCAACGGTATCTTTCGTCCTATCGGTACCTGCACCCCAAAATCCCCGTTGGTCATGATCTCGAAAGAAGGCACCGGCAGCGCTTCGCCAAAGATGGGCACATTGATCTTGTAATTCGCTTTACCGGCCAGGCGGTATACATCGCTGTTACCAACCCTTCCAAACGTAATGGGCGACCCCGCTCCAAATAGATTGGACAACCCCAGAATATCAATGCCCAGATCAGGAATAACAAATTTTCCACCCGAAACCCCATCTTTGGAGATCACCAGGTCTGAAAAACTGATCAGGGAGCTGGCCGATTTGGGAAGTGCCAGATTCAGCCCTCCGCCAATTTTAAACCCATCCTCATTAAAGATCATATTGTCGATGCCCAGTTTCCAGCTGGCGATTTCAAGAGAAGGAAAGTCACTCGTTTGCACCAGCACCCCGCTTACCGTCAGCGCCCTGTTGATAGCGAGTTTATTGATGCCTATGGCAATTGATTTGATAGGACCAAGTGAAGGAGTGGCAATACTCCCCGAAAACTCCAGGCCGTCCTTATCTGCCTTACCCATTTTTAGATCCACCCTAAAACCATACAGCGTTCCCCGTAAAGCCCCCTCTCCCACCAGGCCATAATTTTGTTCCAATGCCTGTGGGCCGCTGCTGCTGAACAGCGTGATCTTGCCAGCTGTGGTAGTGCCTGTTTTGGCGAGTGCAACATTTATATTTTCCCCCATGGTCCAACCGCGATAACCCTGAATAAGATTGAAGGCGATGCTGATCTTTCCATTCAATTGCCCCTTACCATCCGACCTGGTAAATGTAACAACCCCATCACCCGTAAGCTTTACCGGTAGATAGCCAAATAATTTGAGCGGCAATTCCGTAAGGTCCGTTTTCACCATATCATTCTGCGGAACAGCTTTGCCCTGTATATCAAAACTCACCTGCAGTTTGCTGAACGGTATACGGGTGGCGCCATCAACGCTGAATACATTTTTATCCACCGGCTGCAGATTCACAAAATTGCCACTCCATATTTCCAGCCCTGCACCGGCAGGCTGTACCCCATCCAACTCGATGTCGAACCCCAGTAAGGATTCATAATTCCTGATGCCGCTGGGACCTTTCAGGTCAAAGTTCATGATCTTATTAGCAGATATAGGCTGCGATGGTTCGTCTTTTCCTACAAAGCCCTTTTTACGCGCACCCACACTGTGCTCACCGGGGGTGGTATATATTTCATAATGACCCGCATCGTCTGTCGTTAGACCAGCAAAATCCTGCCCGTCCAGCAGTATCCGGGCATTGGGCAATGGCTTACCGCCTGAAGTAACGATACCGGAGATCAACACCCCTGTTTTCATCGTCACCACAATCACCTGCTCTTTCCCTGTTTCCACCAGCGTGATCAATTTCTGTTCGGCGATATAGTGTGTTCCTTTGGGTGGGATCAGCGTAAGCGTAGCCGATCCACCAAAGCCTTCATAATACCATTCACCTTTGGCATCCGTTAAATTCGTACTGTCAAATACCGTGAGGCGAACACCCGCGATGGGATTGTTACTTCCTTCTTCCAGCACCCGGAACCTGGCTTTTCCCACAATCTTGTTGAGAAAGCCAACATCTTTCAGGTCAAGCGTAAATTCCCGGGGTATTTCGTATTGCGATCCCGGAGAAGAAGTGGAGATGCCAAAGGCAGTAGCGAGACCACCATTGAAAACTGCCGAAGCGGAGGTATTCGAAGAAGAGCCCGATGCCGCAATACCAAACATGGCTGCGGAAAATACAGTACCCTGCGCCACCGCCGACTGTACCGTCTGTGACTGGCTGATACGCGACAAGGTTTCTTCCTGCTTTTGTTTCACCGTCATGCTCAACCACTTTGAGGCGTATCCATTATCGCTGGTCTTCGCATTGGTTAACTGTGGTACCGTTACCGTAATATCTTTTGTTACATAACCTTCTTTTTCGAGTGATATGATATGTGTGCCGGGGTAAATGCTGAAATAAAATATGCCACCTTCCCCTCTCTCCCCGATCTCCGTTCCCTTGAACTTCATGTGCGCACCAGACAAAGGTTTGCCCGCATCGTCCACTATGCGGCCCACTACTTCCGCAATATCAGCCTTCACCACAAAATCCACCTTTAAGGATCCACCCAGCTCAAGTGGCTTGCTGGCGATGGGACCATTATAGCCCGGCGCTTCGATAAGGAACTTCCGGAAATCGGCCGGCGTACTGATCACCTCCACAGTAACTTCCGCTTCTTTTTTGAGTGGCGGCAACATGATATTGTAATGGCCCAATTCATCCACCGTAGTGGTGATCGCTTTCATACCACCAGGCACTTCACCGCCAGGCACTATCGCCGCAATGGGATCCAACACCGCTTTTGCCACCAGGCCGCCGCCAACACTGCGGGGTTCCACGATCATAGGCGTATACAAGCCCTGATCAGCCACAGTATAGGCAATTGCCTCTAAGCTGGTGATGCCAGGATCATGCACATTATGTTCTGTAAAAGCCGGCGTGGAGCCTGCGGCTGCAATATTCGGTTTTAAGGTTGCTGTTTGTTTATACAGTTCATTGGGATCAATGCCCGGTGCCCTATCCTTTATTTTATACATCACCCGCACCAGCGCACCCGCTACCGGTACCCTGCCCTTGTCGCCCAACGGCAAATAAACAGTTCCGCTTACACTGGCAGGCCGACGGGAAAGCTTGTATTCAATACGTGCCTGCAATACCTTGTTGGCAGCCAACGGTACATTCAATGCATTGACCGTCGAGATGAGCTCATTAAAACTGGAGGAGGACGGGATGATTTTCACATACAATTTCCCTCCTAAAAATATCCTCCCTGCTCCCAGCGCATCCAGTTTGGAAATTAATTTCAAACGGCCCTCAGTGCCTACGCCGGGTTCCAGACTGTCTGCAGCAATTTCTATCAACTGCAAGCCATTAATATCAACCGGCTTTTTACCGGCGGCGCTTGTTTTCCCTTCATTGGCCAGCCAGGGCCGGGCCAATAATTCCTGCGCATCCCGGTAAATGTGAAAGCCGTAACCAGTCTCATCGGTAGACACCGTAGCGTCAAAGATCGTTTTGATCAATACACGCATCGTTTTGGCCAATAACACGTGGTTACCGACGGATGCAGCAGGACTGTTTAACACAGATAACGGGACCGATACAGTTGTATTTTCAAAGTCCGTAGTTTCGAAAGAAAGGGTTAGCCCTGTAAGGCCTGTAGCAGACGCATAAGCAGGGTCCAGGAAGTCGAGGACATAATTACCCTCCTTGTCCGACTGGCCCGTAGCCAATAAGATCCTGCGCCCATTACCCGTAGTCAGTGTAGCCTGCAATGTTACATGTACACCTGCCAGCGGGAAACGGTCCGTTGCCGTATCTACATTGATCGTTTCGTAACTGATCGTAGTGCTGCTGGCTCCTGAGGCCGACAAAGTGCCTGCAGGTTGTGATACCTGTAGCACCGGACCATTGGTGAGCGTTGCACTGGCAAATTGGCCTGCGGGTTTTAGCAGCGTGGCATCTGCATTGATAGCAGCCACCGTATTCATGCTCACCAGCGGGGTGAGCGTAGTTTGTAAAGCAAAAGCAGGTTTCGACACCGTGGCCGTGAGATAAGGGCTTGCATCAATAGCATGCGTAGCCAGTGTCGTGCCCTTGTTGCCTGCACTGGCAATCTGTGCGGGCGTGGTCAGCATTTGTACCGATCCGGTTGACAGTGAATATGCACCTGTTTCTGATTTTTTAAAGGCTCCTGATATCCGGCCCGTCAACCGGTGATTGGCATATTCCAATAGCGGGCCATTGCTGGTAGGCGGGTCTTGTCCCACATTGCCTGCACCTTCTTTATTCCCGTAGCTGAACTGCACCACTTCACTTTGCCCTTTGTTCCGGAAACTGGCATTGCCCGATGGGTCAGATGCAATGACCATCATGGCATAGGTGCGGCCCTCCTGCATTTGCGGTTGCAGCACCGAATACAGGAACAGGGGTGCGCCCGTAACCGTTGTTTCAAAAAAAGGCACCGGCGTACTGAACATAGCATCATAAGGGTTGCGCTTGCCAAATACTTCTACAATGCGCAGGAGGTATTGCGTGGAAGGCGGCGCCCCCGGAGGTGTCGTCCAGCGTATCGGCATGTTTTGCACCGGTGTAAAAAACAATGCCTGTTCGTCATAAGGATTGAGAATGACCGGTGGCTCTAAGGTAGTTACCTGGAAAATATTGCTGCAACCGATGGGCTCTTCAGCAGAAAGCGGTTGCCGCGTAGCCCTGTCGATGGCCCGTATACATAGCTGATAGACGCCTTCAGGCAACCCCTGCTCACCAAACACAGATGATTTAATGCTCGTATTGCCCGAGAGGTACACCAGGTTGTTGGCATCAAACAGGTAGGAGGCTTCTACCGCGTTGAGCGTTTTGGTAGCCAAAGGCCCCAGTTCTATATCCGTGGGCGGTTGGTAATTTTTTGCAGTGGCTACCAATACCCCATTGTCGCCCGTAAGGCTCCCTGTTAAATACACCCTGCGCGCCGTATTGGTGAGGTTGGTGAGCGTGAGCGTAACCAATCCCGGGGTGTTGGTGAACTGGTATATTTTCGTGGGATAGTGCCCATCCGGCAGCCTGTTCACCTGCACACGGACCGTGATGTCTTGTTGAGCAAATAAAGCAAAGCTGCCAAGCATCCAGCAAACACTTAGCAAAGCAGGCAGCAGCCATTTTATTTTGAACCTCGTGAACATGATGTCAACTATTTTTAATGATTTAGTGTCAGACTGAGCCTGTCGAAGCCATGCTACTATAAAGAGAACCCATACCCGATCTCCGCCCTGGTCTCAGTATATTTTGGATAAGTAGGTGTTGGATTGTTGGGCCGGCTATCCGTATAATAAGCCGTAATGCGCAGCATATGCCTGTTGATAAAATTGTACCGGCATTGCAACGCCCCATTGATGATCCTGCCTTTCTCCTCATTCCTTTTGCTTAACAGCCATCCTCCGCTTGCAGATACATTGAGTTTGTTCTTTAACCAGCTTTTGGACAGGCCGAGCGTCACCCCGTCGTTCCCATCTGTAAGGAAGCTGCTTTTCAGTGCTGTATGGTTGAAGGAAAGGGATAAGCTTGCCAGTTGCTGAATGAAGTTCAGTTGGTAGCTCAGCAGGTAATTGTAGGTATCGATGTCACTGTTCACACTGTCCTCCCGCGAAGAATTTAGTTCCCTGGCCTTGCTGAGGTTGGCCGCAAAAGCAATCGTATGCGATAAGGAAGTGCCCGTCATCGTATACCGGGGCGAGAAAGACAGCTGCGTGCTGGACTGTACCACTTTTAAAGAATCGGCAAAGCGGATCGTTTTCACCGTTTGGTTGATCGAATAATTACTGTAGTTCACATCGACCGACAACCGCGCGCTGATATCGGCGCTGAGGTTGGCCGATCCGATCACTTTATTGGCCTTTGCCCTTTTCTGTTTCGACAGATCATCGTGTTGGATACCAAGGCTGCCGCTGAAGCGTATCCTGCGTTTCCACAGCATAAAAGCAGGGGCGATCGTATAATTTTCCAGGTCATTGTTGAGAAAATAAGCGCCCATCGACTGGTAGCCCGGATCGATATGCCGGTATTGAAGCTTGAGCGAGAAGTTTCGCGTCTTATATCGAAGAGCGGCATCTATCGCGCCATAAAGCTCACTGCTGGTGCGCGCATTAGCAAGCGAATTCAGTTGCTCCGCCCCTTTTTCGAAAGCCGAATCTTCCAACCGGGGTGCATTAATATCATGCGTGTAGAGACTGAGTGCCCCATTGCTTTCGAAGCTGAGCCTGTTTTTGAGAAAGGTGAAACGCAAGGCATAGCCTGCCACCGTATTTTCTGCGGGAGCCATGCCGGAGGAATCGGCAAACCCCTTCGTCACCGGCAGGCTGCCTGCATGGTCTTTCGCTTTTAATACAATGAGATCGACAAAGTTATTATCCGTACCATATCCTAAACGTGCCGAAAACCCCGTCCTTTTGTAACTGGCATTGGAAAACAGCAGACTTTGCGCCGTATCCCCAATCGTGGCCTTGTTGAATTGTCCGTAAATAGCCGCCAGTCTTAATTTGCCGGGATTGAGTTCAAAGCCCGCCCCAAGGAAGGTATGCCCCGCCAGCGTATAGGGCGAAAAGAAAAGATTGCGGTACCCGGCGTGGAGCGTCACCCATTTGTAAGTGGGACTCAGGCCAAACTGGTTGAATGGCTGTGTAAAATTGCTTTGCTGCTTACCGATGGTAAAAGTCACCGGCACCTGAAAGCCATATATGGACAGTACCGGCGATCCGGTAATCACATAATTAAAAGGGAGGTACCGGTTGGGAATACCCTTCGCATTGTAAAAAATGGACGTAACGTTGAGGCTTCCGGAAAAGACCACCGGTTTTGCGGCCAGCATTTTTTCCACGTCCTGGGCGAAGGTGCGGCTTGTCATTCCGCCAATCAACAACAATAACAAGATCACCGGTTTGCAGTACATGGCTAGGTTTGGTTTAATAGACCCTACAATGTCTGATTAAACCAAACCCTAAACAATGACCGGCGATTAAACGGGCGTAATTATCGATTAAGCGGGAGGGAATATACCCATTGGGGCCTGTCAACAAGCTTAATTAACAATACATTTCTGAAGAGGAAAAATAATGGTCAGTACACATCCCAAACCTGACTGTGAGGCAAAATCAATTGTTGCATTGTAGGAATCTGCGCGGCTTTTAATATTGGCAATGCCAATTCCTTCTCGTTTTTTTCCCGTATCAAAGCCAACCCCATCGTCGGTAATGGAAAGACGGATAGAAGTTTTATCCTGTAAAAGATTAATCGCCACTTTAGTGGCGGTAGCATGTTTCAGGATATTGTTTAATTGCTCCTGTACGATCCGGTAAACATTGAGCTTAAACTTCTCGTTCACACTTTGTTCCACAAAACTATCCAGGGAGCAGGATATTTTCATTGAATTTACTTCCATTGTGTCCTGTGCTATATCCTGAATAGCTTCAACAAGGCCAAGATTTTTAATCCCATCGGTTGTAAGCGCCTTCGTTAACTTTCTGATCTCTTCAATAGCGGTGATCAAATATTCTGAGGAACGGCCCAAATACTTTCCGCTATCTTCTCCCCCCTCTTTTGCCAAAGAGAGATAAAGCCTGGAAGTGCCCAGCAACTGGTTAACATTATCATGCAACTCTTTACCAATATCAGACCTTTCTGTCTCCTTTGCATCTTCCATTGCATTTTCTATCTGTTTTTCCTTTAGCCTGATCTCCTGTTCCAGCCTTTCCTCCAGCACCTTCTGCTTGGTAAGGTCCTGCATCGAGCCTATCATGCGGTAAGCTTTTCCATCAGCGTGCCGCATGATACTGCCCCTGCCAAATACCGTAGCAATAGAACCATCGGCCTTGATAAACCGGTAAGCCTGCGCCCAATGAGCAGCCGTGGAAGCAATAGCAGCGAATAATCCTTTCCTAACAGCTTCCCTGTCTTCCGGATGAAGATAATTGCGCCAGGAGTCAATACTGACTTTATTATCTTGTACAGCATAGCCAAACAATTCTTCAAAACCTTCACCTATATGTACTTCATTATTCAATAAATTCCAGTCCCAGATAATATCAATGGAAAGACCATCCGCCACGAGGAACATTTCACTTTGTTCATCCTGCTGATGGCTTTGTTGTCCCCACTTCGTTTTCAGTGCATGAAACTTGGTTACGTCCTGTATAGCCCCTATTAAGTGGATAGCTTTCCCATTTCCATCCCTCACTATGCTGGCCCGGCTGGTGGTAGCTACCACTACGCTATCTCTGCACCTGATCATATAAGCATCTTTCCAGCTTTTACTGTCGGAGGCAAGCGTTCGCCATATCTTCTTTTCAATAGTATCCCTTTCGTTCGGGAGCAGGCTTTCAATAAAGTCAGTATACCTGATGGTGTTATTCTGTACTTTATAGCCAAATACCTCTTCCACGCTGTCACTCACATAGATCAGGCCCGTAGCTATATTCCAGTCCCACATTACATCATAGGACGTTTTAGCGATGTATCTTATCCATTCCTTATTTTCTGTTAGCATTGCGGCTGATTTTGCCAGCGCCACAACAATATCTTCAGCCACTGCTTTCTCTCTTTGCGCTGTAATTCGTTTTTGTTTATTTTTAGCCAGTTCAATATTATCCGCAACTATTTTTTCCTTTTGGATATCCAATTTTTTTTGCTCCAGTATCCTTTTGCTGATATCCACGATAGTAGTGATCGAATTTCTTATACCATCCTCCCCCATAAAAATGGCAGAGGTAATATCACAGGTCAAAAGCTTGCCACTTTTCTTTGCCACAGTTACTGTAGCCTGCGATTGTCCGTTAATACTGCGCTGCTTCATCATTTTTTTGAAGCTAACCTCATTGGTATTAAAAATAGTAGAGCGGATTTGGGCCAGTAGGCCTTTTTTAGAATAACCAAGCAGTCTGCAGGCCGCAGCATTGGCAGTTACTACTTTACCGGTACCAACAATAAATACAATGTTTGCCAGTAAAGAACTATTAAAAGCGAGATGATGAATGATACTATTGGTTACTGTAGCCGACGCCGACTGGGTATCACGGCGCGACCTCGGATTAGTGGACTTCTGTGGTTTTAACATACAATATGATAATTAGTAAGGTACCCCTAATTCATCATAAAGCAATAGAATATATAATGCACAGTGTACACTTGATGAATATCAATAAATCCGCAGTGTAGCGCATCTTTCAGCCCAGTTCAAAAAACAACCGGCTATACCGCTTCTCAATTCAAAAAACAAAACAGCCTGTAAAGTATAAATGGTTATCCCTTCTTAGGAAGAATGGATGGAGGCAATCAGGTACCAATAGGCAAAGGGATCAAGACCTGCAATTTATACCCTTCTCCAGGCTTCGACTCAATGACTACACTTCCCTGATGCAGCTCCGCTCTGCTTATAATATTTCTTACACCCAACCCTTCATTTAATTCAATCATATCGCACCCCACCCCATTATCAACTATTATTAACTCAATGCCATCTCCCTTTCTGCTCAGGCTGACGCTTGCCTGAGTGGCATTTGCGTGCATAATGATGTTGTTTAGCTGTTCCTGTATAATTCTGAATAGTGCCATTTGTACATTTTCAACTATGGTCACCTCCTCCATACCCTCTTCCTTAAAGCCGATGTTAATGGGATGCGCCATGTTAAAATCAATTAATAACACTATAATACTATCCTTCAGGCCCATAATCATGAGCTCGGGCATCAGTGATTTGGTTAACCTTCTGATATCTTGAATGACCTGTGCTAAGTAACCCGAAGATTTATCCAGGCAGAGGTCTCTGATATCGGGGTCCGTTTTAGCCATTTCAATATATAGCTTGGCGGCACCCAATACCTGGCTCAGGTTATCATGCATTTTCTTTCCTATATACGCCCGTTCTTTCTCCTGTGCCGTCAGTACAGCCCTCGTGATGTCTTTTTGCCTTGTCAGCCTTTCCAACATTAATTTCGTTTCAGCATCTATTAACTGCTTCTCGGCTATTTTTCTTGCCGTTATGTCCTGGGTAGCACCGATCATGCGGCATGCCTTGCTGCCCTCATAAATAATATGGCCACGGTCATGCACATAAGCATAGCTACCGTTGGCCCTTTCAAACCTGTATTCATCTTCCCACACATCATCCACCCCTTCTGCAATAACATGTTTTAGTTTTGCAAGTAGGCGCACACTATCATCAGGATGAACACGGATCTCCCAAAACTCCCGGGGAATAAGTGCATTTTCTATAGGATAGCCAAATATCCGCTTATGGCCGCCATCTATCCAAAATAAGGTGTTGTTCTGCAGATCCCATTCCCAAAGGCAATCATTCGTAACCTGTGTCACAAGCTGATATAATTCATGTAATGCCCTGAATTGCTGCGCAGAATATTCTGCATACAACTTCAGATACTTTTTTTTGAACGAAACAAACAAGGTATCCTCTTTGTAGCAGGTGATAACCTGATAACTACTTTCCATTTGCGGCCAGTATCCTTCAAAATAAACAGGCACATCCCGAGGGAAGATCTTTTGCCAGGTGGCATAAAAATCGACGGGGCATAGACCCGCAAATGTCTCCCACAGATCCTTACCAATAACCTGTTCCGCCTGGATACCCAATAATTCTCCCGCTGCTTTATTCCATGTTTTTACTGTCCATTGTTCATCCACTGTAAACAAACCGTTGGGGATGGCTTCGGCTATAACCTGCACCTGGCCGGTATTTTTTTTCTCCGGCATCTTAGCATTTATGGCATCTGAAAGAAGTGCATTCTTCATATTTTCCTCTTTGAAATGTATCGGCCGGGGAGCTTTGTGATATACCTTTCTCAGATATGGAATATTTCATACCCGCTTTGCTGACACCAGTGTTTTCCTGGTACGTCTATACAGCGATATGAATTCAACAGGCGCGGGTATGATAATTCCAGGGTAGCAGAAAGATTGGGCTCCCATAGGTGTTATTCGACTACAAATATCGATATCTTTAATCCGCTATTGTTACAGGTTCGGCTCTAAATTTTATACAATTCACAGATTATCCGAAGCCGGCAAGCTCCTATTTTGATTTTAACCCAATACATTCACGGTAATGCGTACCATAATTTTGCCGGTACTTAAATTAGTCTGCATAACTTTGGTTACTTATCCTGTATCGATTACTCACAGCTGATCATTCCTGAAATAAATTAGTTACCCTGGGGCAATCTCCCAGATACGTTACGAATTAATTATTTATTTTAATAGCATACCTCATGAGTAAGATTACCGTTCTGATCGTTGATGACCATACCCTGATCCGTGAAACCTGGGATTTTCTGTTAAGCAATTATCAAGACCTGTTTGATGTTATTGCTGCTGTAGGAGATGGGGAGCGAGCCATTGATCTTGCCCGCGACAAGCGACCTGACATAGTGCTTCTCGACATCAATATGGCCCCGCTCAGCGGTTTTGATATTATAAAAAGGATCTTGCAATTGTCGCCCAAATCAAAGGTCATAGCCATTTCCATGCATGCAGAACCAGCTTATGCAAGGAAAATGTTCCGGCTGGGAGCCCGGGGATATGTAACCAAAAATTCGCCCAGTCAGGAAATGCTGAATGCTATTAAAACAGTTTATGCAGGGAATATTTATGTATGCCAGGAAGTGAAGGACATTATATCAGTACAGATGTTGGAAAATAATCTTCAGGCTCCCAGGTTCGATCAATTGACTGAAAGGCAAATTGAGATCATAAATCTTATCCGAAAGGGCCTTTCCTCTAAAGAAATTGGCACTTATTTGAGTATCGCCATAAAAACGGTAGAAGTTCACCGCTATAACATTCACAAGATACTGAAGGTAAAAAACGCAGCCGCACTCATTCATTTTATCAACAACAAAGGGCTTAATTTTGAATAAGCGCCTTGTACCGCGCTCCCCATTAATCGCTATAGGCTTCTACCAGCTCGATCGCTTTCCCAACAGGGTCCGCATAGGGCCTGATCTTACTTACCCCCGGCGTTTTTACCCACCGCTCTTCCCAACCCTTCCGGTCAAAGCCTTTTTTGAACAAGGATTGCTCAACGCGGGGAACATAATAATCCCTAATCAACCCACTCCAGATCCTGGCTGCATAATCATCCTGTACACCACCCCAGGTAGTGATCAGGCGTTTCGCATTCGATTCATAGTAATTCTTCTTTTTCTCATGCGCGCCATAGCCACGCGCGTAATTTACCCAGCTGCTAAGCCTGTTCATCGGGTGCGACTCCAGCAACGAATCTATTTGAAGTAATAACCGGATAGCCTGCTTACCCATTTTGTTCTTTAAGGCAATATTACCGGCCGAATCAGCCTTCATAGCCTGCTGATAGAAAGCATCTGCTCTCAACCCCAGGTACAAAGAGGCCAGTTCGATCGCATCATGCTGATAGAATTTATTGCCACGCATCTCTTTCGCCACACCCAAAAAATCTTCCACCCCTTTGAAAAAAGCAGGCTCATTATTGATACTTCCCTTCCGGCGCATATCGTATTGAACTGTTTGCCACACATAGCGTGGATAAGAACCAAAAGAATGATAACAGGAAGCAAAAAACTGCTGGTACGCAGCAAACAACTGATCAGGGCACTTCCCATACCGCGTATTGCAATACCCACGTACCCATACTGAAGGGTCAATGGCCTTCCTGCTCCACCCCATATCCCCGATCAATTCATAGATCAACTCATTATTCTCAATACCCTCCGGCGCCGATCCAAAACCAATCATGCTTTTCGAATAGGGAGACTCCAATGCCTCGATCGGGGCCGATGCGTAAAAGGAAGCAACACCCGTATAGGGAGTCTTGCCGCCAAAATTGGGCACAAAACTATACACCCATTGCTTTCCGTAAAAGCCTTCATGTGTCTTCCACACCGGATCAATATGCCATACATACGGCGGATAATCATTGCCCAGGTCGAGGATCAGCATCCCCGTATCAGGCACCTTGGAAAGCAAGGATTGAAGTGTGGGCTTATCCCAGAATTTGTGTTGATACCCGAAAGTCCAGCCCTGTGTCACCCACACCGCCTCGGGGTTGGCGCTGGTGATCGACTGATAAACCGACTTACCATAATTAGCCAGGTAATCGAATTTTTTTTGTGGGTCAGTGCTATCCACCGGCACATCCATCTCATTAAAACAATCCGCCAGGTAAAACTTGTTCTTACCAAATTCATGCTCCCATTCCTTGATAAAAAGTTTCCCGATCCTGTTAAACCATTCCGTACCGGGTGTTAGTACATAGGCATTATATGCCTCTGGAAACCCACCCCATTTCAACGGATTCAAATGTAATTCCGGATGCAGTTTGGCAAAAGCTTCCGGTACGAATCCGGCAAATGCAGGCGTAATAGGTGAGAAACCCATCCCATACATCCGGTCCAGTATCTTATGTTGAAGTGCCAGTTGGCCTTTGTGCCAACCTTCAGGAATAGGTCCATCCCACTTGTTCAGGTTTCCCATCCTGTGCCAGGGAAGATGTGTAGGGCCCGTGAAGAAATTATCCAGCCCTTGTTGGTTCACCCCAAGTTGCGACCATACACGCTGCGCGATCGCTTCACTGGCAACCGTTGCCAAAGGCATATTCACCCCATGCATCGCCATCCAGTCCAATTCCTTTTCCCAGCGTGCCCAATCCCAGTAAGGAGTGGTATAACCGAAAGTCACCACATTCAGGTAATACCTGTATTTGTAGGGCGATCCGCCTGCCAGCTCCGCACAGGCCGGCCACAGGGCCGGAGCAGTCAACGGACCACTACTCCAGGTATACATAAGATGACAGTATTGCTTGAGGTATTGATGAAATCCAAAACAGATAGCAGACACACTATTGCCATAAATTGATAACTGACCACCACTGGCCTGTACCCGGAAGCTGTCCAGGTTATTGACAGTAGGCACAACGAAGAGCTTAATCCCCACTGCTTTATTTCCCATCACCCGTTCAATAACACCACGTGAAGTAGCGATGATTTGATTGGCAGAAGCAGGCTGCCCCCACCCTTTTTGACCATAAGATGGAACAACAATGCCCCACAATACACAAAACAACACCAGGTGGAGGAACGTCTTCATTGCATCAGGTTTTAAGAATAGCAGTATATAACTGCAAATCTTAAGCCACCTCGCCTTTCAATAATAACCTATCTCCCCGCGTCATTTTATTGCTTTTCGTAACGGTTGTATTTCTTCAGTATTTGCACCAGGCGCTCATGTGGCAACGCGTAGAAGGTATTCCCGTTGATACCCTGCATGGTCTCTGCCGCAACCAACGCATTCACGATAGCCTCCTCCGTTGCTTCAGCCGTTGCCAGGTAGATACGGTCCATTTTTTCTTTGGGCACCGTGGCCCATTGTTCCAGGCCTCCTTTTTCGCCGGGTTCCCGCGTACTCAGCGCCAGGAAGATATCACCTGACCCATTGCTGGCCCAACCACCCGTGCGGGCAATGCCAATCGTTGCCCGCTTGGCTACCTGCTTCAATTGCAGCGGCATCAGCGGAGCATTTGTGACAATGATAACAATGATCGACCCATCTTTCTTTTCCTTCATGTTGATGACCGGGCGAAGGTCCGTAATTTCCTTACCCACTGGTACGCCCGCGATCGTCATGTACCGGCGGCCACCAAAATTACCTTGCACAAATATCCCCACCGTGTATTCCGTACTATCGATCTTAATCATACGCGACGCCGTGCCACTGCCTCCTTTAAAACCAAACAGCGACATGCCCGTTCCTCCTCCTACATTCCCTTCCGCGATAATACCTCCTTTGGCCGAATCCAATGCATCCCATACATCCTGATCCTTCACATGAAAGCCATTGATATCATTGAGCATACCATCGAAGGTCTCTCCTACTACAGGCAGCGAAAAGGCGAAGTCGAGCGACGTGCCCGTGGAGAAGTTTTTAACGTTCCACTTGCCGATCGCATCACGCACCGTACCCACACTATTCGTATTTGTAATACCGATAGCGCCATAGGCCATTCCATAGTCTTCTACATAAGGAATACCAGTCATTTCTCCATCACCATTGAGCGAAAACCATCCTGCAGGATAACCACCCAGGGTTTTGCCTTTGGGAAGGATCACCGTCACGCCCGTGCGTACCGGGCCACGCCCCCTTACCAGGCTATCAGCCTTTCCTTTGATCAAAGTTTTGTAACCAACCAAAATACCGGGTACATCCGTAATTGAATTGTTCTTTCCGGGGGTTCCATCAAAGGGTACGCCCAATGCACGGGCCCGGACTTGTTGCCTTGCGCCTGCAGTCAGCGTCAGCAGCATACATATGATAAAAGTCAATACGCGCATAGTGGTGTTTATAAATGATAGAGTATCGTATGCTTCAAGCTAATAATAAAATCAATGGTACGGTCCATGATCGGATATAACCGCCAATATTTCCGCCGAAAGCCCGTTATTTTCACCTATAAAACCAGATCAGTATGCTCTTTCGCCCATTTATCTATTGTACACTGGCAGCCTTATCCTGCACCACCGCAGTTTTCGCCCGCCAGCAGCCGCGGCATATCCATTTCCAGCCTTCTTCCTGGCAACGTACTTATTCCGCGGCAACTGCGCCCGTACTCAGGATATCTCCAGGCGACACCGTCAGCACCAACAGCGTAGATGCTGTAGGGTTCGATGAAAAAGGCGAAAGGGTCGCGCATAGGGGCAATCCCCTCACCGGCCCCTTTTTTGTGGAAGGCGCCATGCCCGGTGATGTCATTGCCATCACCCTGCTCGACGTGCGCCTGAATCGTGGTTACGCTACTACCCTGAATGCCCTGATTCCGAAAATATTCCCGGGCAAGGCTACGATGAAGCTATGGCGGAATGCAAAACTCACCCGCTGGAATTTGGATACGATCGCTGGCTTTGCCAGTCCTGCTGTGGCAGAAGGAGCACTGCGCAATCTGAGGGTGCCCCTGCATCCTTTCATCGGATGCGTGGGAGTAGCTGCTGAGGGCGCCAAAACTCCGGATGGCGGCGCCTGTGGGGATTATGGAGGCAATACCGATTTCCTGTTCAATAAGACCGGCGCAACAATGTACCTGCCCGTTTATCATCCGGGCGCCTTGCTCTACTTTGGTGACGGGCACGCGGCTCAGGGAGACGGTGAATTAAACGGCGATGCCCTCGAAACAACACTGAAGTTTAGCTTCAGCACCCGCATTCTCCGGAAAGACTCTCTTTCCCTCACCAGGCCCGTAATGGAAGATGCGCAGTATTGGATGTTCTTCGGTATTGAAAGCACACTGGATAAATCCCTACAAGCTGCCACCGAAGCCATGTCCCTGTGGTTGGAACATACCTACGCCCTCACCAGGCAGGAAGCTTCGCAAGTGATCGGGCCGGCTATACAATACCGCATTCCTAAAACGGCGGGCGGCATTACCGAAGTAGTGGCCATGATACCTAAGAGCGTATTGAAAACCCTCGGCCTGCTGTCAGTCAATAGATAGGCTGCTAGCTACCCCCCCTGCTTAAGTGTTGATTTCACCTCATCGGTTAAGTCCAATTCCCAACTTTTGCCATAGACCCCTAATCCCAATGCAGACTTTAGCTTATGAATAAATGTTGTAGGCTTACTGTAACCCGCAGGGGCTTGAAATATAAAAAAAGGTTTTCCTTCCAGTCCCTGTGGATATCTTATATACGATCGCCATTCAGTGGAATTAGCCAGGAAATATTTTGAAAGATCAGTATTATATATTGTAGATAAATGCTGCTTAAGGTCATCAATCCCTGCTGCATAAATTGATATACTATCCCAATCCCCAGTTTTGTAAACGAAGACCAGAAACCAATCGTCGAAAAGAGGGCCGGCGTCGGTTGTATATTCACCAATCACCACCACTTCATCGAGGTTTATAGTCACACCAGGACCCTCGGGATTTTGCCACTCGATCTTGCGGTCACTCCACGAGACAATACCTGAATTACTTCCCCGCTCTATGATTGAATTTTGTGTCATTCCTTATTAATTGCTTTCACTGTACAACATTTCAATAGGTATTTGAAAGTCTTCCACACCTTCCGGCTTTATATAAATGGGAGCTAGTTCAGTTCCGCCCTTTTTATGAAAGTATTCAACTCGAAAAGGATAATACCCTGCTTCTAAGGGAACCAGAAACATCTCGCCTTCTCCCTGTATAAAGTGCCGACCCAGGATCAATTGGTTATTTAGGTAAACCTTTGACCGATCGTTGCCACCACCCATTTCCAAAATATAGTAGCCAGGCTGGTTGATCTTTAAGTAGCCATTCAAAATACAGGCATAGTCTTTACTACCATTAAACTGATTGACATCAAAATTCTTATCCGCTGTTCCTCTTTTTAGTGGTTTAAGGTGTTTAACATCAGGAAGAGAATCCCATGTTCCTTCATAATAGGCATAAGTTAATCCGGCTGGCTTTAACTTCCTGGGTAGCGCAAGCGCTTTAAACGTATCTCCAATGACAAAATAGGCGCTATCCATTCGATTGTATTCCGTTCTTACACCAATAGATTTTACGATAACCTTCGAATCCTTGTCCAGTCTAATAGGCGTTTCTTCGCCGGCAAGCGTAGGTGATGAAGAAGTAGGCTCCGTACCATCCGTGGTATAATGCAGATAAGCACCTCCCGTTAAATTATAACAGATCAACCTGAATGGAACACCTTTACGTACAACTCCTGTTTTAGGTTTTATCACAATCTTCCTGGAAGTAGGATAACCTCCGGTTGACGCATAAAAACCGCCGTAAGAAAACTTCAATCCGTCCCAAAATCCTTTAAAATTCGTAGAGTAATGTGTTTCATTGGTGTAAGCAACACATTTCCAGTTGAGCCCTGCCGGAGCTTTTGTACGCAGCACAGAGTCCATACCAGCTATACCCATTTCCCGGTAAGCATTCCCTTCCCTTCCAACAATAAAAAGGGTATTGTGCAATACTTTAACACTGTCAAATTTCGCTGAAGCCATGCTATTCAAAAGAAAATTATCCCACCATAAACTTGGATCAATGGCTATATAAGAAGTAAAAAGTGCCGGGTCCTTCAGAAAGGTATACAACACAAACAAGCCTCCCAAAGAACCACCATAAAGCACATGACCATTGCCTGATGCCCTATACTTTTGACCGATATAAGGGATCAACTCTGTTTTAATAAACGATAGAAACCTTTCTGCACCACCGGAAATACCCCCTATTTTTGTGGGCGTAAAGTCCCTGTCACGCATATCCACACCATTAGGTTTTGGATTTGTAATGCCCACCAGGATCATATTGTTGGGTATAAAACCTTCCCCCCGCAGAAAGTCCCATTCCATCGTCAGAAAATTAGAGATATCATCCAAACAATACACGATCTCATATTTACCGGAGGACGGATTGTAATCTTTAGGTAATACAACATGCAATTTTCTTTCTTCATTCAGCACCTTGGAGTAGAGAGAATCCTGCTCCATTGTTTGTTGCTGAGCGCTAGCCAGATTGAAAAGAAACAACATCATGAAAGTGAAAGAAGCAGCAAGGGTTCTTTTTTTATTCATCGAATCAGGTTGCTGGTTTTTGTAAGTCACCCAACAATTAAATATACATCGTTAGCCGGTTTAGACCTAAAAAAGCCAACATGAAAAATCAATGTAATATTATGCGCCATTTAAACAGCTACCTGCCCCACCGCTTTTTCTTTCGGACCAAAGATCAGGAAACTCACCAGGGCCAGGATACATACCCCAACTCCACCAAAAAGCATCACCCAGCCAAACCCATACACCAGCGCAGCATGAGCAGTAGCATCCGGGAGGCCCGCCGCAGAAAGCCCCGCAGCTATTTTTTCCGCAGCCGCATGTAATTGAGTGGGCGCAAGGGTTTCCGGCAAGTTGCTTTCCAGCCAGGAATTGATGCCTTCCACCAGGATAAATCCCATCAGCGCAATATTGATGGCCAGGGTGATCAATCGCGCACTCATATCAATGCCCGATGCCATGCCTGCACGATCCGGTGTAACCGCCCCCGTGGTTGTATTCGTAACTGGTGTATTCGTAAGACTCAGACCAATACCGGCCAATAGTGAACCAGGCAGCATCGTCAGCCAGCTGGCATTTGTTAGCCTGCTTCCATAGTACATCAACAGAAAACCAAGCCCGATCATCAACAACCCCGAAGGGATAATAATGCGCGGTTGATAGCGGAGCGTAAGACGTTCTGCCAACGGAGGTACCACCAGCGTGGGCAATGTGTAAGCCAGTAAGGACAATCCCGCCGTCATGATATCGTAGCCGAGCGCACTTTGAAAATAGATGGGCAGGTAGATCATAAACGGCCAGAAACTAAAATTCATACCAATACAACCGATGATGGCGCCGGAGAATCGACGGATACTGAATACAGAGAAATCAAACATCGGGTGAGCATGCTTCTTTTCCACCCTTAAGAAAATAACAAAACTGATGGCTGCTGCTCCCAGGATGCTGAGGCCCGCGATACTCCTGAATCCGATAGCCTGTCCCTGCGTGATATAATATGCCAGTCCAAAGACCGCCAGCGATAAAGACACGATCCCGCCTACATCCAGCTTTTTAGCCCGTGGATCACGTGATTCCTGTACTCCCCTGAATACAAGCAGCGCCGTAATGAGGGCAATGCCCACATGCACCAGGAAAACCCATTGCCAGTTCGACACAATCACAATGAAGCCGCCAATGATAGGACCAAAACCCAACCCCACACCCGTGATAATACCCCAGATAGCAAATGCTTTACCCCTCTCACGCCCTTCCCTGAACTGGTGTGAAAGAATGGCGATTGAGCAGATCAACATGGCGCCCCCTCCCATTCCCTGCAGAAAACGGCTGATGATCAGTACCAGCGTATTTTGCGCCAGGCCACAAAACAAAGACGTGATGCCGAATAATAAAATACTGATGATAAAGACCCGCTTCCGGCCAAACCGGTCCGCCAGCGTACCCGTGGCCATCAATACCGTAGTGCAGGCAATCGTATACGCATTCATGATCCATTGCACTTCTTTGAAATCACTGTGCAAGGCCGTTTCCAGCGTGGGAAGTATCACGGGTACGCTCGATATTTCCAGGCCAAACATCAGGGCTGCCAAACAAACTGCTACCAAAGCCAATCCATTTTTTCCCGTCCGGGCTATTATTTCCATGGGTGCTGTTATTTTATTTTTAACAAAACTATACTGAAATTGTCCAGTTTATCAGTACAACTCCATCATAAAAAGGTACTTTTGCCGTATGTGTGAATTCAAAAAAGAAACCATCCACCAGTCCCTCGAGGTCCTCTACAGGAAGGTGGATGATTGTCCCCTCA
>CBIHOV010000064.1:0-38555 GCA_966211765.1 uncultured Paraflavitalea sp.
GGCAACGTATCCGCAACGCCGGCGATGCCACTCCCGATCCACTGGAAACCAAAGAATACCACACCCTTATACAGCAGGCCATCCACCAGTTGCCTCCCCAACGCAAGACCATTTACCTGCTCAGTAAGCAGGAAGGCCTCAAACAGCAGCAGATTGCTTCTGCTTTGCAAATATCCCCCCACACAGTGCGCAATCACCTGGCCGAAGCTTTCCGGTCTATCCGCAATTATGTAAAGAAGAACTTACAGTCTTTCTTAAGCTTTAGCCTTTAGGATGTAGCTTTTAGCGCTTCCCGCAGAGCGGGACAAGTTATGCTTCGCCACTGTATTCAGGCCAATAGCCAATTCCCAACAGCTAACGCCTCTGCTTCCTTAATGCCTCGTCCTCAGCTCTGGAGAAAATATTTCTTAAGAAAATATTCCCCCGGCTAGTACTTTTTCTTCCCACCTACGTCAAGGTAATAATGCCAGCCAGGATCGAAATACTATTTAATAAGTTCATTGCAGGTGAATGCACCCGCCAGGAGTACGATGAACTGATGGACCTGTTGAAAGAAAATCAGCAGGAAGAAAGGGTACGCTCTATGTTGCAACAGGTGTACCAGTCTACCGCCCGTTCCTTAAAATCGGTGACCTATGTCGATAATACCGGTCAATTGCAAAGAGTAGATGAAGTGGAGAGTACCAGTACCGTTCGCCGGATGCCTCGGCGTAGCCGCTTCGTTGTAGTGGCTATTGCTGCTGTGCTGGTGTTGTCGATAGGCGGTTGGTGGATCTTCCGCCAACAAGTTCCTGCGCCTTCTGTGGCAGCAATACCCGCTGCCAGGGCAGTACAGAAGATCACGCAGCGGGGTGAAATGAAATACCTGCTGTTGCCGGATAGTACCCAGTTATGGCTCAATGTGGCCAGCACCCTCGATTTCCCGGAAACCTTTGCGGAGGGCAAACGGGAAGTGTATTTGTCGGGCGAAGCTTTTTTTGATGTGAAGCATGCTGCGGCTCGTCCCTTTCTCATTCATACGGGCAATGTGGTTACGAAAGTGCTGGGTACTTCATTTAATGTGAAAGCTTATCCAGGTCAGCCCGATGTGGTAGTATCAGTGAAGCGGGGCAAGGTAGAAGTGAGCAAGGATAATATGGTGATGGCAACGCTTACCAGGGGGCAGGAAGTAAAAGTGATCACCACTGCCCGGGAAGCTACCATTGGTGCAATGCAGGAAAACAGTGTGGCTGCCTGGACTACGGGTCGCCTGATCTATGATAGCCGGCCGCTCAGTGATGTACTGAAGGACCTGGAGCGGAATTACAATGTGAGCATTGAATTGGCAGATAGCACGGTAGGGGCGATTATTGTCACCACTTCTTTTCGTCGTGATATAGGAGTGGAAGATGCGCTGACCATTCTTTGTGAGGCCTTTGAACTCAAACTGATCCACGAGAACGGGGTCTATAATATTGACTGGAAGGAGGGGCCCCCTGTGCTACGCGAAAGGCCGGCGAGGACCTCTAAAAAACATACTTGATAAACACTGCCCTGCAGTGCGGGGTAAACACTGACATCGACCCAAACCCATTTCATAACCACGGATGCCTGTATGCCGACAGGCGCCTGCCAAACGATTGCTGTATGAGCCAATGCAATGCTCCTTAATGCGTGAGATGTTGGAAGTGAAACGTCGAATGAAAACAGTTGACGTCTGCTCACTTCTTACGTCTTTCGTCTTACATAAATAAAAAACCGTCAACGGATGCCGCCGCCGACGGTGGATGTTTCATTTAACTCATTGTGGAATTAATAAAACTATGTAAATCTATGCATTTAATAGCTAAATGCACAGGGAGTGGTTCCTTTTTTACTGTACCCGCAGCGTCGAACCATGTACTTGTCATTAAACGGTTGCTTATGAGGATCTTTCTATTATCCATTCCCCTGATGGCTGGCCTGGTGCTCCTGGCAGAAAGGGGCAGTGGTCAAAGCATGGACCATGTGAAGGTGGATGTGCAATTTAAAGGTGTTGGCATAAAACAGGTACTTCGTCAACTGGAGACCAAAACTGCTTTTCATTTTACCTATCGGGATGCCGATCTGGACAATACTACACTGGTAAGCTATGAAGCCCACCAGGTAACGGTGGCCCAGGTGCTGCGGTCCATCTTCCAAAACCAATCCCTCACTTTTTACCAGCAGGATGTAAACATCATCATTAAAAAAGGGGAGCCAGATGAAGTTGCTATAACAGCTACTCCCAAAAATATGCCGCCACGCGCTGCCGTAGTGCGGGGCACGGTACTGAGTGAAAAAGGTGAACCCCTGGATGGCGTTTCCATTACAGAAAAAGGAACTTCCAATGGTACGATGACCAACCGCCTGGGCGAATTTACCCTCCTGGTGGCTAATGATTCAGTAACCCTGCAAATAAGTTTTATCGGTTATCAAAGTACAGAAGTTGCAGTCAGGAAGCGGGCGCAATTCAATATTACCCTTCAATCATTGGCCAATGACCTTACGGATGTAGTGGTAGTGGCCTATGGTCAGCGCCAGCGTAAGATTGAAACACTGGGCGCCCAATCCAACCTCGATGTGAAGGACCTGAAGCAACCGGTTGCCAATATCTCTACCGTGCTGGCTGGTCGTATCTCAGGCCTGGTAGGTGTACAACGCAGCGGTGAGCCGGGCTTTGATGGCGCCGACCTGTTTATCCGTGGTATCGCCACTTCGGGCAACAATTCTCCGCTGGTACTGGTAGATGGCGTAGAACGCCAATTCAACAACCTTGACCCCAACGATATTGAAAGCTTTACGATATTAAAAGATGCTTCTTCTACTTCTGTGTATGGTGTGCGTGGCGCCAATGGTGTTATTCTCATCACTACCAAAAGAGGCAAGGCAGGCAGAACAGAGATCGGCGTGGATTTTTACCAGGGCTTTACCAAATTTACCACCCTGCCCAAAACTGCCGATGGCGTTACCTATATGCAAATGGCGAATGAGGCTTCCATGACAAGGGGCGGCGATCCCAAGTATACGGAAGAACAGATCCGCAAGACCTATACGCAGGAAGATCCTTATCTCTATCCCAACGTCAACTGGTTCAAAGAAATATTCAACGACTTTGGCAAGAACCGCAAAGCCAACCTCGCTTTACGGGGTGGTAATGAAAAATCAAACTTCTATGTGTCGGCCGGATACTACGATGAAACAGGTTTGTTTAAAGTAGACGGTCTTCAACAATACAATTCCTCCATTAAATTCACCCGCTTTAATTTCAGTTCAGCCCTTACGCTGAAAGCTACGAAAACCACCACCCTTGATATGGGTATCAAGGGATGGATCTCCAATGGTAATTACCCGGGATCGGGCACCAGTGATATCTTTTACATGGCCATCAAAACCTATCCCATTTTATATCCCACCATGTATCCCGATGGCAAAGAGCCATTCACTTCCACCGGTGGTGGGTTGAACAGCCCTTATGGTATGTTGGTCAATCGTGGATACGCAACTACCTATCAGAATCAGACCATGTCGGATATACAGGTGAAGCAAGACCTGGGTTTTATCACCAAAGGTCTTTCGGCCCGTATCCTTTATGCCTTTGATGCCATCAACACCAATACCCTCAGGCGTATTAAATCGCCCAGTACCTTTTATGCCCGCAGCCGCGATGCCAATGGCAACCTGGTATATGAAGTATCAGGGCAAGGCCAGGATTTCCTGTCTTTTGATCGCAGCAATGGTGGCAGTCGCCAGTTTTATTTTGAAGGCGCTCTCAACTATGCCAATACTTTCGGTCTGCACCGGGTGGGAGGCATGTTGTTGTACAACCAGAGCGACCGGGTGAGTGCTACCGCCGGTGACCTTATCGGTTCTATTCCTTACCGCAGTATGGGATCAGTTGGCCGCTTTACTTATTCCTATGACGACCGTTACCTGGCCGAAGCTACTTTCGGTTATAATGGTTCAGAAGCATTTAACCCTGATAAACGATATGGATTCTTCCCCTCCTTTGCCCTGGGATGGGTAGTATCGAATGAAAAGTTCTTTGGCAATTTAACAGAGATATTCCAGCTCATTAAGCTGCGTGGCTCTTATGGCCTGGTGGGCAATGGCAATATTTCTTCCCAACGATTTGGCTATGTAGGTACGGTGATGGGCACTACCGGCTATTCCTATGGCCAGGACAGGGGCAATGGCATTGGCGGTATTGATATCAATCAATACCCGGTGGATGTGACCTGGGAAACAGAGAAAGACCTGAACCTGGGCATTGAATTGAAGACCCTCAACAATGCTTTGTCGGTACAGGTTGATGTATTCAACAGGCGAAGGGAAAATATATTCCGCAACCGTGGCGTGGTGCCCGACTTTCTCGGTATCAGAAACCAGATCGTTGGCAACCTCGGTATAGTGAACAGCAAGGGTATTGACATTACGGCTGATTACAACAAACGCTTTGGCGATTTCAGCATCTTTATACGCGGCACTTTCACTTTCAACCAGAATAAAATGCTGGAGGATGATAGTCCTTCCAAGCCCTATCCCTGGCTGGAGACAAGGGGGCTGCCTGTATTCCACCGCATGGGCTATATCGCCGAAGGTTACTATACACAAGCCGAAATTGAAGATCCCAAAGTGCCCCGCACAGTAGGCGTGGTACAAGCTGGTGATCTCAAGTACAAAGACCTGAATGGTGATGGCACCATTGATGCCAACGACCGGATGAAGATCGGGCATGATCAATTGCCGCAGATACTGTATGGCTTTGGTACTACCATTGGCTGGAAACAATGGTCGTTGGGCGCTTTCTTCCAGGGTACAGATATGGTTGATTTTTATTTTAACAGTGACTTTATGCCTTTCCGCAACGGCATGACCTCGGGCGGTTTGTATTCCAATATTCACGACCGCTGGACACCTGATAACCCGGATCAGAATGCCTTTTATCCCCGCTTGTCTTATGGTAGTGATATCAATCAAAATTATGCTGCCAGCGACCATTGGGTAATGAATGGCCGGTTCCTGCGGTTGAAGACACTTGACTTTGGATATACGTTGAAGAAAGGAGCGCTGAGTAAGCTGGGTGTGCAGAACATGCGCGTGTACTTTATCGGGTACAACCTGTTTACCATTAGTCCCTTCGACATGTGGGACCCCGAGTTGGGTGGAGGCGCAGGCGCCAAGTATCCCAATATCAAGACACTCAGTGTAGGTGTAAATGTGACTTTCTAACTGTTAAAAAGATTGTTATGAGCATTCGAATTTTTTCCTATAGTTTATTGCTGTTTCTGTTGGCGGGCACGGTAAGTTCCTGTAAAAAGTTCCTCGACCAGGTGCCGGATGACAAGCAAACCATTGATGATGTATTCAAGAAAAAAGCTTCTACCGAACAATACCTGGCGGGGGTATATGGCTATATCCGCTGGGAAAATGATCCCTGGAAGGGATTGTCGGATGAGGTAGATATTACTTATACGGATGATGCTACCTATGCCATGAACCTGGGCAGCTGGGACATGAACCGTGGCAGCTATAATTTCTGGAAACACTATTACCAGGGTATCCGTACCGCTTCTTATTTTATGCAAAGGGTAAATGAATGCCCTGAGATAGAGAATGAGCTGAAAGTGCAGTACAAAGCCGAAGCGAAAGCTTTGCGGGCTTATTTTTATTCCCGGATACTGGCCCAATACGGACCCTTTATCATCCTGCCCGACCTGCCCATTCCGCCGGATGCCGATATCAAAGACTTCAGTTTTGCCCGCAGCAGCTATGATGAATGCGTAGCTTATGTTGAAAAGGAACTGGACGATGCCATTCCCAACCTGCCCCTTACACAGGGCAGCTCGCAGGAATATGGCCGCATCAAAAAAGGCATGGCGCTGGCCATGAAGGCGAGGATGCTGCTCTATGCCGCCAGTCCTTTGTTCAATGGCAATACGGCTTATGCCGGCTTCAAAAATCCTGATGGCAAGCAATTGATCAGTCAGTCCTACGATGCCAACAAATGGAAGAAGGCTGCCGATGCTGCCAAAGCGGTGATCGATATGCCCGAGTATACTTTATACAAAGAGCTGGACAATAACGGGAAGGTGAAACCTTATGAATCATTGAAGAATGTATTCCTGAAAGACTGGAATCCTGAGATCATCATGGCCAAGGTTGATGGCGATGCGCTGTACAATATCGACAAGTACGGAACGCCTTATAGCATTGGTGGATGGTCGTCACATGGCCCTACGCAGCAATCGGTGGATGCTTATTTCATGGCCAATGGCCGGTCGATCGATGATGGGTTGTCTGGTTATACCGAAACAGGATTTACCAATACGGCTACCAACTACTATGCGGCGGGCGCTTCCAATATGTATGTGGGTCGTGAACCCCGCTTTTATGTGGCCATTACTTTCAACCTGAGCAAGTGGATCAACAATTACATCAACAATACCGGTGGTACGGGTGCTGCCCCCATTGTGGTGCAAATGTATAAGGGCGGCAACAGCGGTCAGTATACAGGACGCAACTGGAGTCGCACCGGCTATATCACCCGCAAGCTCATCAATCCCAATACCTATTGCTTATCCGGCGACCAGATAAAGGTGGCCGCGCGTACGGTGGTGATCTTCCGCCTGGCGGAGATCTACCTCAATTATGCAGAAGCTTTGAATGAGTACAGTCCGGGTAATGCAGATATCAAAACCTATATCAACCTCATACGCGAAAGAGCGGGCATTCCCCTCTATGGCTCCGATGCTGGTCAGGTGCCAGAACCTGCCGGGCAGGATGGATGGCGTACCGCTATCCGCAAGGAAAGAAGGGTAGAGTTGGCCTTCGAGCAGTTCAGGTACTTTGATACCCGCCGCTGGAAGATCGCTGAGCAAACCGATGGCGGTCCCTTCTATGGCATGGATGCCAATGGCGCCAATACGACGGACTTTACCAAACGTACGGTATTTGAAACACGGGTATTCCAACCTAAAATGTACCTGTGGAATATCATCCAGGATGAATTGAACAAGGATAAGAATTTAGTGGGTAATCCGGGATGGTGAGTTTTGAGTCGGCAATCGGCAATCGTGAATCGGCAATGTGTCGATGCTGCTGTAAATGATTGCCTGGGTCCGATATGACGCGGTACGACTCGACTTGTAAGTGTGAAATATTAAAACATGTAACATGCAAAAAAGATCATTTTTTACAATACTCACCGGGTGCTGTGCAGCCTTGCTGCTGGCTACCGGTTGCGATAAAGACTATTGGAGTACCGATATTGAGACCTCCATCACACCCGTTACTACTGCGGCTCCGGCCAATAATATATCCCTGGCACTCGACCCTTTGAGCAATGCCGTGGTAACTTTTGAATGGACGACTGCCAAAACCGGCAACAATACGCCCGTATATTACAAGCTGCTGTTTGTGAAGGAAGGCGGCAGTTTCAGTGCGCCGGTGTTTGCATTCAACGCTGCCGGGCAGGGCACCAAAAACACACTGACCCTCTCGCACCGTGATCTTAATAAGGTAGCCAACAAAGCAGGCATCAAGGCCCTGGAGAAAGGGAAGTTGCAATGGACCGTTGTGGCTTCCAATGGCGTAGCCAGCGATACTTCTGCCGACCGTAAGGTGCTGGAACTGGAAAGGCCGGTGGGTTTTGCAGAAAATCCTACAGAAGTATTCCTCAGTGGTAGTGCTACTGAAGGAGGTGCGGACATCAGCAAAGCACTCCGCTTTAAGAAATTGTCGGAAGGAGTATTTGAACTCTATTCTTCGCTGAACACAGGTACTTATAATATCATTGATAAGATAACCGGTACGCCTTTGTCATTTGCCCTGGAAGGCAGCCTGATCAAAGAAGGCGGTGCTGTGAACAGCCCTGCCGCTGTCAAAACCGCTTACCGCATTAACCTTGATTTTAATACAGCCACGGCTAAGCTGACAGAGATACAGGAAGTAGGACTGTGGTTTGCAGCTTACAACAAGATCACCAATACCCTCACTTACGATGGAGGGGGTGTATGGAAAGCAGCTGATATGGCCATCGTATTCAAACAGGAAAGCTGGGGTAAAGACGATCGCTATAAATTCAGGGTGGTGGAGAAGGATATGAATGGCGATGTGAAGAATATATTCCAGGCCAGCGCTACCAAAGACAATAACAAACCCACCAGTTCTACGGCTGCCAGTTACTTCTACTTCAAATCCAACGACGGATCGCAGTGGGATTATACCTATAAGTTTGAAAAGGAATCCGCCAAAGCAGACCTGCTGGTGAAATTCCAGGGGGATAATTATACCCATCAGGTGATCTATAAATAGAGAAGACGGCAATCGGCAATCGACAGTCGGCAATGGGTGCGTATGGAGGCAGGCTGCTGAAGTAATAGTAGCGGCCAGCCAATGAGAACCAACAGCTGGTTTCCAGCAACTTCAACTTTGTAAAACTGATTTACATGCAATCAATCTATAAACTTATTCTTGCAGGCTCCGTATTGATGACCGCCTGCGAAAAGAAAGACCGTTACCCCGATAAGCCCAATACCCAACCCGAAGTGAAGCTGGTGGTATACGATTATGCAAAAGGGGCCGACAGCGCACAGAAAGCACTTAATACCCAGTTCTGGAGTGCCAATGAAAAATATTATAACCAGAATAATGACGGTCATACGGGGTTCAACTACTGGTGGAATGCCCATGCACTGGATGTATTGGTAGATGGGTTTAACCGCACCAAAGATGCAACCTATACCGCCCAAATGGATGCCCTGCTGGATGGTATGTACAAGAAGAATGGCAATAAGTGGACAAACAATTTTTATGATGATATGGAGTGGATGGCGCTGGCCTGCTTAAGGGCTTATGGGGCTACCAATGATGGCAAATACAAAACCCTGGCCGAATCGCTGTGGACTACCATCAAGGGTGGCTGGACCACCGTGAATGGGGGCGGCATTATGTGGGAGAAGAATTCACCGGCTTCCAAGAATGCCTGTTCAAATGGTCCTGCTATCATACTCGCGGTAAGACTGTACAAGCTCAATAACAAACCCGAGGACCTCGATTGGGCCAAAAAGATCTACAACTGGCAACGTGCCAACCTGGTGGAAGCTGCGCGGGGCATTGTGTGGGATGGCTTTGGCAATTTCAATGAAGGCATGGTGCTTACCTATAACCAGGGTACCTGGCTGGGTGGCGCACTTGAATTGTATACCATTACCGGTGATGCGCAAATGCGAAAGGATGCTATCCGCACGGCCAATTATGTAATGAATGATTTGACGAAGTTTTCTCCCAACAGTGTATTGAAAGGAGAGAATACGGGTGATGGGGGATTGTTCAAAGGGATCTTCATCCGCTATTTCGCCCAACTGATCCAACTGGGCAACCTCGATGCGTATACCCAATCTCAATACCTGCAATACCTGAAGAAGAATGGCGAAAGCCTGCTGGGCAAAGCCACCTTACTGCCTGATTTTGTATTCCAACCCAACTGGAGTGGAATGCCTGCCACCAACAAACTGGATTGCTCGGTGCAATTGAGTGGCATTATGCTGCTGGAAGCCATCGATGAGTTGAAGCGGAAGGGGACTTGGAAGTAGAATATAGAATACAGAAGACAGAATACAGAATTTTACGACATAGATCGTTTGAATAAAATACATCATGAAAGATTGGATATGCCTGCTGCTTTTTAGCTGTACTTATTTTTCAGAAGCGATCAGTGCACCGGCCGATACAACGGTGTGGAAGCAGGTGGATGAATACTGGACCTCACCCAAAGCACCCTATGCGGCGCGGCGAGCGGCTTATTTGAATTACTGTGCCGAAAATGATCACACAGGCGGCCGGGATGGTGTATGGAGCCAGATCGCGCGGCTTGAATTGGGATTGACGGTGAATGAAGCGCTCATCAGAGAAGGTATTGCTTTCGTATATACCGGTAAGGATTGCAATGATTTTACCATTGGCGGGATGGTGCGCTTGCTTTATCTCAACCAGCAAAAAAAGAAGCTATCGCCCGCACTGGTAAAAGAAGTAGAGCAATGCCTGCTTGATTTTAAATACTGGTGGGATGATCCAAGGCAGGATATTCAATACCGGTGTTACCATACCGAAAATCATCAGGGGCTTTATCATACCAACGAACTGCTGGCCGGGCAGCTACTTGCCAACAGCCAATTTGCCAATGGCATGAGCGGGCAACAACACCAGGCACATGCGCTTGCGCGACTGGAACGCTGGCTGCAACACCGCACGCGGTTTGGATTCAGTGAATGGCTTTCCAATGCCTACTATGATGTGGAACTGATGATACTGGCCAACCTGGTCGACTTTACCAGAGATAGCAGCGTCAGTAAGCGGGCCGGTCTGCTGCTGGATATGCTGACCTACGATATGGCCATCAATAATTACAAGGGCGTGTTTGGCTCAACCCATGGGCGTGCCTATTCCGGACCCATTCGCAGTGCCCGGCAGGAGTCTACGGCATCTGCCATGAAGTTGCTATTTGGGGTAGGGGTGTTCAACACACCGGTATCGTTGGGTGCCGTTGCCCTGGCTACCAGCAACTACCGCTGTCCGGTACTGATTGAATCGATTGCTACCGACTATACCCAAACCATCAGCAGCCGGCAGCGCCAAAGCATCAACGTGGAAGATGCCGGTAACTATGGTTTGAAATATGATGATGAGTTGGATACCCATTTGTTTTGGGGCATGCAGGAGTTTATTCATCCGCAAGTGGTGAAGATGTCGAAACAGCTCTCCGAACGATACAATACCTGGCCTTATAAAAACTATGATCATTATATCGGGCAATATGAAAAGCAGGTGCAGCAGTATGGCAAGATCGTGAATGCCCGTCTTGACAGGTTTGCTTTATCGGAGGCCAATATTGAAACCTACCGTACACCGGATTATATGTTGAGTTGTGTGCAGGATTACCGGCCGGGCAGTGCCGGCTACCAGCAACATATCTGGCAGGCTACCCTGGGCATCGATGCCGTAGTGTTCACCAATCAGCCGGGATCGCGTGATCCGGCAGGGGTGAGTCCCAATTTCTGGGCGGGCAATGCTTCCATGCCGCGGGCTGCCCAATACAAAAATGTAGTGATCAGTATTTACCATATTTCTCCGCGTTCGTCGCAGCCTTATTCCCATGCTTATTTTCCGAAGGAAGCTTTTGATGAGGTGATGGAGAAAGACCATTGGGTATTTGGCCGGAAGGACAGCGCTTATATCGCCTTGTATGCACAGCACCCGGTGCAGTGGGGCCGTGATACAGCCGGAACGTTCAATGAGTTGCGGTCTATGTCGCCTGATAATGTCTGGATCTGTGAAATGGGCTCGCAAAGGCAGTGGAAAAGCTTTCCTGCTTTTGTGCAGGCCATCAGTTCCGCATCAGTGGCCTGCGATTCATTGGGCGTTACCTGGCATTCTCCTTCGGTGGGCAAGCTTGGCTTTGGCTGGTCGGCGCCCCTGGAGGTCAAGGGAGTGAACATTCCCTTGAACAATTATCCCCGTTTTGAAAACCAATATTCATCCATTCCCTTCACTGCACCGCAGATCAGGATCAGGGACCGGGGGCAGGAACTGCTGTTGGATTTTGAAAGGGGGAAAAGAATACAGGATACAGCATTCAGCATACAGCATGCTGGCGCCGGAAAGGAAGGCGATACCGTCAATCAAGCGCAAGGATATGCTAGGGGCAAAGGGTTAAAGCATTGGCCCTCCGGCTTTGCGCCGAAGGAAGTAGGGAAGCGGCTGACCGATCGTTTCCTGGCCACACCGCATACCAATTTTGGGATGCCGGGCCCTCCGGGATCGATCACCTATTCGGAAGTGTGCACCTGGTATGGCGCCCTGCGCGTGGCTGCGGTGACCAGGGATAAAGCACTCACTGCGAAACTAGACAGCCGGTTCCGGCCCTTGCTTTATGAAGCGCATAAATTACAACCCAGGCCCGATCATGTAGACCATACGGTATTTGGTGTGCTGCCGCTGGAACTGTACCGGCAAACAGGCAATGGCCTCTACCTCGATATGGGCAAATGGTTTGCCGATGAGCAATGGAAATTGCCTGCCAATGCAAAAAACGAATACCGGACCTGGCTCGACAAAGGTTATAGCTGGCAAACGCGTTTGTGGATCGATGATATGTATATGATCACAGCCATCCAGGCGCAGGCTTACCATATTACCGGCGATCGTACTTATATCGACCGGGCAGCCCGGCAGATGGTGCTTTACCTGGATACCATCCAACGGCCCAATGGCCTTTTTTACCATGCTGCCGATGTGCCCTTCTTTTGGGGCAGGGGCAATGGTTGGATGGCCGCCGGGATGACGGAGTTGCTGCGAAGCCTGCCTGCGGACAATCCTCACTATAACCGCATTTTGGAAGCCTATCGTACCATGATGGGTACGCTGAAGCAATACCAACGGGCTGATGGGATGTGGGGACAGCTGGTAGATGATAGCAGCTCCTGGACAGAAAGTTCCTGTACGGGCATGTTTACCTATGCCATGATCACCGGGGTGAAGAAAGGCTGGCTGGATAAAAAGGAATATGAACCGGTGGCCAGGAAGGGCTGGCTGGCCCTGGTGGGCACAATTGATGCACAGGGAGATGTGCGGGAAGTGTGTGAAGGCACCAATAAAAAGAACGACCGTCAATTTTATCTCGACCGCCGCCGCATCACCGGGGATATGCATGGACAGGCGCCGGTATTGTGGTGTGTATTTGCTCTTTTGGAGAAATGATCTTTTCCCTATCTTTAGTAGCTAAAACGGTATAGTTAGACCGTTGGCACAACATTATTCAAAGACCACCATACACTTGCAGTTATGAAAAGAAGCGCATTCCTCCAACAAGCAGGCCTCGCCGGGGCCGGCTTATTCCTGGGTCCCTTAAAAGGTTTTAGCCTGTCTCCGGCCACTGCGGCCGACCAATTTCCAGTAGTACGCATACCGGCCGACAAGCGCCACTTCACCAGTGCCGCTGTTGAAAAAGCCATCACGGAGTTCAAAGCCAAAGTGAAGAACCCCGAACTGGCCTGGCTGTTTGAAAACTGTTTCCCCAATACCCTGGATACTACTGTATACCATACCACCAAAGAAGGCCGGCCCGATACTTATGTGATCACCGGTGATATCGATGCCATGTGGCTGCGTGACAGCAGTGCGCAGGTATGGCCTTACCTGCAGTTTATGAAGCAGGACCAGCCATTGCAATTGCTGGTAGCTGGCGTGATCAATCACCAAACGGCTTGTGTATTGAAAGACCCCTTTGCCAATGCATTTTACAATGATCCCAATAAGAGAGGTGAGTGGACCAAGGACCATACCGATATGAAGCCCGGTGTGCATGAGCGCAAGTGGGAGATCGATAGCCTGTGTTATCCTATCCGCCTGGCCTGGCATTACTGGAAGCTCACGGGCGATACTTCGCCTTTTGACAGCCAGTGGCAGGATGCTATCAAAACCATTTTGGCTACATTCCGCGATCAACAACGGAAGACAGGCAATGGTCAATACAAGTTCCAGCGTACCACGTCCAATGCTACCGATACCCAGCCCATGAGTGGTTATGGTTATCCGGTAAATCCGGTAGGGCTTATTTGCTCGGCCTTCCGTCCCAGCGATGATGCTACCGTGTTTTCTTTCCTGATCCCTTCCAATTTCTTTGCGGTGGTGAGTCTGCGGCAGGCTGCTGAGATGATAACGGCCATTGCCAAAGACAGTAAGACTGCAGCAGAGCTAACAGCCCTGGCTACGGAAGTAGAAAAAGCCTTGCAGCAACATGCCGTAGTAGAACACAAAACTTATGGAAAGGTATATGCGTATGAGGTAAATGGTTTTGGCAGTTATAACCTGATGGATGATGCCAATGTTCCCAGCTTGCTGGGTCTGCCTTACCTGGGCGCTTTGAAAGATACGGACCCTGTTTACCGCAATACCCGTAAGCTGGTGTTGAGTGCCGCTAATCCTTTCTTCTATAAAGGAAAAGCCGGAGAAGGTGTTGGTGGTCCACACGTAGGACAGGATATGATCTGGCCCATGGCCATCACCATGCGCGGGCTCACCAGTCATGATGATGCTGAGATCAAAGCCTGTATCAACCTGTTGCAAAAGACGCATGGGGACACCGGGTTTATGCACGAAGCCTTCCATAAGGATGATCCGAAGAACTTTACCCGTAAATGGTTTGCCTGGGCGAATACGTTGTTTGGAGAGTTTTTATGGAAAACTTATAAGGAGAAGCCATCATTATTAGGATAAGCCTCCTTAAGAAGACGCTGCGAGCTGTGAGCTTCGAGCTGCGAGCCCTTAGCTCTGACTTGCTTTACTGTAGGGTTCTTTCAGTTAGGCGGCAGAAGTTTCCAGGTCGCTATTAAGATTATCGAAAATTAATGTTCATGATAAAAAATATGCTTGCAAGCGGCCTCCTGGTCGCTTGCCTTAGCCCTGCTTTTGCCCAAAAGAAATTCACATTGGCTTCCCCTGATAAAACAATTCAGGTAAATATCAGTATTGGGGATAGCATTACCTATGCTGTGACCCTGGATGGTAAGGAGCTGATGACAGCTGCGCCTATTGCGTTTCAAACCAGTGCGGACAAGAACGCACAGTGGAAAGTGAGCAAGGCCTTGCCTACATCGAAGGATGAATTGCTGAAGCCCGTGGTGCAACAGAAAACGGCGGAGCTACGCGATCAGTACAATCAATTGCATGTGGATTTTGCCAATGGGCTGAGCCTCGAATGGCGGGCTTATGACAATGGTATCGCCTGGCATTGGATCACCAACCATAAAGTGGATTATACCGTGTTGAAAGAGCAGGCCCTCTTTGGCCTGGAAGCCAATGGCCGTGCCTGGTATCCGCAGGAAGATGGATTCTTTAGTCACAATGAGCGTCAATACAAGAACTATCGTATAGACAGCATTGATGACAAGAAGTTAGCCAGCCTGCCCGCCCTCTTTGATGTAAAGGGTACTAAGTTGTTGATCACCGAATCCTCCCTGTTCAACTATGCCGGCATGTGGTTGCGGGGTAAAGGCAATGGACAGCTGCAGGCCGTATTTCCTAATTATCCCTCAGCAAAAAAGATCACCAGCGACCGGGATGAGCAGGTAAGTAGCCGGGAAGACTTTATTGCGCGCGTGAATGGTCCGCAGGCCTTTCCCTGGCGCATTGTGATGATTGCGCGCAACGATAAAGACATTCTCACCAATCAATTGCCTTATCAGCTGGGGCGTCCGGCAACCGGCGATTACAGTTGGGTGAAGCCGGGTAAAGTGCAGTGGGATTGGTGGCATTACAACAATATCTATGGCGTGGATTTTAGGGCAGGGATCAACAATGATACCTACAAGTACTATATTGACTTTGCGGCTAAGTATGGCATTGAGTACGTGCTGCTGGATGAAGGCTGGTGCGATACCCGCGATCTGATGAAGCAGGCGCCCGGCATCAATGTGGAAGAGCTGGCCAGGTATGCCCGGCAGAAAAAGGTAGACCTGTTGTTGTGGACCAGCTGGCTGGTACTGGACAAGCAATTGGATACGGCGCTGAAGGTGTTTGCCCAATGGGGTATTAAAGGCATTAAGGTGGATTTTATGCAGCGTGATGACCAGGATATGGTGAACTATTACGAGAAGGTGTCGAAGGCGGCAGCAGCCCATCATATGTTGGTGGATTTCCATGGCGCTTATAAGCCTACAGGTTGGTTAAGGACCTATCCCAATGTAATGACCTCCGAAGGCGTGTTGGGCAATGAGATCAGTAAGTTTGCCGGCTCCATCGATCCCGAGCATACTACTACCATTCCTTTTACCCGCATGGCGGCCGGTCCCATGGATTTTACGCCGGGGGGTATGCTCAATGCCCAGAAGAATGCCTGGGCGGCCGTGCCGGGTGAGCCGCTTACCCTGGGTACCCGTTGCAACCAGCTGGCCATGTATGTGATCTATGAAAGTCCGCTCCAGATGTTGTGCGATATGCCTACCCATTATTACCGCGAGCCCGAGGCCATGGAGTTCCTGAAAGCTGTGCCTTCCGTGTGGGCCAATACCGTACCCTTGCATGCGAAGGTGGGCGATTATGTAGCCATTGCCCGGCAGGCTGCCAATGGTGATTGGTTTGTGGGCGCTATGACCGACTGGACGCCGCGCGAACTGGCCCTGGATCTTTCTTTCTTACCTGAAGGCAAGTATCGCATGCAGCTGTGGAAGGATGGGCCGAATGCGGATCGCAATGCCAAGGATTGTGCGGTAGAGACCATCAATGTTGACAGAACCAGTAAACTGACCATGAAGCTCGCGAAGGGTGGGGGATATGTGGCCCGCATTACGAAGTTTTAAGTTCGAATATAGCAAGTGACCCTGAGAGTTTTCCGGCCTGTGGTGCTGGCAGACTCCGGGGTTTTTTGTTTTGAATTTTTTACCGGGTGCAGGCCTTTATCCGGTTTTGTTTTCGTAAATTACTGTGTATCATCTTCTTTATGACAAGGATCGCTTCTTTTACATTCCTGATTTCGATCAAACCCTCTCCGGGACTGGGTTTGCCAATTCAAAACAATATGAACCCACGTCCTGCCTGCATGTGACTCCGCTTGTCTTACTACTGCTTTACTATTGCCTTACTGCTGTCTTACTGTTGTCTTACTTCTGATAGGAGAGTGCCCGGAGAGAGCTATAGGAGGGCTATAGGTCTGATATGAGCTTGATACTACTCCGAAATGGGACTGATGTGGGAATTATAGGAGGGCCTGTTTGATCAGGTGTAAGGGGGCTGCAGCTTTTTTATGTCCTGACTGAATAATTTGCAATTATATTTTTTACTTAAGAGCCTGCACCTTACCTGACCGGTTTTTAAAAGATTTGCCGGCTGGGTTTGATCGGTTCCTGTCAACGAAGACCTTTAAACTTGTCGTGTATGTAAAAATGTAAACACCCGATATAAACGGTTTCGGCCCGAAAGCTACCCAAAGCATCCAATACTGCCCAAACTCGTAAAAAACGCCTAATTACCGGGCGTTTTATTTATGCCTTGTTGCAAAAAAAGCCGGGTGTTTATAACGGAGATGTATCGTAACCAGGTCGCGCAGATGCCCCAGTTTTGTGTTATCAAAATTGATGAATATGCTATTAACTACCAACTCACGGGTGACCAATTATAGCGCGATGATCCCGATGCTGACAGGCATCGGCCACCTGTTGGCCTTCTTAGTGCCTACGGATTGCCTGCGCTCCTTAGGAAACTGGCCCCCTTTTCATAGAGCGCTCAGGCAATCCGTAGGCAATGCGGAGGCAATCGATACAGGGTGTCAGGAACACCCGGACCATTACAGGTATTCTGGCCACCCTGGCTTCCCCTTTTTCGTCAATACTGCTTCAAATACAAGGCATTGTGACAGGATCAAGGATTTCACCCGATTGATATTCAGCGACTTTTGGTGTATCTTTGTGCTGTTTATGAGAACTTTCGAAGATACATACAGGCATAAAGGCCTCCGCATGCAGTTGGTAAAGGTGCTGAAAGAAAAAGGCATAACCGACGAGCGGGTGCTGGCCGCCATCCAAAACATTCCCCGGCATTATTTCATGGATTCGGCCTTTGATAAGATCGCTTATGAGGACCGTGCTTTCCCCATTGCGGAGGGACAGACCATTTCCCAGCCCTATACGGTGGCTTACCAAACCCAGCTACTGGAACTCAAACCTTATGAGAAAGTGCTGGAAATAGGTACCGGAAGCGGTTACCAGGCCATTGTGCTGGGGGAGATGCAGGCCCAGGTGTTTACCATCGAACGGCAGAAGAAGCTGTTTGATGAGCACCGGAAGTTCATCCTGCGGAGTAAGTATCCCAATATCAAATATTTTTATGGTGATGGCTTTGAGGGCCTGCCCACTTTTGGACCTTTCGACAAAGTGATCATCACGGCTGCGGCTCCTTATATTCCCCCCAAACTGATACAACAGATGAAGGTTGGTGGCAAGATGGTGATCCCGGTGGGAGAGGGCCATGTGCAACGCATGTTGCGGCTTACCAAGCAGGCGGATGGGACAGCCAAAGAAGAAGTGTTTGAGAACTTCTCTTTTGTGCCGATGGTGGAAGGGAGGAATAGTTAATTGTCGGAGTTTATCCCGCTCTGCGGGGGCTGAGCTCCGATGAGGTGGGAAAGCCCAACAATTAACTATCTATACACTGGTGTTATTTCTTAGCGTAGACACCTTTCACCTGCCAGGTCTCACTCTGTGTCTCCTCGGATTTTTTATCAATATTCAATTGCTTCCCATCGGGAGAGAGGCTCCATGTTTCTATTCTTGTGAAGTCTATTTCGGTGGGATTGTCGAGCCTGTAAAATGTAATAGTAAGCACCAGGCCTTTTTTATCGGCCGTCCATTTAAGACTTTTGATCAACTTTCTTTGGCTGACGGGGCTGATGCCCATTACTGATTTGCCATCAATAGCTACAGCCTGTTTGCTGGTTACGTCCTGGCCTTCTGCGCCTATATTAACACTCTCAATGATTAGGGAATCTGCCTGCTTGTTAATGGTTATTTGTTTGGGAAGCGCATTGGCATAATCAGGGCCAGATACATGCTGTTTGTTTTGCAAAGCCCAGGTACCAGACAGATCGGATTGTGCAAAAGCTGTAGTAGCCTGCATAAAAAATGCAATAGATAAAAGCCGGATAGTCATAGTCATTTGTTTTAAGTGCAGTTTTTTGAAGAAATAGTAATGAATGGAACGAACGGGGAAGGGCTTTAACTATCCTTTCAGCATTTAGTATTGGCCGGCTATAATAATTTTTGACCCGGGAATTGATAAGGAGCAGGTTCACTGATGCGGTCTTGGTAGTCATTTTTTGTGAGCGGTCAAGTGCTTTTTATGGCTTGCTTTGTCGGAGATACTTCCCAATCATGTCACAATACGTTTATGTATAGTTGATAATTGTATAACTGTTATACACCACTCTATTTTCAATAATTGTAGTTTTTATAAGGCTTTGGAAGTAAGTCAAATTCGCCCAGGCGGCTTATACGCACCATTTTTGCACATTGTGCCAAAAAACTTTTGGACGGAAAATTAAATTATTGTTAACTTGCTGACCGACAGAAAGATACTAACAGCTGTTAGTGGTGTGAATGAACCAGATCCCCCAAACACTCACACCTATTCCTTCTCCTTTTTTTGAACCACCCCTTACATACTCGCCTTGAATTTACAAGTCTAATTAGAACTTGTAAAAGCGGCTTTGTTTTATCATTAATTAAGTGTCTTTATTACACTAAGTGTATAGGCAAATCCTTTTGCTTACGCATCAGACAGTCTATGCAAGAAAACGTCAATTTGTTCGTTAATTATTATATGGAGGGCACGGTTTTAGTACCGCATCCAGGTAAAAGAGAAGCATTCATCTGTTTTTTAATCAAAAATGACATGAAAGCATCTTCATCAAAATCCAATCCTTTGAGAAAAAGGAACAGAAACCGACATTCGAATCACCATTCTATTGCCAGGCATCTCCTGTACCTATCCTTCTTCTTATTCTCTTCTCATATTCTAACAGCGCAGCAATCAGATACCAGCATACTACAGCGACTTACTACACAGTTCGATCGATATGCGGCCAGCCGGCAACAAGTGGATCTTTACCTGCATGTAGACAAGAATGCTTATCTGCATAATGAGAACATCTGGTTCACTGCCTATGTGCTGAATAGTTTGCCCGGCGCTGCGGAGCAAAATACTTTATACGTAATACTCGTGGAAGATTCAACCCGCAAGATCGTAGCGTCTGACCGGTTTGTGCTGGATCATGGGCTTGGTGGCGGCAGTCTGTTCCTGCCTGATAGTTTGCCCGGTTCAGTGTATCGCTTACTCGCCTATACAAACACGTATTCTACACACGAGGATCATATCATATTTCAGCAGGCTATCACGCTCAAGTCTGCGGACCCTCCCTTATATAAGTTGGCAACGCTTTCACATTATCCTGCCAAAACAGAAAGTGAGGCTACTATACCTACTCCTAAAGTGAATTCCGTCGATGATAGGCTGGCAAGCGGTGGTCCGTACTTAAATACAAATACAGAGGAGGTAAGGTCGAATGGTGGTTATGATAAAAACACCTTATTCACAGAATATAATGCTGCTGTTGCAAAAGATGATGTACCAGCCAAGCCGATCTCCTTGCCGCCACCGGTAGGGGGCCAGGGAGAGCAACCGATCCTTAAACAGAGCGTGCCCCTTCCTAAAGATGTTGCGGTGGTTAAGTTATATCCGGAAGGGGGAACATTGGTGAATAATAGCAAGAGTTATATAGGGATTGAAATAAAGAGCAACAGTAATGTGCCTATCGCCACCGGAGTACAATTATGGGAGGATAATCAGTTAATATCTTCCTTCATTACTGATCGGTTAGGCACTGGCATCATAGAGTTTACACCCAGGCCAGGTAAAAGGTACTTGCTTAAACCAGATGATGCTCTTCTTAAACTGGATTATGATTTTCCGGAGATCATGCCCAAGGGGATTAGCTTGCATGTAGGGAATGCTGTGGTTAAAAATGATACGGTGTCGGTTGACATTGGTGGCGCTGCTGGTGACACCTGTCATCTATTGGCCCATAATTACCGGAGTGTATTTTATGCTGCGAGTGTCGTACTACCTAATAAGCCGGCTTCTTTGAGGCTCTCTGCTGCAGATATGCCAGAGGGAGTAGTCACCCTTACTCTTTTCACGAAAGACGGCGTGCCTAAAGCTGAACGTGCTGTTTATATTAAAAGATCGGAGCCATTGCAGGTGCAGATCAGCGTTGACTCCACCGCCTACCACCACCGGTCCAGGGTGCAACTCAAAGTGAAAGTAACCAATAGTAAAGGGCAGCCCGTGCAGTCTTTTTTCTCTCTCGCCTGTGTAATGGCTTCCCGTCTCGATACTACGCGTGCTATGGATATTGTCCGATTCAATCAGTTTGATCGCTTCCTGCCTGGTATAGATGCTATTCCTGGAAACAGGTGGCTGGATGAGCCGGAACAAATAGAGCGTCTATTGCTTACCAGATGTTGGACAAGGTATATTGGGGAAGACAAAATTAATATGGCAAAACAGGATCTGGCGGCATCAGCTTTGAGCGCTGATTCGGGTACTGTTTACTTTAATAATCAACGGGTGAAAAAGCCGGTTCGGATGGCACTGGTAAGTGGCAGGAACAGTTCTACTTTTTTAACAGACTCTACCGGGCATTTCGAATTGCCTTATGATCTGTTAAAAGTCGATCCAGGGCAAAAAGTGACTTTGCTGATGGGCGGCAATGCTAACAAAAACAAGAATTACGAGGTGGACCTGCATGCAAGGAATGGGAAGATAGATACCATTTTATCCAAAAGGGCGTACCCGAAAACCGAATACATAGAAGCTGAGCTCTCTTACCTGGAACAGCAACTGCTCAAAAAAGCCATGCCCGCTGTGTTCGTCACTGCTAAAAAGCAGGATGACCTGGAGGCCATCCCATTTTATAGAAGTGTTACCTGCAGGGATTGGGTATGCATGAATAATATACTCAATTGCAATAATCATCCTATGGGTTATGCACCGGTAACGGGGGCGAGGTATCTGTATAATAATGGATTCCCGGTACGTTATATGGGTTGTGAACTGAATGGCCCGGGTGAATCAGGATCCTTTGTAAAACTGGTGAACGGCATCAGTTATCCGAAAGAATTTTATGTGGCAGATTATACCAAATTCAATCCTGTTGCACCGGAAGTCTTGTCTACCATATTCTGGTCGTATAAAACAATCACCGACGATAAGGGGGAAGCCACCCTCCATTTCTCCACCAATGACCTCAATGGCCGCTTTACCTGTGTGTTGCAGGGCTATAGCGATGAAGGTCCAATTAGTGCAAAGACCTCCTTCAAGGTTGTCGAATAGACTTGTTGTACAATGATCGCTATTAAGGACTGCTTAATTTTTACCTCCTTTTCATAAATAAAATGTAATCAATCTGCCATCCACAAAACTGGTGGAAAGATGATGGTCCTCGGGGGCCTCAGGGTAGGACCATATAGCATTTACCGGGTCTTAACAAACAGGGCGAGGACAGCGTAATTTTGTTATAAAAACAAAAGATTAATAAACTACCTATGTTCAAGGGTAAAAATGGTTAGATCAATATTCGGTTAAGCCAATTGAACCCTTATTAGTTAAAGAATTTTGATACCAAACCCAGTTTATTTCACCTTTAGCACTTTGTTTGTGTCGCAAAAGGCTTAATAGCGATGAATGAATGATCGAAGCACCTAGCATTTAAATCATAATCTTATCCCTATTATTGCGAGCTCCTACACGCTGCTAATATTTTTTATGTCTAATGCTTCTCCCAAGTAGGAACCCCTTTTTTCATTTTATTCAAAGTCGCATGTATTTCAGTATTGCTATTGTTCATCAGTGATACAGCCTTTTCTTGAATTATAATGGCCTGCTTCTTTCGACCTAACTTATATAAAATATTTGCCTTAGTGTCAAGTAAACTTGGATCATTTACTTCCTTCAATTTGATTGCTTCATCTACCCAAAGCAAGGCTTTTTCCAAGTGTTTTTTATCCCAACTATATTGGAATAAGTCCCAGGCAAAAGTATTTAACAGGAAGATCAGCTCATCCTTGGAGACTATCTTGTTAAAATCAGTTTGGTTAGCACGCATAAAATAGTACTCGGAATACTTAGGCCAATTTTTCTTCGTTGAATACCAATGTAATTGAGCATCCCACATTATATCAGCAGTCTTATTGAAATCAACTTGTTGAGCAACGGTTTTCCTTATTGCATGCCAATCAGGTTCACTGTTATTTTTTTTTGCAGCTTCAATGGGCGGCAGCACGTCTTCATATATAATAACATTTTTAATCAGTTTTTCTGCATACGAAATTTTGCCAGATAGGCTATCTAGGAGAGAAGGCTTTTCCCGGCATAGTCCATAGATTCTATCTTTGTAAGTCAGCATCCGCTGATATTCAAACATAAAACGTAAGTTCGCCTTTGATGTGTACAAAATTTCTGGTAATTGTTCAAGATGATTGCTCATATATAGCCTTGCCAACTCTGTGGCAATATCTTTGTCGCCCAAATCACGCAGAATTTTAATAAATGCTGGCAATAAATTATTATCTAACTTTCCTTCCCTCCCATGTTTTATTAAGGTATACAATTGCATGGAAGGCTCCATGGCATCCTGCGCAAGGTTAATAAATGCGTCTACCTTCTTACCGCCTGCATCTTTATGTACAATCTCACCATCCGGTGAAAAAAATAGAAAAGAGGGCACGCCAGTTATTTTGTATTGCTTTTCAAATTCCCGGGCTATACCATACAAATTCCGAGTTGTGGCATCGTCGTTTTTGCCAGTATCCACCTGGACCTTTACGGCAATGAAGTTACTATTGATCAGGTTTGCCACCGTATCGTTTGTAAAAACCTGCTGGTCCATTATTTTGCATGGCTTACACCAGGTAGCATTACAATCCACAAAAATGAACTTATTCTGTGTTTTTGCCAGTACCTTGATTTCCTGCCAATTCATATGCTGTACCCACTTTATACCTGTCTCATGTTGCCCGGCGCTGTGGTCGTCAAGTGTCATTTGAGCTTTGCCCAATATTGGCAAAGCGAACAATAAAAAGATTGCTTGTTTCATAATAAAAATAATGTTTTCGATAATCGCTGCGATTCACTTCTTATTATAAGCCCATTTACCTTTCGGATTTCACTAGATTTTCTATTTAAATTGATGTCTCTTAGTTACAACGTATGGACATGCAGCAATAACCATACGGATAATATTTAGTAAAAGATTATGCTTTCGAATGCAAATTGTTGATATTCAGCCCTTATTTGGAGTATAAGTAAAAAAAAGCGGGCAGATTTCCCAAATACGGTATTTTCGATTATCATTGCTTGTCAGTCAGTCATATCCCCTTAAAATCAATCATTAAACCTACATTCTACTGAATGCGATCCCCCTCATAACGGGCCTGTTGATTGGCTGTTATTTCTTATACCCTAAGGTGCAGGAAATAAATGGACACTATCCTTTGATACAGTACAGCGGCTCCTGTATGTTTAATTATCATTTTTAATGGTTTAGATTAATAGCTGAGAGAGAATTATGATTCCTTCTGAGATCAATAACGAAGTGCATTTGGCAGCCGCTTTTAGGGATGAAGAGCGGGTTGCGCAGGTTGCCCTTAATCAACTTTGGAAAAACAACTACAAGGCCCTAGTCTATTTTGCCGACCAGCTGGTAAGGAATAACCTCCTTTCAGAGGATATTGTATCGGAAACCTTTACTAAACTATGGGTATTGCGCCTAAATTTTGACAATGTGCCCAGCATACGCTCTTTCCTCTATGTGACGGTAAGAAATGCCTGTTACGACCATTTACGCAGCCAGGAGATCCATACGCGCATCCACAAGGAAATACTATATACCTCCGATTATGTGCATGAGATGAACCGCGATGACTATGACATGATGTACGCGGAATATATTCAACAGCTCTATGTTCAGGTGCGTGAACTGCCTGACCGGTGCCAGGAGGTATTCAGGTTATATTTTTTCGATCGGCTTTCCACCCGCGAAATAGCGCAGGCGCTCAATATCTCCGAGCAAACGGTGCGCAACCAAAAAACCAAAGCCGTGGCCATGCTAAAATCAGCGCTTCTGAAAAAGGATATGCTCCCAGTAGCCATACTGCTGCACTTTTTTGCGGTACTGTGTGCGGTGGAAGATTAGGGCCATCTCAGGTTTCATTTATTCACCGTAATGTATTTCTTCTCATACTTATAAAATGCCTTGATCACCCTCGCAGGGTTCTTCCATTCAAACAAGTGAATGAACCACATGGTGATGCGGATAAGGCCCTTGGGTTTTACCAGGGAGAGGCCCAGTTTTTGGATGCTGGCATCGCGCTTGTTCATGCATTGGGTCCATTCCCAGGACGGTTTGCCGATCTTGTCGCTAAGGTCTTCTGCAAAACTCCAGGCGCCATCCCGGGCATTGGTAATGCTGAACTGGATGAGGATGGATTCATTGGTAGCGTGAAAGCCAAAGAGGGAGAGGAGGGGAGACACCCGGTTGAGCTCATTCATCACTTCGAAGATGAGGGAACCGATGATGGTATTGATGTTGTTGAAATCGGTCCGGATGCTGCGGATATCGTTTCTGTTGGCTGCTTCTACGGCTGCAATGCCCAGGTCGAAATTGATGTGGGCATTCATGCCGAGTAATAAGTGTTGCAATACCAGCGTGCTTCGTTTACGGTTGGCATCAAAAGCCGCCTGCCAGGAGCCGGAAGGAGTTTGTTTATTCCTGAACTGTTGTACGGCTGCTAAATAACGGTTGGCAAAGATCACATCCAGCCTTTCCATGCGGGCGCCATTGTCAAATTCATTGTTGAGGATACCTTCCTTTACGCGCACAGTCACCTTGTGATAGAGTGCTGCGAAATAGCCGATACGGTCGTTGGTGTCGATACATTCCGCGATCAATTGTTCCAACTGCTGGATCACCTCGTCGATGGTATGGGCGGGAGCCCCCGGAAGATTTTTTTCTAAAGGCATAAGCGCTTGCAATGGTTAGTAGGAACTAAAGTACATCAATTCCTTTATCTTAATTGTTTTAAGTAAGCATCCCTGTTACCGCATGCTGAAAAGTTTTTTTGTGGATTTTAAGAAAATTATATTTTTGCAGCATTACGAAATGCAACACGCGTCGCCCGGCGCTTCCCATTGGCTGTCACCTGCTCAGGTTGAAGCCAATCTACAACCAGTCTCGAATTCTTTGAGACCTGTAGTTTGAATTTGTGGTTCGCTCATGAATGTGAACACTAAGCAGTGTTGCTTATTCCCAACAGGCAGCACTCGTCAGATACTATTGGTCATTAAACCTACGCTCCTATGGAGAAAAAACAGGCACTTTATGTCTGTACAGCAATGTATGGCATAAGGGTCATAACATTTATCCATTAACGTGCGTAGGTATATGGCTACCGTCTGTATGCAGCACATTAAATATGCATTATGAGTAAGGCTCAACAAACCGGGCAGGAGGTGTCGCGCCCGGACAAAACAGCTAATGACCCACAAAAGACATCCTTTATCATTCATTTAATCAATGCTATTGAACGCTGTCTGCGGCCACCCAGGCGGAAAAGATCTATTACCTGGAAGACCCGGGAGTCTAAAACAGATGGCGTTATTGAAAAGGAAATTACTTACAAGGATGAGTATTGAATAGTAATGCTTTATGTAAGTAGCTTCGATGGCAAGAACTGGCCTCCCAGGAGGCTGTAATGCTACTTGGAGGGTGCTTTTCCGGACTGGAAGGATAATTCCGGGAAAACAATTGACTGGCGGATAGTTGGTTTTAAGGGTTTATACGTTTATTACAGAGTAAATACCATTCTCCTAGCCGGAGTTTCGGTTAGCCCTGCACTAAAGCACAGTTCTTAACCATAACCTATTCAATGAAATATCATGTATGAAACCGCCATTAACAGCATTGTAACCTTGTTGCTGAAACAGCAGCAGGGAGAAATATCCGACACAGAACAACAGGAACTGGATGCCTGGATCGGCGCCTCTGCCGCCAACCGCCAGTTCGCGGAGCGCTGCCTGGACCCCTCGCAGATAGCCACCAGCCTGGAGCAGCTGGATACCATCGATGAGGCTGCAGCCTGGCAGCGTTTCCTGGAAAAAAACAGCCTGAACAATACACCCGTAGTTGCCCTCCGGAAAAGGCCCTGGCGCTGGATAGCGGCGGCGGTCATAGCAGGGTTATTGGCAACCGGTGCCTGGCTGTTCCTAAACAAGGGTAGCAAACCCGCTACGCCCTAAATAGCGACTGTCAACAAAGGTGAAAACATTCTCCCCGGTACGAATAACGCCACTCGAACCCCGAGCGATGGACGTATCATGACCCTGAGTGACCAGCAGGATGGGGTATTGGCCCGCGCTGGCGGCGCTGCCGTGAAGAAGAAAGGCAATGTGCTGGAGTATGATACGAAAAGCAATGCTGGCCAGGAAGATAACGCACCGGTGACCTATAATACCGCTAAAACGCCCCGGGGTAGCTCTATAACGCTTACTTTGCCTGATAAGACCAAGGTATGGCTTAATGCAGATGCCAGTATCCGTTTTCCCACCATTTTCTCTGGCAAAGAGCGGCAGGTGGAGCTTACCGGCGAAGCCTATTTTGAAGTGGCTAAAAATACCGCCAAACCATTCATCGTGACAACCGGCGATGCCCAGGTAAAAGTGCTGGGTACGCATTTTAATATCAGAAATTATGGGGAGGAGAGAGCGATAAAAACCACTTTATTGGAAGGTAGTGTGGAAGTGAGCGCAGCAGAAGGAGCCAGGCAAGTAGTATTGAAGCCCAGCCAGCAGGCCTCTATTTCTGCTTCATCCAATAAATCCTCCAAAATTGACATCCAGGTGGTAGATGTAGAAAATGTGGTAGCCTGGAAGAACGGCTATTTTGATTTCAAAGCCACCCCTTTTGTGGATATCATGCAGGAGGTAAAGCGCTGGTACAGTGATATTGAAGGCATAGACATGAAAGTGCCCGTTAATGAAAGTTTTACGGCCACCATACCCCGTAATGTACCGCTGTCTACCCTGCTTAAAGTACTGGAAGAAACTGAGCGGGTACATTTCGAAGTGAAGGGCAAGCGGATCATTGTAAGTCAATAAGGCATTTGTCTCATCCATAGATACCATTAAACCTCCTTTGGGCTACAAACCAGGATAACATCCATTGCACAAGATTAGTACGAAAGTCGTGTTAGGAGGCGAAAGCCTTGTAACGCGACTTTTCGTTTACAGGATAACAGGTATCGACACAGAGATAATCCATTGGTTCTGAATTTGTTTACGCCCTTTGAAAGTATGCACATACCAGATTTCTGGTTATAGGACCAGTCGTTTGCCGCGGATACCCATTTTTCTTGAAAAAAACTTTGGTACTCAGTAGTTGCCTTTTACAGCCTGTACGTTTTAACTAACAGATAGGAAACTTAACAAAGATTTTACAGCGGCGACCGGGACAGTGCAATTCGCGAACATAGGAATACAAACCAGCTATAGGAGAAGCGTGATCCACGCTTATGCAAAGAGGCTACTATTTTCAACGGAGGAGTTAGATCCTCCTCCGTTTACTCAAAATTGTTTTCCAACGTTCTGTTATATATAAATACCATTAAACCTTCCATACATCTTTATGCTTTTCATTTCCATTAATCATTAAACCAGCACCGCAAGCCAGGGCCGATAGCCATGAAAAAACCTACTGAAACCACCTGCCGGAAGGCAGTTCCGCGCCCATGCGGAAGAAAAGAATCCATCATTGAAAAACATTCCCTGGTTGCGCGGTTGCTGAACATGATTGCTGGAAAAAAGCAGATTGCAATGTAGTAGCCAATTGTTGTACGCTCCATGCCGTCTCTTTCCCAAGAACCATGTTGTTAGAACCTTTGCCTTCTCCTGTGAATTATTGTTTTCATCGCTTCATGTCAGGTTAGGTACGAAACGGGCAACGGTTTTATCGATGAGGGCTTAAATGATTAGTAGCCCAAGTTTAGGTTAAAGCAGTTGCCTTATTGTTTAACAACATTAAGGAACTAATTATGCAACGCTCTGCTTATGGTAAAGGTTTGCATTGTCATGCATGGAAATTGACAATGTTCTCACAGCGATCGGTTACAATTTGGTTGTTGCTTGTACTCAGCATCCAACTCCTGGCCTTTAGGCCCATGGGAGAGTCGCAAGTGGTGTCGCTCAACTTCAAAGACGCCCCTTTGCAAAAGGTATTTAACGAGATCCGGAAACAGACCGGCTATACCTTTACGTATAGTGAAACCGATCTTACCAGGGCCAAACCTGTTAATATCAACATCAGCAATACACGCATACTGGATGCGTTGGTCATCATTTTCCAGGAGCAACCGCTTACCTATACGGTGATTGAACGTATTATTATCATCAAAGAAAAGACTGAAAAAAAAATAAATCAGGAGCAACGCTCCTTACAGGCATTACAACCAATTGATGTACGTGGTCGTGTGCTGAATGAAGAGAATGACCCAGTAGCGGGCGTCACTATCCGTGTAAAAGGAAGTGATAAGATCGGTACGTATACGGATGGGGAAGGGGAATTTGTATTGAGAAATGTAGATCCGAACGTTACACTGGTGTTGACTGCTGTAAATATAGCTTCCATTGAAACAAAGGTAGACGGGCGAAAATACCTCGACCTCAAAGTAAAGGGAAAAACATCACCATTGGACGAAGTGCAGGTAATTGCCTATGGCAAAACTTCACAGCGATTCAATGTAGGCAATACTGCCACCGTAAAAGCGGAAGATATCGAAAAGCAGCCGGTAAAAAATCCTTTACTAGCCTTGCAGGGTAGGGTGCCTGGCCTTGAGGTTACGCCCGCCAACGGATTGAGAGGAAGCGGTGTGACCATCCGTATTCAGGGAACCAATAGCCTGTTTAGCGGCAATGATCCACTTATATTGATAGATGGAGTGCCTTATGCATCGCAAACCTTAACTACTACTTCCATAGGGAATGTTTTATTAGGTAATTCGGGTAGCCCTCCAGGAGCAGCAGCTGGTGGTACGGGTAATCCTTTAAATTATATTAATCCTTCCGATATTGAAAGTATCGATATTTTGAAAGATGCAGATGCCACTGCCATTTATGGGTCCCGGGCAGCCAATGGCGCTATTCTGATCACTACGAAGAAAGGGAAGGCGGGAAATACACAGTTGGACTTAAATCTATCGCAGGGCTGGGGCAAGGTCCCAAAATTCATGGATGTGCTCAATACGCAACAGTACCTGGAAATGCGCCGTGAAGCTTTTAACAACGATGGCGTTCCTATTCCATCAATCCTTACTGATCCTACCAATACTGATTATGATGTGAATGGCCAGTGGGATACTACTCGGAATGCCAACTGGCAAAAAGAGTTGATCGGTGGAACAGCCCAATATACCAATGTGATCCTGACTGTTTCCGGCGGCACCTCGAATACTCAGTTTAGGCTATCAGGTACCTACAATAGCATGACTACAGTTTTCGCTGGTAGCTCAGCCAACCCCTCTAAAAACCTGAGCTTTTCTCTGAGTAATATTTCGCAGAACAAACGATTTACCATGCAGTTTTCAGGTAGCTACATGGATGACCTTAATCGCTTGCCCGGTTATGATTTTACAAAAATTTCTATGCGCTTAGCCCCCAATGCTCCTGCTTTGTATAATACTAATGGGAGTCTGAATTGGGCGCCTAATCTATCAGGGGCTTCTACTTTTGGTAATCCATTGGTCCAGCTAGATGTTAAATATAAGGCTAAAACCACCAACCTTGTGGCTAACCTGTCGTTAGGGTATAAGCTAATGGAGGGTTTAGAGTTAAGAACTAGCCTGGGGTACACCAATCAGCAACTCAATGAATATATGGCCTTTCCATTAAGTGCATATCCTCCCGAGTATAGACTTGTTCCAGACCCTAGTTCACTTAGGTTAGCAGATTATTCTAATAGTAATATTAATTCCTGGATCATTGAACCGCAATTGAACTACCAACGAACTATTGTAAACCACAAGATAAATATTGTTATCGGGGGGACTGCGCAACAAAGAAATGGTAATGGATATGGCTTAAGAGGAACTGGTTACACTACTGATGCTTCTCTAGAAGACCCCAAGGCTGCAAGTGCTGTAAGTATAAAAAATACTGTTGCTGTGATGTATAAATATGTAGGTTTTTTTGGCCGAATCAGTTACAACTTTAAAGACAAGTATCTGCTGAATTTAACAGCTCGAAGAGATGGTAGTAGCCGTTTTGGACCAACTAACAGATTTCAAAATTTTGGAGCCATTGGTGCCGGCTGGATTTTCAGTGAAGAGAAGTTGATCCGGAAAAACCTTCGCTTCCTCAGTTTCGGCAAGATAAGGGGCAGCTATGGGACTACCGGTAATGATCAGATTGGGGATTATACATATATACCTCAATTTGCTCCTTATACTGTGAATATTCCTTACCAGGGCACTGCTGGTTATTCTCTCAGAGGATTATTGAATCCACACCTGGAATGGGAAGAGACGAAGAAATTGCAAGTGGGTATTGACCTTGGATTTTTCAAAGACAGGGTATTGATCACCGCTAATTATGCACGTAACCGCTGTTCCAATCAGTTAATGAACTATAATCTTCCTTATATTACTGGAGCTGGTTCTATAAATTATAATTTCCCAGCTACTTTGCAAAATAAGTCAATAGAACTAGCCCTTCGCACTGTTAATTTTAGAAATGCTTCAATGGAATGGACTTCAAGCGTTAACATCACTTTAGCAGATAATGAATTGGTGTCTTTTCCCGGTATCGAAACCTCTAGTTACGGGCAGTTTTTAGTTATAGGAGAGCCTTTTGATGTTTCCTATTTTAGCAAGTTCACAGGTGTAGATCCCCTTACCGGTATTTTTACGTTGCAAGGAAAGGATGGACCGACCTCGAATCCTGCTGAAGTTCTACGTCGTGTTGAAATTATTAATCGTCAACCTAAATATACCGGGGGAATTCAAAACAACTTTCGTTACAAACAAATTCAGTTTGGATTGTCTTTTCAGTTTGCTAAAAAGCCGGGCTATAGATATTTTGCTGATCCCGTAGCAGGGAATTTTAATTCAGGAAATGGAAATCAATCAACTGTTGTCCTTAAGCGCTGGCAAAAGCCTGGTGACATTGCCGAGTATCAAAAGTACTCTCAAAACTCAAGCCTTGCTTCGATCTATTCTTCGGTGTTTTATAGTGATTATTCAACTGTCGATGCATCATTTATCCGATTGAATAATATATCCATTTCATATCAATTACCTAAGGACTGGATAAATAAAATCTCCTTTCGTAGTGCGAACTTGTATATACACGCACAAAACTTGTTTACGATTACCCCTTACAGAGGGATGGATCCTGAAAACCCAGGTTCAGATGCTTTGCCTCAACTACGTTTGATTACTGTAGGTATTCAAGCCACTTTATAAAATAAACTATGCTACCATGTTCAAGATATTGGATTTCTTCAAAAAACATTGCGCTACTTTGGTTGTTTCAATTGTAGTCTGTGTAGGTGGTATTTCTTGTGAAAAACTGGTGGAAGTGGATCCTCCTGTAGCTAATTTAACTACGTTGACGGCATTTACTGACGATAATGCAGCGATCGCTGTGATGACAGGCCATTTTTCAGCGCTTAGTAACGGAACTTCTTTTACTTCTTTTACAGGTATATCAAAATTCGGAGGGTTATCTTCTGACGAACTGACCTTATGGGGTGGAAGTTCAAATATTGATCAGAAATCCTATTATACGAATGCTCTGTTTAGTAATGCCAACAGTTCTTCAGGAGATGAATGCTGGCCTTATCCGGAAATATATTCCTGTAATACTGTTATTGAAGGAGTAACGCCTTCCAATAGTTTAAGCGTTCCTGTAAAAAATCAACTGCTAGGGGAGGCTAAGTTTATGCGGTCTTTCTATTTCTTTTATTTGGTAAACCTTTATGGCGAGATTCCGCTGCCACTCACCACTGACTTTGAAGTTAACAGGCTATTATTCAGAAGACCCAAGAGAGAAGTTTATGACCAAATTATTAAAGACCTTCAAGATGCTCAGGTGTTGTTGAGTCCAGATTTCCTAGATGGAGGATTAAATAAATACTTGCCTACTGTGGAAATGGAACGGGTGCGCCCTACCAAATGGGCGGCTGCCGCTTTATTAGCCCGAGTTTACTTGTACACTGGCGATTATGTTAAGGCAGAATTAACCGCATCTTCCATTATTGATAATATTTCTTTGTTTAGTTTGAATGCGCTCAATGATGTATTTAAAAAGAATAGCCAAGAAGCCATTTGGCAATTACAACCGGTTACGGCCGGGCGCAATACTAGTGATGGAGCATTTTTTGTTTTATCATCTGCCGGGCCTGTAACGAGCAGACCAGTTTATATGAGCAAAACTTTGCTGAATAGTTTTGAAGCAGGTGATAACCGGAATGTATTGGGTAACTGGATCAATAGTGTAACTGTTTCAGGTACTACCTATTTTTATCCCTATAAATACAAGTTGGGGACAGGTTCTACACCAGGCTCGGAATATTTGATGGTGCTTCGCTTGGGAGAGCAGTATCTGATCCGAGCAGAGGCAAGGGCTCAGCAAAATAAGATTTCTGAAGCAATAGCTGATATAAATATGATACGAACGAGGGCTCGTGCTGCTGCTACCGTTGACGTACCAAACCCTTTACCTGATCTAACTACTTCATTATCCAAAGATCAATTGCTGACCGCCATATTGCATGAACGGCAGGTAGAATTATTTACAGAATGGGGACATCGTTGGTTGGACCTGAAAAGAACGGGCAATGTAGATGTCGTCATGAGTGTGGTTACCCCTTTAAAGGGGGGGGTCTGGAAGACAACTGGTCAATTGTATCCGATTCCTAGCTTCGACATATTAAGAAACCCAAACTTGAAACAAAATCCTGGGTATTGAGTGGCCTGAATGAATAATTCTTAAAGTTTGCTGCGCTGGATGATGAATAGAGAAAGAAGTTCTCTCTGGAAGAAATGTTAAAAGCTAAGTCTACAATGTTTAGCTGCGATAGAATTCAAATAACAGGCAAATAATTATTTACCTGTTATTTGAATTATGGACGACCTTTTTTTGATAGATGATTTAATTTATCTATTCAAGTGTTACTCTAAGGTCATCTCTGGTGCAATCTGTTATATTTGTAAAAATTGGAGCATTTGCACAAGATGTCACAGCTATTGTAGTAACATCATCAAGTTCCACTCCTGCAGGGAATGGTGTTAGCTTGTATTGGCCTAATGTTTTGCAAGTATTTACTGGGTCATCACCTATTTCAGTTGTGGTAAATGTAGTTTGATACACACAAAAACCAGCGGCTTTTTTTACTTTAAAGGCAAGTGCGCCTGCTACAAGTGCCATAACCAAAATGGCTGACAACATAATTTTTACTCTTTTCATAATTAAGGTGCTTTTTAGATCAAAAAGCTAAACTTGAGTTGAAAATATTGCCTACTCTGTTCTGATGGTTTTCGGCTACCCCATAACACCGTAAGAATACGGCCCCAGCAGTCGGACTGCAGTACCAACTCTGGCAATTTACCTGTACAGGATGTAAAGAATTGTTTATTTTATGTAAAGTAGATTTGAAAGAAGATTAACATTTTTTGTAAACCTGTATGCAATTTAGTAGCATAAAAAAATGAGAATGGTAAAAATAATGCTGTGATAGGTAGTATTTAAAAATTGGGTTAGATTTAGTCATTGATTTTAATTCATATGATAAAAGAACTTTTATTGCTTGGCTTATCTCTTCTACCCTTGTATTTAAGACCTCAAAGTGGCAACGGTATACTTCCTATTAAGGCATCCCGTACAATTACCTTTAGCACAACAGTAGGTAGTAATATGAGTGTGGATATTTCACCGAACGGTAAGTTATTGGTATTTGATATACTTGGGAATCTATATACTATGCCTGTTAAAGGAGGCATAGCTAAGCAACTTACTAGTGGAATGGCCTTAAATGCCCGACCTGTATGGAGTCCTAAAGGTGACAATATAGCTTGTATAAGTGATGCCTCAGGTACTGACAAACTTACAGTAATAGATACTGCTGGGTCCTTTGTTCAATCTTTTGGTAATCGGGAGAATGGAACACCTGTTTGGAATGCTGCAGGGGACTGGCTTACTAGTACCTCAAGAAAACCCTCTGGCGAGTATTTTATATACTACCTGGGAGGAGGTAAAGAGAAGTTGGCTCTTGATATTAACAAGGTAATCAATTTTTCCCCTGATCATAAATTTATGTATTACGAAGCTCAAAAAGCTACAGGTGATAGATGTATTATGCGGTACGATATGACTTCTGGAAGCAAAAGTATTTTCTTCGAGTTTGGCGCTGAAAATGATGTCCAATTACATAATATTAAGGTAGCTCCAGATGGTCGTTGGGTAAGTTATTTAATACTGGACAATTTAGAGTACAGGTTGGTGATGGTGGATTTGATAGAAAAAAGGGAAAGGGTTCTAGCTCAATGGCAATGTATGGTACCGAATCCATGGAGTGGTGCTCACCAATACGGAGTAACACCTGATTCAAAAAAAATAGTGATCGGCTATGGAGGGCAGATACATTTAATTGAAGTGCTCAGTGGTAAATCCGACATTATCCCCTTTCTGGCGCATGTAAAAATAGATATGGGAAAATTGAATGATAATCACTTTAAGTTGGATCAAAGTCCATTTCCTGTTAAATATATTCGTTATGCACATGCCAGCCCGGATGGAAAACGATTAGTGTTTGCTGCCCTTTGTCGGATTTATATTATGGATCTCCCGAATGGTATTCCCCACTTACTTTCCGATCAACCGGTTAACCAGTTTCAGCCGGCCTGGTCACCTGATGGCCAATGGATTGCCTATTCATCATGGAGTGATACCGCATTCGGGCAAGTATGGAAAGCTAGTATTAATGGAGAAGCACCTGTACAAATAACCAGGGAGCCAGGAGTTTACCACAACCCTGCTTGGTCGCATGATGGAAAGCATATTGTTGTAGGGAAAGGAGCTCGATGGTGGGATGGAAAACCATGGATTGGAGGTCGAGATGGACCAGGTTATGGGAAATTGCTAAAAATAAGTATAGATGATGGGATGGTAAAAGTAATTGCAGATAGTATACCATTAACCAATAGGGCGTCCTTCTCTTTAACCGATGATAGCATTGTTTATTCTTCTTTTCAAGACAAGAATGTTGGCAAAGCTTATCCTTATTTAATCTCTCAAAGTTTAATCAAGGGGGATAGAATAATCGCATCAGGCCAGCAACAATTTGGTTTAAGGGATGAGTTTTTCATGCGGCAAATTATTGCCTCTCCAGACGGGAAATATGTGGTATATCTGCGGCAGGAAAATCTTCACTTGGTACCAATGTCTGGAACGGGTCAATCTACCCAAATCTATGATGAAACGCAGCAATTGCCGGTGATCCGGTTTGCGAGGGGTGGTTTCGATCCACATTGGGAACAGCAGGGAAAGATTTTGACCTGGTCATATGCCAATAAGTATTATCAAATACATCCTGAAAAAATAGTCAAGGCGGCTTTGCTTGCCGCAAAAACAAGGGTTAAGTCTGGTTTAGCTGAACGCACTATTATTGACGTAGATATTATTCCTGACAAAACGATCACAATTAACTTAAAGGCCACAAAAAAAGTCTCTACCGGAGCTTTGGCATTAAAAAATGCGCGCATAATCACTATGCAAGGTGATAAAGTAATCGAAAAGGGAACCCTATTGATAAGCCGAGGGAGGGTGGTGGCGGTTGGTAATAATGACCAGGTCAAAATTCCCACCGGGACAAGGGTTATGGATTTGACAGGTAAAACCATTATCCCAGGCCTGATTGACCTGCATGATCATCTGGGGCTTCCGGCAGAAATATTCCCTCAACATAAATGGGAACTGATGGCAAATCTAGCTTACGGCATTACTACTGCTCGGGAGCCTTCGGGAAGCTATGATTCTTTTGGATACGAAGAATTGATCGAAACAGGAAGCATGGTTGGACCGAGGCTTTTCAATGTAGGCCGCGCTGTCAGGGACAGGCCATATTATGAAATAAATAATTTGAGTGAAGCACGTGTCATTGTTCAAAATCGTGCTCGGGTGGGTGGAACAGTAGTTAAACAATATACTCAAGACACAAGACTTAAGCGCCAATGGCTGTTATTAGCCTGCGAAGAGGAAGGGTTGAATATGACCAATGAAGTGGAACAGGATATAAAAGGTTTTTTAGGCCAAATAAAAGATGGGAGTTCGGGTATTGAGCACAATCCTTTATGGGGAGAAGCACACGAGGATGTGATCAAACTGTTGGTGGCATCTGGTACTTATATTACTCCGACTTTGCAAGTTCCATATGGAACGTCCTCTGCTAAACTTCAGTTTGACAATAGGTTTTGCAAGGTGGATGAAAAATTAATTCATTTTTTTCCTCCTCAGGAAATAGAACGTCGCTGCAAAGAATTTAAAAATTTGGAGAATGAGCCTACTACTCAAAATATTCCTTCATTTTTAAACCATTCAAGGATCGATGCAACTATCCATAAGCAAGGAGGAAAAGTAGCTATGGGCAGTCATGGCGAAGATCCCGGCATTGGCGCGCATTTTGAGATATGGGCTTTGCAAATGGGGGGGTTGACTAATATAGAAGCATTGCGGTCGGCTTCCATCATGGCCGCTGGTGCCCTTGGTATGCAGAAGGATCTAGGCTCAATAGAAAATGGCAAAATTGCAGACCTGCTGATCCTAGACAAGAACCCACTTGATAATATTCAGTACACGATCGATATTCGTTGGGTGATGAAGGACGGAATTTTGTATAACGGTAATACCCTTGAAATTTATAATCCATAAATAATCGGGCATTTTGGAAATGCCTGATTATTTATGCTACCTTATCCATTCAGGGTAAAATTGTTAAGGTGTAAACATTATTGCAATATTGTGTTGGGGTCATTGATGGAAGATTCCAACAAAGATTAGAGGTGGTGTAAGCTGCATGAAAAATCACTCCATTGGGGTAAGGAGTAAAGTTAACATGCCCTAAAGTTTTACATACTGTTTCTGGTAGTTCGTCTTCCTCATTCCAAATCACGGTTGTGCAGTATAAGCAGTAGAGGGCGAATTTTTTTGCCTTAAATGCGAAGGCGGCAGAGATGATTCCTACTATTGCAATGATTGCAAACATAGTCCTAATTTTTTTCATAAAAAAGGCTTAAGGTTTATGAAAGTTGCTTTACTGTTGTGGATTACCATATACATTTACTTTAAAGAGATTTGTTGAATTGGTATTTGTTTAAGCTAAATTACTAAACCGAAATTCTAACATAATTTCTGGTGCAATAAATGGTAGGAGTGAAAATCGGAAGAGTTGCACATGTAGTTCCTGCAACTGTAAATATCCCGTCTAGTTCCGATCCCTGGGGGAATGCAGTTGGTTTATATTGGCCTAAAGTTTTGCAAGTATGTACTGGGTCCTCTTCTATTGCTGTTGTGGTGAATGTTGTTTGATATACGCAGAAGCCTGATGCTTTTTGTGCTTTAAAGGCAAATGCGGCGGCTACAACCGCTACCGTAAGGATTATGAAGAACATGATTTTTACTTTTTTCATATAAAGGAGTTAAAATTTATGGAAAGTATATTTGATACTGAGTATTACCTACCTCGTTTCTCGATAAATTAATAAAGTTAATTTTATAAATTCTGGATTACTCAAGAGTTAATGTGCATTTTAAGATTTCTGTAAATGCTGGTACAATTGCACATGGATCTGAAGTTGTAAATGTCGATGAAAGGACCGCAGCATTAGGAAGCTCACTTAATGCATGTC
>CBIHOV010000065.1:0-37547 GCA_966211765.1 uncultured Paraflavitalea sp.
TTAATACAATATTGGTTAAAGCAAGGTTGAGTAGGTGATCATTGCCTTTGACGGACACCAGGCGCTCATCATCGGGCAGGTGAAGGCTGATCCTGACGCGGTTGCCGGGCTCAATTTCGTCCACCGTCTTTTTTACGTGAAGGAGCAGTTCATCCATCCTGAGGATGCCCCACTCCTGCTTCTGGCCGTCAAAACCAGATTGGGCCAGCTTGAGCAAACTGGCTGTGAGGTGTTGGAGCCGGATGGCTTCCTGTAATATGACCTGGAGAGATTGTTTGTATTCCTTTTCGGGACGTTCTTTGGATAAGGCAATCTCTGCCTCCCCTATTATAGTGGTAAGTGGTGTTCGTAATTCGTGGGAGGCATTGCTCACAAAATTGTTCTGGGTCTCGAAGGAGGTTTCCAGGCGGTCGAGCATATTGTTGAAGGTTTGGGCCAGGGCAGTAATTTCATCCTTACCGCTCCCCTCCTGTAACCGCAGGTGCAAATTATGACCGCTTATATCTTCCACTCGTTCGGTGATGCGTCTTACAGGTGCGAAAATCCTGCGGGAAAAGAAAATACCCACAGTAAATACGGTAATAACCCCCACAATGAAACTGATTATCAATACTTCTTTAAGATTCTTTAATACCTGATCGCCATATTCATTGACAGCAGAACTGATAACGAGGGAATGATTCCCGCTTTCATTACGGAACAGAATACCGGCATATTCTACATGCTTTATGGAAGTAAAAGCGGTTTTGCCATTCTGGAGGATGACGGTCTGGTAAAACTTCTCCGGAAGGGCAAGGCCAGCCTGGTTGGTCAATTTCCTGGCGATGCTGTCGTAGCTGAGAATGTATACTTTTTCCTCGGGAAGCGCCGACAGGTATTCTTTGCGCAATTCACTGAAAGCGGCGGTGGAGGTTTCATCATTCTCAAAATGTATCCGGGCTGCGATCTTTGCCCGCAGCTCGAGTCTTTTGAGAAAGTCATTAAAGGTAAACCTGCCTGCGAAATAATATACGGCCAGGCTAAGAAAGAGAATGATGCCTCCTGTGACGACTGTAAAAAGCAAAGCGGTTTTGACCTGGATCTTCATGGCTATTGCTCTTTGATGATGTATCCCATGCCGATGACGGTGTGGATCAGTTTCCGATCATTGTCATTGCCCAGTTTCTTCCGGAGATAATTTACATATACATCCACTACGTTGGTGCCCATGTTGAAGTCGATGCCCCATACACTTTCCAGGAGCTCGATGCGGGACAGGACCCTGCCGCGATTGCGCACCATACATTCAAGCAAGCGGTATTCTGTGGAGGTGAGGGCTATTTCCTGGCCATTGCGGATCACATTTTTAGCAGCGGTATTGACGGTAATGTCTCCGATCTGGATCAGGTCGGTCGACTTGCCGGTGGCGCCTGATTTACGGCGGTTCAAGGTGCGGAGGCGTGCTTCGAGTTCGGCAAACTTAAAAGGTTTGACGAGGTAATCATCAGCGCCACTGTCGAGCCCCGCCACGATGTTTTCGGTGGTTCCCAATGCGGTGAGCATCAGTATAGGGGTATCAATACCTTCTTTGCGCATTCTTTTGCACAATTCCAGTCCGTTGATACCGGGCAGCATGATGTCGAGGATCATGATGTCGAAACTGTTGCCGGTTCCAATCTCTAACCCCGCTTGTCCATCCGGGGCCACAGTAACAGCGTAACCGCTCTCACTTAGTCCCTTTCTGATCATAGCGGCCACGGCTGCTTCATCTTCAATGAGTAACACTTTCATGGGCACCTGTTTTGAAGGGGCAAAAATAGGTCCTATTTTACAGGGAGGACATTAGAAAGCGATAAGAAAAGAGAATACAGAATTTAGAATACAGGATACAAAAGGGCTGTGGGTTTCACTCATAAACTCCTTTTTAAGGGGGCGCGCTTTGTTGGTAGTTGTGTTTTGCTGGCTGGTTCTTTTGGAAGTACAGGAGGAGTAAAACAAACGCCCCGTGGAAACGGGGCGGGTAAAACAAAAAATGCATGTGAACCGAAAATGAATGCTGGAGTTCTTTATGGTAAGTGGAGTGATTGAAAGCGGTCCACTATCATGGCCATTTCGGGACATACTTTGCCGGGATTCGCGGCATCTGTCGCCAGGTAGGTCGTTTCCGCAAATACTGTTACTACCACTTTTTGCTGATCGTTATTTTTGTTGTTGTGTGTATGCACGGATAATTTGGCTATAGCTTTGCGTAGTAAGCTGGTCTTACTAACCTCCCGGATGATCTTATACCAGGTATTCTCAATCGAAACATACCTTATATTATTAACGATGGCCTCAATGGCCTGTGTCGCCTGGCGGGTGGCTTTTCTTCCCTGGGCATCCACCCAAACGAGGAAAGCCTGATGTTGGATATTTTCTTTGATGGCCTCGTGAAGAATGGCGCTGTCTGCGGTCATGACTGCCGCTACACCAATGCCATTGGGAAACTTAGTCTGTCTATCTATCTGCGCTGCCTCAGGTATGATCAACAATACGCCGAGGTAAAAGGGAATGCTTTTCATGCAAATGTTTTTACAAAAGCCCGGGGACCAGGAAGGCATGTAGACCCTAACCATGAATCAACGGAGACCCTGCTGGCCATACCCGGGCTTTGTGGTTCTTCTCTTCTTACTTAATCCAACGCCACTTCATTTATCTCTTACCGACAACGCTTGTTTAAAAGGTGAGCCGCTTGAGCTATGCTACGGGGCCTGGCAAAAGCGACCCACCTTTTGAAAACAGAACGACCTATTATTAAAACTGTAACCGGTACAAGATATCCGGGAAAAAGCCTACCTGGTTCACAACGCCTACTGCTTTCCTATCACGGTTGTATCGCTGAATGAATACATTGTCCCTGTTGGTTACGTTCTGTATATCGAGGTAAAAGGTGTGCGATAGCTTGCGTTTGGCACTATTGAGCCGGATACCAAAACGGGTATCAAACCGGAGGTAGTTGGAAAACTGGAGGTCGTTGTACCTGCTTTCATCCAATTGCTCATAGCCTGTTGCATTGGAAGCTGCAATATCAACGGGTGTATAATAGCGACCGCCGGATTGGGTGAATTTTATATCGATGGTGAATGCATTGCGCCCGTCGCGGCCCATCTTCCATTCCTTGCCTGCCAGTACATTGAGCACTGCCTTGTTGTTGAAGGTGGAATTCCTTTCTATGCCATCACTGCCTTTGTATTTTGCATCGAATATGGAAGCAGTGGTAAGGAGGTAATATCCTTTACTGAAGAACTTCTCTACGGTGAGCTCAATGCCGGTGTTGGAGCCTGTACCAGTACTTACTAATCCCGCTTTATCGGGGAATGTAAAATCGGCACCGCTGTTGAGGACGGAGAAACCGCTGGGTGTTCTTTCAACCGGGGCATGGGAAATGGATTGGTGGTAGGCTTCTGCTTTCAATCGCCAGTCGCGGGCAAAGAACCAATCGTATCCAATTACATAATGATGTGCCCGGGTGAAATCGAGGTCGCGGTTGGACTTGTCATAAGTTCCATTGGACAATTTTTCCTGGTAAAGGTATACGGGCAAGGGCTGTTGTTGGTGGTGTAAACCATAACTGAGTGTAAGGGTTTGGTTGCCGGCAATCGCATAACTCAAAGATGCGCGGGGCTCCACAGCTGCATTGTCGTTCATTCCATAATAAATACCATGGACACCGGCATTCAGTGATAGTTTATCGGTGAAGCGGTATTTGCCTTGTACATAGGGCTGCACTAACCAGGCATTGTCATCATAATCACGAACAGTTTCCCAATCAGGTTTGTCCTCGCGGGTGCGTACCCAGGTATCCAGTCCAATCAATTCGGCCAATATACCTCCCCGCATAGTGAAGCGGGTGCTTATTTTGGAATTGATGAAGGAAGAGAAGCGCCATCCGGTGTTCACAGTAGACTGTTCTGACATGAACTTACGCTCGGGCAATGAATCAAAATGCTGGTATCCTGTACCCTCATTGGATACATAAGAATAGGAGACCATGGTACGGAGGTAACTGTTGCGACCAAGGTCGAGGGTGTGTTTCAGGCCTACCACGCCAATCTTTGATTTGAAATAGTTGTCCTCATCCCTGTTGGCGAAGAGGTCGGTGGAGTCGAGGTCGGCCCCAATCATGTCGATGCTGCTGGTGCCGCCCATGCCGAAGATGCTGAACTTACCCCATTTTGATTTGGTAAAGTTGAGGTGAAAGATAAGGTCCTGGTATTTGGGTACAGCTGCTGTGCCTATGTCAAACCCGAGGGATTGTCCAATTTGTGCAAAGGAATAACGGTAACCGACGAGGAAGGAAGAACCGTTCTTGCTTTTGCTTAAAGGTCCTTCGAGCATGGCTTCCAGTCCACTGAACATATTTAACTGAATGGTCTTTTCAAACTTGTCTTTGTTGCCAGTACGCAATCCAATATCAAACACGGCTCCGGTGGCGTTGCCAAATTCGGCAGGGAAGGCACCTGTATAAAAGTCGGAGTTCTTCAGGGCGTTGGTATTCAAAGCACTTACAGGACCACCGGTGGTTCCCAGGGTGGAGAAGTGATTGGGATTGGGAATGGGAATGCCTTCCATGCGCCACAAGACGGCGGTTGGTGCATTTCCACGCACCACAATGTCGTTGCGTGAGTCGTTGGTATTGGCTACGCCGGCAAAGTTGCTGGCCAGTTTGGCGGGATCGTTGCGCCCGCCTGCATAGCGTGTTACATCATCCATGCTGAATGACCGGGAACTGCTGCCGGCGAATTCATTAGCCGCCATGCCCTTTCTTGTTCTGCCTGCGGTGACGGTCACTACATTCAATGCTGCGATCTGCTGATCGAGCGGTACATCGAGAATGACCTGTTTACCAGCGGTGACCAGCACTTCGGGAATGGTAACTGTTTTGTACCCGATGTAGGTAAATGAAACGTGGTGACGGCCCAGGGGTACGGCGGTTATTACAAACCGTCCCAGTGAATCAGTGGTAGCGCCTATACGGGTGCCCACAATACTCACGGATACATTGGCCAGCGGGCGTTCTGACGCTTTGTCGATGACGGTGCCAGTTAGTGTTTGTGTGTTGTTTTGAGCAAAGGATCCCAGGCAGCTAATGAATAGCAGCAAGGCGACAAGTGAATGTTTCATAATATAGGTTGATGTTACTGGTATAAAATTGCGTTCTGTTCTCTGTGTATTAAAACGAAGTATACCAGTATGGAAAACTATGCGACGTGTGTACTGTATGTGTAGACAACAGGAAAAGAGGATACCCCTACCTGGGAAGATGATTTTTGTATGGCGTGATTTGAATTCTGGTAAGCAAAGGCCATTAGGAGTTAGCTATTAGCTGTTAGGTATTAGCTAACAGCCAACTCCTAACGGATAATACCTATTCGTGTGCAGATCGAAGGTGGTAGCTTGTTGTTTATAGGTTGCAGTGTGTTGGTAGTGTTACATCAACTTTTGCGGATCGATGATGCGGAAGAGGTCATCACGGTAAGAATCACTGATGGGTATAATATGGTGTTGGATGTAAATGCGGTTCTTACGAATGGAAGTTATCTTGTCGACCGAGACAATGTAAGATTTGTGAATGCGAATGAATTTATTGCCCGGCAGTTTCTCTGCAATGGCTTTCATGGGCAGTCGGGTGATGATGGGTTTGTCGGAGCCCTGGCAGTAGATCTTTATATAATCTTTCAGTCCTTCAATGAAGTATATGTTGCTGATGCTTATCTTGACCAGGTTGTATTCTACATTCACAAAGAAATAATCCGCAACTGCCGGTGCAGTGCCTCCTGCCGATGCTGGTGCAGGGGATGGCGCCGGAGCATTCCTGAGTGCATGGTATTCGGCGGCTTTGTTAACAGCTTTCAGGAAACGCTCGAAGGCTACGGGTTTTACCAGGTAGTCGAGTACATCGAGTTCAAAGCCATCGAGGGCATATTTCTTATAGGCAGTTACAAAGATCACCATGGGCCTGCTGCTCATGGCGGAAAGGCTTTGCAGGAATTGGGTGCCGGTGATACCGCCCATCTGTATGTCGAGGAAGATGAGGTCTACCGGTTCGCGGAGCATGACATCCATGGCCTCATAGGCATTGGTACAACGGCCCACCAGCTGGAGGAAAGGAATACGCCGGATATTGTCTTCCAGTAATTCCAGGGACAGCATTTCATCATCAACAGCCAGACACCTGATCATGCAAATTGAGTTTTAGTGAAGCTTTGAAATAAGCGCCATTCTTCGACACGCTCATGGAATGCTTATGGGGATAGAGTAGCTTTAAACGCCGCTCCAGGTTCACCAATCCAATGCCGGATGTTTTATCCCTTGTTTCCAGGACCTTGTCGTTGTATTTATTGTGTACGGATAAAAGGACGCCCTCTTTCTCCACATTGAGGCGGATGTCGATCTCCGGATCGTTGATGAGGCCTATTCCATGTTTGAAGGCATTTTCAATGAGGGGAATGAGGAGCATGGGCTCTATGCAGGGATCGGAAGGCAGGGGCTTGTTGACCGCAAAACTGATCTTTACATTGTATCCAAAACGCAGGGTTTGTAAATCAATATAGCTTTGAATATAGTCTATTTCCTTCGACAAGTTGACCTTCTCCTGGTCTGATTCATACAACATATAATGCATGAGGTTGCTGAGTTCAATGAGTGCAGGCTCGAGTTTGTCGCTCTTTTTACGGGCAAGGGCCACCATGCTGTTGAGAGTATTGAACATAAAATGGGGACTTACCTGGGAGCGCAGGAAAGACAGCTCCATCACCATACTTTCTTTTTGTTTATTCTCCTGTTTCATCACTTCCATGATGAAGCGATAAGCGGTGCCGGTACCCATTACAAAGAGTACGACGAAGAATTTGGTAACGATATGTGCCCAGATGATGGGCGTAGGCATTTCAGCTAATAAATTGGTGGCATAGCCCGACACCAGCGCTATAAACAGGCAGATGAGGAGGGTAAGGACCAGGTAACTGAAGAGTTTTCTCTTCACCAGGAATCGTGGGTATAATACATAGGCGCTGGTATAGCAGGAAATGGTAGCCAGGGCCGTCATAATAAACATGGGAATATTGTAGAAATTCCTGTTGGCAGGGTCTTTTGATTCCTTCAATGGCATGAGGAAAATGGGCACCATTACGATCAAAGTGGTAAACAATACGTGCAGCAGGATGTTCACCAGCTGTTTGCGGGATATTTGCATAGTATATGAATCAAAAATACCGCTTTCGGGGGAGTTAAAAGGGAATGCAGACGATGTGTGAGGGTTTTGCGACAAGATGGGCGAATGTGCCGATGAAAGCAGGCAGGAGCTGCTTACCTGGGAGCTGTGAGCTGCGAGCTTCGAGCCAAATACAATGGCCGAAAGGCTAACATCAGGTGGTGGCGGTCAGCTTTTAGAGATTGATTGTTAGGAAATAGCTAAAAGCCCGGGGTACTGGCAGGGGGAAGAAACTTGGATTATATTTGTCCGGAACAGCTTTTGACACATTGGACTTATAATTAATATCAATAGATGAAGTACAGATTCTTTTGTCTTATCCTCCTGGTGGCTATTGCGGGTTGTGCCGCTGAATCGGCCGATAGTCGCATGCCTCCTGCGGGCACCCAACTGATCAATATTTCAACAGGGCGCGACCTCTGGAATACGACGGGCAGGAAAAATCCGGAACTGTTGTTTGATAAAAGTATTGCAGATGGGAACAAGACAGACCAGGAGTACTTTATGAACAATGATTTTGCCCGACCCATGGTCTTCTTTGTATCGCTTGGTGACAGCTGTTATGATAAACTATCCATTGATTATTTTCATGGACATGGGGGCAGCAACTGGACGATCACGGTGTATGACAGTAACCGGGTGCAAAAAGGGGAATACAAGATCAGCGGGGGAAGCAATAAGTGGGACCTGCTACAGGGCGACCTGAGCAGCATCAGCAGTCCGATCCGGTTTATCCGGTTCCAATCAGCCGACCCTTCTTCTGATGTTCGTGAAATACGTATTTATGGTAATGGAGTGGCTAAATGTTCCCCCATTGCGCCAGTGGTTGCCGCTAAGGCATTCTCTGATCCTGGTATTGGTTTCCAGGGCGGCTCATCGATTGGCGGCAAGGATGTGAATTATATGAAGCTACAAAGCGGACTTCCACTGTATGGATCTTTTCGCTCGCCATCCAATGTATTCAACTGGGTACATGATTTTAATGCGCCCATCGACCGCCAGTCATTTGAGATCGATAAATACGGAGACTTTGATAAGAATACATTGAGTTTTCACAAAAGCATGGGCACGCCGGTAATGCTGTATATCAATGGGGCCAATGTGAAGACGGTGCCTGCTTTGAAATCGGCTGATGATTATAATGCCATGACGCAAACCAATGTGTTCAAAGATATTCCCCCGGGATCGGACAGTACAGCTTATGAACCCTGGACCAAAAACCATGGCAGGCTGTGGAAGGTGGTGGCGCATTTGTGGGGTAGCAACCGCAATTCTGTATTACCTGGTAGTTATAGAATATATGGCGCGAGCCACCCCAACCTCGCGGCGGGGCAGGATAAGATCAAAGTGTTTGAGATCGGTAATGAGGATGACAAGACCTGGTTTGGCCTCACTGGGTACCACTCCCCCACTGTGTTATTGCAAAAACTAAAGGTGGCCTGGGATTCTATCAAGGCGACAGACCCCAATGCCAAGGTATACCTGGGCGCTTTGCTGAGTGCTGACACGGTACAATGGAAAGCTATGTATTTTCTTAATTACTGGCTATACCCTGGTCAGCCATTTCCTGCAGATGGATTTTGTTTTAACCAATATATCAGTAACCGGTATGGCGGACAAAGTCACCATACGGATGCCGATGCAGTAAGCCCGGAGCAATTTCAGGTAACGGAGCGGATCACCAGCTACCGGAATTTCCGCGACCGGTATTTTCCGGGCAAGGGGTTGCGCTGGACGGAGATTGGCTATGCGGTGGGCAACAGTGATTATAATGTAAAGTCGGTGCCCGGTATCCCGGATACGATCGTAGCTGCCAACTTCATGGTGCGTACGCTGGAGCGTGCGGCTGTAGTGCCCAATGGGTTGGAAGTGGTCTATAATTATTTCCATACTTCTGATGGTTCGGGTGTGTTTGGCAGCATGTATATGGTGCGGGAGCAGTTTGATCCTACTACGTATGCTTATAGCGGATCGCACAGGATGCCCATCTGGTGGTGGTATGCCACCAGGATGAATGTGCTGCATGATTATAAAGGCTGGTCGGCGATGGTGAAGAATGGTGATAGTACAGGTGTAACGGTGACGCGGTATGACCATACATCCAATCCGGCACTCAAGGTCTACTATGTGGTGCGGGGTACTTATGATGGCTCTGTTTCGAAAAACTATTCGGTGAATGTAGGCAAAGCTACCAAGGCTACACTTGTGACGCTGGCTGTGGGTAAGGAAGAAGGGATAAGGACAGAACTGCCGGTGAAGGGCGGAACGGTGGTAGTGCCAATAGTAAATGAATCTCCACAGTATATTATAACGTCACAGCCTTAGGTTTTTTGGAAACGCTTAAATAAAGGTGAGCCTCCCTGCCGCACCGCAATGACGGACTACAGGGTGACCCACCTTTATCATTAACCTATTTAACCCAGGTAACTTTTTCTTCGATGCTGCCTCTCCTGCCTTCGGTGGAGGGTACACGGATATAGCCGAGATAAAAGAATCCCATGAGTTTGTCATCGGGACCCAGGTTGAACAGGGGTTTGGCTTCTTCAATAAAAGTGATACCACCGCTGCTCCAATAAGCGCCGATGCCATAAGCTGTAGCGGTAAGGTGCATATTCTGCACTGCGGCTGCTACAGCAGCTATCTCTTCCATTTCAGGAATATCCTGGTGACGTTTCATCCCAATGGCAATGACATGGGAAGCGAGCAGGGGTATGTTTTGCAGCTGCTCATATTTACCTTGTTTGAACTTTGGGCCTGCAAATTCCTTATATATAGCAGCCTGTTGCTGTGCCAGGGTATTGCGCCCTTCACCGCTGAATACGGTAAAGCGCCAGGGCTCGGTGAACTTGTGAGTAGGCGCCCAGTTGGCATTCTCCAGCAGTTGCCAGATGATGTCATCGGGAATGGGTTTACCGGGCTCAAATTGCTGGGTAAATACACTGCGCCTGGTGCGGATGACCTGGTTTATAAGGGAGGGACTTGATGTTATGGACTGCTGATCTATCATTGTTCGTTTCTTTGAAGGTGCAAAGGTAGAACAGGAAGCGGAGGAATGATTACGAATTGCGGAAAGGATTAGCGGGAAGGCAACAAGGCATCGAGGCAACGAGGGAGGCGGCCAGGTGGAACGTCGCATAGAATCTTAAACCGAGCGCATTTCATGACGCCGTTTCAACAATTCACATATCCTTAACTAATATTACTAAAGGGATTGTTACTACTTTGCAACCTGTTTTAATCTATTATATATGAGAATACTAATTGTGGTGGCGGTGTTGTTTGTGACCTATGCGTTGCATGCCGAAACCAATCCACCGCTCGACAGTCTGCTTCAACGGCGGCATTATTTCCAACTGCGTGAAGCGCTGTCATCACCCGACAAGGCCGTATTGCCGGAACATCGCCGGTTGTATTTCCAGGCTTTTGTACATAATTTCTTTCATGACCTCCCGGCTTCCAACAAGGATATCGACCTGGTGTTTAAGAAATACAGTAAGCAATTTTCAGATAAAGAGCTTGGTCGACTGCTGGGCAAGAAGATCGATAACCACGCCAAGTTGTACGAATACAAGGAAGCTCATGCTACGAGTGTATTGTTGCTGGCCAAATATGGCAATACACTTTCTGAGGAAGAGCGGACAGATATCGTGAATTCGGACCTGATCTGGAAAGGCCTGGAAAAGGTACCGGCACAGCGTACGCGCATCCGTAAGGATAGCCGTATTGGTTATAAGCGCGATAAGGCAGGACTCATCAATGTGCCGGTAGGATTTGCTGACAGCACCTTTGATTTTGTATTTGATACGGGCGCCAATTTATCGGTGATCACGGAAAGTTATGCCATCAAAGCGGGCCTGGATGTAAAGAATGTAGTATTTAAAGTACGTGCTATTACGGGAATTGAAGTGGATGCCAAACTGGGCATCGCAAAAACACTGAAGATGGGCGATGTGGAGGTAGACAATGTGGTGTTCATCGTTTTTCCGGACAGTGTGTTGTCATTTGCAGGCGGGGCTTACAAGATCAGGGGGATCATTGGTTTTCCGGTTATTGAGCAACTGCAGGAAGTGCGGATCGATAGAACTGGTTTTATTACAGTACCGCAGGAAGCGGTGAATAAGCCGATCCGTAATTTTGGTATTGACGAACTTACACCGGTGATCCATATAGGGGTGAATAAAGACTCGCTGGCTTTTACTTTTGATACGGGCGCGCAGTCGACCGACCTCAATGAACCTTTTTATGATCAATACAAAACTACGATCGAAGCCACGGGTAAGATATATGATATGCAGCAAGGGGGCGCAGGCGGTTATACCACCAGCAAAGCCTGGAGGGTGCCCACGACTGTATTTACAGTAGGCGGTCAGTCGGTGTCGATACCCGACCTGGGTGTGAAGACCACCAGTTCAAACAGTAAGGACCGTTTTTACTATGGCAACCTGGGACAGGATGTGATGTCGCAGTTCCGGGAGCTGGTGATCAATTTTAAGTACATGTATGTGGACTTTGTAAAGTAAATTCAGCGTTAAGAATATAATGACAAAGGGTGGGTTGTTTCTTAAAAACAACCCACCCTTTACTATTTTGAATGGTTCGACTGAACCGGGATGCTATCATTCTTAGCCACGATCTCCCCCGCCTTCTTCATTGCCCCCACCTTCATTTCCTCCGCCCTTGCGTTTGAAGAGGTTGAAGTCGGCCTTGCCAAACTTATAGGTAAAGGTGATCCGGAAGCTGCGCACGTTGCGGCGGCGGTAGGAATCCTGGTAGAAATTCTCTGTATCGTAAATGGTACCCCAGCGCCTGGAGTTGAACACATCGTTGACGCTGAAAGTAAGGGTGCCTTTATTACCCTTCAGGAAATCCTTACGCAGGGCCGCATCTACGCTCAACTGGTCCTTGCGCTTGCCCTGGGGTAATATTTCGGGCGATTCATATTCACCAATGGTCTGAAAGCTCAGTTTATCGAACAGTTGCGATTTGCTGGAAATGCGGTAATTGGCAATGAGCTTGGCTTCCCAGTTAAAACCCTCATTGCTGAGGTCTATTTTTTCGAGCTTTGCATTCACTTTTGTATACTGCATGCTGACAGTAGGTGTAAAGTCGAAGTTCTTGCCTATTTTCTGCTGTAAGGTGAGTTCACTACCCCATACATTTTCTGTATTGGCATTGATAAAGGTACTGAGGATGGCATTGGGATCAACCGCGGCATTGTTGAGCTGTTGGTATTGTTGTGTGGTAAGGGTATCGCTGAACTGGGTGATCTCACCATCTGTATGGCGATAGTATACTACGCCGAGGAAGCTACCGGAATTATAAGTCTTATTGTAATTGAACTCAAATGAATTGGTGAACTCTGGTTTGAGGGAGGGATTGCCCTGCCTCAGGTTGAGGGGATCGTTGATGTCGACAAAAGGATTCATCTGCCAGAAGTTGGGCCGGCGGATGCGACGGGTATAATTGACCTGGATATCCTCACTTTCGCTCAATGCTTTGGTGATAAAGAGGCTGGGAAACAAGGCGTCGAAGATATTGTCGATCTTTTCGGGGTAAGTGTAGCCAAACTTCTTGGCACTGTCAATTAATTCACCGTCAAACTTAGAGTATTCTGCGCGAAGGCCCAGCTGGTAGCTGATGGCGCCCAGCTTACTGCTATATGTAGCATAGGCAGCATTGACCATCTCGCGGTACTTGTAGTTGTTGCTCAAAGATAATTTTGTCTCGGCGCCATTGGCAACAGCGAAGGCATTGTACTGGCTGCGATAGTTATTGATATAGGAACGAAGGCCGGTCTCAAACTTGGTATGTTCGCCTTTCGGATCTGTAAAATCTACTTGTACGGTTACCTGGTCGTTGTCATCGTTGCCGTCATTGCGCACAATATTGGTATTGGCCGCAGGCGTACCATCGGGCTTGTAATAATGGTTGGTGATGAGTGAATTGCTGGTACCACCACCTGTATTGTAACTGATATCTGCATTCAACTCTTTGCCTGCTTCGGAAAACTTATGCTTGTACAGGAATTGGGTATTGCTCCTGTTGAAATCGTTTTTACTATTGGCTATGCGGTCGCCATATTGTGTGAGTTCATTGTTGAGGTTGGTATAACGCTGATCCTGGGTTTCATCATTAATTTCCTTACCCGTTACGAAGTTCTGGGAGATGGTGAAAGTATTGCGGTTGTCCATGAAGTAATCGACCCCAAAGCGTACAGAACCGAATTTGCGTAGCCGGTCGCCTTTTGATTCCTGGTTGAAATAGTCGGTAGCGATACCGGCTTTCCTGTTCTGGCGGAATGATTCGCTTTTGGCAATACCACCTGACTGGTTGTAGTTGCCGCTGGCAAAGAAGTTGAACTTATTCTGCCGCAGGTTGAGAGTGAGGTTGCCATTGAGGATATCGGGGTAGCCCGCACCAATGGAAGCGAGTCCATTGAGGCCGAGTTTCTTGTTCTTCTTCAGGATCACATTGATCACACCGCCGGTACTGGCTGCATCGAATTTGGCAGAAGGATTGGTGATGAGCTCCACCCTTTCGATATTGTCTGCAGGGATCTGATCCAGCGTAAGGATAGTAGGACGACCATCTACAAATATTTGTGGTGAGCTGTTGCGCAGCGTCACATTTCCATCTACATCTACACTAACAGAAGGAATATTTTTCATGACATCGATGGCAGTACCACCAGCGGCGGTAAGACTCTTGTCAACATCAAAGAATTTGCGGTCGATGCCCATCTGGAGGGCAGGCTTTTGACCCACAACGGTAACAATACCGAGTGTGGTGGCATCCTGTTCAAGCTTGATATTGCCGAGGTCTTGTTCTCCTCCGGCATTGCGGCTGAAAGTAATTTGCTGGCCCAGCTCTTTGAACCCGATGGCGGTAATGTTGAGGCGATAGGTGGCGCCTACAGGCAGGTTCTCTACACTAAAATCGCCATTGGGTTTGGACAGCATACCACCTGCGAGGCTGTCTTTGGTTTGTCCGGCATTGTCTTTCAGGATGATAAACAAGCGTACTGAGGCAGCTTCAACTCCTTTATTGGTTTTACCATCTATGATCCTTCCATACAAATGACCATTTGCTTCGGGGCCTTTGCGGTCACCAGTTGGCCGGTTCCTTTCCTGCGCTTGCACATTGATCACGAGGCACACAATGGCCAATAAACTTCCTATATTCTTCATTACCAGGTAAAAATTATCTTCAATAATGGATTGACTATCTTGCGAATACAGGTTAGACGTTCTTTGGGAGGCATCCTTGCAGGAGGAGGGATTTTGGCTTTGTTTTAACAATTGAAGAAGGCGGCAAGGCACCAGGGTGAGCCGCCTTTGGAAGGCGACCCACCCTGGTGAGTACACAAAAAAGCAGGCTACCTGCTTGGAGCAAATAGCCTGCTTTATGCACTGGTAAGCACCTTTCACATACTGGTAAGCACAGATTCAGTAATGGTCAGGCTTCCTCTTTGGCAAGTCTATGGTAGTCATCCTGTAGTTTTTTCTGTATCTCACCGGGTACGGCGGCATAATCATCAAACTTCATATTGAACTTGGCCCTGCCCTGTGTTATAGACCGCAGGGAAGAAGAGTAATCATGCATTTCCGCCAGGGGTACTTTGGCCAGGATCTTTGTAAAATGACCTTCTGCGTCCATGCCTTCCACAATGGCCCTGCGTGTTTGGAGATCACCTATGACAGAACCGGTCAGGTCGTCGGGACAAAGCACTTCCACATGATAAATGGGTTCCAGTATTTGGGGATCGGCCTGCGCAAAAGCCTGTTTAAAGGCCATGAGGCCGGCAATCTTGAAAGAGATATCATTGGAATCGACGGGGTGCATTTTGCCATCATAGACGGATACGCGCACATCGCGTACGAAAGAACCTGTTTGAGGACCTTCGTGCATTTTTTCCATCACGCCTTTTAAGATAGAAGGCAGAAAGCGGGCATCAATAGCGCCACCTACAATGCAATTGTAATACACAAGTTTGCCGCCCCAGTCGAGTGCATGTTCTTCGCGTCCGCGTACATTTAATCCTTTGGGATCGGGGATGCCTTCATACCAGGGCTCAATGCGCATGAAGACCTCTCCAAACTGACCATTGCCGCCTGACTGCTTTTTGTGGCGGTAACTGGATTCGGCCATTCGCCGGATGGTTTCGCGGTAAGGTATGCGGGGTCTGGTGAATTTTACTTCGACCCCATGGAGGTGTTCTATGCGCCACCTTATGACGGAGAGGTGTAATTCGCCCAGGCAATGGATGATGGTTTGCTTCAGCTCCTGAGAAAATTCGACGCGAACGGTGGGGTCTCCTTCGGGCAACTGGTGAAGCGCCACAGACAGCTTCTCTTCCTCCCCTTTCTTTACCGATTCGATCGCCATGCTCATATTGGCTGCGGGGAATACAATGGGCTCGAGTTCGAGGTTTCTTCCTTTTTCGTGCAGGGTATTGTTGACATGGGTATTTTTTAGTTTGAGGGTAGCGCCTATATCCCCTGCCACGAGTTCGGGTACATTGATGCGCTTGTTGCCTTCGACCACGAATAGCTGGTTGAGCTTTTCTGATGTACCAGTGGTCTCGTTTACCAATTCCATTCCGCTTTTAATGGTGCCTGAATATACTTTGAAGAAGGAAAGTTCGCCTACATGGGGTTCTGATACTGTTTTGTAGATGAAGAGGCAGGCAGGGCCAGCTGCATCGCAGGGAAGATCCTGTTGTGAAGCAACAAGTTTCGCGGAGCCGCGCATTTCATTGGCGCTGGGGCATACATTGTCGATGAATCCCATGAGTCTGCCGCTGCCCATATTGCGTTCGGCAGAGAGGCAAAATAAAGGGAAGAGATCGTGGTTGATCATGGCTTTCTTCATGCCCTCTTTCATTTCATCTTCATCCAGCTCGCCTTTGTCGAAGTATTTTTCCATAAGGGCTTCATCATTGCCGGCAATGGCTTCCACCAGTTCGCGGTGTAGTTCTTCCGCCCGTGTTTTCTCCTCTTCAGGGATGGGCAGTTTTTCAGGCTTGCCTCCGGCATCATGAAATTTGTACATGGTCATGCGGAGCACATCGATGATGGCATGAAAGCCGGCACCTTGCTGCTGGGGGTACTGTACTACCACCACTTTATTGCCAAAGTGGTTTTTGGCTTCCTGTACGGTGCTGTCGAAGTCGGCATTGTCATCATCCAGTTTATTAACGGCAAAGATCATGGGAGTTTTAAACTGCTCGGTGTATTCCCATATAATGTCTGTGCCTACTTCTACGCCCATCACTGCATTCAGCAGCATGACGCCGGTATCGGCCACGCGAAGGGCCGACACTACTTCGCCGGCAAAATCGTCGTACCCGGGCGTATCAATGATGTTGATCTTATAACCACGCCATTTGGTGTGGAGTAAGGTGGAGAATATGGAGTTGGTCCTTGCCTGTTCCAGTTCATGGTAATCTGAAACGGTATTGCGTTCCTGGACGGAGCCGCGGCGGTTGATAAGGCCTGCTTCGAAGAGCATGCATTCCGCCAATGTTGTCTTGCCGGCGCCGGCATGGCCCAGCAAGACTATATTTTTTACGTGTGAAGTATCGAATTCCGGCATAGCAAAGGTTTTTTAATGTTTGAAGTATAGTATATATGGTTAGTGCGTTGGAGGATTCAGGGGATAGGGAATTGGTACGACTTTGTGGTGGCAAAGACGTACAATGCAGTGACGTACCGGTCATTGGGATAATGCCGCTACATCAATGGTTTATGAGCCCGGTGCGGGCTAAATCACGTTCGGTCAACGAAGTCTTTGAATTCCTGCTTTACTTCCAATAAGGTGTGTTCAAGGTGCTGGTACTCGTCGTAGAGGTTTTCGTGGTTGGCTGCGGTATCATCTCGTAAGGGGCCTTTGGCAATTTCCGAATCGATGAGGCGGGTGTGGGTCTTGATGGCGTGCTTGAGATCGTGGATGTTGATGAGCTGAATGTGCAGCTGATTGTCGAGGTGGTCTACTTCCAGGAGGTCTTCTTTTGTGGTTTGCCTTGCGGCAACATCAATGAGCCTTGTTTTAAGCTGGGCGAATTCGTCGCGCCAGGAACGCAATGTCTCCCTCCAGGCATTGCATTCTCTAGTGAGCTGTGCTACATCTGTAGTAACCATGGGAGAAAAATTTTAGTGAAGAAATAAAGAACTGGTGGAACGCGATGGACTGATTGCTATTAGGTTCTAGTTCTAATTTAGGAAGATTTGGTCAAAGGACAGGGAGATTTCGATTAAAATTATGCACCGGAAATGCAGAATGGAGAATACAGGATCCAGAATCCAGAAGAAATACAGGGGATACGGCGGAGGCTGGATGCTGGTTGCCGGAGGGGATAGAGGGCGACCCCGATGGGGCCGAATACTGTGGGGTGGATGCTTTTTCTACTAAGTGAAAGCCCCGATGGGGCATGGAATACACATTTGCATCGAGGGGCTGGCTGTTAGCTTCTTGTGGCTGGTTCAAGGTTTCTGAATGCTGTATTCTGTCTTCTGTATTCTGGCTTCCGCAAGAATTGCGTATTTTTGGGGTTTCCAAAATAAATAATTGTAAATCAGCTTGATAACTCAGCAAACGATACAGCAGATACAGAGCCGGATTGATGTAGTGGAAGTGGTGGGCAGCTTCGTAAAGTTGAAGAAACGGGGCGTCAATTATATTGGACTTTGTCCTTTTCACAATGAGAAATCTCCCTCCTTTTCGGTGTCTCCTACAAAGGAGATCTATAAATGTTTTGGCTGTGGCAAAAGCGGCAATTCCATCAGCTTCCTGATGGAGCATGAAAAGTATTCCTATGTGGAGGCGCTGCGCTGGCTGGCCAATAAATACAATGTAGAGATCGAGGAAACGGAGGTGAGCCCTGAACTGAGGGCGCAGTACCAGGTTGCTGACAGTTTATATATTATCAATCAGTTTGCCCAGCAATACTTTTCGGAGAAACTATTTGATTCGGAAGAGGGAGAGGATATTGCGATGAGCTATCTGAAGGAAAGAGGTTTCCGGGAAGAGGTCATCCGCAAATTCCAGATCGGTTACTGCCTGCAGGACCGGGATGCTTTTGCCAAAGCTGCCATTGCAGCGCAATACAATCCGGATTACCTGCAAAAAAGTGGTTTGATCGTAGTGCGTGATGAGCGGCCTTATGATAATTACCGGGGACGTATCATTTTCCCTATCCACAATCAGAGTGGAAAGGTGCTGGGATTTGGTGCGCGGGTAATTGGAAAGGTTGACAGGGCGCCCAAATACATCAATACACCGGAGAATGAGATCTACCACAAGAGTAAGATACTCTATGGGTCTTATTTTGCGCGCCAGGCTATTGACAAGAACGACGAGTGTTTGCTGGTAGAAGGTTATACGGATGTGGTATCACTGCACCAGGCTGGTATTGAAAATGTAGTGGCTTCGGGTGGGACTTCTCTTACGCCCGATCAACTGCGGCTGGTGAAGAAGTACACGAAGAACCTGACGATCATATACGATGGTGATGCTGCGGGTGTAAAAGCGGCTTTGCGGGGATTGGACCTTGCGTTGGAAGAAGGGCTTAACGTGAAGCTGGTATTGATCCCGGATAAAGAAGACCCGGACAGTTATGTAAATAAAATAGGTGCATCAGCCTTCCAGGATTTCATCAAAGCCAATAAGAAAGACTTTATCTTATTCCAGGTAGAGATATTGCTGAAGGATGCGGGTGACGATACGAATAAGAAAGCTGCACTGGTCAATCAAATTGCAGAAACAATTGCCAAGCTCAACAAGGCGGAAGATTTTACGAAACAGCAGGATTATATACGCCGCTGCGCTGATCTGTTGCGGATTGAAGAAGTGGGATTGAATAACCTGGTGAACAAGTTCATCCGGGATAAGGTACAGAAGCAGGAAGGGGGAAAACCATTCCAGCAGCAGGATGAAGGACATTTTTATGATGACCCTCCCCCACCCTTTATACCTGAGGAGGATGCAGGCTCCTTATTTAACAAGGATGAAATGAATGAACGGGGTATGGTTCGCTGTCTGCTGGAGTTTGGCCTGAAACCCTGGGACGAAAACCGCCGGGTAGCCGATTATATTTTTGAAGAGTCTGTTGAGCAGAACATGATCGACAATAAAGAGCTGGTGCGGGTAATGGAAACTTATAAGGTGTGGTATGACGAAGGTCTTGAGCCTGGCACCAAGAATTTCCTGTATCATGAAGACCAGACATTGGGCGCCATGGTAGTGACGGTGACGGAATTTGCTTACGAGTTAAGCACTAAATGGAGTGAACATTTTGACGGCAAGATGCCGACGATCGAGGATACTTACCGGGCAGATGTTACTTCTGCGATCACCTACCTTAAGATACGGAAGATCCGCCGGTTGATGGAGGAGAACCAACGGGATATGCAGAACCCGCATACTTCAGAAGAGCTGATGGTATTGTTGCAAACGCATATGCACCTGAAACAACTGGAACAGGATATGATCAAACAAAATGGGACGGTGATATTGAAGTGAGGACGGCAATTAGCAATTGACAATGGGCAATGCTTTTGCTTTGACATTTGCTTCGATAGCGGATCTCTCCCTGCGGTCGAAATTACAAAAGAGAGATCCGAAATTACAAACGTGTTTTACTTTTTCAGAAATTCCAATACTGTTTTATTGAATAAGGGTGCATTTTCCTGGGGGATGTAATGGGTGCCTTTAGGAAAGATGACGAGTTGTGCACCGGCAATATGCTGTGCAATGCCCCTGGTATGCTGCTCCCTGATAAGATCATTTTCACCGGCCATCACCAATACGGGGCAATGGATAGTACTAAGGTCTTCAAATTTCATATTGGGTTCTTCCAGCAGTAAATGCATGAGGCGGCGATCATTAAGGGCTTTGGCCGAGGTGTCTTTTCCCAATTGTTTTAACTGTTTATTGATCTCCCGGAAGATGGGCGCTTTTATGGCATCGGTATTAATAAAGATATTGGCGCCCATGGTGGCCAGCCTTTTTACTTTTTCAGGGTATTGCATGGCCATAATGAGGCCGGTATTGCCGCCATCACTCCAGCCGAGGATATTCACACTATCGAGGCCGAGCTGGTTCAGCAACTCATACATATCTTTTGCAAACAGGTGATAAGTATACCGGGAAGTATCGGTTGTCGATTTCCCCTGCCCACGGGTATCTACTGCAATGACTTTGTATTTTTCTTTGAAGAGATCTATCTGTTGTTCAAACTCTCCAATGTTCTGTCCGTTGCCATGCAGCAATAGTAAAGGTTCGCCCTGTCCATATACCTCATAATACACCCGGATGCCATGAATATCGGCAAATTTCCCTGCTTCAGTATTGGCGCCATAGGTGGGTTCTGTTGCATTGTTTTTACCATCGTAGGCGAAGGCCCTGGCTCCTGCAACGGGATGGAGGGTGGTAAAGCTAAGTGGCAGGCGCTCTTTTGTGTGCCCAAAGAACCAGCCGTCATTGCGGGTAGCTGTATCTTCAAATGAAGGATCAATGAGGGGTATGGGCTCCCATTTCCCGTTGTTGAATATGCTGAGTCTGAAGTCGTCGAAGTAAAACTGTCCCTTTCCTTTAAACAGGGCGCCGAAGACAATGACATGGGCTTTTTTAGTTACATGGCCTTCAATGGTCACTGTTTTCCAGGCGGAAGAAGGGGTTGGTTCATCCCAGGTGTTCCTAAAGAAACCAATTTTGTGATCTGTTTCATCCACGCGCATCCATAAACCAGTTTTAGCAGCGGAATCCAGTGCATCCATACGCACAGAAGCCTGCAACCTGATCTTTTTACCAGTATAAGGAGTCGCCTTGACGACCTGGTTCAACGCAAAAAAATCTTGTTGACGCTGTGCGTTGCTGGTAAGGCAGGAAAAGACGCAGAGTAAAAAAAGGGAATATTTCATAGAAACACAAATATAGAAAAGGAATTGTACCAACTGTTTCGTCGCTGTATAACAATGACGCATGGGAGCCAGTAAAAGGTTGGGGCTATCCATTCATTATTTAATCAGTTGCCGGTGTTCATCATAGAGGCCAAGCAGGAGGCTATTGCCTTTGTTGTCGATCTTGATTCCACCATATTTTGCTTTACTGTATTTATCTGCCTGGCCTTCCTGGAAGAAGAAGGATTCGGCGCCTATATTAATATCCCAGCTGTTGGCTGTATATTCTATGAGGTATTCGCCGGAGGCCAGGGGCGTTTTCTGCTTCTGCAACCTGACTTTTTTTCCTATAATACCAGAATCGAGACTCACTACGCAATAACCGCGTTTGGGAATTTCCGAGGCATCGGTTTCCCGTGCAATGGCATAACGCAAGGACATGTAGTCGCCCTGTATCAATGAACGGGGATCAACGGGCGCCAGTTCCAATAACACGAGGGTTCCTTGATGGAGGATAGTCTCTTTTTTGCTGACGGAGTAATGAAAGAATACCAATACCAGCAGGAGGTTGAGCACCAGGATGATGACCTTATATTTTTTCATGTTGGTTGAGCTTTTTGTGTGTCAGCAAATAGAACAGGAGAAAGAGTACGCCCGATGCCATCATCAGGAGGGATTTGGTGAGCAGGGTAAACCGCAGGTCATAATAATATTGGCATATAAAATAGATGAGAGCTATTATACCAAGGGCGAAACCGGTTTTGTAATTCACCCAAAAGGATAGCAGGGTAAGCAATAAAGTGCCGGCTATGGCCGGGGCGTAAATGGTGGGCGCCAGCAACAGGGCTGTAATGAGGTACATCCCTATCCTTGTGGCCACAGGTTGTATGTTGAGCAACCGGATGATGCGTGGCAGGGTATAAAAGATAGCAGCGATGGCTGGTATGGATGATACCAGGTTGAAATGTATAGACGAGGGAATCCAACCGAAATTTCCTACCAAAGTTATCCAGGCTGCTAGCAGGGACAACATCAATGCCAGGCGGACGGGGTTGTATAACCTCGATATTTTTTTACTTACGGTGATCAGACTTGCCTCATGAAGCATAAGGAGTGTAAGTATCACCAGCCCTACTGCTATGTAAATTTGCAGGAGATTGTGGTTGTTTTCCAATATCAAAGTGATAACGGATCCATTCAAAACAAGTACGGCTATGAATGCCAGTATATAGTTTTGAATGATGACCAAAGTAGCTATGGCCACTATGATCAGCAGGATGCAGACCATGTTTTCGTTTACATACGATTTACCGAGTCCCAGTGGCAGCAATACCAGGCCAATACTGTAAAGTGAAACGGCGGTGGTGTCGATGATCAGCTTATCATACGCTTTGCTGAGCCAGATCGCACCGGCGATAAATGCCAATCCCAATGTAAGCATGGCAGAGGTTGAGTCATATATTTCGGCAATGAACAGGAAACCCAGAAAAGCCAGGGATGCCAGTAATCCACCCAAAATGGTGAGGACTTTAATGGCTATGCCCGATCTGTTGGCATTGATCTTCTGGTATTCCAGTAAGACGGCATCTTCTTCTATATGAAATGAAGCTCCTTCCTGTGCCTGCAGGTGTGTGAGCATTTGCTTTATATCGGCTTCTTTTTTCATGGGGTTGTTGTTGTTTCGGTGGGCGTTTCCAACGACCATTTTTTTTGTGTGTCGATCAGTTTTTTTATCAGGATGGTAACGCAGGCAATGACAAAGAGGGAGGTGAATAAGAACATACCTGCACCGTCTGATAGTTTGATAAAAAAGGCCGAAAGGATAATGATGACACTGAAAGCAATAAGGGCCAGGTAAAACAAGCTTTTCCGCTGCAAGCCGTATAGGAAACCTGCTGTATACAATATGGCTACTGACAGGATGAGGAAGATAAATACAGGGTTGCGATGGCCAAAAATACCATTGAACATGCCAATGGTAGCTATGGTAACGGCCCCCAGGGCCAGGATGATGGAAAACCAGGCAGGCGGTTGTAGAGCGGGCCTGAATTTATTGATCAGCATCGACAGCACCAGGCAGGCGCTGTTGAGGAGGAACAGCAATAAGAAAATCAATGTCCCGGGCCAGTCTTTGGCCACTTGTTCTGCATATAAAATAAGGGTGGCATTGAGCAATATGATGTAGAGTAGCCATAAGGGAGCAAAATTGGCGATGAGTACCCATAAGGTGATGGCGAGGGTCCAGCTTAGGAAGAGGTCATAAGCATTGGCGCCGGTTTGGTATACCTGTCCAAAGACTGCCATCAGCACACCCGTCAGTACGGCAATGCTGGTGAGTAATATGTGCTTCACTGTAAGGTGGAGCCTGGTGAAGACGATAACAAGGGCTATTATAATAAGCAATCCTTCTATCAATCCAATTTTCACAAACTTGTGGAGGGAATCCCAGTTGTAGGCAAAAAAGAAGAGGATGCCGGCTGTGGTGAAGCCAATACCTAAGCTTATAAACAGCCAGTGAAGGAATTTTTGCCAGGCGGATGAATTATTGTAAACGTTATCCTTCAACGCCTTTTCAACGCCGGGGGCCGACCAGTTGGAGTGCCGGCTGATGATGTAAATGTCTTCGCTATCGAGTGGTGGCATAGGCTAGCCTGTTTAGTTTAATGAAGCAATCTGATGCGGCGGATCATTAAAGGTAAACTTAGCCCCTGTAAATCGCAAGCCCACTGTGATAAACAGCTTTTTTTTTGAGTGTATGGGATGCCGGAATGATTGGATGGTCCGGATTTTGCCCTTTAGGTGTATGTCGCTAATTTTATTCAATATCTATGCTGATGCTCCACAAACGATCCGTCCTCCTTTTTTTATTAGCAGGTACCACTACCCTGGCGTTGGCCCAGGCCGACAAGTGGACAGGCAGCTGGCAAATGACACGCAAACCTTATGCAGGTTCCTCTTCGGCCATTATCCTGGATCTTCAGATAGGTATTCCTGACCAGGGGCAATTGTATCCTGCCAAAATAAAATTGCAATACGGAGACTTTAAAGGCATTTATGAGTTATTGCTGGTGCGCAAAAATGACGGACAATTGGGGATCAGCCGTGGTAAATATCCTTTACTGGAAAAACCTTTTAAGTTGGGTACCTGGCTCTGGTGGCTCAATGGCACTTTTGATTTCCGGGATAATAAGCTAATCTTAAACCGCAAGTGGATAGATAAGGCTGACTTCTGGATGCGGGGGCTGTACGACGGGGATGAGATCTGGGAGAGCAGTAAAGTGACGATCCGGGACTTTCTTTACCGGGATAGCATTGGCTTAAAGAAGATCAACAATAATACGCTGGCTGATACGAGTGTGGGCCGCATCCTTCATCCGGAAACAAGTGGTATTTACCTGGGTATCTATGACCGTGTTGTGTCGGCGGACAGTGTTGCCTTGCTGAAAGTAGAAGACCAGGAAAAGTATGATAGGGATACAGTGACCTTACTGCATAATGGCAAGCCACTGTTTTACCGACAGGAGGTGAATGATCACAACAGGGAGTTTACCGTACGGCTGGATACGGGCAGGAACCTGTTTGTGTTTTTCGCTGATAACTATGGGGGCATTCAACCGAATACGGGATCTCTGTATATGAAAACGGATGGCAGGGAATATGGGTTTACGTTCAGTAACCGTTCTAATGCCTATGCCACTTTCCTGGTGGCAGATGTTTATCAGAAACCCATCGCGCAAACCAAACTGAATAAGCTGGTGGCCGCAAGGACCACGGAGCCGGTGGCTACTATTGAGGTGGATACAGCCGATATCGTGTTGGAGTTGTGGGATGGGGCTGTGCAGGATGGTGATAGCATTTCGCTGCGCCTGAATGGCAAATGGATCGTTACGGGCTTTCCTGTTAAGAATGCCGTTCAAAAGATCCCCATCAAGCTACAGCAGGGCGAAAACTCGCTGGTATTTATGGCCGACAATCTTGGTTCGATCCCTCCGAATACAGCCGAGCTTCGTATTTGCTACGGTCAGAAAACTCAGGCGCTGGGGCTGAGTACAGATATGAAAAAGAATAACGAGATCAGGCTGATGGTTAAGTGAGGCGGATCCGTGAATCGGCAATTGGCAATCGGCAATGCGTTTGCTTCGAGAGCAGATCTCTCACTCCGCTGCGCTTCGTTCGAGATCACAAAAAGAGAAATCCGAGATGGCAAGTAAGGAAATCCCAGAGGATAATACCATGGAAAGTATGGTATCGGATATAATTATATAAGTGTAAACCCGGATAAAAAAGTATTATTTATGGGGCAAGGACAAGGTATTTTATGTTATTTGACGTATTTTTAGGATTGAGCATCGTTTTTCAATATAAAACCAAAACACATGAGAAAAGTTCACCTGCAGCCAAACTGCACTATTTTGCTATGGTATCCGTTGCCATATCTTCTTCGCACCGGAGCCAGGTTTTCTCCAAAATTTTAAGAGGAGCAAGGCCACTCGCCCATGAAGCCCGTTAATACCCACTCTTTAGTATAGCCATTCTAATTAATCTTACGATTGCTGGTGCAAACCGGACCGGATCAGGCATGCCCTGACTGTACCTGCCAAGACTGTTTCAAGGACTTTGTTTTTAGTTATTTAGTATAGCCATTCAAATTACACTTAATACAATTGCTGGTGCAAACCGGCGCGGATGGGGCATGCCCTGACCGTACCTGCCAAAACTATTTCGAGACCTTGTTTTTCAACTAAAAACCAAATACAAACATGAGAAAAAAACTACCCGGTTTTTTATTGGCATTGCTATGCTTTGCAATGGCCGGTAATGCACAGGACCTGTCGATCTCCGGTAGGATCACAGATGAAAAAGGAGCCCCCATTCCTTTTGTTTCAATTGTCATCAAAGGAAAATCAAAAACAGGTACCACTTCCAATCAGGATGGCAAATTCAGCATCACTGCCTCGAAAGGTGATGTCATAGTTGCATCCGGTGTTGGTTATGCTTCCAAAGAAGTAGCAGTAGGTACAGGCTCTACCATAGAGATCATGCTGAATCCTGTTAAAGACCTTTTATCTGAAATAGTGGTAACGGGCATGGGTATTAGAAAAACCGAGCGGGCGCTGGGCTATGCTGTGTCGAAAGTCGATCCCGGTACCATGGTACAAAAGTCTGAACCGAATGTGCTGAACACACTGGCTGGTAAAGTACCCGGTGTGGATATCCGGGCCGGTCAGGGTGCACCAGGTGCAGCCTCGCGCATCCAGATCAGGGGTGTATCCTCATTTGGTGGTGGTGATCCTTTAATAGTAGTGGATGGAGTTCCATACAGTAATAATGTGGTGAATACAACTAGCCCATTCAGCGGTGGTGGTACTTACGGTTCCGGTATTAATAACATAGATCCTAATGACATTGAAAATATCAGTGTATTGAAGGGGGCTGCAGCGGCCTCGTTATATGGCTCAAGGGCCTCCGGTGGGGTGTTGTTGATCACCACCAAATCGGGCAATCCGAAAAAAGGCGCTAAATCACTGAATGTAACTTACAGAGCCGGTTACAGTATTGAAAAAGTAGCTGATATACCCGAGTTCCAGAATCTCTACGGCGCAGGCGCCAACTTCAGAACCCAAGGTTCCAACGGTTCCTGGGGAGCCAGATTCGGAAAAGGTGTTATTTATGATGCCGCTGGCCAGGTGATCGGCACTTCTGCCTCCGGAATAGACTCTATTCCTGCCACTACATGGGCAACCATGTACGCTTCCTATCCGGAGCTTTTTCCGAATGGAAGAGCAGCGTACAAAGCTTATCCCAATAATGTGAAAGACCTGTTCACTACGGGCAACCTGATGGAACACTCTGTCGGTCTTAACGGTGGCGAAGGTAAATCTCTGTTCAACGTGACCCTGTCACATCTTGACCAGAATGGATACATCACGAACTCCAGCTATCGTAAAAGTAACATTAGCGTGGGCGGCCAGACAGCGATAGGTAAATTGACTATCGGCGCCAATGCATCCTATGCCCGGTCTAAACAGGTGGGTGGTTATATCGGTGCAGCGCAAAGCTTCCTGTCGCAGTGGGGCCGTACCTACACGATGGCCCGTAACTGGGATATCGCAGGTTATCCCTCTGAAAACAGAGCAGGACAGCAGATCGGCTTCAACGACGGACAGTATACCAACCCTATATGGGGTGCTTACCATAATGTGATCACTTCTTTCGATGATCGTATCGTAGCAACCCTGAGGGCTTCTTACAAATTTAACAACTGGATCAGGGTTGATATGAATGCCGGTATCAACAACTATGCACTTTACCGGGACCAGATCATTGACAAATCCTCTTATGGAGGCACTGATAACCCTGCGGGTAATATGCTTGAAGTGGTTAACAGGCAACAAGAGATCAACGGTAAGATCATGGCTGTCCTCAACCCCAGGATAGCCAAGGACTGGACCCTGGATATCAACTTGGGAGTCGATATCAACGAAAGGAATGGCCGCAGCCAGCAGATCTATGGCGCCGATTTTGTGATCCCGGGTTTATTTACCATTACCAATACCCGTCGCCAAAGATTTGACGCCGACAGGAGAACCAAAAGAAGGCTGGTAGGCTTTTTCGGGGATGCCTCGCTTGGGTATAAAAACTTTGCCTTCCTTAACGTGACAAGCAGAGCAGATCTTACTTCCACGCTTCCCTATAAGAATTCAACCTATTACTACCCCGGTGTTTCCGGATCACTGATTTGGTCTGAGGCGCTGCAGCTTAAATCCAACTGGTTCGATTACGGTAAGATCCGTGCAGGGTATGCCCGGGTGGGTAACGATGCAGCCCCTCATAATGGCGAAGCCGTTTTCAACCTGAATGCAGCAGGTTTCCTCGGTCAGCCTACCTCCACAAGAGGTGGTACCACCTTCGACCCGAACCTTACGCCTGAGTTTACAACCGAGCTGGAACTGGGTACTGATATGCGGTTCTTCAATCAGCGAGTGGGCGTAGAAGTAACCTGGTACGACAAAAAATCTACCGACCTGATCTATCCCATTACACTCCCACAAACAACTGGTTATAGTAACTTCTTTACCAACCTCGGAGAGATCCGCAATACGGGTTGGGAAATAGCGCTGGACCTGAACCCGGTGAGGACCAAAAACCTACAGTGGGATATACGCGGCATCTTTACCAAGAACACAAATACAGTAGAGAAACTGATAGAAGGTCTTACACGGAGCCAACTTGGTGGCTTTAACTGGATAGAGGCCGGAAAACCTTATGGTTTTCTGCGCGGATCCTATTCTGCCCGTGCTGATGACGGCCAGTTACTGATCAGCCCCAATTCAGGGATGCCTTTTGTCGATCCTAACGACGGTATGGTGGGCAATCCCAACGCCGACTTTAAACTGGGCCTTACTAACACAGTTACTTACAAAGGGTTTACGTTGAATGTACTGGTCGATTGGACCCAGGGTGGTGATTTTTATTCTGAAACCATCGTTAGCATGCTGGGAAGAGGGACGACCAGGGATACTGAAGATAGAGAGAAAAACCGCGTTATCACAGGCATTTACGGGAGCCCGACAACTGTTGTAGGTGCAGATGGTCTCTCGCACTATGTGCCTTTGCTGGTAGGTGGTAAAACAGTAACCAACCAAACAAGGGTTACTACCAATGACTTGTTCTTCACAGCAGGTACGGGCGCGAGCTTCGCTACGAACGGTGCGTTTGAATATGCGGTATTCGACGGTACCGTGTACAGGTTAAGGGAGATCAGCCTGGGTTATAGCCTGCCAACAAGCTGGGTAAAAAAACTCAAGTTAACTGCTATTAACTTATCAGTGAACGGCCGAAACCTTTGGTACCTGGCACCCAATCTGCCCAAGCATACCAAGTTCGACCCCGATATCAACTCCGTGATCGGAAGCGGTACACAAGGTGTTGAAACCGGTGGCGCGCCCAGCTCCAAAAGGTATGGTATCAACTTAAACGTAACATTCTAATATCACCAAGCAAAACTTCAATAATGAGAAGAAAATATTTTATATATTCTTTTACAGCGTTAGCGGTTATTGCGACTGTCGGAACCGGCTGTAAGAAATTCCTCGATGTAAACAAGAACGTCAACGATCCCACACCATCCTCTGTTAGTTTGGCCTTTGTGTTGAGTGGTGCTGAGCGCAATATTTCACAAAACCTTGCGCTGGGTACGGGCCTGGGCAATACCATGGCTGTTTATACACATCAGGTCACAGGCCGCGTAGGAGCGGATAGGTATGGGGCCGGTGCCTCCGGATGGGAAGGTTTGTACGGCGCCCTTTCCAACCTCAATGTGATCATTAACCGGGGAACTGCAGAAAAGAATTTTGTATACGTAGGCATTTCCAAGATACTGAAGGCTTATACGGTCAGTATGCTGGTAGATGTTTATGGAGATGTTCCTTTTTCAGAGTACGACAAGTTTGACTCAGGCATAACACAGCCCAAATTTGATAAAGGGTCCGAGATATATCCGCAGCTTTTTACTTTAATTGATCAGGGTATCGCTGATATTACTAATCCAACTGTTAATCCTGCTAAGCCCGGGGCCGATGATTATATCTACAAAGGAAATACTGCCCTTTGGATCAAAGCGGCCAATACCCTCAAACTTAAACTCTACACCCAGGTAAGGCTGGTACAGGATGTTAAGACGCAAGTAGCAGCATTGCTAAGCAATCCAGCTACCTTGATCAATTCACAGACTGAAAGCTTTATGATGCCCTACGGTCCACTCGCCACAACTGATGACCGGCACCCTGCTTATGGCGACTACACTGCTACGCAACGTGGTGGCCAACTCGTGAGCCCCTGGATGTATGAGATCATGAAAGGATGGAATCCGAACATCCTGACGGGCCTTGCTGACCCCAGGATTCCTTATTATATCTATAACCAAAAATCAGCGCCAGGCGGATCAAACCCCACGCCTGAAAACTGTACTGAGTACCGTGACGGAGGTTTCATTACCATCATCTTCGGCTCCGCCGGATCTTGCCGCGACGGCTCTAACAGTCAGACCTATTCACTGCTGGGTGTTTATCCCGCAGGTGGCCGTTATAATGATAGCGCCGCAAAATCTGTTAACTCCATCGGTGTCGCGGCTGCCGGAACCGGCGCCCGCCCCCATGAGTTCATTACTTATGCAGACCGCTTGTACCTCGAAGCGGAGTTGATCCTTGCTGGAACTGTTACCGGTGATGCAAAAGATGTGTTCAGCAAAGCGCTGGATGCATCATTTGCCCAGGTAGATCATATAGTGTCCAACTTTGTTAAGCCAGGCTCTGCTGGCTCTGCACAAACAGTTCCTGCCATTGCAACACTACCAGGTACTACCTCCTATAAAGGCGGCGTACTCGCCGCTTTTGATGCAGCAAGCGCTGATAAAAAGATGGAATATGTGATGACAGAGAAATGGCTTAACAGGATCGAGAACCCGGTAGATAATTATACCGATTACAGGAGAACCAAATACCCTGTATTGTTTGCTCCTTTTCCGGAAGGCGCTGTTAGCAATGTAACAGGTCCGGACGGGAAAATAACACCGGTACAAAACGACAGAAAATATCCCTGGTCTTTACCTTTTAGTACCACTGAGATCGGGTTGAACAAAAACGCACCGCCTCAAAAGGCCCCTGAATTATTTAAAGTGTTCTGGCAGCCTTAATCGATTTATTACTTTTAAACCAACAGATTATGAAATTGAGAAAGACAAACATATTAACAACTATTGCCCTGGTTATGGTTATTACGTTCGCATCCTGTTCCAAGGACGATGGTGCGATCCCGGAAAACATTGGTATTGAAGACGTACCTGCCGTTACCACTAACCTTGAATCAGGCGCCATTGCTGGAGACATTATATTGGCCAACCAGGCCTCTTTCCAGGGTAAATTCAAAGTGTCGTTGTACTTTGCCAATGCAGCAGCTCCTACTAAGGTGGATATCGTGGCCAGGAAGAACGGTGTTTTGGCAAGTGTAAAACTGTTTAAAGCAGATGTTACCTCCTTCCCGGCCAACTTTACCATCACTGCAGCGGAACTGGCCACATTGTTCGGTGCGCCACTTGCTGTGAAAGACACGTACGAATTTGCACCAGATATTTATGTCGGTGCAAAGAAATATGAGGCCTGGCCTGCATCTGGCGTAACCGGCTCGGGCTCTGGCGTAACCGGTATGTCTGGAGTTGGGTTTGGAGCACAGGTGACCTTTACAGTCAAGTAGATCATACATGTAAAAATGCGTGTATCAACAATCGTTGGTACACGCTTTTTTATGCGGGAGTGTGATACGAAAGCTGTATTGGCTTGTTGTCTACGGGGGTAGCCAGGATGGTGTAGGTGATGGTTTCGCCCCAGTTTCCGAATTTGGTTAATATGGAATCCAACTCGTCAATTGATCTCAGGGTGAGGGTGATAAAAAAACAATATTCGCCGGTGGTGCGCACCATACTGGTGATGCCTTCGATCTTTTCGGTCTCTTTTAGAAAAGAGTTGATGTATCCATGGGGCAGTTTGATACCGATCATTACTTTTTCTGTATAGTTCAGTTGCCGGAAATTGAGCTTCACGGTAAAACCTTGAATAATGCCTTCTTCTTCCATGCGTTTTATCCTTTCCGCAACAGCGGGCGCCGTGAGCCCTACCCTACGGCCTATTTCTGCATTGCTGATACGGGCATCCTGTTGCAGCTCATTCAATATGGCAATATGTAGTTCATCTGTTTGCATAAGCTATTCCTTAAATTCTTTCGTTTCGTAAGTTTCACCCCTTGTATTCCTTCGATCCGAAACCCCTTCGTAGCTGTGGCGGTGGTTTCTTTGTGCGCTAATTACCAGCTTATGCGTTCAACAACAGCCACCCCCAAAAAAACAAGTCTTCTCCGTGACAAATGCAACGTGGTTACAAGCGGTCCCCGGTATATTCTGCTCGCCATCCTGGCCATTAGTTTTTTGGCCAGCGGAGGCATTTTTGTACGATTGAGTACGCTGCCGCCTATTAATACAGCTTTCTACCGGGTTTTGTTGTCGGTCTTTTTCCTTTATCCCTTCGTCAAAAATAAGTTGGGACTACTTGACCGAAAGACGATTGTCACCATCCTGGTAGCCGGGGTATTCCTGGCATTCGACCTGATCCTCTGGAATATTTCCTTTCACTACACTACGGTGGCCAATGCCAATCTGTTTGCTAATTTAGTTCCTTTTACGATCATCCCGGTTTCCTGGTTTGTTTTCAAAGAGCGCTTTGATCAGCGTTTTTTCCTGGGAGTATTGATTGCCATTTTGGGTATTGTGTTGTTGATGTGGGGTAAGGTAACGCCTTCGCTTACCAGTTATAAGGGAGATGCGCTGGCTTTTGCTACTTCTGTATTTTATGCCTTGTTCCTGTTGGTGGTATACCAGGTGAGGGACAAGGTAGATGCATTAACGCTTATGTTTGTCAGTGCTTTTGGATCGATGCCGGTATTGTTCATTGCCATGGCCTGGCGGGAACAGGTGTATATTCCTCATACATTCAATGATCTTTATCCATTGGTATGTTTGGCGATCCTGTCGCAGATACTGGGTCAGGGATTGCTAAGTTATTGTGTAGGTAAACTGCGTGTGTTGGTATCCTCCTTAGTGGTATTGACACAACCACTTATCGCAACGGTGTATGCTTTCTTTTTATTCCGGGAACGTATTTCCTGGGTGGAAGTTGGCGGCATGCTGGTAACGCTTGCGGGGATCTTTTTGGCGAAGAAGTCGAAATGAGTGGTTCGTGGAGTGTGGTTCGTGAGGACAGGAACCACGGCGACACGAACCACTGCAAAGCGAACCGGAACAGTTTACCAGGGATATTCTCCCCCACCCGGTATCTCATTGCTGAAGAATTTGCCGGTGGGACCATCGGCGTCAATGGTAGCATACTTAACAATGATGGCTGCAGCGTCTGGAATATTGCCCGGGCCACGGTGCTGATTAAAATCAGTGGCAGTATAGCCGGGATCTACCACATTAACTTTGAAGGCGGTATCCTGAAGCTCGTAAGCTAGTGCGATGGTATAGGCATTCAACGCTGTTTTGGAAGAACCATAGGCGGCTCCTTTCACGGGATAGTATTTCCATGTTGGATCGCTTTGGAAAGTAAGGGATGCCAGGCCGGAAGTAACATTGACGATCCGTGGCAGGGCTGCTTTTCTAAGCAGGGGAAGAAAGGCAAGGGTTACGTTGATGGCACCGAAAAAATTGGTTTCGAAGGTCTGCCTGATAACAGCGGTATCAGTAGTGGTCGGATGCTGCGGGAAGCCACCGCTGATGCCGGCATTGTTGATGAGGGCGTCGAGAGAAGCTGTTTCGCGGCTTATGGCCTGTTGTGCTGCTTCGATGGACGTGGGATCGGTTACATCTAGCTGTATCGCTTTAAGCCGGGTGAATCCTTCGGCCTGTAATTCGGCCACTGCTTTTTGTCCGTTCTGTATGTCGCGGCTTCCCAGAAATACGAAATAACCCTGTGCCAGTAATTGTCTTGCTGTTTCAAAGCCAATGCTTTTGTTGGCGCCTGTGATGAGTGCTGTTTTCATTTGTCTTTTTTTACAGGGCAAAACTATCCAGGCCTGTATTGTTAAAACGGCACTCTTACGGGTTTCAATGGTACATTTCGCGGATCGTGGTTCTGTACTCAGCGGGTGTTTGGCTGGCCAGGCGTTTGAAAAACCGGTTGAAGTAGGATGCATCTTCAAATCCGAGCTCGAAAGCTATTTCTTTGATAGCATAATCGGTGTGCAACAGCATGCGTTTGGCTTCGAGCATTAAACGCTCGTGGATATGGGTGATAGCGGACCTGCCGCTTTGTTCTTTTACCCGCTCGCTCAGGTGCCCTGCAGAGATATTCATACTGGTTGCGTAGGCTGCCACTTCATGGAGTTGTTTGTAGGACTCTTCTATTTTTACAAGGTACTTTTTAAGCAAGGCCCTGTCTGGCAATTGTTCGGCCTGGCTGATCTGCTCAGTATACAACCTGCTTATATAGATCAGCAATATTTTTACGTAAGACAGGAGCATATTGGACTGCCAATCATTTTTAGCATGGTATTCGGTATGTAGCTTTTCCAGGAGGTCATTTATAAATGCCAAATGCTGGTTGTTGAGCTGTAACTCATGGCCGTTGTGTGGATTTTGAATCACCGGCAGGTTCTTCAGCAAACCGGTGTCATCCATGGCGAGGAAGTCTTTATTAAAGGTAAAGACAATACCTGTAAATGGTTTCGCTTCTTCTTTCTGGTGTACCTGGTGAGGTACTGTAAAATACAGGGTATCGGGTTTGAGGGTGTAAGGGATCAGGTCGACCCAATGGCGGCTGCTGCCCTGTGTGACCAATGCGAAAAAGTAGTAATCTCTCCTGTGCGGGACTAAAAAATTATGCTTTCTAAAGTTTTTTACTGCATCGCATTTGTGGATACAGAACATTTTATTGCCGACGACGCTGTCGGGTTGAAATGGATAAACGGGAATGACTGTATCTTCTTTATAGATGTACATTGGTACAAAGCTACAGGATTCGGGTGATACTGGTTCGTGGGAACCAGCGGGCGGCAACCTTTTGAAGTTCGCTATTATCGGGGTGGTTGTCAGCAGCCCAGGCGATTATTCCATCAGGGCGTATTAGTAAGGCGCTTAGGCCTAACCGATCTTTTACATTACCTGGAATATACTTCATTTGGTTGGGGTATTCTTCCGCCAGGCTTTTAAGTGAAGCATTCGCATCAAAATCAAGCAGTATCCCCAGCCCATCGTGCATTAACTCTCCTATTCTTACGCCGTCTTCAAACTCAAAGTTGGGAAGGCTGTGGCCTGTGAGGGGATGATTGCCACCGAGGTTGTAGTGCGTGAAAATGCCCCAAACCCTTGCTGCGATATAGGTGGCGCCATCGCGGGTATTCATGAGGTCGCGCATAATTGCATTCATTGCACGGGCGCCGGTATCTGGTTTCATGATGGCAACCTGTGCGCGTGACCAATCGAGCACCTGTGCACCGATTGCGTGGCGCTCGGTATGATAAGTGTCTAACAACCCTTCCGGCGCTTTACCCTGGATGGTGGCGGCGAGCTTCCAGCCCAGGTTCATGGCGTCGCCCAGTCCAAGGTTAAGTCCCTGGCCTCCCAGTGGGGAATGAATGTGGGCGGCATCGCCGGCTAACAGTACCCGCCCTTTGCGGTAAGTGGTAGCCTGGCGTGCGCGGTCTGTCCAGGTGGTGGCGGTATGCAGTGCATTGATGGTAACGTCGGTGTTTGAGATACGGCGTAATACCTCCTGCACGTGTTGAGCGGTGAGTGGTTTTTTCGAATGGTGAAATGCTCCCCCATCAAAGTCTTGTATCATTATGTAACCTGGCTGTGATTGGAGGTACATGCCTGTTGGAGTGAGGTTACGGCCTGGGCTTAGCTTCCCGGGATCGGCAATGTCCACCCTGGTAGTGTAGCCGGTAAATTCGGGCTCGGTACCGGCGAATTCAAAACCGCCTGCTTTGCGAACAACGCTACGGCTACCATCGCAACCTACCAACCATTTGGCTTTAAAGGATGTGGAACCTGATTGAACGGTGACCTCGGTTTCGGTTTGATAAAATGCTGTAATAGCAAAACCCCGCCTGATCTCTACACCGAGGGATTCTGCACGGCGGATGAGAAGGGTTTCCAGCTCTTCTATTTCTGAAATTAAACTGGTGTCGGTGGAACCGGGCAGGCGAAACTTCCACTGTGTGTCGTCAATATTACCGGCGTAGAATGGAATGCCGGCGAAGTGGCCTACCTGTCGAGGAGGTGGAGGCCCTTGTGTGAAAGTTGAGGTGGCATGAGGGTTTTTAATGCGTTTATGGATCTGCAGTTCTTCCAGCAGCCCGCGACGGTAAAAGGCTTCAATGGTAGGCGCTGAGAGTCCGCGTATGCCGAAAGGAAGTTGCTTCAATGGTGAGTGAGGTTGCTCGGCTTTTTCAAGTATCAGGACGGAACATTTGGCCAGGGCCAATTCGCCCGCGAGAAAAAGACCTACAGGTCCTGCTCCGGCAATGATCACATCGTAAATAGCATGGTCTTGTAGGGATTGATTTTTTTCATGTGTAGTTTTCATCTGGTATGATTGAACCACAAAATTCCGCCATGCTGCTGGCTTAGGCTTGTACAAACGCGACAAAATCCTTGCTTACGGCCTGCTTGCCTTTCTTTGCTTTTCGTGCGAATGCGGCGGGGGTGGTGGCGGTGTAGCGCTTGAATTCCCTGCTTAGGTGGGATTGATCGGTATAGCCCAGTTCAAGGGCGAGGCCGGCAAGGTTGGTATCCGGGTTAAGCCATAACTGGTTTCGTACCTGCTCAAAGCGCATTAGACCAGATATGTCTTTAACGGTATGACCAGCAGATTGCCTGAACTTCCTTTCCAGTGTTCGAACTGAAACATGAGCGGCGGCCGCTACCTGATTTACGGGTATGGTGCCGTTTGCTTTTCTCATCGCCAGGCCCGCTTTGAATAGCATACTGTCGGTAGTGACATGGGACCGTGCATCCAGGAAATACTGTTGTACCTGGGCCACGGCTTCCTCTATTTTACCATCATGAATGTATTCATTCAAGATAGCATGAAGATGGGTGATCGGATGCTCCAATGTGTGCACTCTGCCTTTACCGGGCTTTAGTCCGAGCAAGTCGAATACGGTCCAGGGAAAACACCGGATAGCGATGATCTCTAAACAGTTTTGTGCGTAAAAAAGAGCGGGCTGGTTGAGGAGGCCCATCAAAAACGGTGATGGCAATGGTTGCAAGCTGCCATTGGTCGATATGCTACAGCCGCTTCCGAAATGAAAAATAATTTCAGCATAGCCGTCGGGCACTACCTCAAAACCTGAGGGCAGTAATCCAAAGTCTCTTCTGTTGTACCAGAAGCATTTTATGGTATCCCGCAATTCTTCGGGAGGTTCGAATTCCTGGTGTTGCATTTTGGTATCGTTACTCTTGCGAGAATTGTAACTGTGGTTGACACGTTAAAATTACAAGAATACAGAATATAGGAGACAGGATCCGGCATTTAGAAGAATACAGCTTTGCTTCGATAGCAGATTTCTCCCTGCGGTCGAAATGACAAGCGAGGGTGAAATGTGTTCTTTGGTCAGGCAGTCTTTCTGTTGCTGTGCAGCGGAATGAAAGGCAGGATTTGGCCGGGACAAGGACTTAGCTTTAAACTGTTAGGGTCTAACGGTTATGTAGTTTATTGTTTAGCATTTGAATGCATAGATGAATATACAGGAATGAATGCAAGGCCCTGTATTGATCTAATATGTCTATGATGTGAGGCCGTTCCCCATCAAGGGGACGGTCTCTTTTTTATGCCCCTGTCTGAAAAATTGTTGCTATTATATTTTTT
>CBIHOV010000066.1:0-36369 GCA_966211765.1 uncultured Paraflavitalea sp.
GGAGATCTTACGAACTCCGATTCTCTATGTTTACACAGTTTTTGTTACAGTGTCTCTTTTTGGCAGCTTTTTAGCTCTTTTTGTCTGCTTTTGGCTTTCTGAGGCTCCTGTATGCTGTATCCTGTCTTCTGTATTCTTGTCTTTTGCCTTTCCTTCTGGATGCTGGATTCTAGATTCTGTATTCTTTTCTTCGCCTTTCCTTCTGGATTCTGGATTCTGTATTCTGTATTCTTTTCTTCGCCTTTCCTTCTGGATGCTGGATTCTAGATTCTGGATTCTTTTCTTCGCCTTTCCTCCTGTCTTCTGTCTCCTGTATTCTGTATTCTATTTTCTCTATTCTTCTCTACCTTCATCCCCTATGTACAGATTACTCATTTTAATGATATTCATCATTTCATGTAAGAGCAACCAATACATCGTGATCCCAACCCGCCCGGCGGAGGCTGTGAACGGGACGGACTTTTACAAAAAAGTGATTCCCCTTGGCTGGGAGGAGCGGGAGGAGATAGCCGTGAAGGAGATTTTATCGGGCAATATGCCGCCCTTTCTCAAGTACTTTGTACGGATTGCCACCGAAGTGACCGACTCCCTGGGCATGGCCCATAAAGCCGTCTATTATGTGTCGCCCGATTACCTGTCGGTGGGCAGCAATGTCGATTTTGCCCGCATTCCCCTTACGCCCATGGCGGCCCAAAAGATCGCAGACGGTCTCCATTGTTTTCTGCCTACCCGCAAAATGGTGAATGATATTTACCTGCAATCCGTGGTGAAACTGGAGCCGATCCCTTTATTCCAATACCGCGACAGCGCCCTGATGTTCTGGCAGCACCACCTGATGATCGAAGGGCAGCGTAAGTTGCGGCGGGGCCTTATTGCAGGCATCAAAAAAGATGTGGTGATCTCCGGTAAAGTATCCCGCGATCCGAAACCCCACCGGGTGGCCATCTATGGCTGGCACACCCTGGAGGGCAAGCCCATTCAACCCCTGTATACCGGCCATGTGGATTGGTATGTCGATTACAGTCATGGTATCCGGCTGGTGTACAGCAAGATCAAAGTAGATGGGAAATGGATGGAGTACCAGGAGGTGTTGGGGAATCCGCTGTTGAAGGGGTTGCTGTGTGATGAAGACAATTGTGATTTCTATAAGTATGATTATTAGAGAATACAGAATACAGGACACAGAATACAGAAGGAAAGGCAAAAGGCAGAATACAGAATATAGAATACAGGAGACAGAATGGAAAGGCAGAATAAAGGAATACAGAATACAAAATACAGGAGGCGGGAGGGGATAAGTCAATTTTATTTGGCCTCAAAACTTCGGACGAAGCTGATGGGCAGTTTTTGCATAGACAGCACTAGCCGGCCATTGTGTTTGGCCGGGATCCAATAACCCGACGACAACACGATGACGTTCTCTGCCGCTGTGCGCAAGAGTTCAGGTCCCCTCACAGCCTGTACATTGGTAGTATTGCCTGCTTTGTCCACGATAAATTGCACCATCAGTGTACCTGAAATATGTTGTTGAATAGCGGTATCAGGGTAATAAATATGCTCTTTCACGAACGCATCCCAACTGCTTCCTGCTTTATAGAAGCGGGCCGGCACTTCGGGTTGGGTCATGATGGACTGGGCAGTATAGGGTGGAATTTCCACCAGTCCGTAGACTTGCCCGGTTCCGAAATCAAAAGCCCTTATTTTGACATAGCAATAATTGTACAAGCTATCAGATACCAGCTTGCCCAGGCGGTTCATCGACTCCTGAACAGTGGGCGATAGTTCACTGGCATGGATAAGCTCGTAGTTCACAAAAACGGTGTCGCGCAGTTCATCCACCTGTAAAGACAAAGTATCAATGAGCATTGAACCGGAAACGGAGCCGCTGTACTGGTTCCTTTCCAATACATCCACCATGGCGGAGGCCCGCTGAAGTCCTACTTTTTCGGTGAAATACAAAAGCGTAGATCCCAGCTTCAGCGATCGCCCCTTAGAACTTGCTTTATGGCGAGTAACCTTCAGGCTATCATAAGGGTCCTGCGCTGCTTCGGTTGCTGTGCTGTTGACTCCTTTTGACCAAACAAAATACCATAATGCCCAAAGTATTAATAATCCCATCAGGATCCCGACAGTAAGGAACAGCGGTGTTCTCCAGGATGTCCACTTCCTGGAAACAATAACCTCATCACCTGTCATTACACTATCGCCCTCCTTCTTTTCTTTCGCTTCCGGATAAGCGTGCCCAGGACCGGGTTTAATGGTAGGGGAGATGGCCCGGCGGGGTGGAAGTGACTCCTTTTCCAGCATAGCAGTAATGCGCTTTTCGGCCTCCGTGGCATACTTCCCGGCAGGATATTTTTCCAGGTATTCGTCGAACCAGGATACCGTGTTTGATCTAATCGCTTTTTTCCAGCTTTCTTCTTCCTCGATGGCATAGATCCGTTGTTTGGCGAGGGAGGCAAAGGGGCTATCGGGAAAGGACCGTTTAAAATCCATATAGCCTTTTATCGTATGGGTTGCCTGGGCTGCTTCCCAGGCCTGTTCATCAGCGGGTTTTCTTTGCCGGTACCGGGGATTCTTTGAAAAATACAGCTCGTCGGCATTGTTGATATTGGATTGCTGCGGACGGGGTAAATTGTTGTTGCGCGAGCTGGTATCGATCTGGTTAAATATATCCCGCAGGGTGCAGTATTCCTGTTCAATATCAAGTCCATTCTGCACCGTCTCCACCAATTTGCCCGTAAAATAAGTGGGCAGTTGGGCATTGTCGACCGGAAACAATGAAGGCGTGTCGGCAGCGGCAGAGGTCATCACATAAGTGCCCTCAAATCCTTTGAGTTCTGCCAGCAGGCTGCTGGTACGGTCATTCATCGCCCCGATAATTGCGCCACTGTGACAACAATCGAGGATCACTATTTTCCGGCCTGCTTTTGAATCGTGGATATAATTCTTGAAATGATCGATATTGATCCCATCAATACGCAGCGTAGAATAACTTGTTTTATAGGAGGTGAGGTACAGTTTGTAGTCTGCTGCACTCAGTATGCCATGGCCACTGTAATAAACGAGCAGCGTAAATTTCTTATGCCTGGTTCTGTCGATCACCTGCTGTAGTTTGATCTCGATATCCCTTCTTTCTTCATTGAGCGATACCTCGATATTCTCAGCGGGAATGCCTATATACGCAGGATCGGTCAATAGTTGTTGCAGCAGGCTGATATTGGTGGCTACATTGGGAATAGCCGATATGTCGGGGTCATTCGGGAATTGACTGGCCCCGATGAGCAATACTATCGTGTGCGAATGATCGATCGTTACCACCGGGTTTAATTATTGTTTTCCTGGATAGCAGTCACCAGTTCTTTCAATTCCGTGGCGCTCATGCTTCTCCCATGCTTTAATTCAATATTGCCATTTTTGGTAGGTATAGTGACCGTAGTACGGTAGTTGTCTACATATTTCTGCAGGCATTTGACCAATTCAACCAATGGTTTTTCGGCGGCGTGAATAACGGCCTTCACAGCGTTCAGTATACCGCCGGCGCCCATTTCTCCCGGTTGCACCACCGCCCTTTCAACCGTTACCGCTTCCAGGCCATTAATGGAAGCTTTGTCGATATAATCTTTCAGTACGAGGATGCCTTCTTTGGAGGTCGCTTCGGGCAGGAATATGTCGATTTTCATACCAAAACAAATTGATAATAATGAATGGGTTAATCGTTGACAGGGTAGTGGGACCAGGTTATTCAGGAAAGGAAAGGATAAAAAGGCAGGTGCATTCAAATTAACCTATTGTGGGCAGTTGGGCAAAAAATCTTACCGCTCAACCGTAATCCCTTGTGTGCCACCTGTATTTCTTCCAAATGCTGTATTCTATATTCTGTATTCTACATTCTCTTTTCCAGTTATCTTTGCTGCCTTCCGGCAAAAACGGAACCCAGGTTAAATATTGACTATGACCGATTTAATCCAACAGTTAAAGGAAACCACCGCATTCATTCAGCAGCTTTATCCGCATACTCCCCAGGCAGGCATTGTGCTGGGTAGTGGTTTGGGCAATTTTGCCAGCGAGATGAAGGTGGAGAAAGAGATACCCTACAGCGCTATTCCCCATTTCCCCGTATCCACCGTAGAAGGCCATTCGGGCAAGCTGCTCTTCGGCGAGCTGTCGGGCAAGAAAATAGTGGCCATGGCGGGCCGTTTTCACTTTTATGAAGGCTATACGGCGGAGCAGGTCACGTACCCCATCCGCGTAATGAAGTTCCTGGGCATACAGACCTTGCTGGTGTCTAACGCTGCCGGTGGGGTGAATCCGGGCTTTCGGGTAGGCGATCTGATGCTGATCACCGATCACATCAGTCTGGCCATTATCAATCCCCTATTGGGTAAAAACCATAGTGAACTGGGCCTCCGTTTTCCCGATATGAGCGAGCCTTATAGCAAGGACCTGCAAAAGCGGGTAAAAGCGATTGCGGCTAAGCTGCAGGTGACTTTAAGAGAGGGTGTGTACTTTGGCGTAACCGGTCCTACTTTTGAAACCAGGGCCGAATACAAGATGATCCATGCCCTGGGAGGCGATGCCGTAGGGATGAGTACCGTGCAGGAAGTGATCGTTGCCATCCATATGAAATTGCCGGTAGTGGCCATCAGCATCATTACCGACCTGGGCATCAGGGAAGAAGACAATATCATCACCCACCAGGAGGTATTGGAAGCTGCCGCAGCAGCGGAGCCCAAATTGTCGGCGATCTTTAAGCACCTGGTGGCAGAATTATAACAGTAAGATTAACTTTTGTATAACCGGGAGGCCGCTATTAATCAGTAATTTGTTTCCCTAATTTTAAGGCACAAGTGTTGAGGATCTTTTATATCATTTTTGGAATAGTCCTGTTATCGCCCGGCTTTGTAACAACAGCATCTGCCCAGCGTGGAGCTATTGACAGGCTGCGGGGCATGGGCAGCAATTTGGGCGGCGGCGGCAAAGGCGGCGATAGCGTAGCCCACCGTACCGGTTTGGAAGATTCCATCACCATTCACTTCCGGTTCCTGGATTCTTCCCGCCTGCGCAATTTTGATTCCACCCTGTACGATTTTACCCGGAAAGTGCCTTTGCCCTGGTACAATCAACACCTGGGCAACCTGGGCAATGCCTCGCGCAGCCTCTTGTTTTCGCCCATTATGCAATCGGGCTGGGACCATGGTTTCCACGCCTACGACAATTACCTGTTTACTGTAGCGGAATCCCGCTTCTTCAATACTACCCGGCCTTATACAGAGTTGAATTACCTGCTGGGCTCGCGGTCGGAGCAGATGATCAACCTGGTGCACACGCAGAATGTAGGCCCCAACCTCAACCTGGGCATTCAATACCGCCTTATCAATTCGCCCGGTTTATTCTCGAATTCCAATACGAACCACAACAATTACCGGTTTACCTCCTGGTACCAATCTAAAAATAAACGTTACCAGAACTTCATCGTGCTCATTGGCAATAAGCTGCAGTCGGGCGAGAACGGCGGCATCAAGACCGATACCAATTACCTCGACCTGGTAGGGTATGAAGAGCGGGCCAACGTACCTACCCAATTGGGCGCCACCCAGGTGAACAACCGTAATTTCTTTACCACCAATATTAGTACCGGCACCTTCTTTACCACGGCCACCTACCTCATGCGGCAGCAATATGACCTGGGACAGAAAGATTCTATCGTAACGGATTCAACCGTCATACCGCTTTTCTATCCACGATTAAGACTGGAACATACCATTAGCTATAGTACCTATAATTACCGGTTCAAGGACGATCAGGTGGTCGACAGCGCCTGGTACAAGAATAATTACGGGATCGATGTGAAAGCTCCCCGTGATACGTTTATGATAAAGGATTACTGGCGTGAGCTGGTGAATGATTTTTCTATTTACCAGTTTCCGGATGCGAAGAATGCCCAGCAGTTTGTGAAACTGGGCGCCTCCCTTCAAATGCTGAGTGGCACATTTACTTCTCCCCCCCTAAAAAACATCAGTTCGATCGTTTACCTGCAAAACCTGTTGAATGGTATCAATATGACGGGGCGGGTAACGACCAACGACCATAACTTCTTTGTGCATGGTGAATACCGCAACCGCACGCGCAATAAGACATGGGATATAGAAGCCAGCGGCCGCTTTTTTGTAAACGGACTCAATGCCGGCGATTATGATGCTTATATCAGTCTGCAGCGTTTCCTGGGTCAGCGCATCGGTTACCTGCGGGCAGCCTTCCAGAATACCAACCGTACGCCTTCTTTTATATATGACCAGGGCAGTAGTTTTTACCTGCCGTCTGCCACACCGCTCACCTTCAACAAAGAGAACATTACAAATATCTTCGCTACCCTTGATATGCCCCGGTATGGGTTGAAGCTTACGGGTAGTTATTACCTGGTGACCAACCTTACCTATTTTAAATCGAGGTACCAGCCGGAGCAATTTTCCTCCCTCTTCAACCTGCTGCGCGTATCGGGTGAAAAGCAATTCAAGCTGGGCCGGCGGGGCTGGAACTGGAGAACCTGGGTCATTGTACAGCAGCGGGCCGGAGATGGACCCGTAAACGTACCGCTGATCACCACCCGCAATATGATCGGGTATGATGGCAACCTCGGTTTCAAGAACCTGGGTATTAGTTTTGGCCTGGAAGCCAGATACTTCACCGCCTACAAAGCGCCTGCTTATTCGCCGTTGATCGGTCAATACTATTTCCAGGATACCGTGAACGTGAAATTGCGGACGCCTGAAATGAGTCTCTACATGCACTTCCGCATCAAGAGCTTCAACGCTTATGTGCGCGCCGAAAACCTCAATACCTTCAATGTTAGGGATGGCGGATTTACCAAAAACAATATTCCCACCATCAACTATCCCTATCCCGGCTTACAAATACGGGTGGGCATCTTCTGGAGTTTTGTGAATTAGGAAAAAGGCAACGAGGTGTAAAGGCGTCGAGGCAAAGACATTGTCGAAGCCGTCTAAGGAAGCCTGTCGAAGGGGTGTCATCTGTCAGCGTTTATTCCGCTCCGCGGAATTCCATCTTAAAATTGTCGGCTATACACATTATTTCTGATGCTCTTTTCTTCTAAAGTCCGTGATGGTCTTTCCATCATAACGATACACTCCACTCTCAGGTCCTGCAGCTCCAAACCAAATACTCCCATCGTTGGCTTCCAATATCCCCAAAAAAGCCATTCTTCCTCCTGACTTAATTTCTGTTACAGTGGGCATTTTATTGTACAAGGACTTTGCATCATAACGTGATAGTGCCCAAACCTGCGGATTCACTTCACCAGTAGTCCAGATGTTTCCTTTTTTATCTTCAATTATAGCAAAAGCACCCCTCTGCGATACCTTTGTAAAGGTACTGCCGTCATAGCGCCATAGACCATCCACATCACCGAACCAAATGCTTCCTTTTTTATCTTCGATTATCGACCAAACGTTGTTAAACGCCTTGCCATCTTTGTTTTTTAAAACGGTAAATGTTTTTCCATCATAAACGAACATATTTTCTAATTGTGCACCAAACCAAAGCTTGCCGGTTTTGTCTTCAAGGAGTAAACGAATACTGTTACTGGGAAATCCATCTTTTGTGGTAAAATTTCGAAAAGATCTCCCATCGTAACGGCTTGCTCCGAACCAAATGTTACCGGCTTTATCTTCATAAATATGAATGGCTGAATTACTGGCAAGCCCATCCTTTGTTGTAAAATGCTGAAAGGATTTACCATTGTAACAATAGACACCTGAATCCCGGGTACCGAACCAAAGATTTCCTTTTCGATCTTCCAGCACATCCCAGAAGCTGGCGAAGCGGGGCGAACTTATTTTACTTGTTAGATTGGTAAAAGATGTCCCATCGTATCGATACACACCTAAATAAGAAGCAATCAAAATGTCTCCGTTCCTGGCTTGCTTTACATTCCGAACCATACTCATAGGCACCCTGGAGGTGTCCGCCTCTTTAAGCTGAGCCTCGGTGTATCCCATCCTTCTATTATCTTGTGGTGGGTTTGTTTGGTTTTGTCCACAGGAGGTATGAAAAACAAACAGTAAGAACAAAGTGTGGATGAGTACGTATTTCATGATTTTTCCTTTTAATTATCGGGAACAGAAACACTAAACCTATCTGCTGCATTAGTTTTTTAGACACCGGGCTGGTAATCGACATCCTGAGCGTCATATTGCTGCTGAGTCTGTGCAGGAGCGTGAATTAGTCCTACCAGCATGATGAGCAGGCTGTTTGATAGAGCGAAACTACTTTGATCCTTTCAGCTTGAAGGGGCAGGATTGTAAATTAAAATGTAAACGTTGTAAATTATTGTAAATAGTAAGAAAGGATAGTCTAATACGCTAAACTAAAGGTCACCTACGGCGCCGCATTGAACAAGCAACATATTTCTCAAAGCTGTTGCATCCCGCTGGTGCGGGACAAACTCTAACGGTGCAAAAAGGCAGTCAAATGATGACTTCTTAAGTAAACGGTATTGAAATGCTCAATGGACTGTTTTCTGCTTCAGCGGTGTCAGCTTCAGCTTTTCCGCTGGCCTGTTCCAATACTTGTTTTCCAAAGCTTTCAACACCCCTTTTTTCCGGGCGCGCCTGGCGCGGTATAATAAATACGGCGTGATGAAGGCAATGAAACCCGTGAGGCGGGTATTGCCGAGGTCGAGCAGGAGCGCGAGGTGATCCATCTTTTTGGGAATGCCCTGCTTATTGGTGAGACCATCGCCGGCGAGGCCATAACCAATGGCAATACATTTTTCAAATTCAACGGAGCCTGGTACAAGTTTTACCAGAAAACGGATCGGCGTGGGGCTGGCATTGTAAAAGCGGTGCAACTGGTTGATCTCCGCCACCGTTGTTTCGCCGGGTTTCAGGTGCAGCTGCCTTTTCTTAAGGCCAATGCTGAGCGTACCTTCCAGGGCCGTAAACTCTTCATTGAAGCTGGTATGGTAATGCAGGTCGTTGCCGCCCCCTACTTCCAGGGCTACTTCCAGCAGGGTATAAGCGCCATTGGTTTCCTGGCTGCTTTTCAATAAGGTCACTTTGTCCTTAATCAGTGGGTTTTCAAATACTCTTTTTTCCATGGCATATAAATTGGAAGCTAAAGTAGTATTAGCAGCCAGGCCGGTAAAGGTCATCCCGCATCATGTGTAAGAAAGACTACATGAATTGTTGTGTTGAAACGAAAAGCAGGGGCAGTTTGATCTACCTGCGGGCAGTGGCTTGCCAATTTGGAGCATTATTTGCATATTGTTCTGTAATTTCACGTACGAAAAATAATAAATATGAAAAGCAAAGAGATTCTATCCGTTACAGCGTTTTCCCTACTGCTTCTTGTTATGAGCGCCTGTTCTACCAGCAAGGTGGCCAATCCCGATGGTGGCAAAAATGTAAAGATCAGCGGCACCTGGACGGTTCAGGATATAGACTTCGAAGGTATTGCCGGCAAAGTGAAGGTTTCCGTGTTTGACGATGCGCCTTACACTTGTTTTATTGGCAGCCAATGGAACCTGATAGCCAGTGGCAATGGTTCCTATACCCTTCCTTCGGGCGCGGATTGCAATGCCGGCGAAAGGACCATCTTCTGGGGTGTACAAACGGAGAATGGTGTACCCACTTTTATGTTCAAGAAGATGCCCGGTGGTGTAAAGCCCGCCAAAATAACCGATGGTTATAAACTTACCGTAAAATCGGTGACCGCCAATAGCCTGGTGTTGCAGGATGATATCAATTTTGAAGGGAAGACGGTTTTTATTAATTATCACCTGACGAAGTAGGGAAAGACGAGAATACAGAATTTAACAGAACAAAATGGCTTCGCCGTTTGCTTTGATGCACACGGGCGAGGCCTTTTTATTGGATGCTGTTGTTATCCTACCCTTGGCTACCCTGGTTGGACCATAAAAAATGAGGATACTGTCATTTATTCGGGGTGGATCAGACCGGATAATTCCCCTTGCATTATTATTAGCCGCTAACTTTCTTTTTTAAAAATCAACTGATATGAAACTTGGTTCCATTCAATTGCTACGGGGAATAGCGGCCATCCTTATAGTTTATGCCTTTTCCATTGGCCTCACTATGGGCCTTGGCCAAGTGAAAGATTTTTATTTCCTTAGTCAAATTGGGTATATCGGGCAGGATATTTTCTTTGTGATCACCGGCTTTATGATCACTTTGGTAGCCACTCAATACAGTGGATTGGAAGAGAGCGCAGTATTCCTGCAAAGACGCTTTTTCCGAGTAAATCCCGTATATTATATAGCCAGTATCCTGTATATATTGTGCCAATCGGCCTATACCTGGTTCACTTCTCAAATGCTTCCAAGGCCTGTGAGTATGATGCTGACGGGTTTTGCCGACACCGTCCTGGTGGTCCCCACGACGGGCAAGCTAAACCAATTTGCCCCTTTATTGCAAGCGGGATGGACAATAGCTTTTATCTGGCTATTCTATATCTTATTTTTTATAACGATTGTCACTAAGGTAAAACGCAAGATACCAGTGCTTGGCGGCTTCATTGTTCTATTGGCATGCGCCGGCTACCTGCTAAAACCCATTGACCTGCGGCTGAGCTTTGTGATGAACCCCATTTTGCTGGAATTCTTACTGGGCATCCTGGCTTGCCAGTTGTACAGGCGTGTGCAGAAGGTGCACCCAGCCATCCCGGCGGGTCTGGCGCTGGCCGGTATTGGCTGGTACATATTCCTGGTGTTTAATGGAAATGGATTTATTGCTAGTCAATACCTCATTCTCAATGGTACGCAAAGCCTGCAAAGGGTAGGGTGGTGGGGTATACCCGCGGGCTGTATCGTGTTGGGCTGTGTCCTGCTGGAAAAGCAGGGGAAGTTACCCAGGCTATGGAACAATTCGATTGGCCGTCGGATAGGGGATGCATCTTATTCCATTTCCCTGGTGGGCATGGCAGTACTTGCTTTATTCGGATTGTTGTACGGGAAAACCGGTTTATCGCTTCCCCCCAATATTGCCATACTGCTCCAGGTAGTTGTGATAGTGGTATTGGGGATTGGTTTTTACCGTTGGGTGGAAAATCCCCTGGTACGATGGCTGAATAAATTTGCCCAAAAAAAACCTCATATTGTTACACCTCCCATGCAACCACAATCTACATAAGCCCTGGGAAACCTCCACAAATCCCTCTGCATGTGTATTTTATGTTAAAATGGGGCTATCGCGATAGCCCCGCTTTCCTTTTCAGAAAATACACGCTACATTTGTAAGGAATGAAAAAGGCCATCATCGCCATATTAGCCGTTCTGTATATAACCATCGCCAGTGGTGTGGTGGTTAATGTGCATTATTGCATGGGGCGTATCGCTTCCGTGGAATACGGATATGATGACCACGATGTTTGTGGCAAGTGCGGCATGAGCGCTACCAAAAAAGGTTGCTGCCATACCGAATACAAACTGGTAAAACTGCAGGACGAACACCGGCTGGCCCAGGCCCAGGTACAATTCCTGGAACTGCCTGCTGAAGCGCCGGTATACACTTCTCTTTTTCAATTACCGCTTTCCGGCGAGGATCAATACCTCTCCCTTCGATACCATTCGCCGCCGGATCCCCGCCTCAATCAGGTCTACCTCAGTAATTGCGTTTTCAGAATTTGATGAATACAGCGTCAATTCCCGCTATGGCGAGACAAGCCGTGGATTCGGCAATCAGCAATGATTGCTGATGGAGCATTCTCGTATTCAATTCATCAATTCAACAAATTATCTTTCATGAAAACGCAATCAATCGTTCTCTCCTTCTTATTTATAGTATTCTCTGCACTCAGTGTAAACGCTCAAAAGAAAGATCCCACACAGAAAAAAGAAACCCTGAAAGTATGGGGCGAGTGCGGCATGTGTAAAAAGACCATCGAAAAGGCCGCCAAAGATTCCGGCGCCACTACCGCCAACTGGGATGCTGAAAGCAAAAAGCTCACGATCACCTATAGTACCGCCAAGACCAGCAACGAGAAAATTCAGCAGGCGATTGCTGCAGCCGGTTATGATACCCGCGACCTGGCAGCTAATGACGAAGCGTACGATAAGCTGGATGAATGCTGCAAATATGATCGCAAGGCCGCAGCCGCCAAAGCGGAGAAAAAAGAACCAGCCCACCACCATTAATCACCTCAAAACAGTAGAATATGAAAAAGATATTGCTCATGCTGTTGGTGGTACTGGTGAGTATTGCCGGCAACGCACAATTCAAGAGTGCCAACCTACAGGCTGCAGGGCTTACCTGTGCCATGTGTACCAAGGCCATCAATAAGGCATTGGAAAAAGTGCCCTTTGTACAGGATGTAAAAGTGGATATCAAAACCTCTTCCTTCCAGGTCAATTTTAAGGAAGGGATGGCTGTTGATTTTGATGTGATGAAGAAAGCGGTGGAAGATGCCGGTTTCTCCGTGGCCAAATTAAAGGTGATGGGGGTGTTTGACAAGGTGGATGTGCAGAATGATGCGCATGTACAGATCGATGGCAAAACCTTTCACTTCCTCAGTATCAATAAGCAGACCCTGCAAGGGGAGAAGGCCATCACCCTGGTGGATAAAGATTTTGTGAGTGCGAAGGAATACAAGAAATACAGTGCTGCTACCAGCATGGCTTGTATTAAGACGGGCAAGGCACAAAACTGTTGCACCAAAGAAGGCATCGCTGCCGATAGCCGCATTTACCATGTTACGATCTAATTAATTTACTCATACCAGGGTGAGCCACCTCTATAAGGTGACCCACCCTGGTTATAATAATGCTCATTGCATGAAACAATTATTATTTGCTTGTTTACTGTTGCTGGCCACCAATACTGCCGTGCAGGCCCAACCCAAAAAAGGAGAGAAAGCGCCTGATATATCTATCCCCAATGCGCAGGGCAAAACCATCAAGCTCTCCTCCCTGAAAGGGAAGGTGGTATTGATCGATTTCTGGGCTTCCTGGTGTGGACCCTGCCGCAAAGCCATGCCCGGTCTTCGTACCAATTATGCTGCTTTCAAAGCAAAGGGATTTGAGATCTATGGTGTGAGCCTGGATGAGGATAAAAAGGCCTGGAAGAAAGCCATGACGGCCGATCAGATCACCTGGATACAAGTGAACGAACCGGGTGGATGGGAAAGCCGTACGGCCAAAGCCTGGAACATTGAGCAACTGCCTTCGGCCTTCCTGCTCGACAAGCAAGGGAAGATCGTAGCTATCGATCCCACAGAAGCTCAATTGAAGGATTTGCTGCAATCTATGTTACCTTAAAACCAGCTGTGTATGAAACAAGTGATGACCATGATATCGGTGTTGCTGGTATCGGCAGCTGGTTATGCGCAGGAGTTGTATCCGTATACCGAGCCTGCTTCCAATATGCCGAGCAAATCCATCAGCGCCAAGTGGACTACTAAATTATTAAAGAGTGAACACAATGATAGGGTAGAACAACGTCAGACACCCGAGATCATGTTTGGATTGAACAAAAACTGGATGGTGCATGTGGCCGGTACTTTCTCCGACATGTACTCCTCCAACCTGCGGTGGGAGAGTGTACGGCTCTATGCCAAATACCGCTTTATTTCGATCGATGATGTACACCAGCATTTCAGGGTGGCCGCATTTGGCGAAGCTACCCACAGTGTGAATGATGTGTATTATGAAGAGGTGGCGCTGGATGGCGACCAGAGCGGTGTGATGGGCGGCCTTGTGGTGACCCAATTGTGGCAGAAGCTGGCCTTATCTGGTTCTGTAGCCTATGCCCAGGTGACCTCCAAAAAGCCTAAGTACATTGAGGATGCGTATCCCTGGCAGGCATTGAACTATACTTTGTCGGCCGGCTACCTGGTGTTGCCACGGGAGTATACCAGTTACCGCCAGACCAACCTGAACCTCTATGTAGAGCTGCTGGGGCAGCGCACCCTCGACAGGAAACAGTATTATGTAGACCTGGCGCCGGCGGTGCAGCTCATTTTCAACAGCAATGCGAAATTGAATATTGGGCATCGTTTTCAGCTCAACAGCGATATGCACCGCATGGCAGAGAAAAGCTGGATGATCAGCTTTGAATATGTATTCCTCAACGCCCTTAAGAAGCGGGGATCATAGACCTAAGAGACTCATAATCAAACTTCGCCGTGACCTTCCGGCTATACGACCGGCGCCCCTGAGGGCGCCGGTTCTTTTTTGCAGCGTAGTAATTGCACTGACTTTTTTCATATTTCCTGCCTGCGCCCTTTAACTATGCTGATAATGTGCCTCTTATAGAATGGCAAAAAGCACCCGCAAAAACCCCGAATTGCACTGCACAGGGGAAGTCAGTGCAAGTTTCAGGCTATTGCAGTGCAATTACTTCCCTTATTGGGACGGGTAAACCGGCCATGTGAGGCTGATCGCTAACCAGACTGTTTTTTTCCGCTTACCACCCCTCAGTCCCTCGCCTCGGGCTACCCAAATAGGCGTCATACCGGCAAAAAGCCGGCAAGGCTGGAAAGGCTGACGACTGTAAGGCCGTCATCCAGCCATAAACCCAGGGAACCCTGGCGACTTTAAAAGATTCTGTATCCTGTATTCTAAATTCTGTATTCTCTTCTCCCCGGTTTTGTTTATTCTAATATTATTATTACATTTGACTAAACATAATTTTAGACACGTCTAAAATTATGTTTCGAAAGTCAAAAAAGTATAGGCATGAAAAAATGGTTTTACACAGTGGTTTGTTGTGTGTCGGTGTCGGGATTGAATGCGCAGCAGGCGCCCATCACGGGTACCGTGCGCGATAAAAGCAGCGGCGATGCATTGGCAGGCGCCACGGTAATGGTGGCTGCTAAAAAAACAGTAACAGACAGGGGCGGCCGTTTTACTTTGCCAGGAAACGACACCCTGCCTGTTTCACTGATCGTGAGTATGGTAGGCTATAAAGGAGATACGATACTGGTAACAGCACCTGCCAGGCCGGTGATGGTGCTGCTGGAAACGGCTTCCGGTGTGCTGGCCGATATTGTGATCACGGGCACCATGAAGGCGGTACAGAAATCAGCCAGCCCGGTACCGGTGGAAGTCTATACGCCCCAATTCTTCCGGCGTAATCCCACCCCCTCTATTTTTGACGCCCTGCAACAGGTAAATGGTGTGCGGCCCCAACTGAATTGTAATGTGTGTAATACGGGCGATATCCATATCAATGGGCTGGAAGGCCCTTATACGATGATACTGATCGATGGAATGCCCATCGTAAGCAGCCTCTCTTCGGTATATGGTCTTTCGGGTATTCCCAATTCGCTGGTGGAAAGGATCGAGGTGGTGAAAGGACCTGCTTCTTCCTTGTATGGTTCGGAAGCAATCGGTGGACTGATCAATGTGATCACGAAGAATCCTGCTAAAGCGCCCTTGTTTTCGGTAGATGTATCTTCCACTACCTGGAATGAATACAATGTAGACATGGCTGTTAAATTCAGGCCCACTAAAAAAGTAACCGCCCTGCTGGGGGTGAATTATTTCAACTTTACGCGCCGGTTTGACAAGAATGGTGATGGCTTTACCGATGTTACCTTACAAAACAGGTTGTCGCTGTTCAACAAATACAGTTTTCAGCGAAAAGATAACCGGGTAGCCAATGTAGCAGTTCGTTATGTGTATGAAGACCGTTGGGGTGGCGATATGCGCTGGAACAAAAGTTTCAGGGGTGGTGATAGCCTCTATGCAGAAAGCATCTATACTTCCCGGCTGGAGCTGATCGGCAATTACCAGTTGCCGGTAAAAGAGAAACTGTTGTTCTCTTATTCCTTCAATACCCATCAGCAGCGTTCCGTATATGGCACCACGCGTTACAATGCTTCGCAGCAGGTAGCTTTTGGACAATTGAGCTGGGATAAAACCCTGGGCGCACATGACCTGCTGGCCGGGGCCGTATTCCGATATACGTATTATGATGACAATACACCCGCTACCAATGATTCTGTGAACAATAGGAACAAGGCCGATCGTACGCCCTTGCCGGGCTTCCTGCTGCAGGATGAGATCACCCTGGCGAGCAAGCAGAAACTGCTGTTGGGCCTGCGGTGGGACCATCACCCGGTGCATGGAAATATTTTTACACCCCGCGCCGCCTGGAAATATTCGATCACACCCAATGATATCCTCCGGCTGAATGCAGGTACGGGCTTCAGGGTGGTGAACCTGTTTACGGAAGACCATGCAGCGCTTACGGGCGCCAGAACAGTGGTGATCGATGGTGAACTGAAACCGGAAAGGAGTTACAATGTAAACCTCAACTATGTAAAAAAGATCTATACAACCGGTTTCTGGGTTAACATCGATGCTTCGGTATGGTATACGCATTTCACCAATCGCATCCTGCCGGATTATGAAAGCAATCCCAACGAGATCAGGTACAGTAACCTGCAGGGCTATTCCCTTTCACAGGGTGCGAGTATCGCTACGGAGTTTGGCTTTGCCAATTCCTTGCGCGGGCATATTGGAGTAACCAGGCAGGATGTAACGATTGTTGAGAAAGACCATGCGGGTGGTAAACAACGCAAGCAACAATTGCTGACAGAAAAGTGGAGCGGCAACTGGTCATTGTCGTATACACTTAACACAGGTGGTTGGGTAATAGATTACACGGGAAATATGTATGGTCCTATGTTGCTGCCTTTATTATCTGATCTTGATCCACGCAGCAGGCAATCGCCGGTGTGGAGTATTCAGAACATTCAACTCACCAAAAAGTGGAAGCAGGGGATAGAAATCTACGGTGGTATCAAGAACCTGTTGAACTGGACACCAGCGAAGAGCGCTCCCTTCCTCATTGCAAGGGCGCATGATCCGTTTGACAAGAAGGTAGATTATGATGGACAGGGCAATGTACTGGCAACGGCGGAGAACCCCTATAAACTCACTTTCGATCCCAACTATGTATATGCCCCCAACCAGGGAATGCGGGGATTTTTAGGGGTAAGATGGACGATGAATTAATTATTTAGAGTATCTCCAGGTCTGCGAAGGAGATGGGTTTGATCAATACTTCATAAGAAAAGCCGGGGATATTGGGAAAGGTAGGCGGGTAACCGCTCATGAGGAATAAGCGGAGGGATGGATTCACATGAAGAAAACTTTCCACCTGGTTCCAGCCAATACCATCGGGCAGGTTGTTGTCGAGGAACAGTATATCGGGGTGAATCAGCTGCATTTGCGCCAGGCCTTCCTGTATGGTGGCCGCGCTGTGCACATCGTAATTCTTTTTGACGAAATAGGACTTCATCAGTAAACATAGATCAGCTTCGTCATCGATGATCAGTATCTTTTTTTTGTTTGCCAATACAGGTGATTAAGGTTTCATTAGTAACGTATTGTATCGAAAAAAAGTGCCGGAAATTTGTGGGGATTATTTTCCCCGCTTAAGCCATTCTCTGCTGGCGGCATCCTTTTTACTAATATAAAGATCATTCCATAATTTAAAACTATTTAAAATGACTACAACAACAAAAGTATTATTGGGCATCGTTGGTGCCGCCGCAGCAGGCGTAGTGATCGGTATGTTAGTAGCTCCCGATAAAGGTAGTGAGCTGAGAAAGAAAATAAAAACAAACTGCAACGACTGGGCCAGCAGTTTAGCCGACCTGTTTGCAGCAGGTAAGGAAAAAGCCGAAGACCTTGCTGAAGAAGCCGGTAATAAATACAGCCGGGTAAAAGAAAACCTTGGTTAAGTACTATCGCTTTAGGTTTACATTTCTTTAAAAAAAGACCAGCTATGCGACAGAAAACGGAGGACATACAATATTCTGAGGTGAAAGACACCAATACCAGTGATAATTTAGCTGATAATGTGATGGACTTCCTTGAAACTTATTACAAGCTTACACTGGTGAATGTGACCGATAAAGTGTCGGGAGTGGCATCGTCGGTAGTAGCTTTTATGGCTATCTTTTTCATCGGCATTTTTGTGATCCTTTTTATTGGCCTTGCATTGGGCACCTGGCTGGGCCAGTTGCTCAATAGCACCATCGCAGGATATTTCCTGGTAGCTGGTCTTTTTTTATTGATGATGTTGCTGATATGGGTATTCCGTAAAAAACTCATGACAGGATTCAGGAACTTTATTATCCGCAAAGTATATGAATAAGCCGGTGATCAAATCGTACGACGACCTGTTGCAGGAGCAAGAACGTTTGCGCAAACAACTTCAGGTGCAAAAGACGGAACTGAATGGCAGGATCAGGGAGGTGAAAGAAAAATTAGCGCCGGTGGGAACTATTATTTCGGCCATAGGAGGCATCAGTGCTTTTGGGGCTAAGCATCCCGTGATCAAGTCGGGGATCGGTCTGGCTGTAGATATGCTGGTAAAGAAACGTTTGTTTAAAAAGAGTGGCCTGGTAACGGGTATACTGGGTAGCTTTCTGCTGCGCAATGTGGCCACTAAAGTAGCTGCCGGAGCTGCGGGCGTTTTGATCAGCACGCTGATAAAGAAGTTTACCCACAAGAAATCGCCGAAACCTGCTACGCAGGAATAGAAGCGGTATTGAACCAATAACTCCTGATCTCCAGGATCACCCGCACCAATGCATCGAAGCTAACGGGTTTTACCACATAGGTATTAGCACCCAATTCATAACAACGCCTGATCTCATTTTCATTTTTGGTAGTGGTGAAAACGATCACTGGTATTTTCTTCAACTCCGGGTGTTGTTTGATCTCTTTTAAAACTTCCCTTCCATCTTTTTTGGGCATATTCAGATCGAGCAAAATAAATCCCGGATATTGGATATCCAGTGTTTTTTTGTGCATAATACCGGAGAGGTATTCGATCAATTCAATCCCATTTTCTACAAACTCAAGGGTATCCGTAAAGCCATTTTCCTCAAAGGCCGTTTGTAATAAAAAACGATCATCTGCATCATCTTCTGCGATGAGGATAAAGAGTTTCTGCATAATGGTGGTGATACATTTTACGCAAATGTAGAGAACTGCACTCTAAACCCTCTAAAAATCAACAAATTCCTGCTCATTTTTATATAGGTGGGGGAGCTGTTTTCGGAAAATACGGTGCGCTCCCGGGCCGGCCGGCGGGCGCCCCGGGCGCCTGTACCATTTAGGCCCCGGTTTTAGGGCATGGGGTGGTTGCTGGGGGAACAAGCGGACGGAGCGGGGGAATGTTTCCCCGCTGGCATTGGAGAGCTCAGGAGGTATGGTTTTTTTGACCCTATCACTGAGGAGAATGAAATATAAATGTTTAATCATTAATTATTTATTATGAGCATAAAAGATCCAAAAACAAAAGGAAAACATGATGCAAACGGTAATACGGGTGCACATGAAAAGACTGGTCAACAAAAGGGTGCCGATCTGCGGGATAAGAAGAAGAAAGCTTTTGACGAAGGCATACCTAATAATTCCAATACCCAAACAGGAACGGCGCAAAGTGGGTATGACGAGAAGAATCCTAAACATCCTGGCGGCAAGCAACAGCAGCAGCCTAAAGTGACGAATGATGAGAATGCGATCACCAATAGCCAGGAGCAAAACAAATTGAATGAAGAGCCAGTAGACGAGCGCTCTGGTAATTCTGCTGAAAGAACGGATCCTGAAATTGATTCTCCGATCCCCGATTCAGAAAAAACAGAAAAGAAAATACCTACCATGAAGGGAGATTCCCTATAAACCTGCGGTAGCGCCTATGATTTTTCGCGGCGGACGTTGATTTGGTTGTTTTTAACCCGGTAGTACTTACTACCGGGCTTTTTTTTGTTGGGGCAGGGGCAATAAAAAAGTGCAGTGGGATGCACTGCACTGTTATGATCTTTTAACGGTAATAGGTTTACAGCGGATCAAATTCCTTCGCTTTGAACAAGGGTTCCGTAAATAATGGCAACCTGCTGTTTTCAGCTGGCCCTGTTACAGGCGGATTATTCAAAACTGCAGGTTTATGCAGGACTACCGCATGCGTGCCATTCTTTATTTCCCCGCTTTGTCTTTTTGCTTGTTCAACATTTGTCCTGACAAAATGCTTGATGCGTTGTCTTTGCCGGCGATGAGCAGCGTACTTCGTTTCCATGATTTTTTGTTGTGTTAACAATTGTCAAAAAACTAATGCCTGTTCATTTTAACGGTTTAGCAAAATCTCTTGTGTAAACCAATCCACAAAATTAATGCAATTTGCCCCAATGGTGATTAACAAGCAATTAGCAAAATGGATCGCCGCAAGTTGCTACTGGTTGCTGTCTGCAGGATAGGTAATGCCGGTCTGCTCTCGTATAGCATCGAGGGTAGCCATCAGGTCGAGGCTGAACTGGTGGCAAAGTTGATCACTGTACAATTTGCCTTGCTTTACACAGTGGTATACTTCTTCTGCTTCATATTGCAAGCCGTGGCCTTCCCATTCGCAGGGATATTCCTTTTGTGCGCCATCATAACCGGTGAGGATAATACCGGCTGGTTTTTCATTCCAGGGGGTAGCGATGTGGATGCGGCCCGTATCGCCATAAATGGTGGCGGTGCGTTCGGTTTGCGATATAAGCGACGATTCGATGATGGCGTAGCTATCGTTTCCGTAACAGAGTATTGCTGAACAGGTTTCATCGATCTGTTGACCGGATAAACGGGCCGTGGCTTTTATGGTAGTTGGTTTACCCAGGAGCAGGTGCGCCAGAAAAACAGGATAAATACCCAGGTCGAGCAGGGAACCGCCGCCCAGGGAGGGGTTGAAATAACGGCTCTCCGGATCATAGGGTGCTTTATAGCTCATATCGGCCTTGATGGAGATGATCTTGCCAATGGCATTGTTCTGTATCAGGGATAATACTTTCCCAATGCTGGGCAAAAAACGGATCCACATGCCTTCCATTAAGAAAGTGCGGTGCTGAGTGGCTGCCTCCACCATTTCTTTGACCTCGCGGCTATTCATGGCCAGGGGCTTTTCACAAAGTACCGGTAGTTTGTGTTGAAGGCAGCGAAGGGTTTCCTGATGGTGCAAAGGATGCGGGGTAGCGATGTATACGGCATCTACTTTACCCTGCTCCAAAAAGGTATCGATGTTCTCAAAATACCGGGGAGCATTTTCTTCTTCTGCAAAGGCCGCTGCTTTCTCCAGGCTATGGGATAGTACCGCCCCTATGCGGTGCCTGGCGCTCTTGATCTGCTCCAGGTCGTGGGCAAACTCCGTCGCTATATTGCCGGGCCCGATAATGCCCCAGGAAAATGTATCCATTGCTAGAATATTAATGAGGTGGTTGATAGGGAAAGGGCAACACTTGTACCATTGAATGCGTGGGGATGTTGATCTACATTGAGTGGCTATTGACGATAACAAGCGGGTAAGATAGCAGGCAGGGTATCAAATTTTCAGGCTTGCATAAAAAAGTATTATGGCAAAAGCTACCACAACCAAACTGAAAAAGCAGCAGAAGGGCCTGGATAAACTGGAACTGATCGTGCGGCCGGGTTACCAGGCCGCTGGTAAGCTGAACAACAAAGTAGCACTGATCACGGGCGGCGACAGTGGTATCGGTCGGTCGGTGGCTGTATTGTTTGCCAAAGAAGGCGCTGATGTAGCGATCGTATACCATGAAAGTGATGGCGATGCCAAAGAAACAAAGGCATTGGTAGAAGCGGAGGGCAGAACCTGCGCTATGTATAAGGGAGATCTTGCCCGCGAGTCTTTTTGCCGGAAAGTAGTGCAGGAAGTGTACAACCGGTTTGATAAATTATCGGTGCTGGTGAACAATGCGGCGACGCAGGAGCCGGATGAGGACTTTATGGATATAAGCAGTAAACAGTTTCACCGGACTTTTGAGGTAAACATGTTCTCTTTCTATTACTGTACGCAGGAGGCTTTGAAATTTATCGATGCCGACGGCTGTATTATCAATACTGCTTCGGTGGTGGCTTACCGGGGCAGCGAGCACCTGGTGGATTATTCCGCTACCAAGGGAGCCATTGTATCTTTTACCAGATCGCTGGCCAAAAACCTGGCGCCGGATGGTATACGGGTAAATGCGGTAGCGCCAGGCCCCATCTGGACACCGTTGATCTTTGATACTTTTGACCAGGCGCATATCCGTCAATTTGGAAAGAAGACACCCATGAAGCGGGCGGGTTTTCCGTATGAAGTGGCGCCTGCTTATGTGTTCCTGGCCTCTGCAGATGCTTCCTATATTACCGGGCAGGTGATCCATGTGAACGGTGGCGAAGTAGTGGGTGGCTGATCAGCAGGTGATCAGTTGTCAGGTATCGGAAAATACAGGTGAAAGACAGCGCCTTCGCCTGCAACACCCGCAGCAGTGACGTTGCCGCCATGGTTGATCATAATGCGCTGCACCATGGGCAGGCCGATGCCTTTGCTTTGAATGCCTGGCTTTGCTTCCAGCTTCTGGAAGAGGTAAAACATTTTATCTACGTACTTATTATCGAAGCCCATTCCATTATCGGCAATGCTGATATTGTAATACCGGGTGCCGCCCAATACCGAGAGTATTTTATTGGTGATCTTGCTGCCTGAGATGGGTTCATTGGTAATGGTAATGACTGGTGGAACATCCTTGCGGGAGAATTTGATGGAGTTGTCAATGAGTTGCTCAAAGAGGATGGCCAGTTGTGAAGGGATGCCTTTGATAACGGGAAGGTTGTTGGTGATGATCAGTTGGGCCCGTGTGAGGGTGAGCTTTTCATCCATATGTTCCGCCACTTTCATCAATACATAGTTCAGGTCTACCTGCATGAGGGTTTCCTGGGTGTTGATAAGACTGGAATATTTTACCATATCCCTTGTGAGGCCGTGCATGTGTTTGGCTGCTGTATCCATTTTCCCCAGCAGCAGGGTTACTTCTTCCGGCAATTCGCGGTAGCGGGTAGTGACCTGGTTGGAGAAGGTTTGTATTTTCCGCAGGGGTTCCTGTAAATGATGGGATGCGATATTGGTGAGTTGCTCCAGTTCGGCATTGGCGCGGTTAAGGATGCCTACCTGTTGCTGTAACTGTTGCTGGAATTCCAGTCTTTTTCTCAGCTCGCGCAGAATGAAGACGAAGGAGACGATGAGGGAGGCAGCGGCAAAGATAAAAGTAGCGTACAGGAGGTTGGGGGTGTTGCGTTGACCGGTTTTCTTGAGGGCATCCCTTTCCATTTTCTCACGGGCTTCCAGTGCCTGCATTTTCTCGTACAGCTGCCGGTAATCGGCCATCACTACTTTGGCTTCCCGCAGCCGGTGGCGCAGGTTTTCCTGGCCCATATTGCGGGCAGCTTTGGAAATATTGTTTTTTGCCTGCCTCAGCCGGTCGGTCACCAGTCTTTCCAGTTTGACCAGGTTGACGAGCTGGGTGGCGCTGGTACCCATAAAATGTTTGATGCTGTCTATCAACTCCGGGATCTTCGTTGCATTGGTGAGGGCGGGGGAGAGCAGGCTGCTGTCGCCGGTGAGGATGAATCCCTGTTCACTGTTGATGGCATCTTTCAGATAAGCGTCGACCTGGCTAAGCAGGAACATGGTTTCGTAATTGTGTTCAACTTCGTTGGAAGCCTGTGTGGACTGCATTAATCTTTTGTAGAAGAGCACCGACAGCACGGTCAGGATGCCGAATGATAAAATGAAGAGTGCGTAAATGTATTGGAACCTGAATTTCATAGACGATATTCCCCAAATTGTGTAATTTGTTCTACGATTTTGTTGAGCTTTTGGAAGGCTGTTAGGGGGTAAAATGAGCTATGCTACAGTAAAATACGGCATTTACGCAGTTTTTAGGTGGAAAATTAATTTTTGGAGTAAGGCTTGTATTATACCCTCTACAATCTTTTCACATGATCCACCAACACCTAACACAGAAACAGCAGGTGAGGATACTTCCTCAACAGATCCAACTGTTGAATTTATTTCACCTGAATACGCTTGAGCTGGAACATCGTATTGAACAGGAAATTGAAGAAAATCCTCTATTGGAGGAGACGAAGAATGATGACAGTTTATCGAAAGATGAGAAGGAGGCTGTGCAGGACTTTGCTGATTGGGAAGAGTTTGGTTACGATGACATTCCGGATTACAAAGTAGAATATGCCAACTATTTTTCCGGCGAAGATGTGCCGGAGCGTCCATTGGTACAGCTGGCTGATTTCCGTCAGCAGCTGAAGGAGCAATGCCGCCTGCTTTTATTGGGCGAGCAGGATTTTACGCGGGCTTGTTACATCATTGATTCGCTGAATGAAGGCGGTATGCTGGAGCAGAGCCTATCCACGCTGGCGGAGGATATGTCGTTCAAATACGGCGAATGGATTGAGGGGCCTGCCCTGGAAGGGATTTTGAAGACGATACAGAGTCTTGATCCGCCCGGCGTAGGCGCCCGCGATATACGGGAATGCTTATTGTTGCAACTGGAGCGTATGAATACCGCTCAGCCCGATGTGGCGGCGGCGCTTAAATTGATACGGGATCATTATACGGACCTTAAGAACCGTCAGCTGGAAAAGGTGCGGGAAAGTTTAAAGCTGGACGAAGATGAGTTCAGGATCGTATTGGAGCTGGTAGCTGCTTTGCAGCTGCAACCGATCAATGTACGCCTGGAAGAACCGGTAGCCAAGAACTATATCATTCCCGATTTCATCATTACGGTGGAAGGGGATACGATCGAGGTAACGCTGGCCAGGCAACGTTCGGCATCCCTGCATATCAACCATGCCTGGATGGAGACCGTCAAAAGCCAGTGCGGTAAAAAAGACAAGGCGGCTGAGCAGTATATGAAGAGCAAGCTGCAGGCGGCGGAATGGTTTGTATCGGCCATCCAGCAGCGGGAAAGCACGATGCTGAAGATCATGAAGACGATCGTGAAATGGCAATATGAATTTTTCAAGGAAGGGGATCACCTGTTGTTACGACCCATGATCCTGAAGAATATTGCACTGGAGATAGGCGTGGATATTTCTACGGTATCGCGCATCACCAGTAATAAATATGCGGCTACACCTTTTGGCAATATCCTGTTGAAGGACCTGTTCTCAGAAGGTATGCCGAATGTGGAAGGTGAAGTGATCAGCAACCGTATCATCCAGTTTGCCCTGGAAGAAGCGATTGCTGCAGAAGATAAGAAAACACCTTTTACCGACCACCAGCTGGTGGTGGTACTGGCCCGCAAAGGCTATAAGATTGCCCGCCGAACGGTAGCCAAGTACCGGGAATTGTTGAGGATACCAACAGCGCAGATGCGTGCCTTATGGCGATAGACCACAAAGAAAGAAACCTTATTTAAAAACCTGATTAAATTCCATACTTACACCACGTAAACCCAATTATATGCCTAAAATATTAGTGATTGATGATGACCGTGACATTTGCTTCTTAATGAATAAATTCCTTACCAAGCATGGTTACGAAACACATGAGTCATACACTGCCAAAAAGGCCCTGGAGCTATTGGAGCAAATAACGGATTTTGATCTTGTGTTGTGTGATTACAGGCTGGAAGGGGTTGATGGTAAAACGATGCTGCTGAAGATCAAGGAGAAGTATCCTTCCCTGCCGGTTATTATCATTACAGGGTATAACGACCTCAAAACGGCTGTAGATGTAATGAAAATGGGCGCTTATGACTATGTGACGAAGCCCCTGTTTCCGGAAGAAATACTGAATACAATACATTCTGCGCTCAACTCGGCGCCGGTAGTAGCGCAGCCCACGCCCAGTACGAATGGCGCCACGCACCTGGATGACCATGGTGACAAGAAGCGGGCTTTTACTGCCAACGTTGATTATATATTTGGAACGAGTGCTGTATTTCAGCAGATCATGGACCAGATCATTCTGGTAGGACCTACTGATTACAGCGTGATCATTTATGGAGAAAGCGGCAGTGGCAAGGAAGCCATTGCGCAGGAGATCCACAAGCGGAGCAAGCGCAGCGCTTATCCCTTTGTAGCGATCGATTGCGGTGCGCTCTCCAAAGAACTGGCCGGCAGTGAACTGTTTGGTCATGAAAAAGGCGCTTTTACAGGCGCCATCAACCAGAAGGCTGGCAGCTTTGAGCTGGCCAATGGCGGCACCATCTTCCTCGATGAGATCGCCAACCTTTCGTATGAAATACAAGTCTCCCTGCTGCGTGTGATCCAGGAAAGGAAGATGCGGCGGGTAGGTGGCGTGAAAGATATTTCACTGGATGTACGTATCCTTATAGCGAGCAACGAGCGCTTGTGGGATGCTGCACAGAAGGGTAAGTTTAGGGAAGACCTGTTTCACCGCTTCAATGAATTTACCATTGAAGTGCCGCCTTTGAGGCAGCGTAAGGAGGATATTATGGTATTTGCCCGTCACTTCCTGCACAAAGCCAATGAAGGCCTGAATAAGAAGATCAGGGGCTTTTCGCCCGAGGTAGAAGAGATCTTCAAGAATTATGTATGGCATGGCAACCTACGCGAACTGAAGAATGTGGTAAAAAGAGCTGCCTTGCTTACGGATGGTGATTATGTGGAAGACCGCAGTCTGCCTTTCGAGATCAGCAATTACCGCAAATTGTTGTTTGAGCACAATACGGACGGGCCTGCAGAAGCGCCTACGGCGGTAGTGCCTATCCGCGATACGATCGCTACGGTGCCTGTAAAAAAGCCATTTAATGAGAACAGTCTTAAAGAGGCATCCATTGACCTTGAATATGAAATGATCCTGAAAGCGCTTAAAGAAACGAATTTCAATAAGAGTAAAGCTGCCCGGTTACTGAATATAGACAGGAAAACATTGTACAATAAGATCAAACTGTACCAGGAGCTGAATAATCGCTAAACCAATATCATGACCGTTGAAGAAACCAGCCAAATAACCAAGCTCAGGGAGCTGTTCAATGATACTGAAGAGTTATTGCAATTTGGTACCTGGCAATGGGATGTGGCTACTGATAAGATATCCTGGTCGGAAGGTATGTACCGCATTATGGGCTATGAACCGGATGCGGCGCCGGTATTATCTGATGAATTTTACCTTAGTCATGTGCACCCTTCTGATGCCGAAGAATTGCGGCATATCCGCAGCAATGCCATTGCTACGAAAACTTCATTTGAATATACCTATCGCATTACCACGCATCAAAACCAGCACCGGATCGTCAATATCAAGATGAAGTTTGTACTGGACAAACAGGGAGTTGTGATAAAGGGCGTGGCCATCAACCGGGATGTAACCGAAAAAACGCAGATGTTACATGACCTGATGCATTACAAACGAATTGTGGGACAAAAGGAAGAGTTCCTGAATGTGGGCAACTGGGAGCTGGAACTGGCGAGCAATAAGATGACCTGGTCGGATGGGATGTACCAGCTGCTGGGTTATGGCCCGCTTGACAGGAAAGATTCTATTGACCTGCATGAATTTTACCGCCTGCATATGCAGCCGGAAGAGGTGAAGAAAGCCAACCATGCGATCAAAGAGGTGATCACTACGGGTGAGACCTATGTACGATCGTCCACGCTGATTACGCGGGACGGCTCCTTAAAGGCGGTGGAGGTGTTTGGAAAAGTGCTGAAAGATCAACAGGGTGAAGCCTCCAAAGTGCTGGGCACCGTGCGGGATGTAACGCGCCTGAAGCAATATGAACAGGAGCTGGAAGTGAAAGTACAGGAATTGAACCGCTCGAACCATGACCTGGAGGAGTTTGCTTATGTGGCTTCGCATGACCTGCAGGAGCCTTTGCGTAAGCTGACTACTTTTGGGGAACGGTTAAAAAATAAATGTGCTGATCTGTTAACCGATGAAGGGACATTGTACCTGAACCGGATGATGGCTTCGGCCGAGAACATGCGTATACTGATCGATAACCTGCTGGAATTTTCGCGGGTTACACGCACGCAGAATCCGTTTGAACGAAAGAACCTGCAGGAAGTAGTGCAGGATGCTTTGAATGACCAGGACCTGGAGGTGGAAGAAGGGAGGGCGGAAGTACAGGTAATTGACCTTCCGGCGATAGAGATGGTGACCACGCAGATGCGGCAGCTTTTTAATAACCTGCTGAGCAATGCGATCAAATTTCGCCGTAAGGGGGTGGTCCCCAAGATCACGATCAAATGTGAAAAGCTTACGCAATCAGAAAAAGACAAGCTGAAGCTACGTAATGGTAACCTGTATTACCGGATCATGGTAGCGGATAACGGTATTGGGTTTGAAGAAACTTATTCAGAAAAGATATTCCAGCTTTTTCAACGTTTGCATGGAAAGGCTGAATACCCCGGCTCGGGTATGGGCCTGGCCATTTGTCGTAAGATCACGGATAATCATAAAGGGCTGATCATGGCTGCCAGTATACCGGGGCATGGTTCTACCTTCTCTATCATACTGCCTGAAACACAAGCTCTATAAACTTTTCCCTATGTTTATCTCCTCCGAACCATCGCGCATTCTGATAGTAGACGACGATGAAGATGATTTTTTTATTACAAACAGTATCATTAAAGACATCAATGGCGGCAATTTCAAAGTAGACTGGTGTTTTAAATACCAGGAAGCGCTGGACCATATTTGCCATAAGCGTTATGACCTATATTTTATAGATTATTTCCTGGGTGCGAAAACGGGTCTTGACCTGCTGCGGGAAGCCGTAGAGCGGGATTGTGAAGCGCCCATGATATTGCTGACGGGTAAGGGCAACCATACGGTGGATATTGAAGCGATGCGTGTAGGCGCCGCTGACTACCTGATCAAATCTGATCTTACCACGGAGAAGATGGAACGCTGTATCCGTTATTCGATGGAGAAGGCGCGTTCCTTAAAAGCGCTCCGGGACAATGAGCTTAAATACCGCAATATTTTCGAACGTTCCAAAGATGCTATCTTCCTGGCTGATACGAACCTGCAGTTCTTTACGGTGAATGCCGCTACTGCAGGGTTATTGGGGTATACGGCAGAGGACTTGTCGCGGTTGACTTTTTATGACCTGATGCTGGAAGAGCAGGATGCCAGCCGGGTAAAGGAATTGTTGCAAACAGGGGAGGTGCATGATGTGGAAATAGACCTGCTGAATAAGAACCGGGAAGAACGCACCTGCATCTTTTCTGCTACCATGATCGAGCGGCCCGACAGCACCAAATATGTGCAGGGGATATTGCACGATATTACGGGTTTGCGTAAAGCGGAGAAGTCGGTATTGATGGCGGAAAAGCTGGCTGCTACAGGCAGGCTGGCCCGTACGCTGGCGCATGAGATCAGGAATCCGCTGACCAATATTCACTTATCGCTCGATCACCTGCGGGTGAATGACATTACAGAAGCACAGACCAATTATTTCGGTATCATTCAACGGAATGCCAAGCGTATCGGGGCCATAATCTCCGAGCTGCTGGATACGGCCCGACCTACGGAAATGATGTTGAAACAAACTTCGCTGCAGGACATCCTGGATGAAAGTATTACGGCTGCCATGGACAGGATCGTGCTTAAGAATATCAAATTGCAGATACGCTACCCGGATGAGATCTTATTTATACCGGCTGATAAAGACAAGCTCAAAATAGCGTTCCTGAATATTATCATCAATGCGGTGGAAGCGATGGAGGAAGAAGAAGGGAAACTGGTGGTGGCCATGGTGCACCATCATCAAACCTGTGAAGTGCGCATTACTGATAATGGAACGGGTATTAGTGAAGACAACCTGCAAAGGCTTTTTGAACCTTATTTTACTTCCAAAAGGAATGGGCTGGGCCTGGGCCTGGCGGCCACCCTCAATATATTGCAGGCGCACCATGCAGAAGTGGATGTACATTCGGTAGTAGGAAGCGGAACTACGTTTGTGATCACGTTTAATGTGTAGCGTGAAAATGGCCGGGTGGTAATACCACCCGGCCATTTTACTGAAGGATCCGTTTGGTCTGTTAGAATCCTATGCCAATGTAAAAAGTGAAGGCGCTGTTCTTTGAATTCTTTGTGGCCTCTCCGGCAAGTCCGCCATCGCCGATCTCATTCAAGCCATAGTTGTACCGGGCGCCAATGGCAAAGTTTTCGATATCAAATCCGATACCGCCTACCAGGCCAAAGTCGAACCGTTTGAAATTGTCGGTGTTCAGCTCCTTGATATCATCCACATCGCCGGTCTCATTGTCCAGCCTTTTAATATTGGCTGAAGTAAGGAATGCGGCGTAAGGGCCTGCATGGATGTTGAAATTTTTACCCAGGTTGAAAACCGCCAATACGGGCAGTTCTACATAATTCAGGTTGAAGCGGTATTCGCCATCTCCTAAAATATTGTCGTAGGTAAGTTTTGCGCCCTTGCTGCTGTAGGCCAACTCCGGTTGGATAGAGAAGCCTTTAGTGATGGGGAATTTGGCGAATACGCCTACATTGATCCCCACCTTCATGTTTTCGTCTTTCACATCATCCACATATAGGTTACTGAGGTTTACGCCGCCTCTGATGCCGAATTTAGGCTGTAAACCGGTTTCTGTGGTGGTTTGTTGCTCCTGGGCCATAGCTGCCGTTAAAGAGCCTGTGAGTGCTGCTAACAGGAATAGTTTCCGAAAGCTACCGGTTGCATTTTTCATTGTGTTCTGTTTTGCTGTGTTTTCAATCATGGTTTCTTATTATGTGCGCATGCTTGTTCAGCGCCTGCATGTAGAATAGGGTTATCAATTAGCATTCCTTGTAGAATACCAGGAAATAAATTGTGGAATGGGGGAAAGAAAGTCGTGGTCTGTGTAGTCCTATCTACAGAAAATCATCCTTTTACATAAATATCCTGCGATCGGTTGCTCATGGCTGGCAGGCCTGCCAGGGGGGCAGGCAACATTTTTATACAGGTATTGGAAAATCATTTGTTATGCGTGCAATCTGGAGCGGGTCCATCGGCTTTGGGCTGGTGAATATACCCATCAAACTATACAGCTCTATACAGGAAAGTGATCTTGACCTGGATATGCTGGACAAGAAAGACCATGCGAATATCAAATTTCAACGGATCAATGAGAAGACGGGAAAGGTAGTAGCCTGGGCCAATATTGTGAAAGGCTATAACCTCAATGGCCATTATGTAGTGTTGACGGATGAAGATTTTCAAAAGGCGATGCCGGAGAAAACGAAGAGCATAGATATTATGGCTTTCGTGGAAGAAAAGGAGATCGATCCCATGTTGTATGAAACGCCTTATTATATAGAACCGGATAAGTCGGGTGCGCGCGCTTATGCCTTGTTGTGGAGTGCGCTGCATAAGACGGGTAAAGTTGGATTGGGTAGTTTTGTATTGCGCAGTAAGGAAAGCCTTTGTGTGATCCGCGCCGCAGAAGATATCCTGGTGGTGCAGAAGATAAGGTTTGAAGAAGAGATACGTGCTACCAGTGAATTGACGGTTCCCAAACTCACCAGTAAACCAGGTGAATTGAAAATGGCCTTGTCGCTGATCGATCAGCTGACGGAGAAATTTGATATTTCTGCTTATAAGGATACGTACTCCGATAAACTGATGAAGCTCATCAAGGCGAAAGGAAAAGGCAAGAAACTGCCCGTACCGCATATGAAGGTGGTGCATTCGAGGGCCAAAGACCTGATGTCGCAATTGAAGGCGAGTTTGGATACGAAGAAGCGGAAGGCGTCGTAGAGGCAACGAGGCGTAGAGGCATTGAGGCAACGAGGGGTGGAGTAATTATTATTAATGATGTTGGATAAATTTAAGTGCTATGGCAGTTAAAGAACAGGCAGCAAAGGAAACTATGGTGACGATCAACCGGCGCGAGCTGAAGCTCACCAATCTTTCCAAGATCTACTTTCCCAAGGCAAAGGTGACCAAGGGGGATGTGATCGCTTATTACAATGCGATGGCCGATCAGGTATTGCCTTACCTGAAGAACCGGCCCTTGTCTTTGAAGCGCAACCCCAACGGTGTATTGGATAAAGGCTTTTATCATAAGGATGCAGCTGAAGAAGGACCTTCCTGGCTTACCTCTTTTGACCAGTATGCGGAATCCTCCCAAAAGACGGTCAACTATATTGTGTGTAATGACAAGGCCACGCTGATCTACCTGGCCAACCTGGGGTGTATAGAAATGAATCCCTGGAATTCCACTACCCGTTCACCGGATAAGCCTACTTATCTTATGATCGATATTGATCCTTCTGATAAAAACACTTTTGACCAGGTGGTGACGGTAGCGCAAGCCGTGCAGGAGGTATTGAACAGGGCAGGGGCTGTGAGCTATTGCAAAACTTCCGGGGCTACGGGCCTGCACATATATGTACCCCTCAATGCCCGTTATACCTATGAGGTGGCGCGGGATTTTGCACATATCGTGGCTACACTGGCGCAGGAACAATTGCCGGGCATTACTTCGCTGGAAAGGAATTTGCGCAAGCGGGGCAATAAAATATATATTGATTACCTGCAAAACTCAAAGGGACAAACCCTGGCTTCGGCGTACAGTTTGCGCCCGGTGCCTGATGCCTCTGTATCAACGCCCTTGTTGTGGAAAGAAGTAAAACATGGGCTGCATCCCTCGCAGTTCACGATTTACAATATTGAAAAACGGGTGAAGAAGCTGGGCGATATTTTTTACATGGTGCTTAAGAAAGGCAATAACCTGAAGGGCTGTTTGAAGAATTTGGGATATTGAGTGGTGGGAGGGACGTTAAGTGACGATCTTATTGACGCGTTGGTGTATAAAGTAGAATATCAGGCCGCCCAGTACGGGTACGGAAGCGACGATGAGGAGCCATAACACTTTCTGAAAATATTTCAGGTCATCGGCAGCGATCACATCCCATATGGCCCAGATCCAAAAGATGCCAGCCAGTAAAATACCAGCATACATAATGTAGGTACCGATCTCATAGGTGGGCATGGCCACCAGACCAATTATTATAAGCGCTGTACCTACCATTGCCAATGTAAATGCAGGCCGGGTTAACGTTTTCATATCTGTGGGTTTGGAGGTGTGGTTACCAAAGTTATGCCACCCCGCCATTTTTTCTGTCGAAGCCAAACAGCTTGCTGTTTGCATTAGTTTTTCCTGATAATAAATCACTTATGATCTGTGCTGCGATAAGGCTAAAGGTAATACCGTTGCCGCCAAACCCCAGGGCAAACCAGGTATGGGGCCTTTCGGGAATGGTGCCGATATAGGGCAGTCCATCTTTGGTGCTGGCAAATGTACCTGCCCAGGCAAAATCGGTACGGAAAGGAATATCGGGAAAGAGCCGGCTGAAGGAATGTTCCAGTTGTTTTGTTTTGCGGGGCAGGCTGGCATCGCGTTTGGCGGGATTGTAAAATGCATCGTCTTTGCCGCCTACCAATATGCGATGGTCTGCCGTAGGCCGCATGTACAAATAAGGATTGGCCGTTTCCCATATCAGTGCATTCTGGTGCCAGTAATCTGTAATACACATTGGTTCGCTGATGATGGAATAGGTGGAATTGAGTTTCTCTATCTTTTTGGGCAGGTATTGTTGTGATTCATAACCACAGGCAATCACCAGTTGTTTTGCTTCCACTTTAAATCCCCAGTCGGTTTGAAGCGTGACGCCCTTGTCTTCGTATTCAATACCGGTTACCAGTGTATTGTCGTATACCAGCATGCCTTTGTCCTGTCCATGCTTGAGCAGGGCGTGGGTGAGTTCGTAGGCTTCTACAATGCCGCCGTCGGCAGAGAGGAGGCCTGCTGGTTTGCTGAATCCAAAATGCTGTACAATATCATCAACAGATAATAGTTGCAGGTTGAAGCCTGCTCTTTTGCGCAGCAGGTATTCGCGTTCGAGGTGCTTCACATCATTGTTGTAGCTGGCAAACTGAAAGCTGGGTCTTAGGGAAAATGCTGGTTTATCGGGGAGTTGTTTGCATATTTCATGGAGGTCATAAATGGCCTGCCGGCACAGGAGGTAACTGAGTACGGCATTTTTCTCCCCTACAAGCCCGATGAGTTTGTGCAGGGGGGTATCAATTTCATATTGCAGCAGGGAGGTGCTGGCAGCGGTGCTGCCCATACCGGCATGCCGCCGGTCTATTACAATGGCCTGTATGCCTTTTTGCAGGAGGTGCCAGCCTACAAGGGCGCCTGTAATGCCGGCCCCAATGATGGCCACATCTGCTTTAACATCCTTTCGTAAAGACGGATAGACATGGCCCAAGCCATGTCGTAATAATGCGTATGGTTTGTCTGACCGGAGGTCCATAGTATATTGATATTTTATGTATCGAGGTAGGACTCGGGAATTTCCCGGGCTTCCTGCCTTACCACAAATACAGCTGTTTCCTTTGGTTTGATGCCGCTGCCCACTTCTACAGCGTAACATTTGGTAAATTCTGCTCCGAAATACAAGATCACGGAAGAATAGTATACCCACAACAATATGATAACAATGGTAGCTGCTGCACCATAGGTAACCCCTACATTGGACCGGCTGATGTAATAGCTGATCAGGAATTTGCCCGCCATAAAAAGCAGGGCGGTAAACAGGGAACCTTTGATCACATCACGCCACTGGATAATGGCATCGGGCAATACTTTAAAAATGATGGCGAATAAGGCGGTAATGACCAATAAAACGATGAAGAGGTTGAGTATGTAGAAAAAGATAATGGTATTCTCCGGGAAAAATCTTTCCAGTTGTTTGCTCAATGCATCTGTTAAGGTACTGATCAATAAGGACACGAGCATGATAAAACCCAGGCCTACTACGAGGGAAAAAGACAATAATCTGTTGGTGATGAATTTCAGCCATCCTTTTTTGGGTTTGGCTTTTACCGACCAGATGCGGTTGACGGAGTCCTGTATTTCCGTGAATACACCGCTGGCCCCAAATAACAACATGACCAGGCCAATGATGAAGCCGGTGGTCTTGAATTGTGATTGTTCTATGTTTTGAATGATGGACTGTAATTGGATGGCTGCGTCGCTGCCGATAAATCCTTTTACCTGTCCGTATATCCGTCCCTGTACGGCTTCCCTGCCATAAAAGATACCCACCAGGGATATTACAATGATGAGGATGGGCCCCATGGAAAAGATGGTATAATAAGACAGTGATGCAGCCAGTTTGAGGGCATTGTCTTCAATGAAGGCAGCACCGGCTTTCTTTAAGACCCTGAAAAATGAGCGTATGGAGGAAAACATAGGGCAACGGGAGAAATAAGTGTGCCCTTAGGGGAATGGAGTGTCTGGGGAAAAGCATCTACAGAATAGAGGCAAACGGGGTTGTGGAAGGAGAGGCGTAAGATTTTTATTGTTACTCTAAACATTATAACATGAGAAGCATATTATATCTTATTGCAGTGATCCTGGTTATTGGATGGATACTTGGATTTTTTGTATACAGCGCCTCGGGCCTGATCCATATTCTGATCGTTCTGGCAATCATAGCGTTGCTGTTGGGACTGATCAGGAGGACTTAGGGAAGATAAGAGGCAACAAGGCAACGAGGCAACGAGGCATCGAGGCATGAGTATGGCCAGGCGGATAAACGCTGACAGAACTCCATAAAATTTTGATGAGGTTGGTTTCGATCAGCCTCATTTTTTATTTAAGTGATTTGGACCTGGCTTTTACAGCTACCATAAAGTCATCTGCTCCAGGATCTTTGTACATATTGTAGGGCTCCACCAGGGTTCCTTTGAGGCCGTCGCGGGTTTCAATGATATACATTACCACCTTTTCTTTGGGATCAGAAAGGCCTTCAAAGCGGAATGAGTTCATGACTTTTATCTCGGCGGGCTGGTATACCTGTTTTTTGTGTACTGAAAACAGCTCATTATTAACCACTTTGAAATTCTCTGTATAGCCGCCTGTTTTAACCTTGTTGAGACAGTGGGTTAAGCTTCTTAAATAGGGCAACTGAACGGATTGATTATCGGGCATGGTGCTTTTTGAAATAGTATATCAAAATTTATTGCCATCTGATTTAGGGGATATTTAGGGGAGGAAAGTCAACAATATTGATTATTGATTAATAATTATTGATTATTGGCTGATGGTTGGAGAGGTTGGTGGGTTATGGGGTTGGTTGTTGAGGGGATGGTGGGGATGGCTGGTTCTTGTGGGCAGGGTATAAAAAAAAGGCCGGTAGAAACCAGCCCTGTAAAGTCCAATGTGCCTTATGAAAAACTATTTTTTGATCTGAGAGTTGTAAGCCATTAGCTTATCATGGTGTGTACGAATGATGGGCAACACTTTGGTGATCCATGCTTTGAGGGCCTCATCTTTTGAATCGTTGAGTTCCTTTTCGTAGTTGCTGATGGTCTTTTCGTGTTTATCCATCAAGGCTTTCACCCATGCTTTGTCGAAATCAGCGGGCTTATCATCACTCAGGTCTGTTATTAATTCTTTTGTTTTGTCTGGTGCATCCGTTGGAATGCTGATGGCTTTGCTGGCAGCCAGGGTTTTCAGTTCATCCAGGGCTGCAGTATGATCTGCTTCCAGGGTTT
>CBIHOV010000067.1:0-36154 GCA_966211765.1 uncultured Paraflavitalea sp.
GTGGTAGTGTCGATGGATGCCAGGGGCGCTTTACTGATAACAGCAGAGGAATGTTACCGCGCCATTCCTCCCATCATCAAGCCTAAAAGCAGTGTAGGAGCCGGCGATAGTATGGTAGGTGGCCTGGTGTATAGCCTTAGCCTGGATAAGCCTTTACAGGAAGCCCTGCAAATGGGGGTGGCCTGCGGTACTGCTGCCATCATGAACCCCGGCACCAGTTTATGCAAGCCGGAGGATGTTGAGCGCATATACAACGAAATTCAGGTCTTCTCCCTGATGCCGGCACACTGATACCTGGATTGATCGGGCAGATCGCATTGTTTCATGAACAGGACTTTAGCAGTCTAGTGATCTCATAACAAAGCATCAATGACTATGCCCCGACATAGGGTCCACCCCCTGTTTAAATATGTACTCACTGTGTAATAGATAAGTGCCCCGAACGACGACAATATCGCCTTGCTTCAATCCCTGGGTGATCTCAACCATGCCGTCGCTTTCAATACCTGTAGTGACCATTTGATTACGAAATGTATTATCTCCTGTTTTTAGCCAAACAGTTGCTCCTTTACGCTCCCTGATAACAGCATCGGTAGGCAAACTCAGTGTATGTTTTTGGGAAGTATTAATATGCGCAAAGACAGGCATACCGGGTCTTAATTTATTGCCTTGGTTTGGAACAGTAATCCGTACAATGTTAATCCTTGAATCCGGAGCTATTTCGGGATTTAAAAATTCAATTTTGCCACTCAATTCAACATGGGCATCCGGAATCTGAACAGTTGCCACGCCACTCCGTGGTATTTTCGCAAGCTGTGTCGCATATACCTGCGCTTCTGCCCATAAGGTAGAGAGATCGGCAAGCTGAACAATAGTTCCTCCCTCCATAACATAAATACCTTCAGTAATATCCACTGAGGTAACATAACCGCTTTCGCTGCTGTAAAAAGTGGTAGTTAAAGAAACTTGTTGTTGATGCTCCAACTCTTTTATTTGTTGCTCTGTCATTCCCCACAGGCGAAGTTTATTGCCCGAACTTTGGATAATGGTTTCAAAGTCAATTACTGACTGCTCCGTAAACAGTTTTCTTCTTTGTAGGGCAAGCATATATTCCTGCTTAGCATTATTTAGCTCCTCGCTGTATAACTCATAAAGCGGAGCTCCTTTAGAAACATAATCGCCAATATTTTTAATATATAGCTTTTCTACCCGGCCCATTACCCTGGCACTTACCACACTTGTCTTACTCCTGTTCAGGTTCAAGGTGCCTGAAAGAACTACTTCATTCTCCATATTGGTAGCAGCAATGGTATCTGTTTGGATATTTCCCAATTGAACCTGTTGCTGGCTTAGCTGTAGATCCTCCGTTTGGGTGAGTGAACTTTTTTTGACAGCGGTAAGTTCCATTTTGCAAATGGGACATTTACCTGGCTTATCGGAAATTACCTGTGGGTCCATAGAACAGGTATAAAAAACGTTGGCGTCTGCCGCCACCTTTTTATTTTTACAGGCTGCAGGCAGAAGTGTACATAATATTGCTACAAAAAATACCTTCATAGCTATTTTGTTTTAATGAAAGCTTCATTATCTGCCAGATAATGTGCATTTACTGCAACACTATCTGTAGCGGAAAGACCCTTCATTACCTGGATGGAATTATTTATCGTTAAGCCGGTATTTATTTCCTTTGCTCTAAAGCCATTGTCTTCTTTCACAAACACTATGTTACCTTTTCCCAACGACAGAACAGCTTCTTTAGGCAGCCAGGCAGCATTTATGGCGTTTCCAAAAATGGTAGCCTTAACGCGGCTTCCGATTGGCAAGCGCATGACGGCGTTGTCAAAATAAACCCTTGCAGTCAGGGTTTTACTGCCTGTTCGAAAAAAGGGTTCTATATAATCAATTTTTGCCCGGAACCCTTGTCCGGAAGATGTTTCTGGTACCACTTGCACCGGGTTGCCAACTTTGATTAGCGCTTGTTGCTCTGGATAGATGTTGAGTAATATCCATACTTTATCAGCATTATAAACTGAAAAAGCGGCCTCACCCTTTTGCAGATACATGCCTTCTTTTATGCGCAGTTCCCCGGCCGGCGGGCTCACAGCGTTCATTTCCCTGCTTGCTGCACTTTTTTCCGGGAAATCGGTAGCAAATCCTGTGTAGCTGCTATAAACGGGTACCGGATCTACTATTTGTTTGGAGGAAACGATTTGATTGATTTGTTGCTTATGGAGGCCCAGTAATTCCAACCTGTCGCCGGCTGCATTGATTAAGGTGGTATTATCAGGATCGTTTCTGACCAGGAATAGCAGCTGCTGCTGGGCAGTTGCTAATTCGGGGCTGTAAATATCCATTACCTTTTGCCCTTTTTGAATGCGTTGGTATTTATATTTGATATAGAGCTTTTCGATCCGGCCGCTTACCCGCGATGCAACTGTTCCAATTTGCCGGGTATCATAAACAACATTGCCGGGAACGTCCAGCTCTATGTTTTCTGCCTTTTGTTGTATTGTAGTTACAGGGATCGAAGAAATAACAAATGCATTGGTTGGTTTGAGCAGATCATCCAAGGCAATATTCCGAACGGCTCCGGCATCTTGTTCGTCCGGGTGACCTGCATGTTCATTCTTTTCCTGGTTATTGCAGGAAACAAATGCGGATAGAAGAACCATAACTGCCACTACATTATATGTTCTGCCTGTAGGCATCGTTAATCTCTTATTTGAAGTATTCGTTCTAATTCCACCTGCATGGAGAGCAATGTGCGCAACTGGTCTAAATACTCATTTTGTGTCATGTTCAAGGTTTCCCAGGCATCATAAAGCATAAAAAGTTCTTCGGTATTCTGTTCGTATGCTAAAAGCATAGTCTTGAAATTGTTTCTTAATGCAGGGATGATATTGTGCTCATAAAGACTAATCTGTTTCTTCTTTGTTTCTAATTCTATCCGCATGGCTGTTGCCATACCTGTTGCATCATTGATGAGCATTTTCCTTTGATTGTATAATGCTTCAGTGCGCCATTTATAGCTTTCTATGGTAGCTTTTGTCATTTTTGACGACCACGGTGCCAATGGCACTCTCACCATGGCCATAGCAGTAAACTGGGGGGGCTGGGCGCCAAAACCAACCATATGGTCGAACCTAATGCCAAATTGCGTTCTGAGGTTCAGTCGTTCTGCATCTTGCTTAAGCCGGTTAGTGAGTAATTCTTTGTCAATAGCCCTTATATCACTTCTGCCGGAAGCAACCAACGTACTGTCAAACACATACCTTGAAAAGTCTTTAATAACGATCATTGTATCAATGGTGAAATCAATATTTTTATCTCTGTACAGGAGTGTATTTAGCAAGATCCTGTTTTGTTGAAGTTCATTGTCCAGCATCAGGCGCATATTCTGTACACTTCCCAGGGCGGCCTTCGCTTTATAATACGCATTGATCTTTTCCAAGCCGTTCTTATAGCGTATTTCAGCGTTCCCGATCATGAACTCCAATATTTTTTCATTTTCGCGTAATACGACCTTTTTCTTTTCAATAATCACCCAATCGAAATAGGCTGTCTTTGCCCGGGCATACACTTCATTCAATGCAGCCTTCTTTTGTTCGCTTGCTGCACCGGACATGCTTTGCATATAGGCTGCATCGGCCTGTAATTTTCTACGGTTGGGAATCATTTGTTGCAGTGACACCATGACCGAACCCATACCGGGTTCGCTGTCACTCATCTTTTTCCACTTTTGTGTATTGTAAGGTGTCATAAAGACCCCTGCGCCGATCTCAGGGGGCATCCAACTCTTAGCGCCTTTGGCAGCTTCGTCCATCGAACGTATATCTGCATCATACATTTTACCGATTGGGTTTGCAGCCTGGATGCTGTCCAATAGTTGACGGATATGGTATGGCTGCTGCGCATAGGTAGCAACAGAACCGGTAAGCACAGCTAAGGCGCATAAAAGCCTGCCGCGAATACCTTTGTTATGTTGAATATTAGTCATTGGCCATTTCTGTTATTTGAAGCTTGCCATATTTGGTTAATTCGTACTCCCTTATGATGGCATAAAGGACCGGCAGAACGATCAGGACAAATAAGGTGGATGTGATGAGCCCAAAAACAAATGGGATAGTAATGGGCTTCATGACATCACTTCCGGTTCCGGTAGCCAATAATACAGGCATCAATCCCAGGATGTCCACAATTACCGTCATTAATTTAGGACGAACACGAAGCACGGCTCCATCAAATACAGCCTCTTCTATAATTGCTTTGTCTATTGCTTTTCCTTCCTCTTTTGCTTTGCGTACTTTTTTAAACAGTGCGTTATTCATATAGACAAGCATCAATACACCAGTTTCTACTGCAATTCCAAAAAGGGCTATAAATCCAACGGCTACAGCAACAGAAACATTTACATCGAAAAAATATAAGGAGTAGGCGCCTCCAACCAGGGCTACAGGAATTCCCGACAGCACGATGAGTACTTCCCGTATGGTGTGAAAAGTGAAATAAAGGATAACGGTAATGATGAGCAGCACAATGGGAAGAATGAACATCAATCTTTTTTCCGCTCTTACCTGGTTCTCATACTGTCCGCTCCAGTCCAGGAAATACCCTTTGGGTAGATCCTTTAGGGCTGATTCAAGTTTCTGTTTTGCCTCACTGACCGTGCTTCCCAGGTCCCGGTCCCGGACATTGAACAGCAAGGTTCCGCGCAACATGGCATTTTCCGAACTGATCATAGGTGGCCCTTCCTCAATAACGACATCCGCAATGGCGCTTAGTGGAACAGGCCCGCTATTCATCGTTACGACCGGGAGTTGCCCCAGCTTATCAATGGAATTCCTGAATTCCTGCCCCATGCGCACACTTACACTAAACCTTCGCCGGCCTTCCACCGTCTGAACTATTTTTGCGCCGCCCAAGGCTGTTTCAATAAACATGTTTACTTCATCGATGGTAAGGCCATACCTGCCAAGTTCTTCCCGTTTGATCCTTATATCCACGTATTTACCTCCGGTAATGGGTTCTACATATAAGTCTGCAACACCGTTTGTGCCTTGTAATACCCTCTTTAATTCCTGAGCGAGGCTGTTGATCGTGTCAAGGTTCTGGCCATAGATCTTAATGCCTACATCAGTACGAATGCCGGTCGATAACATATTGATGCGGTTAATAATGGGCTGTGTCCATCCATTGATGACGCCCGGGATTTGCAACCTGGCATTAAGTTCATTAATGATGTCATTCTTTGTAATGCCTTTTCGCCAGGTTGATGGAGGTTTTAATAGTACGATCGTTTCGATCATACTGATGGGAGCGTTGTCGGTTGCCGTGCTGGCCCTGCCAGCCTTTCCCAGTACATTTTTTACTTCCGGAACAGTCAGCATTAATTTATCCTGGATCTGCATGATCCGCTTTATCTCTGAATTGGAAACATCGGGCATGGTGACCGGCATAAACAAAAGAGAGCCTTCGTCCAAAGGGGGCATAAACTCACGCCCAAGCCTCAACACCAGGGGGATGCTTAGTATAACCAGGGCCAAAGCAATGGCGATCGTGGTCTTCTTCCATCGTAGACACCATCGAATAATTGGTGAATAAAGGAAAATAAAGAACCGGGAAACCGGGTGCTTTTTCTCCGGCCTGACTTTCCCTTTTAATAATAATACCATTAATGCGGGAACCACAAAAACAGCTACAAATGCAGAGCCGATCATTGCAAATGTTTTTGTCCATACCAGGGGAGAAAACAGTTTGTGCTCCTGACCTGTCAAAAACAGGATAGGGCTGAATGATACCAGCGTTACAAGTATTGAACTGATCACTGCTTTTCCAATCAGTTTGGAAGAGCTTTCAATTCTTTTTTCTCTTTCTTGTTTCGTTAGCATATTAATCTTCTATTTCACCGCTTATTGACTTCATGGCATTCTCGACCATCACAATACCCGCATCCACCAGATCGCCCACTGCAATGGCTACGCCGGCTAGTGACATGATATTGGAGGTAATGCCAAACCATTTCATCAGGATAAAGGCTATCAGCACTGATAAGGGAATGGTAATAACAACGACCAGTGCACTGCGTATATGCAACAGGAAAATAAAAAGTATGAGGGATACAACGATGATCTCTTCTACAACAGCATCTTTGAGCGTAGCAATAGTAGCTTTAATGAGATCTGACCGGTCATAGGCGACTTTAAACTTTATGCCAGGCGGCAATCCTTTTTCCACATCAGGCAATTTCTTCTTGATCCTTTCAATGACTTGCTGTGCATTTTCTCCATAGCGCATTACGGCTATACCACCTACTTTTTCACCCTCACCGTTTTCTTCAACAATACCTAATCTCAGTTCGCCACCCATTTGAACGGTCCCGATGTCTTTTATCCTGACGGGTATCCCATTCCTATTGGAAATGGGGATTGCCTCAATTTGCCTGATATCTTTGATGTAACCAATGCCACGAACAATATAGCCGATACCTGACTGCTCAAATTTACTCCCGCCAACATCGTTGTTGTTTTCTCTGATCGCTTTTGCAACATCCATTAGGGGCAGATTGTAATACTGCAATTTGAGCGGATCGACCACCACCTGGTATTGTTTCTGAAATCCTCCAAACGACGCTATTTCACTGACACCTTCCACTGTTTGCAGGGCAAACCGCACATACCAATCCTGTAATGCCCTTAACTCTCCCAGATCATAGCCCGGTGCATCCAATGTGTACCAAAATACATGTCCCAACCCCGTGCCATCCGGCCCCAACGTAGGAACAATGCCTTCAGGGAGCAGCCTTTGCGCATAGTTCAACCGCTCGAGTACCCTTGTCCTTGCCCAATAGATATCAACATCATCATCAAAAATGACAAACACGAAACTCATCCCAAACATACTGTTGGCCCTTATGTTCTTTACTTTAGGGATACCTTGCAGGTTACTTACCAAGGGATAAGTGACCTGGTCTTCCATGATCTGGGGCCCTCTTCCCATCCACTCAGTAAAGATGATCACCTGGTTTTCCGAAAGGTCGGGGATTGCGTCCACCGGCGTTGTTTTTACGGCATAGATGCCATAAGCGGTAATGCCCGCAGCAATCAGCAATATGATGAAGCGGTTCCGTAATCCGAATGCTATGAACTTATTGATCACCCGAGTTGGATTTTCAATTATTTCGAATCAGTATGAATACTTACAATCCCAACTTGTCATCCCTTCATGCTACTTATTGTCTTTCTTTTCTGCTAATGGTTTACCGCATTTAGGGCAATTGCCATCCTTGTTAAGCGCTATTTCGGGATGCATGGGACAAGTATATATCTTCACAGCGGCTGCTTTCATTTGCTCTTTGGAAGAAAGGTTCAATGACTTACCGCATTTGGGGCATTTACCCGGATGTTGGCTTTTCTCCTCAACATGAACAGGGCAGGAATAACTCCTGGTGGCGCTTGTCTTCATTTGTTCCTTATCCGAAAGATTAAGTTTCATGCCACATTGGGGACATTTGCCGGGCCTGGCACTTACAACATCCGGATGTTTCGGACAGGTATAATAAGTAGTGTGCCGGATAGTATCCTTTTTGCCTGCTTTTGATTGCGCTATAATGGCTGGAGAGATGACTAAAAATGTAATAACAGCGATGATGATCTTTTTCATGTTAGTTTCTTTGATTGATAATGAGTTTATTGATGTTAGATGCGGTACCTGCAATCCAAAGCTGTGACACCTTAATTGTGTTGAGATTGATCCCCATTAGCGCGATGAATGATTAATGTCATGATAAAGAGAAACGGCGTCAATTCATGACGCCGTCGATTCAAATCTGATAATTCTATAACTGTCTGTCTTAGAGGTCTTTCTTCCTGAATAACCCCAATGCCCACCAAAAAGGCAGGACAATCCAGGTAAATAGGATACCCATCGTAAACAAGACGCCTGTGCCGCTGCCAAAGAAGTCCTTATACAGGGCGCCGGTATATCCCATTAATGCACTCACATCCATTTTAAGCATGATAAAGATCCGGGAAAGATCAATGGGATTGAGGGACGACAGCACCAGGGTAAACTTTTTCATCGGGTATTCACTGAAGCTGAACAGGATCAGCAATACAAGTTCATCATAAATAAGGGCAAAATAGAAGCGATCAACGGTACTACAATCAGCACAATGTTGAGAAGGCTCAGGATGGCCTTGCTGTTGTTTTCTTCGAGCTGGAAAAGGCTGAAGGATACAACGAATAAAAACAGGGTATAGGCTATCACTACCTTACTGCGCATAATATTCAGTAAAGCCATTTAGCGGCATTTATACCGCTCAAAAAAACTACGCTCCAATGCTTCACGATGGTTGGGATGGGCTAGACTGATCAGGGCTTTACCTCTTTGTTTCAGGTTCTTGCCAAACAGGTCTACTGCCCCGTATTCCGTCACTACCCAATGAATATGACCACGTGTGGTTACCACGCCCGCGCCTTGTTTCAGGTAAGGCACAATACGCGGTTCGCCTTTGGAAGTGGTGGAAGGAAGTGCAATAATGGGTTTTCCCTCTTCCGAAAGAGAGGCACCCCGGATAAAGTCCATTTGCCCCCCAATACCTGAGAACTGGAAGGTGCCTATGGAATCAGCACATACCTGCCCGGTAAGATCTATTTCAATGGCGCTGTTGATAGCGGTTGCTTTCGGGTTTTGGCGGATGATGCTGGTATCATTTACATAGGCAACATCCATTACCCGGATGCCGGGATTGTCGTTTACAAAATCATACAGTTTGCGCGTGCCCGATAAAAAGCTGGTCACCGACCGGCCGGTATTCAATTTTTTGAGCTTATTGTTAATGATGCCTTTTTCTATCAAAGGGATAACCCCATCAGAAAGCATTTCGGTGTGGAGGCCCAGGTTTTTATGGTTGGTAAGATTCTGCAGCACCTGATCGGGTATACCGCCGATCCCTAACTGAAGGGTAGCGCCATCATCTACCAGGGCAGCTACCTGCTTGCCGATCTCCATAATTGCTGCATTGGCCTTGGCGGCATAATTCACTTCCGGCAATTCAGTTTCATGGCATACCAGCGCGTGGAATTTATCGACATGAACGAAGCCATCGCCATGGGTACGCGGCATCCGCGGGTTTACCTGTGCTATCACTATTTTGGCTGTATCTACTGCGGCACGGGCTACATCCACGGATGTCCCCAGCGAACAATAACCATGAGCGTCCGGTGGAGAAACCTGCACCAGTGCCACATCAATCGGCAATATGTTTTGCCGGAACAATTGGGGTATCTGGCTTAGGAAGATGGGTACATAATCACCGTCGTGACTATTCACAATTTCTCTCGTATTGGCGGAAACAAAGAGGGAGTTGAAGAAAAAGTGCTTGCTGAATTCCGGCTTGTCAAAATCAATATCGCCCATATTGGTGATGCTCACCAACTCTACTTCATGCAGCTGACTATACCTTTTCTGCAACGCTCTTACGAGGCATACCGGTGTGGCGGCGCCTCCATGAATAAAAACACGGTTGCCAGAGGCCACCACCTGGACTGCTTCTGCTGCGGTAACAATTTTTCCCGGGTTCATGTATGGATGCGGTTAGTAAATGGATAAAATTAACCAAGGGCGTACTGTCGTTTGCTGATGTCTCTCACCGGGTGTTATGATTCCTGTCAATCGGCGCTGGCATGACTAAAATCAGCTGGCTGGCTGGGGCTCATCATTTATATGGCCTGTCTCACACGGTAATTTTGTAATAACAGCATGCCTGGAAAGGCACGCTTGTACAAAATAAAAACCATATGAATATTCCCATCAACAGCAGGAGCCAGGTGAGTGATGTGCAGCGGGAGTTTAACCTGTTATTCCCTTTTTTGAAACTTGAATTTTTTGAACATAAGCACGGTTTCCGGGGCCCCTCACCCAGGCAGGAAAAATTACCCGCTTTTCTCTTCCTCAGTGATCTGGCCAGCCAATTGCCTGAAGCCATTCGTGTTACGGAAAGCATGACAGTACAGGAACTGGAAAAATTGTTTGAAGATCAGTTTGGACTGCACCTGCAAGTATTTCGTAAAAGCGGCACCCTGTGGCTGGAAACTACCATTACGGATGGCTGGACCTTGAAACAGCAAAACGACCACGGCATGGAGATATCTCTGGCGCCGGGTGTTCAGGAAAATCAGCGTGATGAAAAAAATGATTAACGAATAGAGCGCTTAGTATAAGAGGTTTTTTAATTTTTCCAGGTTGGTAATTAATATCTTACCTTCTTTGATCTCGATGAGTTTTTCTGTTTTAAAATCACTCAGGGTTCGGATCAGCGATTCAGTCGCAGTGCCTACATATTGCGCCAGGTCATCGCGTGAAATATTGATCGGGGTTTTATCCGCCATTTCCTTATTATATTTCTGGTGAACATCCACCAATGCTTTGGCTACCCGTTTGCGCAGCGTACCATAGGCAAGGTTCAACAACCGGTCCTCTTTTTCCTTTACATTCTGTGCGATCAGTTTAATAAAACGGGTGGCAATGCTCATATCATTGTACACTGCCTGTAAAAAATCTTCACGTGGTATCTGTACCACTTCGGCCTCTTCTGTTATTTCGGCAGAATCTTCGTAGGACTTATTCTCCAGTAAGGGCAGGTAACCAATGAAGTCTCCTGCTGCAAACAGGTTTACAATGTACTCCTTGCCATCTTCATGTTGTCTCCATACTTTCACTTTCCCCGATTTGAGGTAATACAGGTATTTAGGTCTTTTACCTTCTGTATACAGGGTTGTTTTTTTAGCACTGTTATACGCTTCATAATTATCAAGCTGCATATTCAGTAGTCCCGATTGCCGCAGGTCGTTGATCATGGCTGTGGCCCCCTGCTCACTGCTGGCATATTTCTTCTGCAGGATAGTTGATTTCTTAAGCCGTGTTTCTACAGCGTTCAATAATTCAATATCATCAAAGGGTTTGGTGATATAATCATCCGCTCCCATCTCCATGCCTTTGCGGAAATCGGATCTTTCGGTTTTAGCGGTCAGGAAAATAAACGGAATGAATTCAGTTTCCGCATTCCTGCGCAACAGGTGCAGCACCCCATAGCCATCCAGTTCCGGCATCATAATATCACAAATAATGAGATCTGGTTTTTCCTTCAACGCTTGTTCTACTCCCTTTTTCCCGTTTTCGGCGCTGAAGGTTTTATATCCCGCCAGTGAAAGGATCTCTGCAATGTTTTCGCGAATAACATCGTGGTCATCGATAATGAGTAGGGAGTGCATAAACGAAAGTTTGTATTTGCAAATAATTTTTATAACAGTTGGCCTGTTTCTTCCAGGGTTTCGATGTTTTCTTTCGGTAATGGAATGTTAATGGTTATACAGGTCCCTTCATTCAATTTACTGCTCAGGTGAAGTGTTCCATGCAATAGTTCCACGTATCGTTTCACGATGTGCAATCCCAGACCTGTTCCTGCAATATTGATTACATTTTTGCCCCGGAAAAAGGTACTGAACAGGTGTTGCTGGTCCTCTTCCGAGATCCCAACTCCTTCATCGGCTACCACTATCTGCAGGGAATGACCCTGGTTGTCAATGCTTAGCTGAATCACAGCGCCGTCCCCGGAGAATTTTGCAGCATTACTGAGCAGGTTGATAAGAATATTTTTCAGCAGGTGACTGTCTGTATCAAACTGATCACTCCCGTTAAATGCTGCTTCGATCAGCTGGCCTTCTTTAAGGATCACCTTCATTTCATCGACCACTTCGGTCTGAAACTCCCGCACATTAAAAGTTGCACAATGGGCCCTGATCCTGCCTTCTTCCAGCTTGCCCAGTGATAAAAAGTCTTCCAGCAATACGTTCAGGTGTTGTACGGAGTCTTTGATGCGTTTTATATGCCGGTCGCGTTTATCCTGTTCGTCACCCGCCGTGTACCGGCCTATCAGTGCGGCGGAGGATAATACCGTACTTAAAGGGGTTCTGAACTCATGCGAGGCCATCGAAACAAAGCGCGACTTGATCTCACTCAATTCCTTTTCTTTATTGAGGGCTTCGTTCAATTCCTGCTGAGATTGTTCCAGTTCCTGCATGGCTTCTCTTAAGATCATTGTTCTATCTTCCACTTTTGATTCCAGTTCCGTATTCATCTTGCGCATATCGGCTGTTATCTTTTCCAATTGGCGTTTCTGGTCCAATAATTCGAGCTCTGCTTTTTTGCGTTCTGTAATATCCACCAGGAAGGCAATGACAAAATTTTGGTTTTTCTGCCGGTAATGACTGAGGCTTACTTCCACCGGAAATTCACGGCCATTTTGGGTTTTGGCAAAGAGATCGCGCCCATGGCCCATGGTCCTGTTAGAAGGGTTTTTATGAAAGCCTTGCCGATAATGTTCATGTTTACCATGAAAACGGGAGGGGATCAGTGTTTCAATTTCTTTGTCCAATAATTCTTCGCGTGCATACTCAAAAAGCCGGGCTGCTGCTGGATTGATCAATACAATCTTTCCGGCCGAGTTGGTAAGTATGATGCCTTCCGTGGCATGCTCAAACAAGGCGTTTACCTGCCTTTCATCAGATTCTATGGAACGGTATAATTTCTTTACATACAGCACTGCCATGGTAGCAATAAAAATGATCATGGCAGAGAATAAATGCTGCATCAGCACTTGCTGCGCGGTCATGCCCGCGTGGGAGTAAAAGAATGAAATGCCTACGAGTAATATGCCCACCAGGCCAAACAACCAGGTATAACGGTCATTTTTTAATAATACGGTCAACAGCACGGCTATGATCAATCCGCTGTCAAAAAAACTCATTCCCGGCCTCAGGTATTGCAGTACTGCGGACGTGCCTGTTAGGAGCAAGCAGAACAGCAACACATTTAAGGGTTTCTCTGTAAACATGCCGCCCTTTAAATTTTCCTCAAGGTAAACTAATCTTTGAAAAGTGCATGGGGAGGCGGGTCATTTTTGCTCGGGGCGGGGCCGTTTGCTTGTTTTTTGATACACATCGTCGTAGAAGCGAACCGTGCCTGCCGGATCAGGCCAGGCAGTATGGTATACTATGATCAAAGGTATTGCCCGGGTGAGCGGCATGGCGGTGGGCTTTGTATTTAAGGAATCTCCTTTTTGCAACACTCCATCAAGCGTCGTGCTATCCTCTCTGAGTAGTAATTTTGCCAGTTCCGTTACTTTTTCCACGCGCACACAGCCATGGCTGAGGTATCTTTTGGATATATTAAAAAGCGATTTCCAGGGCGTATCGTGCAGGTAAATGCCATAAGGGCTGTAGAAGTTGAGTTTTATAATACCCAGGGAATTATCGCAGCCGGTGGATTGGCGGAGTGTAAAGGGGAAATTCGAGCTGCTGTACTTATTCCAGTCAACTGTTGCCCCATCGATCAGCTTCCCTGCGCTGATGACCTGGTAACCATTCTCCTCCAAAAAAGCAGGGTTGCGTTTGATCATGGGTAATAATTCACGGCTGGCGATCTTCGACGGCACCGTCCAATAAGGATACAGTACAACCTCATTGATCTGGCTCGAAAGGGTAGAGGTGGGGGTAGTGCGTTTTCCAACAATCACTTTTGATTGAAGCAATGATTGGCCCTCCACATAATACTGCAGGGTGGCCGATGGAATATTGACCACAATGCATTGGATCTCCTGCACACATCTCAGCCACCGTATGGTATTGAGGGTCTCGCAGGTTTCCCTGATCCTGGCGGGAATAACCTGCCGGGCTTTCGCCAGGTTGTTTTTGTGCAGGCCATAGGGAAGCATGTTTAAAGCTGTTAATTTATCGACCAGTATTTGCGCCGTATTTTCATAGGTAGAGGTATCATCCCTGATCTCCAGTAATTGGATCAGGGTATTCTTTATTGCTTTGTAATCAGGGGTTTGTGGTTCCACCGCATCGGGCAATTCTTCCAGCAGCTCATTGTTGATGGCCAATGACAGAAAACCTGGGATGTCCAGACAGTCGGGGATATATTTCAAGCCCTGGTAACCTACCGGTTGGTTGGTGTTGCCCATCGCCATATCATGGAAAAAGTGAATGGCAGCATTGGTGAATATAGCATCAGCATACGCGGTATCCTGTATTCTACTGAGTACAACCCGGTTGTCATACAGGGAATCGAGCAAGGCAAAGGAATAATCCTGCTCCTGCAGGCCCCAGCGTTCTGCCGCATGCAAGAAATTTACCAGGGTTCCCTGGAGGCTCTTTTGGCGTACCCAGGGATAAGGTTGGTTTACCAACTTATAAAACTGCCCCACCAGGGCGGGGTATTGGAGGTTAGGCTGTGGAAGGGTATCGACAGGTAACCTCGTCAACTTTTCCGTACCCGGCAGGGCATAGACCTGCAGCACTATAAAGTGAATGATGAGGAACGTGATGAGTCGCATGGATAAAAGCTTCATCGGTATAGGCATCAGGGTACTAATGCGCAATAAATACAGGTAATTGGTGTTCTGTGATCGCTTCGTAAATAAAACTGCGTTTGAACAAGCGGGACAGGGAAGAACGGCCAAAGGCCCCACTTACCAGTATGCCGCCTTTCTGTTCACTCATCCAGGCGGCCAGGTATTTCCGCGCATCCACATGGAGGGTGAGGTAAGCGCATTGTTCAAAATGCCGGCTTACCAGGTCTTTGATCTTTTTTTCGGCCGGCATGGTCACATCGGTATCTTCATCTACATAGATCACCAATGTCTTTCGGTCGCCCAATTCGGGGAAGAGGTAGATAAATTGTTTAATGGCATATACGGAAGCTTCGCTGCCATCGTACGTAAGAATATTTGTTTTCGGGAATTCAAATTGCTCCGGCACCAGCACCACGGGGCAGGCTGTATGCGTCAGGGTATCTTCCAGGAATTCATTGATCCGGTCGGTGCCCATTGTTTTGTAGAAAGCTTCACTACCTATTACCAACAGGTCGGCAAATTTTGTTTCCTCCTTGAAATCATTGAGTGTAAAATCAAAAAAGTCTTTGGTCACGGAATACTTGATATGATGCTCCTGGCAAAACATTTCAAATTGCTTTATATTGGCATGTATTGCTTCCGCCTCAGCCTCCTCTGCCAACGGCACAAATAAAGGACCCGTCATTGCGCCTGGGGTCTTACTCCAGAGTGCTGAATATTCAACCTGTGGCAGAAAAATGCCGGTAAGGGAAACCGGTGTTAGTTGGTGCAGCCCTAATATGAATTGCATGGCCCCGTTGGAGTAATGGGTATTATCGAAGGCAACGATTATCTTTTTCATACTACTGATTTATTGAGTGATAGCTATTGTGCTTATTATTCCTGGTGCAACCCGATCAATGCGATCTTTTGAAAATCCCTTAAATAGCCCTGCTTTACAAATTCCACCTCACCGCCATCTTTTAACACCTTTTCGATAATATCTTCTACCAGGTCTTTTATATTATAAGGATCATCTGTAGCGCCGGTAAAGAGATGATCCGCATCTGTTGGTTCTTCATTGGGGACCGGGCTCATAAAGTTTTCTTCTACCACCAGCAATTGGCCTCTCTGATGTGTAGCCTTGTTCCATACCTCCTTCACCCCGTATGCTAATTTTCCTTCCTTACGCGCTTTGTTTATTTTTTGCAACAAAAGCTGGTGTTTGCGCATTCCCCAGTGGTCCAATTCAGGTTGTAACGTGGTAAGAATATCCTTTTCAGTGCTATCATCGAAGTTGCCGGGGAGGTAACCCATAATGCTTTCTGTATGCAGGGTGCCGAGTTTAAACTCCTCCAGTACCTGTTGTTGTCCTAAGATAAAAACGGGAAGCCCATATGCTTCCAGCATAAGACCCAGGCCCTGGTCCATCGAATGCAAAAAATGAGGGCGATAACCACTGGCGGGATCGCCTGTTTCCCGGTTGTATTTGATGCAGGTGAGCCCTCTGGAACTGCCCCTGTACATCCTGGCGCAATGGTTGCCCAGCACCATTACCAGGTATGCGACCTCCTTTCTTTTGGCCTTTACTACTTCCCTGATATCTAAATATTCCCCGAGCCGGATGGTTTCTTCTACCGGAAAGTTGAGGTACAAAAGTTTTGAAGCGTATGGAGAGGCCAGGAGGGCAATGCTCTTTTTGTAATTGCTGTAGTTGATGCCGGAGATGAGGCCCTGCATCATGGTAAATACAGGCAATGCCTTGTAAGTGGAATAATGTTGCAGCAGTTTCCCCTCTGCTTTGGCCAGCATCGATTTTAAACGAGTGGCGATCGTATCCTTATCGTTGATCTGCGGTTCAAAGGGAAGTACAAGACAAATGGAAGGAGTATGCCCTGTTTCCTGTATAAATTCTGCGGAGTATTGTAGTACCTCGGTCATGGTAGCTGATTTTGATGACCTAAAGTTAGAAACAGGTGAGATCGCCCCCTATGACCCCGATCAACCGGAAGAATGATTATAGTTAATTTAAGACCTATTCCTGCACCATCAGCTTTTCAAGCCTGGCACGCTGACGTGAAGCGGTGGTGTAGCCAATTTCAAATATCTCATCCGCCTTCTTTACATCAAACATATTGAAGCGGTGAAGGTCCGGCTCCAGGTAGAGCGTACATTGTTGTAACCTGCTTTCCACCGTGCCTGCTATGGCCAAATGGAAACATTTTTCCAGGATATTCGTTTTGCCTACCGGGTTTACCACCTGTTGATTGTAGAGTTTGTTAACATGAGAACCGATAATGCGGTCGCACAAAGGAAGCAGCGGTTCTATGGGGAGGTTGTTGAGCAGACCGCCATCTACCAGCAAACTGTCGCCTATTCTAACCGGAGCGAAGATCACCGGCACGGAAGCGGAAGCGATCACCGGATCATATAAGGGACCGCTGGAAAAAGTAAGGGGCTTGCCATGGGTAAAATCAGTGGCAGTTACAAAGAAACGGGCAGACAGATCTTCAAACCTGTTTTGCGGAATATATTGTTGTAGTGTACGTAACAAGGGCTGCATAGAAAAGAATCCATCCTTTTTCCATAAGAGGTTTGACCAGCCAAAATAGCCATTCTGTTTTAAGATCGTAAGAATGGCCTCCGGGGAGTGACCTGCCAGGTACAGCGCGCCTGCAATAGCACCGGCGCTGACACCCGAGATCGCATAAGGCTTCAGCCCTATTTCATCCAGCAATTTCAGAAAGCCGAGGTGGGCGAAACCTCTTACACCACCGCCGCTAAGCACAATGCCTGTTTTTATCATACCAGTAATAAGTTCTGGCCAATGGAACGAAAAACCAGCTCCTTTAAGTGTACATAGAAAGTAAAATTGCAGGGCAACAAAACAGGCGTTGCAAGATTGCAACGCCTGAAACACCAAAGTTTAGCTATATACCTGTTATTATGTCCTTGTTAATTTACTGTAAGGTCCTATTAGGTCAGGCGATCAGAACCGACTGAGTTGATCTTTCAAACCGGCCTGTTTTTTTCGTTAGCCGGATACGGAAAACGACCCCTTTCACTGTATCAGTGGTATTGTTTGTAAAAGGCCAATCGGCCGACTGATGGACCCGTTCACTGCTGATCATGGGCAATGCCCTGTCCACCAATTTATTCAGTGCTTCCCTGCGTTCTGTTCCTTCCGGCAGTTCTTCAAAGTCGCCCCAAACGATCACGCTTTTCCAGTTCGCCATATTGGTAAGATCATCCGTTTGGAAACATACCCTGGGATTTTGGCGCATCAACGACAGTTTCAGGCCCTCCTGCGTATAACAATACACAAATGTTCCGTCGTAAACAAAGCTGATAGGCACCACATAGGTGGTATCGTTGGCATGACAGCCGATCCGGCCTACCACTTGTGTGCTCAATACCGATTCAATTTCCTCGGGGGATAGATTACCATACATAACAACTGATTTTTAAGCTAAGTACGTAAATGTCCTGCATCTGAACTATGATACCCGTCAAAGCCCTGCCTGATCCTCCTCAGTAATGAACATGCAGTAACTCCTGTCTCTTTTCTATGTCCCATAATTTCAGGGCCTGTAAGACTGGCCGGAGGTTTGCTGCCTCCACACCATCGAAGTCACTCAGCATCCTTTTCTTTTCCTCCGGGTCCTTCGTGAACCAGGCGCCCATTTTCAGCAGCAGCCGGTCGGTCCAGGATAAATTACGTTGGATCATCCGGCCTTTCAGGAAAATGACAGTATTGTCCCTTAAAGAAAGCGGTATATTATCTGCAATGATCTTATCCGTTTTTTCTTTATCGGTGGCCGGTGTACCGCATACAATAAAAAAGATCAGCTTTTTTGTTTTGAGCCAGGCTTCATTACGGATCAGCCAGTTTTGAAGTTGCAGTTTACCTACATACACTGCGCTGCCGATCAATACATAATCGGCATCCATCAATGCGCCTCCGGTGATCGTGGGCGTAAAGACGGGAATGTCCAATTCCTTGGATAAAAGCGTTGCATAATCACGGGTAGACCCGTATTTGCCTTTGTAAATAATAACGCCTTTCATAATGGTGTGTTTCACCAAAAATAGTAAGCGTGCCTACCCAAAAGCATGAGTATGGTTATCTGTCTGTATGATTATGATCAATGAGATAATACTTCTTATTTCATTCATGCCTTACCGGACAAGGATCATTTTCTCTGTAAACACTTCACCACCCATCACCACTTTTATCAGATAAGCCCCGCCGCGCCAATGCGCCGGACATTCAATGTCCACGTTGGTGGTACCCCTCAGCAGGTTTCTTTTGGTGGTTTGCAATATTCTTCCGGAAAGATCCATGATGGTAATGGAAGCTTCTTCTTTCGCCGGACTGGCTATCGACAAGCGAACATGGCTGCTTACCGGATTGGGCAGCAGCAATATGGCCCGCTTATCAGCAGCCTTATTGAATATAAAGCGCCCTTTCTTATCTTTTTGCTCCAACAGTGAACAACCTGGATCCAATGTAACCACCACGGTATCCCTGGCATAGGTAGTACCACAACTATCCATTAATTCCTGGGCCACTATATAGGAACCTGGTTGGTCGACTGTAATGCTTGGCCCGATATTGCCGCCCACGATATTTCCATCGGGAGTTGTCCAGGTATATAAGGACGTAATGAGGGGATTGCCCACACTGAGGGTACTGATGCCTGTACTTCCGCAAAATACCGGTATATCGGCAGAGGCTGCCGCCATCGGTGCACGGAAGAAATCAAAAGGCCCCACAAAATCTTTCAACTCGGCGCTGAAGGAATTGGATGACCGTGATTTTACGAGGATCCTCCGGAATGGCATCGAGCAGGGATCTCCTACGCTTACCAATGGATCGAGGCCCAGTTTACTAAGGTTGACAGAAAACTCCAGGAATTGATCGGCCGTATAGGTTGCCACCACACTGTTGTCGACCCTCACCAGGCTAAAAGGTCCGGCCCAGGTATTATTGCCACACTGAAGCCCTGTATAAAACGGGCCGGCAGTTGAAGGAAGAATATTTGCATAGCCATAGGTAGACCCAGCTGCAGCGCCGTCAAAGGATCCTCCCCAGGTAAAAGCTGTTGGTATTACCGACACCAGTGCGCTCTTGTTTACCCATATCCTGGCTTCCAGGTTATTCAATCCGGAACCACCATACTCGGCAGTAAATATGATATCACCCGCCTTCGTTATCTTACCTGTTGCATCAAATTCCCAACTGGTATGGCCGGCATCGGGGCCATACCCTTTAAAGCTAAGCGTTGCCCGTTCATAATAAATATCGGTCTGGTACATTTCAAAATCAAAATACCGGTTGCCCCCGGTTCCCTCCAGCGATACGCCGCCAAACAACCACAGCGAGTCGGTTACGGCAGCGCCTTCCCTTCTTACATGCATGAACATGTCGAGGATATCATTCTTATCCGGAACGCCCTGGGCTACAGGAGTAGCCCAACTGGCCGGACTCATACCGTTCTTATTGGAGCCCGATGCAAAAGCAGTAGAATCATCTCCGTGGTGATCACGGATAAATACTGCGTCGATCAGCATGGCATTGTTCACAATAGAGAACTGAGGATAATTCATACCCCTGAATAAAGGCAGCATCCTGGAAGCAGGGTTGTTGATGTATAGTTGGTTGATATAACCCGCCCCTGTAGTGTCAATAACAAAGGTGCCGGTGCCGGGATCCCCGTTTCCAAACCAGTCATCGCCATTTGAATTGGGTGTTCCATTAAAAATGTTGGCCCGCAGACCGCCATCTACTTCAAAATTGGCGCGCTTGACCGGAGTAGTAATTTGTGCCTGCAATGAGATGGCAAGGCTGCAAAACAACAGAAGATGTATAGCTCTCTTCATTAGGAGGATTTAGTTGGATGATAACCGGAGATATATAGCAGCCGTCTGCTGCCCATATAGCCGGGTCAATAATTAAAATACTTAACTATTATATCCCGCCTGGATGCGGGGTATAACAGGCGCAAATATTCATGTAGCGGGAACTTTGCCGGTTAAAAATGCTTTGAAAAACGGGTGACCTTGCCTCGGTGTAGCGGGAGGGCAGGCCCTGCCGTACAGGCATGAGGAGTGGTGTGAAAGAATGAATGCTTTCATTGGTTACAGATTTGCAAACAAGATATAATAAATGTTTTTATTTTACTATGCCTTTTTTTACCCACTTACCTTAGTTGCTAAATATCAATTACTTAGTGCCTGAATAACAGGTTTTTACGACACATGATAGGTTTTTTCGGCATGATTTTTCCATGCTCACAGGCAAAATGTATACTATGAAACCTCTGCGTTATGTGATCCCCGTAGTTATTATGATCGGTACCGTTATTGCCTGTAAAAAGGACAATCATGATACCACCGAATTAAGGATCAGGCTTACTGACAATCCGTACAATGCCACAGAAGTGAATGTAGACATTCAGCAGGTGCGCGTTAACCTGCAGGATGACTCCTCCGGCTGGGTAAACCTCGAAACCAGGGCTGGCATTTATAACCTGCTGGATTATCAAAATGGGATTGACACACTCATTGCGCAAAGCACGGTTCCTACCGGTACCTTGAAAGAGGTAAGGTTTGTGCTGGGCAGTCAAAACAGCATTAAAATAGACAATACGGTCTATCCGCTTACCATTCCCAGCGGCAGCTCATCGGGCCTGAAGATTAAGCTCAACAAACAACTGAATGCCCACCTTGATTCACTGGTCATTGATTTTGATGCAGCGCTTTCTATCTTCCAGGAAGGTACGGGTGATTATAAGCTGAAACCTGTATTGAAAATAAAATAACAGCTATTTCATTTCGATATTTATAAGACCTCCTACACAGGAGGTTTTTTTGTTTTCCAGCGGCACCTGTACTTTCTTTTATTGCATCAAGGTTATTTTTCACCTAAATTTATACATGAAGAGGCTGTTAAACTGTTTATTATCTATGAAATATAATGTTTGCCCATGGCACTAACTGGTACCAATGAGCCCTGGGACTGGGAGATCAGTAACCGTAACAGCTGGCGCAACTGGTCATTTAAAGAGTTGTGGGCCTATCGGCACCTGCTGTTCAGGTTCGTAAAGCGGGATTTTTTAGTTAACTATCAGCAAACCCTTTTAGGGCCATTGTGGGTAGTTCTGCAGCCGGTATTAACCCTGATCGTGTATGTGCTGGTGTTTGGTAAGTGGATGGGAGTGAATACGGGATCATCGCCTCCTGTGTTGTTTTTTCTGTGCGGTATTTTGTTATGGGGGTTATTCAGTGATCTTTTTACAGGCACTGCCTTCATCTTCACCTATTATAGCGCTCTTTATAATAAAGTATATTTTCCCCGGCTGATAATACCCTTTTCAGTAGCAGGCACTCATTTGCTCCGTTTCCTGATACAGGTCGTATTGCTGGTGATCGTTTTTGTATTTTATGCCCTTTACCGTGATTTCCATTTTACGCTCAATTTCTGGTTATTGGTATTGCCCCTGGCCATTTTGTTAACGGCCTTGTTTGCGTTGGCCCTTGGGCTTATCTTTTGTATCTTAACAGCCCGGTACCGTGATCTTTCCAATATCGTTCACCTGGGTATCAGGCTATTCATGTTTGTAACCCCCGTTATTTATCCCGTATCGCTGGTTCCCTCAGGCATTCGCTGGTTTGTGAATGCGAACCCTTTATCCGCTTTGTTCGAAGTATTCCGGTATGCCCTGCTTGGCCAGGGATTGTTTACGATGGGCCAATTGCTTTACAGTACCTTATTTATTATCATTGTCTTTTTTATTGCATTAGCATGGTTTAACAAACAAGCCATAAGACTTATTGATGTGGCATAACCAATATGAGTAAGATTGTAATAGAAGCGGCAGCTGTTTCCAAAATGTATACTTTGGGTACCATCGGTACCGGTTCTTTCCGGCAGGATATTAAACGCTGGCTTACCCATCGTATGGGCAAAAAAAACGACGCTTTCTTCTATGCAGATAAGGCGCCCGACAATAAATTCCTGGCCCTGCAGGACATCAGCTTCCAGATAAAACAAGGTGAAACCTGGGGTATTGTGGGTTCCAACGGGGCGGGGAAATCCACCTTGCTTAAGATCATCTCGCGCATTATTCAGCCTACTACGGGCTATGTGAGGGGCAGGGGCACCATTGGCAGCCTGCTGGAAATTGGCACGGGTTTTCATCCGGAACTATCGGGCCGGGAGAATATTTACATTAGTGGATACCTGTTGGGCATGAAGAAAGCACAGGTACTTCAAAAATTCGATGAGATCATCGCCTTCTCGGGACTTGAAAAGTTTATCGATACACCGGTGAAGCGGTATTCATCGGGCATGTATGTAAGGCTGGCATTTTCCGTAGCCGCGCACCTCGATTCTGATATCCTTATCATGGATGAGGTACTTGCAGTAGGTGATATTGAGTTCCAGAAAAAATGCCTCGACAAAATGCAACAGGTGGCTAATGACAGCCAACGTACCATATTGTTTGTAAGCCACAATATGCAGGCGGTAAACCATCTCTGCCGGCAGGCAATGTGGCTGCAGCAAGGAAAAATGATGGCGATTGGCGATACCGGGCAAATAGTAGATAAATACGTGGGCAGTTTACAGAAAAATAAACTGAGCCTGCAATGGGAGGATGGGGTAGAAGCACCGGGCAATGAATATGTGCGCCTGCTTTCCCTGCAGCTGGTACCGGAACTGACTGCTGCGGAGCCTGTGATCGATATCAGGACTCCGCTGACAGTAAAATTTACTATCCGGAACGAGCAGGCGAATGTGCTGTTGAATGCCGGCCTGCATTTATTCAATTATGCCGGGGAATGCATTTTCGATGTAGCATCCCTGCCCGTAAGGTGCAAATCAGGGCAGGTACAGGGGGAATGCCGGATACCTGGTCATTTTCTGAATGACGGGGCCTATTATTTTTCACTCATTATTGTACAGGATACTTCGATCCCGTTATATTATTATGAAGCAGGCCTTCATTTTGAAGTGGCTGATTACCGTGAAAATACCACCTGGTTTGGGAAATGGAAAGGAGCGGTACGACCTCAGTTCCCATTCAGGTTTGAGCCTTCCATTCAACTAACAGATCATTAAACAACAGGATATCGTTGGATAGAATTCCGTCATCCCCTCCCGCTATAGCACCACTTGCTGCTGGTGTACACAGGCCAAGATGGTCTGTGATGATCCCTGTGTACAATTGCGCCGGTTTCCTGTTGGAAACGCTTGAGGCTGTACTGAACCAGGCGCTGCCGCCCGATGAAATGCAGATAGAAGTGGTGGACGATCACAGTACGGATGTGGACGTGGAAGCCCTGGTCAACGCGATGGGCAAGGGTAGGGTTGGTTATTTCAGACAACCGGAGAACCGGGGCAGTCTTCGCAATTTCGAGACCTGCATCAACAGGGCTACGGGGCACCTGGTGCATATATTGCATGGTGACGACCTGATAAAGCCGGGTTATTACCAGGCGATGCAGGAGCTGTTTGATCGCTATCCGCAGGCTGGCGCTGCTTTTTGCCGGTATGTGTACATCGGACAAAGCAGTAAGCCTTTATATTACCGGGATGCGGAGATGGAAGAGTCGGGTATCCTGGACAATGGTTTGGTGCGCCTGGCTGAAAGGCAGCGGGTACAGTTTTGCACCATCACGGTAAAGAGAGAAGTATATGAACAATTGGGAGGCTTTTATGGCGTTGATTATGGGGAAGACTGGGAAATGTGGGTACGTATTGCCTCTCATTTTCCGGTAGCTTATATACCGGAGGTGCTGGCCGCCTACCGGTTGCATTTTGCCTCTATTTCGGGGCAGTCTTATGCCACTGCAAAGAACCTGAAAGACCTACAGTGGGTAATGGTTACCATCCAACAGTATCTTCCTGAAGCCGACAGACAAAAGATACTGAACCAGTCCATGAAATTTTATGCGCATTACGGTATAAAAATTGCCAATGACCTCTGGTATGGCCTCAGGAACCGTGAGGGCACGAAAACACAGGTACGGGAAGCGCTGCGCATGCACCGGGATTGGCTGATGTACTGGAAGATCACTAAACTGTATACCAAAATGGCATTGAACATCACCTCATTCATTCCCCGAAGAAAAAAAATGTAAACAAGGCATGAAGGCAGGCATCACCATTCTTATTTGCACCTACAATGGAGCTGAGCGCCTGCCGGCTACGCTGCGTTTTATTGCTGCCCAGCAAATTCCTGCGGCTATTGACTGCGAACTGATCGTGGTAAACAATGCATCGACCGATGATAGCCTGGATACGATCAACCGTGAATGGCTGCAACACCACACGTCCATTGAACTCCGGGTCATAACGGAAGCAAGGCCCGGCCTTACGTTTGCCCGGGAAACCGGTTTATCGGCAGCGCGATACGAATACATTATCCTGTGCGATGATGACAACTGGCTGGCGCCTGATTATGCCTATAAAGCGTTTGCTGTAATGGAACGCTACCCTGAAATTGGCATATTGGGAGGCTGGGGCGGTTTTGTGTTTGAAGCACCTGCACCGGCCTGGCTATTGTCCTGCAACTTGTATGCAGGCGGCGAACAGGCCGCGGCAAGTGGTAAAATAACCAATCAGCTTGTTTATGGCGCAGGCGCTGTGCTCAGAAAACCAGCTTATAACAAGATCCGTGCGCTTGGTTTTGTTCCTAGCTTAACAGACCGGCAGGGTGGGAGTTTAAGTTCGGGTGGCGACCATGAATTGTGTTATGTACTGGCATTGGCCGGCTATAGCATCTGGTATGAAGCATCCCTGCGCTTTGATCATTTTATAACGGCCAACCGGCTCACGCTGCCTTACTACTTTACTTACATTGAAGAAAGCTCCGATTGCTTTTTGGTACTGGAGCCGTATAAGATTCTCCTGAAGACACAAAATACCTCCATTTCCAGTTTCCGTTGGGAGCTATTCAAAAGCTTCTGGTATCATTTCAAAAAACTGTGCTTATTGTTCTTTACAAATGCTTTTCGGGGCAAGGCTTCCGATGCCGGCGTATTACGGCGGTTACAATACAAGATACTTACCCAGCGATTAAGGTCGTACCGGCAATTGACCTTGCTGGAAGACAATTTCAGAAAGGCTGTTTCATTGCGAGAGGAATTATCGCAGGTATGGGAACCCGAAAAACAGCCTGCCCCGATTGGATAGGTTTGTTTTGCCACGGAGAAAATGACTGCTTGCTCGAAATCAACCCCTTGCGATAATCCGTGTAAGAAAAATTAAAAAAAGATTTTTCACTTTCAATTAATATCGTAATATTGCGATTGATATGGGACTTACGAAATCAGAGATATTTACAGAAAAGCAGAATAAACTGGCCACGATGATGAAGGCGCTGGGGCATCCTGCACGCATCGCTATCATTCAACACCTGGTGAAAGCCCAGGCTTGTGTATGCGGAGACCTGGTTGAAGAACTTGGCCTGGCCCAGGCGACCATCAGCCAGCATTTAAAAGAACTGAAGAATGTCGGTTTGATCAAGGGCACCATTGAGGGCACCAGTGTTTGCTACTGCATCGATCCGAAAGCCTGGAATCAATGCCGTGCTGCATTTGATGCTTTTTTTGTATCCTATGTAAACAAAGACGAATGCTGTTAAGCATTTTTTTTGCTCCTATTGATCGCAATATTGCAATAATACAATAAATACAAAGCCATGCAAACTACTGATCAAATTAAAGAAATGGTAAGGCAGAAATATGCGGAAATTGCCTTACAGGATAAATCGGACAATGCCGCTTCCTGCTGTGGTTCCGGTTGCTGTTCCATTGAGACCGCTAATGTAATGACAGATGATTATTCTCAGGTGGAAGGATACAACCCCGATGCGGATCTCGGCTTGGGCTGTGGGCTGCCTACACAGTTTGCCAACATTAAAAAGGGGGATATCGTCATTGACCTGGGATCGGGCGCCGGTAATGACGCTTTTGTTGCCAGGGCAGAAACCGGAGAAACCGGTAAAGTGATTGGTATTGATTTTACGCCTGCCATGATCGACAGGGCGAGACAGAATGCGGAGAAACTGGGATATCACAATGTCGAGTTCCGGCAAGGTGATATTGAAAATATGCCGGTATCTGCCAACACAGCAGATGTAATTGTGAGCAATTGTGTATTGAACCTGGTGCCCAATAAAGACGGTGTAATAAAGGATATCAAACGTGTTTTAAAGCCCGGTGCGCATTTTAGTATTTCCGACATTGTGCTGGAAGGAAATTTACCGCCTGCTATTCAGGAGGCAGCAGAAATGTATGCCGGATGTGTGTCTGGCGCCATCCAAAAGCAGGTGTACCTGGAGTTGATCGAAAGCAACGGATTCACCAACATTACGCTCCAGAAAGAAAAAGCTATTCATATTCCTGATGATATTCTGTCCGGATACCTTTCTAAAGAAGAGATCATACAATTCAGAAATGGAAACACCGGGATTTACAGTGTTACCGTATATGCAGAGAAACCCAAAGAGGAAACCGCCTGTTGCGCTCCCGGTTGTTGCAATTAATCAAGCCCCTACATTAAAAAAATGACCCATGAGTGCCAACAATTGTAATCCGGTAGTAGAAAGAAAAAAGTTAAGTTTCCTGGATCGCTATTTAACGTTGTGGATCTTCCTGGCCATGGCGCTCGGGGTAGCGCTGGGTTACTTTGTCCCTTCTTCTGCAACGCTTATCAATTCCTTTTCAACAGGTACTACGAATATCCCGTTGGCTATCGGACTTATTCTCATGATGTACCCGCCGCTTGCAAAAGTGCGCTATGAAAAGATGGGCGAGGTATTCAGCAATACAAAAATACTGGGCGCATCCTTATTACTCAACTGGATCATCGGCCCCATACTGATGTTTCTATTGGCGATCCTGTTCCTGCATGGCTATCCTGAATACATGATCGGACTGATCCTGATCGGTCTGGCACGTTGTATAGCTATGGTAATCGTTTGGAATGAGCTGGCCGAAGGAAACCGTGAGTATGCAGCAGGGCTGGTGGCGCTCAACAGTATCTTTCAGGTCTTATTGTATAGTGTGTATGCGTATGTCTTCATTACCGTATTGCCTCCTTTGTTTGGCATTAGAGGATTGGAAGTGCATGTAACAATTGGACAAATTGCGGAAAGTGTAGCCATCTACTTAGGCATACCCTTCGCTGCGGGTATTATTAGCCGCTATACCCTGATTAAGCTAAAAGGGGCTGAATGGTTCCAGGATAAATTCATTCCTTTTATTTCTCCTATAACGCTCATTGCACTATTGTTTACCATTGTGGTCATGTTCAGCCTGAAGGGGGAACTGATCGTGCAAATTCCCATGGATGTGATCAGGATTGCTATTCCGCTGGCTATCTATTTTGTGATCATGTTCCTGGTTAGTTTCCTGATTGGAAAATCCCTGGGCGCGGATTATGCAAAAAATGCTTCCATTGCTTTCACTGCTGCGGGTAACAATTTTGAGTTAGCCATTGCGGTCGCCATTGGTGTTTTCGGCATCAATAGTGGTCAGGCTTTTGCCGGGGTGATCGGGCCGCTGGTAGAGGTCCCTGCATTGATCGCGCTGGTAAATGTGGCATTTTGGCTGCGCAAACGATGGTATGGAAACAGAGAGACGATAACCACTTAACACTTTAAAAATAAACAGACCCAATAATCAATCGTTATGAAAATTGCCTTGTTTTCCGATATACATGCCAACCTGCCTGCACTCGAAGCCTTTTTTACAGATGTGGATACTCGTAAACCCGATGCTATCTATTGCCTGGGAGATCTTGTTGGGTACAATATCTGGCCCAACGAAGTGATCAATGAGATCCGGAATCGTCGTATTCCTACCATCGCAGGTAATTACGATTTTGGCATAGGCCGGGCCATTGATGATTGCGGCTGTGCCTATAAAACTGATCAGGAAAAAGCAAATGGCGCTATCTCTATTTCTTTCACCAATGAAATGGTTCATCTGGAAGAACGAAAATACCTGCGAACATTACCGGCGCATATACGGGTAGAGTTCCAGTTAAATAATGACCGGTTGAATGTACTCCTGGTGCATGGCAGCCCCCGCAAGATAAACGAATACCTGTTTGAGGACCGCGACGAGAAAAGCATGCTCCGCATTATGCAGGATGCAGATGCCGATATATTATGCTTTGGCCATACGCACAAGCCTTATCACAGAACATTGAATGCAGGAACGGCAGATGCACCCCATTTTCGTCACGCTATTAATATTGGCTCTGTGGGGAAGCCAAAGGATGGAGATCAGCGGGGAGGGTATGTATTGTTGCATATAGATGAGAACAGTTCCATTGGGGTGAAAGATTGTATCCAGGTTGAATTCATCCGTTTCGCCTATGATGTGGAGAAAGCAGCCAAAGCCGTTGAGGATAGTCCTTTGCCCAATGCCTATGCAGAAAGTTTACGGAAAGGAGTTTAATTTATGGAAACCGCAGTCATTACCATACAGCAAAAATTTGGCACGCAGTTGCACAATATCATCTGCAAAAAAGTAGGGCACCAGGATCACTGCCATGATATAATGCAGGAAGTGTATTTAAAAATAATGCTTCATCTGCCCAAGGTGGAAAGTGCTACCAATACGGCAGCCTACCTGGTGAGACTTACCAATAATACAGTAACAGACTTTTTCAGGAAATCAAAATCCCTGGCAGAAAACGATTTATTGGAAGATCTCAACACTCCAACTGTTGATCCCAAAGATCAATCTTTCCAACTGGCTGATTGCTGTTTAAAGCCCATGATTGAATCGCTGCCTGCCATATACCGGGATGCCCTTGTTAAGGCAGAGCTGGAGGGGATGAAACTAAAAGATTACGCGCAGTTTGCCGGGATCTCGTTAAGCAATGCAAAAGTGCGTGTACAAAGGGCAAAGGAGAAGCTTAAAGCAATTATCCTGGCATGCTGTAGCTATGAATTTGACAATTACGGGAATATAGTAAACTGTGAGAAGAGTAATCAGGGTTCCTGCTGTAATAAATAGTCAGGAATAAAAATTAGCTTATTTTCTTGTGTCCTTTTTCCAGTTACCCCGTCATTAGGGTAAAGTAATCATTATGAGACTTATTCTAATGGCGGGCACAATTGCCTTTGCAGTTACATCAGCTCTATTATTGTATGCTCCGGTAACGATGGCGCAAAAGCTACCTGCGTTGGAGCCGCCCGGCACTGCCTATCAGTCAATAGCTGTTTTAAGCATCAAGCCAAACGAAAGCAGGAAGGCGCTGGATACGATCCGCTTCCCGTGGGCAGAGTACAGCAAAGGGGCGCTGGGCAATGCCCTATGGAGGACTGTTTATCTCTTACCAGAAGATGAAAAGCGGCTGCCGGGCCTGGTCCAATTCCCTGCCAGCAGTTCGGATCAGACAAGGGCTGAACTGGATTATCTGTTGAAACTGCAAAATAGCCGTACCCAACAGGAGATAGACAGAGCAAATTATATTGCCAATATCGGCTCCTGGCCCAATATCCTGAATCCTACTGACCCGGATTATCAGGCAAACAGGGAGCAACTGTATTATATTTTGTCTACCGCCACCGGTAAACAATATGACTACAGCCAATACCCGGCTACTACTGCTCTTTTATTAAACTGTATTCAGGACATTCGAGTGACTGAATTCCGCTTAAAGCAGGTTTTCAAACGTCCCCGTCCTTATCACGTCGAATCGCGGTTGCAACCATTAACGAGAATTAATTCTCCCTCCTTCCCCAGTGGTCATTCCTTATGGTCCTATACGGAGGCTTATATATTCGGAGAACTATTTCCGCAAAAGAGACCCGATTTCATCAACGTAGCGGCGGAGGTTCGCTGGTCAAGGGAGTTGCTGGGTATTCATTATCCAAGCGATAACGAAGCCTCCCGGATCATTGGCTGGCATTTGATAAAGTACTGGTATAAGAACCCCCGGTTTATTGCCGATTTGAAGAAAGCGCAAAAGGAATGGAGCAGTAAATAGTGGTTTCTTTGTAAATTTAGGGGTAACCTTTTTGAGGGCCCCTTTTATGAATATTTTTATTGCCACCGCTGAAATGAGGGATGAAATCATTGATTTGCTACAGTCGCAGCAACTTCCGGTAGCTGACCTGCCATTGATCCTGACCGATTTTTTTGTAGCCAAAGATGCTGACAAAATAGTTGGTGTCATTGGCATGGAAAGATATGGTGCTTTGGGCCTGCTGAGATCAATGGCTGTTCATCCCGGCTACCGGAATCAGCATATTGCTGCAACCCTTGTGCAGGAACTTGAAAAGCGAGCGCAAAGTTCCGGCATCAAGTCAATATACCTGTTAACAGAAACTGCAGCCGGTTACTTCAGCCGGAAAGGGTTTATCACCGTTCAGCGTGACCAGGTACCTGATGCAATAAAATCGTCCTCAGAGTTCAGCCATGTCTGCCCGGTAAGCGCGATGGTGATGGCAAAAGACTGTGCGTTGTCAGCAACTTAGTCATTGGGCAAGGGATAAAGCACCGTTAGCTTGTTCAGTTTTGCTCGATTTTTCCGGGGAGCATTTTTTTTAGGGTGGAAAGTTTTACCTGCAGATAAATTACCAGATCCATTAAAGGGACCCTGTCGATCAATTTAGGCTGTCGTTCCAATAACCAGTTCACCTTTTCAAGTTCAGTTTTGTGTTTCCGTATATAATTGTAATCGATGATCTCCTCCTTTAGGTCTTCCAATAGTACCATGGTTAAGCCGTTGAAGTTAGGGGCAATGTAACCTAGGTGATTGATATCCGATGGGTCTATGTAATATATAATAGTATCCTCGATGGCCTGGATATTTTCGAATCCAGGCTTGACGGGTAGGAACAATAGATATCCTTCCTCCATGAATAGGTTCGGAAATTTAACGTTCTTAAAGATCGAGAACTCTTTCAGGCAACCTTCTTTGATATAAATGAAAATATTCCCGGGATCACCTTTTTTTAGCAGGAAATCTCCTTTCCTGATCATGCGTTCTTTGATCCTGTTTCTGAGATAAAGTAGTGTTGCCCTGGATTGTGGTACGATCTCGTTCATTCGGATCAACATGGGATGAAGCATAGTTGTGATATTGGATGATTAAATAAATAGACTATTGATTTTTGTCCATACCCACACCGTTCAATTGTCGTTTTATATTGCTTAAATGGACTTCCGTAATACGCAGGTAAGATGCCAGGTATTTGGCCGGAACGCGTGCTATGAGATCCGGGCTTTTCTTTTCCAGCAATTGATAGCGTCCTTTGGCCGATAACAACAGCATTTCATTGTATTGTTTCCTTCCTATTAACTGGTATAGGATCGTGAGCACCCTGCCGTGCCGGTTAAAGGCTTCATAGGTATCGTACACTTCCTCCAGTTCTTCTTTGGTGATATAATATAGCTCTGTGTCTTCCAGGGCCTGGATGGCTTCTTCGCTGCGTGTTCCCTCATGAAAGCTTACAACGGCTGTGGCTACATCACCTTCCTTTAGCAGCCAGGTCACCACTTCCTTTTTGTCTTCTTGTATATAACAACGCAAGAGTCCTTTTATGATAAAGCACATTTCCTTGCAGCAGGCCCCTGCTGTTAATAAATGATCTCCTTTTTTGATGGTTTTGTGTTTGATGATGCGTCTAAGATGTTGCTCCAGGTTGTGCTCCATCGGTCGGATGCTGTTGAGTAAAAGAAATATTTGTTCCATAAGCCGGTGTTGTTTTAGTGTATGATCGATCGTTCAGGAAGATTCCAGTGGGGGGAATAGAACTGTTGGCAGGGATTTGCTAAAATAGGAAAATATTCAACAAATTGTATCGGGCGCTTAAGGAGAGTTGTAAGAATCGGTTATATATAACCGCACTTGAGCGGATACGGGTATTTTCTGCCCTATGAATCTTTCATTTCTTAAAATTTTATAAGTTTTTGTAACATCAACCGCCTTTACATTTGATGCCGACAATTGCATTAAATAAAATATCCAATATGAACATCCACCAAAACGAACTTGCCCAACAGTTGAGCGACCTGCTCAAGCAGCTTCAGCAAGAAGAGCAGAAAGACGGCGAGCTTGCCACCCGCATGGGTGTTTGCACCCGGCTTTGCGTCGACCATCTTCGTTTACTTAGACAGTCCGTCACCACACAAGGATTTCCCGATCCCGCCACGGAGATATACTTCTTCAAACATGTAAAGCCAGTCATCGCTGGCCGTTATACTTACTACCATCGCGTACAACAACTGCAAAATGGCGCATTCAATGTATGGAGCCAGGAAAAAGAACGGCTAGCCAAAGAACTGGAACAAATAAGTCAGTTTTTTGGGCACCATGCCCACTTATGGCGCTACTACCGCTCAGGTAGCACCGCTTATGATGAACAATATTTTCTCCGCGGCAAAGACGATTGGCTGCAACATGCGGCTGCATCCGGCTTCGATGACCTCTTTTCTACGAGCTTTGATGGCCAGCTCGCAGAACTCTACGCCATGGACCTGCTGATGCAACATATCGACCAACAGCTATCCGTGGCCGGCGACCCGGCCAGTATCAACAACCGCAGAGAGACGGGCCCGCCATTGCGGTGTAGCGCCTCTGTGACCGAAGTAGTAGAACTTGCGTATGCCCTCTATGCCTCCGGCTTCTTCGCATCTCCCTGCTCCATCAAAGATGTAATAGAATGTTTGGCCGATACGTTCCAGGTCGACCTGCCCAACCATTATGTAGCTTTTGCCCATATCAAGGAACGCAAAACCAATACTACCCGGTTTCTTGACAAACTCAGGTCTGCCCTCGACTATTATATCAAACACCTGGAAACATAAATAGCGCCTACCTGCCTGCATCAAGCTGCATCCCTCCCGGTGCAGCTTTTTTTATGTCCTCGGCTGAAGAATTGTTGCAATTATATTTTTTACTTAATATATAGTTTTTGTGCAGAAGATTACTTATGCGCCTGCACCTCACCTGACCGGAATAATGGAAATGCGCTAAAACTCCTTCATTTTTCTGATCCTCTGTTGCAGAATAAAATCTTTACTTAATATATAAAGCTATATAGGAGTTCGTCCGCGGATGCCCCAGCTTTGTGTTATCAAAATTGATTGATATGACAACAAGAGCAAACATACCCGATTTCAATCCTGCGGCCATGATGTCCGCATTGCCCGGTGGCCTGATGGCCTTCTTAGTGCCTACGGATTGCCTGCGCTCCTTAGAAAACTGGCCCCCTTTTCAGAGAGCGTTCAGGCAATACGTAGGCAATCCGGAGGCAATCTACAGTCTTTACGACAACGTACAGCGGCAACCGGATGGCAACTATGCATTCGACTTTCAATCTTTTTATACCGATTTTCTCCGTTGGACCGGCCAACCATTTATTAACAACAAAAATCAAAGAAAAATGCCCACAGATGAATCCAAAGGCCCCAGTGCCGAGCAGATCTACAACGATCCCAATTTTGAACGTACCCGTGAGAACATGGCGGAATTCGGGCGGGCCGGCAAGTCGGCCAGCCTGATGCGCGAGATCTTCCGCGACCTGACGGTGTATGCGAAAGACAGTGAACTCCAGTCGAGACTGTTTACCGTGTTGAGACGTATCGTATCCTCGGATAGCGTCAACAAGCGCGGCGAGCGAACCGTTGGCAGTGGCGACCATGCTCAATTACAGGGTTTCAATTTCAATGCACGGGCTTCCTTGCGTTCCAGCTTGTATGTGCGCTGTGCCGTAACCATCGACCGGGCAGCCGGAACGGCCACCATTGCGATCCCTTCCTTTGTGCCCAAAGTGCTGGTGAAAGGCGCCAAGGGTACTACGCACTACAGGATCGTAGCAGGCGTAACCGCTGTCAACTTCGAAACGGAGGCCTTCCATTATGAGCGTGGCGCTACGAATGAGCTGCCCTGGGATCATACACCCACCGTTGCATCCAACCTTGTGCTGAACTTCCCGGCCAATTCGCCGGATACCATCCTGGTGGCAGTGGGTGTCGAGTACATGCAGCAGCTGAATGGCAGCAGCTATCCCCTGAAGTCGAGCGATGTGAATGCTACCGCCATCGTAGCGGTCAGTCAACCGTAGCCGCCTGGTTCAAATTACTTCCCTCCCTCCGGTGCGGTGAATAGTCGAAGTTAGGGCGCACAGGCACGCAGTTGCGGCTTACTTCCTGCAACAGGACCAGGTCGCTGTCACTACAGCGGCCACCACATCAGCCAATAAACATTCGTGGACCACACGTCGCGCAACACCCAACAGTTCGCTTAGGGGTGTAAGGGCACCGCCATGCTCCGCTGCCATGCGGATCATCGATTGGACAGGCGCTCTTACATCCACTCACCAGCCAGGTTCTGTGCGCAGGGAACCTGGTGGAGGCGAACGCGCCGGTGCAGGGCAGGAGAGGGTAGGGCTTCCGGTTAGTAGCATTTTTATTCAATCTGTAATTCAACAATTATGAGTAATGTCATCAACCGGATGTCGGATAAGACACCGAAGTTCTTCAGGTTACTGCGTACCATCGGTCTCGCGCTGGCAGCTGCCAGTGGCACCGTACTGGCTGCGCCGATCGCCTTGCCTGCGATCGTCAGCACCATCGCCGGCTACGTCGCCGTAGCGGGTAGTGTAATGGGGGCGGTGAGCCAGACCGCGGTACTCAACGAAGAAGAGTAGGGTTTTACAGGGCGCTCCAGCGGGGGCGCCCTTTTTAAAGTTGATGATCGCTCACAAATCCATCAAGATGAAACGTACAAAAGCTATGCATTTCTGGGCCTGGTTCAGGCGCAACCAGTACCATTACCTGAATTACGAAGAGCTGACACCCGCAGCGAAGGCATATTGGATGGCCGAACTGCAGACACATGCGACGGCTTACAACCGTTTCCTGGTGCCTTTTCTCTATTGTAGCCTGGATCGTGACCACAAGCGTTGTAAACTGGTGATCTCGGCTGTAGGGCGTACCAAATCATTCAAGGCGGTAGACAGGCTGATCAACAATGCGCCGCGGCTGGCTGCCTGGGATCTTGTGGCGCTGATGCCCGCCGCTGGTCCGGGAGAGGGTATTGCGGAGGAGTTGGCAGCTGCCGGGCTTGGGGCAGCGTCTTTTTGGTTTGATGTAAGGGAGACCCTGCATTTCCGGAAGCCATTCTATGTATTTGTTGACACCCGCCAGGGGCAGACTTATGCTATGGAGGACCTGGCGGAGCAGGCCTTGTTCAATGTGCTGGGGGAGCGGGTTTTCGGGGAGCGCATCGAATATGTTCGGATCGTCTTGTTTTCCGACGTGCTGCCTGAAAACATGGCCTTCCTGGCACCCCTGGAAGAACTGCCCGGCTTTATGATAGCCCGCGATCTCTCGGGTATGGTAGTGGGAAAGGATGGGGGGCTGACGATGAAGTCGTGAGCGTAGTCAATAACCAACTAAATGTGAAACAGGTTGATGAAAGTCAAATTGATGGTGTTTTTAAAAAAAAGTGCAGGTAGTCTTTAGTACAGGAAGCGGATTTAGTTGTTATAATAAAAAGGATAAGGTTTAATGGTTAACGAATTTGATTAGTGTCACCCTGCATTTCTATGCGGGGTGATTTTTTTGTGTATGGGCTGAGCGTAGTTGTATACAAACATCCCTTCAATTGAGTATACATTCTTTATGGACGCCAATAACCATTTAAGCCCGGAAAATGGTGTCCCTGAGTAATAGCTGCCGCGATACACTGGCGGACGCCTTGATTTTCCTTTTGTATGGGTTTCA
>CBIHOV010000068.1:0-35332 GCA_966211765.1 uncultured Paraflavitalea sp.
GTAGAACCGGAAGTATAGATCACATAGGCCAGGTCATCGGCCGTGGCAACTTGCGGAAGCGCTTCTTTGCTGTATCCAGCTTGCTGCTGTTTGAACTCCGACAATAACTGCTCATTGATGATCACTTTACAGTGAGTATCCGCTTGTATATAAGCAATGCGTTCTGCCGGGTAACGTGGATCGATGGGCACATAGGCAGCACCTGTTTTCAGGATGGCCAGCAGGGACAAGACGAGCCACTCACTGCGGTCGAGCTGAACAGCTGCCAGGTCTGCCCGGCCAAGGCTGTATCGTTCCTGTAACCAGTGCGCCAGCTGATTGCTTTGTTCATCCAGGTCTGTGTAACTAAAATCCCTGTCTTCAAATACCAGGGCTGTATGAGCAGGCCTGAGGGCCACCTGTTCCCTGAACAAGCCGGCAAGGGTGGCTTCGCTTTGGTAAGCATGCCGTTCTCCTTGTCCCAGTTCAAGTAATATTTGTTGTTCTGCTGCATCCACACAGGATAAGCTTTGCAGGGAAACTTCCGGCAAGCGTACCATGGCTTCCAGCAATGTTTCCAGGTGATGCAGGAGTCGTTCAGCCGTGGCGGCTTCAAAAATATCTGTATTGTATTCCAGTTGTACTTCGATGCCGGCTTCTTTTTCTACCATAGCAAAGAGCAGGTCGAACTTACTGATCACATGGGTGCTTTGTTCATAAGCTGTTACCTGCAATCCCTGCAGCCCTTGTTGCCAACGTTCATGAATACTGTCCTTGTGCTGCATCACCATCATCACATCAAAGAGCGGATGACGGCTCAGGTCGCGCTGCAACTGAAGGGCATCCACCAGTTCATCGAAGGGATAGAGCTGGTGGTCATACGCTCCAAGCACGGTGTCCTTCACGGCTGCGAGGATCGCAGCAAAGCCTGCTGTTGCATTAAACCGGGTGCGCAGTGGCAGGGTATTCATATAAAGCCCTATCTGCTCGTCGAGTGCTGCCTGTGTGCGGCCTGCTACAGGGCTGCCAATGATGATGTCCTGCTGACCGCTGTATTTATAAAGCAACCCATTCACCGCTGCCAGCAGTCCCATGAAAAGGGTGGCGCCCTGTTGGCGGCAATAAGCCTGCAGGCGGTTGGTCAATGCTTCCGGCAGCTGGCTGGTGACCGCTGCACCGCGATATGATTTAATGGCGGGACGTGGAAAATCGACCGGTAGTTCATGTACAGGCAGTTCACCTGCCAGGCGGGTTAACCAATATGACTTGTGAGCGTCCAGTAGCTCACCACTTAATTGCTCCTGCTGCCAGGCTGCATAATCTTTGTATTGGATGCGTAGTTCGGGCAAACCATGGAATTGTCCGCTGGCTTTGCTATTGTACAGGTGTAAGAGTTCTGCTATTAAAATTTCCATGGACCAGCCATCGCTGATAATATGGTGCATCACATAACTCAATACCCACTGATCTTCCCTGATACGATAGAGCGCCACCCGCAACAAAGGACCGGCACTTAAATCAAAAGGCAGGGTAAGAGATTGTTGAATACTGGTGGACAAGGACGCTTCCGACTCTTTTTTGCGCCAGTCATAATACGTCATCAGGTCCCCTGCCAGATCCACTGGCAAAATGTATTGTTTCACCATTCCCTGTTCATCTTGCCGGAAGACAGTGCGCAGTATTTCATGGCGCTCCAGCATACCGTACAATGCATCAGAGAGGGCTGATTCATTCAATACACCCGAGAAAACATAAGCGCCGGATAAATGATAAGCTGTATCTCCCCCGGCAAAGCGGCTCAGTATCCACAAACGCCGCTGGCCGGATGATAACTCATAAGATAGCCGGGGCTCCGCGGGCATTATCCTGCTGCGGGTGTATTGCTGCGCAGCATCGATCTGCGCTGCCTGGGCATCCAATACAGCATATTCAAACAAAACAGCCAATTCCAATTGTACATTGAAGTATTGCTGCACCTGGTTGAGCAGGCGGGTAGCTTTTAAACTATGTCCTCCCAATGCAAAAAAATCATCCTTCGCTCCCACACGTTCCAATCCCAGCAACTGTTGCCATATATTGGCCAGCTGCATTTCAGTGGCGGTGCGGGGTGCTGTATAGATATTTTCAAGGCCCGCACTGACCCCTTCGGGAGCAGGCAGTCTTTTTTTATCGATCTTCCCATTATTGGTCAACGGTAATGCTTCCAATGGTACAAAGCGGGATGGGATCATGTAAGCTGGTAAGGAGCGGCCCAAGTGTTCGCGCAACTGCGCAGGGTCGGGTGCTGTGGAGGCAACAATATAAGCCACCAATTCCTTTTCACCATCGGCTGCAGTCCTTACCATCACGGCTGTTGCATCAATACCCGGATAAAGCAGCAAACGGCTTTCTATTTCACCCAGCTCAATGCGATACCCCCGGAGTTTTACCTGCTCATCTTTGCGACCCAGGAAGACCAGCTCTCCATTGGGCAGCCAGCGTCCGAGATCACCGGTACAGTACATTTTCTCTCCGGGCCGTAAAGGATCGGCCACAAAACGCGCTTCAGTGAGGCCCTGGTTATTCCAGTATCCCCGGCCTACACCTTTGCCACTTACACAAATTTCTCCGGCAATTCCTATTCCACTCCAGTTCCTGTTCTCATCGAGTATATAGATGGCTGTATGGGCAATGGGCCTGCCGATCAATACGGCTGCATCTTCCGCTACTTCTTTTATCATACAACCTACTGTTGTTTCAGTGGGCCCATACTCATTAAATACGCGGATACCAGGGGCCATACGTTTTAATGCAGTTACCTGTTCCTGTGTCAATTCCTCACCACCCACAATCGCGCAACGAATAGCCGGTGCACTCAATTGGAGTGCTTTTATGTAGTTAATATGTGAAGGGGTTAATTTGATGCTGTTGATACCACTTGCCGCGCTGAAACTATGCCTGAATATATCGGCAAGGGGCGCCTGTTGCGGATATACGTGCAGCTGTCCACCCAATGTGAGGGTACAAAAAATGCTTGTTACGGTAAGGTCGAAAGACAAAGAGGTATACAATCCAAAACCAGGCCGATCATAAGGGCCTGTATCAGCATCCTCCCGGGCAAAATAATAGTTATTGGCCCACTGTATATAGTTGGACAAATTGCCGTGTGAAATGCTACAGCCTTTGGGCTGACCGGTTGAACCGGAAGTATAGATCATATAAGCTGTATCATCCTCGCTTACAGCTGCGTCGGTCAACAATGGTGCATGGCCTGTATAGGATTCCACGTTAATAGCAAAGAGCTGCCCGGTATAATAGTTCAGATCAAAAATGAAATCAGATTGGGTGATGAGCAAGGTTGGACTGCTGTCCTGCAGGATGTATTGCTTGCGCGCTGCAGGGTAGTCTGCTTCAATGGGTACATAGGCCGCTCCCGCTTTCAAAACGGCCCAAATAGCGATCAGTAATTGCTCAGACCGTTCCAGCATAATGGCTACCCGATGCCCCTTTCCCACTCCATAAGCTGTCTGTAAATGCACCGCCAGCTGGTTGCTTTCCTGGTGCAGGTTGGCATAAGTAAGCGTGCTGTTTTCAAAGATCACAGCTGGCGCTTCCCGGTTGGTCAGCACCTGCTGACTGAATAATTGAAGTACGCTTTGGTAGCCTTTATAATTGTTTTGGTGATCCCATGCATTGAATTCCTTTTGTACCGCTTGTTTTTCTGTTTCGGGCAGGTAGGTCAGTTCATTCAACGAGGAGCCTGGATTGGCTACAATGGAAGCCAACAAACAATGAAAATGTTGCCGGAGGCGTTGTATGGTTGCTTCTTCAAAGAGATCTGTATTGTATTCCAGCAAGCACGCTACCCCTTCTTCGGAGGCTGTAAAGAGAAAGCTGAGGTCGAATTTGCTTAAGGGACGATCCGCCGCCTCAAAGGCATTCACCTCCAGCGCAGGTGACGGCGATAAAGCTGACGCAGTATTGCGGTCATGAAAATCCACCAGTACATCAAATACAGGGTGGCGGCTCCTGTTGTGCGGCAACTGCAGGTCATCCACCAGCTGATCGAAGGGATAGGCCTGGTGATCATAAGCGCCAAGGGTGGATTCTTTCACCTTGCCCAGGAGGGTATTGAAATTGTCGGTATGACTGAATCTTGTTCTTAGTGGCAGTATGTTGAGGTAGAAGCCGATCTGCCGGTCGAGGTCTGCATGCAAACGCCCTGCCACAGGGCTTCCCAGCAAGAGATCTTCCTGACCGGTGTATTTGTACAATAAGACTTTTATAGCCGCCAGCAAGGTCATGAATAAAGTTGCATGCTGTTCCTGACCCAGGCTACGGAGTGCGGTGATGATGGCCGGATCGATGGCACCGGTGATCGCCTGGCCCCGGTAAGTCTTTACTGCCGGCCGTTTGTGATCGGTGGGCAGGTCAATGACCGGCAATTCGCCTCCAAGCTGTTGCAGCCACCAGGACCGGTGGGTTTGCAGGAGGCCGCCTTGCAACTGCTCCTGTTGCCATACGGCATAATCTTTATACTGTATCCTCAATTCGGGCAGGATATTTAATTGTCCTTCCACATAAGCGCTGTACAGCTGCAATAATTCACTGATCATGATCTCCATGGACCAGCCATCGCTGATGATATGGTGCATCACAAAACTGAATACCCAACGATCATCACTTACGCGGTACAAGGTGGCCCTTAACAGGGGACCGATGCGCAGGTTGAAGGGCGTATCGTTTTCCTGTTGTACCTGCGTGCGAACAACGGTTTCCCATTGCTCATCCTGCCTGCAATCCTGTATCCGTACCTGGAAGCCCAGTTGTAATGGCTCGATTATGTATTGCTGTACTTCTCCAGCGGCATCTTCTTTGAAAAGCGTGCGCAATATTTCGTGCCGCCCGATCAGTGTATCCAATGCGTAGGTCAATGCTTCTTCATTCAGTGTGCCTTCAAAGCTCCAGACACCAGAGAGGTGGTAAGCAATGCTGCCTGTTTCGAGCTGGCTTAATATCCATAAGCGACGTTGCGAAGAAGACAGAGGATACGCTGCTTGCCGGAGGGCCGGTTGAATGGCAGTGAATACCGTTTTGCCCGCCTGCTCTATGAACAATGCCTGTTCTTCCAATACGGTAATGGCAAATACTTCCTTCAGATCGATCTTTACGCCTACTGCTTTGTGCAACTGGCTTACCAGGCGGGTAGCTTTGAGGCTATGTCCGCCCAGGGCAAAGAAATCGTCCTTCATGCTGATCTTCTCTTTGGCAATGGCCAGTATCTCACTCCATATTTCCGTCAATACAGCTTCTGTTCTATTGCGTGGGGCGATGTATTCGACACCCGATGCCATTTCCAATCCTTCGGGATCGGGCAATTGTTTGCGATCTATCTTACCACTGGTATTGAGGGGTAATGCATTTAATTGTACATAATGAACAGGCAGCATGTAGACAGGCAGGCGTGCGCCGAGAAAATCGGCCAATGCTGCGGCCTGCAATGGTTCACTGCTTACTACATAGGCGATGATCTCTTTTTCGCCACCGGCAATTTTCCGGGTCACGACCGCCGTATCTGTAATGGAAGGATGGCTTTGCAGGGCATGTTCTATTTCACCCAATTCCACCCGGTTTCCACGGATCTTGACCTGGTCGTCTTTGCGGCCAATGAATTCAATATTGCCATCAGCTAGCCAGCGGCCAATATCACCGGTGCGGTAAATGGTATCTCCTTCAATAAATGGATTGGGAATGAATTTCTCTGCGGTAAGGGCAGCATTGTTCCAATAGCCCTGTGAAAGACCGGCGCCACCGATACAGATCTCACCTTCTACGCCGATGGGCGAAAGCTGTTGGTATTGGTCGATGATGTAAATACGGGTATTGGCAATTGGTTTTCCAATGGGCACCTGCTCATTGGGAAAGCTCTCTGCCCCAGTTTGATGAAATATGGTGGCGCAGATGCTTGATTCGGTAGGGCCATAAGCATTAAAATATTGCCCTGTAGCGGAGAAGGCTATTGCTTTGGCAGCGATGGCGGGTTCTCCGGCGGTGATGAGCTTCGACAGGCCACGCAGTTCTACTACATCGATCAGCTTTAACAGCGCTGGCGGTATGGTAGCCAGGTTGATCTGGTGATCCCTGATATACTTTACCAACAGAGCCGGGTCTTTTCGGCTTTCTTCGTCGATGACGAATAAAGTGCCGCCCGAAGCGAGGGCCACGAATATTTCTGATACGGAGGCATCGAAGGAGAGGGACGCATATTGCAGGTGCCTGTCGCCTTCATTCATACCGAAGCTCTCCCATTGCGCGAAGATGGTATTGGTGATCTTACCATGACTGATCATCACCCCTTTGGGCTGGCCGGTTGATCCGGAGGTATAGATCACATAGGCCAGTGCAGCAGGCCCAACAGTGGCCGGCGGCAATGATACGGCAGCTTGTATAGCCGCCGCCTGAACATCCATAGCCAGCACAGTGCCCTGAAAATAATCAAGATCAAAAATATAATCCGTTTGGGTGATCAGTGTTTTAATAGCTGTATCACCTGTGATGTATTGTTTGCGTGTTTTGGGATAAGCAGGATCAATAGGTACATAGGCAGCTCCTGCCTGGAGCACACCCAATATAGCAACGATCATGGTAGCAGAACGATCGAGCATAATGCCTACGAGTTCGCCAGCTTCCAGCTGCATGGTACCCCGCAGGTAACTGGCCAGCTGGGAGGTTTGCTGATGCAATGCCGCGTAAGTGAATGAAGTATCCCCGAATTGGAGAGCAATCTGCTGCGGGAACTTCCGGACCGCTGTCTCAAAAAGACTGACCAGGGTAGTATTGGCCGGGTACTCAACAGTGGTATCATTGAATTGTTGCAGCAACAGGTTCTCTTCCGGTGCTGTCAATAATTTAAAATATGCAAGGGGCTTTTCTGGCTGCAACACGATTGCCTTCATCAGTTGCTGCAGGTGGCCGAGCATACGTTGCGCCGTGGCAGCTGAATAAATGTCGCTGTTGAAAGTAAGAGTGGCAGCCAGTGTATCGCCGGATTCCCTGAAATCAAACACGAGGTCAAAGCGGCTGGTATTGTATTCGCTGTCTGCATAAGGTGTTACCTGCAGGCCCTGCAGGGACTGTCCTTTCTCCGAGGCAGACTGTGCATGTTGCAAGACCACTTCTGTTTCGAAGAGCGGATGCCGGCTGCGGTCGCGCTGCAGGTGAAGCGCTTCTACCAGTTCATCCAGCGGATAGGCCTGGTGTTCATAGGCGCCCAATATTACCTGTTGCACTTCACGAAGTACTTCCTGATAGGTATGGGCAGCGCTCAATCGGAATCGCAGGGCCAGTGTATTGGTATAGAACCCGATCTGATTTTCAAGGTCTATATGAGAACGGCCAGCCACGGGTGTGCCGATGATGATATCCTCCTGACCGGTATAGCGGTGTAAGAGTACATTCACTGCAGCTACCAATCCCATGAACAGGGTGCTGCCTTGCTCCTGGCTCAATTGACGAATACCAGCGGTAATAAACTCATCGATACTGGTACTGACGGCAGCGCCATTGTAAGTTTTAACAGGAGGCCGGGCCCGATCGGCCGGCAACTCGAGTACAGGTAGTTCTCCGGCAAACTGCTGCAGCCAGTAGTCCTTGTGTTGCTGCAGGTTGGCGCCCTGTAATTGCTGTTGCTGCCAGGCCGCATAGTCTTTGTATTGTATGCGCAGGGGCGATAAAGGATCCGGTGCTCCCAGTACAAATGCATTGTACAGGGTCAGCAATTCTTTGATCACAATATCCATTGACCAGCCATCGCTGATAATATGGTGCATGACATAACTGAATACCCATTGCTGGTCTTCTACCTGGTAGAGACAAGCGCGTAAGAGCGGGCCGGTCTCCAATTGAAAGGGCTTGTCAAAATCGGCCAGCACCCGGGCTTTTATGATCTCCCTGCGGTGGCTATTGCCCCGATAGTCTTCCTGCCCGATGGTAAAACCGCTGGATGCGGCCTCCTGTATCCATTGCTGCAGGTCGCCCTGTTTATTTTCACGGAACAAGGTACGCAGGCTTTCATGGCGATGGACCAGGCGGTCAAATGCCTGCCTGAATGCGTTTATATCGAGGTGGCCTTCGAGCAGGTAGGCCACGGGCATATTGTAAGCGGTATTGCTATCGGCAAACTGACTCAGTATCCATAATCTCCGCTGCGCTGCAGAAAGCGGATAAGCGGCTTGCTGCGGCACTTGTTCTATCGCTCCATGAATTTCTGTGCGGGCCTGTTTTATCCATTGCGCCTGCTCTTCCAAAACGGTATTGGTGAAGAGATCGCGCAGAGCGGGTTTCACAGCAAAATCCCGGTGTATGAGGCTGGCCAGTTTGGTGGCTTTGAGGCTATGGCCTCCCAATTCAAAAAAGTTGTCTTTTATGCTGATGCGGGTTCTGCCCAATATGGCTGCCCATATATCCACCAGCCGGGCTTCCGTTTCATCCCGGGGAGGCAGGTAGGCCACGCCGGTATCCATGCTCATGGCGATGGGATCGGGCAGCAGCTGTCGATTAAGCTTGCCATTGCCAGTGAGCGGCAGTTTGTCCAACTGCACAAACCAGGCAGGTATCATATAGGCGGGCAAATGATTGGCCAGGTATATGCGGATGGCGGCTATATTGAGTGCGGCAGCAGAAACAATGTAGGCTACCAGGCCCAACTCTCCTTTCTGATCGGCCTTTGCAAGCACTATAGCTTCTTCTACATTTTCATAACCACGTAATGCATTGGCGATCTCACCCAGCTCGATGCGGTATCCCCTGATCTTTACCTGGTCATCTATACGACCTGCATATTCCAGTTCTCCATTAGCGAGGCGCTTTACTTTATCGCCGGTCCTGTATAATCGATCATTTTCTTTAAAGGGATTGGTTATAAAACGTTGCCGGGTGAGCGCTTCCCGGTTAAGGTAACCGCGACATACGCCCTCGCCCCCTACATACAATTCGCCGGTGATGCCGGGCGGCAGCAGGTGTTGATGCGGGTCCAGTACATAGGTCCACAAAGTAGGTATCGGTGTACCGATGTTCATACTGTTGCTTGCGATCTCCTCAGCTGTGATGGGTTTATAAGTTACATGCACGGTCGTTTCTGTGATGCCATACAGGTTGGTTAGCCGGGTATGCGGGTACTTCTGGTGAAAAGGCCCAAGCACGGCAGGTGTAAGTGCTTCTCCGCCAAAAATGACCATGCGCAGCTGCAAACCTGCATCGGGCTGCTCCAACTCCTGCTTCATAAGATTATAGAAAGCAGAAGGTGTCTGGTTTAAAATAGTCACGCCTTGTGTGCGTAACAACCTAAGGTACACGTCGGGGTCCTTGGTGGCAGCAGTTGGCACCACCACCAGTTTACCTCCGAATAACAAAGCGCCATACATTTCCCATACCGAAAAATCAAAGCAATAGGAATGGAACATGGTCCAGGTATCCGATTCCTTAAAATCATATAAGGGCTGGTCGGTAAAAAACAGCCTCACCACATTGTGGTGGTCAATCAAACTGCCTTTGGGCCGGCCCGTGGTTCCCGAGGTATAGATGACATACAGCAGGTCGCCGGGACTGTTGACCGGTAGCGGATCAGTAGCAGGCCATTGCTCCTGGGTAAGGCTAAACTGCTGCAATAGGGCCGCATCGATGACAACTTTGCATCCGCCATCTTCTATCATGTGATCGATGCGCTCCTGCGGCCAGGCGGGGTCCATGGGTACATAGGCGCCACCGGCTTTTAGTATGCCGAAGATGGCGATCACCATCCATTCACTGCGCTCAAGCCGGATACCCACCAGGTCATTGGGCTGCACCTGGTATTCCTGGCGCAGGTAATGCCCGAGTTGATTGGCCAGCTCATATAAATGGCGGTAGGTAAATATTTTATTATCAAATACCAGGGCAATATTGCCGGGTGTTCTTTCGCATTGTGCTTCCAGCAAACTGAGCATGGTTTCACCGGTGGGATATAGCACCGGTTTGTCCTCTATAGTAGCAGACAATAGTTCCTGCTTTTCTGACGGAGATAAGAGTTCCAGTTGTTCGATGCGGATGTCCGGCACAGCGATCACCTGTTCTATGATATAATGGTAATACTGCAACAGCTTTTCCATCCTGGCCGCCATAAAATAATGGCTATTGTAAGTAAGAAAGCAGTCAAAGTCATCTCCTGCTTTTACCAGCAGATTGAGATCGTATTTACCGGTACCGAGATTTAATTCAATCTCCTTGTCCTGACCGGTATTTGTTTCATATTGGATCAACACATCAAAGATGGCCGTCCGGCTCATGTCTTTTCCGGGGTTCACCACTTCCACTACCCGCTCGAAGGGGATCGCTGCCGCCCGTACAGCCTGTTCATAGTCGGTGATCACCTGTTGCAGGTAATCATAAAAACTGCTCTCACCTGAAATGGTCGTTACCAGGCTAAGCAGGTTGGCGAAAGGGCCGGGGCTATCGTTCCATACTTCTTTATCGCGGTTGGCATAGAGCGTACCGATCACGATGGTATCATTCCCACTGTACCTGTACATCACTACTTTGAATGCTGCCAACAGGATCATGAATGGCGACACCTTCCATTGAGCGGCCAGTTGCGTGAGCGCAAGGGCGATACCAGTGGCTGGCAAACGACGGCAAGTGGCCGCTTTGTATATATGAATATGCTCCCTGGGCCTATCGGTATCCAGGTAGAGCACGGGAGCACCTTGTAATTTTTGTGTCCAGTAGCGCAGGGATGCTTCGTAATCATCATCGGAAAAGGATTGTTGCCAGCGCGCAAAGTCCTGGAATGACAGGCCTTCTACGGTAGATGGCTGCGGCGGCTGGTGGGTGTTGCACAACGCCATGAGCTGGCGGAACAGGATGCGCAGGGTTGCTCTGTCGGCCACCAGATGATGGGCAGTGATGAGCAGCCAACGTTGCAGCCCCTTTTGATGAATGAGGTCGAAACGAATGAGTGGCCCTTTTTCAATATCAAAGGGTATATCAATGAGCGCCAGGCATTGGTCATGAAATGATATGGTCTCCTCTCCTTCCTGTTGCCGGTGTTCATTGAAGGCAACTGAAACCTCCTCCTGCACCAGCTGGCCGGGCCCCCCGGGCGTTGCCTGTATGGTTGTTCTGAGTATAGGATAAGCCGAAAGCAATTGCTCTAAGGCAGTAACCAGCACATTTGTACCGATCGTTTCGGGAAGCATTGTCAGCAATGGCAGGTTGTGGTAAACAGGGCCTGCAGGATAGAGAAATCCTTGTTCAAACTGATCAATGAACCATAATCTTTTCTGGTGTTCCGTGCAAGGTAGCTGACCTGTCTGATCAGGAGCTTTCAATAAGGGTCGCTGCCTGTCGGCCACAGTAGCCATCACCAGGGTATCGATAGAGGCATCGGGTTGGCTGGTGATGCTGATCAGTAGTAGTTGGAGGCAGTGTATTAACTGCTCCATGCGCGTGTGTGTGAAAAGGTCGCTGCTGTATTCTAATTTCAGGTGAAGGCCTTCCTCCTGTTCTGTAAAATAGAAAGTAAGATCGTATTTGCTGACCACCATTTCGAGCTCGCGGTATGCCTGTATGCTAAGTGTACCGGCATGCTGTTCCCGGAAATCGTTGCTGCCTTCGAAGTTCTGCATCAACAGCATTACATCGAACAAAGGATTGCGGCTAAGGTCGCGCTGCACCTGCAGGGATTCCACCAATTCATCAAAGGGATATTCCTGGTGCTCGTATGCTTCGAGTGTATGGGTCTTTACCTGCGACAATAATTTTCTGAAAGACTGTGTTGTGGTGAAGCGGGTGCGGAAGGCCAGGTTGTTGAGGTAACATCCGATCTGTTCTTCCAGTTCGGGATGTGAACGGCCTGCTACGGGACTGCCAATGATGATGTCCTGCTGGCCGCTGTACCTGTACAACAGGATATTAAGGGTTGCCAATAAACCCATGAAGAGTGTGGCGCCTTCTTCCTGGCAAAGCGATTTAAACTGCCCGGTCAGTGAAGGGAGTATAGTGGTACTGATGATACCCCCCTGATAAGTCTTAACGGCAGGTCTTGCCTGATCAGCGGGCAATTGCAAGAGGGGCAGCCTGCCGGCCAATTGCTGCATCCACCAGGTCTTGTGCGCACCATGTTCCTGCAACCGGGCCTGTTGCCATACTGCATAATCCTTGTAGTGGATGCGTAGTGGAGGCAAGGTGTTGGTTATCGTATTGCCAAAGTCCTTGTAGAACAATAAGAGTTCCTTTATCAACAGCCCCATGGACCAACCATCACAGATGATGTGGTGAATAACAAAGCTGAACAGCCATTCTTCTGCTCCTGTGCGATATAATGCTGCGCTGATCAATGGACCAGTGGAGAGGTCAAAAGGTTTATTCATTTCCTGCCAGGCCAGTTCCCGGGCCCTTTCCATGATGCTGTTCTCTCCACGCAGGTCAATACTGTTGATATTAAAATTTATTCCGGTTGCCGGCAGGATATATTGCGCAGCCTGACCATCCGGCTGCTGACGGAAAACAGTCCTTAATATTTCATGCCTTTCTATCAGGGCGCCAAAAGCATGATGAAATGCCGCTGTATCCAACGGCCCTTTCAATATAAAGGCGCCAGGCATGTTGTATGCGGTATTCCCTTCACTGAGCTGGCTGGACACCCACAGTCTTTGCTGGGAGGAGGAAAGCGGCCAGACTGGTTGATGGCTGGCTTTTGGTATATGGGCGAGGGATCTTAAATTTCCGTTTTGCTGGCTGTTGGTCAACAAAAAGGTGATCAGCTCCTGTTTGTGCTCCTGTATAGCAGCAATTAATTCCGGCGGAATGGATGCTTCGCCTGCAAAGGCTTTTAGCTTGCCATCTACTACTTCGAGCAGTACATGGTGATCCCTGATTGTTTGTAATAACTTGTTCATCTTTCCTGCGGTATTAATGCTTCGTAGGAGTGTGGGTATGAAATGACAGAATATCCCGGTGTATCCAGGACCTGAGTTTGTTCATCACGAGGCTTTGTCCAGGGCCTATGAAGCTGTTGCCCTGGGCATCTTCCAGCACGCCGATCTCCTCGAATAAAATATCTCTTTCCTCCCTGGATAAGCGGTCAATATGGTATTTGATCAGATCAATGGCTTGTGCCAGGGTCTTGGGCTCATCAAAACAATGCAAGAGTATCCGGTAGGCAGTTTCGAAACAGGATTCTATATTGTCGAATTTACCAGCCGGGAAGAATACATTTTCAAATTCACCGGGCGGTGTAGCCAGGTTTTGCACATGTTTCTTTAACATATTGCCGCGATCAGCTGCTTCACTTTCAATATCCAGGCTCCAGTTCCATTTCGTATATACGATCTGTATATTGGGTGAAATGCCCACTTGTTGTGTATGTTGCCAATCCACTCCTTCATTGAGGTGGTGGAGTATCTTTTCGCTATGCGCCAGCCGGTGCAGGAATAAATGAAAGGAGGACCGGTGGCTGGATTGATAGAAGTTCAGTTTCTGCTGTTCCAATTGAAAAAGATCGGCCAGCCGTTCATTGAATGCAGTAGCCGGTTTACTCAACCATTGGTTTTGTATGAACTGCCCGAAACGTTGCCATTCGTTTGTTGCAGGATCACCCGAAGATGCTTCTAAAAACTCTTTCAATATACGCGGGGCTATTAATTGCAGCAGGTTGATCGTACGTGGAAAATACCGGCGAATGCCTTCCAGTTTTACTTCGGCCAATTTTAGAGATAAAGAAATGCTGTGGCCTGAAATACCCTTGTAGCCAGGGGCCAGGGGTAATAATATATTGTCGGTCAAAGGCTGCGGATCGAGTACTTGCAGCAGACAATACAGGCGGCCGGCATCTCCGTGCATCAGACCACCATCGGGCAGTATGGATTGTTGATTGGTCAGGCGGTTGCTGATATGACCTGTCAGTTGTTCATACTCACTACGGTAACCTGTTGTGTACAGGGCATTGAGGAGGCATAGGGCTGTGCCCGGCCATCCCTGGCATAAGCCGCCGGGGGCCAACTGTTCCTGGCTGACCTCGTTGGTTAGTTTTTCGATCAATGTATCGGGAACCCTGGTTCCGGTAACACCGGCTGCCAGTACCAATCCGGCAGCGCCCAATGCCCAGGAACTATTTTCTGTTAGCTCAAATAAGCCGGGTTCGTTGTTGCGCCAGGCCTCTCTGAACTGTTGCAAAGTTGCTTTATTGGTGATGTCCCTTCGTCCATCCCCCCAGCATTGCAGGGATGCCTGCCAGCATGAGTTGGTGAACAGGGCTGCCTGTTGCAGTATATATTGTACTGCCGGGTTGGTCCCTGAAGGATCTGCCTGCTGTAATACGTATTGGATACCTGCGGAACCCAACGCAAAACCAGTTGAAGGGCGGCAATTGATTTCCTCTTCGGCCATCCAATACACACCCTGGTTTGATAAACGGGCATTCAACAATAACTGCTTTGTAAAGGATTCAATATACCCGTGCAGCCATGCTTCGCCGGTCAACCGGTAGAGGTGTATCAATACCAGCAGGGTGCCTGCCCTGCCATCATAGAGGTAATCAGTGGTATATTTTGATTGCAGGAAATATTCATTGGCCGGCTTCATCAATTCCATAGCGTCCTGCAGAAAGGAATTGTCCTCATCTACGAGGTGCCGCTGCATTAACGTATAGGCCACCCCCGCCCTACCTGTATACAGGGCATAGTTGACAGTGGGATGTGTTTTGCACCAGTCCACCATACGTACAAGGGCCTCATCGGCAAATGCCAGGTAGGCCGGCTTCCTGGTGCGCCTGTACAATTCAATGTAGAGGAGCAGGATGCCACTTGCGCCGGAATCGATATTTTCCGGGTTATTCCATAACCCTGCATCCTGCCCGGCAATGGACCTGATATGCCAGCAACAGGCTGCAGGATCGGCCGCCAGGGCTTCCATGAGCAGGTTGGCCTGCTGCTGTACAGCATGGTAAATGCCTGTATCGGTATCGATAATATTTAGGGACATAATTTTATATTTCGTTCGTCCGGATGAGGCGCATCAGACGGTAATAATAGTCCGGATAATCTGTCATCACACGGTATTCGAGACAGTCGACCAGGTATTTATCCTTTTTCAGCGTACCTGATAAATGAATATAACTTGTTTGGGAAGGGACACCCGTATAATCAAAATAGAGCGCTCTCATCGTTTCATTGGGGTGAAAATAATGGATGGGTAATTCGCCCTCATCGGCCAGAGCGCGGAACAGGAACTGTTCGAAAATAAGATTGAAGGAAGAAACAAATATCTTATCCAGCCGGTGGCTGTTCCTGTCTACAAATTCAAACACCTGCCTGGTATAATTGCTATAAAAACCAATATCATGTCCTCCCAGTATGCCCGCATTAATGGCTTTTATTTCATTGCTTTTAGCGATGGACCTGTCCAGTACTTCCGGGTAATATTCAAATTGCTGAATAATAGGAAAGAACAATTTGGAATACATTTCACCATAGGCTTTACCCTCTTCCCTGCTTTGGCATAGTAATCCTGCCTGCTCCAGGTTGGCGTCAAATCTTCGCCAGATGAAAACATCGCTGTCGGTATGAATAAATGGTTTCTCCTGAATGCTATAGGCATAGATCTTACCCAGGGCCCACAGGTCGGGATGATAATCATTTAGTTTATCCAATTCCACTTTCACATGGGTATAGGGCAGTTGCAGTTTGTTGATGAGCAGTTCATATCCCTCCTGGTCCGTTACCAATTCCACTTCATCATAAAACTGCCGGAGCTGGAGACAGCTTAATACCCAGCTGAGGTAATTGTATTTTTTATCGGGCCAGCCACAACTGTTGACGTCGGTGATACGGGACACCTGTTTGGCCCTGCTCGGTTTGGACCATAAGCTTTGGACAATCTTCATAGCTGTTATTGGTTAGCGATCAGATATCGATCTCTGTAAGGGTTTCCTTCCTTGATAATTGCTTATCCTGGTGATGCAGAAAATGGATCTGTTCTGCTATATGATCAATGGAAGGTGTTTTGAATATACTCTGGATGTTGATGCGTACCATGAATAGGGCATCTATTCTTGCTATTACCTGGAGGGCCTTGAGACTATGACCGCCGAGGATAAAGAAGTCATCGTGGATGCCTATTTTCTCAGCAGGAATACCCAATACCTCACTCCATATCTGTACAAGTTTTTCTTCTGTTTCATTGCGCGGCGCTGTATAAATACCTGCCGGCCGGTGATTGTGAAAGTCCGGCTGCGGCAATTGCTGCTTGCTGATCTTTCCATTGGCCGATAAGGGCAGTTGTTCTAGTCGTAGGAAGTAAGCGGGTATCATGTACACCGGCAAACGCTGGGACAGCCAGTTGCGCAGGGCGACTGCGTCCCATTCCGTATCACTGACCAGGTAGGCAGCCAGTAGCTGTTCTCCATCGGCACCGGCTTTCAGCGCTACAGCATTGGCCTGGATACCAGGATATTGTTGCAACTGACTTTCTATTTCACCCAGTTCTATTCGGTAGCCGCGTAGCTTGACCTGCTCATCCCGGCGCCCCAGGTATTCGATATTGCCATCGCTTAACCAGCGGGCCTGGTCGCCTGTGCGGTAAATGCGGTCGGCTTCATTAAAAGATATACCGGTAAACTTCGCTGCTGTCAGTTCTTCCTTGTTCAGGTAACCGCGGGCTACTCCTACTCCACCGATGCAGAGTTCTCCGGCAATGCCCCGGCCACATAAAGCGCCATCTTCCTGCAGTATATACAGCTGCGTATTCCAGATGGGTTTACCTATGGGGATACGCTTGTCGCCTTTGGCCGTTGGATAATAACTTACATCCACTGATGCTTCCGTTGGGCCATAGAGGTTGTGCAGGGGCACTGATGATAACGCGTACCACTGATCTGCCAGGGATGCAGGAAGGGCTTCTCCGCTGGTGATCACCAGCCGCATACTATCGAGTCCACTGTGTGCGTTTGTATCGTTTGAAAGGTAATTGACAAATAATTGTAAGATGGAAGGCACGAAGTGCAGGCAGGTGATGCGTTGTTGATGGATCAGACCTGCTATGCGCTCCGGTGAACCGGTATCTTCTGCGGTGCACAATACCATCTTCGCACCAAAACAAAGGGGCAAAAACAATTCCCATACCGATACATCAAAGGTGAAGGTTGTTTTTTGCAGGATAATATCTTCGGTGGTAAAACCATAATGATTCCACATCCATTCCAGCCGGTTGATAACACCGCGATGCTCCAGCATACAACCCTTGGGCTGTCCGGTAGAACCGGAAGTATAGATCACATAGGCCAGGTCATCGGCCGTGGCAACTTGCGTAAGCGCTTCTTTGCTGCAGGAAGCCTGTTCTTGTTGGAACGCTTTCAGCAACTGTTCATTGATGATCACTTTACAGTGCGTATCCGCTTGTATATAAGCAATGCGTTCTGCCGGGTAACGTGGATCGATCGGCACATAGGCAGCACCTGTTTTCAGGATGGCCAGCAGAGCAATGACGAGCCACTCACTGCGGTCGAGCTGAACAGCTGCCAGGTCTGTCCGGCCAATACTGTATCGTTCCTGTAACCAGTGCGCCAGCTGGTTGCTTTGTTCATCCAGGTCTGTGTAACTAAAATCCCTGTCTTCAAATACCAGGGCTGTATGAGCAGGCCTGAGGGCCACCTGTTCCCTGAACAAGCCGGCAAGGGTGGCTTCGCTTTGGTAAGCATGCCGTTCTCCTTGTCCCAGTTCAAGTAATATTTGTTGTTCTGCTGCATCCACACAGGATAAGCTTTGCAGGGAAGCATCGGGCAAGCGCACCATGGCTTCCAGCAATGTTTCCAGATGCTGCAGGAGTCGTTCAGCCGTGGCAGATTCAAAAATATCTGTATTGTATTCCAGTTGTACTTCAATGCCGGTTTCTTTTTCTACCATCGCAAAGAGCAGGTCGAACTTACTGATCACATGGGTGCTTTGTTCATAAGCTGTTACCTGCAATCCCTGCAGCCCTTGTTGCCAACGTTCATGAATACTGTCCTTGTGCTGCATCACCAGCATCACATCAAAGAGTGGATGACGGCTCAGGTCGCGCTGCAACTGAAGCGCATCTACCAGTTCATCGAAGGGATAGAGCTGGTGGTCATACGCACCAAGCACGCTGTCCTTCACAGCTGTGAGGAGCGCAGCAAAGCCTGCTGTTGCATTGAACCGGGTGCGCAGTGGCAGGGTATTCATGTAAAGCCCGATCTGCTCGTCGAGTGCTGCCTGTGTGCGGCCTGCTACAGGGCTGCCAATGATGATGTCCTGCTGACCGCTGTATTTATAAAGCAACCCATTCACCGCTGCCAGCAGTCCCATGAAAAGGGTGGCGCCCTGCTGGCGGCAATACGCCTGCAGGCGGTTGGTCAATGCTTCGGACAGGTGGCCAGATACAGCTGCGCCGCGGTATGATTTAATGGCGGGGCGTGGAAAATCGACCGGTAGTTCATGTACAGGCAACTCTCCCGCCAGACGGGTTAACCAATATGTCTTGTGAGCTTCAAGTAGCTCACCACTCAATTGCTCCTGCTGCCAGGCTGCATAATCTTTATATTGGATGCGTAATGGCGGTAATGGAATGGGCTGTTCGTTGAGCGGTGTATTGAACCAGCTCAGTAATTCTTTCAACATGATCTCCATCGACCAGCCATCGCTGATGATATGGTGCATTACATAGCTGAATATCCACTGGTCATCGGCTAGCTGGTAAAGGCCCACGCGGAACAAAGGACCTGCACGCAGGTCAAACTCCACCCTAAAATCCTGCTGCAATCCTATTGCCGCCAGGGCTTCAGGGTCTTCGTCCTTGCGCAGGTCTTTATAGTTGATGGTAAAGGCGAGCGCTGCTGCCGGCAACACAAACTGCCTGATCTCCGTGCTGCCATCTTCTTTGAATACAGTGCGTAAGATCTCATGCCTTTCAATCAGTGCCGAAAAGAAACCGGCGAGTGTATCCCTGTTGAGCAATCCTTCAAACCGGTAAGCAGCTGGAATATTATAGGCAATATTGCTACCGGTAAACTGGCTCAATATCCATAGGCGACGCTGACCGGATGACAGAACATAGGATGCTTGTTGGGTTACTGGCAGTATAGGTCTTTCTATCGACGCCACAGCCGTCCCGATAAGCAAGGCCTGTTGTTCGAGTACCGGATTTGCCAACAGATCCTTTAATCTGATGCGCACGCCAAATTCCTTAAACAATTGGCTGGCCAGGCGGGTGGCTTTTAAGCTATGCCCCCCCAACTCAAAGAAATTGTCTTTTGCACCAATGCGCTCCAGGCCAAAAATGACAGCCCATATCGCTGATAGTTTCAACTCTGTGGGATTACGGGGCGCTGTATAAGCAGCGTTGGTGGTGCCTGGCAATTCACGGAGTGAGAATAATTTCTTTCGATCTATTTTACCGTTAGCCGTCAGTGGTATCGTATCTGTCTGGGTCCATTTATCGGGGATCATATAGGCGGGCAACCTACCGGCCAGGTAATCCCGGATAGCAGACACCACTATCGGTGCTGTACTAACCAGCCAGGCTGCCAGTTCCTGGCCGCCGGCTGCTACCGGTTTGGCCAGGACCACCGCTGTCTGGATGCCAGGATACTCCTGCAAGTGTTTACTAATTTCGCCGGGCTCAATGCGGTACCCACGTACTTTGATTTGCTCGTCGATACGTCCGGCATATTCCAGATCGGCATCAGGCAGCCAACGCACCAGGTCGCCGGTGCGGTATATCCTTTCTTTGGACCTGAAGGGATCTTCTACAAAAGCGGCTGCTGTAAGGGCAGGCTGCTGCCAGTAACCAGCTCCTACCCCGGCGCCCCCGATGTACAGTTCACCCAATACACCAATCGGACAAGGCAACTGGTTTTCATCCAACACGTACAACCAGGTATTAGCAACCGGTTTACCGATCAATATGTTTCCGGCAGATGGCCTGATCTCCTTTACCACACAACCTACTGTTGTTTCGGTGGGGCCATACTCATTAAAGATGCGGATAGCAGGTTCTATGTCCCATACCAGCTGTACTTGTTGCCAGGTGAGTTGTTCACCGCCTACAATCAAACAGCGTATGTTGGTATTGGCTATAGAAATCCCTGCCAGCATGGACAAATGGGAAGGTGTTAATTTGAGGGTATCGATATCAGGATGTTGAAAACTGTATTCCAATAATTCAGCGATCTCTTTGCCGGCGCTGCCTATTACCAATTTTTTCCCCCGAAGCAAGGGCAGGTATAAACAAGTGACGGTAAGGTCGAATGCAATGGTGGTTATCAACCCTGTATTGCCGGCTCCCTTTTCATGGGGATAATACCTATCTGCCCATTGTAAATAATGGGCAAGATTACCATGACTGATCATACAACCCTTGGGTTCGCCGGTGGAACCAGAAGTGTACATCACATAAGCCAATGCACGGGAATCGGCTATATATTCTTCCTCTCCCATCACCAGACCAGGTTCCTTTTCATTGATGACCCAAATGGGAGCAACGGATGCTGCTTTTTCCTGCCGTTCCTGATCACATATACATAATACAGCGCCACTACTACGGAGTATCGCCTCTACCCTTTCTGCGGGGTAAGCAATATCCATGGGCACATAGGCCGCCCCTGCACGCAATATCCCCAGGAGGCTGATGAGTAACCAGGGAGACCGGTCGACCATTACACCCACGAGATCGCCAGGCCCGACCTGGTAATGCAGTTTAAGGAAGGAGGCCAGCTGCTTGCTGCGTTCCTGCAATTGGCCGTAACTGATCTTGGTTCCTTCATACTCCAGGGCAATGGCCTCCGGATTGTTGGCAACCTGTGCGTCGAATAAAGTGATGAGGGTTTCATGGGCAACCGGGGCGGGCTGCGCCTGATTGGAGTTGTACAATAGCTCCTGCTCCATTTCACTGATCCCCTTCCATTGCCAGGATGAGTCATCGAGCATTTGCAGGCATTGCTGCAGTTGCGCCACCAGCAGGCTGGCATGGTTGTTTACCTGTTCATTGTAATACAACTCAAGCACCAGGCGGTCTGAAAATTGCTGGCCAGAAAATTTAAGGTTGAATGGACGCACAATGGTATGCAGGTTAACTACGGGCCATGATGCTTCAGATAAAGCTGCGTCGACTTCCAGGTATTCAAAACAATAAGACAGATCAAGGTTATGGTGGAAATAATCATTCCATGCCAGTACTTCTTCTGTTTCCTGCGTCACCGCGCGGATAGCCTCAGGCCAGTTTTTCCAGGAAGCCGGGTTACAGGACAATGGCAGAGTTTTGTTGACCAATCCCGCCGTGCCATCCAGTTCGCGGTAATTCCTTTTAAAAGGGATATATCCAATGGTAACGCCTTCGGGAGAAAACTGCGCAAGGTACCTGGCAAAAATGGCCAGCAGCCAATGGTGGAGATCTGTTCCGAGGGCAGCAGCCTGTCGTTGTAGCTGTGCGAGCTCACCGGCATAGACGGCAATTGTTTTCTTCCCTGCTTTAAAGCCCGGTGTGGTGGCAGGGATAAAAGGTATACTGGTTTGATGTATTTGTGCATGGTGAGATTGCCAGAATGCAACACCCTCTTCGTCGGGTTCTTGCAACAGATCGTGCTGCCACTTTGAAAAGTTGCGGTGTACAATAAGGTCTGTAGCAGGTTCCGGGCTTTGCGATTGGTAATAAGCCTGTAGCTCCCTGCTCAATAAAACGCCTGTCCAGGCATCACTCCACAGTGCAGGTATACGCATCACCAGGTAATGAAGGCCACCGGTTGTTATAAGAAGACAACAGCGCAAGGGCATATCCTGGAAGGGATCGTAGGGCAGCCCAAGCCTTGTATTGGCATTTTCAATAAGCTGATCGAGGTCTGCATCCGCAACCTCCATAACGCTGAATTCTATCCATCCATCGCTGAGCAATTGCGAAGGGAAACTGGAATCATGGTTTTGAAAGCAACGGGCTGTCAGCACCTCATGTTTCTGTAGGAGTTGCTGCAAAGCCAGCTTCAACTGGTCTACAGACAAGTCACCCGGCAAAGCCAAAACCACCTGATTATAATAATGGTCCGGATCGCGGTAAAGCACAGTGCATGCCTGTTGATTGACGGAAAGCTCCACAATCACTGATCTTCCTGTTGTGTCCATATCCTTCAGCTGTTCATGAATGGTGATCAAACATAGAAACGATGATCTGTCTATCGCCCTTATAGGGGCTTCTTCCATGGGCCATCAACATATTGTCGAGGAACAATACATCACCTTTTTCCCAGGTAAATAGCACGGTAGCGTTTTGATAAGCCATCCTGATCTCTTCTATTTCTTCCTGCGTAATGGGCGCTCCATCACCAAAGCTTGTATTGAAAGGCAATTCTTCGTTGGCCAAAAAAGTAGCACGTGTTTCTTCTTCCAACGCATATTGGTTAAAGAAGAAAGCGTGATTGAACCATACCTGTTCGGAAGTGATGGGATGCTGGTGAATGGCAGTGTTGCACCAGGTAAGGACAAGCCTGTCTTCATCCAGCCAATAATAGTTCATGCCAGTAGCAGTACATTCCTTTTCTACGGCCTCACGGCTGGTTGTCTGAAATACCTCCTCCCACGACAGGCCCATATCTTTAGAGATATGCCTGATATATCTTACGCCTTGCTGCCGGAACTTTTCGCGGGTAGCCTCACTCAGGTGCGCCAATACTTTCCGGTTGTCGGCAATGGGTGTTTCTCCCTGTTCCGTAGCCGGGTGTATGCAGCAGAAAACAATTTTCAATGGCCATTGCAAGGCATAAGAATTTTCGCTGTGCATATTGATGGACTGATCGGCCGGGTAGGTAGTGGAATGGTAAATATTCCTGGCTACTGCAAAGCGAGGCGAAGACCTTTGCCGGTATTCGAGGGGTGCGGCATTAAAAGACTGGATAAAGCGTTCGAATTTCTCTACCGTGTCAATCTGAAATCCCCTGAATAAAACAGCGCCATGCGTAGCCAGTTTATTTTGAAATAGTTCCATATTACTTTCCATCCATTCGGGCAGTAGTAACCCGGCCACCGCTGGCGAAATTACCAGGGGAAAACCAGCTTCCTCCTGCAAAACGGAGGAAGTCACTTTTGAAGTGTTTACAGCTTCACCGGCCTTGGTTTGCAATAACCGGGACAATGCATGCTTCATACTATCGTTGATTTGATGATCATTCTTTCGTTTTCAGGCTGGCGAGGTTTTTCTTCCGGAGCTGGGCGACCTGCTGCTGTTGTTCCTGCCTTGCCCTTTGTGTGAGCAAACCACTGATGGCGCCCGGCGTGATGGATGGATCCTCTTGTATTAGCCTGAGTATATGTTCTAATTCCTGCCCCAGGGTACGGGCTTCTGTTCTGGTGAGTATGGCGGTATTGTACTCTATGTCGGCGAGCAAGCCATTACCTGTTTCCTCAAAATTGAATTGCAGGTCGAATTTGGTCAGCAATCCCGGTGTATGGGGATATGGTGTAATGGTCAATCCCTGCGGATGGTGCTCCCTGCCCAGGGTGCGCACGCCTACATTGTGTAATACCATCCAGGTATCAAATAAAACATTGCGGCTGCTATCGCGTTCCAGGCGGAGGGCTTCTACCAGCTCATCGAATGGCCAGGCCTGGTTTTCATAAGCGCCCAGGGTTACGGCTTTTACAGAGCCCAGCAATTCGCTGAAGGATTGATCGGGCCGGAACCTTGTTCTTAATGGCAGGGTGTTTATATAAAAACCTATCTGCTGGTCGAGATCACTGTGTTGACGGCCAGCCACCGGCGTACCAATAATAATATCCTGTTGTTGGGTGCGGTGGTACAATAGCGTATTCACAGCCGCCAGCAACCCCATGAACAAGGTAGCGCCCTGATCCCGCACCAGGGTATGGAACCCGGCTATAATACCAGCTTCCATGGTATGCTGTACGGTATCGCCCTCGTATGTTTTGATAGCAGGTCGTTTACCGTTTTCTTTCAAAGTCAATACTGGTAGCGGTGAAGCCAGTTGCTCCAGCCACCAGTTCTTTTGTTGTTGCAGCTGTGCTTCGCCTAACTGCCCTTGCTGCCAGGCAGCATAATCTTTGTATTGCGTACGAAGGGGTGGCAATTCCAGTGCTGTTTGTTGCAGGAATGCCTGATAGTATTGTAAAAGTTCACGAATGAATATATCCATTGACCAGCCATCGCTGATGATATGGTGCATGGTATACGTGAATACCCATTGTTCATCCTTCAACTGATAGAGGTTGGCCCGCAGCAAGGGTCCGGTGGCCAGATCAAAAGGCTCATAAAAATCATGTGCTACGGCTTCCTTTACCATGTGGTCATTGGCCATCACGGTACGCATATCGAAATAGCCGATGCTGAACCTAGTATCACCAGGCGCTTGTATGTATTGTTTTACCTGTCCGGGTTCGGCTTCCCTGAAAATAGTACGCAGGCTTTCATGTCGGGCCAATATTTTATTAAAGGCCCGCGTCAGACCTTCCCGGCTGAGGCTACCTGCAAAGAGGTAGGCCGCAGGTACATTGTATAGGCGATTGTGTTCTTTGAACTGACTTAATAACCACAATCGCTTTTGAGAAGAAGAAAGTTCATAGGCCGACGCAGCTGGTACCACAGGAATGGATCGAAAAGATGATCGTCTTGCCTGACGTATCAGGTTTGCCTGATCCTCCAGCCGGGTCACTGCAAAAATATCTTTCAGTTCTATTTTTATTTCAAAGGTGCGGTGCAGGAGACTTACCAGTCGGGTTGCGCGGAGACTATGTCCGCCCAGTTCAAAAAAATCATCCCCTATACCAATTCGTTCTTTACCTAAGATCTCCTGCCAGATAGCCACCAGCTGTTGTTCTACAGCATCGCGCGGAGGGGTATACAAGGAACGGCCCGTTAAGCCCGCTAGTTCGGGACGGGGTAATGCTTTGCGGTCCAGCTTTCCTGCCGGCGTCAGCGGCAATTGTTCAAGTGGCACATAAAATGCAGGTAGCATATATACAGGTAAACGTTGGGCCAGCCATGCGCCGGGATCGGTGACCGCAGCGGCTTGCCGACCTGCCAGGTAAGCAATGATCTCACGCTCTCCATCGGGCAGCAAGCGGGTAATAACGGCGGCTGCTTCAATATCCGGATGGCTTTGCAATGCCTGCTCGATCTCTCCCAGTTCTACGCGGTAGCCACGGATCTTTACCTGGTTATCGGACCTGCCGATGAATTCGATGTTTCCGTCGGGAAGCCAGCGGGCCAGATCACCCGTATGGTATAACCGGGCATGATCCCTGAAAGGGTGTGGTATGAATTTTTGCGCTGTCAATGCTTCCCTGTTCAAATAACCTCTTGCCAGACCAGCGCCTCCGATGTACATTTCCCCCGGCACCCCTATAGGCACCAGGTTGCGAAAAGGATCGGTGATATAGATCTGTGTATTGGCAATTGGCTTCCCGATCGGGATATTTTCAGCCAGCGAATCAACATCTTCTGCTACCGGAAATATGGTAGCACATATACTGGTCTCCGTTGGTCCGTATGCATTGAAGTACCGGCCTGTTTTCAGAAACGCTGCTACCTTATCGGCTACTGCTGCTTCTCCTGCCGTGACCAGCTTGCGCAGGGAAGCGATCTTTTCGATGTTCAGCCACTTCAGGTAAGCAGGAGGAATGGTAGCCAGGTCGATGCGGTGGGTCTGAATGAAAGCTTCCAGTTTCTGTGGGTCCTTCCGCTCCTCTTCCTCAATAAGGTAAAGTATGGCGCCAGCGCAAAGGGCTACAAATATCTCCGATACGGAGGCATCGAAAGAACAGGAGGCAAATTGCAAATGGTGTTCTCCTTCCTGTGCCTCAAAGAGGGTGCATTGGGACTGAATGGTATTGACAATGGTACCATGTTCGATCATCACTCCTTTCGGCTCGCCGGTGGAACCGGAAGTATAGATCAGGTAGGCCAGGTGATCCATGGCCGGTTGAATGCCCGTAGGAGTTATTGGCGTATCCAGGCTGTCGGCCTGAACATCGAGTGCAAATACCTGCCCGTTAAAAAAGTCAAGGTCAAACAGATAATCTGTTTGTGTTAAGAGTATGCGCAAACGGGCGTCGTTGCAAATAAATTCTTTTCTGCTCCGGGGAAAACCAGCGTCGAGTGGTACATAGGCAGCCCCCGCTTTCAATATGCCCAAAATGGCGATGATCAGCTTCTCTGACCGGTCGAGCAGGATGCCTATAATTTCATCGGGAAGTACTGCATAGGTATTGCGCAGGTAATGCGCCAGCTGGTTGGCTTTTTCATCCAGCTGCCGGTAGGTCAATGTAACATTGCCGTTCACCAATGCCGGTGCATCAGGTATCCGTATAGCCTGTTCTTCAAACAGGCTCAGGATGGTTTTGTGTGCCGGATAAGCAATAGCTGTATTATTGAATGTAGTCAGTAATTGTTGTTGCTCCTCTTGTGTGAGGTAGACAAGTTGGTTCACAGGTTGACGAGGGTTTGCTGTCACTGCCACCAGCAACTGATGCACATGTTGCAGGAATTGGGTGGCCATTGCGCTGGTATAGAGATCGCTGTTGTATACCAATTGCGCCCGCAGGCCCTCTGTGGTCTCTACAAACTCAAATACCAGGTCGAAACGGGCTGTGGCAAATCGCCCTTCTTCAAAGGCTTCCAACTGTAAGCCCGGTAAATCATGCGCAAGGGCCTCGAGGCTTGTATCCTGCTGTTGCAGGATCACTTCTATTTCAAACAATGGGTGACGGCTCTGGTCACGTGGCAGCTGAAGGGCTTCTACCAGTTCATCCAGCTGATAAGCCTGGTGGCTGAATGCGCCGGTTACCACTGCTGCCACCTTTTTTATCCATTCATTAAAACTATCTGCTCCCCTGCCCTGCACACGCAAGGCCAGGGTATTGGTGTAGAATCCTACCTGGTCTTCCAGATCCACATGATCCCTCCCGGCAACGGGTGTGCCAATCAACTGGTCTTCCTGGAAGGTATAACGGTACAACAGTACATTGACAAGGGCCATCAATCCCATAAACAAGGTGGCTTGCTGGCGATGCACCATTTCATTGAATGGCTTGACCAGCGATGCGGGTATGGTGGTGGCAACGATGGCGCCCCGATAGGTTTTGATGGCTGGCCGTTGCTTTTGTCCCGGCAATTCCGTTACGGGCAACTCTCCTGACAGTTGTTGTAACCAATATTGTTTGTGCGCTTCGCGGATCGTTGGAGTATATTGTTCTTTGTGCCAGGCCACATAATCCTTGTATTGGATACGCAGTGGCTTGAACGGAGCAATATCATCCTGCGCAAGCAGCCGATATGCTTTTAGCAATTCCTGTAGAAGTATGCCGAGTGACCACCCATCGCTCACAATATGGTGCATCACATAGCTGAGTATCCATTTATCATCCGCTACCTGGTACAATGAGGCTCTTAACAAAGGGCCTTTATCCAGTTGGAAAGCGGTTGTAAAATCTTCCAGTAACAGGGTATGCAGCTGAGCGCTGCGTTCCTCCACCCCGCGCAGGTCGCGACTGGTAATGGCAAATCCTGCCTGGGCGGATGGCAGTATGATCTGTACCGGATCACCCTGCTCATTTTCTTTAATATTCGTGCGGAGGCTTTCGTGTCGTTCTACCAGCATATCGAATGCCTGTTGCAACAGGGTTGGCTGCAATGCTCCTGTAAATACATAAGCACCGGGCATATTGTATGCCTTATGGGTATCTTCGAACTGGCTCAATACCCATAGACGGCGTTGTGATGAAGACAAGGCATACTCCGTTTGCAGGGCCGCTACAGGTATCGGAACAAAAGCTACCCGGCGCGCCTGTTCGATAAGCAATGCCTGCGCTTCCAATACCGGTGTGAACAGCAGGTCTTTTAATTCCAGTTCTATTTCAAACACTTTGCATATTCTGCTCAACAGCCTGGCCGCCCGGAGGCTATGACCACCCATGTTGAAAAAATCATCTTTTATACCAATGCGCTCTATCCCCAATACCTCCCGCCATATAGCTGCCAGTTTCACTTCTACCGCTGTTCCGGGCGCTTTATAGACAGTGCCCGATGACCTGCTTTCAAGAGAAGGATCGGGCAATTGCCGTTTGTCTATTTTTCCGCTGCTGGTAAGGGGTAATGATCCCAGTTCTACAAAATAAAGGGGGATCATGTAAGCCGGCAGGGTAACACTTAAGAATGCCCGCAGTTGATCCTGATCAGGCAGGTGCTCTCCAACAATATAAGCTACCAGTTCATTCGCACCATCTGGCTGTTTCCTGCCGATGACCACGGTCTCCCGCACGGCTGCGTGTTGCAATAAAGCAGATTCAATTTCTCCCGGCTCTATCCTGAAACCACGTACTTTAAGCTGCTGATCCTTTCTTCCTAAAAATTCAAGCTGTCCGTCAGCTGTCCAGCGACCCAGGTCGCCGGTCCTGTATATTCGCTCACCCGCCCTAAAGGGATCGGGTGTAAACCGTTCTGCTGTTAATGCTGGTTGCTGTACATAGCCCCTGGCCAGGCCAATACCTCCTATACATAATTCTCCTGCAACGCCTATCGGCAAAAGCCTGTCTGCCGGGTCCAGGATGTACAGGAGGGTGTTCCAGATAGGTTTTCCTATATAGATCTTTGTATCGCCCGGGCGTGTGGTATAATGCGTTACATCGACCGATGCTTCGGTAGGACCATACAAATTGTGCAAAGGAATGGATACATGCCGGTACCATTGCGCCACTGTTTCGGGCAGCAGCGCTTCTCCGCTTACGATCACTGATTGGAGGCTACGCAAACGATGTTTGATATGATCGTTGTCGAACAGGGTAGCAATAAAAGTTTGCAACATGCCGGGGACAAAATGAAGACAGGTCACCCCATTTTGTTCTATCAGCGAAGCGATCTTTTCCGGTGCGCCGGCGCTTGCTGCATCACTCAATACCAGGCTTGCCCCATGGATGAGCGGCATAAAAATTTCCCAAACGGATACATCAAACGTATAATTTGTTTTCTGGAGAATAACGGAGCTGGTGGTAAACCCGTACTGCTGCCACATCCAGGTGAGGCGGTTAATAACTCCCCGGTGTTCCAGCATACAGCCTTTGGGCTTGCCGGTGGAACCGGAGGTATAGATCACATAGAGCAGATCACCTGGCTCGTTGATAGCAGGAAGGGAATGCGGTGCATATTGATGGGCTGTTGCCTGGAAACGGGCAAGCGCTTGTTGGTTGATCAATACTTTACTGCCGCTGTTCTCTACGATATACTTTGTCCTTTCTTCCGGAAAGGCGGGATCCACCGGTACATAGGCGGCACCTGCTTTAATAATGCCCAGGATGGCCACCAGCATCCATTCAGTGCGGTCGAGCTGAATGGCGATCCGATCATTGCGTTCAATGGCATACTGCTTACGCAGCCAGGCGGCCAATTGGTTGGCATGCTTGTCGAGATCGCGGTAAGACAAGCTGGTTGCTCCCGCTGTTACAGCAATTTTATCTGGTGATGCGGCCACTTGTTCCTCCCATAAGTGGGTGATGGTGGTGTGCCGGGGAAAGTCGGCCACAGTATCATTAAAATCTTCTAATTGTTTTTTCTTTTCTTCCGGACTTACCCATTCGATCGACTCCAGCAATTGTGTCGGATGCGTCAGTACCTGCTGCAGGCCTTGCTCCAGTATGGTCCACCATTGCCTGATCCTTTCATGGGTAAAAAGATCGGTACTGTATTCTATTTCTATGAATGAATCTTTTCCTGCTTCTATGCCTGCCTGGAAACTGAGGTCGAATTTGGCAGCCACCTGGTCTATGCAAACAGGTGCCTGGTTGTTGAGGTAATGATCCAGCGAATGAACGGTGAAGACAGGCGAACCACCCTGGTTTGTCGTATGCAGGTCAATATCCTGCACGGAAAGCATTACATCGAATAAGGGACTTCTTCCGGGTTCAATGGGCTGATCGGAAACCTCCAGCATTTTATCAAATGGGTAGTGCTGATGTTCTAATACCGCTCGCGCCTGGGCTGCTAACTGGTGCAAAAACGTTACAAAAGATATTTTCCATGAGATGCCACTCAGCAGCGGTACTGTATTTACATATAAGCCGATCTGCGATTCCAGGTCAGCATGCCTGCGGCCGGAAACGGCTGTGCCGATTGTAATGGTATCCTGGCCTGTTAATTTCCCGATCAGCAAAGTAAAAAAGGCCCTGAAAAAATGAAACCTTGTTACCTGTTGCGCGGCACAAAAGTCGGAGATCCCTTGCCCCAAATTATCTTCCAGGTAATGTTTCAGGATCGCTCCCCGGAAACTTCTTTTTTCGGGACGTGGATGATCGGCCGGCCATTGCAGGGGCTCTACCCTTTCATTCAAGGCAGCTGCCCAAAAATCTTTGGCAACATCAGCAGCCGGCGTATGGAATGCATTCTCATTCCACTGTATGTAATCTTTGTATTGAATGGACAAGGGAACTGCGCCTGCTGTATTGCTCCCCTCCTGTAGGGCTGCATAGTTGGCCATAACTTCCTTTAGCAATACAAACACCGACCACCCATCACTGATGATATGATGCAATACCAGGATCAGTGCATGGGTATCTTCCGCTATTTTGATCAGGTGTGCCCGCATCAACGGGCCAAGCTCCAGATTGAAAGGCTGTATAGTGAGCTCCTGTATTTTATGTACAAGTGATGCATGGACATCGGGTTGTTTGCTCAGGTCTTCCTGCATGAGCTCAAAGGCGACTGTTTGCCGGATCACCTGCTGCGGTTCTCCCTGGTATAACCTGAATACAGTACGCAGGCTTTCATGGCGGCAAACCGAAGCACGAAATGCTTCCGTCAGCAGTCCGGGATTTACAGGGCCCTGCAGCAGCAGTCTTGTAACGATGTGGTAGGCGGCTGATGCCCCTGGTTGCTGACTGAGCACCCACAGTCTTTGTTGTGCTCCTGATAAAGGGTAATGTTCCTGCATTGCCCTCAGCGGGATGGCTGTTGCTGCACCAGGTTCATGCACAGACCGCAGCAAGGCGATCAACCCTCCAATGGTATTATCTGCAAACAATTTTGTGGGATCAAAATATACCTGGAGCTCTTTACTAATGGTATTGATCAATTCCATGGCCTGTATAGAATCCAGTCCGATGGCTGTTAACTCAGTTGTATCTGGCAAAGGCTCCCGGAATTGCTGGCCTGTTTTGCGTTGCAACAGGTGGAGCACATATTGCCTTACAGACAGTTCGTCGCCCCGTTCCCTGACCACCTGCAGCAATTGTGCTGAATTATCCGGCTGGAGAACCGGAGTCACAGCCTGCCCTTTGGCCGCGAGGACGGTAAATGACTGCCGGTGATAGTAGCTGCGTGATAATACCCGCTGCCTTTTACCACTGGTTGTGCGGGGAATACCAGCGGGTGTAGTCAGTATAATGTCGTAAGGCGTACAACCCAATATACCGGTCACCACCTGGCTAATCGTATTGATCAAGGCGGCGTGATCAACCTGCTGCGCATGGGACCTTTTCAATTCGGCCACTACGATTAGCTCTTCACTCATTTCCTGTAATGAAAAAAGAACAGCTCCCCCGGATGCGATGGCCTCGTGGCTTTCAACGATCATTTCTTCTATATCATAGGGATAAATGTTGCGGCCACGTACAATGAGCATTTCCCGGATCCTGCCATGTATAAAGAGGGCGCCTTTGTAAAGAAAACCAAGGTCTCCTGTACGCAGCCATCTTTTTCCTTCTGCTTCATGAAACAACTCTTCGTTTTGGTGGTGGTAATAACCACTGGTCACCGACTGGCCCCCAATGCAGATCTCACCAGCTTCCATGGGCGCTCCGCGCATGCCATCGGTTTTCCTGATGAAGACCTCCATGCTGGAACTCACTTTGCCTGCACTCACGAGCCAGCGGGCTGCCGGGTCGTTCCTTTTAACAAACCGCACCTTTCCATCCGGGGTAAGGTCTTCAGCTACCGTGATGGTAAAAGGAGAAGCCACCGGTTGTTGCCCGGCAACCAGCAGGGTTGCTTCGGCCAGACCATAACAGGGATGAAACGCTTTGCGGTTAAAACCTGCCACGCGGAATACCCGTTCGAATTGCTGCAGTGATTTATAACGTACCGGTTCGGAACCATTGTAGGCCACCTGCCAGGCGGAGAGGTCCAATTGTGCAGCCTCCTGTTCACTGATATTTTCTGCGCATAAGCGGTATGCAAAATCTGGACCGCCACTGTGGGTAGCTTTGTATTTTGATATGCCCTGCAACCACCGCAGGGGCTTTTGAATAAAATGTATGGGCGACATGAGCACGCAGGTACATCCGAGGTAAATAGTATGCAGGATGTTGCCGATAAGGCCCATGTCGTGATGAAAGGGCAACCAGGAAAAGATCACAGATTGTGGGTGCCCGCCAAAAGTTTGTTGCAGTAATTGCTGGTTGTGCAGCAGGTTGCTATGGGTAATGACAACCCCTTTGGGATTGCCGGTGGAGCCGGAGGTATATTGGATCAGTGCGATGGATTCGCCCGAAGGCAATGGCCGCTGCCCGATCTCCCCATCTTCAGTTAATGTATCCGTGGGTAGTACCAGCACAGGCACCTGTATAGTTGATCCTGCCATGCCTTGCTGCAATGCGTCCACGGAATGTGCACAACAACATATAGCAGCAGTTTGCGCATTTTCCATAATGGACCATAGGCGGGCGACCTGTTTTTTCCCTTTTACGTAGGACACGGGCACAGGTACGATGCCTGATAACTGACAAGCCAGTAAGGCAACAACGAAAGGGACTACCTCCTGGTAGATGAGCAAAGCAGTTTTACCTTCCAGCTGCTGGCGATCAAGCGAGGCCGAGAGTGATTGAACGGCTTGCCATAGCTGCGTGTAGGATACCTGTTGCTCCATTTCTTCCCCGTTGCGCAGCACTGTAAATACAGTAGCAGCGGGATTGGCCAGCGCATGAGCGGCCAAATGGTGCAGGATACTTCCCTGCGGGAGTAGCTGGTTCATTCTTTAATAGGGTGATACAACATGTTCTTTTCTGTGCCCATGGAAGGCCAGATGGGCCTGTGGCGCATGGTGCCCACGGTGAGGTCTTTGCCATCATTGACAGAGCCACTGGTATAGAATCTTTTTTCCAGGTGCTCTGCAACAAAATGACCTTCACCGCCAAAGTCAAGGATACTCATTCCTTCCCGGTGCAGCAAGGTTGGGATCAGCACTTCGTGGTGCCCGATCCATTGATCACTGAGCGCCTGGTGCAGGAAGCGCAAGGCGCGATTTGACAACCTATAGATAGGGTTAAAAGATCGGATACGTTCTTCCACCGGAACCGTTACCTCAGGATGGATGAGTGTGCGCCACCAAAACCAGGCAGGCTCCTGCTCATAACGACGCAGGTGACAGCTGATGAAGTCGTGGTCCATGCCGGCAAATGACTGGAAAAACTCTGTCCAATGACCGTTAAATCGTACATCATCTTCCACCACCCAGTAATAATCGTATCCAGGATGTTTGAGGAAGAACTGGAGCACGGGAAAATGGTTGCTGCCAGGGATCAGTGCTTTGGAAATGGGAATATAATTGAGTTCAAAAACACTTTTATCGGTAAAGACAAAGGTGTCATCGGACCGATAACTATTGGGAAGTGCATTGCCTTTCCGATGAAACAGGATGTATGCGGGGTGTTGGTTTCCGCCGCCTTCCTTCAATGTTTCAAAGGCCTTTGAAACAACTCCTGTATCCTTATCAGTCAACAGGAGCAAAACATTAGTTCCGGACGACATGGCAACATTTTTTCTGGCAATTAGGATTCTGACAAACCGGCATGTTGAAAACGGGTTCTGCCTGTTTTACGGACCTTACCGGCAAGGTAGCGAGGAGGCTGCGCTGTAACAGCTTTACCCTTACCAGTATTTTTGCTTTCCCATTGATCTGTACTACCTCACAGTTGAGCCCGGTTAGGGGCCCTTCATGTATCTGCAATTGTTCTCCGGGCTGGTAATAATGGGTTGATACTTCCAGGTCGGACCCCATATCGGCCAGTAAGCGTATATTTTCAATAACAGCATCCTGTACGCGGACGATCTTCTTATCAAATTTTACATAATACAAAACTCCTTCTGCATTAAGTCCGTGGTAATAATCTGTCAGGTCTTTCAGGTATACGAACAGATAGGAAGGAAAAACCGGCATGTTGATGTACTTCTTCCTGTCGGACCAGGTACGCAGCTTGTTCATCATTGGCAAAAAGCATTGTACATTTTCCTCCTGCAGGGTTTCCGCTACTCTTTTTTCATGCCGGGACCTGGTATATAACAAATACCATCCCTCATTAAATTTGACCATAATCTTTGCTTTATAGGGGATACAACATTATCAGATGCCAGTACTGTTGGTGACATTTCACAGCTATCGCTATCGCAAGTAACATGCGCTCTATAAACAGTTCAATAATTTTTTAATGGGAAAGAAAAAACTGGATCGGTTACAAACTAAAACTAGCCCTAAATGGCAAAACAGAGATTAGTAAGAATGCGAAAATTCTTTGCGGCTACTACTAAAACTATTTTTCACCAGAAATTACCATTTCCAGCATCAGTTTGTGATCCTTTTTTCTATATCTTTATTAGCAACGAATACCCAGTAACCCTCAGGGTTATTTGTTAGTTAGATAAGCGATAGCTTTATATACACTTCAACTTTTCACCTGCTCTCCCCGCATTCACTTTACAGCTATAACATATAAAAGAAAACCATGAATAAGATCTCTATTTGCACTGTTTGCATGAACAGGCTGCATCACCTGCGGGAAACCCTACCTGTGAACCTTCGAAACAACCTGGAAGGACCTCCGGTGGAATTTGTTGTATTGGATTATAATTCAAAAGACGGCATGGAACAATGGGTGAAGGACCATTTGCAGGAATATGTGGATGCCGGACAATTGAAATATTACAGGACAACGGATCCCGCATTCTTCAATATGTCGCATTCAAAGAATATGGCTGCCATGCTGGCTACCGGACAGGTCATTTGCAATGTAGACGCGGATAATTATGCCGGGCCTGCTTATACACAATGGGTAGCCGGTTATTTTGAACGGGCAACTACCCCTATACTGACCATCATCAGAAAGGAATTTGTGCCCTATGGTGACCAGGGCGGAAAACTCTCCTTTCATAAAACCTTATTTGATGCGGTGGGAGGCTATGATGAATCGCTGGATGGATATGGTCTTGATGATATTGACCTTGTGAACAGACTGGAAAAGGCAGGCGGCGAAAGGTTCTTTATTGAAAACCCTGCTTTCCTGGAGCATATCAGTCATACAGATGAAGAACGGATCATGAATTATGCATTGATCAACAAGCTGGAGAA
>CBIHOV010000069.1:0-35245 GCA_966211765.1 uncultured Paraflavitalea sp.
GAGCAAGGCGGCATCGAGGCCTATATCAAACTGGTCGGTAGTTTCCCATTTGAGTTTACCAGGCAGGGTGGAACCGGGCGCGAGTGTGTTGTACAAGGCGTCACCAAAGATGGTTTTGTTGCCAAAGAGCTGGTTTAAGGTAGCGTAGGGGTTGATAGAAGGATTGCCTACTGAACCATAGCTTACACGCAGTTTGAGGTCATTGACAAATTTTACAGGTTCAAAGAATTTCTCGTCAGACACGCGCCAGGCGAGTGCTGCTGAAGGAAAGTTGCCCCATTTCTCCGTGAAGCGGGAAGAACCATCGGCACGAAAGCTGAGCGTGAGCAGGTATTTATCGAGCAGGGAGTAGTTGACCCTTCCCAGGTAAGAAAGCATCACCCATTTTTCATAGTAAGAGCCGGGAATACCGGGTGACTCTGCGAGCGCCAGGTTATAGGTTTCGGTTACATCACTGATAAATCCTGTGCCTTCTCCGTTTTGCGTTTTATAGATATTATTCTGGTAAGTGAAACCGCCGGTTACAGTAATGCCATGCACACCGTATTTGGCGGTCCAGGTAGCTACGTTCTCGTTCAGAATGCTGGTACGCTGGCTGTTGTTGACCCTTGCATAGCCGGTATAATTGGTAACAGTATCAATTTTGGCATAATAATCTTCTCTGTCGGTAGAGCGTTCTACACCACCGGATATTTTGACGGTAAAGCCTTTAAAAGGTTTGATGGTAAAGCCTACATTGGCGAGGATACGATCGGCATCAATTTTATCGGTTACGTTGTAGATGGCCGTAAGCGGATTGTTGATGGCGTTGGAAATAAATGGATAGGCCGTATTGAGGCGTCTGTAGGCGCCGTTTTCTGTATAAGGACTGAGGGTTGGTGGCGCGCTGAGCATACCGGAAATAAGGTCGGCCCCGCGGTTGCTGCGGCCTGAGTTCTGGCGGTTGCTGTTGATCTTCGTTAAGGCAAGGTTGGAAGATACGCTGAACATTTTGCTGATCTCGTGGGTGAGGTTGGTGCGTAGGGAATAACGGTCGAAGTCGCTGTTGCGCACGATACCATCCTGCTGAAAGACGCCGGCAGAAAAAGCAAACTGTGTTTTTTCATTGCCGCCACTCACGCTCAGGTTGGTAGAATAGATGGGAGCATTGTGCATCACTTCTTTCTGCCAATCTGTGCCGGGTGTTTTGCCAAAGTCTTCTATCTGCTGGGGGGTAAAGAAAGGAGCTACCCCATCATTGACGGCCTGCTCATTGTAGAACTGTGCATATTGCTGCGCATTCATGAGCTTGAGTTTTTTGGTGGGCATTTGAACAGTATAGCCCGCTTCGTAATCCACATAAGTACGGCCACCTTTCTTACCCATTTTGGTAGTGATCATCACGACACCGTTGGACCCTCTGGCGCCATAAATGGCCACAGCGGAGGCATCTTTGAGGATGTCGATGGATTCGATATCGGCATTTTGTAGAAAAGTAGGATTGCCATTCACAGGAAAGCCATCTACCACATACAGCGGCTCATTGGTTCCATAGATGGAATTGGTGCCTCTTATGCGCACACTGATAGCACCACCTGGTGAACCATTGTTTTGCAGCACCTGTACGCCGGATGCCCGGCCTTGCAGGGCCTGCATGATATTGGTAGTAGGAAAGGTATTCACTTCTTTTCCGCTTACCTGGGCCACGGAGCCGGTGAGGTCTTTTCTTCTGACGGTACCATAACCCACCACCACTACCTCATTGAGGTTGCGCACTTCTTCCTGCAACTGTATGGAAAGAGAGGTTCTTTTATTAACCGGTTCTTCGTGGGCTTTATAACCTATATAGCTAAATACAAGGATGGCATCTTCCGGAACATATACACTGAATGATCCATCGGCTGCACTGGTAACACCTTTGTCCGTTCCTTTCTGTGCAATGGTAACACCGGCAAGGGGTTGGTTCTTACCATCGGTAACAATACCATTGACCCTGATCTCTACATTTCTGACGGTGATATCAAATTGCCAATTGCCGTCGGGGTTGGTATAATTACCAATGGTATCGCCGTGCTGTTTTTCAATAACCACGATGGTATTGTTCTTGACCGCGTATTCGAGTAAGGTATTGTCGAACAACAATTCCAGCGTAGTGAGGAGGGAACGGTTTCGTAGGGGCAGGTTGACCTTTTTATACGGTGATACCTGCGATTCTACAAAAGCAAACCGGAAGCTGGTTTGTTTTTCGATCTGGGTAAAGGCGCTTTTGAGTGATTCTTCGCGGAGACCAACAGATACTTTGGTCTCTTTGAGGATCTGCGCTTTTCCCGGACTGGCCACCAACAGGTTGGCGGTGCAAAGCAGGGTTGTAATAATGAGGCAGTTTAGTTTCATAATGAACAGCCATTTTTGTGAAACTGTGATTGGGTAATGGACACAAAAACTCCCATTCCTGGCAAGAAATCTCATACCTTTAATAAGTTTTAAATGTTACGCAATATTTAGGACTCCGGCTACTCTAACTTCCACTTAGGGTAGCCATTTTTATACATAGTTGTAGGTTCAGTTTTTACATCCTTCTCCTTCGAGCCATATGACCTCATTGTTTTCGTTGGTCCATGTTGACCTGGTAAGCTGCCCTATGACATAGAGTATTTCCTCTAATGATTTACCGGTAAAATCGACCGTGAAGCGACAATTACGCAAGGCGTCATTGCGGAATTGCAAAGTAATATTGAAGTGCCTGCCCAGGATGACAGCTGCTTCTTCAAACCTGATATTATCAAAGAGGAGGTCATTGTCTTTCCATTGTGTAACGAGCTTTACATCGGCTTTGGCCAGGTGTGGTGTGCCGGCTTGTTTATCGATGATGAGTTGATCACCGGCCTGTAGAATGCTGAGGGACTTTTTATTGTCCTGGCGCTGTACCTGTACTTTTCCGCGCTCTACGGTAATGGCTACGAGGCTGTCTTTGGTATAAGCTCGGATATTGAAAGCGGTACCCAATACCCTGGTAACAAAGGCGCCGGTATGTACGAGGAAAGGCTTGGCTGGATTATGGGCAACATCGAAATAAGCTTCGCCGGTAAGCGATACTTCACGGGAGGAATCGCCAAATGCAGCAGGATAATCCAAGTGGCTATCGTGATTGAGGGTAACAGTAGTGCCATCGGGCAGGGTGATAACCCGTAGCGGGTTTTCTTTGGCCAACGTAGGTGGCATTGTCTTCTCTGCCGGCGTGTTGCTGAAGTACCACCAGCCCAGGGCTATACACAGCAAGAGGGAAGCGGCGATCGCCATGTACATCCTGCTGTTGCCTATGCGGCGCACTTTGGTGGTGTAGCCGGTTTCGTATTTACTGATCTTTTGTTGTACACGCTCAAATACCCTGTCGAGCTCCTCATTACCTGTTGGGTGGGTATTCTCTTCTTTTTGCCATTGCTCCTGTAATTCCTGAAGTACGAAGTCATTCTCGGAAAGCTCCGACATGAGTTGCCAGAACTCTTCGAGGTCCTGTTTGGAACAGGTATTGTCCAGGTATTTTTTAAAGAGGTACTTTAACCGGATGGGGTTTGAAGACATATGGCATCGTTGTTAACCATATAAGACGACTGCCGGAAGGGGGTAGTACTATTGGAATGAAAAATAAAGTTCGGCAATCGGCAGTCGACAATCGGCAATAGGGGTCGCCGAAGATTTAAAGGACCTGGCTGTTGATGCCGTAAATAAGGTATTAATTATGCATCAGAATCCCTAAGACGACGGCGCCGGAGAGGTCGTGGAGCTGGAGGAAGTGGCGGATAGATTTGAGGGATTCTGCGATGGTATTTCTCACCGTATTGCGGGAGAGCTGGAGGCGCTGGGCTATTTCATCGTGGGTAAGTCCTTCTACCCTGCTCATGGTGAAGACCATTTTGCGCTGGGGGGATAGCTGGTCGATGGCCTGGGTAACGAGGTGCTGGTATTCGCTGTCGAGGAGTTTATAATCGGCTTCCTGCTCGCGGGTGGATTCCATTTCCTTGCGGATCAATTTGTGCATCCGGGCATCGCGGGCGGCTACCTTAAAAAAGTCGAGGGCTTTGTTGTGTGCTACTTTCTGGAGGAAGGCATCGAGGTGGCGGATGTCCTGAATGAGCTCCCTGCCAATCCAGAGTTTGACAAAAATATCGATGGCGATCTCTTCGGCTATTTCTTTGGATTTGGTAACCCGCAGCAGGTAATTGAAGAGCTTGCTGTAGTGCAATTCAAATAGTTGTTTGAATGCTTTCTCATTACCAGCCGAAACCTCCTGCAGTAAGTTTGTTTCCTCATTCATGCGTTGCAATCGTTGAAATAGAATCGATAAAAGGAAGTTGAAATTAGGAAAGATTTTCGATGAATGCCAAATTCCTGGTCTGGACACCTGTACAGCCTGAAAAATGGGCTGTAGTTTCCTGATTCCTTACCGGAACATAGGTAGGATACGAATGGAAGACGGTTGATCTACGGTACTGGTGAGGAGCTGGGTCTCGACAAAGTCCCGATAAGGTCCCGATAAGGTCTCGATAAGGTCCCGATAAGGGTTGTTATTCCGCCGGGCGGCTGTTGTTTTGGGGAAAGGAGGGAGTAGTGCCGTCCAAAACAGGTGAGTATTTGATAACCAATTGCTTAATGTACACCATATGCCCTTTTATGAGTCTATGTAATTTAAGGCAAAAAGCGGGTTTTCAGGCTGAAACTCCTCTATTTTTATTTGGAGGCAAATGACTGGGCTGTTATCTTTGCCGTCCGAAAATCAAAACCACCTGGTTATGTGTCGGTGAAAAATGGGGGATTAGCTCAGTTGGCTAGAGCGCTAGCATGGCATGTTAGAGGTCATCGGTTCGACCCCGATATCCTCCACCCAAAATTCAAAAAGAGCCTTTGCGTAAGCAGAGGCTCTTTTTGTTTGTAATACCATGCCATTTGAACTCCCTAATTGATTACGATAACGGCCTTACCTGGCAGGCCGCCTTTTTTTACTTCTGTATATGCTGTGATAAAGTCGCTAAACTCATAACGCTTGCTTACGACGATCTTCAACCCAAGTGTTGTTAACTTATTAAGGTATTCCTTACCCGGCTTTAGAAACAGCAGTTTATACCGGCCTCCGGAAAACAGGGAAGCAATCATTTCCTTAGGGCCAGGAGAAGTGTTTACATAGGTCCCGTTTTTCTTCAGGATCGCCTTAGCCGCGCGGTAGTTCATTTTTCCAGAGAGATCAATGACCGCATCGAAAACCGGTCCTCTTTCCAGCACATTTTCCTGCCGGTAGTCCATGGTAATATCACTGCCCAAACCGACGGCCATTTTGATAGCGGCGGCACCCACAACGGAAGTAACGACGGCTCCCGCTCTTTTGGCCAGTTGAATAGCAAGGAGACCGATACCACCACCGGCCCCGTTTATTAACAGGTGCATACCTGGTTTTACCGACAGTATTTTATCGAAGATCTGTAGGGCGGCGGAGCCAACCACAGGCAAGGCGGCCGCTTCTTCAAATGTGATGGTAGCTGGTTTATAGGCTATATCGTCAGCCTTTACCGCTACATACTCAGCCAACGCTCCGCCTTTAAATACATTGGTCATGCCGAATACTTCATCACCCTGACGATATTGCCCGTTCCCTTTCACCACTACACCGGAGAAGTCGACGCCTACCGATTTCGGGAACTTGCGCCCGCTCATAAGTTTCATCTCACCCTGCCATAATTTCCAATCAAGGGGGTTGATCGATACAGCTTTCACTTTCACAATAATGTCGCCTGCTGGCATGGCGGCTTCTGTTACTTCCAGAACCTCTGTGCCGCCAAAGCGGTTAAACGAGACTTTCTTCATATACAGGATAGTCCGTGTAACCCGACGGACCGGGGGTATAAAGGGTGTTAAAGTCGGGAGCATTCAAAACTGCTCCTGTGGCAATACGCTTGTCCAGATCCGGGTTGGCAAGAAATGCACGGCCAAAAGCAACCAGGTCTGCAAAACCAGCATTCAGCGCTGCTTCAGCCGTTTCAGGGGAAAGGCCATTGCAGAGAATTATAGTACCTGGAAAATCTTCACGAATGGCATCATATGTTTTTTGAGGAATAATGGCCGACACGCCTATATGCAGATAGGCGATACCTATCTTATTCAACTCCTTTGCCAGGAGTGCGTAGGTATCATGGACCTCCTGTTCTGCATAGGGTTGCAGGTCACCCAAGGTAGAATAAGGAGAAAAGCGCACACCAATCTTGTCTGCTCCGATAGCAGCAGCTATTTCTTCTACGATCCTGAGAGGAAGTCTGGCCCTGTTTTCTACACTTCCTCCATAAGCATCCTGGCGGTTATTGACATGGGGATTCAGAAACTGCTCTACCAGGTATCCGTTGGCGCCATGTAATTCAACACCGTCAAAACCGGCCGCTATCGCATTGCGGGCAGCGTTGACATGATCTGCTATTACTGCCTTGATCCCTTCTGCTGTTAAGGCCTCAGGTTCCGGATAGGCCTGCATTCCTAGCGTATCTGTCCAGATCTCCCCCGTAGCTTTGATATTGGATGACCCAACCAGTCGGCCACCTTGGGGCAGGTTTGCAGGATGACCAATTCGTCCCGTATGCATGAGCTGCAGGAAGATCTGGCTGCCTTGCTCATGTACTGCGTCGGTTATTGCTTTCCAGGCGATTGTTTGTTCCTGAGAGAAAATGCCGGGTATTCTTGCATAGCCGAGTGCATCGGGCGAAGGAGCAGTGCCTTCGGTAATAATAAGTCCGGCTCCACTTCTTTGCGCATAATACTCCGCCATTAAACCGTTGGGCAGGTTATTGATTGCCCGGCTTCTGGTCATGGGGGCCATCACCAGGTGATTCTTTAATAGTAAGGGTCCTTTCGTGTAAGGTGCTAATAATTGGCTCATTGTTGTTGTCGTTTGATGACAACACAAAATTGCACCTTCGCAATGGGGTAAAATAGCCGGTATTGGCTAAAAAATAGTCTTATCCGCCGCTGGCGTATTTCTTAGGTTTGGCGCCATGAAACTTTTCGAAGAGTCGTCCAAAGTGGCTGAGGTTGGCAAATCCGAGCTGATAGCCTATGTCGGAAACAGACAAACCGCCATGTTTAAGAAGAAAAGCTGCTTCTTCCATCCTGGCTCGTTGGTAGTAATTATATATCGTATCGCCGAATACCTGTTTAAACAGGTCTTTCATCTTCGTTTCTCCAAAGCCAGCCATCCTTGCCAGCTCCGGCAACCTCGGTGGAACAGAGAGATCTGAAAGAATGGCTGTCCTGATCAGAAATAGTTTTTCTGCATCCTCTTTATGGATAGCATTATGGCGTTGCGCTTCCCGCTGCTGTAGCTTCTCAAAGACCAGGTAAAGCAGTTCCTGCACTTTAAGCCTGCAATAAAAGTTGCCTAATTCATTGTCTTCACGGGCGTCAGTTACCTGCTTTACAAGTTTATGGACCTCTACACTCATGCTTTCATAAAACAGGAATCCGGGATCTGCATTAAGTATTGTTTGAACAACACTGTTTGGTTTAGTAATAGCAAGCAGGTCTTTTAATACATCTTTCATAATGCCCACTACCAGGAAATAGATATCTGTGTTGGCTGGAAAACGTATTTGCGAGTTAAGGTCTGTTGACGCTATTTGTATGGCAAACTCACTGCTACGGGAAAGAGGGGCGGCTTTTTCACCTGTGGTAACGCTGGCAGTAACTTCATTACTATGAAATATCACACTCACCAGGTCATTGGGTGCATCGTTTCCTATCCTGTTCAGGATAAAGTCCTGGTTCAGCTTATAACGGTGAACTACGAGTTTCAATCCGTCCGATAAAACGATCCTCCTTATGCTACCTGTACCCATTACCGGCGGAATGATCAACCGGTCACCTTCTACCGGCACATTGAATTTTTTAGCAAAACTCGTCAGGAAATCGAATTGCGGATTTGGTACAAACTCAAAAAACATACATAAATATAAAAAAACGCCCGGTGATTTCCCTGCCCCACATGTCCCAAGGGCTTTCTGTTTTCCCAAAGGTGTCACCTCACGAATGTTTAACGACGCCGGGGAAAACTATCCATCATGATGCGCCAATGCTCCATTTTCCAGGTTTCCCATCTGATGCACCTTTACACTGTCATCAATGATGATCACGACTCAAAAAACAACAAACATTTTCAAAAGATTAAAACCTAAAAAATGAACACCAGCATTAAAAAAACAGTCATTGCCATCACAGCGATCTTCATGACACAGCTCCTTGCTTTTTCCGCCTTTTCCCAAACAAAAAGGACGCCGGCCTCGCTGGGAAGGCAAGAATTCATCGAAGTGGAGCCAAATGTGCGGTTACATGTAACAGACCTCGGAGTAGGCAAACCTGTTGTACTGATCCACGGCTGGCCTTTAAGCGATGCCATGTACGAATACCAATACGCCGCATTGATCCAGAAAGGGTACAGGGTTATTGGTATTACGCTGAGAGGTTTTGGCCTTTCGGATAAGCCAGCAGGAAAATACAACTATGATGTGTTTGCAGATGATATCAAAGTGGTGTTGGATAAATTGAAAATTGAAGGCGCAACTATCGGTGGTTTTTCCATGGGCGGCGCCACCGTCATCCATTATGTGGCAAAATACAATGCAGCGCACGTTTCTCAAATGGCATTATTCGGCGCAGCTGCACCTGTTTGGACCAAACGTGCTGATTTCAACTATGGTTTATGGACCAAAGATGATGTAGACGGCCTGATCGCCATAAATAATACCAACCGCCCCCTGTTACTTGAAACCTTTGGTAAGATCTTTCCCGCGAATGAAACAAGCGTTTCTCCTGGCTATGGCGCCTGGTTATCCACCATCCAGTTACAGGCTTCTTCTTACGCAATGGGTGAAGCACTGAAAACCCTCCGTGATTCAGACCTGAGAGGAGACCTGAAGAAAATAACCATCCCGGCACTGATCCTGCATGGTAAATTAGACCATATCTGTTCATATGACCTGGCGGAACAAATGCATGTGATGCTGATTAACTCAACGCTCGTACCCCTGGAAAAAAGCGGTCACGCGCTGTTTATCGAAGAGTTGGGCAAATTCAATACGGAGCTCATCAACTTCATTCAATAATCATCAAACAGTAAGAACTGCTCTACCCAGGCAGTTCTTACTTCTTATTTGAACGCACCTCCCGCTTAAATTAACAGCAATGTCACGGATAGCTTCTTTCTTCAGAATATTTTGGATGGCTTTGCCCCTTTTTATTGCACTCAGCGCTTCCAGTCAAAAGAAAGCCGTTTCAACTGCCACCTGGATCATGCCAGGCGCATCCTTGCAAATGAGTTTATGTCATGGATGAAGGCTTTTATTCGCTTAATAATGGGCTATGATCCCGCAATAGGGTTCGATTGGGAATAACCTATGATATTTTTAAGAAAGTGAATCTGGATGTTGCTTATTTACAACAGGACGATGCTTTTATCGGAAGGGGTAACCTTATTTTTCTGCAATTGACAGCGAACCTGTCGGTGAAAAAATCGAAGTGATCAATCGTACTACAATGGAAAAAATACCAGCTTTGCCGCCGGAAGAGGCTTCTGGCAAGTCCAAAGAACTTTATGAGGCAATTAATAAAAAACTAGGAATGATCCCTAACATGATGAAGGTAATGGGAAATTCACCGGCCGTCCTGAACGGCTATTTGTCGTTTAGCAACGCACTCGGCCAAAGCTCGATCGGAGCCAGGATGTCGGAACTAATCGCACTGGCTGTATCGGCCAGAAACAATTGTTTATACTGTACAACAGCACATACGTTCATTGGGGCTTCAATATATGGTATTGATGCTGACACGATACAAAAGGCCAAGCGGGCAAAGTCGGACAATAAGAAAGTGCAGGCTGTCCTGGCTTTCGTGGTGCAGCTAGTGGATAATGGCGGCAAAGTTCCTGACAACTATGTTGATGCACTAAAGAGAGAAGGCTTTGATATGACGGCTGTTATTGAAATAATTGCCTGTGCAGCATTAATTACATTTACAAATTTTATCAATAATGCATCGGGAGTGGAAGTGGATTTTCCTTTTATCTGATTGATACGCCTTGCATATTCCTACCAAATACTTACATTTAAGTTATAATTGCTCCTATGCTCTCTGATTCAATCCTGACACTCATAAATAGTGCTGATAATAACCTGGCGCTCCGGATCAGGCACTTTGAAGATGATTCAGAATTCAATACAATTCAAAGACAGTCCGTTTCTTCCATCATTCTACTCAGAGATGGAAAAGCTTCATTGAAAGCTGATTTTTCTGATTATGAGGTTTGTAAAAATACGATGTTGTTTTTCTCTCCCTACCAGCCATTCTCGCTTAATGCGCCGGAGGGAATCAGGGGTGTTTGTATTGATTTTCATCCTGAGTTCTTTTGCCTGCTTAAACACCAGAAAGAGATCGCTTTCTGTGGTTTGATCTTCAACAATATTTATGATCCCCCATTTGTTTCTGTATCAGCTACAGAAGCCGTTCTATTTGATGCGCTTATTGCGCAACTGATCGATGAATTGAAGAAAAAGGAACTGGCTCAGCATGAACTGCTCGTTTCCATTTTGAAGATCTATATGATCCATGCATCCAGAATTAAGATGCAACAAAGGGTTGGCCCCGAAGTTTCGCTGCCGGAGCAAGACCAGCCCTTTATTCTGCAAAACCTGAAAGATGCCATAGATACACATTTCAGAGAAAAACACAGTGCCAGTGAGTACGCGGAAGTATTGAATATTTCACCCAAGGCGCTTGCCAAGATCACGAAAACGCACCTCAATAAAACCCTTACCGATCTTATTTCAGAAAGGATTGTTCTGGAAGCGAAACGGGATTTATATACTACACCCAAATCGGTGAAGGAAATCGCTTATGATCTGGGCTTTAAGGATGAGTATCATTTTAGCAGATATTTCCGAAATAATACCAGTGTGTCGCCGCAGATCTACCGCAATAAACTGAAAGCATCCAAAACAGTACAGGCAAGTTCCTGAGTTATTGTATAATGTGCATTTAACTTTCTACTATTAGCCGTTCGTTTTCAAATCTAAAGTGCTGAAAATCTTAACAAAGGAGTCAGTGGTTCGATAGAGTCCCGCCATTCTCCACCCAAAAGAAAGGAAATCCATCTTGTGTTTCCTTTTTTGTTTTACGGGAGTTCTGTCAATGCCCTACCCTATTGTGTTTTAAACTTCCCGCCAATGCTGCCAGCCAGCGACGAGGATAGTCCCAATCCACGGTGGCCAGCTTTGATTTTAGTTTGAGAAAGGGTGTTTCAATAATATAAAAGGAGAACAGGGCCATTGCTGCAACGGCTACCAGGTTTTGGGGGAATTGAGCTATCCACCAATGCATACCACTGATAAATAGTTGCTGCCATAAATAGATACTGAATGATAGGGTTCCAATAAAGCTTACCCACTTCAGGTTGAGGAACCTGAACCAATATTTTTGAGGACCGAAAACAGAATACATAAGTATAATACCTATCAAGGCATTGGCAATGGTGCCATTGGTGAGACCCAGGGGCATAAAGATAAAACCCGCATGCACCAGGCTGGCCAGTGATTGAAAATACCTTAATCCAAAGAGCGCAAGGATCGACAACCAGAAAAACCTGTTCCAATGGGAAGCAAGGAGCGTAAGTATCTTATTTTTGTACAAAGCGAGTAAGCAGCCTGTGGCAATGGCATCGATGCGCCAAAAGATAGACAATTGACTCATCCAGCTAAGGGGATAAAAATGCACGAAAACCCTGCACAAAGGCACGATCAGCAAGAGGGTCCATACGGCTGCTTTTCTGAACTTATTGCCACGGATAAAGATGGCCGGCCAGCATAGATAAAAGGTTTCTTCAATGCTCAGCGACCAGCCATGGGCTGTAAACCAATCAAGGCTCCAGTTGAAGTGTTTCGTAAAGGTAAAAGCGGTCAAAAAAGAGGTACCGCTAATATGCACCAACCCAATCGCATTCAGGGCTACATATACAAATAACATGAAATAATAAGCCGGAAAGATCCGTAATACTCTTTTGAGGAAGAATTTTTTAACTGAAACGGAATGGGTCTGTTCTTCTTCTTTTAATAACAGGGAGGTGATCAAAAAACCAGAGATGACGAAGAATATATTGACGCCCAAGGGCCCATCCTGGATAAACCGGATGAAGGGCATTAGCCATTTATAGGTTGATAGTCCTTTGAAAACAGAGGTGGTCCTGCCCAGGTGATGCAGGATAACCAAGGCGATGCTGATGGCCCTCAATCCATTTAAGGAGGGGTACCAATCTTTCACAACTGCTTTATCAGCAGTATCATAAGGCAGTTTAGTCCCTAAGCTTTTCACGTATATTGGATATGCCGGTGTTTTGGCCGTATAAGATTACCTCCCATAATAACGTAGTTTCAATCTAAATATTGGATGTAGGGAAAACCCCTTTGAGGCAGTTCAGGCGAAGCTTCGCTGGTACCGGTGGGAATTGAGCCGGATGATATTCGAGGAGCTGACTGGTGGTGCATGATTGGTCCATTCGCCTCTTTAAACTGTCTGTTGGTCAAAGAAATTTAACCAGGGAAAGGCTTAGGGGTAGGTTTGGGAAAATCATTTTGTATGAAAATAAAAGCTCTTGTCTGCGCCTCCCTCCTGCTGGCCAGCATACCTTTTTCTTATGGACAGGCTCCCCGAAAAGCCACTACCACCCGCCCTGCAGGCGAATGGCCTGCTTATGGGAATGATGCGGGCGGCATGCGCTATTCGCCTTTAAGCCAGGTAAATGACGGGAATGTGGCTTCTTTGAAAGTGGCCTGGACGCATCAAACTGGCGAGCTGGCCCTGTATGAAGGAACACAAGCGTTGAAACAAGCGGCTTTTGAAGCTACGCCCATCATGATCGGCCGAACCCTTTATTTCAGCACGCCCTCTGCCCGCGTATTTGCAGTAGACGCCGCCACAGGCAAAGAGCAATGGGTATATGATCCGGCGATCAACCTGCGCATGGGGTATTCAGAGATCACCTCGCGTGGTGTATCGGCATGGCCGGCCGGTGGCAGCGACAAGGGCAAAGGAGCAAGCAGGATCTTCGTTGCCACGATCGATGGCCGCCTGATCGCACTGGATGCTAAAACAGGCAAACCCATCTCCTCCTTCGGCGACAGGGGAACTGTGGACCTCAGCAAGGGTATGGGTGGTACGATCAGTGTAACTTCTCCTCCAGCCGTCATTGGCAATACCATCATTGTGGGTTCGGCCATGGGCGATAACCAACGCTTTGATTATCCACCCGGCACGGTACGGGCCTATGATGTAATAACCGGCGCTTTGAAATGGGGATGGGATCCCATACCACGCGACTCCACTGATAAAGCCTGGTACACCTGGCACGGACCAATGGTACACAAAACAGGTGCGGCAAATGCCTGGGCCACCCTATCAGTGGATGCTTCGCGTGACCTGGTGTTTGTGCCTACCAGCTGCCCCAGTCCGGATTATTATGGCGGTGAGCGCATAGGTCAAAATCTATATGGCAACTCCATTGTAGCCTTGCGTGCCTCCACAGGCAAGTTGGTATGGTATTACCAGGTGGTGCACCATGATTTGTGGGACTACGACATTGCTGCACAACCGGTGCTGACAGATATTATAAAAGAAGGGAAGAAAATACCTGCCGTAATAGTAGGCACGAAAATGGGACATATTTTCATACTGGACCGTACAACAGGGATACCCTTGTTCCCTGTAGAAGAAAGGCCTGTACCCGCTTCTGATATTCCCGGCGAAGAAGCCTGGCCCACACAACCATTCCCCGTATTGCCTGCGCCGTTAGGTATTCAAAGTGTTGCTGAAAAGGATGCCTGGGGCAGTACAGCAGAAGAGAAAGAAGCGGCTAAAAAAAGGATCGCCCAATTCAGGAACAAAGGGATTTTTACGCCTCCTTCCAATGAAGGATCGGTGATGACACCGGGTAATGCCGGCGGTATCCATTGGGGTGGCATGTGCGTAGATCCGAAGGAACACCTGCTGATCACGAATATCAACCTGCTGCCTGCCATCATACGGATGGTGCCCAGGGAAAAGATAGCTGAACTGGAAGGCAAAGGAAGTGATGCAGTAAGGGGAGAAATAGGTCTGCAACGGGGAACGCCCTATGTAATGAACCGTGACTATCTCTTTAAAGTAGATGAGAAAGGGTTGATGATGCAAACAACCCCGCCCTGGGGTACCCTGGTAGCTGTAGACCTGAACACTGGCCTCAAAAAATGGGAAGTACCATTGGGCTATATGCTGGACCCTAAAAAATATCCGGGCGCCGAAAAATGGGGTTCACTCAATTTCGGTGGCGCCATTGTAACTGCGGGCAACCTGATCTTTGTAGCGGCCTCACGTGATGGTCACCTGCGCGCCTTTGATACACATACGGGTGCAGAACTTTGGAAATACCTATTACCCGCCGGTGGGCAGGCCACACCTATGACCTATGAACTGGATGGCAAGCAATACGTGGTGATGGCAGCAGGTGGGCACGGAAAGTTTTCAACCAAGATGGGAGATTACGTGATTGCGTTTGCAGTGAAATAAGACGTTATAGCCATGAAAGAAGAAATGGTGAGCCGCCTTTGGAAGGCGACCCACCATTTCCATTTTAAGAAAACAATTACCTCCCGGTGACTGGTAAGAGCTCTTGTGTTATGAAGATCTCTTTTACCATATTGATCTCTTTTTCGTACAAGGTTTTCTTTCTGGTACCGAAGTACAAGGTGTTTTCTACAATGTGATTGCCTTCCCATACCAATTTTACTTTTCCGGTATTCATCTCCTCCCTGCATAAGAAATCGGGGATCACAGAAAATCCCTGTCCGCCGGCCAGGCAACGAACAATGGAACTAATATTGGGTACAATATAGTTGGGCTTAAAATCGAGGTTGCGTTTAAAGTTCAGTTGCCAGAAGTTTTTGAGGTGCCCCATGTCGGCAGCAGTACTGTACCATAACTGTTGCCTTAGCCAGCTTTCCACTTCCTTTATGTTATTATCTTTTATCAGTGGTGTTAAGGATTTCAGGTTGGTCTTTGAACCACATACCAATACAATCCTTTCTTTGGAGAAGGGCTGGTAATCCAGTTTCTTCTGATCGTCTTTGTGTGGGGTGATGATAAGATCGAGCAAACCCTTGTCGAGGTCATGTATCATTTGGGGATATTCTCCAAACTTGATGATGACGTTGAAGGGCAGAGAGGAAATATGTTTTTCCAGGGTGAACTGGAATGTTTCAAAACACATACCGATGCTGATGGTAGCCCTGTCGGCCTTGGAGCTTCTGTAGAAAAGCTCTTCAGCTGTTTCCAGTTTACTGATGGGCTCCAGCACAAAATTATACAGCACTTTACCTCGCTCTGTAGGGATCATCTTTTTAGCCGACCGGTCAAATAGTTTATACCCGGTGTAGGCTTCCAGGGAGTTGAGGTGCAGACTTACCCCGGGTTGGGAAATATACAAAGCCTGTGCAGCGCCGGTGAGTGTTTCCTTCTCATAGATCGCTTTGAAGGTCCTGAGCCATTCGAGGTTGAGTATCATATACTATTAGTTTTCTGATACAAAGGTATAATTTAAGCTATTATGATAATAGCTCAATTAGTAGGAATTTTGCCCTGTTAATTGAAAATATATGAACACAGTTACAAAATCAATTGAATTATCCGCTACAGAAACAAGCGTATCAACCAGCAATAGAAAATCACTCCCTGCTGCATTGTGGGCATTGACCATCAGTGCCTTTGGCATTGGCACTACAGAGTTTGTGATCGTGGGCCTGTTGCCTACGATGGCCAAAGACCTGCACATTTCCATTCCTTCAGCCGGTTTGCTGGTAAGCCTGTATGCGATCGGTGTGGCTATCGGCGCGCCCATCCTCACGGCATTAACCAGCCGGGTACCCCGGAAGCAATTATTGATCTCGCTGATGTTGTTATTTGTTGTGGGCAATGGACTGGCTTCCCTGGCGCCTGGCTTTGTTTCCCTGGTGGTAGCACGTATCATTACAGGATTTGCACATGGGGTATTTTTTTCCATTGGCTCTACCATCGCTGCGGCTCTGGTGCCGGCTGAAAAAAGGGCTTCTGCCATTGCTATTATGTTTGCCGGTCTCACGGTAGCCATCGTTACAGGTGTGCCATTCGGTACGTACATCGGACAACATTTTGGCTGGCGGGCAACTTTTATCGGGGTGGCTGTGCTAGGCATTATTGGCCTGGTGGCCAGTTGGATATTGGTGCCCAACAATCTTGCCAATGAAAAGGCGGCTTCTTTAAAAACACAATTAAAGGTTATCACCAACAAACGTTTGGTGCTTGGCTTCTTAATGACAGCGTTGGGGTATGGTGGTACGTTTGTGGCTTTTACCTACCTCTCTCCTATCCTGCAAGAGATAACCGGTCTTTCGGAATGGGTGGTTAACATTGTATTGCTGCTGTATGGTGTGGCGATTGCCATAGGTAATATTGTGGGAGGTAAGGTTGCCAATAAAAATCCGCTGAAAGCTCTGCTTTGGATGTTTGTATTGCAGGCATTGGTATTATTACTGTTCACTTTTACGGTGCAATACACCTTATTGGCCATGATCACCTTATTCATCATGGGTGCTCTTTCGTTTGCGAATGTTCCTGGTCTGCAGTTGTATGTGGTACAAACCGCTGAAAAGCATTTGCCGGGTACAGAAGATGTAGCTTCTGCCTTCAATATCGCTTCTTTTAATATTGGTATTGCCATTGGCGCTTATGCGGGTGGGTTGATCGTGGCTTCTCCATTGGGCCTGGGTGCTACTCCCTGGGTGGGTGCTATACTTGTATTGCTGGCGGTGGGAGTAACATTATTAAGCATCCGGATGGCGAAGCATTAGGACCAATAAAGTCGCAAGCAGCCCCTGAAAGGTCCTAATTACACGCGAACCATTTGTTCTATAGGCTGTACCTTCACTACCTAAACAATTAGGGGCGTGAACAGGGGAACTCAACTAAAATTCAAACAGCTGGCGGTCATTATTATTGCCTGGATGATCATGGGCTTATTGATGACTGTTTATGACCTGCTGGTGCTGCTAACAGATAACACGCTTGGGCTTTCGGATAAATATTCTTTTACCATTTCAGCAATGCGCAATATGGGTGCAGGATTGGTTGGCGCACTGATTGGCGGCAGCCTGCTGGTATTCTATGTAAATGTAAAATACCAGGACAAGCCCTATGGCTATACGATCCTCATTGTATGTATTTCCTTATTACTCATTGTGGCTTTTATTTCTGTACTGATGGGCGTGATACTGGTGCCCATACGTACCGGCAGACCACTGAGGGACCCGGTTTCCTGGGCAGCCTTCCAAAAGTTCCTGAAGGACAGCTCGCATATCAAGGCAGCTATTTTCTGGGGATTTATTGTTGGCGTTACACAACTGTTGTTACAGGTAAACAGCAAGTTTGGCCAGGGAGATTTCTGGAATATCATCAGGGGGCGGTACAATACACCCAAGGAAGAGAAAAGGATATTCATGTTCCTCGACCTGAACGCATCTACCTCCATCGCAGAGCAATTGGGCAACGAGAACTACCATGCTTTGCTGAAAGATTTCTTTGCCGACATTACTACACCAATACTGGAAAACAAAGGAAACATTTATCAATACGTAGGCGATGAGGTAGTAATTGCCTGGAACTATGAAGACGGCAAAGAAAACCTGCAGTGCATCCGCTGCTTTTTCGACATGAAGCTGCGTATCCAAAAACTGCAGGGCAAATACCTGCACCGCTATGGACTGGTGCCTTCCTTTAAAGCAGGCATGCATTGCGGCAGGGTGATTGCAGGTGAGGTAGGTATTATTAAACGGGATATCACTTATTCCGGGGATGTGCTGAACACGACCTCCCGGATACTGGACAAATGCGGGGAACTGAATGAAGAGGTGATCGCTTCTTCCGACCTGCTCACGGAATTGTATTCACTCAGGAATTATATCACCCGTTCATTAGGCGCCATTAAGCTCAAGGGCAAAGAAAAAGAAGTAATGCTGGTGGCATTAACACCAGCTGCCACTTAAGCCATTTAATTCCCCTTAGGCTACTACAGCTTCTTTATTGTATTTGTTCTTGTAATCAATAGGGGAAAGACCGGTAATCTTCTTAAACACGGTGCGGAAGGCCTTGGTATCAGAATACCCTACTTCATACATCACTTCATTTACATTTTTCCGGCTGCTTTCGAGGTGCTTTTTAGCGGCTTCGATCTTTACTCTTTGAATGTATTCAACGGGGGTATTGTTGGTAGCCTTTTTAAAACGCCTTTCAAAATGGCGGCGGCCGATGGCAAACTTAACAGCCAGTTCTTCTACAGATATTTTCTCGGTCACGTTCTTTTCAATGAACTCCTGGGCCAGTTTGATGGGCTCATCTTCATGTCGCTTCTGCCCGTTGAACATGATAAAGGGCGACTGGCTTTTCCGGTCTATTTCTATCGCAAAAAACTTGGAAGTAAGGATGGCCATTTCGCGCCCTACCTTTTTCTCTACCAGGTATATCAGCAGGTTCCAGTACGAATTGGCGCCTCCACTGGAATACAGGCCTTCTTCTTCTGTAATGATCTTATCATCAACGAGGGTGATCTCGGGAAACATATTCCGGAACTCGTTGGCATAGATCCAGTGGGTTGAACATTTTCGTCCATTGAGCAGTCCGGTGGAGGCCAGCAGGAAAGCACCTATACAAAGGCTGGCCACTTCGGCGCCCTGCGCTTTTTGGCGGATGATCCAGGGGTAAAAGGCTTTATTTTTTTCGATGGCCACCTGCAGATCTCCACCAATGGCAGGTATAAAGATCAGGTCTGTTTTTTTGACGTCCTGCAACAGCACATCGCTGTGCACGGTAAATGAGCCCTGGTACAACTGCACTTCTTTGGAAAGGCCTACGAGCTCTACTTTAAACATGGGCTCCTTGCCGGCTCTTTTTAAAAAGTCATTCACCGTGGTAAACAGCATACGTGGGTCGGTGATACTTGTCAGGACTGCCTCTTCAGGCACCAGGATTGATATGTGTTTCATCTGCGCTTTTTATTTGTTTTTGGGGCCGAACGTTCCTATTGTTCAAACGGATCGTTTCTGGCCAATACATTGACCCGGGCAGTTTTTAGTAATGCCGGTTGAAACATCGAAAGGGGGAGTAAATTGATCAGCTCTGTGGAGCCAAATGTATAACAATATGGTTACACATTCAAACGATTTTTATGGACGATTAATAATGAGTTAAGTATGAATTGTCACCTTCCCTGACCGGCTGAACAGATTCTGAACGGTAATGACATTGAGGTTAAGCCGCCTGCCCGCGGAAAGAAAGGCAGCCATGAAATGGCCCGGGCTGCTATTCTTTTCATGTCGCAAGAGGCCTCTCAATTAGTCGCAACCACACGCTATCGGGGGCATGCCCCCGACGTAAATTTGTTGATCCAATGAGATGCTGATGCGTAAATTAATTGTATCGATAAATGTAACCCTTGACGGCTTTATGGCCGGCCCCCGTGGAGAGCTTGACTGGCATTTTCCGCATTGGAATGAGGAGATGGCCAGTTTTGCCTTTGAGCAGTTGTGTATGGTGGACAGTATACTACTGGGACGCATCACCTACCAGGCCATGGCCAGTTACTGGCCCTATGAAGCCAATAATACAGCCTACGGAAGACAGGAATGCTCTTATGCCAACATGATGAATAACTATGCCAAGATCGTGTTCTCCAAATCGCTGCGTACGGTGGAATGGAGAAATGCCAGGCTGGTAAAAAAAGATATCGGGAAAGCCGTAATAGCCCTGAAAGAACAGCCGGGGCTGGATATGATCATTTTGGGCAGCGGTAGTATTGTATCGCGCTTAATGCAATTGGGCCTGGTGGATGAGATCGTGCTATGGGTACATCCGGTAATATTGGGTGAGGGTATTCCGCTTTTCAGGGAAATGCAACATCGCTATCCCTTGAAGCTGTTGAGAGCAAAAACTTTCAGTTCGGGGGTGGTGATCCTGTGTTATGAAAAGGCAACGAGGCAACAAGGCAGCAAGGCATCGAGGGGGAAGGCCAGGAAGGCAACCAGGCAAGAAGGCATAGAGGGATTGAAAGCTGTCCCTTAAGGTAGCTTCGGGAATACGCTTCGACAGGCTGGGAGGCGCATTAATTATTCAGGCAATACGCTAACTTGCGGCCATGCATGCGCTCAATGATGTTCACCAGCAGTTTGCCGAATATTTTGGGATACCGGCATTGAAACCTTACGCTTATCTCCTATCCAAAAAACTCAGTGAAGGACATATTTGTCTGCACCTGGATCAGCTGACGGCCAGTGCAGAGGATCTGCCAGCTTATTACACTCTTCTTTCGGGCAGCAGTCAGCAGTTGGAAACCCTGCCACTGGTAGGTAAGAACGGCGATGACCAGCAACCTTTTGTACTGTATCAAAACAGGCTTTACCTGCAACGCTATTTCCGGTATGAAACGGGCTTCCTGCAACGCATCCGGCAGTTCCTGGCAGAAGAACAGGCGCAGTTGCCCCACCGGCTGGCATTGCTTCGTCAGCACAGGGCTTTTATCAGCCAATTATTTACCAACTCTGGTAAGGGATCTACGGATACAACTGAAGACCTGGCCGACTGGCCACTGGCAGCCGCCATTACAGGCATCCTGCACAACTTCACCATCATCACGGGCGGTCCTGGTACCGGAAAGACCACTACCGTTGCCAAAATATTATCCTTATTATATACCACCAACCCGGCATTGAAAGTGGCCCTGGCGGCTCCTACCGGCAAGGCAGCTGCCCGCATGGCGGAAAGTCTGCGGCAGACGACACTACCACTGGAAGCTACGATACTGGAAAAGTTCCAGGCATTGCATCCCTCTACCATTCATCGATTGCTTAAACCGGTGGCAGGTACTCCTTATTTCCGGCACAACCAGCAAAATCCACTGAGTTACGATGTGGTGATCGTAGATGAATGTTCGATGATCGATGTGGCTTTGTTTGCCAAACTGCTGGATGCTATTGCACCCGGCACCCGGCTGATCATGCTGGGGGATAAAGATCAACTGGCATCGGTAGAAGCCGGCAGCTTATTTGGTGATCTGTGTCTGGCACAACCTATCCTCAATCAGTTCTCGCCTGAAAGGCTTGCACTGATCAATGAATTCATTGAGGATGCCCGCTATCGCCTGCCGGAGAGTCATATCAGCGATCAGCATCACCACCCCTTGTTCCAACACCTGGTAGAATTGAGGCGCAGTCATCGTTTTACAGGTCATACGGGTATAGGTTCATTCAGCAAGGCGGTGATCAACAATGATGCAGCGGCCTTACAACAATTCCTGCCGCCTGCTACCGATGAGCAGGTGGTGATCGATCCATTGTATTCGAATGACCTGTTTGAAAAGTTTATAGCAGGTTATGCGGCTTTCATTGCAGAGAAAGACATTTCTTTAGCCCTCAGGAAAATGAATGCCTTGCGGGTATTGTGCGCAGTAAGAGAAGGTGAGCAGGGTTTGTATGCGATCAATACCAGGATCGAAAAATGGCTCGACAGCAAAAAGCTCATACAGTATACGGTCCCTTTTTACGAGAACCGTCCTATTATATTGACCCGCAATTATTATGAACATGGTTTGTTCAATGGAGATACGGGTATTATCCGCGCCAATGAGCAAGGGGTATTAATGGCCTGGTTTGAAGACAGTACGGGAACGCTTAAGGCGATCATGCCTGGTTACCTGAGTGAAGCCGAAACGGTGTTTGCCATGACCATCCATAAAAGCCAGGGTTCTGAATTTGATGAAGTACTAGTGGTATTGCCTTCAATAGCCAATTCGCCCTTGCTTACGCGCGAGTTGTTGTATACGGCGGTAACCCGGGCCAGGAAACGGGTATACCTGCAGGGATCGGGAGAGACTATATTAACGGCCGCACAGCGGGTAGTAGAAAGAGCATCGGGCATAGCTGCCCGGTTTCAACCAGGATCATCAACACTTAATTCCTAATCACTACGAGGCAAGCCCATGGCATTGTATTTAAAAGTTTCCAATTCACTGGATAGCCTGGCCACCGGACTGGCCAATAACCTGAAAGAAGCAGGGGACAGTGTATTTGATCCACACTATATCGTAACGCAAACGGACGGGATGAACAACTGGCTGAAGCTACAAATAGCGCACCGGTTGGGCATTACTGCCAATTGCCGTTTTCTGAAACCTAATGAACTGATACACCAGCTGTATTACTTGTTAGGCGGAAAATATACAGAGATGCTGTCGGCTTCCAACCTCAGCTGGCTATTGTTTAAACTGCTGGGGGAAATGGAATTCAGCAACCGCTTTCCGGCAATAGCTGATTATTTCCGGAATGCAGGGGAGGAAGCTGATACGCGGCGGATAGCACTGGCAGAAAAGGTGGGTGATCTTTTTGATCAATACCAGGTATACCGGCCTGAGATCATCAGGCAATGGAATGAAGGGGCCAGCCTGGATGATCCGGACCATAGCTGGCAGCAATACCTGTGGGTGAGGGCCAAAAAAGAAGCAGGCAATGCACTGCCCGACAAAACCATGGTGAGCAACCTGATATTGGAGAAGTTGAAACAGCCCGCCTCTCAGGCACAGCTCAGGGCCCGCCTGCCGCGCGTACAATTGTTTGGCCTGTCGATCATCACAGCTTATCACGTGCAGATACTGTTTGAGTTGTCGGCCATTGTTGATGTTCATTTCTATTTTATCAACCCCGCGCCGCTGGTATACTGGTTTGAGGACCGCAGTGAAAAACAGTTGGCGGGATGGCGACAAAAAGGTTATAAGAATGCCGAAGACAGTATCATCGGCAATACCCTGCTTACAAGCTGGGGCCGCGTGATACAGGATTCTTTTGCTTTGTTCTTCCAGCATGATGAATTCCTGAATGCCTATGAAGATATTGGGATCGTGCCGCCCGTTCCGGATAGCCTGCTGCACAAAATACAGGGCGACATTTTTAATGCAGCCACTTCCAGCCGGCACCAACTTACACAAGCAGATATCCAGGACGGCTCTATCCATATCAATGCCTGCTATACAATAGCCCGTGAAGTAGAGTCGCTGTACAATTACCTGGTATACCTCGTGGATAAAAGAAAAGAAACCCTTTCGCCACGCGACATTGTGGTGATGGTGAGTGATATTGACAGCTATGCGCCCTATATCAAAGCGGTATTTAACAATGCGCCGTATAAGATAAGGTATGTTATTGCGGATGAAAGCTATAATGAGAGCGACAATATTTTTACGGCGCTTCACTCGATATTGTTACTGAATGAAGAGAATTTCAAAGCAGAAGCAGTATTGCAATTGCTGGACTCTTCCCTTATCCGCAAACGTTTTGGTTTGTCGGACGTAACACGCATCCGGCAGGTGGTGGATGCAGCCAATATCCGCTTTGGCCTTACAGGAAGGGCGGAAGATGATACACATCTGGTGAGTTGGGAATATGGGATCAAGCGTATTATGTTTGGCATTTGCATGAGCGGAGAAATGGCATATGCTGATGGGGCGGATCGTTTTTATCCGCTGGACATGCTGGAAGGAAGTGAAGCGCAGGAGATCATCCGCTTCTGTCATTTTGCTGAAATACTGATGGATGCCATCAGGCAGCGAAGGGCCCCGCGTGCCATTGCAGGCTGGGTGGAGTATGTGGAGTATTTGTTGCACAACCTGGTGTTGGAACCAGAAGAAGATACGGATGAAGATTATCATGCATTGATGAAGCACCTGGCCGACTACAACCTGTTGTATGAATACATGACAGAAGAGATTTCCTTTGAAGTATTTGGCCACAATTTCCTGCAAATACTTTCCGGCACCACACGCAGCGGTTTATTTGCCAATGGGGGTATCACATTCTGTTCGCTGATCCCCATGCGCAGTATTCCTTTTAAAGTAGTAGCCCTGATGGGACTTGATTACGATAAGTTTCCACGAAGAGAACAGCCTGCGAGTTTCAACCTTATTACGCGGCAAAGACAAAGGGGCGACCGGAATGTAAAAGAGAATGATAAACACCTGTTCCTGGAAACTGTGCTTTCGGCACGGGAATACCTGTACATCAGTTACCGCGGGCAAAATGCCAAAGACAACAGTGCGCTGCCTCCTTCGGCCCTGATCGATGAGCTGCTGGACTATATAGAAGCAGGGGTCGAAGCTCCTGAAACAGTGAGGGCTCAACTGGTAACGCTCCAACCCCTGCAAAGCTTCAGCCATCAATATGCCCTGGGTAATGCCCGGTTGTACAGCTACCTCGATACGGTGGGCGCAACGGGCAAAGCGGTGATACAGGCCAATAAGCCAAGAGACCCATTGAACTTTGAAGAGATCATGCTGGACGACCTGGTTCGTTTTTTTAAGAACCCATTCAAGGTCTATTATAATAAGGTGTTGGGTATTTATTATGGTGAGGAGCAGGTTTTGCTGGATGATACGGAATTGTTCAGTCTCGACAAACTACAACAATGGGCGTTGAAGAACCAGTTGCTCACCGCCTCCGATACGGATGCCCTGCAGCATAAACTGGTGATGACGGGTGAGCTGCCTCTGAAGAATATGGCCGTTGTGGCGGTGAAACAGGTAGAAGAAGTGGTGATGCCGGTGCGTGCTTTGTATGATGCCTGTACCCAATTGGCCGAACCACAATCGATCACCGTGGCGATTCCCATTGGCAATAGCGTATTGAAAGGAACTATACAGGGGGTGTTTGATAAAAAACTGGTACAGGTATCCTGGTCGCGGCATGAAACCAAGTACCTGGCCGAAGCCTATATCCGTTACCTGGCGGGCATTGCGGCGGGTGAGATTACGGGCGCCTGGTTTATATCAGGTGCTAAAAAGGAAGAAGCCTATGCGGCTATTCCTGTAAATAAGGCCGAAGCCATACAAAGGCTCACTACATTGATAGCTATTTACAAGGCTGGCTTTGAGGCGCTTACGCCTTTCTATCCGGACTTTGACATAAAACCCAGGCAGGTAGGTGAACTGGACTTCGAGAAGTTCAGTAAGCTGGTAGAGAAGAAGCTTGACATGAGTGATGATCCCTACATTGTACCTGAATACAACAAAGGATTTTATGACAGGGAAGAAGTGTTGGAGCAGTACAAAGCAGTGGCTGCTCATATTCTTGTTCCGCTGGACGAACTATTTCCTGGTTATTACGATTAACAGCATGCCCACATGAGTACGCCTAAACAATATATTGATTTCAATGCGGCTACGGTGCCGCTGGAAGAGAGTAACCTCATTGAAGCCAGTGCCGGAACGGGTAAAACCTATTCTATTGCCATCCTGGTATTGCGGCTGGTGCTGGAAAAGCAATTGTCTGTTAAAGAGATACTGATGGTCACCTTTACCAAGGCTGCTGTAGCAGAGCTGGAAGACAGGGTGCGCCTTTTTATCCGCAGTGCGCACAAGTATGCCGGTGGCACTGCCATTAACGACGACAATATCGCTCAGCTGGTACAACAGGCAATTGACCTGCGGGGTGAAGAAGTAGTAAAACAACAACTAACAGATGCGGTCCTATTCCTGGACGAAACATCGGTACTGACCATTCATAGTTTTTGCCAACAGGCACTGAATGAATTTGCCTTTGAGACCTTCCAGTTGTTTGGCGCTGAGATGGTGCCAGATCTTTCTCCGGTGATAGAAGAAGAGCTCAATAAATTCTGGCGTAAGCAAATCACTACTTTACCCGCAGGGCTGCTGCAGCAGCTGTGGCATGAAGACCTTAAGCAGCATATCAGGGAAGTATTGGAGAATCATTTAAGCGGCAAAAAATATCCCGGCTTTCAGGAAAAAACGCTCTATACCGTTACCAGGGCTAAACAGGAAGCCTGGCAGCAGCAACTGGCAGCACACAATGAACAAGTGACAGCGACAGAAGAAGCGCTCTACAGTTATATAACTGACAATGCCGGGCAGTTAAGGGTCCTTTGTGAAGGCAATGCCCATGCAAAAAAGGGATTGCTGCCCTGCCTCTCCGCACCTGCTGCTTTTGCAGAAGCTGTGCGCAGTAAAAAGAGCACGGCCTATGTGGTGAAACTTTTCCCGGACCTCCTGCAACTCATCGCCCGGCATGATGCAGCCGCTGAAGCAAAGGTATTGGCCATTCAGCTGATCTATCACCAGCTATACTACCTTGCCATACAAGAAGCGGGTAAAGGGATACGGCTATTCAAAGAGCGGAACAATGTACTGGGATATGATGACCTGATCCATAACCTGCACTATGCGCTTACAGAAAGAAACAGCAGCAAGCTAACGGCAGTATTGCGCAAAAAATACAAGGCAGTGTTCATTGATGAATTTCAGGATACCGACCGGCAGCAATTTGAGATCTTTGACCAGGCATTTGGAGAAGATACGATCCTCTTTTACATTGGTGATCCGAAGCAAAGTATCTATGCCTGGCGCAAGGCCGATATATTTACTTACTTCAAGGCAAGGGATGCGGTGAAGCATTTGTACAGTATGAACCACAACTACCGTTCATCGGCACAGATGATCGAGGGCATGAATCAATTCTTTTTGCCGCAGGATGACTTCGATACTTTCTTTTTTGAACAACAGGATAATGCCATCCATTATATCCCGGTAGACAGTCCGGTGCCGAATACCAAGGGCGACTTGCAACTAGCGGGTGTAACGGCCCCTGCCTTTACTGTTTTTTCCCTGCCCAAAACCAGTTTACTACTGGAAGCAGTTGCTACGCAGGTAGCGTTGCTACTTCAGGATACGAGTTACCAGATCAATAAAAAAGGCGAACAGCGCAACATCATTCCTTCCGATATCGGCATCCTGGTGCGTACAGGAAAGCAAGGCCGCGACTTAAAGACCGCACTCACCAGGCTGGGCATCCCTTCGGTAACAATTGACGATGCCAGGGTTTTACAATCAGAAGAATCCAGTTACCTGTTGTACCTGATGGAAGCCATTGCCAGGCCCGACCGCTCCTCTATCAACAGGGCCTTACTGTCTCCTTTTACGGGGTTCGACACAGCGCAGATCCTTTCGTTGGATGATGGGGCTGTACTCGAATTGTTTACCCGCTATAAGAACCGCTGGCAACAGGATGGCATTTATACCGCCCTGATGGATTTTGTGTCCGACTTCAATGTGAAACAGGTGTTGCTGACTTTGCAATCTGAGAACGGCGAGCGCATTATTACCAATCTCTTCCAGTTGATGGAATTGGTGCACCAGGCCGAGAGCCGCAAAAACCTTTCAATACCTGAATTACTTTCCTGGTTGCAGCGGGGTATTGATGGTATGTCGGCAGAAGGCGATGAATATACGCAGCGTATGGAGAGTGATGAGGAGGCGGTGAAGATCGTTACCATCCACAAGAGCAAGGGGCTGGAGTACAATATTGTGCTGGCGCCCTTCCTTGATTTTGTGGAGAGTAAAACACAGGAGTTTGTAAGCTTTCGTGATCCGGCAAGCGGTGATTATGTGGGCGTGGAAAGAAGCCGGCTAACGGAAGAACAGTTGCTCTGGCAACAGCAGCAGGCGGAACAGGAAAACCGGCGTTTGCTGTACGTGGCTATAACGCGTGCAGTATATGCCTGTTATATTTTCAGGAACCTGTATTATAAAGCCTCCACGCTGGCCACTTTTGTGAATACCCTACCCAATACAGATAGCTCGCTGATCGTATTCAGGAATGAAGCGCCCGCTGGGCCTGCCCGTCCTTACCGGCAGGCAGCAGATGCCAAAACACCTGCTGTGGCCCAACCTATACAGTTTGCTTTGCAGGAAGAGAACTGGCGTAAGATGAGTTATACCATGCTGGCCGCAAAACCGGAGCACCAGGTTCCACCCCGCTCCTTCCCGCTTCAGGATACGTATGACAATTTCATCTTTCACCTGCTGCGGCGTGGTGCGAAGACGGGTAATTTCCTGCATTTTATTTTTGAGAACATCCATTTCGGTGATGACAGCCGGTGGAATAGCTGGTTGGAAGAAGCCATCCGCCGCTATGTGCCCGGTCAACAGGAGGTATACCTGCCGATGCTGCATGAGATGCTGCAACAGGTATTGTATACCAATATCGGTAGGGAGTCAGAACCCTTTACGCTGGCTGATGTGGGCTGGCAAAAGCGAATGACTGAATTTGAATTCGACTTCCCCGTACCCTCCTTTCCTCCAGAGTCATTACACTCGCTTTCGGATGATCAATTCAGTATCCTGATCAGGAGCCTGCATGGGTTGCCGGGCAATGAACTGGAAGGCATGATGAATGGTAAGATCGACTTGTTCTTTGAGCACGGTGGCCGTTATTATATACTCGACTGGAAATCCAACTACCTGGGTAATGAGCCTGCTCAATACTCTCCGGCTGCGTTGGTCAAAACAATGAATGAGAACAACTATCATTTACAATACCTGATCTATACGCTGGCAGTTAAGAAGTACCTGGAAAGCCGCCTCCGGCATTTCGATTACCATACACAGTTTGGTGGCGTTATCTACCTGTTTGTAAGGGGGGTAAGGGCCAATAGTGAATCTGGTATTTTTACTCATAAGCCCCCTCTGGAGAAGATCTTGGCGCTGGAGAAGATACTGGGGTAAGGGAGTGGCATTAGCCTACATTCACATATTGAATGCTGTGTTCAAATAAGGATTAAACTCTTCCACCGGACGAGGTAAGAAGTATCCTTTAATAAGGTCTTTATTTAATACGCATATCTCAATGTGCAAACGATCCGTAAAATTGGCGCCGTCATAGATCGGGCCTCCTTCCTGAAAGGGGCTACGAATGGTATCATAGCGGTTGACTCCTTTATTCTTATTTGATTGATGCACAAATTTGATGACTGAACAATCGAGCCGACGATTTGCTCCTTTATTTACCGGCATTTCTTCGCCACTTTCACGTACTGTTTCGCATAAACTGGTATGCGCTTCTTTAACTATACTAATAGAATTAGGTTCAATTAAATTAAGACAGTTGCCTAATTCTATTATTGCCCCAATAACAAAAGGAGTTTTTATCTTACCACTGAATTTTTGATCTTTTCTTGCAGCTTCTTCTGCGTAGGCTAACGCGCGGTAAGGATTTTGTTCCCAAAAATATACACCTGGTCCCAGCCAATCCCATGGATTGTCGCTTGGATTTAATTCGTCTGAACCATTTAAAAGGCGCAAACCTAAATCCCGGTCACAACTGTGAAATCCAGTAATTTGAAAAGGCTGATGGTAGGCCACTTACTTCTTTTTTTCAGCAACTTTTTCCTTTCGTTCCTCCTTAATAATCCCTGCGTCAATGAGGAATTGACGGGCCGACTCTTTGGTTTTCCTTGCTTCAGCTGAAGCCTGGCGGATTACCTCTATTTGTTGTTGAATGGCAATTTGAGTCATATATAAAGTTACAAAATTAACTGAACAGTAATTATATATACATTCAAATATATGATACTACTTCATTTCCAGTAATAACAGTTATCAACACCGGAGGATAAAACTATAAAATATTCACAATCATAAGAATAGTGATCCCTGAATTGTATTTTCGTAAACTAACCAACTAACTACTAAGCCTTGACCCGAAAGTCTCTGCTGCTATGGCTGTTCTTAAGCTCCTTGTCTGTGGCCCAGGCCCAGCCAGCCATTCCATCTTCATTCTCCAAAGACGAGCAGGTGAAAACAATATGGGCCTGGTACAAAAAGATCCAGCTCACACAAGACTCCGCCGCTATTATCAGGCAACTGCAGACAGCTGAACAGTTTTACCGCGACAAGCACCTTGAATTGCCCATGCAACAAGCCTGGCTGGCACTACAGGTGTACCGGTCCACACACTACCGTGGACTGCCCAAAAGTGTTGACATCATGCTGGAGGCAGAAGAAACAGCCCGGCAAAAAGGATGGCCCATGGTAGCAGCGGAATGCTGGTACTTCACCGGAGATTATTACTTTGTATTGGAAAAATTTGGCCCGGCCTTCGAATACATGCAAAAGGCCCGCAACCTGTTTGAGCAAAAAGGGATCAACAATTACCCTTATACCAAACGTTATGCCGGCGGACTGGCTGAATGCTATTACCGGTTTGGAGAATACGAACAAGCCATCAAACATTATAAAGAAGCGACGGCCATCCCCGCCTATTGGAATGAGGTTGTTTATTTCGCCAGCGTGGAAAACAGCATAGCCCTATGCTATCAGCAGTTAAAACAATACGATTCGGCTATCTATTATTTCAACAAATCGCACGCCTCCGCCGCTGTCGTAAAAGATTCGTTTTATATGTCGCTCTCTTATGGCAACCTGGGCTATACCTATCACCTGCAGGGAAAGGATGCACTGGCACTGCCCTTGCTGCACCAGGATTATGAAGGCAGCATTAAAGCAGGGGAACGTGGTAGCGCCATCAATGCGGCCATGGTAATGGCAACCATTTACCTGAGGCAGGGAAAGGCCGATGCTGCTCAAAGGTACCTGGACTCGGCCCGCCCCTATGTATACCAATTGGGGAGCGTGGCGCTCTTTAAGAACTGGTATGAAAACCTGTACCGGTACCACGCCTTCAAAGGGAATGAGGCGCTCGCCTTGCTATATGCCGACTCGCTGTTGTTGTACAAAGACAGCCTGGCTGTAATACGCAGCAACCGCACGCTGAATCAGGCCAAACTGAAAGTGGAAACGGAACAACACCTCAATGCGATCAATGAACTGGAATACCAGCGCAGGCAGGAAGTGTTTATCAGGAATAGTTTATTGATCGTGTTGCTACTGGCCTGCATCATTGGACTGCTGTGGGTAAATCGGCAACGCTTAAAGCGCAACAAGGAATTACAATTGTCGGCCATGGCCCGCGACAAAGACCGGCAGCAACTGGCATTTGCCCAACAGGAGCTGACAGGCTATACGAATAAGCTCAAAGAAAAGAATGAACTGATCGAGCAGTTCAGACAGGAGCTGGATCAGTTGCAGCAACATGGTGAGCAGGAAAACAAGGAACGGATGGAAAACCTTCAGCGGCTACTGAATGCAACCATTCTTACGGAAGAAGACTGGAGAACATTCCGTGATCTATATGAGAAAGTATACCCCGGATTCTTTGTACGCCTTCGCGAGAAAATACCCGACCTGAGCGCTGCTGATACCCGCTTAATCGCACTTACCAAATTACAATTGCCCCCAAAGGATATGGCGGCTATGCTGGGCGTAAGTTATGATGCGATCAAAAAAGCCCGGCAGCGCCTTCGCAAAAAGATCAACCTGCCGGAAGAAGGCTCTCTTGATGAGTTAGTAGAATTGATTTAAAAAGTCGGAAGCCGGCAGACCGTAAGTCAGAAAAACCGCATGACGGCTTTTAGCAGCTTGTCCCCCATTTGTCCCCCTGACTGTCCCTGCTTTATCCCCATTCCTTTATTGAAATAGTGCCTGACCTGCGCGATATTGCCTTAAAAGCCGGCATGGCAGCTTACAAGCATTGGTTATCCCGTAATTACCTGGCAGTGATCCTGGTATGCCTGGCACTGGCAGTACTGATCTGGTGGATCTTTCACCAGCGTATCCAACGCATAGAAGATCAGTTAAAAGAAAGCAGTCATCGGCAAACAGTTCAATTTACGCTGGTAAACACTATTATATATGCCTGAAAAAACAATAACCGGCAGCAGCATTATTTTGTTGCCCGATAGTTCCGGGATGGCCGTGATAGATATTGGCTCCATCATCCGCATACAAGCCATCAGCAATTACAGCAAGCTGTTTTTCACCAATGGAAAAAAGCTGGTAGTAGCCAAAGTGCTCAAAAGATTTGAGGAAGAGTTGGCCTTCAACGATTTTATAAGGCCACACCGTACGCACCTGGTGAATAAGAAATTCATCCTGCGTTATATTGATGGAGAAGGTGGTAAAATAGAATTAAGGAATGGAGAATTGATCGATGTGTCCAAACGCCGTAAACCGGCATTCCTGCACCATTGGAGTACTAAGACCTGCTGAAAAACCCAATGCATAAAAAAACGGCTATCCATAAAGAGATAGCCGTTTAAATTAGTATGTTGACACCAACAGGTGGCAGTTGATTAATCGCCCCAAATTTCATCTTCCCCATTCAGCCATCTTTTCACGAGGGCTGTGGTTACAGATTTGGGCCTTTCGATGGGGAATGCCAGTGCGCGGTCCCATATAAGGCTGGCCAGTACCCCCAATGAACGGCTTACGCCGAAGAGTACTGTATAAAATTCATATTCCATCATACCATAATGAACAAGCAGGGCGCCGCTGTGTGCATCTACATTGGGCCATGGATTTTTGATCTTTCCCAATGACTGGAGAATGGGTGGAACTTCTTCGTAGATATTCCAAACGGTTTGCACCAATGGATCGTCGGCCATATGTTTTTTGCCAAACTCCATCTGGGCGGTGAAACGGGGGTCGGTCTTACGTAGTACCGCGTGGCCATAACCCGGTACTACTTTTCCTTCGCCCAATGTTTTCTTAACATACTCTCCTATTTGTTCGCGGGAAGGGGTTTCTGTTTTCAGCTGTTCCCGCATTTCGAAGATCCATTTGATCACTTCCTGGTTTGCCAGGCCGTGCAAAGGACCAGCCAGGCCATTCATACCGGCCGCCAGGCTCAGGTATGGATCACTTAAAGCGGAACCTACCAGGTGGGTAGTGTGTGCAGATACATTGCCTCCTTCATGATCGGCATGGATGGTCATGTACAAGCGCATCAGCTCTTTAAAGCTTTCGTCTTCAAAACCCAGCATATGGGCCAGGTTGCCTGCCCAGTCGAGCAGTCCATTGGGATGAATATGCTGGTCATTCTTATATTTCCGGCGATAGATATAGGCGGCTACACGTGGCAACCGGGCTATCAGGTCCATCGCATCATCAAAAACGGGTTCCCAATAATCTTTTTTATTAATGCCTTCGGCATAACGCTTGGCAAAATTGCTTTCTGTTTGCAGGGCCATGATACCTGTTACAAACATGGTCATGGGATGGGCAGTAACAGGCAGTGCATCAATGGCATCAAATACGTGGTTGGGCACGTGTGAGCGCCTTTGCCAGATAGAGCTGATATGCGCTACATCTTCTTCAGTAGGCAGTTCACCAATAAGCATCAGGTAGAAAAGGCCTTCCGGCAATGGCTCACTGCCGCCTTTGGCCTTGGGCAGTTTTTCCTGCAATTCGGGAATGGAATAACCGCGGAAACGGATACCTTCCTGTGAGTCCAGTAAAGAGGTTTCGCTCACGAGGCCGGTAATACCACGCATACCCTGGTACACCTGTGACAATTGCACTTCACCGATCTTTTTGGTGCCATGTTCCTTCAGCAGGTCTTTGATTTCCACTGCTGCGATATCTGCTTTTGCTTTAAACCTTTCTTTGAGAATGCCCATGATGCAACAAGATTATATATAAAAAACGAAGTATTTACAGGTATAGTTTCCTTGGCCGCTAAAGTTAAATCAAACTCGTTCAATAGAACAAAATTAATTCAATGGTGTTGTCCCAAACAGTAACAAAACAGGCAAATTAATAGGCTTTTAATAAAAGAATACAATAATTTATTTTATTCTAATCTCTTACTAATCCCTTGATTATTTCAGTCTTCCAACAGTGTAAGGTTTGCAGGAAGGCAAGGAGACAGCAAGGTCCCGACATTCGTCGGGAGCAACGGGAGGGAAGAAGATTTGGCTCTCACTTCAATGGGGTTAGGAATACTTATTTAGGGGCAGTACGGTACAACCAGATGGCGATGGTTCCAAAGATGAGGTTGGGCATCCAGGCTGCCAGTAAGGGAGGGAAACTGCCTTTGGTAGAGAAAGTAAGCGAAAACTTATCCATGACCACAAAAATGGCGGCGGTGATAATACCGGTGGCCATGTGTAGCCCACTGCCTCCGCGTGTTTTACGGCATGCCACAGAAGCTCCTATTAATGTAAGGATCACAACTGATACGGGCGTGGCATCGCGCCGGTAGCGGGCCACCTTAAAATCATTGAGCCCTTCGGTTCCCCGTACTTCTTCCGCTTTGATAAAACGTTTCAGTTCGGGCGTGGTCATTTTATCTTTCAGGTATTTATCGGGCTTAATTTCATTGGGCTTTACATTGAGCTTAATATCCATAGCAGGTATGGCCTTAACTGTTTCGGTCAATCCGTCAATTTTCCGCTCCACAGCATTTTCCAGCTTCCAGGTTTTCCTGGCCGTATCCCAACGCACGGTCTCTGCCCGCAGGTTATACACTACCTGATTGCCCTTCATCCTGTCGAGGAAAAAGCCATTGGTTGCTGTTTTTGTGGTTGTATCATAATTGCGCAGACCTGCAAAGGTGTTGGTATCAATACGGATATAGTAATTCCGGGACCGTTTGCCATACTCACCCTGCTCATAAGAGCTTTTGCTATCAATATAAGTAGCCTGAAAATTACCATAGATCACATTGGCCTTGGGGATCAGGTATTGGGTAGCATACCAGAAGAAGCCGCCCAGTAAGAAAGCACCGATCATATAAGGACGCAGCAAACGATTGAAGCGAACGCCTCCCGCCAGGATGGCTACAATCTCAGAACGGCCGGCCATTTTGGAGGTGAAGAAGATCACTGCAATGAATACCATCAGCGGGAAGATCATGGATAAGATAAAGGGTACAAAACCAATATAATATTTCATGATGATCTGGTAGGTGGAAAGGCCGGATTTTACAAAATCATCGGCTTTTTCACTGGTATCGATCACTACCGAGATCAGGGTAAAGATCAATGCAATGAACAAGGTAGTGGTAAGAAATTTCTTTAATATGTACCAATCAAGTATTTTCATAATAATGCGAACATGCCCTGCCAGAATGCTGGCAAATGTAGGGCAAAATTGTTGAGCTGCCGGGTGCTGCGCCCTAAATTGCACAATCTTATAACATAATTAAGACTCTGGCAGCCAGGTGCTAAAATTTGTATCTTTAACTCTATGCTCAAAACATCCTTAACCTTGCTGCTGCTGTATGTAACAGCCATTTCCCTGGCCCAGGATAACAGCCAGTATGAAAAAAAAGAGTTTATCCGCCATAACGATACCCTACGCTACCGGGTATTGTATCCCGAAAATTACAACCCCGCCAAAAAGTACCCGCTCATCTTACTCCTGCACGGAGCCGGCGAAAGGGGCAATGACAATGAAGCG
>CBIHOV010000070.1:0-35082 GCA_966211765.1 uncultured Paraflavitalea sp.
TCACATCGCGGATGGTTCCATAAGGTATTGGATAGACCACATTGCTGCCTGCCACCTGACTAAACTTGTTGATGAGGTCGCGGGTGTAATAGGTTTCAGGGCTTTTTTTGTCTTCCTGGGTCAACGTACCCACATGAAATTGCGTGGACGCCTGGATCCGTAGCCTGGGCAATATCGGCTGCCAGATCTGTATTGCCGCAATGATCTCATTCGATTTCCTGCTGTTGTCTGCCTCCTTTAATTCCTGTAAGGGCCTGTATTTCCAGTCCAGTAATTTGCCGCCGCCTGCCGTATCAGTGAAGCTATCGCGGTAATCCATGGTTACCGGTAAAGGATTCCCCTTATCATCCACCAGGCGTTGATAGGGAGCTAAGGAAGGCGGCTGTCCTGTATTGTTGTTTTGTTCTTCGTGAACGGCCACCATTAATGAGGTGCCGATCTCCGTTTTATACCTGATAATTTTCTGCACATGGTTCAGGGATATGGTGGTGCGTTGAAGCAGGTTATTTTGTAAAACAGGGCGCTGCCAGTCAAATCCGACGGTGAGGTTAAAGTGATAGGTGGAATCACCCTGCTGCAAGCCCAGCGCATATTGCTGCTGAAAGCCATTCCTGTAAAAAAAACGGTCCAGGTCTTTTCTTACATCGTTTCCTCTCAACGAATCCAGCCACTGGTTTGCCTGCAATTCGGAGATCCGGCCCTGGCGTTTCTGTTCCAATATCTCAGCCACTACTGGTATGGCAGGAAAATTAATAGTATTCTGGAGGGCTGCATCGTAGAATCCATTTTGAAATAAATTCTTCTGAATATCGACCACATCGGATGCGGACAGAAAACCCTGCCCCTTGAATATATTGGTCTTCCGGGTATAAGCAGCATTGGCCGTAAAAGACACCTGCAAGGGGCTCTTGTAATTTCCGTTCTTCGTTTGAATAGCAATGACGCCGTTGCTTGCCCGGATGCCCCAGATGGAAGTAGCGACTGCATCTTTACTGAATGTTATCGTTTCAATGTCGGCTGGATTGATGCTTTTCAGATCGCCATCGTAAAAGAATCCATTTAAAATAACAAGGGGAGCCTGATCGGAATTGATGGTGCTGATGCCACGAATATAGTAGTGGTCTTTGTTTACCAGCAGGCTACTGCCCGCTATCCTTACCACATCACTAATATCGAAGACCAGGTTGCTTTCTTTGCGGGCCAGGTCGATCTGTTCATGGCTACCCATGGCGATGTCGGGCATGTCTTTAGCGTCGGGCCTTTTGGAATTGATCTCTACCTCTTTGAGGTCGATTGTTTTGGATTGCAAAACGACCTCCATGTACTGTGAGGAATTGATGGGTACTGTTTTTTGAATGACCTGCACATGCGTAAATTCGAGGGAATCGGCATTTGCCTGCACACGTATTCTAAATTTACCATGCAGGTCGGTGGCAGCTACCTGAAATCCGGGCAAGGCTTTAATGGTAACCCTTTCCAATGAATGCAACAGGTTATCCATCACGATACCCATTTTCTCATGCCATAATTCACCAATAATGGTAATGGCAACATTGTAGCCATTGCGGGTGATCTTTACGGGTAAGCCGGCAAAACAGGCTTTCAGCGCTTCGTCAACCGGCACGTTCTTCAATTTTACGCTGATATAAATACGTTCAGAAAGGATATCGCCTGTAATGGCGATCCTGTACCGGGTAAATAAGAGATCTGCCACTTCTTTTACAGTTTTATTTTTTGCTGTAATTGAGATGGACAGGTCTGATTGTGCGGAAGCAGTCGTTATGGAGCTAATACTAATCATCAACCACCATAACCATTGTTTTGGTGAGTTCAGAACCTTTCCCATATTGTAATACTTTTATCACATACCAACGGCCCCTGCCCTCATGGCATGGCCGGCATGTATGGTGCCGGCCTGCCATGTTTTGCAGGAATACCATGGCCATCTATTCAATGGCCTTCAGTGATGAAGACAAGGATTAATGGAAGGAAAAGGTCAATGGATAACAGTTACTAGTATATTCTTAATATCTTATTGGCCATATCTACCTCGATACGGACCATGAAATTTTTCTCTATTGCTTTCACCACATTGCCAATAGGATCGGTGATGTTTAACCTGCCCGTCATTCGTTCATTACCGGATGCACCGGGCTGCCCATCTATTTTATAGCCATACCATTCAGCTACCAGGGTCAGTACTTCCTGTAAGGGGCTCCGATCAAATTCCAACACGCCCAGTCTCCAACTGCCTGCGTTACCGGCATTGCTCAGTTTGGATACCTGCCACCCCTTGGCAGTGATTAGCCGGGCCTCTTCTCCTGTGGAGACCTCAACGCTGTTTATTTTATCTTTGACCGTTACTCTACCCTTCTCAACCGTTGTTCTTACTCCTTCTTCTGCAGGGTATGCCCTTACGTTGAAAGAGGTGCCGCGAACAAGGCTGATCGTTTCCTTAGCCAATACGAGGAATGGCTGGCCTTTTACAGGCTTTACGGTAAAGAAAGCCTCTCCGGTCAATTCCACCCTCCGCTCATCACCGGCAAATGGTACGGGAAACCGTAATGTAGATCCCGCGCTTAGCCACGCATTGCTTCCATCGGCCAATTGTATGAGATAGGCTTTCCCCGGAGGGGTCATAATGGTATTATAATGTACAGCTGTCAGCGGGGAACTTAATGTTCCGGCCCTATTGTATTCAATACTGGAATCAGTGCTGGTAATATGTGTGCCCAACTCCTGCCATGGAATAGCACCCTGCCTGCCGGTTAATATTATTACAGTACCATTGTCCATGATCAGATTGGTCTTTGTGGAGTCAATCGGTGGTAGCTGAATGGTGAGGTCAACACTGTCCTTCCTGTTCGCTCCGGGATAGTGCCGGGCTTTATCCGATCTTAACAACCATAGGGCTACTCCTGTTAAGATGGCCAACAGGATCGCTGCAGCCCACCACCGATAGGATGATCCTATGCTGTGAGGACGGGAGGTGGTTTCTATAGTTGATTGGTGGTCGGGATCGGTATCCTTAAACTGAGCGGGAAGACCGGGTATTTCCTCCCTCAACAGGTTCCATACAGGTTGGCCATCGATGCTGCCCATCTGTTGCAGGTCCTTTGTTATTATCTGAGGATCCGTCAGTTGATCAAATAACATCCTGTTGTGGTGCGATGAATGGATCCAATGGTCAAGCTCCTGCCGCTGAGCGGCATTGAGTTGTCCCATCAAATAACCACAGATAAGATCAAGAATATGATTTGATTCATCGGGCATAGAAAGGTTCATTTTTTATATTACCTGTCCAGGGTCATTAATAAGTACAATCCTGCCCTGACTTTATTAAAAAAAGAGGCATTTATTTTTGATCTGGCCCGAAAAAACTCCCTGCCAATAGCGTAATGGCGACCGACCAACGGAATATTCTTATACACAGGCAGGCGGCGAAAAGCAGCAGCGTCAGCCAATTCCTCTTCAGTTTTTTGATTGCCTGTGCTTTGGTGGCCTTTACATTATTCAGCGACTTATTGAGTAATAGAGCAATATCCTTTTTACTCTTGCCTTCCAGATAGTAGAGCTCCAGTACCTTTTTTTCACTGGGCGGCAGTTTTTCGAGTTGCTTTTTTAGCAGGTAAATGATCTCTGTACGCCACATGGCCGAATGCTCCTGCTGCACTACCAGATCCTTCAGGTCGATCTCTTTGTGCCATTTTTTAAGATGGGCAGTCCTGATCTTATAGGCCTTGTTGGCATTCTTACATATCCTATTCAACGCCAGGTAAAGAAAATTATTGATATGCGCGGCGCTCCCTATGTTTTTCCGGTATTCCCATAGCGCGGCAAATGTTTTCGAAACACATAGGTCTACATCTCCCGGCTCCAGCAACTTCTTTTGCGCATGAAATATCATCCGATCATGATAGAGGTTGAAAATGGTTGTAAGAATGTGAGGGTTCCCGGATTTCAGCTCCTGGACTTGCGAATCATCGATCAACATTAGGTTAGTTTTGGCCATTAAACGGGTTTAGACAGCATAAGATGTTGGATCATGTCGATGTGTTTAACACACACGACCCAATAGAAAAGGGGATTCAATTACTGTAGGATAAGTTCAATGGCTAAAGGTTATTGGTCGGTGATGCAGGTATCCGGGTAAACACCCAAACAACCTTATATTATTAATACAATCCTGAGGTCAGATAATTAAAATTCGACATCACTTTTATTCCAATAACAGCAACAACCACCTTATGCATTGCTGGTCCTAACTGAAAGAAGCACCTATGTATGTGAATTAAGTTTAATAACGTTCCGGAGTGATAGCCAATCACCCTTTATGTAAAACGGACATAGTGATGAATTGTCCCGGCAGGACCGGAATTAAAAATTTATTTGAGTGCGGATATTAGCGGACGAAACAGCTGAAGAAGGGCCGGGCATGTTATTTGAAAGTGTACTCAAAAGCTGTTATGGAAAAGCGCATATTGGGGATCATTTTTTCCTTATTGGGTGCGGCAGGATTGATATTAGCCGCCATTTACTTTATAAATGGCAGCGGTGGCACCCGCAATGTGAAGAGCATTGTGATCTATGCCATCCTGGGCGCTGTCTTCTTTTTTGCCGGAGTGGGACTTATTAAAAGCACCAAAGACAGGCCATCCTGATGACAGAAATTTACCTGCGGCTGGTATTGGCCTATGCGGGTCAATAGATCAATTTTCTTCCAGTAAGCGGGTGGCGCCCGCTTCTTTATGGTACCTGGTCCGATACTCCAATGGGGATAGCCCTGTTATTTTTTTAAACACTTCGCGGAAGGATTTTATATCTGCATAACCAACTTCATAAAGCACTTCATTCACCGAATGTTGTGAAGTTTCCAATGCTTTCTTGGCTGCTTCAATTCTTAAACGCTGAAGATATTCGAGCGGTGTATTACTGGTGGCTTTGATGAAGCGCCTGTCGAAGCTGCGGCGATTAATATTGAGTTGCGCAGCGATCTGATCAACAGATATTTTTTCTGACATGTTCTTTTCCATGTAAAGCTGGGCTTGTTTTATGAGTTCATCATCATGCTCCTTCTGACCGGAAAAGATAGTGAAGGGTGATTGGCTGAACCGGTCGAGGTCGACCTGGAAGATCTTTGAGCAATAAATAGCAGTCTCCCGGTCGTAGTATTTTTCAACGAGGTAGACCAGCAGGTGAAGGAAGGAATAAGCTCCTCCATTGGTATAAATGCGCTGCTCATCCGTGATGATCTTTTCGGTTGCGAGCTCTACCTGGGGAAATAACTTCCGGAAGGAACTGGCAGCATTCCAGTGGGTAGAGCATTGTTTGCCATCGAGCAGGCCTGTAGCAGCCAATATAAAGGCGCCTGTGCAAATGCTGGCTACTTCGGCTCCTTTGGCAAAATGCTCCCTGATCCAGGGAAGGTAATCTACATTAAAGGGGATCTTGGAGGCGAAGTCGCCGCTGAGGGCAGGTATGATGATAAGATCGGTATGCGTGATCTCTGCAATGGAAGCATGGGGTTTGATGGTAAATAAACCATCGTACATCTCAATGGTCTTTGAAAGGCCCACCACCTGCACTTTGAAAACTGGTTGGTGACCGAGGCGCTGCCAATAATCATTGGCTTTGAGGAAGAACTTAAAAGGCCCTACAATGCTGCTTACATTGTTCTTGCCTTCCGGCACGAGGATGGAAATGTGCTTCATGGCTCTATTTTGCCATAAAGTTAAGGCTTAAATTTGTCCAAAACGCCCCTATTGAAGGCTCATTTAGTCCGCTTCAACGGTGTATTTGCCCTAAAAACATCTTTACAGGATTGAATATTGGTAGTTCAGGGGACAATGATCCATAACAGTATCACCTATTTGTGGTATCTGCTGTTATTAAAATAATACGGATATTTAATGATCCAACCGGGTTATACTATCCGGGATATCCGGTATGCGGATAATAACTGCCATCACTAAAACTGCCACAACATGATTACACGGGCTTGCACACGCCGCCACTTCCCTGCCTTACTGGCCGGCCTCTTCATTATTATGCTCTCTCTGTCATCCTGCTATTCAGTAAGGATCGTGAACAAGGAAGGAACTCCTGAACCTGATCCGCTTAACAACTCCGGTAATTTCTACAAGGGCAAAAAAGTGCATGTAATTGATACCACCATCTCCCTGAAGCTGCAGGAGGGTGAGTTCTTCCTGATCGAAAGATGCCCTTCGGGCGGATTCTATTCAGTTGAATACCGGGTCACATTTGGCGGCGTACTGCTAAGCGCCATCACCTTCGGTAAAAAACGCAAAGTGAAGATCAAGTATGTGTGTTTGAAAGAACAATAAGTATCGGATCGTTGATCCAACGGATTTGAATTGATTTCACGGAATAAAACGAATTGCTATGGCTACTACCACGAAACATGAAATAGGTAACTGGGATACATTTCACAACAATGGCCCCTTCCCTACCAAAGTATTATACAAGACCTCTTTGGAAGGCAAGGGGAATATGCCTTCTTTGATCGATCGCTACAATGATGCGGCAGCAGAGATACAACGGCTGCTGAAGGAAGCATTGGACAAGCAGGAAGGGTTCAGGGCCTATGGCTCGGCCTGGTCCATGAATCATATTGCGCACCACAAAGACAATATGCACTTCAATGCAGAAATGAATTTGAAGAAAGCCATCCTCGACGATGAAATGCATCCGGCTTCCACTTTCAAACAGGCCAATCTTTTCTTTGTACAGTGTGGCAATGTGATCAAGGAGATCCACAAGTTTGTGTTTGACCATGGCAAATCCATGCAAGCTACGGGAGCCAGTAATGGACAAACCATTGCAGGTTGCCTGTCCACCGGTGTACATGGCTCAGCACTGGGCGTGGGATCCGTACAGGATTGTGTAGTAGGCATTAACCTGATCATCGGCCCCGGCGCCAATGATATTGTGTACCTCGAACGGCATACGGCACCTGCCTTATCAGATGTATTTGCCCAGCGTATCAAAGCAAGGGTGATACGCAATGATGGACTTTTCTATGCAGCACTGGTGGGCATTGGCGCTTTTGGTTTTATTCATGGTGTCGTGATTGAAACGGAAGACCGTTATTTATTAAAGCGCTACGTAAAAAAGATCAATAAGGAACTGGCGCTGGAGCTGGCAAAAACCCTTGACTTTGCCAATTCACCTTTTACCATTCCGGGTGAAACCGATGCGCAGGGAAAAGGAAATACTCCCTTTCATTACAAAGTGTTTATTAATCCTTATGTGGATGATCCGGACTATGTGGTGGAAGCGATATACAAAAAGCCCTATGTGTCGGCCTATCCTGATCCAGTGCCGCGGATGAAAACAGCCATCTACCGCGACCTCATTATCCTGTTTACCAAAATTGCAGAAAAGCATAAGAACAGTATTCCCAAGTTGATCAAACTATTGGGAACCGCTGTATTACCTCCCGTAGACCTGGAAGCCACCGGCACCCTGGCTGAGATCTTTTGGGATGCGCCCTACCAGGGTCCGGCCTATGCCATTGCGGTAGGCGTTGATCATACCAATGCACCGAAAGCACTCGAACTGCTTACCAAACTGGCGCGGGAAAAAGGTCCGATACCGGGCATCTATGCAATGCGGTTTGTAAAGCAATCAAAAGCCACACTGGCCTTTACACAGTTTCCCGTGACTTGTATGATCGAGATCGATGGATTGATCTGGAAGGGTAAGAAGAACAAGATGATCAGCCTGGAGGAATTCTGTACACGTACCATTGAAGTATTACAGGCGAATAATATTCCATTCACCATCCATTGGGGCAAGAATGCCGACTGGGCATTCCCTGGTCTGGTAGAGCATATGTATGGCGATAAAGCTACTGACTGGAGAGCACACCGAAGTGCTTTGCTGACGCCAGCCACAGCCAAATTGTTTGCCAATAAATTCCTGGAGGATACCAAACTGGCAGCATATATAGCTGATGCGCCAAAGGCGCTGGCTGAAACGATCGTATAAGAAATTAGCTTTTAGCTATCAGGTATTACAGCGACTACACATGCGTGTTTTTGCAGGTTATTTTAATATCCACACCCTTTCAAAGTCGCAGATTTTTGCAGGTGTTTCAGTAATTTGAGCATAAACCTGCAAACTATACTGTATGAAAAGATCTTTACTTGCTGTATTATTTATTGCTTTCAATCTGCTGGCGCTTGGCCAACAGCCACCCAAAAGAGAGATGCGCGGGGCCTGGATTGCCACTTTCTCCAATATTGACTGGCCCAACCGCACACAAACGCCTGCACAGCAGCGTGCCGCTTTTCTTACGATCCTTGAACACCACAAAGCCACCGGACTTAATACCCTCTTCATCCAGGTACGCAGCCAATGTGATGCGATGTATCCCAGCAGCATTGAGCCATGGTCGGCCGACCTTACAGGTACACAAGGTAAAGCGCCTAGTCCCGATTGGGATCCCATGCAATTTATGATTGACGAATGTCATAAACGCGGTATTGAATTTCATGCGTGGATCAATCCCTACCGCGCCGTGTCCAACACAGGCAATCTTCCCGGCTTTGCCGCCAATCACGTGGCCAAGCTTCACCCCGACTGGTTACTAAGCCAGGGTACGTTGCGGGTACTGGATCCGGGCTTGCAGGAAGTACGGGATTATATCACCAGTGTGATCACCGACATTGTACAACGTTATGCTGTAGATGGTATTCACTTCGATGATTATTTCTATCCGCCTGCTGCACCAGCAGGTACTACACCATATAACGATGACTCCTCTTACACGCTCGATCCACGGGGCTTCACCGTCCGGGCCGACTGGCGCCGGGATAATGTGAGCCTGTTGATCAAAAGGCTCAATGATACCATCCAGGCTTTGAAGCCCTGGGTAAAATTTGGTGTATCGCCTTCCGGCATTTACCGCAACAGCACCAATCCTGCCATCGGTACGCCAACGAGTGGACTGGAGCATTATACCACACTATTTGCAGACACAAAAAAATGGTTGCAGGAAGGTTGGGTAGATTATATCGCGCCACAGGTGTATTGGTACATCGGACAACCAGGCGCTAACTATGCCGCCATTGTACCCTGGTGGAATAACCAGGCGAATGGAAGGCATATCTATATTGGCATGGCAGGTTATAAAGTGAATGACCCTGGACAAGGTGTCAATTGGGCCAACCCTTCCATGATACCGAATGAAATGCGCCTGAACAGGGATCCACTGTATCCCAATATTAAGGGCGAAGCCATTTACAATACAAGCAGTATGCGGAGTACTACAAAACTGGGCTTCCGCGACTCCCTTCGGTTGTTCTTTTATCAGAAGCCTGCTTTATTGCCCCGGATGCCCTGGCGTGATAGTATAGCACCAGCCGCGCCTGCTGCTTTAACAGTAGTAAAATACCCCGGCGATTCAGTTGTGCTGAACTGGGTAAAACCGGCAGCAGCCGATGAACTTGATAAAGCGATCCGTTTTGTGATCTACCGTTCAGAAGACAGCACGATCGACATCAGCAATGCAAATAATATCCTGGCCATTACGAATACGGATACTGCTGCCTATGCAGATAAAACGGGCGTATCCGGCACTACCTATTATTATACAGTCACAGCGCTGGATCACTTTCACAATGAAAGTGAGCTGTCGAATAAAGCCTCCAACCTACCACCGGCCATTGTATGCCCGGCTAATCAAACGCTGTACCTGGATGCTGCCTGTGCTATTGTATTACCTGATTATACTACGCAGGCATTGGTGAATGGTCAAACGTCGGCCCCGGGTATTGTAGTTACACAAGTACCTGCCGCCGGTACACTATTTAATGGCGGCCAGGATGTAGTGATCACATTGACGGCTACAGATGCAGGTGGTAATGCAGGCAGTTGCCAATTTACAGCTACCCTGAAAGATAGCCTGGCTCCGCTGATCACAGCATTGGATCCTGCACTGACGAATGGCAGTGTGCAGGTATTTACCACCGATTCAGCCGCCTGCCAGTTTACTGCGGGCACGCAACTGGATATCAGCGCTACGGATGGATGCGATACTTCGCTTAACTATAGCTATGTACTAACCTACAAGGGAGTTGCTGCTGCCCCTGTGGCCGCCAGCAGTCTGCAGGGCATTGTATTCCTGCCAGGCGCTACCCTGGTGAACTGGAGTGTAACAGATAATGCAGGCAATATATCAGGCTATAGTTATACTGTGCAAGTGGCCGATAAGGAAAGTCCGCTGATCACGAATGCGGCAGTGAATCCCGTTGAAATATGGCCTGCCACACTTCAAATGAAGGATGTAACGGTCGACTATGTTGCCATAGATAATTGCGGACCTGTGAGCACCGCGCTTTCGGTAACGAGCAATGAGCCTGTAACAGGTGGATTGTACGGCAACCTGGCACCAGACTGGGTGACCGTGGACCAGCATCATGTAAAGCTGCGGGCTGAGCGTGGCCTATTGGGCAATGGCCGTATTTACACCATTACGATCAAGGCTACGGATACAGCAGGCAACAGCAGCACACAGAACATGCAGGTGACAGTACCAAGGATACCGAATGATCCGTTCCCCGATGGCATCCTGACGGTGAAGGCCTTCCCCAACCCTTCTCCCGGTCAGTTCTATGTGATCACGTTGAGCACTTCGTTGAAACCATTGACCATTGTGGTGACAGACAATACAGGCAGGACCATTGAAACGAGAAGCGGGCTGGCAGCGAATGGGCTGTTCACCCTTGGATCAAATTACAGAGCGGGCACTTATTACCTGCAGGTAAAACAAGGTAACAATACACAAACGGTGAAGCTGATCAAACTGTAATAACAAGTTGCGGGCTTGAGCTACGAGCTGCGCGTAAAATAGAAAAGGGGTGTCTCCATTAATTTTGAGACACCCCTTTTCTATTTTGGTTGGTACTTTTATTATTGCACCGTTACGGTCTTTGTAAAGCTGAGGGTGGTTCCCCTGATGGCAATATGATAAATGCCCGGCGGAACCGTTCCCAGTTGAATAGTTTGGGTGGATGACCTGCCCGGATGTTTGATGGACTGACTAAACACCCGGCTACCGATACTGTTGTACACTTCCAGCCGATAATCGTCCTGCGGTACATTGGTGAATTGCAATGCAAAAGAGGAATTGATCACGGGATTGGGATAGATGGCGACCACCTGTCCACCGCCGTGTAAGGTTAAGCGCAGTACCTGCGAATATTCGGCAGCACCATCGAGGTCTTCCACGCGCAACCGGTAATAATTAGTTCCGTTATTGGGCAACTGATCCACCTGGGAATAAGCAATGGCGCCGGTAGCATTGCGGGCTGCCACCTCTCCTATCTTCGTAAAGTTTCTGCCATCAACACTTCTTTCTACTTCGTAACGCCTGAGTTGTGATTCGGCCGTTGCTTTCCAATTCAGTACAACGGTATTGTTTTTCTCCTGGGCAGTAAAGCCGATCAGCTTCATGGGGAGGGCTACATTGAGCAGGGTAATGGTGGCATCATTGGCTGCGGCTGTGCCGGGGTAATTGGTCAGGAAAGTGGCGAAGCCAGCTCCACTCAAGGATCCCTGGTTGCTGATCTGCAGGGTACCGGGCGGCAATGGGTTATTGATGTTTACATCGTATATGATGACCACACTGTCGCCGGCCTGGATGGTACCCAGCGGTAAGGGATTCATTTGCGCAACAAGGGCCTGACTGCCCAGCATAGCAACCAGCAGACCGGTCGTTTTAGTTATTCGTGGTAAGAATATATTGATGTTCATTTTTCCTTGTTTTTAAGGTTTGGTGATCAGAAGCAGGCTGTACCTCCGGTTGTAAAGGCAGTGGGTGTAGTAGCCGTGGCCGATGTAATGGTATTAGTACCGTTTAGGAAAAGGACCACGGCTGCGGCCGTACCAGTCGCTAAATTCCGCAACCTGAACTGATCACCACCGGCCAGTGGGGACATACGCAACCTGATATCCCCTGTGCCCGGCCCCCAGCCGCCTGTGGCGGTATTACCCTGAATATCTGCACACAACCTGCCGGCATCCGTAGCATCAGTCCCCGATTGCATGAAGATGGCTGGGGCGTCCCTTCCGCCAGCTACCGCATTGGGCTCCTGGAAGATGTTATTCACCACTACAATGTTCATGTTATCGTTCAATTGCAGTAATGCTTCCATACCACGCTCCATGATCCTTTGGAAGGTGTTGTTGCGTACAGTGATATTCATGCCACCACTTGCCGCTTCATTGGTAATGGATAGTCCATCGACACCTCCTGTATTGGTGCCGGAATTGGTCACACCAGAAGTACCAATTCTGTTGTACCCGATGGTGCCGCCTACAAAGCCGGTAGCATTGGTACCCTTGCGAACGGTGAATGGTGTGGTGCCGGAAGTTACTACAGAAGTCACGGTAGAGATATTGTTGCCAATATTGAAGTTCAACAAGCCGGCATTGTCACTCAGCATCTGGAAGGCTCCTGAATTATCGGTGAAGGTATTGCCTTCGGCGGGGGTATTGGCAAGTCCATTACTACCCAGGGTGATATTCACATTACCATTGTTACTGACCTGGCCGGTGAAGGCGGTTCCAAAATTGTTCTTAAAGAGGGAGGACTTAATGGATGCCACAATGACCGCAGCCGTATGCCCTGCCAGCAACATCCCCTGTGCTCCGGTGGAAACATAGCTAACGTGGTCCAACGTACAACCCGTCATGGTGAGGTTGAGGTTACCGGTGCTATTCTGCACTTCAAACTGGCGGTGGAAGTTGCCGGTAAAGGTAGAATTGGTTACGGTGCAGGTTCCCGACAGGTTAACCAGCTGTACCCCATCTTCCAGCACTTCATTGCCTGCATTTTGCACGGAACAATTACTAAGTACCAGATTCGAAACACCTTTACCATTCAATCCAATCTGGGCGCCGCCGGTGATGGTTACGTTGGTAGCAGAGAAGCCACTCACGGTTTGGAGATCAATACCTGCAGCAACATTGGTATTGGTGCCGGCCAGGGCATCCCCTGCAGTAGCTGCCGCATCGATGTTGACGGTGCCGTTGCCGGTAAAGGTCATGTAGGAAAGAGAGATATTGGAAGCGGAAATAAAGCGTGCACCCCGTTGTGTACAATTTTGAATGGTACCACCGGTGCCCGCTGTTTCCGTACCCGTTACTACCAGGCCTCCGGCGCCTGTATTGTTGAGCAGGATGCCATTGGTAGCCCCATTGGATGAAATGCTTTGGAAGTTAAGGTTGCCGGCACCAATGGTAGTATTGACCACAGAGAGAGCGCCACCGCTACCATTGGATATGGTATTGCCGGTGCCCGTAACGGTCACCGTACCGCCTCCGCTTACGTTCATGGCCATCACAGTAGTGGAAGTAAGTGCGAGGCCGCCACCTGTAATAGTAACGACAGCGCCTGTATTGGTGGCGATAGTAAGGGGGGTATTGGCGCCTGTATTAATGACTTTGGAACCGCCGCTGAGGGTGATGGTCCCGCCTGTATTGCTTTGGATCAAGATACCTGTTGAGGTAGCGGTGGATGAAAGGTTACCACTGATGGTAATGCTGCCGCCGGTACGGGACTGAAGATCCAGCAGTCGCCCGGCATTGTTCTTGGATATAGTACCGGAATGAGATATGGTCCCATTACCACCGGATACCTGGAAGGCGGCGCCACCAGGGTTGGTGATGGGCAAATTGGTGAAGGTGAAATTACCGGCCGATCCGGAGATCAGTAAGCCCGTTCCTGTATTGCCGGAAATACTTCCGGCATTCACCGCGAGGGCGCCACTGATATTGGTGAATGATAAGGGGACCGTTCCACTGGTGGTGGTCATATTGGTGAAGGTGCCATTGATGGTACCATCGCTTACGGTGATGGCATTGCCGGTACCGTTCTTAGCCACCTCTGCTACTGTGAGGGTGCCAAAACCTGTTCCGCTGATGCCGCTACCGGTGTTACTGCCAATGGTGAATCCTCGGATGGTATTGGAGGCCGCAGCAGTAAGGTTGATGGGGTTGGTGGCAGCAGCGGTTGCAACGAGGGTCACCAGGGTGGCGTTGCCATTATCAGTTACCGGTAAGGCCGCTGAATAAGCAGGTACGGAAAGGCCGGTAATAGCGGCTATTGTAGCAGCAGCATCCTGCCCGATGAGCTTTTGCCCGTCGAGCAGGGTAACAGAACCATCGTAGCTGGTAGCGCTTTCATACAGGAAAATATTGTCATTGGCGGCAGGATTGTTACCGGTCCCGTTGTTCACCGCCTGAAAATTGTTGAGTGAATTAAATGGCGAGCTCAGTTTTCCGCTGCCGTTAGTACCTGCGGCATTGTTTACAAACCAGATCATGCCACTGATATTGAATGTGACGGTGGCGGTGGCAGGTATTGCAAATGCGTTGTCAATGCTATAGGTAAATTGATCACTGCCTTCATAACCGGCGGGAGGATCGTAAGTAAATGAGCCATTGGCATTCACGGTGAGTGTACCGCCTTGTGCTGTAGTAATGGGAACGCCTATATTGGCGGCATTCCCGTTCACATTGACCAATGCTTTATTATCGCCCGGGTCGTTGGACAGGATGCCGGCGCCAGCCGCCAGGGTAATGCCCACATTACCAATTACGGAATAGCTGTCGTTAACTGCATTGACTGTGGTACCCACTGTGATGGATACAATGGCGTCATTATCGGGTTGATTTCCGGTAGTGGCTATATAAGCAAACCGGTCCACACCCGTAAAACCAGCAGCAGGTGTATAGGTAAAAGTTCCATTGGTATTCATCAACACGGTTCCCCCTCCTTCGGTAGGGGCGGTATTGGAACCATTGGCAATGGTGGCCGGGTTGCCGATGGCGCCAAAGGATACCACGGTCACGGCAGGCACACCAAAATCATTGGCCAATACAGTACTGCCATTAAGGATCGTATTGGCAGGGGTAGTATATTGGTCGTCCCGGGCCAGTGCAGAGGTTTTGATGGTCCCGGTGAGCATTGTATTGGTGGGGATCGTATTGGTATAGTTAACACCCGTAGCAGGGCCGCTGCCGGAATTCTTAATGGTGGCGGTGTAGGTGAGTTTATCCCCCGCATTCGCTTGACCATCGCTGGCAACATCGCCAGTCAGGCCAACGTTCAGATCAGCCGACATCACGGGTGTTGCGCTGCCTGCGAATACGGCTACATCATCCAACCCAATTCCCTGGGAGGTAGTGGTGCCGGTAGTGGTGAATATCCAGCGAAAATAAATATCTGCATTGTTGGCAATGGAAAGGCCTGTGATCACTACGGATTTGGTCACCACCTGTGGATTGCTGAAGGTATAACTGCTGCTGCCAGGCTGGAACACACCGGCAGAAATATCACCTGCATTCTGCGCGGTCCAGGTACTGCCATTGATAGAAGAAAAGAAAGACACACTGCAAGCGCCGGTATTGATCCGGTAGCGCTCAATAGAAAAGCTGATGGTAACTGTTGTTACCGTAGCCCCGGTCGTATTGCGGTAGTAAGCCATGATGGCATTGGGACTGGCATAGGAGGCGCTGGTCATAAACCCGATGCTTCTGTCGGTCCCTGCTGTAGTGCCCCAGTTATAAGCGCCACCAGCAGCCGGTGTGCCACCGGAGGCTCCCTGGGTAGTGGCTGTTGTATTGCCGCCGGCGCTCCAGGTGGCAGTATTGCCGTTGCCGGGAGGAGCCAACTTCCAGTTCGCTGGCAGGGCGACTGTGCCGGAGGCTCCGATACCATTAAAGTTTTGTGTGATGATGGTGTTGGCGGGGAGGAGGGTCTGGCTTTTTGCTTGTATACATACGCATAACAAAAGTACCAGAAGGGGGTGGGACTTTTCCTTCATATCGAGCAGCTGTTTTAGGTGGTTCCGAAAATAGAGTAATTTCTAAATAGATATTCCTGCTGCAGGGATAAAAACGACGAACGACTTAAAAATGAGAAATACAACCTGAGATAACAGTACAACCCGGACATTAGGAAGGCGGTCATTGATCCTGTCTGGGGGGATTCGGGCATCAGCCCCTTTTTTTATACCTTACGCTTTCAAACAGGAGTATACATGACAGATCCCATTGTTAAGTTCCGTTTTTTGAGTCAGCCTTCGGATGTAAATTTTGGTGGTAAGGTGCACGGCGGCGCAGTGATGAAATGGATAGACCAAACAGCCTATACCTGTGCCGTGAACTGGAGCAGCCAGTATTGTGTAACGGTATATGTGGGCGGCATCCGCTTCATCAATCCTATCCATATTGGAGATATTGTAGAGGTGCAGTCGCGTATTATTTATACAGGCAGAAGCAGCATGCATATTGCGGTAGATATTAAGGCCATTGACCCAAGAACGAAAGTGGAAACAAAGACCACACACTGTGTGATCGTATTTGCAGCAGTAGATGAGCAGGGAAAGACGGTGCCGGTACCGGCCTGGGTACCGCAAACGGAAGAAGAGATAAGGTTGCAGGCCTATGCGCTTAAATTATCGGAGCTTCGCAAGGAGATCAACGAGGCTACTTCATCCTGGTTTTAACCACATATATAGCTAAGACATATACAACTATTATATGTATCAGGGATAATGCAGGATATCTCCTATTTTTTTCTATTTTGGCCCCATCGTGCCCACCCCTTAAAAACCCGGCACCCTTTGCATGATCAGGCGTTTCGTATTAGCAATGGCGTTACTCCATGGCAGTTTACATTCAATATCCCAATATGCCGACCTTGGCACGGGCAATCTGCGCAATGAGATATGGTGGTTCAACTGGGCGGGGTTCACGCTTTCGAATGGAGCTTCCCGCAGCTTTACTACAGCAGATGGCTTAACGGTCAATATTCAATTTTCGCAGGTCTCACCGGTAGTTCCTTCCCCCTGGGTCATGAATACCTGGCGGGGCGCCATCTTTCATTTGCTCTACAATTTTAGTGATCCGGCAATCCAGCCAGCCTTATACAGTTCGCTCACTACAGCTGATTGCCGCTTTACGATGCGGGTAACGGCTTCCCGGGCGGGGGCGCCAGTAGCATTTACATTTGTTACAGCAGATGCAGAAGGAAGCCGGATAGATGAGGTCACCAAACTTACCACAACCGGCAGTAACTGGCAAACGATCGACTTCTTTCGTAATTCAACGCAAACAACAAACCCGGTAACGGGCTGTAATACGCAATCTGTGGCGCTGGCAGATACTTATGGCGGAGCCTCTTTACTGGGACAAAATCCATTGCTGTCAACAGATGCAGGCACGGGAGATCTGACAGTAGGGGTAGCATTTGAACGAAACGGGACCAACGGGAGTATGGGAATCACTTTTGGCATCATGGCGCCGGTAGACCGTGGCGATCTACCCGCTTCGTATGGAAGAGCGCACCACCGTATATCATACAGCGTGAACAATAGTTGTAATTACCTGGCACCGCTTCCTTCAGTAAGCCGGTTTGACGGTTTGTATATTGGCAGTGCTGCACCTGATGCTGACGGGAGTGAGTCATTGGATGACAATGCTTCGGGAGTCGATGAAGAAAATGCCGGTCTGTTTCCGATCTATGACGGATCGGGCACCTATCGGATACAGGTACCGGTACACAATACCACAGTACAAAATGCTTTTTTAACAGGATGGTTTGATTATAACAGGAATGGTGTGTTTGACGCCGGTGAAGCTGCAACGGCGACGATCCAGCCGAATGCAGCCACGGCTACACTGATCTGGACGGGGTTGCCCGCTTATTTACCGCCAGGTGTTGCAACAGGCTATGGCTTTCGGTTGCGGCTAAGTTCTGATGCGGCCCTCAGCGCACCAACCGGCTTTGCGCGGGATGGAGAAGTGGAAGATCATTTCATTGCTTCGGCAGTCTGGTGTACCATGGATGTAAATACAAACGGGGATACCACGGTGTGCGCGGGTGAGCCCGTGCCCTTGCAAGCTACGGGAGGCCATCAATACCAGTGGAATACGAACACTTATCTGAGTGATCAGCATATCGCCAACCCTGTTGCCAGCCCGGTAAATCCCATCAGGTATATTGTGACGGGCACGAATCCGCAGGGATGTGAAGCAAAAGATACAGTAGACATCATGACGAAGGTAAAACCAGTGATCGCTATGAGTGCAGCAACTACCATCTGTCCGGGCGCTACTACCCTCTTATCAGCCCTTGCGCCGGGAGCAGCCACCTATAACTGGTGGCCGCAACAAACACTTAGTGACCCCGCCATCAGTAATCCGGTAGCTAATCCGGCTGCTACCACCAAATACCTGGTAGAAGTAAAAGGAAGCAATGGCTGCGCCAGCAAAGACTCTGTTACCATCGGTGTTCATTCGATATCCTCTTTTGCGGCTACTGCAGATAAAGGCACCATCTGCGCGGGTGACACTGTACTATTGAAGGCCTCAGGAGGAGATGACTATATATGGTCATTGGGCAACACCAATCTTGCCAGCAATGTGAATACCCTATTGGTGTATCCATCTACGTCTACGAATTATTCAGTAACGATCAAAGAGAATACCTGTCAGGGTACTTCCGTGTTGAATATCCCGGTAACAGTAAATGCATTGCCTTCAACAACAGTAACGAGCTCCAACGAAGTAAACTGCGCCAATGCCCAGGCCATCTTGCATGTGCGGGGCGGTAGCAGGTATGTGTGGGATGCGATTCCGGGCATCACGCAGCTTACCGTTTCAGATCCTGTAGTCACTCCATTGATACCGACCACTTATTATGTGCAGGTGACGGACCGGAATGGCTGTACGCGCAAAGACTCGGTGTTTGTAGCGGTGAATTTTCAGCCAGACAAACAGCAATATTCAATGGCTTCTGCTTTTACGCCCAATAATGATGGCAACAATGATTGTTTTGGTTTAAAATATTGGGGTCAGGTAACCGCTTTACAATTTGAAATCTTCAATCGCTGGGGAGAGCGGGTATTCTCTGCCACCAATGCCGCTTCCTGCTGGAATGGTTATTATAAAGGCGTACTACAACCCAATGGCGGTTATACGTACCAGGTAAAAGCAGTAACAACCTGCGGTACAGTATACCGCAAAGGGGTTGTGATGTTATTGAAGTAATAATGTACGCAAGTGCGCGGGTCTTACCCCTTTTTCGCCAGTTCAATAATATCGCGTCCATGGATGATCTTCCTGTTGTCGGGCAGGTCGATGGTATGAATCATGGCGAGGCCCACTTCGCGTAGCGTACAAAAGCCGTTGGGAAATAAAGCGCGGCCAATGGGATAGATCCAGCTGATGTATTTATAAAAAGGCAAAGTATTCTTTAATCCTTTGGTAGTCTTCATAAAACCAGGCCGAAAGGGAAATACTTTGTGAAAGGGAAGCTTCATAAGGTCGTTCTCCGTTTTACCTTTTATACGGGCCCAGGCTACCCTACCCTTTTCGGTACTATCCGTACTGGCGCCCGATACGTAACAAAACGTCATATCAGGCCGGCGAAGATAACAACTATCCTTTGTTATTGAAGCCCGCCTTGCCCCTTGTACAGCTGCACAGGGCCATCCAGCTTTACCGCCAGCACGGTCATGTATTCATCCTGCACATCCGGTGGCACAGGGATGTATACCAGTCCGGGTACGGGACTCCAGGAGATCTTGCCTACTATTTTATGGGCTACGGTTTGGGTGGTACCCACCACCTGTATTTCCCGGATCTTGTTTTTAAGTCCCTTGATCATTACCTGGCCTCCAACCCTGGCAGGCAAAAACAAATAGAGCGTGGCAGAATCTTTTGATAAGGTAGTAGGACCGTAAAAATGGCCCTGCGGGATACCGCCCAATGTATTGAAGATAGCTTCTGCGTGCTTCTTATTCCATTTGCCGAGCTCTTTCAGCAGCTTTACTTCCTGAATGGGGATCGTTCCATCTTCTTTGGGACCAATGTCCAATAAGAGGTTACCGCCATTGCTGATGGCATCGGCGAAGATCGTAATCACCTCATAAGGTGTTTTCCAGGCGGTATCCTGTGGCTGATAACCCCAGTTATTGTTGATGGTCATGCACAGTTCCCACCAGTTGAAAGCAGGCCTGGTAACGGGGAAGTTCTGCTCGGGGGTTTCATAATCTCCATAGCCCTGGAGGCGACTGTTCAAAATAGCGCCAGGATTCTCTTTCAGGATATTCCTGCGTACCGTCTCAGCGCCCCATTCTGTAGCAGAATGTTCCCAATCGCCATCGAACCACCAGAGGTCGGGGTGATAAGCCAGGTTGAGCTCATAGATCTGCGCCTGGTAGAATTTCCTAAACCTGTCCCAGCGTTGCGGATCTTTGTCAACCTTGTAGCGCAGGCTGTCACGCAGGAATCCCGGATAATCGGGATGGCTCCAGTCGATCAGGGAGAAATAGGCGCCCAGTTTAATGCCTTGTTTATCCAATGCTTTGTAAAAAGGAGTTAATACATCACGCCGGGCAGGCGTGTTTTTTACAACACTGTAGTGATTTTCCTTAGTAGGCCACAGGGCTACCCCATCATGGTGCTTGGTGGTCATTACAGCATAGCGGGCGCCGCTTTCTTTGATCAGGGCAGCCCAGTCATCGGGATTGTACCGGGCGGCCGTAAACCCGTCCAGCTGCTTCATATAATCAGTAAAACCGATCTTTTTATTGAAAAAACTCCAGCTTTCATCCACTCCGTAGACGGAATAGATACCCCAATGGATGAAAATACCCAGTTTGGCATCTGCAAACCACTGCATTTTGGAACGTATGGAATCGGGATGAACTTTAACCTGTGCTTTTGCAGACAGGCTGGTTACCAGCAAAAGGGCTGGCATTAAAAAGGATGGTCGAAGCAATTTGTGTGTCATAGTGGGCTTATGATTGCACTTGTGCCAACTGCTGGCAGGCGCCAAATGTACAATTTTACAAGCTTTGGAAGAGCCTGGATTAAAATTTGCGCAACAGCCTTCTTTTAATGCGCATTCTAATTTTATTAACAGGAGAAAGCTTACCTTGACACTAGCAGAAATGTGCAATAAATTCTCTTCTTACCACTTCGCTTTTTTCTACACTAAAGTGACCTTGTAACAACTCCATTTTTCGCCATTTCTATTGTTTAACACCAATACGTTTGGTTATGGCGATGATAATATTTTTTATAGCGCTATGGTATTCATCTTTGTTCTTTCAAACCTTCTTTCAGCACCGGTATGCAGCGCACGGAGCTTTTAAGATGACCAGGTTTTGGGAACGCGTGTTTTATATTTTCACTTACCTCACGCAGGGATCGTCGTATATGAGCCCAAGGGCCTATGCCATCATGCACCGAATGCACCATGCTTATACGGATACCGAAAAAGATCCGCATTCACCCAGTTTTTCCAAAAATGTGTTCAGTATGATGTTACGCACACGCAATATCTACAGCAGCATCTTCAAAGGGAAAATAACAGTGGAAGAGCGGTTTACCAAAAACCTGCCCGACTGGCGCTCCTTCGACAAATGGGCACATTCCCCCCTTTCGAGGATCTTGTGGACCCTGGGTTATATTGCGTTGTTTGTATTCTTTGCTTCTTCCTGGTGGTTATTGTTGTTGCTGCCGGCAGTAGTGGCGATGGGCGCTCTTCATGGCGTGATCATTAACTGGTTCGCACATAAATACGGGTATATTAATTTCAGGCTAAAAAACACTTCCCAGAATTTATTCTCGGTAGATGTATTAATGTTGGGAGAGTCTTATCACAACAATCATCATAAGCGTCCTTCTTCGATCAACTTTGGCAAGCGCTGGCATGAACTCGATCCTGTGTATCCGGTAATACGATTCTTAGCATGGCTGCATATTATTAAAGTAACAAAGCCAGCTCTTCCTTCCTTGTAACCAACTCATTGCATAATTAAATAGGTAGCACGGATTAAATCAACTACCTTCACTGTGTTTGAAAGTCATACTTTCCGCAATCATTCCTTCTTCCGTAGACGACCCGTTTTGTAAGCCAATCTTACCAGCTTTCTGACTTATTTTTTTGCCACACAGGAGACATAGATGCACACCTGGCCTGCCAGGACTACCTTGTATTGCCTGTTATTTATTATACACGTTTAAAGCATTAAGAATACTTATGGCAACATCTACCATTCTTTTCATCAGTACTTTTCCGCCAGCTAAGTGTGGAATTGCCAGTTTTACACAGGACTTGCTAAGTGCTATCCACCTGGATAGCAAAACATCTTTTTCCATCAGCATTTGTGCATTGGATAAAAAATCGCATGCAGGGTTGTACAACACACCCGTCACTATGGTGATGGATGGTCACCACCTCGATTCTTGTATAGAAACAGCACGCCGTATCAACCAGGATATAGATATAAAACTCGTTTGCATCGAACATGAGTTTGGTTTGTTTGGCGGTGAAATGGGCGAATATTTATTAGGTTTTTTAGCACTGCTGGAAAAACCTTTTATTATCCGGTTCCATACAGTATTACCTGCTCCCGATGCCAAAAGGCTGAAGATCGTAGAGAGCATTGGTTTGCTGGCAGACAAGTTGATTGTCATGACAAAAAACTCAGCCCGCTTGCTGAAAGAGGATTACCAAATAGCATCCGATAAGATCATCATTATACCTCATGGTACCCACCAAACCAATAACAGTACGATCCAGGAGCTCAAAAAGGAATACCATTTACAAAACAACCTGGTGCTTACCACCTTTGGTTTATTAAGCCCCAATAAGGGCATTGAAAAAGGCATCCTGGCCATGCGGGAGATCAGCGTACAGTTTCCACAGGCCGTATATGTTGTGATTGGTCAAACGCACCCTAACCTACTGGAACAGGAAGGTGAAAAATACAGGAACTATCTGCAACAACTCATTGATGACAATGATCTGCAGAAAAACGTCATGCTGGTCAATGAATATGTGCCTACGAAAAAACTGATGGACTACCTTGCCCTGACAGATATATACTTGTTTACCTCCAAAGATCCGAACCAGGCAGTAAGTGGAACCTTCCTGTATGCGATGAGTGCAGGATGTGCTATCATCTCCAATTCATTTGTGCTGGCCAAGGAAATGCTGGATGCAGAAACGGGCATCATTTTGCAAGGCGACAGTGTGCATGAGCTGGCAGAACATGCTATATCACTCCTGGGAAACAGACCATTGAGGAGACAAATGGGGCAGAATGCCTTTATCAAAACAAGAGATACTACCTGGAAAAATGTGGGACAATCACACACGCGGTTATTTAACACCATCCTTGGACATCCTGCAATCGCTACAGATGCCCGGTCACCGGTAGTGGGTTAATGATTAAAAAAGAATTTATGCAAACGAAATCAATACAGCGTCCTTCAAAACCGGCCTCCTTTAGTGTAGCTCAGCTGCCGGTTTATAATTTTGAGCATATCAACAATCTAACCGACCTGACAGGCATTATCCAACATGCCATTTTCTCCATGCCCAACAGAAAAGAGGGGTATTGCATTGATGACAATGCGCGTGCCTTGTTGTTGGCGCTATGGGTGAGTAAGCAGAAGAAAAAGCAGGCTATCGGATCACTGGTTCCCGTATACCTGAGTTTTATCCATTATATGCAATCGAAGGATGGGTATTTTCTCAACTTCATGAGTTATTCCAAAGTAACGCATGAAGACCGCGGGTCCGAAGATTCTTTTGGCAGAACGATGATGGCGCTGGGATTTCTGATCAATGAATGTGGTACTCCGCTGCTGACGAAGACCGGTATCGACATCTTCAACAAAGCGTATCCCCATGTCAATAGCCTGATCTCCCTGCGTGCTATTGCCAATTCCATTATCGGCATTTGTCAGTATATTAAATTCAATTTCCCGGATGATGTAAAGAGGGATATGGTCATTAACCTGTCCAACAAACTGGTGGATATGTATAAGCATAATCAGCAGGATGGCTGGGACTGGTTCGAACCTATTCTTACCTACGACAATGCGATACCACCACTGGCCTTGCTGAATGCTTATGAAGTAACGCAGGACGAAGAATACCTGAGGGTAGCTATGGAAGCAATGAGCTTTCTTGAATCGAAGGTTTTCCACGAGGGTATCCTGCGGCCTATTGGCAATGAAGGATGGCTGAAGAGAGGTGGCCAGCAGGCCCAGTTTGATCAGCAGGGTATCGATGTAATGGCGATGGTGCTTTATTATCAGCAGGCATACCGGCTAACCCGTGAGCAACAATACCTCACCAGGATGTATAAAAGCTTTCAATGGTTCCTGGGCGCCAATGACCTTGGCGTATCCTTGTATGATCCATCTACGGGCGGTTGCGCAGACGGATTGCACAGCGAAGGGATCAACCTCAATCAGGGTGCAGAAAGCACACTCTCCTATTGGATATCACATGTAGTGGTAGCCTCAGCACTGACAGAATGAAAATAGCGATACTTTCGCCGGTCACGTGGAGAACCCCACCCCGGCAATATGGTCCCTGGGAACAGGTAGCTTCTGTCTTAACAGAAGGCCTGGTAAAACTCGGACAGGATGTTACTTTATTTGCCACGGGCGATTCTGTAACCCAGGCAAATCTACAAGCTGTTTGTAAAGCTCCGCTGGGTGAGTACCCGGGCGATGCCAAGGTGAGTGAATGCCTGCATATCTCGCACCTCATGGAACGGGCAGCTGAGTTTTCGGTAATACACAACCACTTTGATTTTTTGCCCCTCACCTATTCCCGGCTGATCAATACGCCCGTTATTACCACCATCCATGGATTTTCTTCCGAAGAAATTGTACCGGTGTACAAAAAATACAACGATCATTCTTATTATGTTTCCATCAGTAATAGCGATAGGCATCCGGCACTGGATTACCTGGCCACGGTATACAATGGAATAGATGAACAGTTGTTTCAACCAGGCAAAGGTGAAGGGAATTACCTATTGTATTTTGGCCGGATGCATCCCGACAAGGGAGCGTATGAGGCCATTCAGATAGCTATACAATCCAATAAGTCTTTAATTCTTTGCGGGCTCATACAGGATGAAACTTATTTCAGGGAACGGGTAGCTCCTTACCTGAATGATACGACGATCGTGTACAAGGGCAATGTAGGCCCGGAGCTGCGGAATGAGTTATTCGGCAATGCGTTGGCGCTATTGCATCCGATCAGCTTTGAAGAGCCCTTTGGACTAAGTGTGGTAGAAGCCATGATGTGCGGAACCCCGGTAATTGCTTTTGAACGCGGTTCCATGGCAGAATTGATCTTACCGGGAAAAACCGGCTTCCTGGTGCGCACTGTTGAAGAAGCCGTCATTGCGGTCGGCAAAATACCGGATATCAGCAGTCATGATTGCCGGCAACATGCGCTGACGCATTTCAGCAGCCAGGTAATGGCCGGTCAATACCTGCAATTATACCAGAAAATAACTTCGCATGCTAATGGGCTGTAAGTACGGCTTTATCGGCATTCATGATCTCATCCAGCAACTCCTGCAATGAAACCGAAGCAAAGGAAGTAGCATAATCAGATACTGCATAAGGAATAAACAACCTGTCTCCATGTACATAAGCTCCACAGGAATATACCACATTGGGTACATAGCCATGACGCTCATCTTCATTGGGCATCAATAACGGTTCTTTTAAGCGCCCCAGTTCACGGGTAGGATCGTTCAGGTCCAACAAGCTGGCGCCGAGACAATACTTACGCATGGGCCCTACGCCATGGGTAATCACCAGCCAACCATGCGGGGTTTCAATGGGCGAACCGCTATTGCCCATTTGCACAAGTTCCCAGTCGGCCCGCGGCTGCTGCAATATATGGGCAGTCTCCCACAGGTACAGGTCATCGGAGAACATGATATAGTTATTGGCCCCGTCAATACGCGATAACATTACATAATGGCCATTCACCTTACGGGGAAACAAAGCGAGGTTCTTGTTGATGGCGGCTTTGCCATGCAGCGGTGACATTTTAAAACGTAAGAAATCCTTGGTTTCAATGAGGTGGGGTAAAATAAAGGAACCGTCATATGCGGTATAGGTGGCAATGTAACGGATAGCACCATCCTCTGCCGTAAACTTTACAAAACGGGCATCTTCAATACCATTCTTCTCTGTAAAGGTAACAGGAAAAATAACCCGTTCAGAGATCAGTGAACCAGCAGGAAAGTTGATCTCATAACTGGTATTCACCATGCTAAGGATATCGTATTTCAGCTTATTTCTTTCGGTAGGAGAATCGATCTGCCGCAAAGCGCTTCTCAGCACTGCCTCGAGGTGTTTATAGGAGAATGTATCGCTCAGTTGAAGAAGGATCTCCAGCCGCAGGTACGGAGGTAAAGGTATCTGAAGCAATAGTTCTTCAAACACCACCTTGTTATTTCCTCTTCTTTCGGTAACAACTCCTTCGCTCACAAACTTGCTGGAGGGCATTAATGTGATATTCGCATCTTTATCCAGTTTGCCGCGCTTGAATACCAGCGATGAAATATGACCTTCACCGATAGCCCTGAGGCTGATGATCACGTTTTTTTCACCGTCTGCAGTACCCCACTGATCGGGATCTTCAACGATGGATGGATTGAACAGGGCCGCAGCTTCCAGGGCATATTCCATCGTAAAATAGGATCCTAAAAGCCATTTCCTTTCTTTTGATAAGTTAAGAAGCGACTTTTCAGGCACCAGGTGCTTAATTAATTTAAAATGCTTTTCAAAAATGGGACCCATATGTTGGTAGCGTGCGCTGAATTCCTCCAATACGCGCTGCAACAGTTCACTGGTTGCCGTTTCGCTCAATTGAAGTACCCTGTTGATAAGAACCAGGGATCTTTCTTCGCCGGTATTAAAAAATCGCGGGATCACCTTTGTAAAGTCGGGATTCAATCTGATGCCTGTTCTGTTAACCTGTAATTTCATGGAGGGAGCGAGTTGTATAAGAAGGTACTAGTGAGTGAAGGTAGCTGATCATCTGTTAAATGCCATACTTTTTAATATAATAGGAAAGACGGGCAAATACAGCTACCTTGAGTGAGTTAATGATTTGAGTTTACCGGCACTTCGTAAATTGAATGAAGAATTCTTCGTACCAGTCTTCCTTTACCTCCTGCTTCTTCTCAGATAACGTTTACTTCTAAAATATTATAACTTGAACATTTATGTTTCGAATCTAGGCTTCAGCACACAAGCGGAAGACCTGAAAAAATTATTCTCTACTTATGGTATAGTAGCTTCCGTTGCTATTATTATGGATAAGATCACCAACCGCAGCCGTGGCTTTGCATTTGTAGATATGCCGGAGAACAGAGAGGCTGAAAAAGCCATCCTTGAGCTGAATGGTGTGGCTGTTGATGGCCGTGTGATGAAAGTGAATGAGGCTAAGCCCAGGGAGAATCAGGGCAGCCGATCAAATTTTTACTAGTGCTGTAATGTTTGAAATACAAAGGGAGCCTCGATAAGGCTCCCTTCTTTATTTGAGGGGGTTCAGGATCACCACCCCGGATTTTGGACTAATTTCCCCAGGCTTTTATCAATTTCAATTTGTGGAACCGGCATTAGGTAATGGCGGTCTAAAAATACACGTGTTTGCACAGGAACCAATTTATAAAAAACGGCCACGCCGGCCTCCTCACTACCAGGAGCTAAGCCAGTGGCCTGCAATTCTGCAGTGGTTGGACGCGCATTCAGTCCGTGCACCACACCATTATCTACATCCTTAGCTATAAGCCACCTGCGTACATCCCAAAAACGCTGCCCCTCAAATGCAAATTCTACACGCCGTTCATTCCGTATTCTTTGACGCATCCCCTCCGTGGTATTATCATTTGTTCCCGCAACGGGCAGCGCCGGCATAGATACTCTTGAACGTACTTTATTAATGGCATCAAACACCTGCTGATCAGGAGCGCTCAAATACTCATTCATGGCTTCTGCATAAATAAGATAGATATCTGCGAGGCGAATAACAGGAAAGTTCCTGTTGGCGCTTCCACTACCCCTCAGGTTTACGTTTGGATCGCACCATTTTCTCCAATTGTATCCTGTTTCAGCATTAGTACCTGATTTGGGCCAGCCTTCAGAGGCACCTCCATTATTTCCAAAATATGCATATTTAAGGGGCCGTCTGTGATTAGCCGAATCCCAAAATGTATATTGAAAATTAATGGAGGCATAAAAACGCGGATCTCTGTTTTTATACATATTTGATATCTGTTTCGCCTGCCTGAATACCTTTCCATCCCAAAGAGGGCCATTCCAGGTTCCGGCTGTTATGTAACCGGAATTAGGATCAGAGATAGGCAACCCGTTTTTCATTTCGTAAGCATCCACCATTTCCTGCAGAACGCTGAATTTGCCATTTCCACCTGCCGATTGCGCATCCTGGCCATTGGGCTGCAAACCCTGATCAAGGTCTCTTGTTCCACCCCATAGCAAAGGCAAAATAGTTTCTTTGTATTCCCGCGAAAAAAACAGGCGGGCATAATTATCTATTGGATTGGCAGGATTAGGATTGTTCAACGCATAGATATTCATGTCTAAAACAGCTTTTGCAGCATCCGCGGCACGTTTCCATTTTTCTTTATCATAAGTTTGAGGGAATAATGGTGAGCCGTCGGGATTTTTTAATTGGGCATACATGGTATTACCATTAAAAAGCGGGCTTGCCGCATAATTGAGTGTAATAGCTTTCAAGGCCATGGCAGCTCCACGGGTAATACGACCTGTTTCTCCCACATTATCAGTATAATCAAGTGGCATAGCGGGTGCTATGGCGTCCAACTCCGATACAATATAGTTGACCAGGTCATCAACCGGATTTCTTATAAAAAGTTTTGCAGGGATATCAGCGCTAACATCTATTACCTCATCGCCCATTAATGGTACAGGCCCATAACGTCTGAAAAGTTCAAAATATAATTTGGCCCTCAAAAAACGGACTTCTGCTTTGTATTGGGGAAGCCTGATCTGATAATATTCCTGTCGATCGGCTGGAATGGGTACTTTATCTATATTTTTTAAGAAAATGTTTACCCGACGTATGCCCAGGTAAGCGTTTTCCCAATTACCCAGTCCATTATTTGTTGGCCCCCATGCTCCGGAGTTGTAAATTAATTCGGCAACATTCTCCCAGTGGTTTTTACATTCGTCGGTACATGCCGAAATATTAGTGCCTGATGAGATATTTGTAGAGCTTGAGCCTAAAGTGTTATACAGGTCTGCCCATACTCTTTCTGCTGTTACAATGGTTGAATAAACATCTTTTTCGGTAACTACTTCCTTGGGAACCACATCCAGGTATTTTTTGCAGGCCGCTGTCGCCAAACAATAAAGCAACAGGCCATAAAACAGTAAATTCCGTTTCATCAGTATAATTGTTTTGTATAGTATTAAAAAGAAAAATTAAGTCCCGCATTGATCACTCTTTGTTGCGGATATGTGCCGGTGCCTTCATTCGATATCTCCGGATCAAATATCTTCAGCTTGTCCCAGGTGATCAGATTAATACCATTGATAAACAACCGGGCATTGCCAAGACCGATTTTTGAAAGCCAGTATTTGGGAAGGGTGTACCCTAATTCAACTGTTTTTAACCTTAGGTAATTGCTGGAATATATCCAGAACGTAGAATTCTGCTGGTTATTCGTATTGTCCTGGGAAGACATACGGGGATATTTATAGTTCCTGTCGGGGTCTGAGGCCACCCAATGATTATCCTTCACCTCAGCAAGCACGCCGGCAAATCTTGAAAAAGGAAAGATACCAGAGCCATTAACCAATAATGACCCGCCATACGCACCCTGGAACAGGACACTGCAATCGAGACCGCCATAGTGATAAGAAAGACTTACCCCTACAATGGATGTTGGCTGATTTCGTTTCCCTGGCAGATATCCTGCATCCAATGAGTTTATCAAATCATCTCCATTCAAGTCTTTGTATTTTATATCGCCCGGCTTAGTAATTCCAAATACTGACTGAGAGGGGCTTTTGGAAATATCAGCTTCATCCCTGAAAAGCCCGATAGCTGTAAATCCATAAATAGATCCAACTTCTGATCCGACTCTACTTTGCCACTCCCTGCCTTTGTACTCCGGTTGCCTGTATTCAATGATTTTATTTTTTACGAAAGAATAGTTTATACGTATACTGTAGCCTTGTTTTTTGAACTCTTTTCTATGTTCAGCAGACAGATCAATACCGCTTTTATTAACAATGGCTGCATTTAACGCTGGCGCGTTAAACAAACCAATGGCCGCAGGCACCAGTTCTGAAGTGATCAGGATATCCTGTCGCCTTTCGCTGAAATACTCTACTGTGAGGTTCAATCCTCCTTTCCACAATCCTACATCCAATCCTACATCTGTTTTATATCCTTTCTCCCAGGTCAGGTTCGTATTAGGGATCCTTACTTCATAAGCCCCGGAATAACTTGCTCCGTCCCGGTTCACTCCAAATTGATACCCTCCGCTATTGGAGTTCCATTGGCTTAAGTAGGAGAATCTGGCCCCGGGCAAAGCAGACGATCCGCTCACACCATAAGCACCTCTTATTTTTACCTGATCTACAAAGGGAAGATTATTTGCTATGATGTTTTCTTTTGCAATGTCCCAACTGGCAGAAATGGCCGGGAATAACCCATACCGTTTCCCGGCAGGGAAATTTTCAGCTCCGTTGTATCCTGCCGAAAACATTACTGTATACCGGCCATCATAATTATACATAACCCGGCCCACAACCCCTTGGTTTTTATAAGGAAGGCCTGGTATGGCGTTCTCTATTCCGCTGGCTACCGAATTAAAAAATGATGATTGTGTGAAAACAGCAACAGCCTGTACCGTATGTTTTCCAAAAACACGATCATAATTCAGGTACGCTTCCAGCGTAGTTCGCCTGCTTCCGTTAGCACCGACTGTATAACCTAAGGTGCCATCTCCGTTACTAATTACCTGGTATAGGCCACTTGCGGCAAGGTCTGTAACGGTATCTGCTATTACGCCTGGCTTTAAACGGTAAAGAAAAGTTCTGTTTGAAAGCCCGCGGGTTACATTACGAAAATTATTGTTGTCAAAAGACAATCGTACCCTTAAGCTGAGCCCATTCAGTATCCTTTTCATATCCCATTTAAAGCCTGCTGTTGATTGGAGATTAGTCTCAAAATTTCGTTGGTAACCCGTTTGTGTGAGCCGTGTATAGGGTGAGCTGGGAACAGTATTGAATGCCGACGGGCTTCCATCAGGATTCTTAACAGGATACCACCAGGCAGGCGTGCTTTTAATAGCACCAAAAATGTCAGAAGCTGATGTTCCCGGGTAGTTCCGGTCGCGCACAATGGCGCCCAATCCGAGTTCCATACTCAGGTCTTTTGAGATCTGAAGATCAATATTGGAACGAAAATTATACTTGTTCGTTACAGCCTGCATGTTATAATTTTCTATCTCCTCTTCGAATTTATACAAGCCGTTTTGCCTCAAATATCCCATAGACACGAAGTATTTGGCAAACTCATTACCTCCCGACACGTTAATATTAGCCTGCTGCATTAGAGAATATGGCTTTAGCATTGTCTCTACCCAATCAACATTTGGATATATGTATTCATAAGCGGGCATGCTTCTATTGCGATAATACTTCAGCACAGAATCAGTATATTGTATAGCTACCGGCAATCCATCGTTGATCAACCCTTCTCTGTATAAAGTAAGGCCATCGTACGAATCGGCATATTCAGGCAACCTTGTTGGGCTTTGCCACCCGTTCTGTAGTGTAACATTTACCCTGGGTTTGGAATTCGTGCCCCTTTTTGTGGTTACCAGTATAACACCATTGGCGCCATTGATTCCGAAAAGCGCTGTAGAGCCGGCATCTTTAAGAATGCTAATATCTGCGATCTCATTGGGGTCAATATCCCCAAAGGACCGTTGTATACCATCCACTAAAACGATGGGGCCATTGTTTCCAGTGGTAGTACTTAGGCCTCTGATATACAGGTTCGACCCATCTGCTCCAGGTTCTCCGCTGTTTTGTACGGCAATGAGGCCAGGCAATCTGCCGGCTAAAGCATTGCTAATATTGGCTACAGGGCTTTGGCGTAGCTCTCTGGAGCCAATGGAGGCGACGGAACCTGTAAGGTATTTTCTTTTCTGTGTTCCATATCCTATTACTACTATCTCGTCTTCACTTTTTGATTGTAATTGCAAGGTAACGTCAATTGGAAAACGCGTAGATGATGTAATGTTTATTTCCTGCGCTGCATAGTTTACATAACTTATTCGCAATGTTCCGCTGCTATCCGGAATTGTAATAGAAAATTTTCCGGCATTATTCGTATTGGTGGTAATCGGCCTGTCTTTCAGCGATACAGTAGCGCCTACCAATGGCTCTCCTAAATTGCTGTATACAGTACCCGTGGCCAAAAAGTCGCCTTGCGTTCCAACAGTTTTTACACCGGGTGCTTTATCTGTCTGCGGCCAGGGTTTCTCTTTCAGTACAATTGCGTTATGTTTCACCTCATAAGTAAATGGCTGATTTTTAAAGCAACGGGCTAATACTTCAGATACGGAAGCATTTGAAACATCAATTTTGACAGGCTGTGCTTTTTTAATCAAATCGTCATCATATACAAATGAATAACCGGCCTGAGATTTTATGGCCTCGAACACGGTACGCAATGGTAAGTTTTCCCCTTTTAATGTGATCGTTTGTGCAATTGTATGGCTACTGATAAATAAGGTAATGGCAAGAATAAAGCAACTGAGCAGTTTGGCTGGTATGGCTTTGCAATACTTTAACTTACCTCCTTTAATAAGAAGATTCATATTTTGGCAGTGTTTGGTTTTTAAATGATTATATTATTGAGGGGATACAATTACTTTATTGTCAATTATTTGAAAAGCCACTTTGCCGGTGGCTTCCAGCACTTCCAGTATATGCTTCATTTCTTCTTCCCTGGAAAAAACACCCGACAGGTAAACATGATCCACCTCTTTCTTATACGATACTTCAATATTGTACCAACGGGCTATCTGCTGCATAATTCCTTTTACATTTACTCTTTCAAACCTGAACTCCCCGTTTTTCCAGGCTATTTCTTCCTGGATATTTACATCCTTATTGAGCCTGATATCATGTTTTACAATTGACTGCTGCCCTGGCTTAAGGACCAGGGATTGATTATCTTTTATTACTTTCAGGGATCCCTCTATCAAGGTGGTTTTTACAGCTTGCTCATCGGCATATGCTTTTACATTGAAGGCCGTTCCCAGATCTTCTATCAACTGGCCATTTACGCTCACGCGGAAAGGCCGGGCCGCATTGTGCACAACTTCGATATAAGCCTGCCCGGTGATCTCCACACGCCGTTCTTTGCCGGTAAAGACAACAGGGTAAGAAATGGAAGAAGCAGCATCGAGGGTCACCAGGGTGCCGTCCGCCAGGGTCAGCGAATATTTACCACCCCGTGGCGTGGTCAGTGTGTTATAAACAGGAGGTTGCTCATCAGCCCGCCCTTGCACGGCATGATAAGCGATGCTGCCCGACTGCAGCCGCCGGATCTCCGTATTGTTTTGGGTGGCGATATGCACATTACCCGAATCGGAGAGCGCTATCTCCGAACCATCAGCCAGGGTGAGCACCGCTTTGTTGCTGCCTGGCCTGATCGTGTTAGCCTGCTGTTGTTGGGAATCACGCTGCGCGAGGGACTGTTCTGACGGATGCTTCTTTGGATAGAACAGGATGATAAAAGTCGCCAGCAGGACTGCTGCCGCGGCCACCGTGTACCACACCACCCGAGTGTTGCGCTTTGCCGGCGGTAACAGCCGGTTTCTGAAATCGGTATAGAGTTCGTCGGACAGTGCGTTAGCGCTGCCGGCCTCTTGCAGCCACTTTTGCATCCCGCCCATTCCGGGGTTCCAGCCATGAAACCATTCGTCCAGCTCTTCCTGTTCGGCAGGCGTGCATTCATTGGCCTGGTATCGTTCCAACAGGTATTTTAACCGGTGCTCATTCATTGATTTACTATTTGTAATGCGATTCCCATGATTTCGTTCATATATAGGACGGGACAAGGGCAGCTTACCGTTATCCTACCGGAAAATATTTTTTTTGGAGGGCGGGAAAGGCAGATCCTGGATGCAGGGAGTGAACGAATAAGCAGTGACTGACGACATTGATATTTCGGAAAAAGTATTAATATTGCCCAACTATAACGATTAAGCCATCAAAACGCAACTGCAACATACTGACCAGGAACTGATCTTACTTTGGCAGCAAGGCGATGATAAAGCATTTGCACAACTGTACTCACGCTACGCAACCGGGTTATTGTCCATCGCCATGCAAAAGACCAATGACCGCGAGGTGGCGCGTGAGTTGGTGCAGGGAGTGTTCGTGGCGTTCTTTCACTACAATCACGCAGCCCACACCATCGATTCCCTCAGGGCCTACCTCTATGCGATGCTGAAAAACCGGCTACTCGATCATTACCGGCATATCCAGATACAGGAGCAATACAAGCTCTATGCTGAAAGACAGTATGCCACAAACCATGTTAATAGCGTAGATGAGTATGTTGATACCCGCGAGCTGGAAAATCAATTGCGTGAAGAGATATTGAAACTACCGCCGCAGTGCCGCCAGGTATTCAAACTGCGGCGCGAAGAAGAACTGTCTAACAAGGAGATCGCCCGGCAGATGAAAATATCCGAGAATACGGTTGAGCAGCACATGCGCAAAGCGCTCCGGCTGTTGCACAGTGCATTACAGGCGGCCTCCCGCAGTTTCTTTATGTTTCTACACTAAAAGAAGCCACTGCAAAAACGAAAAAAGAGCGCCTCTTGCTTTTGACGCCCTCATGCGCATGGCCTATCGTATCAATGTAGTAGCGCCTTTCTGGAAGACCTTTTCTTTGGTATCACTGTGAATGAAACTGAGTGTCCACACATAAGTGCCGGATGGTTGCTTTTGTCCGTTGAAGCTACCATCCCAACGTTTTTTCCAATCCTTTGTTTCAAACACAATTTGTCCATACCTGTTGTACACCTTGAATTCAAGGTTGGTGGCTTTGAATGCGTTGAGGGGATACAGGAAGTCGTTGTTGCCATCGCCATTGGGACTAAAACCATTGGGAATGGTGATATAACA
>CBIHOV010000071.1:0-34049 GCA_966211765.1 uncultured Paraflavitalea sp.
TCTTGTTCCTTCCTGTTGGAGGAGTACTGGTTGCTGGTTTTACGATCAGCTGCATGGTATCGGAAGTAGGGACAAACAGCTGATCCCATGCTGTAAGTTGGAACAGGTAAGTGCCTGCTGTGAGTCCGGAAACTGCTGTCGTTGCTGCTTTATCGTTGGCAATGGTAGCCGCTGGTCCGCTGATCTTGGTCCAGGCATAGGAGCTAATGCTACCATTGGGGTTGGACGAAGCAGAACCATTCAGCGTACTGCTATTGGTAGGCAGGGTAATGGTTACATCTGCACCTGCGTTGGCTACTTTGACTACAGGTGGCTTGGAAGCTCCTGGTTTTACAATCAGCTGAACCGTGTCGGAAGTGGGAACAAACTGGTGATCCCATACGGTGAGCCTGAATTGATAAGTGCCTTCTGCCAGTCCGGTTACTGCTGTCACGGCCGCTTTTACATTGGCAATGGTAGCCGCTGGTCCGCTGATCTTGGTCCAGGTATAGGCGTTGATGGCGCCATTAGGATTGGAAGAAGCGGAACCGTCGAGGGTTGCGGTAGTGGTAGGCAATGTAATGCTGAAATCTGCACCAGCGTTGGCAATCCTGCCTGTTTGTGCAGGTGGCGGGTCGGTGGTTGCTGATTTTACGGTTACTATTTTAGAATCAGACTTGGGTACCCACTGGCTGTTCCAGGTGGTGAGGCGGAACTCATAAGTTCCGACGGCCAGGTTGGTAGCTGTGGTGGTAGCCACTGCTGTATTGGTGATACTGAATTGTGCAGGGCCGCTGATCTTCTCCCACTTCCAGGCGTAAATGGTGCCGCCATAAGGATCTACAGAGGCAGATCCATCGAGGCTTACGCTGTTGGCAGGTAAGGTAATAGTCACATCTGCACCGGCATTTACGCCGTCACCTACACCAGGGCCTGAAGAATTAACAGTTACGGTTTTATCATCAGAAACCGTAGCATTCTTGTCGTCAATAGCTGTCAGCCTGAAAACATAGGTTCCAGCTGTAAGACCAGAAACAGTGGTAGAAGCGTAATTTGGGTTGATGATCTGGTATGAAGTGGGACCACTTACCTTGGTCCAGTTGTAGCTTACGATGTAGCCATCAGGATCGGTGGCTGTACCAGTCAGAGCAGCCGTATAAGTAGGCAGGCTAATGGTTACATCAGCACCTGCACTCACTACAGGAGGCTTGTTGTTGGTGGGAGGCGGTGTGCCCAGGCCTACTGTTACTGTCACTGTATCAGTGGTCCAGTCGGCGCGGTCATCTACTACTTTCAGTTCATACTGATAAGTGCCTGCCAGGGTGAGCCCGGTAACGGTAGTACTTGCATTAACAGAAACTGAAGCAGTGATAGCGCCGGCATTGGGGCCTGCGATCTTGGTCCATATATACCGTACGATCTTTCCATCTGCATCGGTAGAACCGGCGCCACTCAGGGTAACAATGCCCAGGGTGGAAAGGATGGAGAGCGGATTTCCTGCATTGGCTACCGGCCGTTTGTTAGGCGGCAGACTCTTATTCTGTCCCAGGAACCATTCATATAAGTTGGGGTTTTGCCAATTATACTCGGTGTCATACACACGTCCCCATATCCAGTGTTGGCCTGTGGGCCAGATGGTCATATAAGGTTTTACAACAGGATTTTGGTTGTTGATGGCAGTAATGGCGCCGGTAGTACAACCTACGCCTACCGTACCATCATCCTGGGCATGGAAAGCCCAAACAGGGAGGTTGGCATTGGTTAAATTGGCAAAGTTGATGTTCTGGCAGGTGCCACAGCAAACGCCGATGGCTGCCAGTTTTTTGGCATTGTCGAGCGAAGCGCCGGCATAGGACCAAACGCCGCCGCCACCGAGGCTCAGCCCGGTGAGGAAGATACGGTTCTCGTCGATCCGCAAATTCTGCTTGGCGTAATTGATCATTTCTTCAACATAGAAATTTTGCCAGCCGCCGTACTTTCTGTCTAATTGGGGCGACAGGACCAGGAAGGTTTCTGTTTTGCCATTCCAGGTGAAGGTCATGGTATGACCTCCATTAATAGCGCCGGGAACACCCAGCCCTAAAATGTTGGATAATTCGGTAGTACCATTTCCTCTTTCCCCAATGCCATGCAGGAAGATGATGAGGGGATACTTCGTGTTTGGATTGGCACTGTAATTAGTTGGAGTGTACTGGTAAAAGCCAATGAATTGACCATTGGCTGCAGTCAGGCTTTTGGGTACATGCTGAGCGGATACGGATAAGGTTACGAGCACACTCAGACACAGGAGTAGTTTTTTCATAGAGAATTCTGAAAGTTTAGCACATTGGTTATGAAATAAAATCCCTCTGTGACCAGATGGCGATCTAGACCATCATGATCACAATGATGATTCACATCATCATTACTGAAAATTCCAACTTGTAGGCAATAAGGAAAAATGGCGGTCGGTTAGTTATAATTGCTTGCTTTCACTTCGTGGGGTAGTTACGCGTGAAAATGCAGAGCCTAATTATTGTGCTTACCGAGCTTAAATAGGGAAAGATTGAACGGCAGAAAAAGTCGCAATTACTATACCAATCTCGATAAATACTTGTGTTATTTTTAACAAGATTCTAATTTCTTTTTAGCTGCCATAGAGCTGTGTACGTCTTTCTACAGTGATTTGCTTCATATGATATTATTTTAGTGAATTGTTGAAACGAAAGCCTGTACTGGGTTTCAGCATATCGAACAATTAGAACTGATATAGCTGTAAACAGATCGCTTTCAGAGTATAAAAAAACAAAAACGGGATGAATTAACTTCATCCCGTTTCCTAAATAAAAAGCGTTTAAGTGTTTATGTTTATCGTTTTATAAACTTTGCCACCATTCTCTTCTTACGCTCGATCTGTACTTCAACATAATAATTACCATTTCTGAGGTGGCTGATCGCAAATGGAAACTCCTGGTAAGCCTGTGATTTGGTGCGTGTATGCACTTCAACCGGCCGTCCAAAGTGATCCATGATGGTGATCGTTGCTACTCCCAGTGTATCTGTGATACAGCGGATGGTAATGATAGAAGATCCCTGCGTAGGATTCGGATAGATGGTGATATTATCATTGTAACGGAGGTTATTCACTACCGAGACCATCACGCTGTCGGTACCGGTGCCGCCATTGTTATCTGTTACAGTAAGTTCAAACACATAATCACCGGGTACCAGGTTGGCAGCGGTAGTGATCACTGTGTTTCCACCAATGCCGGCAGCAGCAGGGCCGCTTACCTGTTTCCAGGCATAACCGGCAATTGTGCCGTCCTCATCATAGGATAACTGACCATTCAGGGTAGCTGAAGTGGCTGGTACAGCGATCATAATATCCTTACCGGCTTTGGCAAATGGTTTCTTGTTCTCCACGGCCAGCACAGTAAGTTTCACTTTGTCTTTCGAAACACCGCCTCTGTCATCAGTTACAGTAAGTTCAAACTCGTAGTCGCCGGCCTGAACACCTACAATTGTTGGCTTGCTGGATGCGGCATTGATAATTGTCAAAGCTCCCTGGCCATTAGTCTTGGTCCAGGTCCATGTCACGATGGTACCATCAGGATCGTAGGAAGCACTGCCATCCAGTTCAATAACCGGGTTGGGCAGGTTTACACTGATATCCGTTCCTGCAACGGCCACTGGCAACACGTTGGGCGGCATCGCTACGGATATTTTAACCCTGTCTTTTGAAATGCCACCCTTATTGTCGGTTACGGTAAGCTCAAACTCGTAGTCTCCGTCCTGGATATCGGTCAGTATCGGTTTGCTGGATGTAGCATTGATAATTGTCAAATCTCCAGTGCCGGCTGTTTTTGCCCAGGCATAAGAAACGATGGTGCCATCGGGATCTGAAGAAGCGCTGCCATCCAGTTGGATAGAAGCCACCGGCAAGGTGACACTGATGTCGGTGCCTGCGTTGGCAACCGGCAGTACATTGGTTGATGCACTGACTGTGACCTTCACGGTGTCTTTATCGGTAATATTATGGTCATCGGTTACGATCAGTACAAAGCTGTATTCGCCTGCCACCAGGTTGCTCAGTGCAGTGGAAGCTGCATTGGCATCCCCAATAGTAAACTGGCCGGGCCCGGCGATCTTCACCCAGGAATAAGTAATGGTATTGAAACCATCCGGGTCATAAGAAGCGGAACCGTTCAGCGTGGTGCTGTTGGCGGGCAATGTGAGGCTGATATCAGTGCCTGCATTGGCCTGCGGCGCCCTGTTCGGGATCGGGCTAACAATAATGACTACATTATCTGTGGCAGAAAGTCCGCCGTTGTCTGTTACTTTCAGCTGGAAGGTATAAGTGCCTTCTACCAGGTTGCTCAGGGTAGTAGTAGCAGCATTGGCATTGCCAAAGCTGTATTGAGCAGGCCCGTTTACATAAGACCAGGCATAAGTGGCAATGGTATTGTTGCCATCCGGATCGGTAGAAGCCGTACCATTCAGGGTAGTGCTGTTGTTGGGCAGCGGAATATTAATATCTGTTCCCGCATTGGCTACCGGCGCCTGGTTGGGTCTTGGGTTTACTGTTACGGATACCGTGTCTTTGCCGGTCAAACCACCGTTATCGGTGATCGTCAGCTCGAAAGTGTAAGTTCCCTGTACCAGGTTGCTCAGCGCAGTTGAAGCTGCATTGGCATTGGCGATATCAGCCGATGTAGGTCCGGTAAGCTTCACCCATTTATAAGATGCAATGGTGTTATTGCCCTCCGGATCAGAAGAAGCTGTTCCATTTAAGGTGGTATTGTTGACTGGCAGGGTGATTACAATATCACTGCCTGCATTGGCCACGGGCGCCCTGTTGGGTATCGGGTTGACAGTCACTTCCACGGTATCATCATCACTCAGTCCACCATTGTCTGTCACTACCAGGCGGAAGGCGTAAGTACCTTCTACCAGGTTGGATAAGGCAGTGGATGCTGCATTGGCATTGGCCAGTGAATGTTGTGCAGGTCCGCTGATCCTTGTCCATGCATAAGTGGTAATGGTATTATTTCCATTGGGATCAGTAGAGGCCGAACCATTCAGGCTGGTGCTATTGGAAGGTAAAGTAATTACAATGTTGACACCCGCATTGGCTACAGGGGCTTTGTTGGGCTCAGGGTTTACAACGATCTGGACCGTATCGTCTGTAGGAACCCATACACCATCCCATACTCTCAACTTGAACTTATAAGTACCGGCTACCAGGTTGCTTAGCAGGGTAACGCCGGCGTTGGCATTGGCGAGGGTGAATTGTGCAGGCCCTGATATCCTGGACCACTGATAGCCGTTGATGACGCCATCAGGGTCATAGGAAGCCGTACCATCCAGGGTTGTGCTGTTGGTAGGTAAAGTGATGTTTACATCTGTACCGGCAAGTGCCACGGCACGTTGGTTACCGGCAGGAGGTTGTGGCTTAACAATCACTGTCACCGTATCTTTTGCGGTGGCGCCTTCATTGTCTGTGACCACCAGTTCAAAAGTGTAGGTACCCAATTCCAGGTCACTCAGTGCCGGTGAAGCAATATTGGTAGCTCCCAGTGTATAATTGGCCGGGCCGGTGAGTTTTGTCCATGACCAACCGGAAACAGTTCCGTCTGCATCAGTCGAACCCGCTCCATTCAATGTAGTACTGTTGGTGGGCAGGTTGATCGAAATATCAGCACCTGCATTGGCTACCGGCGGCTGGTTGACAGCAGGAGCAGCTTTTACGATCACGCTGATATTATCACTGTGTGTTTGTCCACCATTATCGGTCACAGTAAGCTGGAATACATAAGTACCCGCTTCCAGGTTGCCCAGACTGGTGGATACAGCACCGGAATTGCCCAATGTATATTGGGTAGGCCCGCTGATCCAGGTCCAGGAATAACCTGCGATAGAACCGTCGGGATCGGCAGAAGCCGAACCATCGAGGGTGGTATTGTTTACAGGAAGTGTGATGGTAATATCGGTACCTGCATTGGCTACCGGCGATTGGTTGGTCGGTGCTGGTTTTACAGTTACCAGGATGGTATCATTGGCTGAAAGTCCGCCATTATCAGTAACAACCAATTTGAAAGCATAGGTGCCTTGTACCAGGTTGCTCAGTTCAGTAGCTGCAGCAGCAGGATCGGCCAGGGTATGCTGGGTGGGGCCGCTGATGCGGCTCCAGGCATAAGTAGCGATCGAGCCGTCCTGGTCTGAAGAACCGCTGCCGTTCAGTGTAAGGCTATTGGCTGGTAAGGTAATGGTGATATCTGTACCAGCATTGGCTACCGGCGGTTTATTGGCCGGGCCATTCACCTTTACGATTACTGTATCATCGTCGGTAAGGCCACCTGCATCGGTAACCAACAGACGGAAGGCATAAGTGCCTGCCACCAGGTTGGTCAGCGGCGTAGAGACTGCACCGGCATTGCCTATTGAAAGTTGTGTGGGACCACTGATCCTGGTCCATGCATAGGAAGTAATGGTATTGTTACCATTGGGATCAGTAGAGCCGGAACCATTTAAAGTTGTATTGTTGGTGGGCAGGGTAAGGGTAATATCATTACCTGCATTGGCTGAAGGCGGCTGATTGGTATTGGATGGGCTCACCGTTACCTGTACAATATCATTGGTTGGTACCCAAAGGTTATCCCAAATCGACAGCTTAAAAGTATAGACTCCTTGCACCAGGTCCTTCAATACCGTTTTAGGAGCGTTGGGGCTTACAATAGTGAAAGTAGTAGGACCTGTAACTCTTGTCCACTCATATTTACTGATGGCGCCATCCGGATCAACGGAAGCAGAACCATCCAAGGTGGTACTATTGGTAGGCAACACGATCACGATATCTGTGCCTGCATTGGGAATACCGCTTTTATTGGGTTCATTGACGATCACCTTTACGGTGTCGGCATCACTCAATCCTTCTACATCCTTTACTTCAAGGCGGAATAAATAGGTGCCCAGTGTAAGGGTATTGACTGCAGTAGTAGCAGAAGCAGCAGCGGCTATATTGCCACCGGCTGGTCCGCTGATCTTTGTCCAGCTATAAGAGGCCATTTTGCCTTCAGGGTCAAATGATGCGGTACCATTTAGGGTAGCAGTGGAAGCGGGCTGGTTGATGGTAATATCACCACCGGCATTGGCGGTTGGGGCCTGGTTGGGGCCTGCACCAGGCACTACAGTGATCTTCACGGTGGCAAAAGTCCAGTCTGCCCGGTCGTCCACTACTTTTACCTGGTACTCATAAGTACCGGCAGAGATCAATCCTGTTACAGTGGCAATACCATTGGTTGATACTGAGGTAGCAATGTTGCCGTAATTGGGTCCGGAAAGTTTAGTCCATATATATCGTACTATAGTGCCATCAGCATCGGTAGATGCGGAGGCATTCAAGGTGGCTGTTCCTAATCCTGTTGTGATCGTTTGTGGTAGCCCTGCATTGGGCACCGGTCGTTTATTGACCGGGAGACTTTTATTCTGCGCCAGGAACCATTCATAGATATTCGGGTTTTGCCAGTTGTACTCCGTATCATACACACGTCCCCAGATCCAGTGGTCACCGTCGGGCCAGAGTGTCATATAGGGCTTTACTGCCGGGTTTAATGCATTAATACCGGCAATGGTGCTGGTAGTACAACCTGCACCCACGGTACTATCATTATTGGCGTGAAAGGCCCAGATAGGCAGGTTGGCATTGGTGAGATTGGACAGGTTGATGTTGGGGCAGGTGCCGCAGGTCACACCTATTGCGTTCAGGGTTTGGGCATTGGTCAGTGAGGCACCAGCCCAGGCCCATACACCACCGCCACCGAGGCTTAAACCGGTAAGGGTGATGCGGTTGGGGTCTACATTCAGGTTGGCTTTCGCATACTTGACCATTTCATCCACATAGAAATTCTGCCACCATCCATAATTTTTGGATAGTTGTGGGATCAGCACCAGGAAAGTTTCCCATTTGCCATTCCAAAAGAAACGCATGGTATGCCCCTCATTGATGTTCCTAGGGGTACCATTGCCCAGTACTGCAGGCAGATCGCTGGTCCCATTTCCCCGCTCACCAATACCATGCAGGAAGATCATCACCGGGTACTTGGGCGTCTGGTTGGGATTGTAATCATAGGGCGTATACTGGTAAAAACCAATAAACGTACCGTTGGAAGCTGTAAGGCCCTTAGCTACCAACTGTGAAGATCCTGTAAATGATAAGTGGGAAAAAAAGAGAATGAGTGTGGCTTGCACATACCACTTTCTCCAGGTGTGGGTACAGTTTTTCATGAGGTTGATTTTTCGGATTTCGGATATCTCGGACTATCTGGACTTTTCGGATTACGAATAACAATATACAATAATCCTACAAAGAAACAAGTGTGGTGTAGCTTTTGGCGCATAGGAGATTCCCATTTTTTAAAGAGTCGACAGGCAATAATTCGTAGGAGTGGTTGACCAGGGTACAGAGTGTGGGTGGGAAGTAAGCGGTAAACACACGCAAAATAAAGGCCAAATGCGTGTTTCACTATTATAAAAGGATAAAATGTGGAAAAACCTGCGTGAATTGAAGGTTAGATAATCATGCGATTAAAAAATAATACCAATCAGAGATTTTGATATTTATCAACCAGGAATTTAGGTGAGGGTATTTGACAAATCTCAATGAAGGCAATAATTGTATTCCCCGGAGGCGCCCGCCAGCACAGGGTTGCAGGGCTTGGGATATTCATAATAACACAAGAGGCAGCCAAGGCTGCCTCTTGCTATCGGGTTAATTATCCTGTGTAAATGCTTTGGGTGTATGTACAAATTCTTTGCGGTCGACCTTCATTTTGAATAAGGCCCTTACTATAGACCACATCATTAATGGTATATGAACGATGGCCCGTACTGTTTGCAGGGAATAGAAATTGCCTGGAATGGCTATGATAAAGGTGAGCAGGTAGGTAATGGCCAATCCAAACCACCATATATAAGCTGGAGACAAAATGGAAAAACCAGTGAGGTATTCTACTACAAATAACAGAAATACAAGGAAATGGGTGATCAGGAACATGGAGCGGGGGGCAGCCATATTGCAAAACAGCTTGTTCCAGAAGTCCTTTGTTTTGGGAAGGTAGCCGGTCTTTTTATCAAAGAACAGGCGGAGGTGAATGATCTGCGACTCCAGCCAACGGGTACGTTGGTTTTCAAATACATTCTTGTTGCCCACCTTTTCATCCAGTACATAGGCATCTTCCACAAACTCGATGCAGATATCGGCTTTCATCATTTCAAAGTCCACTACGCGGTCGCAGGCAGGATTGCCTAAGATATCGGGGTTGTCATAGATCTCCTTGATCTTATGGAATTCGAAAGCCATTCCCGACCCAATGGTCGTAGAGGAGAAGCCCAGCGCACGCTGGCCGCGGCGAAACAGGTGGTTATTGGTTTCCTCGCTAATGGCATCCAATACAGCTACGGGGGTATTAAGATTTTTAGCCATGCGATGGCTTTGTACTGCCCGGAACCCATGTTGAAAGGCATCATTCACTTTTTCCAGACAGCCGGGCATCATTACATTATCCGCATCCAGGATGATGGCCACCTCGTGCCTGTCTTTGGGTATCCAGTTGAAGAGTTTATTAAGGGAGCGGGCTTTGGAGCCCAGTTCAAAATGAACTTCCAGCACTTCTACCTGGGGGATGGTCCTCAATTCCGCTACTGTTTCAGGCTGTAAGCGGTCGGCTGCGATGTATACGGTGAATTGATCGGCCGGATAATCGTGGGCTGCTGCTTTGCGGGCGGTGTTGATAATGATATGATCTTCCTTATATGAAGGGATCAATACAGCAATGCGTTTTTTGGCAGCATTGGGTTGATACCTTTTGGGCCGGTATAATTTACCTACGATGGCCACGATGAAAAAGTACACGGTGTAGGCGGCAAAGTAGATGAATAATATGAAAAATATAATATGTAATAGCTGCTGGATCATAAGTACCTAAATTATAAAAATAATATTGCTTCCTCAAACCTCTCCATTTCCGCACGGCAATCGTTGGTACCCTAAACAGTTGAATAACTGGAAGAGTACAGGTTCCAGGCGGCGCCCTTCAGAAAGAACTTCAGGTGCGTAAACTGTCTTTTCGCCAGGTAGCTGATCGTATTTTTAGGTATGGCAAACAGGCTGAAATACAGGGTAAAGACCAGTAAAGGGAAAAAGCCTGCATTCCGGCGCATGTACAGGATCCGGTTGCGGGTATGGTAATACACCTTCATGGGATTGGCCTTACCCACGCTCAGGGATTCTTTGTGATAAATGACGGCCGGGGCGGTATACCATATTTTGAACCCTGCTTTTAATATCCTGGCCGACCAGTCCCATTCTTCATAATACAGGAAAAACTTTTCCGGGAACATACCTACCTTATCAATCACTTCCTTTTTGACCAGCATGGCGCAGCCATGAGCCCCAAAGGTAATGCCTGAAGTATCGTGCTGGCCCTTGTCTTCTTCCAATGTGCCAATGCCGGTAGTACGGCCGGTAAAATTATTCATGGGGTTGAAGCCGGCATACTGGATCTTATTGGGCTGGTCAAAGTATTTGATCTTGGGGCAGGTTACGCCGATGGTGTCATCTTCGTAAAAAGGCTTCAATAGTTCATCCAGCAGGTTATCGGTGACCTCGGTATCATTGTTTACAATGAACATAAAGTCGCCGGTTGCCTGGCGCATGCCCCAGTTATTGCCACCGGCAAAACCCAGGTTTTCTTTGCTTAATAATAAACGTGTATTGGGGTAATTACCTCTGAGGATCTTTTCACTGGGGTCAACGGCCGAAGCCATATCACAAACCAATATTTCGAAATTCCGATACTTCAGGTTGCGGGTAGAAGCCAGGAAATCGCAGGTTACATCGGTTTGATTATAGTTGAGTGTAATAATAGATATGAAAGGCTGGTCCTTTCGCATGGTCGGTCTCTTTTTGTGGTAAGCTACTAAAAAATAACCGCAGAGGCAAAGCGTGCAGTATATAGAATATACCCGTGCTCATCGTCTCTGCGGTCCGAACTATAATAAATATTCACATCAGGCATTGGTGCGCTGGATCAGAGCAGATGGCGTATTGGCCATGATCCAAAGGTCGTACATAAAGCTAAACCTGTCGGCATAATCAATATCCAGGTTCAGGCGTTCTTCGATGGACATATCTTCTTTACCTCTTTTCTTGATCTGCCAGAGTCCTGTCATGCCGGCCGGCGCCATAAAACGTTTGGCCCATTCGTCGGTAGTGAGGGAGGCGGCTTCATACAAGGGTAAGGGCCTGTTGCCTACCAGCGACATATCGCCGATGAGTACGTTGACCAGTTGTGGAATTTCATCCAGGCTGGTATTGCGTAGGAAAGCACCCACTTTGGTGATACGGGGATCATTGTTGATCTTAAAGAACATGGCGCCCGCATCGCCGGCATTGTACTGATTGAGGTGTGCCAGCTCACGGATCTTTGCATCAGCACCTACAAACATGGTCCTGAACTTAAAGAAATCAAATATTTTATAACCCCTTCCTGCACGCTTGGCCACATAAAAGATGGGGCCTTTGGATTCCAGGCGGATGGCCAGGGCTATCAATAAAAAGATAGGGGTGAGCATCAGTAATAAGGTACCGGAGATCAGAATATCGAAAGCTCTTTTCAGTATAGGGCTGCTGGGGGAGCTTACCTGCAGGGAGGTCTCGATGGAACTGGTGTTGAGCTCGTCAACCAGTTTATGCTTCAACCTTTTCAGGAAACTTACTTTGCGCAGCAGTCGCTGGCGGTTATAATCCTGTAAAAAGATGATATCATCTACGAAGGTGTAGTTTTTGAGGCGCTCAACATCAGCGGGTAGGGCATGAGAGGCTTCCACCACTACAGGAACGGGCGTCAGCGCTTTGTGCATGAGCAGGAACAGGTGCAGGTCGCGCAATTGCTCAATGCCAACGGGTGCTTCTACAATGATGATATCAGGCAGGCTGATATTCCTGGCATTGTTCAGAAGACGCCTCAGCATGGATTTGGCATTGCTTACAGACTCTGCAGCATAACCACTTTCAAAAGCATTGATCAGGTTGCCGATATTGTCGGCCTTCTTCCCAATGTAGAAAAACTCCAGCTTCTCTTGTTCCGTTGTACCGGAAGTAGTAGCCTGAGAGCCGATGGTAAAATGCTTGTATACCCTCTTCGTTGTCTTTTCGCCGTGTAAAAATGTTAGTTCCATAAAGTAAGGTTGAGATTAAAAAACTCAGGTACTACGAATTAACTGGCGTGCGCTACGTACGCAGAAGCCACTTTTCTATCGTTGTTGATGACCTGCTGAACCGAGTTCATCAGATCAACTGGATTAAAAGGCTTAGTAAAATTTGATGCCACACCAAACTCCTGGCATTTTGCATCTACCTGTGCTTTGTCGAGCGAAGATATCACCATCAAAGGGATATCGCGGTAAATGCCGCTGGAAGCGAGCTGTTCAATCAATTCCCAATCCTGCATATCAGGAAGCTGGGCATCTGTAATAATCAGGTCGGGCAAGTTTCTTTTGGACAGCCAGTACATAGCTGAGCAACCATCAGGAGCCGTTACCACCGTATAATCTTTGCCAAGTACAGTTTGCAACAAAAAACGTATTGCCTTACTGTCATCAATTGCGAGTATTTGCTTTTTCATGCAGGGAATAAGTTAAGCTTTAGAAAAATCGCAATTTTTCAAGAGGCATGCTTTTGGACTAACATGGCTTACAGAGGTATTGAATGGACAATTAAAATTAAACAGGCAAGCCGTACGCAACAATCGTAAACGGGCTTTACAGGATGGTATGTGGATTATCTGATGGTGAGATCAGGTTACAGGGGAATTTCAAGGATTCGTGGGATCGAGAATAAGCTGCTATCATTTCATTTTGGCAATGTGCCGTTTCCAAAAGGATAGTTGAACTAAGAGGGAGTGGTTTACTTTCGCCGGTAAAAGTAGTAACAAAAACTAATAAACCAAATTTCTGCCCTTATTATCTTTTTATTATATAGCAAAAATCACCATTTGCCATTGAATTGCAAATACCCTTTACGTGGTATTTTACCATATTCAGTATTACTACGCAACCTTCTGGCGGGCTGCTTTTTCCCATAGTACGGTTTGCTTATTTCGCAGGAAGCGGCTGAACCCTATGAATACCGACAGGTTCATAAAAAGGAAGTAGAAAGGGATATAGACTGCCTTTAGCCGGATATTGCGGCTGGCGTAGATCCAGCCGGTGATCCCCAGTATATAGAATATTGCCTGCAGCACCAGTATGACCTGGTAAAAAGGGGCGGCTCCCATGATTACCATAAGGATATTGCTAAGGAGCAAAGTGATCAGGGCTAACGGGCACAGGGTCCACCGGAGAATGCGGTGTGAAATGAACTGGAAGGAAGCTACGGGGTATTTGAACACATTAAAAAGTTCTTTCAAGAGTACCATTGCCTGGAAGGCACCCGCACAAATCCGCACTTTCCGTTTCATCTCGTCCTTGATGCTGGCCGAAGGAGCTTCTGCGGCATAGGCGTTGGGTTCATACCGCACTATATATCCATTGATCACCAGTTTCAGCGACTGTACAAAGTCCTCAATGATGGTGCCTTCCGGCGCCTGTTCGAACAGTGATTTTCGAACGGAGAACAATTCGCCGGCCGCGCCTACGGTAGTATGCAGGTCGGAATCCAGGCGTTTCAGGTATGATTCATATTTCCAATACAATCCTTCACCGGCCGCTGCAGCCGCATCCTTCCCCTGCTGCATGATCTTTTTTTCACCGGCCACGCCCCCTACTTTAGGGTCGTCATAATGCTTTACGATCTCCCGAACACAAGCCTTGTTGAGCAAGGTATTGGCATCACAAAAAATGACCAGGGGGGATTGCACCTGCTGGATGGCCCGGTTCATAGCGGCTACTTTACCCTGGCGGGCGGGTTGATGTAATAATAATATCTCCGGAAACCGGGCTACGATGGCCGGGGTATTGTCGTTGGAGCCGTCGGTAATGAAAATAAGCTCCAGCTTATCTTTAGGATAATCCAGCGCCAGGGTGTTCTGGATCTTTTCCAGTATAAAATCCTCTTCATTATACGCTGCTACTACGAGGGCTACTGCAGGGTAGGAGTGGCTGGCTCCTGCCTCATTGCTCTTTGCCCCTGACTCCCGGCTTTTAAATGCCGACTTTAGCTTCACCAGGATCCATACGAGGATACCATATCCTACATAACTATAAAAGATGAGGAAGAGGCTTATCCAGAAAATAATGTCGATTGTATTTGCCACACTTAAGAAGATTTTATAGGATCAGGGCGCAATATTATTCTGTTTTTTTCATATCCGGCTTAATTCTGATCAACTAAATGGTAAGGGGCGCTGCTTGCCGGGTTATGCGGACGTTAAGGAAGTGGGTAAAATCAGGCAATGCGGAAGGTTTGTATGTATCTTTATAACCTGTAATAATCGGGATAGTGAGAAATTCAACACGTAAAATTTGACAAGTGTCAAAAATACCCGAAACTGGTTATTGTTCACAAGATATTAGTGATTTAATTTCGCTTTTTAGAAAAGATTATTACTTTTGCGCTTACCTCCAATAAGCCTCACTCCAAATATCCCTTCAGAAATTCCATTGTGCTTTCACCTCATTATTCTTAGACAAAACCATCCTAGAGTCATCTCCAATATGCCTCCTTTACTGTAACAAGTACCAGGAATCATATCCTCATTTAAAGCCGTTTATCAGGTTTCTTACAAACTGAATTAACGTTTTTAACCATAGCGTATTATGAAGCGAATACTACTTCTTACCACAACAAGTGTGTTGTTTTGTGTTGCCATGCTGCAAGCGCAAAACGTCTTCGACCCTGCCGACCCTATCGTCCGTTGGAATTCTTCCTCGGCTTTGGGTACCGCCACCAACCCCAATCCCGGAGTTTCCGGATTGCAAAAGTGGGTGAGTGTTGCATCCAACGGGATCAGCACAGGTAGCGGTAGTTGGGATGTTACATCCTACAAGGCTTATTTCATCAACATCGGAGGAGCGCAGATGTGTTTCCGCCTGAAATTCCCCAAGAGTTTCACGAACCCCGACAGTGCCGGAAAAAAATACCCTATTATGGTATTTTTTCATGGCGCAGGCGAACCGGGTTGTGCTTCCAATGGCGGCGTTTACAACAACGAGCGGCAGTTAACACATGGTGGCAAATACTTTAAGGACAATGTGGACAATGGAAAGTTTGATGGCTTTCTATTCTACGGTCAGGTGAATTCCGGCTCTTCCTGTTCCAGCACATGGGGACAACCCGGTTCATCAAATTATTATACCCTGGTGAACAGAGCGTTGGATTCATTGACTAAATATGTGCGCATGGATGCTGACCGGGTATTTGTAGATGGTCTGTCCAATGGAGGTGCTACCGCCTGGAATATGACTTCTGGATTTCCTGAGCGTGTGGCTTCTGTAGCTCCTTCTGCAGCGATTACCGGAGCGACTAATTTTTCTGCGTTCATACATGTTCCGATGTGGCTTGCAACGGGTGGCAAAGACGCCAACCCAACCCCTACCTTAGCGCAGGGGCTTGTTAGTGATTTGAAAACCAGGGGCGCCGATATCAGGTATACACTGTATCCTGACCTGGGACATAGTGTATGGACCACACATTGGAATGAGCCTGACTTCATTCCTTTCATGAATGCTGCACACAAGGCTAACCCCCTTGTATTCTTCCAGCGCTATGATTTTTGTCCCGATTCGGCTATCAATGTAAAGATTGGTATCACCGGTGGTTTTTATGCTTATGAGTGGCAAAAAGATGGTGTTACCATCGCTACGAATACCAATGGCGTAAATACGATCGTTGATGGAACTTCTATCATAAATTATGCTTCTACAGGTAATGAAATTACGGTAAGGTCTTTTGGTACTTACCGCGTTCGTTTTAAAAGAACAGCTGCAGGCGCCTGGTCGGCTTGGTCACCCAAACCTGCTGTGATCAAATCCAAGCCTGTTACGCAAACACCCGATCCGCAGGTAGTTGGTATCAGGAGTAAGGTATTGCCTTCTTTGGATGACAGCTCCAGGGTATTGCTATCCCTGCCTGAGGGTTATGTTTCTTACCAATGGCTGCTGGGTGCTACTGTTGTAGGCACAAAATCTACTTATAACGCTACTTCCGGAAATTATACGGCTAAAGTGGTAGAGCAATTTGGTTGCGGCGCTTTGCCTTCCAACGTATTTACTGTTGTAAATGCTGCCGGCAATCCTAAACCAGAGGCTGCCAAGAATCTTGCTGCTGCTGCTGTTTCTTTAACCAGCATACAATTGGATTGGAGTGACAATCCCAATGCCGGTGAAAATGAAACCGGATTCGAAATTTACCGCAGCACCAACCCGGGTGGTCCTTATGTACTGGTTACGATCACTCCGGCCAATACCATTACGTATACCAATACCGGCTTAACAGCCAATACCCAATACTACTTTATTGTACGTGCGGTGGGCGCTTCCGGCGCAGCTGCAGCGAGCAATGAAGCAGCTGCTAAAACTGCGGTGGATAATACAGGTCCCACTGCTCCTTCCAGCCTGAAAGTGCTTAGTACTTTCAGCAACTACGTGAATGTATCATGGACTGCCTCTACAGATGATGTAGGTGTTGACAAATACGACATCTACCTCAATGGCGCCAAGACCTATACTACTACAGAAACAGCTTTCACTATTGCTAATCTGGATAGCGGACAGGTATATACAATTGTTGTAAAAGCCCGTGATGCCGTGGGTAATTTCTCTCCTGCGAGCAACCAGGTTACTGTAAATACAGGTCTTGCTCCCAATAGCATCTCCTACAAATATTATCAGGGTAGCTGGTCTAACCTGCCCAATTTTAATAACCTGACGCCAATAAAAATGGGTTCTACCCCTAATATTGACATCACGGTAAGGAACCAGAATGACAATTTTGGCTTCCTGTGGGAAGGTTATATCAATGTACCTACTACGGCTACCTATACATTTGAAATATGTTCGGATGATGGAAGCAGGCTGTGGATTGACCAGGCTTATGGATTTGCGACTACACCGCTTATCAACCACGATGGAACGCATGGTAATACCTGCAAAACAGGAAGTATTGCCCTGACGGCAGGTTTGCACCCCATTGCACTGGGCTTCTTTGAAGCAGGCAGTGGAGAAGCAATGAGCTGGAGCTGGCAGAACAATGCCGGCCTTAGCAAACAGGCTATCCCGAGCAGTGTATTGTTCAGCCCAGGATTGGTGCCGCCGACTATGACTGCACCTTCCAACCTGGTAGCTACAGGCGTTTCTCATTCCAAGATCAACCTGACATGGACTGATAACAGTGCCAATGAATATGCCTTCGAATTACTGCGGTCAACAAGCGCTACCGGTACTTATGCACAGGTTGCTACGGTAGCCGGTACTTCTTACACTGACTCAGGTTTGCTGGCTAATACCAAGTATTTCTATAAAGTAAGATCTGTAGGTCTTACCGGTGAATCAATATATGAAAGCAATTTCACAGAGGTAAACTGGAAATTGAATAACAGCAATGCTGATGACAATGGTAATGCTACCCGTACACTCGCATTGACTGGTGCTACATATTCTACTACCGGTCCTAAAGAAGGATCACATGCGCTGAACTTTAATGGTACTAATCAATATGTTACTGTTAATGGCAGCAGCAGCGGTGGTTTCCCAAGTGATGGTGGTTATACACAACGTACTGTTGGCTTGTGGATCAAACCTACGGTTACCACCAACAACAAGGTGATCTTTGATTTTGGTAACAGTACCAATGGTTTGGCTTTGCGTTTCAACGGTGGTGCATTACAGGCAGGTATTGCCAGTGCCAGCACCAGGGCAACTACTTCTTCGTCCAGCCTGGCCAGCAATCCCAATTGGATCAGCGGTGGCTGGAACCATGTGGCAGTTGTTTACAATGTAAACTCCTTAAAGATCTTCCTGAATGGTGTTGAAGTAGCTGCTAACAATGCATTGGGTATTACCAGTGTGGCGGCAGCGGCTTCTAATAATGCACGCTTTGGATATTCCGGAAGCGGCAATGGTGATGTTGCCTTCAACCAGGCTGCTACCAGCAGTGATTATTTCTCTGGTCAGATAGATGATATCTATGTGGTGAATGGCGCGATGATCGCTGATGAGATCGCCAAACTTGTCGATTTCACGTATGCTCCTTCAAGCGATACTACATTGCTTACTCCATCAGCTCCTGCTACACCGTCTACCCTGGCAGCAACAGCGGTTTCTGCTACTACGGTAAATCTTAGCTGGAATGATAATTCCGGTGATGAAACAGGATTTGAGATCTGGAGGTCTGCTTCTAACAATACCAACTATCGTGTAGTAGCTACAGTGCCAGCCGGCGCCAACGCACAGGCTGCATTCTCCGATACTACACTGTTTGCGAATGTTACTTATTATTATAAGGTAAGGGGTAAGGGCATAGCATCTCCATCCGGCTTCAGCAATGAAGTATCAGTGGTTACGCCCAATACCGTTCCTTCTTTTGCTTATATCAATGACTTTACGATCAGGTACAATACGGTGCAAACCTTAACGGTGGTGGCCAATGATCCCGATGGCGATCCATTGACGTTCACTACTGAGGCCCTGCCTTATTTTATATCTGTTCAGGGTGCTACCAATGGTTCTGTTAATATTGTATCTGCTCCTTCTATTGCCGATCAGGGTGCTTATGCCATCACGGTATATGTGGCTGATGCGTTTGGTGGAAAAGATACGGTAGTGTACAATATGGAAGTTAACAGCAATAACCTGCCTGTTATCACGCCTATTGCCAATGTGACCATGAATGAAGGTGAAAGCCGTAAGATCGCGCTGGTAGCGAATGATGCTGATGACAATAGTACACTGGTTTGGTCAGTGATAGACAAGCCTTCTTTTGCTACGCTGGTAGATAGCGGCAATGGCCGTGGTTCTATTAGCCTGCAGCCAAACCTGGCAGCTGGTGGTGCTTATACTATGAGCGTGAAAGCTGATGACGGTGCTGGTGGCTGGGTAAGCAAAAGCTTTACTATTGACGTGGCTGAGAAGGATCCCAATGAGATCATCCAGTTAAGTATGAAGTATTATACTAATGGTGGTGCAGGTTGGAATGATGTTGAAACCAATACATTTGGCGCCAACTTTAATAAGAATAAGCTGGTAAACACCAAGGGTGATACTACTACAGTTGGTATAACCTCGCTCAGTGGAATTTTTTCATCTTCTGATGCTGGTGTGCAAGGTGGCGGTGTATTCCCCAACAATGTGATGAAAGATGGTATCTACTGGGGTTACTCCTGGCAGGGTGGTACGGCAAACGATACCTTACGCCTGCGTGTGTATGGCCTTGATGCGACCAAGAAGTACAACTTTATCTTCATGGGAAGCAATAACTGTACTTTCTGCGGAAACACAGCTACTTCTACTACTACCTATAAGATAGGCAATGAAACAGCGGTGATTCCTTTCTTTATGAATGCGAATATTACTGATACTATTTACCAGGTACAGCCTGCACTGAATGGTGAAGTGATCATTACCATGATCGGTGATCCCAATCCAAATGTTGGCGGAACGCTGAATGCCCTGGTAATCGATGCAAGATTTGACGACGGTACTACACCTGCTAAACCAGCCAACCTGATCGCTGCGGCTGAAGCAGGAGTAGGTGTGAAGCTTACCTGGACTGATAAGGCTTACAATGAGTATGCTTATAAAGTATACCGTGCCGACACTCAGGCAGGACCTTATACCTTGCTGAGCACACTGGATGTAAACGCTAAAGCGTACACTGACCAGGCTGTTGCCCCTTTCACACAATACTATTATTATGTGCTGGGTACCAACAATTATGGTGCGGGTGTAACCAGTGATACAGCGGCTGTTATTACAGCTAATAATAAACCTGTTATCGCCGGACTGATCACCAGCATTGCTTTGAAAACTGATGGCAATAACCAGGATGACTTTACAGTAACCGATACGCCTGGTGATGTTGTAACTGTTTCAGTGGTTAATAAGCCTTCTTATGTAACCCTGCAATCACTGGGTGGTAATAGCTACAGGCTGATCGCTGCACCAACAGCCAGCGACCTGGGTAATGCTATCCTGACTGTGAAGGCAGTGGACGATAAAGGTGCTGAAGTGACCACTAATGTGAACATTGCGGTAACTGATAAGAACACGCGTTCTGTATACCTGAACTTTGGTAACTGGGGTGATGAAGCTCCTGCTCCATGGAACAATATCATTGGTTACGGACCTGCAGGTACTACCCGGAATAACCTGATAGATGAGAACAGTGCGACTACACCATTTAGCTTCCAACTGGTAAACGGATGGTCTGGTATTTCTGTAATCGGTCATCAAACCGGCAACAACTCTGGTGTATTCCCGGATGTGGTAATGAAGAGTGGCTGGTGGGATAATAACGCTACAGCACGTCAAATACGTTTCAGTGGTCTGGACAACAGCAAGCGCTACAATGTGGTAATTGTTGGTAGCCAGAATGAAGGTCTTGATGCGTCTGCCCGTTATGTAACAGGTGCTACGAGCGATACCCTCAACGGTCGCTACAATACCAACCAAACTGCCAACCTGAACAACCTGACGCCTAGCGCTGGTGTGATCACAGTGGACATTAGCAGGCTCGCAAGTGCTACCTACATGTTCATGACAGCGGTTCAACTGGAAGAGTTTACCCCAGGGCTTAACCTTAACCCGGTTAACCTGTATGTTGAACCCAGAGATAGGAATTCAGCTTCACTCAGCTGGTCAGACAGGTCAAGCAATGAGGATGCTGTAGATGGCTTCCAGTTGCAACGTGCTACAGATGCAGGGTTTGCAAGTGTAACTACTTACAACCTGCCGGCTAATACAACAACTTTCACCAGCACTGGCCTTACACCCAATACCAAATACTGGTACCGTGTACGTTCTAAAGTTGGTGGTGTATTTACCGACTGGAGCAATACCGGTAAGACAATTACACCGGCTGCTATTACTTATGTGAATTTCAATTTCGGTACTGAATTCAATGCACCGTCTCCATGGTATAACCTGGCTGTGTTGCCAACGCAAAACTTCTCATTCTCTAACCTGCCGAATCAGTCTAACCAACCTACTGGTATGACACTCAGCATTGAGAAAGGAATGAATGGTGACAACAACTTTGGTGTGACCACAGGTAATAATTCAGGCATTGCGCCGGATTTGGTATTGCAATCCAACTTCTGGATCGACAATACGCAAGCATCTCAAATGAAGCTTACGGGTCTTAATCAGGCCAAGCGTTACAGGATCGGTTTCCTCGGCAGTATGAGCACCAACGGATGGTTTGCAGGTAACTATACTTGTACTTATACCATCAATGGCAGAACAGTATACCTGAACTCCTGGATGAACTCAACCAAGATTGTTTATATCGGGGACATACAGGCTGATTCAAATGGTGAATTACTGATCGATTTCTCTACTACCCAGGAAGCGGCTTACGGCTTCAACGGTGGTATGCTGATCGAAGCTTATGATGATGTAACCGGTGGTGGCTCTGTATTGAATGGTAGTGTGGTAACGCCTGGTGCTATAACAGGTACAGTAGGCGCTGATGAAGCTGCCCGTACAACTACTCAGGTGACGGTTACCCGCGAAGTAACGGAAGGCAGGATGTATCCTAATCCGTTCATTGACCAGGTAAGTCTCGATTTCAACAATACGGCTGCTGATAATCACGTAAGTGTAGATGTTTATGACCTGAGCGGAAAGCTGATGTTCAGGAAAGCATTTGGCAAACTTCAGGCTGGTTACAACACCTTGCGTGTGAACACCGGAAGCGCCAATCTGAACGCAGGTATCTACATGATCACTTTGAATGTGAACGGTAAACCGGTACAGGTAAGTAAAATGGTAAAGGCTAATCAATAGCCTTATACATAAAAGGAGCGTCAGCCTGCCTCGGTGGATGACGCTCCTTTGACTAAGGGAAATATCCCGAAAAGCATTTCAACTTTATCAAAAACCGGGAAACCATTATGGTCTCCCGGTTTTTTTTGCTACTTTTTCACCTCGAAACACACAAAAAAGAAACCTTATGGATCTCTTGTATTTATTGTATTCGCTGCTACGCAAGAAATGGATCATTGCCGGTTGTACGATATTGGGGCTGGTAGCGGGTTTCGTGTTTACACTTTTTCAAACAAAAACCTACGGGTCAGTAGCCCAATACTCCACAGGTTTTACCATGGAGCAAAAGGTAAGTATCAAGGAAGAAGCAGGCCTGAATTTTTACGAAATTGATCTACGCTTTAATAACGTAATTGAGACTTTCAAATCACCCAAGGTGATGGGTATGCTCTCCTATAAGGTGTTGTTGCATGACCTGGAAGACCTGAAGCCTTTCCGCACGCTGAATGAGGAGCAAAAGAAGAAAAACGAATACAAGCTTGTCAATATTGAGCAGGCAAAGCAGACGCTGCGCCGCAAAGTGGCCGAGATGGCGCTCCTTAACCCATTTGACCCTGAAGAAAAGAAGATATTTGACCTGATGTACCTCTATGGGTATGCACCTGAATACCTGCAGGGTAAACTCTTCATCTCCCGGGCCGATCGTACGGATTACCTGGTGATCCTTTGCAGGTCAGAACACCCCGAATTATCCGCCTTTTTAGCCAATACGATCGGACAGCAATTTATCCGCTTCTTTAATAGTATCTATGGCTTAAGGAACCTGGAGTCTGCTGCCAAGCTGGATAGCCTGGCGGCCGCCAAAAAGAGGACGGTAGACAGCCTGACGGAAACGCTAAAGATCTTCAGGATCAAAATTGGAACCCCCAATGTAGCCGACAGGGCTTCTGCGGCCATGACGGTAGTACAAGGGGTGACCAGCAATTTCCAACAGGAGCAGGCCAAGCTGAATAACTTAAGGGGTGAATTGCGGTCGGTAGAGTCGCAGATAAGGGATCTGGCTACTCAAAACCCCAGTACGGGGTTTGTCAATAACAATGCGGCCATTCTGGCCCTTGAAAAGGAGAACCAGAACCTCGAAATACAAAAGAATGGTAAGTCGGATGAGGAGATCAGGAAATTGGCAGACCAGATCGATGCCAATGTAAGAAAAATTGCCCAACTCAAGGGTTCAGGCAGCAGCAATGCAGACCGTCAGATACGGCAAAACAGGACACAGAACCGCCAGGAAGAGCTGGTAGCCCGTAAAACAGAGCTGGAACAGCAAATACTGGCAGCGGAAAGCAATGTCAATCTGTTTGGCAGGCAAAAAGAAGAGTATGAAGCGATCACCAAAACCGGTGGCGGCGACCAGGTAATATTGGATGCCCAGGAGCGGGATCTGCGTATTGCTTCCCAGGAATATGAACAGCTGAAAAAGAGTATGCAGTCTTCCTTAGACCTCGATATCAACCCGCAGAACAACTTTAAGCAAATATTGGTGGCCCAGCCCGCTTTTGTGGCCGAGCCTTCGAAACGCTCCCTGGTATTGGGGCTTTGCGGCATGTTGATGTTATTCCTGTCGTCGTTTATCATAGTGGCGCTGGAATTCTTTGATTCTTCCTTCAAAACTCCTTCTATATTCCAGCGGACCACAAAACTGAAATTGCTCAGCACACTCAACAAGCTCAACCTGAAAAAAAGGCCTTTACAAGACTATTTAAAGGATAATGAGAAGGAAGGAGAGGGAGCCCTTTTTGTTGAGAACCTGCGTAAACTAAGGTTTGAACTGGCCAATACGGGCAAAAAGATATTCCTCGTTACGAGCACAAAACCCCAGGAAGGCAAAACCACGGTCATAGAAGCGCTGGCTAATAGCCTTAGCCTTACCAGGAAGAAAGTATTGGTAATAGACGCCAACTTTTCCAATAATACATTGACCAGGAAATTTGAAGGTAAACCCAGCCTGGAGCAGTTCAGCTTTTCGGGCCAGGGTAATGTGATGGATAAGTTTTTGGGCATAAAGAGCATGACGAGCATTCCCAATACAGACCTGGTAGGATGTACGGAGGGCAATTATACACCTTCAGAGGTATTACCAAAAAATAACCTGCTGGAACACCTGCCAAAGATCGCTGAGAACTATGATTTTATTTTTATAGAAGGGGCCGCGCTCAATAACCATGCAGATAGTAAAGAGCTCTCTGCCAATGTGGATGGGATCATAGCCGTTTTTTCTGCTAAATCTTCCCTGGGACAAATTGATAAGGATTCTATCCAGTACCTGAATAGTACCGGCGATAAATTCGTAGGAACGATACTGAACAATGTGGAAGCCAATAATATGGATTTGTAGTGCATAGTAAACCTTATACCGGTCATGTTCAATTATTTATTTAACGCTCAAAAAATATTAAACAGGAGTCGTTATCCCTGGATAGATTATGCCAGGGGTATCACCATCCTGCTGGTGGTATACCGTCATGTATTTGAAGGGTTGGGCAATGTGGGAGAAGGCTCTGGAAGCTACGCGGGTTTAAAGTATTTTAATATCTTTTTCTTCAGTTTCAGGATGCCCTTGTTCTTTATCGTATCGGGCATTTTTGTGGGCGGCAGCCTCGTGCGCAAAGGCATTGGTGATTATATTGGAAACAGGTTCCAGACCATCTTTTACCCATTGATGGTATGGGGCAGCATCCAGATATCGTTGCAACTCTTATTTGCAGGATATGCCAATGCGGAACGGGAGCCGATGAATTACCTGCACCTGATCATCGATCCCCGTAAAATTGAGCAGTTCTGGTACCTGAATGCCTTATTCTTTGTAAGCGTATTGTACGCGCTGGTGCACTGGTATGGCAAAGTAAAACCATGGCAACAACTGATACTGGGGGGCATCCTGTATGCTGTTTCTGGCTATTGTCATATACACAATATCCGGATTGGGTTTTTGATCGATGTGTCGTTCTTTTACCTGTTTTTTGCGGTTGGGCACGTGTTTTCGGACCTGGTGCTGAACACTAAAAACCATTCGATCCTTACATCCTGGCGCACAACGCTTATTGCGTTGCCGGTTTTTGTACTGGTACAGCATTATTTTACGTACCTCAACCTCCTGCACCAGGACGATTACTATGTGCAATACCAGCAACCAGCTATTTTTGCCATCACAGCGCTGCTGGGTGGTGCTTTTGTGATACAGGTATCATTCCTGCTGCAAAAGCTCGATATCATGCGTTTTTTGCGGGTAATAGGGTATCATTCGCTGTATATTTATGTGATGCACCTCATGATCACTTCAGCCTTTAGAAGCCTGATGCTGAAATCATTGGGCATAGAGAATATTCCGGTATTACTGGTCGTTAGTATTACTGCAGGGGTTATTTTGCCAGTAATATTGTATAATATCGCGGAGCGTGCAGGCGCCTGGTGGCTGTTTTCCCTGAAAAAGCCTGCCACAGCGTCGGAGCGGAAGTCCAGTGATCAGGGAAAGGCCGGCAAAAGCATCGCGGTGGGTAGTTAGTCATTCATAATTGATCGAAATGGAACAAGAAGATAATAAATACAAAACCTTCGAACTCATCAGCACCTTGTTTGCAATAGCATTTACGGCTGGCATGTTTGTAAAGTTTTTGTTTTTTTAGTCCCTATGGTAAGAAATGTGCTACATAAAGCCTCTGCATCAGTGACTTCCTGGTTGCATTATCATTTTATGGACCGGAAAATGGCTACCACATTCGGTATAGTCATGCTGGGTTTCATAGCGATCGGTATGTCTTATATTACCGTACTGGTCGATTCGAAGATCAGTATTGGTATTGTGACAGGAGTAGCGGGCATACTCATTTTCCTGTTGTGTATCGTGTATCCTACGATAGGCTATTACGCTACGTATATTATTACCTTATTTCTCATGTTTCCCCAACGGCTGATGAATTCGGCCGCCGTGATCCCCACAGGGTTGATCCCGGAATATATCTCTTACCTGACCCTGTTGGGAGTGATTACCCGACAGGAATACAAAAAAGAAGCTACCAGTAAATTCTGGAACCATGGCATCACCATATGGATCATGGTCTTGCTGGCCTATTACCTGTTGGAGATTGCCAATCCGGCTGCTGCCAGTAAGCTTGGCTGGTTCAATTTCTTCCGTAAGCAGGTAAGCTTTGCGGCGTTTTTTTACATGAGCTATTGCTTCTTTAATTCGCGCAAGGCGATTGATTTCTTTATGAAATTCTGGATCGTTCTCAGCTCGATAGAAGCCATTTATGCCTGTAAGCAACAGTGGCTGGGGCTTTTCGGGTGGGAGCAACGCTGGCTGATGGCCGATCCTGACCGGGTAGGCCTGTTTATTAACGGAGGTTTTGTACGCCGTTTCGGGCTTCTGTCGGACCCTGCTTCAGCGGGCATTCTTTATGCTTCTTCCACGGTCCTTTTGCTGGTACTGGCCCTGCAATCGAGAATTGCGCGACAACGGACAATGTATTATATTCTGGCCATCGTGCATTTCATGGCCACCAGTTATACGGGCACCCGCACCGCTACCATGATGGTAGTGGCGGGCATTGTGTTTTATTGCGTACTTACCTTGTATGATAAAAGGACACTGATCTTTTCAGCCATTTTTGCCTTTATGATCACGGCCCTGCTGGTAGCGCCCATCTATGACAATATGATCATTAACCGGTTACGGTCTACCTTTGAGGGGTCCAAAGACCCTTCGGCCCTGGTAAGGGACCTGAACCGTAAAATTGCGCAACCCTATGTACACAGCCATCCTATTGGAGGGGGGCTCAATACTTCCGGACTGATAGGCACCATGTATAATCCCGGTCACTTTCTGTCTTTTATCCCCCCGGACAGTGCGTATATGCAAACGATGATGGAGCAGGGGCCGATTGGGTTGGCGCTGTTGCTGATCTTTTATTATGTGATCCTGCGTACGGGCATCAGGTATTTTTACCGGGTGCGGGACCCCGATCTGAAGGCAATTTATGCAGCCAACCTGGTATCGGTATTTAGCCTGATGGTGGCGCAGTTCTCACAAATGGCCATCGGTCAGTATCCTAATGTGTTGTACTTTTATTCGGCCCTGGCCATTTTCCTGAAATTACACCTGTACGATTCACAAAAAGCTGAAGTAAAAAACTAAAACGAACCTTTTCAACATGAACAAAATATTTGCCGGCATTTGCTTACTAATGCTGACGGCCGCTACCTCAAAAGCCCAGCAACCCACGGGTCGCAATGTATCTACGTATCATGCCAACCTGGATACCAGCCAGATCACAGATATCCGGGAAAGACTGGTGCAGCTGGCTTTACAGAACCCTAATTTTGAGATCGCCGACCGGAATGTGAATGTGGCCACCTACCAGCTCCGCAAGGCCAAGGGATCCTGGCTGGGTGCTTTATCAGCTTCCGGCAACGTTAATGAATATACCATAGATAAAGGTGCTGCTCCTGCCGGCCAGGCTAATTTATACCCCAAATACAATTTTAGTTTCAATCTTCCATTGGACTTCTTTACCTCCAGGGGCAATGAAGTAAAGATCGCCCGGGAAAATGTTTATATCGCCAATGCGCTAAAGAACGACCAATACCGTACTATTCGCAAGGCGGTGTTGTCCAAATACGAGGACTACCTGTTGCACAAGGAAAAACTGGAGCTCATCACCCGTATGACCCAATCGGAGTACACAGAATACAAGCTGGCCGAAAAAGATTTTTCGGATGGATTGGTCACTCCCGAAGTGTTTAAAAAGGCAGAAGGCGCCTATTATGAGCAACTGATGCGCAAAGCTGATTTTCAGCGCAATTTCAGTATTGCTAAACTGGAACTGGAGCAAATGATCGGCGTAAGCATTGATGATATTCTTGGAAAAAAATAAAACCGGTCAATGACCCTAACCCAACCTCAAATGCCGCAGGCTGCTTCCGCAGCAGGCGCCGCCAGATCCAAAGTGTTTTTCCCCAATCTTGACGGGTTGCGGTTTATTTCTTTTTTGGTAGTCTTCCTGCACCATTGCTACCTGTCATTTTTCAGTTATCTGCAAACCTCATCGCCTGTTGCTTTCAGTATACAGTCATTCCTGTTTAAGTATGGCACCCTGGGGGTTAATTTTTTCTTTGTGCTCAGTGGATTCCTGATCACCTATCTGCTTATCAGGGAAAAAGAAGTAACGGGCACCATCCATGTAGGTAATTTTTATATCCGCCGTATCCTGCGTATCTGGCCTTTGTATTATCTCTGTTTGTTTATAGGCTTTGTTGTTTTCGCGATGCTCAAGAAGATGGGGGGCGAAGTGCCGCAGGAAAGTGCGAATGCCTGGTACTATATCTTTCTCATTGGTAATTTTGACTACCTGAATACCTGGCCGGTAAAGCCCGATGCCATCCTGTTGTCGGTGCTGTGGTCGGTATGTGTGGAAGAACAGTTTTACCTGGCCTGGCCTGTTATTCTCAAGTGGGTGCCTGTCAGGTTTTATAAGTATGTTTTTGGAGCCATTATTCTCCTTTCGCTTGTGTTCCGGTCATTCTATACCCAACATACCGAAGCGGATCATGCTGTACGTTATTTTCATACCTTATCCCTGATCGGCGATATGGCGCTGGGCGCCCTGGTGGCCTGGCTGTTATCTTCCCCCAACAAGTTCAGGGATCTTATTACCAATCTCCCTAAACCGGCTATTGCGTTTATATATATAGGTGCTTTGTGCGTGACTTTGGGCAAAGAGTATATTTTCCCTTATGGCATACCCATCATTTTTGAACGCCTGGTCATCGGTATATTCTTCGCGCTGATCATTGCTGAACAGAACTTTGCGAAAAACTCCCTCTTTAAAATGAGCCGGTTTAAGCTCGTTAGCAAGCTTGGGGTTTATACCTATGGATTGTATTGCCTGCACCTGCTGGCCATGTATGGTACGGTAAGGCTTGTGGTAAAATTGGGCTGGGCAGAGGACCAGATATGGGTAGCAGTTGCTTCTGCGGTGATCGCGCTGTTGCTGTCCATTGTCATCAGTCTTGGTTCTTACCATTTGTTCGAGAAATGGTTTTTGAAGTGGAAGGATAAATTCGCTTTCATTACCAAATAATGCACTGTATATTGTGTTACCAATACTAACTACTAACGGGTTGCTGCTACCATCAATTTAAACGGCATTAATGAATCGGCGTCCAAGAGTTCCGGAGCAATTACTTGTTTTTACGGGATCGTTTATTTTCTTCCTGTGCACCCTGGCGGCCAACTTCTCTGGCCCTCATGACTCTATCGGCTACCTCAATGGAATGGTCACTGGCAAGCACCTGTTTCATCCACACCACCTTATATACCATTTTGTTACCCATTACTGGCTGGTTTTTGCCAAGGCCTTATTGCCGGGCGTTAAGGATTATTACCTTGCAGAGGTATTTACCGCTCTGTGGGGCAGCGGCACCATGGCGGTGCTGTACAGTTTTTTCCGGAACCGGTTCCGGCTACCTGTATTATCATCCATCATTAGTCTGACAGTCATCGCTTTTACATTTGGTGTTTGGTTCTATAGCGTGAATATTGAAGTGTATGCCCCACCTATGTTCTTTTTGCTCCTGGCCTTGTATATACTGACAAAAGATAATTTCCAACAGGCCGATCTGTGGAAAGTGATCCTGCTGCATGTGATGGCCATCCTCTTCCACCAGGTGCATGTATTGTTTACCGTGGTCATATTATATAAACTGTGGCAGCAGCGAAAAAATATCAACCTGTTTTCTTCCTTGCTGCAGTATGCGGTTACAGGCATTGTATTGGTTGGCGGTGCCTATTTTATAGTAGGTTGGGTAATAGAAGGCAATAATAGTCTGCCCCAATGGATCAGCTGGTTTGAAGGATATACGCAAAGTGATGATTACTGGAAGCCATTGAACAGCAAAATGCCTTTATTGATAGCTACGGGTTATTCCCATGCCTTTATTGGCGGTCATTTTGTTTTCCGCCTGCCGCCGGTGGAAAGGTATTTGAGCAGTTCCTTATCCACCCATTCCCTGGGCGATGAGATGTTCCTGGCCCGCCATATTTCGCATTCCCTGGCTGTTTTCCTGGCAGCCCTTAGCCTCCTGCTGGGGCTGGTCATGCTTTGGCTGGTGATCCGTTTTGCCCGTCATTATAAAGCCATCAGTACTACCCTGGGTAATGTGGTTACCCCGCTCATGCTGATTGGCATCGTATACTCTGTCTTTTTTTGTTTCTGGATGCCGGAAATTCTCGAATTCTGGATATTCCAATCTATCCTGGTATGGTTGCTTTTGCTGGGTACGTTACAGTATGGAGGGCAGGGGATACCTCCTTTTAAGGGTTGGGGCCGTTTGAAAACGGTGGTGCTGGTTGCCAGCATTAGCCTTATGTTGTTCACTATCAACTTCTTTGGTAGTGTGCGGTGGATGTTGGATCTTGAAAACGACGAGTATTATGCTAAAATAAAACAGGTGAAGGAAGTAGTAAGGGATAAGGATATGGTATTACTGCAGGACGCCTGGCAGCTCAAAGATTTCCTGAACTACTTTACCAAATCGTCTGTTTACGAAGCGCCTGCCGTTGATTCCTTAAAACCAGCTATCAATAAAGCCATCACGGATTGCCTTCAAAACGGAGGCCGCCTGTACATCTACACAGAAGCTACCCATTACCAGCCGCAGGGGACCAGGTATATAGATTCCCTGCTGCGTGTGTATGAGGCGCGGAAAAAGGTATTTCCCGATCCTTCGGCTACCATTGTGGTGGTAGAATAAACCTGTGAGGTGGGGTGTTCATGGCTTTGTTTAAACAAGCGTCTATCTGCTACAGGAATTTTCAACAGATGATGGAAATCTCGATAATTTGCTTATTTTACTAATCCAACCTTACCTGTGATAATATCCCATTGTTATCCAATTTTCTTCCTGCCAAACCAGGCTTTATCCTAAGTATTTTTCCCTTGTATTCTATAGCCGGACATTCCTGGCTGTACATGTTCATGGTATTATTATACCGGATAAAATCCCTGTAAAATGGCTAACACTTCTGATAACAACCTGATTGCGGACTTTCACAATAATGATCTCTGTGCCATACAAACCATCTTCAGTGAATATTACACTTCCATGGTACAATACGCTCATCAGCTGATCAATGATCAGCAGGAAGCAGAAGAAATGGTTGTCAATACCTTCATCAAGCTGCTAGCCATGCGACAGAACTTTAAAACGCTGGCCGATGTTAAAGCCTTCCTGCTCGTTACCGTCCGTAACGCCTGTTATGGATATTTAAGTTGCATGGATATGGAGCGGCCTTCCAAAAATGAATTGCTATCCTTGTCTGATCTTGTGCAGACAAATAAAGAAGGGCAACCTGTGCTCTTTACAACTGAGATGTTGCTTGTATTGTATGACGGCATCAATCAATTAACTACTCAATGTGGAGAAGTATTCAAGCTGTACTTCTACCACAAAATGACCACCAAAGATGTAGCAGCTCAACTGGATATGCCTGTCAGGTCAGTCAGGTCGCATAAAGCCAAAGCAGTCAAATTTCTGCGTAGCGCTCTTTCCCAAAACCTCACGATAACCCACTCCCTTAATTGAGATTAGTCAAATTATTTCCCTTTTGCATCATATTCAGGTAGCTGGTACCATTTTTTTTACCTCCTTGCTATAAAAGCATTTAGCTGCGGGCTGGTTTTTCATCGATTCGTTGGTATATTTGATATACTTCGTCCCCCTTGATAACCCAAGCCCAATCCCCTCCTTATTTGCTGAAAACTACTCTGATGAAAGAGTACGCAAAAACAGGTTCTTTCAGCTTGCTATTTTATGAGCCAGGAAATTATAGATCAGCAGTGTAATGTATCGGGCAATGACCAGCTTTCTTTGCATGTATTGTGCGAAGAAGATTTTCCATGGCTGCTATTGTGGATGACCAAAGAGATCCATGCCAGTTTATCTTTATTGCTGCAAACAACAAAAGGGAGTTCGGAGATCATGATTATAACGGGTGTCATAAACGAACATGAACGTATAAGTTTGCTGACGGTTTATGCAGCGGCTTTTACCCGGTTAAAAACTTCCTATATTTTACAGCCAGGTGAATACAGTATACAGCAACTGCAATTAAACCCTTTAATTTACAACAATCCCGCATTGGACGATCTGCTTACCTGCTATCTCAAATGTCTTTTTATGAAAGATGGTGTCAGGAAGGTATACTGGGAGATCAATCAAATGGATAAGCTTTATTTTGAACTGGCTCAAAAAGCGGGGTTTCGCAAATCGCCTATCCAGGACCATCTGCAATACGCTCTGTACGAATACACAGGAATACCAGATCTTTAGTTTTCTGTGACAGGCCTCCAGTTGCAAAGAAATGCAGCCAGCCGGGGAACAATTCCCCTTTAGTCCACAAAATCACTCAATTATAGCCCTTCTCTTAATATTTTCAGCTCGCTGCTTTTCCGTCTGCTGCATTTATCCGACTTTTGAGGCCCTTTTCAATATAAAAACATGGAAGAAACAGTGGCTATACAGGGTAAATTGACAACAGCGATTATCGAACAATTCCGGCAAATTTCAGGTGCTGGTTTTGTGCTGCTCGATGAAGAGTCCCTCAACAATTACGGACATGATGAAACAGAGCATTTATCATTTCCTCCTGAAGTAGTGATCCGTCCGCGTACCACAGCAGAAATAAGTGCGATCATGAAGATCTGCAACGAGCATAGGATACCTGTCACCCCCCGTGGCGCAGGTACCGGTTTAAGTGGCGGCGCTTTGCCCCACCTGGGTGGCGTATTGATCTCAACCGACCGTATGAACTCCATTTTATCGATTGATGAAAGGAACCTGCAGGTTATTACAGAGCCCGGGGTGATCACAGAAGTATTGCAAAATGCTGTGAAGGAAAAGGGATTGTTCTACCCCCCTGATCCCAGCAGCCGTGGATCCTGCTTCATAGGTGGTAATATCGCAGAGAACAGCGGCGGACCTAAAGCCGTAAAATATGGAGTAGTGAAAGACTATGTCCTGAATCTTGAACTGGTATTGCCCAGTGGCGAGGTGATCTGGACAGGCGCCAATGTATTAAAAAACTCTACCGGCTACAATCTTACCCAACTGGTAGTGGGTAGTGAAGGTACCCTGGGTATCGTTACCAAGATCGTTCTGAAACTCATTCCCCTGCCTAAATACGACCTGCTGATGCTGGTTCCTTTCCAATCATTGGAAAAGGCAGGTGAAGCAGTAAGTGCCATCTTCCGGGCTGGATTTACCCCCAGCGCCCTGGAACTGGTGGAAATAGATGCCCTGCAGATCGTGAGCCGTTTTGTCGACAGTTCAGCTGTGCCGGTTACCGAAGGTACAGCGGCCCACCTGATCATTGAGGTTGATGGCAACCACCTGGATACCCTGATGATCGAAATGGAGACCATTGGCAGCTTATTGGCCGATTTCGATGCGGGAGAGCCTTACTTTGCTGATGATGCACAGCAGAAAGCAGAGTTATGGAAATTGCGCCGCCGGGCAGCTGAGGCAGTAAAATTACAAGGTTACACTATTGAGGAAGATACGGTGGTACCCCGTGCTGAGCTGCCTGCCCTGATACGTGGCGTAAAAGCATTGGGCATTGAATACAACTTCCAGGCAGTGTGTTATGGCCATGCCGGGGATGGCAACCTGCACATCCGTATCAAAAAGGAAGGGATAGCCAATAGCAACGATGATCCGGAAGTGATCAGGGGTATACGTGCTTTGTTTAAGCTGGTACACGAACTGGGTGGTACCATCAGCGGAGAACATGGTATCGGCTTGTTGCAGAAGAATTACTTAGACATTGTCTTTAATGAAACGCAGCTGCAACTGATGCGGGGCATCAAGAAAACATTTGATCCCAATAATATCCTGAATGCGGGAAAAATATTTGATTAGGCATCATATGGACCGTCAGTGCCTAAAAAAAGCCTAAATCTTAACTGTCTTTACGGCTTATAGCAATGCCCCTGTATATTTGCAGGGGCATTTTATTTACCAAATTCAATCCATATGAACAGGAAATCGCTGCTGATCGC
>CBIHOV010000072.1:0-33435 GCA_966211765.1 uncultured Paraflavitalea sp.
GATGAGGCGTGGAAAGCCATTTCACGTTCCGGAATGGCTGAGTTCGCTCGGTACGCTTTTAAAACCATGCGCAAGTTCGACGGCATACCAGGTGTTGTAACGCAGGAAGTGGATGATGTTATCAGTAATCCTATTATCAAAGATGCGATCATCAACAATTGCGATATCAGGATTCTGATGGATATGCGGAAGTTCCAGAACAAGTTTGATCAGTTGCAGTCCGTATTGGGTATGTCAGAAAAAGGTAAAGAGATTCTGCTAAGTGTCAACAAAGATAACCGGGAACTCTACATCGAGATTGGTGGTAAGATCATGAAGGTCTTTCGCAACGAATTGTGCAGGGAAGAATACTTCGCATTTACCACAGAAGGTAAGGAACGGGTTAAGGTATTGGAATACGCCGAACGTTTCGGAAACATGGAGAAAGGTATTGCCGCGTTGGTTGCGGCACAAGGGTGATAAGAAGCAGATTTATCATTGAAAACCGTGAAGTATGAAAAAGGGAATGTTTGCATTTCTGTTGTGTGTAGTGGTCACGATCTATCCTACCAAACAAAGCCATGCTGTGATCTGGACGGTGATCAAGGAAGCACTGATTGCAGCGATCAAAGCAGCCGATCTGGCTGTACAGAGACTTCAGAATAAAACCATCTGGCTGCAGAATGCGCAAAAGGCATTGGAGAATACTTTATCAAAATTGAAGCTGGATGAAATATCGTCCTGGATGGATAAGCATAAGGAGCAGTATGCGCAGTATTATGATGAGCTCCGCAAAGTAAAGGAAGCCATTTCCGGGTATAAGAAGGTAAAGATGATCATGCAGCAGCAGCTTGCCATTGTTGATGAATACAAATCAGCATTACGGCTATTCAGGATGGATAAGCATTTTACGGCTGCGGAGATTAACTACATGGTGCAGGTATACTCCGGTATCATCGATGAAAGTGTGAAGAACCTCGACCAATTATTCCTGGTGATCAATTCTTTCTCTACAGAAATGACTGATGGCAAGCGGCTGGTGATCATCAACGGTGTAGCCGGTGCTATTGATGAAAACCTCGCAGACTTACGCATGTTCAATGCAGAAAATGTAATGCTGTCGCTGCGGAGAGCAAAAGACGAGGCGGAAGTGAAACGTATAAAAGCATTTTATGGCATTCAATAATTGTATCCCCGTAAGAGGCTGTTTGCTGATGGTATGTTTAATCGTGAGCATTTCAATGGCGCGGGCGCAGGGCAGGCAGGTAAAGATGTACCTGGAACAGATAGCAGCCAATAAGGTTTACATCGAGTACCTGCAAAAGGGCTATACGATTGTGAAGCAGGGATTGAACGTAATAGGCAGTATCAAGAATGGGCATTTCAGCCTGGATCAACTGTTCTTTAACGGGCTGGTATCTATCAATCCCCGCGTCCGGCAGTACCCCCGCGTAGCCGATATCATTGTGCTGGCTGTTCGTATTACAGCTACCGGCAATAAATCTATACAGCAATTAAGGCGTGACGGGCTATTTACCGGCGAGCTGGTACAGTACGCCGGGCAGGTAACTGCCGCGCTGTATGCAGATTGTGTGGCCTTGCTGGCAGATCTCGCAGAGCTGCTGACAACAGGCGAACTACAGTTGTCGGATGATGAAAGGATCAAGCGGATTGATCAGGTCTATCAGGAAATGAGCGACCGGTATGTATTTATAAGTAACTGGTCTGCTGAAACTGCTATGCTGATCCTGCAAAAGAAAAAGGATCAGCAGGAAGCCAGTCGGATGAAAAGTGTGTACGGATTAAAATGAGGGGTTATGAAAAAAATCATTCTTGCTGTATTGTTGGGTTGCGGTCTTTTTGCCAGCACTCGTTCCATAGGCCAGGTGCAGGAATTGCAACAACTGGCACTGAATATTGAAAAGCTGGCCCAGTTCCGGCAGATGTTGGCTGATATGAAAAAGGGCTATGAGGTCCTGACCGGTGGTTACAATACCATCCGCAATATCAGTCAGGGTAATTTTCAGTTGCACAAAGTATTCCTCGATGGACTGATGCAGGTAAGTCCGGCCGTCCGGCAGTATCGCAGGGTGGCGGATATCATCAACTACCAGGTTTTGCTGGTCAGGGAATACAAACAGGCTTTTTCCCGCTTCAAATCAGCGGGTGTATTCTCGGTAGAAGAGATTGCCTATATAAGTGATGTATATACTGGTCTATTCAACAGGTCGCTGGAAAATCTGGAAGATCTGTTGACAGTCATTACTGCCAGCCGGTTGCGCATGTCGGATGAAGAGCGCCTGCAGGAGATAGACAGCATTTTCAAGGATATGGAGGATAAGCTGGTTTTCCTGCGGGATTTTAATAATTCTACTGGTGTACTCTCTCTGCAACGCCATAAGGAGCGCATCGAGGTGCAGCGTATGAAGGCCATCGAAGGGATCAGGTAGAATTGATGCTGTGAATCTTTAGTAATCGTGAGTTTGAAAATCGTGAAGAATGAAAAAAAGAATCACCGTAATGCTGGCCGTGGCCTGCATGATGCCTGCTGTGGTGTGGGCACAAGATGATGGTAGTCTGGCCGGTACTTTGAACAGTTTGCATTCCGTGCTGGATGATCTGTATGAAACATTGATGCCCCTGTGTAAAGAGCTGCGTTACGTTAGCATGGGAATAGCAGGTTTTGCAACCCTCTGGTATATTGCTTACCGGGTATGGGGGCACCTGGCCCGTGTTGAACCTATCGACTTTTATCCACTGTTCCGACCTTTTGTGCTGGGGTTTTGCATTATGAATTTCCCGATGGTACTGGGTGTGATCAACGGCGTGATGAAGCCCACCGTAACTGGTACTTCCCGACTGGTTGATAACTCCAACATTACCATTGAAACGCTGCTGCGGCAAAAGGATTCTGCTGTGAAGACCACTGATTTCTGGCAGATGTATGTCGGCCCGACCGGCGAAGGAGACCGGTCAAAATGGTATAAGTACACCCATCCAAAAGAAGATCCGGCAGGCGAAGGCTGGCTGGCATCAGTGGGTAATGATGTACTTTTTGCATTTGCGAAAGCCGGATATGCTTTCCGCAATGCCATCAAGGAAGTCATTGCAGAGATCCTGCAATTGCTTTTCGCGGCAGTCTCGCTATGTATTAATACCCTGCGCACCTTCAACCTGTTAATACTGGCCATCCTCGGGCCTTTCGTATTTGGACTAAGCGTTTTCGATGGATTCCATCATACATTGAAGCAATGGCTCGCCCGATACATCAACGTTTTTATGTGGTTGCCAGTTGCTAACATTTTCGGTATGGTAATAGGCACCATCCAGATCAAAATGCTCAAACTCGATCTGTCGCAGATACAGCAGAACGGTGATACTTTTTTTAGCAGGACCGACATGGGGTACATGGTGTTTTTGATCATTGGTATCTACGGGTACACAACAGTACCAGCGATTGCCAACCAGATTATGATGGTGTCGGGAGCTGACGCACTGACCGGCAAGTTTGCTAAAGATGCGAGAGGTGCCGCTACCAGCGCTGTGACGGGACCACCCAGTTATTTAATTAATAAGTTGTCCGGGGGACAGTAGTTTAACAGAGACGCCTGAACATATCGGGTGAATTGTGAAGAAAGAAAAATGTGTGAGGTATGTTTCCAAAAGTCAAGAGCATTGAACGCTCGTTTCAGTATATCCGGTTGTTCACGCTGGTGATCATTATTGCATCCCTGTTGCTTTGTGGCTTCAGTCTGTACAAGTCACTCAGCCTGGCCGAAAGTACACAGAACAGGATTTATGTACTTGTCAATGGAAAGGTGATGGAAGCGTTGGCTTCGGATAAAAAAGAGAATGTTCCGGTAGAGGCACGCGATCATGTTAAGATGTTCCATTTCTATTTCTTCTCTCTTGATCCTGATGAGAAGGTAATAAAGGGGAATATCACCAAAGCCCTTTACCTGGCTGATGGTACGGCTAAACAGCAGTATGTAAATTTAAAAGAACAGGGTTATTATGCCAATATCATTGCTGCCAATATCAGCCAGCAAATCGAAGTTGACAGTATTGCAGTGAGCACAAAAGAGTATCCGTATCATTTCCGGTGTTATGCCAGTCAGCGGATCATCCGCGCTTCTTCCTTTGTTACCCGCACATTGCTGACTGAAGGCTACCTGCGCAATACCAGTCGCAGCGATAACAATCCACATGGCTTCCTCATAGAGCGGTGGGCCATTATTGAAAACAGGGATGTAAACATTTCCAATCGTTAAGCTATGTTCAGATTATTCAAAAAGCGGGAGCAGCCTTCGGCAGCAAGTGGTATCTGGCTGAAAATGGGTAGCTGGTTTGAAAAGCAGCAGCGGCAACTGGCAGATCGTCTCAACCAGCGTGCAAAAAGGTGGAGCCGGAGATCCATTAAAGTTGGCCTTGTGATATTTTGCCTGCTGTACAGCAGTGTCAGCATTTATACTATGTTTATCCGGTCCACGGCTGATGCGGGCCAAATCCATGTTGATCCGATCAACGTACCAGAACATGCGGTCATACCATCGGGACCACAGCCAGGTGCTGAAATGGTACTGAGCGCCGAAGGATACCAGCGCTTATTATCCTTTAACCGGTATATGGACAGCTTGCAGCAATCTCCCGAGGGCCGCGAGGTCTATCAAAACATTATTCAGGAACGCCCCGGACTGCGGGACAGCGTTCAGTATATCATTTCTCTTTACGAGGAACAAGAAAAACGTGTGAAATATGGAAAAGAAAAATGAAATCAACCATTCTCAGAAATTTCTCAGGCAGCGCAAGTTCTTGCTGCTCCTGCCTTTGCTGGTTCTGCCGTTCTTTACTTTTATTGGTTATTCTATGGGGGTGATCGGAAATGAAAATCCAGCAACGCAAAAGGTAATTCACGGTTTCAACCTGAATTTGCCCGATGCCGCACCAGGTGGTGATAGTAATTGGAACAAATTGAAGTTCTATGAAAAAGCAGATAAGGATTCTGCCATGCGACTGTCGTTGGAAAAATCTGATCCTTATTATGCCGTTCCTGTTGTCCCCGTCAAGCAGCGGGATTCCGGAATACGTAAAGTACCGGGCCTTTCATACAATCCTTACCCGGAGCCAGGCAGTACTGAAGGTGATGCCAATGAGCAGCGGGTATATAAGAAACTGGCAGAGCTTGACAAGGAACTTCACCGAAAGGAAGCTACTCCTGTTACCGGTACCGGTATCTCTCCTTCATCCGGCAATCCGGATGTAGACCGGCTGGAAAGAATGATGGCCACGGTCAATGCAGACGATGCCAGCCCTGAGCTTAACCAGATCAATGGACTGCTCGATAAGATCCTCGATGTGCAGCATCCGGATCGTGTCAGGGATAAGATCAAAGAGAAATCGGTGCAGCAGAAAACAAGCGTCTTCCCGGTATCCGTTCAGGCCGATGAGGTAAATGTGTCTCTGCTGGCGAATGGTTCCGGCAAGGATAGCGCAAGGATATGGCACAAACAGGGCAATGGGTTTTATGGCCTGGATAATTCAGGAAATGAGCAGTCTTTACGGAGCGCGATCCGTGCCGTAGTGCCGCAGTCGCAGGCACTAGTCAATGGAGCCACCGTACAGTTGATGTTGACAGATGATGTATATATAAAAGGTGATTTGATCCCCAAATACACGTTTATCTATGGAATTGTCTCTATTGGGGGCGAGCGGTTACAGATCAATATCACTTCCCTGCAATACAATTCTGGTATCTATCCTGTCTCACTTGCTGTGTATGATCTGGATGGACTGGAAGGTATTTATATCCCCGGTTCGATTACCCGTGATGTAAGCAAAGAATCTACCGATCAGGCCATTCAAAGCCTGGGCATCGCCTCCCTCGATCCTTCTTTGGGAGCGCAGGCAGCCGGTGCCGGGTTGCAGGCAGCTAAAACACTTATCGGACGCAAAACAAAGTTGATCCGGGTAAATATACCCATTGGATATGAGGTACTGCTGTTTGACAGAAATATGAATGATTAAGTGATTGCCAGTGTTACTGGTCTTTCAATAACAAGAAAATGAAAAGTGTATGAAACGGTATTGTGGAATTCTTGTAGCTATTGTATTTGTTCTTTTATACAGGGAAGCGGGTGCTCAATCCGGCATTCCTGGTAACTACAAAATAAAAAGGATTGACCCTTTACGGCTGGATATTTCCACCGGTATGACTACTAACCTGATTTTTCCTTATGCCATCAAAAGTGTAGATCGCGGCAGCATTGATATACTTGCTCAGAAAGCAAAGGGATCAGAAAATGTGTTACAGGTGAAAGCAGCAAAAGCGCCATTCAAACAAAGTAACCTGTCTGTCGTTACGGCGGATGGTCAATTGTTTTCCTTCCTTATTGATTATGCTGAATATCCCAGTCACCTGAATTTGTCTTTCTACAAAGATAGTTTGGCGGAACCTGTGTTATTAGCTGATGGGGCTATTCCGCAGGATGAATTGCAGCAGACTGCTGCCATCATTAGCGAAAGGAAGCCTTTTATGCGTCGCCGGGTACAGCAGCAAATGATCAAGTTGGCGTTGGGGAGCATCCATTACCATCAGGATATGTTATGGTTTGCTTTCGATATTACCAATCGTTCCCTCATAGATTATGACATTCAGTACGTCAAGTTTTTTGTAAAAGACAAGAAACGTGCAAAGCGAACTGCAGAGCAGTCGAAAGAATTACAACCTGTATTTGTATCCCCGGTAGATAATGTTTCCGGTGACCATCCAGAGAAAGTGATCATTGCATTGCCTGCATTCACACTTTCCCAAAAACAGGAAGTGAGAGTGATGTTGAAAGAAAAGAATGGAGGCCGAGACCTGGAACTGCGGTTGAAATATCCTGCAATATTAAAAGCACGGCTACTGTAACGTAACTGCAAACCTGTAATACGATGGACATATTGCGTAAAGATTTTGGGGTTATCTGGGATCAAGTTTCTGATCACTACCTAAAAGGTAAGCCAGGTACTATTTTCAATGACAACGGGCAGGTGATCAGCAAAGACAGTTTCAGCATTAAATCTTCTATAGCAGGAGGCCCCGTTGAAGACAACCTGTACAAATTCAATGCAGATGCTCTTTTCCATGTACTGCAAGCGGCCATACGACTATTATATACAGGAATTTTTGGAAGTGAGAAAATCAGCCTTGACCGCCTGCTGAAACACTGGGGTGATATGGATGATATTTCCAAGCGGTTCAAGAAAGCTGATTGGTACTATGATTACAGTGATGATTCGCGGGTATGGGCAAAAGGTAACCAGGAGATCAAGCAGCTCCTAAATGATTTGAAAAGCTATGATACACCTGAAGAGAAAGCATTGCTGCACGGTCTTTGGAAGGTGCACGTCCCTGAAAATTCAGTAGCGATGCCTGATTTTATAAGTTTAAAAAATTGTGTTATGAATAGTGAAGAATTTGAATTCAATCAACGGCAATTCAAGCATGTTGGAATGCTGGACCATTTCAATTCCGGTCTGATCGATAAAATGAACCAGGGCGATCAGCGTATACAACATGATATCAAACCAACAATAGACGGAGAAACAGTGTCAGGCGCTGTTCATCTCAATAAAGCCAAAGAAGGGAATAAGTATTTTCTCAACAAGTTTGAACTTGAAAGAACGCGGCCCAATGGCACCACGGTGAAACAGACGTTCTATAATAATAATCGGCCAAAGGCGGGCGAAGAAGAAAAAGGCCAAAAGGTGCAGCAGCAACAGTGGACGCAGAAGCGTGCTTACAACTTTCTTTCTGGTCGTCCGGTTTATGATAAGCAAAATGATACCTGGAACAAGATCAACTTTAACGAAAAGCTAAAGAACGGTAATTATGCTACGGACAGATTCGACAAAAATTATGGCTTTGATCTGCGCAAGACGATGGGGGGCTATTCTTTTGCGGATGCTGGCGACAATGTAAAAATGGACCAACTGGCAGAAGGCTTACAGAGAGGGAATTTACAGAAGGCAAAGATGGTTTCTAATGATGGGAAGAAGGAGGATTATCATGTAGCGCTGTCCATTCGTACATCGTCTATGAAAGTATATGATAACAATAAAAAGGAAGTTCCGCTGGAACAGCAGGTGGAAAAGGGACTGATCACTAAGGAGCTGGCGGAGCAGTTGAAAATGATCTATGGGAAAAAGCAGGATCAGAATTCGGAGAATAAGATCGAAGGGAATATAAAGCCGGAGGGGCTTTCGCAGAAGGCCGAAAATAAGCAAACGCAAGGGCGATCTCCAAAAGAGGTAGTTAAGCAATCCAACGGTCAGAACGAGAAAGAAGCGCAGGGAACCGGCAAGCAAAAACATTCGCACAAGCACTAATGTATGGATGCCGGTTTTTCAATACTGACTTTTTTGGAGATGGCCGGGGAAGATCCGCGCATGGGGCCTTCCCATATTAGTTTGTTTGCTGCGTTGCTGTATCTAAGCCACAAATCAGGCAACCCGGTACTGGCCTATGCTGCGGAGCTGCGGCAATTATCGAAGATCAATTCAAAACGATTGTACTATCAGGTCATGCGTGACTTGAAGGACGGGAATTACATTCGTGTGAAGCCGTCTTTCAATCCGGCTGTAAGGAGTGAAATATATCTGCGCAAACTAGATAGGGAAGCGGTGAAGTAAGAGGTGGTGTTATGCAAGTGACGGATCATGTGATAGCATTATTGGACCGGTTTCTGAAAGCAATCCTTCAGGATCCGCGGGTAAGTCCGGCGCACATCAGCCTGTACCTATCGATCCTGCAACAATACCAACTGCAGGGCACAATGCCGGTGCAGGTTTACCGCGATAGCATGGCTGCACAGGCAAAGATTTCAGATACCACCTATCACAGATGTATCAACCAACTGCATCAGTATGGCTATATCCGGTATATCCCTTCTTATGATCCCAAAAAGAATAGCACCGTCGATATTTGTGAAAGCGTATAAAAAGTAGAGTATGATCAGTAAAGAAGAATCACTGGTGATGAGGGCGATAGCGCTTTGCTTCAAACCATACTTGAAGCCAGAAGAGGCATTGATCTATTGCAATCTGGGTAAAACACAGTTTTTAAAACGATGTGAAGAGGTAGGCATCCATAAAAATGGAGGTGGCTATTATTCCAGGGACGACCTGGACAGGATTTGTACACGGGATATGTCCAGTTACCTGCAGACGATCAGGAATGGCCGAGCAAGGTCGGGCAGACGATAAGAAGATAGCTCCCTAATCCATTGTATTCCAGATCAAATTTGCTGTTTTTATAATATCTCCTTTACGGTAACATTAAATGATGGTGAAAGGGTTATATCCGTATTGCCCAGTGTTTTTCAGGGTGATTTCATACTTTCACTTATATGGATTTGCTCACTTACAGGATATTGTCGGAGTTTGCTAAGAATAACATCTACAACTGGGATGCCATTCAGAATTTGATATTGTTGAATGCGGATTTTTACGAGTATACTATTGAGCAAGCCCAAGAAAGTTTCAATCGACTGAAGCTACGGCAAATGATTGTGCCTATCAGGCTGGGGAATGCTTGTGTAATTACCGAAGAGGGGAAGAGGCTTTATGCGCAATTACATCAGAAATACGGATCAAATGTTGCTGTTTCTTCCAGGACCCCTAATAATACTTCGCAGGCATGGGGGATCAAGGTAGGTGATCCCAATGGCAGGCATGTATCCAAGGATGAATTTTTTCATGTACTGGGTATACGGCTTATTGCCTATCATGACGCAATCGCCAACCCGCATGGCCCGAATTTTACAATGCACATGGCGACCTGTCGGGAGTACCATTTAAACAAAATACGTCAATGGGATAGTGAGAGTGATCTTCTTGGCGGCACATTTTGGGGGTATGGATTTAACCGGATAAGTGACGGCAAGACCATTAAACAACAGCCTGATGTTTCAGAGGTTAAGCTCTTTGGTGGTTTCAACAAGCACAATGAAGAATACCGAAGACTGCAGCTACTTACTTTTCAGGTCCGGGAGGATGCTCTGTTGGTGAGCACGTTCAATATTGATTCATGTGCAGTGAACATTGAAGCAGACCTGCAGACACGTCACCCGTTGAAGCAATTTAGTTTCGCAAAAAAGGTAGTACGTGGTCAATTTGTTAGCGTTGAGTTCCATTTCAGTCACCTCCAACAGCCTATTGAGTTTGTAGTGGAAACTTACCTGGTGCCCACCTGCTTCGGGTCGAGCAACCTGGCAGCATATTATGTACAGGCGATTACCGAACTTGCTGCACATTACAAGGGTGCATCTGGCACCCCCTTGCCCGCTGTTCAGCACAATTTCGTTCATGACTTTGTTGAGGGTATCAAGGCTTTGCAGGAAGCTGATGACACTGCCGAATGTATTCGATTACACCGTACTGGAAAGACAAATGAAGCAAGTTTTCGTAATTGGTTTGTAACCTGGCTTAAAGCAAGGGGGTATTCTGTGGAAGCTGAACCAGAAAAAGGTAAGGGCTATATTGACCTTAAAGCTGTTCACCCTACAACTGGCAGCAAAATAGTAGAGTTTAAAGGGTGGTGGAATAGCGATAAGGATCAGGTTATAGCGCAGGTGTGTAAATATCTTACGGAATTTGAGGGCGATGGATACATATTCATGATCAATCATACCAAAACCAGTATAAAGGACCGCTACCAAAACCTGATACAATCACCAGAACTGAGCTATATTGATGGTTCGTGGCGTGCAATCAGGTATGGTAGTAGTGCTTATGAATATTACGTATCTGAGCATAGAATGCTGCATGGTGTGAAACAGGTCCATCATTTCATATTTCAGGTTCATCAATAGCTACCAGGTAACTAATGAAATTTCCCCCAAATCTTTACGCCCAACCCAGTGTAGCTTTATCGCTTAAATCCAATTCTATCCCGATCATCCCATTTTTTTTGTGCAGCTTTATCATCGAGAAGGTTCTCCATTGCATCATAGATCAGGTTTAGCTGCGTATCATGCTCTCCCAGGCGTTCCCGAATTTGTTTTATTTGTTCCCTGATATCTGTTTGTAGTAGCAGCGTTTTCCTTATTTCTACAAATGCCCGCATGATGGCAATATTCATGGTGATAGCTGTTTCTGAATGAAGCACGGAACTGAGCATAGCTACTCCCTGTTCGGTAAAGACGTATGGGTAGTATTTTAGATTTTTACCTCTGGTCGTGTTCAAGATCACAATTTGTGATCTTGAAGAACTTACCGCATCAGCCTGTTCGGCTTGAGTTTTCAGACTATCCCATTCTTCGCTGGTAAGTTGGAACATAAAATCCGGCGGAAATCTTTTGAGGTTTCTTTTTACAGCCTGGTTAAGCGCTCTGGTCTCTACATTATAAAGAGCGGCCAGATCTCTATCCAGCATAACCCGCTCACCCCTTATCTCATATATCCTGTTCTGTATACTTTGAATTAATTCCATAATATTTACTTTTAAAAAGTGTTGTTATTCAACTGTTTGTCCGTTTGCTGTGTTCAAGATCACAATTTGTGATCTTGAAGGAAAAATATCAGTGACTGGTACTTGTGCTGTGAAGCCATTCACCTTATATGGCTGTAAATCCTTAAACCCAACCGGGGAAGCATGACAGGTGTCTTTTTCCGGGTGGGGCAGATGATTGATGACAGCGGACTGATCTTTTGGCCTGTGGCGTTTGTACACCCTATCGACATATTTCGGACTTGTCAGTCCCATCAAGGCGGCAACTGTAGCATTGTCTACATTTTTATCCTGTAGCAGGATCGAAAAACTAAGGCGGGCGCAATGCCAGGTGATGCGCTTTTTGATGCCGGCATCGTCACACCATTTTTGCAGGATCTTTCCTGCCTTGTAGTGATTGGGTAATCTGAAGACCCTGGTACTGCTAAGGCCCTGTACGTACCCGGTTCTTCTTTTTGCGAGAATAGCTTTTGCGACCGGGTGAAGGGTGATCCAGACTGGCTGCTTTGTTTTAGCCTGTAGTAGTCGTGTACGTAGTTGATCATCTTTTATATCCTTATCCCACTCCAATGGCTGTACATCACACCATCTAAGCCCTGCATAGCAACTGAGTAAAAATGCCTCTTTGACTTCAAGATCAGAGCAGGGTGTTCTCAGTAGCTTCAGGTAATCCTCTATTTCCAGATTGTCTTTGACCTTCAGGGAAGGGTTGGCTTTTGCTTTCACATCTTCTGACGGATTAATTCTGAAGTATCCATCTTTGGATGCGGCCCTGATCATTTTTTTGAACTTGGAAAAATAATTGGCCGGTGTATCACCGGTAAACCTTTCCAACAAATAATCCCTGAACTCGGTGGACAATTCCTCTGTCATTTCGATGGGAGGCAGGAAATCTTTCTTTAGAAAAAGCTGGAACTGATCCAAACTGCATTTCAGGTGCCTGCTACCTTTTCTGGAGTGCTTCTTTACATATTCCTTATAATAGTCCAGGAAATTTTCCTTGAACCGGTGAGAGGGGATGTAACCGGAGCCAATGGCCTGCTGATCGAGGATCGATTCTGATTTTTTAATAGCCAGGGTCTTGAGCGTTTCCTCATTGTGTTTTTTCTCTAACTGATTTTTGGGATGGATGTAAGTGAAGATATTGAGACTGGCACGGTCGCCTTTTCCGCGCCCCCATTCTTCATAATAATACACTTTGGTATTACTCCTGTTTGGCCTCTCCGCGATGTTCATGCTGCACAATTTTCAGGGTTTAAAAATAAGATACCTGCGTACGGTGAGAAATACCTTTGCCAATTTGGAAAGGGTGAAGGATGAGTGATCTGGATAAAAAAAACTAAGCATGAACGTTGGATGTGTTCAGCGTGAAAGGTAGTCTCACCGCGAAGTGTGCCTGTTGTGTGCCGGGTGTTTTTTAGTGAGCATTCTGTGGGTGTGCTGGTAGTGTTCCACCCTGTTTTGTGTGTCATTTGTGTACGTCATTTGTGTGTCAACAATGGTGGACGTAAGCGTACAAAAGTGAACAAAACTGACAACCTCTAAAATGAAAAAAGCCTTCTAAATCAATGACTTAGAAGGCTTTTTAAGTGCCCAGGAATGGATTCGAACCATCACACCCTTGCGAGCGCTGCGACCTGAACACAGTGCGTCTACCAATTTCGCCACCTGGGCAGGTAATCATTCGATCGTTGGCCTTTCAACTTTCCGACCGCTTGACTTAGTTATTCAGGGGTGCAAATATAGGACAATTCACAATTGCACAAAAGAGATTTTTAAATTTGTTTATTATTCTCTTTTCCAGCCAATCAGGAGTACCCCGATGATTACCAACACTGTACCAATGATCTGTTCCAGGAAAATACCTTCCCCCAATATAAAATGCGCCTGTAGAATGGTCGAGACCGGCCCAATGCTCGAAATAATGGCCACATTATTCGACCCGATCTTTTTCATACCATAGGAGATCAGGAAAGAGGGGATTACCGTAGCCACAATGGCCAGCAGGATACCATACCACCAAAGGCCCGCGCCCTGCTGTAATGCGCTGATTTGGCCGGCAAACAGGAAATGCGTGAAAATACCCCCCGTAGCCGCCAACATTGCATAAGCTGTGAATTTGGCGGCGCCCACCTTGGGAATAATGTAACCGCTACCCGCTATATAAATGGAATAAGTAATGGCGCACATAAAAATGAGGAGGCTGCCGTAGAAGAAGTTCGGGTTGTGCGTATCTATCCTTAATTCACCATAATAGGCCAGCCCAATGCCTGCATACGTGAGCAGCAAAGCGATCTTCTGTACCCCACGGATAGGTTGCTTAAACACCAGCGCATTGATCAGCACCGCAAAAGTAGGGTAGAGGAACAGGATCAGCCTTTCAAGCCCCGCAGAAATATACTGCAGGCCCACAAAGTCAAACAAACTACTGAGGTAATAACCAAATATGCCCAGGATCAACACATACAGCCATTGTTGCTTCGTAAGCGGGATATTGTCCTGCTGTTTGCTCACCACCCAGGCGGCAGCTACATAAAAGGGCAGCGAAAAGATCATACGCAGCGTGAGCAAAGTGAGCGCATCTACTTTTGCGTGTGCAAAAGCCAGCTTCACAATGATAGCTTTCGTGGAGAACAGGATCGAACCCAGGAAGGCGATCGCAAATCCCCACGTCGTCGTATTGTATTTCTTTAGCTCAGCCATCAATAAAAATAGCCCTGGCAGCAAGCAGCAAACACCCGCAACCAGGGCAATAAGTTTTTAATTTGTGTTGAATCCCGCAACAGTTATACACTCACATTAAAATCCCGCAACGCATCATTCAGGCTCGTCTTCAGATCCGTACTCGGTTTGCGTTGTCCAATGATCAGGGCGCAACCTACATTGTACTCACCAGCCGGGAATTTTTTGGTATAAGAACCCGGTATCACTACACTGCGCGCAGGTACCCGGCCCCTGTATTCCACCGGCTCGGCCCCGCTTACATCAATGATCTTGGTGCTCTTCGTCAATACCACATTAGCACCCAGTACCGCCTCTTTTTCTACTATTACCCCTTCTACTATAATACAACGGCTGCCAATAAAACAACCATCTTCCACAATCACCGGTGAAGCCTGTAAAGGCTCCAGCACACCGCCAATGCCCACGCCGCCGCTCAGGTGTACACCCTTGCCGATCTGCGCGCAGCTGCCTACTGTGGCCCAGGTATCCACCATCGTTCCCTCATCTACATAGGCTCCGATATTTACATAAGAAGGCATCAGCACCACATTGCGGCCAATGAATGCGCCATAACGCGCTATCGCATGTGGCACCGCACGCACACCAATATCTTTATAATTATTCTTCAGCAGCATTTTATCATAAAATTCGAAGGGACCCATCGTCCAGGTCTGCATCTGTTGAATGCCAAAGTACAACAGGATCGCCTGCTTCACCCACTCATTCACCACCCAACCCTGATCGCCGGGAGATGCTACCCGTAATAAACCCTTGTCTACTTCAGCAATCACCGATCTTACTGCTTCACTGTATCTGTTCTCTTTTAATAACTCCCGGTTTCCCCAGGCTTCAACAATCAGTTGTTGTAATTCCATATTCCATATTTTATACAAACTTAATAAATTGTTGGCCTTATTGGCCTTATTGGCATAGATCAGCGCTTTTTATTAATTTGGCGCCACCTAAACCACATATCCATGCGTTGCCTCTTGTTGATAGTATTATGCTTTTTATCGAATGCCTTATTGGCCCGTCAAAATAAGTTTGAAATGCCCGTGGGGTGGAAGGGCGATCAGATACGCTTACATACCCTGGCCGCCAAAGATCACCAGTTTACCTGTCTTTTCCTCGCCAATGAAGATAGTATCCGCACCTGGTTGCTCAATAGCGACTTCCAACTGGTGCGGCAATTCGCCATGCATCGCCGACGCTATGAGGAAATGGTGGGTGGTTTTATCCGCAATGGCAATATCTACCTGTTCACAGAACGCCAGTTTGATGAGGGGTTGCACTCACACACCATCAATATCACTACCGGGGCAGTCACGGAATACACGGTCCCATTTGACCTTAAGCAAGAAAGAGTGCTGGCCACCTTCAATGGAGGCGATCACTTCCTGTATTTTACTGTCAACAAAAAAACGCCTGAGCTCATCGTCCATGATTTTACCAGCGAAAGGACCTTCACCTCCCTCCGGCATCCATTTACCGAAACAGAATATTTAAACCGCTCCATACAGGCTGAGAAAGTAGAGGCCGACGCAGAACCCGGCGTGGCGGCTGTCAAAAGCCTCAATAAGATCTATCTGCGTCATGATACCTTGTACCTCATCATGAATAAGGCCAGGTCATTTACCAAATTGGTTTGCTTTTATTTGTCCGGGCAGCTTGTACAGGAAAGGCTGATCCGGCACAACGGTTACCAGCCCGACGATAACGGATACACCAATAATTCCTTTCTGCTCAACGATGCATTGTATTTCATGCAGGCTACCGCCGATAGCTTGTGGCTTGATGTTGCTAACTTGCATACAGGCGCTACCCTGGCAGCTTTTAATGCCGGCAGTGAACAGGAGATCAGCTTCCGCAATACACCAGTAAAGCAGGAAGGATCCGATCTGATGCCCGGTACAGAACGTGAACTAACGACCAAACAATTCCTGCGAAAACTGGTAAATACAAAGGCATTCATTATGGCAGCTCCTTATAATAACAACACAGTGACATTAACAGTAGGCACTACAGATCAGGTGGTCATGAATTCCAGCGGGGCGGCAGGCATGACATTCAGGGAGACCTGGAGCAAATCGATCGGGTTTAAACTGTTGTTCAATACAGAAAGCCATGTGCAGTCACCCGGCAAGCCAGGTAATTCCAAGGGTGCAGGGAAGATCTTTATGCGCCACAGGAAGTTTTATTATGCCTTCTATGATAAAAAGGACCGTAAATTGGCCATTCAGGAATTCTAAGCACTCTATAGGCTCTGACTGCTACATTTGCACCATGGATTTCAACACCGATGTCGAAAATAGCCTCTCCGTATTGCAGGCCGGTGGGCTCATCCTGTATCCCACAGATACCATCTGGGGAATAGGCTGCGATGCCACCAATGCCACTGCCGTGCGCAGGATCTATGAATTGAAGAAAAGACCCGAGTCAAAAAGCATGATCGTATTACTGGCCGATCAGCGCGATCTGCTTCAATACGTGGCCAGCCCCGACCTGGCCATCTTCGATTTTCTCGATGCAGCTACCAAGCCTACTACCGTGATTTATGATGATGCTATTGGCCTGGCCGACAACCTGATAAGTCAGGATGGCACCATCGCCATCCGCATTGTGCAGGAAACCTTTTGCAAGCACCTCATCAAGCGTTTTCGAAAGCCTGTAGTCTCTACTTCCGCCAATATCAGTAATGAGCCCGCACCCCGTAACTTTGCCGATATTCCGGAAGTCATCAAACAACAGGTAGATTATGTGGTGCAATACCGGCAACAGGATGCTACCATAGCTGCACCCTCTGCCGTGGTGCGCTGGGAGCGGGGACAGGTAACAGTGATCAGGCCATAACATTCTAATTAATAAATTCGAAACAGCACAGTGCAATTTCTCGTCATACAAACTGCCTTCATAGGCGATGTAGTGCTGGCTACCGGCATTATTGAAAAGCTGCACCGCCATTTCCCGGAAGCACAGATCGATTTTATGGTGCGCAAAGGCAATGAAGGGTTATTGAAAAATCATCCTTATCTGCGCGAGGTACTCGTATGGGATAAACGCTCCGGTCAAAAGAACAAAAACCTGCTGAAGCTCTTGCGCTATGTGCGCTCCCGCAGCTATGATAAGGTGATCAATGTACAACGCTTTGCCGCCACCGGGCTGCTCACTGCTTTTTCAGGCGCCCGCGAAACCATTGGGTTTGATAAAAATCCTTTCAGCCGTTTTTTTACCAAACGGATCAAACACGTCATCAGCGATGGCGTCAATACCCGGCATGAAACAGAAAGGAACAATGAGCTGATCAAAGATTTCACCGGCGAAGAGATCATGAAGCCCCGGTTGTATCCCTCTCCCGCGGATGAAGCGGCCGTACAGCAATACCAGCAGGCGCCTTATATTACTATTTCTCCAGCTTCTGTATGGTTCACCAAAATGTACCCCGCCGAAAAATGGATCAGTTTCCTGCTGAAGCTCAAACCTTCCTGGCATGTTTACCTGCTGGGTGGTCCTGGTGATGCCGCGCTTGCCGATGCTATCCGCGGGGCTGCTCCCCATTTGACCGTCACCAATCTCTGCGGTAAATTGAATTTTCTGCAGTCTACCGCCCTTATGCGTAAAGCCGCAATGAATTACGTGAATGATTCGGCGCCCATGCACTTTGCTTCTGCCGTTAATGCACCCGTCACGGCCGTTTACTGTTCCACCCTGCCTTCTTTTGGTTTCGGACCTTTGTCCGATAAACGTTTTATTGTAGAAATTGAAGAGCCGCTTCCCTGCCGTCCCTGCGGACTGCATGGGCGCAAAACCTGTCCGCTGGGACATTTTAAATGTGCTTACAACATAAAGGAAGAACAACTGCTGGAAGTGCTACCGGAGCGTGGATACTAATCGCTTTGGCTACTTCCTCCCTTGCAGCTTAACCTCCCAGCCGCCATAACCAGATGCTGGTTCCTCAATTCTGTATTCTGAATTCTGTATTCTGTATTCTTGTATTTACATTTGCCCAATGGATATCCGGTGTACCGACAAGGAATTATTTGTTTTTAATAAAATTGGCCATACTGCGGCCGACCTGGGCATAGAAGCCTGGATCATCGGTGGTTTTGTGCGCGACAAATTGATTGGCCGGAATACCAAAGATGCCGATATTGTTTGTGTGGGCGATGGTATCGAACTGGCCAATCGCGTAGCCGACCGCTTCAACCCACGCCCCCATGTTGCCTTTTTCAAGACCTACGGTACCGCACAGATCAAATTGAAAGACTTCTATAAAAAAGAGGAGGAGTCGCATACTTCACACAACCCCGTGCATACAGCCGCAACAGTTGTAGCAGTAACGCACCCTGAAGTGTCGGCGACACCCATACCAGAGGAAAAAGAACTGGCCGACCTGGAGATCGAATTCGTGGGTGCCCGCAAAGAAAGTTACCGCTACCACAGCCGCAATCCCGAAGTATTGCCCGGCACCATCAAAGACGACCAGGACCGGCGTGATTTTACGATCAATGCCATGGCCATCAGCCTCAATAAAGCCGATTACGGCACCCTGGTGGATCCTTTTGACGGAATAACAGACCTGGAAAATAAGCTTATCCGTACACCGCTCGATCCCCTGCAAACCTTTAGCGATGATCCCCTGCGCATGATGCGGGCCATCCGTTTTGCAGCACAGCTTGGTTTTACCATCCATCCCCCTGTATTTCAGGCCATCAAAGACAATGTAGAGCGTATCCGCATTATTTCGCAGGAACGCATCACCGATGAATTGAACAAGATATTACTTAGTAATAAGCCTTCTGTGGGTTTCGACCTCTTGTACAAAGCTGGCTTATTGCACATTATTTTCCCCCAAATGATCGACCTGGTGGGGGCCGAGTTTGTTGACGGATTGGGACACAAGGATAATTTTTACCACACCCTGCAGGTAGTAGACAATATTAGCCAGCATACCAATGATCTCTGGTTACGCTGGGCAGCATTATTGCACGATATTGGCAAGCCCCCCACTAAAAAATTTGAAACCGGTCATGGCTGGACCTTCCATGGCCACGAAGTAGTAGGCGGACGTATGGTGCCCCGGATATTCGCCCGGCTAAAACTCCCCCAAAATGAGAAAATGCGTTTTGTGCGCAAACTCGTTGAATTGCATTTGCGTCCCATTAGTTTGACAAAGGAGGACATTACGGATTCTGCTATTCGCAGACTCCTCTTTGATGCAGGCGACGACATGGAAGCACTCATGATGCTGTGCAGTGCCGACATCACCTCCAAAAACAAACAAAAAGTAAAACGATACCTGGAGAATTTCGAATTGGTCAAGCTGCGGCTGCACGAAGTAGAGGAAAAAGACCGCATTCGCAATTGGCAGCCGCCCATTACCGGTGAAATGATCATGGAAATATTTGGCCTCGCACCCTGTAAACATGTAGGCGATATTAAAAATGCCATTCGGGAAGCGATCCTGGATGGAAAAATTGATAATAATTATGACGCTGCTTATGATTTTATGATGAAAACGGCGCAGGATATGGGGTTAAAACCTGTCTTGTAAATACCATCCCAAAAATCACTTGCTGGTATGATAGTTGTGCGAAATAATATATTAACGGAATTATATTACTTTTGGAACAAGTAAATTGCTTTATATAGTCTTCAGGAACTGCTAAGCCGGATATAAGTGTTGAATGACACAGATCATCCGGTAATAAAACCAGAAAACCAAAAACCAGAAACAAGTAACAACATGGCTGTATTAAAATTCAGGATATATTTTGAAGAAGACGATAGCATCTATCGGGATGTAGCCGTAAAGCATACCCAATCGTTTTTACAGCTCCACCAGATAATCCTAAAAGCATACGAATTTGATAGTAAACACCAGGCTACTTTCTACCGCAGCAACGACAACTGGCAGCGGGGAAGAGAGATCAGCCTGGCCAAATACGATAAGGCCTATAAAGCGGTTCCCCTGCTCATGGAGGAAACCACCATCGGATCAGAGATCCGCGATCCCAATCAAAAGTTTATTTACGCCTACGATTTTGTGAAAGGCTGGAGTTTCATGGTAGAGCTGATCAACGTGTCAAAAGAAGAGAATGCAAAATTAGACTACCCCGTAGTTGTTAAAACAGAAGGCATTGCCCCTTCTCAATATGGTACCAAAGGGCTCGTGGGCGATAAGCTCACAGAAGTAGAAGAAAAATACGACCTGAAGGCCGGCGCAGAAGGATTCAGTACCGAAGGAGATGACGATGATGGACTCGGAGAAGAAGAAGGTGCAGAAGAAGGAGCAGAAGACGAAGGCGGCAAAGAAGAAGAAATTTAAGGATTCCCCGGAATTTATACAGGAGGTGATATCCATCAGTAGGAGGTCACCTCTTTTCTTTTAACAATTAGCCATGCAGCATACCTGTATAGTCATCGTGGGACCTACAGCTGTGGGTAAAACAGCCCTCGCTATTCGTATAGCTGAGCATTTTAATACAGCGATCATTTCTGCCGATTCCCGGCAGTGCTACCGCGAAATGACCATTGGCGTAGCCAAGCCTTCCCCGGAAGAACTCACCCGCGTACACCATTATTTTATCAACTCCCATTCCATACAGCAGGAGGTCAATGCAGCCCTATTTGAACAATATGCGCTACAGTCCGTTAATCACCTGTATGAGCATGCGGCCGTAGCTGTTATGACAGGCGGTACAGGGCTCTATGTAAAGGCATTTTGCGAGGGCCTGGATGATATACCCCCGGTTTCCCTGGAAGTGCGGGAGCGCATCACAAAGGAGTTTCAGCAGCAAGGCCTTTCCTGGCTGCAACAGCAGGTGGCGGAGCAGGATCCCCTGTATTACAGCACCGGTGAAATTCAGAACCCACACCGGCTCCTGAGGGCCCTGGAGGTGAAATTGGTCACCGGTCAGTCAATCCGCACCTTCCAGCAGGGCAAAAAGGCAACAAGATCGTTCCGTATTGTTAAAATTGGACTGGAATTACCCAAAGAAGAGCTGCACCGCAACATCAATCAAAGGGTAGATAACATGATGCAGCAGGGATTATTGGAGGAGGTGCAGGCTTTGTTGCCATGGCGGCACCTGAATGCACTTCAAACCGTGGGATACAATGAGTTGTTTCAATACCTGGACGGTAACAGTACCCTTCCGGAGGCAGTGGAGGCCATCAAGATCAATACCCGCCATTATGCCAAAAGACAAATGACCTGGTTTCGCAAAAGCATTGACATACAATGGTTTTCTCCCACTAACGATGCCGCCATCCTGGATTATTGCCAGTCAGTAATGGCCGGACCCTGAAAATTGGACCATTACAGCAACAGAATCGCCGTAGCTAAGAAGTAATACTTAGTCAAACGTAAATTTTGTTAATATTATGACCAGATGATGAATTGGATGTGAAATTATTCTAATAAGATATCCGACTTTTGTAATGCCAAACAACCAGCCGGGAGCGAATCCCGGCAATCCGTAGAGATCCCCTGTGAGGACTTTTAAAGTGAAGGGTTAAGGTTTTTAAAAGAACCTTGAAAACAAACCCCGCCTTTTCAGGCGGGGTTTATTATTGATATTATTCTTTACGTTGATGAGTTTAATAAATATCTTCCTGTCATCTCGAACGGAGCGCAGCGCAGTGAGAGATCTGTTATCGAAGCAAGAGATTGCCGATTGCCGACTGCCGATTGCCGACTGCCGATTCACGATCGCCGCCGTTACAACTTGATCCCAAACGTCAGCATGAAATTGCTGCTATTGTCTTTGATCGTAGCGTATGTATTAGACCGTGGCGCATCCACCCGGTAAGGGAAGTCTACATCTTTGTTGAGACTGTGCACATAGGTGAGGTCAATGAAGATCCCATGATCACGATAACCCAGGCCGCCGCTTACATTCATTTTATGTGCCTTCAGTTCTTTGTCGTCATAAGGATTGCCATAATAAGCAAAGCCCAGTCGCGTCATGATCGTATTGAACTTCAGTTCACCACCTACCCGGAAGTTCAGCGCTCCCTTATAGTTATGTTTCACAGCTTCCGTTACCTGCTTAAAATATTCTCCCTCTCCCTTGTCTTCCGCTTCATTGAATTTGGAACTGCCATACGTTACATACTCGATATCGGCAGAGATAAATCCTTTTTGCCTCGATACATCTTCTACTTCATTCAATACATACGAACCACTCAACATGAATTTCCAGGGCGATACCAGGTCGTATTTGAATTCAGGATTCTTGCCATCATACAATGCTGCCGATTCAATGCTGTCAACGGGAAAGCTGGGATCAAAAGAAGTTTCCAGGTCAGTCACCATTTTAGCCGATGTCTTGTCCTTCAGTGCATACAAACTGGGACTGTGTACCGCTACGCCAATGCGCAATCTTTCCACAGGTTTGAAGATCAAACCCAGCTTGGCGTTGATACCAACTCCTTTGGAAGTAAATTCTTCCGTATACCTGGAGTATTTAAAATCATTCAGATCGGTGGAAGCATCTGATTCCGTAAATGTACTGTTGCGTTGATAATTCACGATGGGCACACCTACGCTACCGCCGATATAGAATTTGTCATCCATATTGGAGGCAAAACCCAGGGCTATTTCAGTGATGCCTCCCTTGGTAGTGATCTGCCGCTCCTGGTTCACAATGCCCACATCTTCTGCACGGGAGAAAACCGTTCCCTGTCCGTTCGGGCCATTTTCCACATCTACCAGGTAGGTGTACAACGACATCCGCGTAAGCAGCGATAAACTATTGTCATTGATACCACGGTCAATGATCTGCTTATTGGTCAGCGAAGGATTGCTATTGCGCAGGTCCGTATAATAATTAAAGAACTCATTGGCCAGTGGTTCTGTAAAAGAACTATAATCATTCGTCCCCTTATAATAAGAGCTGCCGGCAAAATTAGCCGTGCGGTTCACCCCAATGCTGAAAGCCTTGCTCGACCACTTGCTGTACTTATCTCCCCAGCCAAATACGAACCCTGAAGCGCCCAGGTTAAAACGATTCAGTTTGTCGGCACTGGCATCCGTTTCCCGGAAACTGCTCTTACTGCCGGCAATCGTGAATCCAGGGCTCAATACCAGCTCACTGGTTTTATAAAAACCCAAACCGGCAGGGTTTACCCACAGGTTGGTGATCTCTCCTCCCAGGGCGCCCATAGCGCCTCCAATAGCCTGGCTGCGGGCTGAGCCGGATGGCACATTCCAGCTCATGCGCAAGGCATCTTCCGGTATCTGGGCCATGGCCTGCTGTCCGGCAAGTAATACAGCAATCAGGTAAAATTTTCTGTTCATGAGTTTATATTCAAGATGATCGGGGATGTATAAAAAAAGAGGAATCAAAATTCAAGACATCTTAAATCCTGTTTCCTCTCATAGTTATTTGCTATGGTTAGTTGCCGCCGCGACTTGGCCTGCTCACACCACCACCGCCGCCGCTGCTTCCACCGCTGCTGCTTGAAGAAGAACTGCTGCTGGAAGAGGAGGAAGGTGTATAGCTGCGTGAGGAGGAGGAGTTATCAGTAGGTGTATAAGTCCGCGAAGGTCTGTCATTTGAACCGGGAGAGTAATAAGTATTCCGGCTGCTGCCATTGTCGTTGGAAAATACCTTCCGGATGCTGCTGCCCAGGCTCGTACCCGTACGCGTATTGCTATTGTTGTAACTGGGAGCGCCATAGCGCAGGTTGCCCATTTTGGAAGAACTGAGCGGGCGGTTGCTATTGTTGTAATTGTTGTTCGTATACCGGCTCAGGTTGAAATTACGCACCGCCGTATACACAGGTACATTGCCCTTCGGGTTCACAATGATGATGCCGGGGCAATAGGGATTGTAATAACTGTTCCACGCATAATAGCTGTTGAAATAGCTATTGAAATTATTGTAGTAGTAGGGATTGTAACCGGCGTAGCCTCCTATATTCCAGCTATTGTAACGATAGTCGTTCCAGTCATAATCATCAAAAGCACTCCAGCGGTAACGATCGCGTACCCGCATGCGCAGCCAGCGATCATCCGATGAATTGGTATAGTACTCATCGTTGCGATAACCATCCCGCTTCTTTTCCGTCTCCACATAGGCAGCACCATCACGGGCTGGTGAATAGTACACATCATCCGGCGTTTTCGTTTGCCCGGATCGGGTCACTGAGCAACTGGAGAATGCAGTTACTGCGATAGCCGTGAAAAGTAGAAGTCGGGACATGATTAGTGCGATTTTAATGTTTTACGATGCGAAGTTGCTACTTTTGCGTTCTTTCAGAATAAAATTACAATAAAAAGGCGGCCAATACTATTAAAAAATGCAGCCGGATTGTTAAAATTGACCATGAAAATCAGCCTTAAATGGCCGGTTTTGGTCGACGAATCGGTTGGCTGGATCGACCAGGAAAACCGCCTGTAATCAATATCGTAAAAAATGAGCAAAGAGATCACCAGTAGAAGTGTAGACTATTCCCAATGGTACAATGACCTTGTCATTAAAGGCAGCCTGGCCGATTATACCGCTGTACGCGGTTGTATGGTAATAAAACCCTATGGGTTTGCCCTCTGGGAAAATATGCGCGATGCCCTCGACAAAATGTTCAAGGATACCGGCCACGTCAATGCCTATTTCCCCATTTTTATTCCCAAAAGCCTCTTTGAGGCCGAAGAAAAGAATGCAGAAGGTTTTGCCAAGGAATGTGCCGTGGTCACCCACTACCGCCTGAAAGCTGATCCTGCCCACAAAGGCAAACTGATCGTAGACCCCGAAGCCAAACTGGAAGAAGAACTTGTGGTGCGTCCTACCAGCGAAGCCATCATCTGGAATACTTATAAAAACTGGATACAAAGCTATCGCGACCTGCCTCTTCTCATCAACCAGTGGGCCAATGTGGTGCGCTGGGAAATGCGTACCCGATTGTTCCTGCGTACAGCTGAATTTCTGTGGCAGGAAGGACATACCGCTCACGCCACCGCCAAAGAAGCCGTAGCAGAAGCAGAACAAATGCTCCATGTGTATGCCGATTTTGTGGAGAATTGGATGGCCCTGCCCGTCATTAAAGGATTGAAAACAGAAAGCGAACGTTTTGCCGGTGCAGTGGAAACCTATTGCATTGAAGCCCTCATGCAGGATGGCAAAGCCCTCCAGGCAGGTACTTCTCACTTCCTGGGACAGAACTTTGCCAAAGCATTTGACGTAAAATTCTCCGACAAGGAAAATAAACTCGATTATGTATGGGCTACCAGCTGGGGCGTAAGCACCCGCCTGATCGGCGCCCTCGTTATGGCCCACAGCGATGATGAAGGATTGATCCTGCCTCCCCGCATTGCTCCCCACCAGGTAGTGATCGTGCCCATCTACAAAGGCGATGAAAGCAAGCCCGTCATCGACGCGAAAGCCAAAGCACTGGCCGCAGAACTGAAAGCTGCCGGTATCCGCGTAAAATTTGATGACAACGACAATACCCGTCCAGGCTGGAAATTTGCTGAATACGAAAAGAAGGGCGTGCCTGTGCGCATTGCGATCGGCGCCCGTGATATCGAGAACAATGTGGCCGAATTGGCCCGCCGCGATACCCGCGAGAAGACCAGCGTATCACTCGACGGATTGGCCGCGAGGGTAGTAGCCTTACTGGATGAAATTCAGCAGGCCATTTACAACAAGGCCCTGGCCTACCGCGATGAGCACATCACGAAGGTCAACACCTGGGACGAGTTTGTAAAAGTGCTGAATGAAAAAGGCGGTTTCATTTCCGCACATTGGGATGGTACAGCCGAAACCGAAGACAAGATCAAAGAACAAACAAAAGCTACCATCCGCTGTATTCCACTCGACAATGTACAGGAAGAGGGCGTTTGTGTGTTGAGCGGCAAGCCCAGCAAACAAAGAGTATTGTTTGCCCAGGCTTATTAAGAAAAGAAAGATCTAAGCTATATACTGGTTCATGCGCCGCAAAGGAACATGGGCCAGCTTTTTATGTGTTAGCTGTTAGGTATTAGCTTCTAGCTAAGATCCACATCCGCCCGGGCTAAAAGCTAACTGCTAATCGCTAATTTCTTATTCCCCGTCCTGGATTCTGAATTCTGTCTTCTGTATTCTGTATTCTTCTCCCATTTTTCCTTACCTTGAATGCATAATTAATGGGTATGACGATCGGAATTTTAAAAGAATCATCAGCCGAAACACGCGTATCCCTGCTACCAGAAGCGGTAGCTACGCTCACCAAAAAGGGCATTACAGTACTGGTAGAGCAGGGCGCAGGCGAAAGAGCGTACAGCAGCGATCAGGAATATACCAAAGCAGGTGCCCGGATCAATAACAGGCAGGAGGTATTGCAGTCCTCCGATATCATCCTCGCCATCCACCAGTTTGCAGAAACCGGTTCCCTTTCCTCCAAAATAATCATCGGCGTTTACCAGCCTTTATTTCACCCGGCGCTCATGCAGGATTGGGCTAAGCAGCAAATTACTTCCTTTAGCCTCGATATGCTGCCCCGCACTACGCGGGCGCAAAGTATGGATGTGCTGAGCTCCCAGGCCAATATAGCTGGTTACAAAGCCGTATTGCTGGCAGCCAATAGCTATGGACGTTACTTTCCCATGTTCATGACCGCTGCAGGAAGTATTGCACCCGCCAAAATATTGATCCTCGGTGCAGGCGTGGCCGGTTTACAGGCCATCGCCACCGCCCGTAGGCTGGGTGCTGTGGTAGAAGTATTCGATACCCGGCCTGCCGTAAAGGAAGAGGTGATGAGCCTCGGGGCTAAGTTTGTGGAAGTGGAAGGTGCTGCCGATGCATCCAAAGCCGGCGGTTATGCTGTAGAACAAAGTGAGGAATACAAACAACGCCAGCAACAGAAGATCACCGAAAGCATTGCAAAGGCCGATATCATTGTTACCACCGCACAGATACCCGGTAAGAAAGCGCCCATACTCATCACCGAACCCATGCTCAGCAATATGCGCAATGGATCCGTGATCATCGACCTCGCAGCGGCTACCGGGGGCAATACACCTTTTACAAAGAACAATGAGACCGTAGCGTACAATGGCGTGCGCATCATTGGCGACAGCAACCTGCCCGCCACCATGCCTTCCGATTCCAGTAAGCTGTATGGTAAGAACATCCTGAATTTTTTACAACTCATCATCAATAAAGAAAGCGCCATCCACCTCAATTGGGAAGACGACCTCGTGAAAGGGTCTTGTATCACCCACAACGGCGAAGTAGTGAATGAGCGGGTAAAAAGCGCATAGCGAAAAAATAAAATTCTGAATACATGGAAGCAGTGCTCAAATGGCTCTCCGACAACCAGCAGATCATCTACATTGTTATCCTCATGATCTTTGTAGGCATTGAAGTAATTGGCCGGGTGCCCAGCGTGTTGCATACACCACTCATGAGTGGCGCCAATGCCATACACGGCGTAGTGATCATTGGTGCCATTATTGTAATGGGCAAAGCAGAAAGCGATAATTATGTAGCCCTCATCCTCGGCTTCCTGGCCGTGATATTGGGCACACTCAATGTAGTAGGGGGCTTTGTGGTCACCGACCGCATGTTGGAAATGTTCAAGTCAAAGAAGAAATAATAAATGGTGGGTCGCCTCGCACTTCAATCGGCACGGCACACCATTTTACAATCGCAGGCATTAACGAATTATACGCTATGGAATTCAGTATACTCACCCTTTGTTACCTGATCGGTTCAGTAACTTTCATTATTGGTCTTAAAATGTTGTCCAATCCGGCCACGGCGCGCAAGGGCAACCTCATAGCGGCTGTTGGTATGACAATAGCCATCATCGGCACCATCTTCCTGTACCGCGATGAGGAATCAGGCGAAAAATTACACAACTACCTATGGATATTTGGCGGGTTGCTCATTGGGGGCGTCATTGGTACCCTCGCCGCCAAAAAAGTGAAGATGACCGCCATGCCCGAAATGGTGAGCCTCTTCAATGGTATGGGAGGCGCCTGCGCCGCCCTGATCTCCATTATTGAATTTGGACATTATGCCCATACCGGTTTTAAAAACTCCATACAGGAAGCCTATGGCGCCGGTGATCAGATCGATGATGCCGTGCTTTCACTCGGCGTGCAAACCGGTGTATTGATCACCATCTTTGCCGGGCTCATCATTGGTTCTGTTTCCTTTGCAGGCAGCATGATCGCCTGGGGCAAGCTCAATGGCAAGATCAAAGATTTTGCTTTCAAAGGACAGCATATTGTGAACCAGGTAGTCCTCATTACCATTCTGGCCCTGTCGGCTTATATTATTTATAAGATCAAAATCACCGTGGGTTCTACCGATGATGCACCCGACCTGGCACTGAACGTTACCTCTATCTCCTTGCTGTTTTATGGCGTGCTAGCCCTTTCTTTAGTATATGGAATTTTGTTTGTAATGCCCATTGGCGGGGCCGATATGCCCGTAGTGATCTCCCTGCTCAATTCCTTTACAGGGGTGGCGGCAGCCTGCGGCGGTTTCCTGTATGACAATAAGGTAATGCTTACTGGTGGTATCCTGGTAGGTGCGGCAGGTACCCTGCTCACCATATTGATGTGCAAGGCCATGAACCGTTCCCTGCTCAATGTATTGATCGGTTCCTTTGGTGGTGGCAATAAGCCCGCCAGCGGAGGCGGCAACAAAGAACAAGGCGCTTATAAAGAGATATCCCTCAGCGATACCGCTGTGATCATGAGTTATGCCCACAAAGTGATGATCGTACCCGGTTATGGTTTGGCCGTGGCCCAGGCCCAGCATGCCTGCCATGAGCTGGAAAAATTACTGGAAAGCAAAGGCGTTGATGTTAAATACGCCATCCACCCCGTGGCAGGCCGTATGCCTGGCCACATGAATGTACTCCTGGCCGAAGCCGATGTGAATTACGACAAACTGCAGGAAATGGAACAGGCCAATGAAGAATTCCCCACCACCGATGTGGTGCTCATCCTGGGCGCCAATGATGTGGTGAACCCCGCTGCCAAAACCGATCCATCTTCGCCCATATACGGTATGCCCATCCTTGATGTGGAACTGGCCAAAAATGTGATCGTCAACAAACGTTCCATGAAGCCCGGTTATGCCGGTATCGAAAACGATCTCTTCTTCCAGCCCAAAACCTCCATGCTCTTTGGCGACGCCAAAAAAGTATTGCAGGATTTGATTGCGGAGATAAAGAACCTCTAACATCTATAACACAACCCTTGAGCAATAAACCATATACAACCGCGGTATGGTGGCTGGTGATCATTATCATCATGAAGACCATACTGGTGGCATTGAATATTTTTTCAATGCAGCAAATGGTTGGGCCAAACGAGGAATACTATAACGTAGAACTAAGAAGGATCATCAATAACCAACTGATCAGCCACCTCATACTCGTTGTCATACTGGTGGCTGAGGCCATTACTTATTGGAAGATCAGGTATCGCATGGTACGAAAGGGGTTGGTGTCGGGACACCTGGTGGGATTAGGTGTGGCTTTTATAATAATGCCTGTGGTAGCTAACATGTATGCGTTTTGGATCACAGCCCATAGTGGGGCAGGAGGTGCTGGTGATAAATTGGCTTCTTTTTTCACCATTCAAAGAGCTATCATATGGGCTTTTATCATTATCGGCCATGTATGTTTTGTGATGGTTTTGATGGACGCTTACAGAAAGAAAACCGGATTGATAGCGCTGCCTGCTGATGGTACGGACGATATCCTCAATGATTATGATCAATAAGCTTAAACGGCACACTGGTTCCGTAAAAGAGACTATACCCCTCGCAAAGAAAAATTGACCTTGCCTCCAAAGAAAACTGATACCACACCTTTCTGGTCACTCGTGATCATCACTGGCATACAGCTGGTTTTTATGATCGTATTGTCCGTCATGGGCGCCGCACAAAAGCAACCAGCCGGGATAGCCAACGGTAGCGTCTCAGGTTTATTCCCCAACCCATACCAGGAGTTGATAGTTACCATGATCATCCTCGCAGGAGAATGCCTGGCCTTGTGGCGCATCAGGAAGATGCCCTTTTCTAAACTACTGGCCTGGGCATATACATCCATCCTCTTTGCGGGCCTGGTGATATTACCGCTGGTATCATTGTTACAAAATAACACCCTTCACCTGCCCACCACCAGTATCCTGTTGTATTGGATACTGATCATACTAGCCCACGTCTGTTTCATTCGTTTATTGCAAAAGGCTTATTTCCCCAAAGAACCAAGCTCAGGAGATATGGGCGATCTGGGCGAAGTGATAGACGAGTTTTTGTGATCATTTTAATCCAGGCCTGCCGTCAACCCATCTTACTATGTTTACAGAACCATTACAGCCCTGGGTTGACATTTAATTTTTCAGCCGTAAATTTGCCGATTAATTCTATTTCAATTTGACATTACCACAGGCTTTACTGGATGCGCTGGAAGGCATAAAAGGATATGACCGTGAATCTTTCCTAGCGGTGCACAACTCAGGTGAGCAGGTGACCTCTATCCGCTTCAATCCCCTGAGAACTGGTCATCAGCCCGGTCAAGAGCCTGGCGAAGCTGGCAGTGGGCTGGCCGTTAATCAGGGTGCATCAAACGTCAGCGACCCATTGCCGATTGTCGACTGCTCCCGCCAGTCGGCGGGACCGATCCCCTGGACCTCCCAAGGCTTCTACCTCGCCCAACGCCCTTCCTTCACCTTCGATCCTGCCTTTCACGGCGGTTTGTACTACGTGCAGGAAGCCAGCAGCATGTTCCTGGAGCAGGCATTGAAACAAACGACTGACCTTACACAAAATATCCGGGTCCTCGACCTCTGCGCAGCACCCGGCGGAAAGTCCACCCTCATTCAATCACTCATTAGCCCCGATAGTTTACTGGTGAGCAATGATGTGATCAAATCGCGGGCAGCCATCCTGGAAGAAAACCTTACCAAATGGGGCGCAGCCAATGCGATCGTCACCAACAACGATCCCGCCCACTTTGCCCGGCTCGAAAACTTCTTCGACGTGCTCGTCATTGATGCCCCCTGTAGTGGCAGTGGGCTGTTCAGGCGCGATGAAGCCGCCATTTCAGAATGGAGCGAGCAGAATGTACAGCTTTGTACCCAGCGCCAGCAACGCATTCTTGCTGATAGTTGGGTTGCTTTGAAAGAGGGCGGCGTATTGATCTACTCCACCTGTTCTTATTCCAAAGAAGAAGACGAGAATATGATGGATTGGTTATTGCAGGAGTTCGAAGTGGAAAACCTTCCTCTTGCAATTGAAAAAGATTGGGGTATCGTGGAAGTCACCAGCGATGGCGGCAAAGCAGTTGGTTATCGTTTTTTTCCCGATAAAGTAAAAGGCGAAGGGTTTTTCCTGGCCTGCTTCCGCAAACAAAGCAGCACCGGCAATACCCTGCGCGCACCCAAAAGATCAAAATGGCAAAAGCTCTCCAAAGCAGAAGTGGAGATCATCAAACCCTGGCTGAAAGCAGAGGCGCCCGTCAATTATTGGAAGCAGGGCGATATGATCATTGCTTTTCCTGTTGCACAGGAAGAAGCCCTCCTGATCACAGCAGATCACCTGTATTTGCGCAAAGCCGGTATAATAATTGGTAAAATAGCAGGCAACAGCCTGGTTCCCGACCATGCCCTGGCACTCAGTAACCTGCTCTCCGAGAATATTGTTGCAGTAACGTTAAATAAGGAAGAGGCACTGCAATATTTACGGAGAGAGGAAGTTAAAATAACGGCCCCTCATACCGGTTGGACATTGATAAAATACCAAGGTATTGCATTGGGTTGGGTGAAGATGCTGGCCAACCGGATCAACAATTATTATCCTTCTTCATGGAGGATATTGAAAAGCGGAAACAATTAAAATATTCCACATCTTTGCACGGTTATGAAATTCATGTCTATGTTGAAAATCAATGTATTACTTGTTCTTTTTGTTCTCATGGCCAATATAGTGGGCGCACAGCAGCTCAAAGTGCAGGGTGCTTCACCCTCCCTTTACCTCACCCACACCGTGGCAGCCAAGGAGAACTGGTACAGTATCGGACGTTTGTACAATGTGAGCCCCAAAGAAATTGCGCCGCTCAACAGCAGCAGCATGGACAAACCCCTGGCCATCGGCCAGTCATTGAAGATTCCCCTCACTACCAATTTATCAGTCGACGGTACCAAAGCAGCCGACGAAGTATTTGTACCCCTGTACCATACCGTACAGGATAAAGAATGGTTGTACCGTATTAGCCAAAGCCACAACAAAGTACCCGTAGCCAACCTGGAAAAATGGAACAATATCACCAACGACCAGTTAAAGCCGGGTATGAACATCATTGTTGGTTACCTGAAAGTAAAACAAGGCCAAAGTGCATTGGTAGCGTCAGGTGTCAATAAAATAGTAGCCGTTACGCCAGCGCCACCCGTGGCCAAAACAGAGCCTGTAAAAGAAGAAGTGAAGAAAGAAACACCCGTTACAACAAATCCCGTTGTAGTCACTACTCCTCCTGCAACTACGCCTGCAAAGGATCCCACTACCGGCGCTGTGAAAACAGAAGAGACTAAGCCAATTACCCCCGTAGAGAAGCCTGTGGAAAAGCCCGTAGAAAAACCAGCTGTTACGCCGCCGGTTACCACTACTCCCGTATCTACCACACCTGTTGGACCTACCACTACCGTTTCAACCACCAACAACAATGGGGCATCCTCCAGTCACAAAGGTGGTTATTTCAGGTCCCAGTTTGCCGAATCAGGGAAGGCCACTACTGGCAATGCAGGCATCTTCCGCAGTACCAGTGGCTGGAAAGACGGTAAGTATTATGCACTCATGAACAATGTGCCCGTAGGCACCATCGTAAAAATAACCTTTACCTCTACCCAGAAAACCGTCTATGCCAAAGTATTGGGCCAGATGCCGGAAATGAAGGAAAGCCTCGGGCTCACCCTTCGCCTCAGCGATGCCGCAGCTTCCGAACTGGGCACCGAGAATGGGAAGTTCTATGTGGATGTGAAGTATTAATAAGCTCCGAACTTCGACCGAATACAGAATAAAGAATTAAAATAAAAAGCTGCCGGCATAACCGGCAGCTTTTTATTTTGTCACTATTCAATCTTACTTGGTATTTCGAACGCAGCGAAGCGGAGTGAGAAATCTGCTATCTAATCAAACGAATTCTAAATTTTATTGGCTGTATCCTATATTCTTTTCCCTCAAAACCTAAACCCTCTCAAAAACTCTTCAATCGTCATCCGCTTCTTACCTTCCAGTTGAATA
>CBIHOV010000073.1:0-32689 GCA_966211765.1 uncultured Paraflavitalea sp.
CGATACAAAATTTCTTTTTGCTCTTCATTCAGTGCCAATGAGTTACCAATGTTGAAATAACCTTCCACCATGGTCTCCACCTTATTCACGTTTTGTCCTCCTTTACCGCCACTGCGGGCGGTTCTAAAGAGAATTTCCTTTGTTATATCGATCTTATTCATAATACACAGGCATTTGACGGTTGCCCGATCTTCCTATAAATTTACACACTAACCTACAATTATGCGGGCAGTTATACAACGCGTTAGCCAGGCCAGTGTTACTATACATACTATAATACGCTCATCCATTGGAAATGGTTTGTTGGTATTGGTAGGAATCGAGGATGCCGATACCCCGGAAGACATAGAATGGCTAAGCAACAAGATCGTCAACCTCCGCATTTTTAATGATGAGCAGGGAGTGATGAACGTATCCGTGAAGGAAAATGGTGGCGATATCATACTCGTAAGCCAGTTTACCCTCCATGCTGCCACTAAAAAAGGCAATCGCCCTTCTTATATCCGCGCCAGCAAACCCGATGTAGCCATACCCCTCTATGAAAAGATGGTGGCCCAACTGGAAAAAGACCTGGGCAAGCCCATTGGCACCGGCGAATTTGGGGCCGATATGAAAGTGAGCCTCCTCAATGATGGCCCGGTAACGATCGTCATTGATACTAAAAACAAAGAATAGTAACCCTGCCTGCAAAAAATAGTAAAATCTGTAATATGGAAATAACATTGAACGAGGCCCAGCAACAGGTAGACCAATGGATCAAGACTGTTGGCGTGCGTTATTTTAATGAACTCACCAACCTGGGTATCCTGATGGAGGAAGTAGGCGAATTATCACGCCTCATGGTACGCACTTATGGCGAGCAATCGTTTAAAGAAAGTGATAAAAATAAGAACCTGGGCGATGAAATGGCCGATGTATTGTGGGTACTCATTTGCCTGGCCAATCAAACCGGCGTCAACCTCACCGAAGCCCTGCAAAAGAACTTCGAAAAGAAAAATATCCGCGATGCCGATCGTCATATCAACAATGATAAACTGAAGTAAGCGTTGTTGCCCTGAAACCCTTCCCCCATGCAAGCCGCTGACCCAGCCGATAATAAGCGATATGTGCTCATTTCAATATCGTTGATGGTATTCGTTATTGCCATTATTAATATAATAGCTTATTACGCCGGCAACGAAACGATTGATGTAAATACGCTGCACACTTTTAATAACAGGGTGTTATCAGGGACGCCTGAAAAATACCAAATGGAAGAATCGGGTACCTACTACTATCTCTTCAAATTCGCCGGAGGGAGAAAGCGTCATTTCAGCCTCGAAGAAAAATATTACAATTATGGCAAACCCGGTCATTCTCTGCGTTCTCTAAAAGCCGGCGATACACTATCGGTCCAACTGGCGCCCATAGCCATGCAATGCTATGATGATATTTATGAAGACCATATTATTGAAATGGTCAACTTCAGCAGGAAGAATATTGCTTTTATCGATCTCTCCCGCCGCAACCAGCTGATCATTGCAGATAATAGAAAAAACATGTATATCTGGTGCGGAGCTGTGGGGCTGGCAGCAATAGCATGTACCTTCCTGTTCCTACAGATTTACCGCAGAAACCGCCGACTAAACGTTACATAGTAGGCAGCTCAATATCATGCAAAGCATAACCCTGCCGCAACAACTCATGCCTGAGTTCTCCGGCAGGGTCTCCTGATTTTTTAACGCCTGGATATTTCTACCACTTTATAGATCAATCCGCCAATACCCACCACCAGCATCACTATACCAAAAGTATAAGAGATACTGCCGGAAGGGTACTTGCTCATTTTCATGATCCCACTGAAAATAAAATAAATGGAGATGAGCACCGAGGCAATGCCAATGCCGGAAGAGGATTTGGCCCTGGCCGCTACATTGGTTTGTTTAAAGGCCGCCGTTACATCGTCGGGATGGTGTTGCTGCGAAAGCAGGTTACGCCTGATCTCATCAGCCGTAAAGCCGGCAGCAATTTGCTTGTCAATTTCAACTCGGATCGTTTCAATGTTTGTCATGGGGTGGATTTAGATGCCATAAATATACTAGCGGAGGCCAGTTCCCGCAATAGCTGAATAAATTCAAGTATCTGCCTTTGGAAACCAGCTATTTGCCTGCCAAAGGCGCCGCAGTTGCCAAAAAATTGCAAGCTTTATATTTTTTTAAGCCATTGAGACAGATAATATTACCCCTGCTTATCTTTGCCCGCTATGGCAACAGATACCAACAAGTTTCAGGCGATCATTTCGCATTGTAAGGAGTACGGCTTTATTTTCCCTTCCAGCGAGATCTATGATGGATTGAGTGCAGTATACGATTACGGCCAGTGGGGCAGTGAGCTGAAGAAAAATATCCGCGACTACTGGTGGAAGAGCATGACGCAGATGCATGAAAACATTGTAGGTATCGATGCAGCCATTTTCATGCACCCCACCACCTGGAAAGCCAGTGGCCACGTAGACAATTTCAGCGATCCGATGATCGACAACAAGGACAGCAAAAAACGCTACCGTGTTGACCACCTGATTGAAGGCCATGCCGAAGTGCTGGAAAAAGAAGGAAAGAAAGAAGAGGCCGACGCCTTAATTGCCTCTATGGAAGCCCTGCTGGCAAAGGACGATATGGCAGGATTAAAATTACTAATAGAGGAAAACAAGATAAAATGCAGTGTCAGCGGCACTTCCAACTGGACCGAAGTGCGCCAGTTCAACCTCATGTTCTCTACCCAGCTCGGCAGCGTAGCGGAAGACGCGAATGAGATCTACCTCCGGCCTGAAACCGCACAGGGCATCTTTGTCAACTTCCTCAACGTGCAGAAAACAGGCCGTATGAAGATACCTTTTGGTATTGCACAGGTGGGCAAGGCTTTCCGCAATGAGATCGTAGCCCGCCAGTTCGTGTTCCGCATGCGTGAGTTTGAGCAGATGGAAATGCAGTTCTTTATCCGCCCTGGCACAGAAGACCAATGGTATGCCTACTGGAAAGAAGAGCGCCTGAAATGGCACCTGAGCCTGGGTGTGTCACCAGACAAGTATCGTTACCACGATCACGTAAAGCTGGCGCATTATGCCAAAGCCGCCTGCGATATAGAATATGAGTTCCCCATCGGCTTTAAAGAAGTAGAAGGTATCCACTCCCGGGGCGATTTCGACCTTAGCCAACACCAGAAATTTAGCAAAAAGAAGTTACAATACTTTGATACAGAGATCAATCAGAACTATATTCCTTATGTGATCGAGACTTCGATCGGTCTGGATAGGACCATACTCCTGATCCTGAGTGAAGCATATACAGAAGAAGACCTGAGTACCCCCGAAAAACAGGATAGCCGGGTAGTGCTGAAGTTCCCGCCAAAACTGGCCCCGATTAAACTGGCGATACTTCCGCTCACCAAAAAAGACGGACTGCCGGAAATAGCCAGGCAGATCATGGATGAATGTAAATCACAGTTTTACTGCTTTTACGAAGAAAAAGATACCATTGGAAGACGTTACCGCCGAATGGACGCCCTGGGCACCCCTTTCTGCGTAACGGTAGACCACCAAACGAAGGAAGACAATACTGTCACTATTCGTTACCGCGATACCATGCAGCAGGAGCGGATTCCGCTAAATAAAATCATGGAAATTGTGCAGAAACAGATTAATTAATTATATATTTGAGTAACAACCCGGCTTAAAGTTAATTCCTGAAAGACCTCTCTCCTTTTTATTTTTAGTGAAACTCTTGTCCTTTGAAAACCAACCACCCGCGTTAGGCTCATTTGGTATAGTAGACTGTAAAATAATTTAACTGGCTATCCGTTATAGGATGACTGTCGTTTTGACATAGATCAATTATTTTCTATGTCAGGAGGCAAACGCCCCTATAAAGGAATGCTGGCATTCAAAACCAGAGGTTCTTTACCCTTAAAAGCTGTCTATGCTTGCAATCATTATTCCTGTGAATATTTACCTGTTTGGCACCCTGATCCTGTTAGCCTTACTGACAGGTTTATTCATCAGAAGAACTCAGATCAAGAAGCTGAAAAAGAAAGTATTTGAGCTGGAGAATGAAATGCTCAGCAACCACGCTGACATTCTTGATCTTCAGAAAGAAAAAGCAAATCTTGAACAAAGGCTGAAGGAATTGCACATCCCGGTTATTCCAATTACCGCTAAGGATGACAGCAGTAACTCCAAGCTGCAGGATATTTCCAAACGGAAAATTGCTCAACCAACCGGAAGCGGAACGCAGCACTAATACTCCTCCCCTCTTACGGACTATCAGGAATACCTCTTCCATCGTAGGTAAAGCGCATTTTTATGCCTGCCCGGTACTCCACTCCATAACAATCATTTACTAGCCATACAACTCCTGGTGGATTGATTTTTTATCATATCCCAATCCCTGTATGCGTTGCTTGGCCTCATCAATCATATCTTTCCAGCCACAGAGGTAAAAATAGGCCGGCTTAGGTACCAGCAACTCCGGGTTCTCAGTAGATGGAAGTTTGTTTTCACTGCAAATGCTTTCATATACCTTATGCACATACCCGGTGCAATGTTCTCCCGGCTCTTCCCGGGAAAAAGTAGGAATATAACGAAAGCTGGATACCTTGGTCTCCAGGTCTCTTAGCTCAGCCCCATACAGCGCATCACCAAACTTCCGGCAGCCAAAGACCAGGTAAATGGTTTGGTGCGGCACCTGGTGATTGAGGATATGGTAGCTCATAGACCGGAAAGGAGCCACTCCTGTTCCTGTACATATAAAGAAAAGATCGCGGTCTACCGGTTCCGGCAATACAAATACACCCTGCGGACCACGCAGCGTCAATTCAGACCCCTCCTTTATTTCATTGAATAGATAATGTGTACCAGCCCCACCTTCCAGCAATACGATCACCAGTTCAAATACATTGGTGCCATCTGGCCAGGAGGCTATCGAATAACTGCGCCACCGTTTGTTGGGCTTCTCATGTATAGGGAGATCCAGTGTTACAAACTGGCCGGGAGTAAAATCAAAAGACTCCAGTTCAGGTACCTGTATCCAGAAACGTTTAGTGCTAGCCGTTTCATCGGTAATGCGTATAACCTTACCAGTACGCCAGGGTTGTAACATTGGATGTGTTTTCTTAAATATACAAAAAACCACCCTTATTATCAGGCGCCAGCCGGGCAGGACACAAAAGAAAAAGGAGCAGCTGGGAAGCCGCTCCTGCAAGTGCCTTAATGGCAAGCAATCGAGTCGGGCGCTAATGTAGCCCATTTTTCCATGCTTCAGCACCAATCAGATTATTTTTATTTCCACCTTAGTGCATTACTATTTTTCGGTTTGTAGTGACTATACAGTATCGAGCCAACTCCCTTGATCTCAATCAATTGCTATAATGATTTAGCTATCATTCCCTCCATCAATTACCCACTACAAGGCAAGCTAAAATACCAGGGCCCCGCGCCCCCTACTTCCCTTCCCTCCCCTTCAGCCTTCGTACTCATCCTGCTTTTTCGTATCTTTGCGCCCGTTGATATGAATTTGCAGACGTTGTTGGATACTTATAAGAATAACCCCCGCCTTTTTCAACTGGCGGACAGGCTCTCTTTTGCCAAACCACAACATATTTACTGCAGCCACCTCCGCGGAAGCTCGTCAGCCTTTGTTATCAGCACTATTTTTCAGCATCCTTCCTGTAGCCAGCAGAACCATGTAGTAGTCTGTGAAGATGCCGAAGCGGCTGCCTACCTCCACAATTCACTGGAGAACCTGACCAGCGCTTTAAACGTCTATTTCTTTCCCTCTTCTTTTAAGAACAGGAAAAACTTCCGGCTGCTCAACTCTTCCCACGTAATGCTGCGTACAGAAGCACTCACCCGCTTCGCCGCACAATCCGCAGGAAAAGGCAACCGCACAGGATTGCTCGTTACCTACCCCGAAGCATTGTATGAAAAAGTAGTACTGCCCGATTCACTCTCCGGCAATATCATCTACCTCAAATCGGGCGACTCCATCAACGTGGATGGCCTGATGGAGCAAATGGTAGGTTACGGCTTCCAGCGTACCGACTTTGTTTACGAACCCGGACAGTTTGCACTACGGGGCGGTATCCTCGATATCTATTCTTTTGGCAATGAAAAGCCCTACCGGGTGGAACTCTTTGGCAACGATGTAGACTCTATCCGCATCTTTGACCCGGAAACACAGTTAAGTGAAAGAAAACTGCTGTCCGTAACCATCATTCCCAACGTGGAAACCCAGTTCGACAGCGATGAGAAAACATCCCTGTTCGATTTCCTGCCCGATAATACCGTGGTATGGATGCAGGACTGGGCACTGACCAAAGAGAAGCTCATCACACAGGAAGAAGACCTCCACCTCTTCCTCAACCTCCAAAAGGACGCAGCAGCGGCAGCCGCCGCCGCAAGCGCAGCAGCTACCGCCAAAGGCAGGGACGCCAGGAATAAATTTCAGGAAGACGAAGAGGAAACCAGGTTAGTAAAGATCAATATCAAAACCGACGACTTTGTACCAGCCGATATGCTGGAAATACAATTACAAAAGCGTCACCTCATAGAATTTGGACACGAATCTACCTTCCCATTCTTTACCGGGGAAGAGGCGTTCACCATTCTCTTCAATACCAAAGATCAACCGGCCTTCAACCGCCAGTTTGATATGCTGATCAGAGACCTGAAGCAAGCGGCCGCCAAAGGATTCAGTCTTTATCTCTTTGCAGAAAACCCCAGGCAGCTCGAAAGGCTCACCAGCATTTTTGAAGACCTGAAGGCCGAGATCCAGTTTACCCCCGTTCCTACATCCATTCACCAGGGCTTTATAGACGAAGACCTGAAAGTAGTTTGCTACACCGATCACCAGATATTCCAACGTTATCATAAGTACAAGGTGAAGCAGGCCTACAATAAAAATAAGGCTCTCACTTTACGTACCCTCCGGGAACTACAACCAGGAGACTATGTTACGCATATTGACCATGGTGTAGGTACCTACAGCGGATTACAGAAAATAGATGTGAATGGTAAGCTGCAGGAAGCCGTGCGCATTCTGTACAAAGACAGTGATATTCTGTATGTGAACATCAATTCACTGCATAAAATATCCAAGTATACCGGCAAGGAAGGCACCATTCCCAAAGTAAACAAACTGGGCAGCGATGCCTGGAATAAATTAAAGGAAAAGACCAAGGTCAAGGTCAAGGAAATCGCCTTCGACCTGATCAAGTTATACGCCCAGCGCAAGGCGCAACAAGGCTTTCAGCATACGCCCGATAATTATATGCAAACCGAGCTGGAAGCCTCCTTCATTTACGAGGATACGCCCGATCAAAGCAAGGCTTCTGCCGATGTAAAGAAAGATATGGAACAGCCTTCGCCCATGGATAGGCTGGTGTGTGGTGATGTAGGCTTTGGCAAAACAGAGATCGCTGTGCGGGCAGCCTTTAAAACCTGTTGCGATAGCAAGCAGGCAGCCGTATTGGTGCCTACTACCATTCTTGCTTTCCAGCATTACAAAACATTTAAGGAGCGCTTAAAAGACTTCCCTGTAACGGTAGATTATATCAATCGTTTCAAATCGGCCAAAGAAAAGAAGGAAACACTCAAGCGCCTGGAAGAAGGCAAGGTGGACATCATCATTGGTACACATGGCTTGTTGGGCAAGGAAGTCAAGTTCAAAGACCTTGGCTTGCTCGTCATTGATGAAGAACAGAAGTTTGGAGTGGCCCACAAGGAAAAGATCAAGACCCTGCGCACCAATGTAGACTGCCTTACCCTTACCGCTACACCTATTCCGCGCACTTTGCAGTTCAGCTTAATGGGCGCAAGAGACCTGAGCATCATCAATACCCCGCCGCCCAACCGGCAACCCATCCAAACAGAAGTGATGGTATTCAATGAAGATGCCATTCGTGATGCCATCTACTTTGAAACAGAACGTGGCGGACAGGTATTCTTTATCCATAACCGGGTACTCGGCCTCAGCGAGATGGCCGGCCTTATCCAGGGCTTATGTCCCGATCTCAGCATCGGTACTGCCCACGGACAAATGGAAGGCCACGACCTGGAAGAGCGCATCATGGATTTCATCGACAAGAAATACGATGTACTCGTGTGTACCAATATCGTGGAGAGTGGGGTGGACATCGCCAACGTGAATACCATTATCATCAACAATGCCCACCAGTTTGGCCTGAGCGACCTTCACCAGTTGCGCGGCCGTGTGGGCAGAAGCAATAAAAAAGCATTCTGTTACCTGATGGCCCCTCCCGTCAGCACCCTGCCCGATGATTCCAGGAAACGTTTACAAACCCTGGAACAACACAGTGAACTGGGCAGTGGCTTCCAGATTGCCATGCGCGACCTTGACATCCGGGGCGCCGGCAATATGTTGGGTGGCGAACAAAGTGGCTTCATGGCAGAGATTGGCTTTGAGATGTACCAGAAGATCCTCGACGAAGCCATCAAAGAACTGAAGCGCACAGAGTTCAGGGCCCTCTTCAAAGAAGAGATATCCAAACAGGAAGATTATGTACAGGATTGTACCATCGATACCGACCTCGAGATCCTGATCCCGGATACCTATGTAGAAAGCATTACAGAAAGGTTGTCCTTATATACTCGCCTCGACAATTGTGAAGATGAAGCTGCCCTGCAGGAGTTTGCGCAGGAACTGCAGGATCGTTTTGGTCCTATTCCCAAGCAGGTTGAAGACTTGTTTGATACCGTGCGCAGCCGTAAACTGGCAGTAGAACTGGGCTTTGAAAAGATGCTGTTAAGAGATGAAACGCTCAAATGCTTCTTCATCAATAAAGCCGATTCTCCTTACTTTGAATCAGATACCTTCCGCGAAATACTCACCTATATACAGAAGTACACCAACAATGCGAGGCTGAAGCAAACCGGCAAACTATTCCTGCTGATAGCCGATAATATGAAGGATATGCAAACCTTAACGCAATTCCTGAGCAGGATGCGCAACTTTGTGAAATCCGAAACCGAAAAGCCGGTCAGTCATTAAGTCACTTAGTAACTTTCAAAACGAATAGCCCTGTCCTTAACTGTCTTTCGGACTTTCTCACTTCTCCTGGTTCTGTATGCTGCCTCCTGTCTTCTCTTTTCTCTGCTTCCTGATACTCCTCAACCAGGCCAGAAAGATGAGGACAAACGATATTAAAGGAATGGCCCATACCACACTTGCCCAACGGAAAGTATTTTGTACCGTCTTCTTTTCTTCCTGCAGAAATGCCTTCCGTGCTGCTATGGCCGGTTGAAGAGCGGGACTATATTTCGCTGCATAATCATAGAAAGCAATAGCGGTATCTTTTGATTCGGTCTTGGCAACGATATCAGCAAAGTCAAGCACCAGTTGTCCGATAACACTATCAGGCGAGGGGATAAACGCAATGCGTTCATGCAGCTGGAAAGCGATTTGTATTTTCAATGAATCAGCCGGGCGGGTAAATACATAGCTTTTATCATTCAGCCATTGTGGAAAATCCTTGATGCCGAGGTTAATGATCTGGTCATATTCCTTGCCCGCTAGCTTCTGCTCAAGGATACTTATATGTATCCATTCAGAGCCATGGTGCGAGCGTGGGTTAATGGCTATTGCTTTCTTCAACAGTTCAAGCGATTTTTCATTATTGCCAGTTACTTCATAGGCAGTGCCAAGGTTGGCTATGATATTATACTCATTGGGATATTTTGCATACAGTTGCTCCATTAGCTCAAGCGCCTTCTTCCTGTCACCGATCTTTAATTGAATAACTGCATAATCAGACAATGACTTATAATCGAGTTTATCTAACCCCACCTTCGCCAGCGAATCCCGACGAGCGTGCAATGATACATCTCCATTATAGCCATGGTGCCAATAAGGAAGCGGGCCCTTGTCTTCCAGGTTATGCAGCAAGGCCCACAAGTCAATCTTATTATCCGCTAAAGGAAGTTCAGTTCTGTAATACTCATTAACACAGGCAACCGATAAAACCGGAGATAGCAGGATGATTATAAGGAGGTATTTTCTAATCAGGTGCATAATTCTGCAAACTTAGCCGATCCACTTCATTAAAAAAATAAGGCCTGGCTTAGAAAAGCCTGGCCGTTTGTTGATCGTACCCTTTAAAAATCTTTAATATTTTAATAAGCAGTTGGTTTGGGTTGGGTTACTGCCTTTGATCCATTTGGCAGGTTAAAAAGAGCCATCCCGAAGAATCGGGACGGCGTTTGTTGATCGTACCCTTTAAAATAAACTCTTATATAAATGATTTCAAATCAGATTGATAGCACATATTCCATCTTCACCGCGGCCCTTATTATTTAGTATGACAAGCCAACTCACAAAACCCCTATGGCCGCTACTAAAAAATGTTGTTAAAGGTTTAAAAGAGCCATCCCGAGGAATCGGGACGGCGTTTGTTGATCGTACCCTTTAAATTCTTTATTGAATATGTTTATTTCGACTTAATGATCCGTTGGATGATCGTTTCATTGCCATTCGATACGCGCAGCACATAGAGCCCTTCTGTCAGGTCCTTTACAGAAATGGTTTCTGTAAGCTGTGATTGCTGATTCAGCGAATACTTTACTACCTGGCCATTGGTATTCATCAATTCAATAGACACAAATTTATCTTTCCAGGCCAATGGCAATGTAACACGCAGGTCACTCGATACAGGGTTTGGAGACACTTTAATACCCGGTGTTGGCTGCTGCTCGGCTGTATATACTGTATGTGTAGCCGTTTTTTGAATTTTTCCATTCATATCAACCATGTTGATACGGTAGTAAATTAATCCCTTGCGCACATTCCTTACATCATCTGAAAAACTATAACTCTGACTAGCACCTGCTTGCTCATCTTCACCGGTAAACAACAACCCTACTTCTGAAAAATCTGCATTGTTCAAGCTGCGCTCAATCACGAAGTGACTGTAGTTAGCAGCTACTGGTGTACTCCAGTTCAATACTACTTTTTTATTGGTGCTTGTCTTTGTCTTTTGGGAGAAGCTGCTCAATGACCAGCTTAACAATAACAGTGGCAATAATAACCACCTGAAAATATGTTGAATAATAATGGGTAATGCCTGGGCAGTTTGGTACTGGTACGTTTTCATAACTTATATTTTAGGGACGAAATAACTATGTATTAGTCCACAGGAGGTTGGAAACGAACCGGTTGTTTTCGTAGAATTGGAATATACTCAGAACTGTAAAATGGAATTGGATGGAAAGAAACGTGATGCGGTTTGTCTGGAGATTGGGTACGGTTTGTATCGGAATTGGAGGAGAGAACGTGATCGTTGTGATCGTGATCGTTATCGTTGATCGTGGGTCAAAGATTGAAACAAAATTTGGTTTATGCAATAGGCACTGCCAACTTTTTTTGACTTCTGTCCATCCCTTTTCGGTTATGCATTGATTTACAGCAATAAAAAAAAGTCCCTTCGTTAAAATACGAAGGGACTTTTCTATGCTAATAATTAGCTAACTCACTATTTATATTGAGGCATTAAGCTTTTAGCTAATGCAACCATCTTCTTAATACCATCTTCTGGCAGATTACCTTTCTTGAACTGCGCCAATACATCTGATAATTTGTTGTCCATTTCCATCAGGAAGTGTTCTTCAAATTCCTTTACACGCTTAACTGCTACTTCACGCAGCAATCCTTGCGTACCCAGGTAGATGATAGCTACTTGCTTTTCTACACTGAACGGAGTGTATTGAGGTTGTTTCAGGATCTCCACGTTACGTGCCCCTTTATCCAATACTACCTTGGTAGCAGCATCGAGGTCACCACCGAATTTAGAGAAGGCTTCCATTTCACGGTACAGGGCCTGGTCAAGTTTCAGCGTACCAGCTACTTTCTTCATGGATTTGATCTGCGCGTTACCACCTACGCGGCTAACGGAGATACCCACGTTGATCGCAGGACGGATACCACTGTTAAACAGGTTACCTTCCAGGAAGATCTGACCATCAGTGATCGAGATAACGTTTGTAGGAATATAAGCAGATACATCACCGGCTTGTGTTTCGATGATCGGCAATGCCGTCAAAGAACCACCACCCTTTACCAGGTGCTTGATAGATTCAGGCAGGTCATTCATGTTCTTGGCCACGCCATCATCATTGATCACCTTGGCAGCACGCTCCAACAAACGGCTGTGCAGGTAGAATACGTCACCAGGATAAGCTTCACGGCCTGGAGGACGACGCAGCAACAGGGATACTTCACGATAAGCCACCGCCTGCTTTGACAGATCATCATAAATGATCAACGCAGGACGACCGGTATCACGGAAGAACTCACCAATTGCAGCACCGGCAAACGGAGCATAGAACTGCAAAGGAGCAGGATCAGAGGCAGAAGCTGCCACGATCGTAGTGAAAGCCATGGCGCCATGATCTTCCAGTGTTTTCATCACACCGGCGATGGTAGACGCTTTCTGTCCAATGGCCACATATATACAATATACCGGCTTACCGGCTTCATAAAACTCTTTCTGATTGATAATGGTATCGATCGCGATAGCCGTTTTACCGGTCTGGCGGTCACCAATGATCAGCTCACGTTGTCCGCGGCCTACAGGGATCATCGCATCGATCGCTTTCAAACCAGTTTGGAGCGGTTCTTTTACCGGCTCACGGAAAATAACACCGGGTGCTTTACGCTCCAGGGGCATTTCATATTTTTCGCCGGTCAACGGACCTTTACCATCGATAGGTATACCCAATGTATTTACCACACGACCCAGCATGCCTTCTCCTACATTGATAGAGGCGATCTTACCAGTACGGCGAACTTTAGCGCCTTCCTTGATATTACCGCTTTCTCCCATCAATACCACACCCACATTGTCTTCTTCCAGGTTCAGGGCAATTGCTTGTACACCATTCTCAAACTCCACCAATTCTCCGGAACTTACATTGTTCAACCCGTAAACACGGGCAATACCATCGCCCACCTGCAGTACGGTTCCTACCTCTTCGAGGTCGGCCTCCGCATTGAAGTTGCTCAGCTGTTGGCGTAATATCGCTGATATTTCATCAGGCTTAATGTCTACCATATCTAACTGTTTATAGTTTGTTGTTTGTTTTAATTCGTGACTGTCAGTGATCAAACTTACCACTCACTATCGTATCTTATAAATAAAGTCGTTATTCAGGAATTGAGCCCTGATCTTATTCAGGTCATAAGCAATACTGCCATCTACCAACGTACCACCTACTTCCAACACAAAACCACCGATCAATTCATCTTTAACCGCTGTTTCCAGCTCAATGTTCTTCAGTGCTGTTTGCTCCTGGATCTTCGCAATGATCTGCTGTTTCAGCTCTTCACTAACCGGTACTGCTGTTGTAAGCTTTACAGTGTGAATGCCTTTGTGCTTTTTATATTGCTCAATAAAGGCGTCGATGATCTCCGGTAATCCTGCTTCACGTCCTTTCTTAACCAACAAGCGACTAAAAGCCATGGTCACTTCATTCACTTTACCACCTGCAATGGCTTGCAGTATGCTATTCTTTTTATCGGATGTTATTACAGGGCTCTTAAGAATGGTTACAAATTCACGGCTGCTCTTGCATACATTCTGCAAAAAGAGCATATCATTATAAATGGCTTCCAGTTGATTGCGCTCTACAGCCAAATCAATCAAACTCTTCGCGTACCTGCCTGCTAACCGGGGATTAAGCATAATTATTAAGGCTTCAAGCTTCGGACGCTGGGCTTCGGGCTAAGCCATAAAGGCTTGTGGCTCGCAGCTCACAGCTCGCAGCTATTAATTAATTCAATTTTACTTCGTTCGTCAGTTGTTTAATAAAGGTCTCTTGCTCTGCTTTTCCTGACAGTTCACGGCGCAATACTTTCTCCGCCACTTCGATCACCAATTGGCCCACCTGGTTCTTAACCTCTGTGAGAGCAGCCATCTTCTGGTGCTGAATAGCAGTTTGTGCGTCTATAATGATCTTATTGGCTTCTACTTTAGCTTGTTCCTTAGCCTCGTTGATGATCTTATCCTTGGTATCACGGGCTTCTTTCAACAGTTGTGCTCTTTCTTCACGGGCTTTAGCCAGCAATGCTTCATTTTCATTCTTCAATTGGGCCATCTCAGCCTTTACTCTTTCTGCTGATGCCAAAGACTCAGCAATGCCGGTTTCCCTTTCCTTCAATGATTTCAGGATGGGCTTCCAGGCAAACTTCTTCAATAACAGGAATACAACAATAAAAGCGATCAATGTCCAGACAAAAAAACCGAGATGGGGAGTTAACAAACTCATAGAAATAGTATTATAAAGCTTTAATTCTGTTTTTGAAAGTAACTGCACCCTCCGCCCTGTGCTTCAGGTGCAGTACTAAGTTTTGGGAGATATGACTATTTCAGTACAGCCAGCAGACCGGCGATTACTGCAAACAGCGCAACACCTTCTACGAAGGCTGCTGTCAGGATCATACCACCACGGATGTCGTTTGCAGCTTCTGGCTGACGGGCAATAGCTTCAGTAGCGCCTTTACCGATTTGGCCGATACCGATACCTGCGCCAATAGCAGCAAGACCAGCACCTACAGCACCACCAAAGTGAGACCAGCTTCCAGTCACTTCCAACATGATGTTCATTAAATCCATGATTCTGATTTTTATAATTAAAAAGAAATTCTATTACAGTTTAGTGATGAGGATCTTCTTCAAAATGATGATCCCCAATGGCCTGGCTGATAAACACGGCTGTCAGCGTAGTAAAGATGTAAGCCTGGATAAATGCTACCAGTATTTCGATCAGGTAGATGAATACCGCAAAAGCAATAGACACCGGAGTGAACGCAATACCCGCAGTTTTGGTCATCTCTCCAAAAATGAAGATCAGGCTCACAAAGCTCAGGATGATGATGTGACCCGCAGTCATGTTGGCGAACAAACGCACAATCAAGGCAAAAGGCTTGGTAAACACACCCATCAACTCAACGGGCAACATAAGCAATTTCACACCTACCGGTACACCGGGATACCAGAAAATATGGCCCCAGAAATGAGCGTTGGAGCTAAACAGGATCATAACCAGGGAAATGATACCCAGTACTGCTGTAAAGGCAATATTACCCGTTACGTTGGCACTGCCGGGCAGTAAGCCAAACAGGTTATTGATCAGGATAAAAAAGAACAAAGTAAGCAGGTAGGGCAGGTATTTTTCGGCCTTCACACCCAGGTTGGGCTTTGCCACATCATCCCGTACAAACAAGATTACAGGCTCGATGGCATTCTGTAATCCTTTGGGAGCAGAAGTCAGGCCCTGGCCCCTTTTGTATTTCTTAGCCATTCCGGTAAGGATCAGGAATAAAACGGTGAGCGCCAGGAACATCTGTACCACATTCTTGGTGAGGGAGAAGTCGAACACTTTTACGCTTTCGTCAACAGAACCGTCTTCCTTTACGGGAATAATATCATGTTCCACCAGCTTATAGCCATTGTGGATATCTTCGCCATGGTGAAATTTAGAGCTCATGAAAACGCTCAGCCCTCTTTGAGGAGAGTAAAGTATCACCGGCAGCGGCAGGGTAGCATGGAAATCATGGCCACCTTCGTGCTTTATAGTAAAAAAATGAAATTCGTGCGCATCTGCAATGTGATCCAGCATTTCCTTACCTGGGTCAAACTTGCCCTCAGCACCTCCTCCGTCGTTGGCCAGCGCCGAACCGGATAAAAGCACCAAAAACAGGCTGAAAACCGCTACTGATAAGGATTTGAAACGTTTGAAAGCCATACTGTTCCTGAAATTTGGCGCAAAGATAAGGAGGGGCTGTCAAAAACGATCGCGACAATGAAGTATTTTGAAGATTTGGGGGAAAACAGGATCAGGATGGACGTTGTCGCTGCTTTTCCCGGATTTGCCTGATTTTCTCCAATTGGACGACATCCAATTGATCTTTTGGGCGATTAACGGCTTTCTTGTTGTCAATCAAGTGGTTAATATGAAGAAATGGCACTTCAACTCCTGCCAGGTCAGCAAAAGATGCTTTGGAAAGGCATTCCTGAAAAGAGTGGTTTTCCAGCCCTTTCATATAAGTCATGATGTCCAGTTCAATACCGCTTCCAACATAGAAATTGGTCCATCCCGGTACAAATTGCATCATTTCCAGCGAGGAAAAATCTCCGTACCCCAATTCTTTAAATGCATTACGCAGATTCCTTCGGTTTTCGACGGTATCTTCCAACCACATATCAAGGTCATCAGTTGTCCTGTCAAAACCATGAAACCTTGTAGCGAAGCCACCAACCATAATATATTTTACCTGGCAGGCATTCAGCACTTTCCAGAATTGAAGTAATTCGTCATCCAAAACATCCATGACAAAAGCAGTATTTAATCTTTATGGGTAACCTTGGCTTTCTTGTACAAAGCGTTCCTGCGGAGCATTTGGGTAAAACTTTGGAACTTTTCCATATCAGTCATATTCATTATCCTTAATAAGCGAGCTTCTTCCGACTCCTCTGGATTACCATAAGGTACCGGATCCTCCCGAAGGATATTCTTTTCTTCCTCCTTACCAGACTGATACTCTTTCATACCCCTAAATTACTAAATTATTTATCATCTTTCAACAAAATGACTCCTACATAACTCCCTGTTTCTCAAACTGCATCTGGTGGAGTTTGTAATAGAATCCCTGGTTTTTCATGAGTTCGTCGTGGTTACCGATTTCCTTGATCTCGCCCTTGTCCAGCACAATGATCTTGCTGGCTTTGCGGATGGTGGAGAGTCTGTGTGCAATAACAATGGAAGTTCTGCCGGCGATTAGCTTATCAATAGCTTTCTGGATCAGGATCTCACTTTCCGTGTCTACAGAAGAAGTGGCTTCGTCCAGGATCAATATCGAAGGATTGTACAAGAGTGCCCGGATAAAGGACAACAATTGCCGCTGTCCCAAAGAAAGGCTGCTGCCCCGCTCCATCACATTGTAATCATAACCACCCGGCAGCTGCATGATAAAATCATGCATATCGATCATCTTGGCGGCAGCGATCACCTGCTCGCGGCCAATGGCCGGATTGCGCAGCGTGATATTGTCCATCACAGAACCGGAGAACAGGAAAACATCCTGCAGCACTACCCCGATACTCCTGCGCAGTGCATCCAGCTTATACTCCTCAATTTTTACATCGTCTATGCTGAGCGTACCTTTTTGAATATGATAAAGCCGGTTGAGCAAGCTGATAATGGAGGTTTTTCCGCTGCCTGTATGCCCTACGATGGCAATCGTTTCTCCCGGCTGGGCCGTAAAGGAAATATCCTTCAACACATACCGGTCTTCCACATAAGCGAAAGACACCTGATCAAATACGATCTTACCCTTTACCTGCTCAGGAGCATAATTGCCTTCTGCTTTAATATAATCATCATTGTCCAGCACCTTGAACACCCTTTCACTGGCTACCATGCCCATCTGTAGCACATTGAACTTATCGGCTATCACCCGTAAAGGGCGGAACAGTAAGTTAAGACAGAGGTAGAAAGAGATCATTTTACCAATGAGGTCCTGAGCTTCCTGCCCCTGCAGTTTCAGCGCATGGGTAGCAGCCCACCATACCATTAAACCCGTACCTACAGCCAATACAATTTCCACCAGCGGGAAAAATACAGAATAGGCAAAGATGGCCTTGACATTCGCATTGCGATGCTCCCGGTTGATCTTTTTGAACTTATTGAATTGCCTTTCTTCTGAAGCAAAGGCCTGTACAATGGACATACCTGTAATATGTTCCTGCACAAATGCATTCAGACTGGCTACAGCATTCCGAACCCGTATGAATGATTTGTTGACACTTTCCTTGAAATAATAGGTAGCAATAATCAGGAAAGGGAACGGCGCCAAACTGATCAGCGTTAGCCGCCAATCCACCCAAAACATAAATACCAGGATGGCAATAATGGAAAGCAGGTCGGCAATAATAGGTATCAGCCCTTCTGCAAAGATGTCATTGATTGCTTCAATATCGTTGATGGTACGGGTGGTAAGCGTTCCGATAGGCGTAGTATCGAACTGGGCCAGGTTCAATCCCAATATTTTCTTGTACACTTTTACCCGCAGGTCTTTTACCACCGCTTGTCCCAGCCAGGCTGTAAGAAAGGAAAAATAGAACCGGAACAATACTTCCACCAGTAGCAGCCCCACCTGGATAAGGGTGATCCAGATAACTATATCTACAATATCAACTTTTGTAAGCAGGGAAGTGGCAGCTGATCCCTTGGGCACCCAGTCATTAATAGTGATCTGAATAAGCCAGGGACGTATCGGAGAAAGGATAGCCAGCGAAATAGCCAGCACCAAAGAAATATAGAATTTCTTCTTGTACGGCGCCGCAAACCGGAAAACCCGGCGAAGCAAGCTAAAATCAAATATCCTCTTCTGTGAACCTTTTTCTGACATAATGGAAGCGGGCAAAGATAGGAACAGTTTTGCGGTTTGCGTTTCAGGTTTCCTGTTCTTTGGGTGTAGCAACTTGCTATACTTACACTTTCCCGGCAATTGTAACAGTTATTTAACGCAATGGTTGCCTGCCAACAACCCCTTACTCGCCCATCGCCTTACGATAAGCTTTGATGAAGATAGCGCCCAGGTTTTTATACGGAGGTATATAATCGTCAAACTTTTCTTTGGCAGCACCATTTTTAAAACGCCCCCCCAAATCCTTCCACATACTCATCCAGTCAATATTCTTACCTGCTACCAGGTTGGCATTGATAGCTTCCAGGATGGGTTCATTCACCGTTTTCGTACCTACCTGCTTCGATGAAATGATATGGGCATCCCGGCAAATGGTCAATACTTCATTCAGGTTATTATATCCACCGCAGGAACCAAGCACTACGATCCGGGCCGTAGGAGCCAGTTTCTTTAATGTATAGGGCAGGTGATAACTATGCCCCCTATGCACCACCACAGTGGGCTGCATATTCCGTTTTTCCAGGTATTCAATCAGTTTCAGCTGCGCTTTTTCATCCAGGTCTTCTTCTGGCTTATATAAGGGCTTATTGGCATATATATACACCGGCTTCCCTTTGGCCGACCGGATAGATACCCATTCAGGCTTATCCTCCACCTTCCATTCGGCCTTGTTACGGAACATGCCCATAAAATTGATAAAGGAGTTTTGGCCGTCCTTATCCTCATCGCCATAGAAAAAGACCTGCTGTATCACCCTTCCGCTGTCATCTGTAAGCGATTTGTAGTCCTGCCCATAGATCGAAGGAATACCCAGCATGGCCGACAGGTCAATTTTCCGGGATGTATCAGCCGATTCAAACAATATCTTCAGCAGGTTATAGATAACCACTCCCCGCTTATTATTATCCTGTACGTTTTTATCGTAGTTCCATTTTACTTCATTAAGAATAAAGCCGGCCAGTTCTTTATTCTTATCCATGATGCTGCTATAGGAGTCCGCCACGTCTACCGCATCTTCCAGATCATCATCCCGGTCGTTTTTCTTTCTTTCCAGGCCAATCACAAAAGCCTTCATGAGCGTTTCGGCTTCTTCCTTTCCCATCGTACCCAGGAAATGATTCAAAGTATTGTAACCTGCTGCCATTTTAATGAACTTCCGGAAGTAATCACCATTCACGCTCATCAGCAGACTGTCGCCCCGTGGATTCGGCATACGTTGAAATATACGCGGGTATACTCCGCTTACATAACTGGAAGTATAGATCTCATCCTCGCTCAAAACTGCTACGTAATATAATTCCTGCGGTGTGAGCTTATCCAGTGACCTGAACCTTACATTAGGGTCATTCACATCATGCAGGGCATTGATCTCCCGCACAAACAATTGCCGGGCTTTACGCGCCATCATCTCCGTCAGTGCTTTCAGTTCTGTAGCCGTATCCCGTACCGGAGGCAAGAGGCGGCCTGCATATTCAATACGCGTTTTTACCAGGAGCCTGAAATAACTAAAATCATTGTCCTTTACACTATCTATTTCCTGGAGGGTGATCTTGCCACGTATCAGGTTATCAAGAAAGGGGAAATAAAGTTGCCCGTTACGGCTGCTGGCCATCCGGGAGATCATCCGCACCAGGGTGTCCGGATGGCTGGCAATGCGATTGGCCAGCGTACCCCTTGCCTGGGCATAATCATAAAATTTTCGTATATCCCGGTGAGCGGCTATTTTGAGCAAACTATCGGCAAAAGGTACATTGGGTGTTTTCCGCAGTTCCTGCAATATCTCATCGGGGTGCAATCCGCAGTATTTACGGATAAGATCGATCCTGGAGGGGGCTATACCCGGATTCTCACCAGAAAAGGCCGCAATACCGTCTACCAGCATTTTACCCACCCCATAATCACTCGCTCCAATGACTGGTTCTATGCTTTCTCCTTTCCTATCCAATTGAATTCCTTCGCTAAGGCTTTTTATAAGTGCGGGGGCTGATGCGGCCGGGAAGTCTTTTTTCCCCTGCCTGTTGCCAAATTGTTGTAGCGTAGACTCCACAATCCGGAGATACTTAATTTTGGCCATATTAACCAGCAGTGAATCGCTCTCCAGCTGCTCCTGTAATTCGTCCACCTGGCGGCCAACGGCATCCGTGATCTGGAGGGCTACAGACTCGTCAGCGACCGTTTTGGAGATGCTGGCATATATCCTTATCTGTTGTTTATCAATGTTTTCATGCCACAACACACGTTGCATAGCTATCTTGAACGTAGGGGTACTCGTTTGACCCTGACCGGCACTGGCTATCAACAATAAAATAGAACCTGCAAGTATATATGGTTTCATACGTTTGTACTCCTATCTGCATCAATTACTAGTGCAAAAATACTACCAATTGGTTGTATAGAACGGAAAATCAATGCTTGCCGTATAACATCTGTTAACAATTTCATAATTGGAACACCCCTTGTCACATGCAGTGGAAAATTAACTTTGCGTAAATTTATTGTTAACATGGACTCTAAAGGTAAGAAGATACTGATCGCTGATGACGAGCCCGACATATTGGAAATCATCCAGTACAACCTGCAAAAGGAAGGCTATGATGTGGTGACGGCTAAAGACGGGGATGAAGCGCTTACCAAAGCCCGCTCCAACAATCCCGATCTAATTGTGCTGGACATTATGATGCCCAAGAAAAACGGGGTCGAAGTGTGTGAGATCCTGCGTTCCCAGCCTTCTTTCAAAGATACACTCATCCTTTTCCTCACCGCCCTGAGCGATGAAGGTTCCCATGTACGGGGGCTGGAAACCGGCGCGGATGACTATATCAGCAAACCCGTAAGTCCTAAAATACTGGTTAGCAGGGTAAATGCTCTTTTTCGCCGCACAGCAGGCAAAGAACCAGAAGGCGAAAAAGTGATCCGCATCGACAACCTGGAGATCGATCCCGTAAAGTTTGAGGCAAAAGTCGACGGCAAGGCTGTAGTACTCGCCAAAAAGGAATTCGAACTCCTGTACCTCCTGGCTTCCAAACCAGGCCGGGTATTCCTGCGGAATGAGATATTGAACCAGGTTTGGGGCAATGATGTGATCGTAGGCGACCGGACCATTGATGTGCATATCCGCAAAGTGCGCCAGAAACTGGGTATTGATTGCATTACCACTGTGAAAGGCGTAGGTTATAAATTCGATATATAAGAGCTGGAAACGGCGCACCGCCCGTTGAGTATATATTTCATCAACATCGGTGTGATTGAGTTATTTTCGTACCACATCAAAACGTAGTCAAGTACCAGGGGCATGTTCTCCACTAAAAATCTATCCCCGCGGCAGTTAGCCGCCTTTACAGCAGGTATCTTATCGGTCCCTATTGCTATAGGTATCTTTTTGTTTACGCTCGATTGGCGGCTAGGCATTGGTTCCCTGGCCCTGGTATTTGCCGGTAGCTATGGGCTGATCATTTTTACGCTGGAAAAATTCATCTACCGGAAGATCAAACTCATTTACAAGCTCATCTATCAAACCAAAGCCACCAAAAAAGAAGAGGTCTACTTCAAATACATCCTGCCCCAAAAAAGCATTGATGAAGTACGCGAAGATGTGGAAGCCTGGGGCGAACGGCGCAATAAGGAAATAGAAATGCTGCAGAAGAATGAAGCTTACCGCAAAGAATTTCTGCAGAACCTGGCCCATGAGATCAAGACACCCATCTTCGCCATACAGGGTTATGTAGACACCCTATTGGGAGGCGCCATGGAGGAAGAAGTGATCCGCAAAAAATTCCTGGAGAACACCGCCAAGAACGTAGACAGACTCGTAAACCTGGTCAATGACCTGGATGAGATATCAAGATTGGAAAGTGGAGAACAACTATTGTATAAGCAAAACTTTATCATCCAGGACCTGATACGCGAGATCTACGACTCCCTCTCCATTAAGATCCAGGAAAAGAATATCAAGACCACCATCAAGAAGGGTTGTGAAGCCCCCATCACTGTATTTGCCGATAAAGAAAAGATCAAACAGGTGCTGATCAACCTCGTAGAGAATGCCACCAAATATGGTAAACCGAACGGCACCATCGTGGCCAGCGTTTACAAAACCGACGACAAACACGTACTGGTTGAAGTTGGTGACGACGGTATAGGTATCGAGGAAGAGCACCTGAACCGCATCTTTGAACGCTTTTACCGTACCGATGCAGCCCGCAGCCGTGATAAAGGCGGTACAGGACTCGGACTGGCCATCTGCAAACACATTATTGAAGCGCATGGCCAAAGTATCCATGTACGCAGCGCACCCGGTGTAGGCACCACCATTGGCTTCTCACTCGAAGCCAAAAGAGACAATGCTTAAGCCATCCCAGGCAGCTTGATCCCCGCGTTTCTAATACCCTCAATGATCTTCTCCTGCAGCATCAATCGTTCATCCTGGAAGCCATGTGGTTTTACCCAGGCATTCACCATGATCTTATACCCGTCGGCATCTAAAGCAGCAACCCCCACCCTGGGAACAGGTTCGGTCAATATATCTTTATCTGCGCGAATGATGCCTTCGATGATTGTCCGCACTTTTTCTATTTCGATGCCGTAATTCAATTTCAGCTCAATATCCATCCTGCGCTTACCTTCCCGGCTGGTATTGATGATGATCTCATTCGACAATTTACTATTAGGCACAATGACGATCTTATTGTCAAAAGTGGAGATCACCGTGTAAAAGATCTGTATAGAAGATACCGTTCCCTCCTGTCCCTGTGTAATGATATTGTCCCCGATCCGGAAGGGTTTCAGCAGCAGGATCAGTATGCCGCTGGCAAAGTTCTGCATGGTGCCCGATAAAGCCAGTCCCGCTGCTACAGTAACACCTCCGATGATGGCCGCAAACAGCGTCATCTGAATACCTAATACCTGCATCAGCAGCAGGAAAAGCAGGATATAGAGAATAGTGAAGATCAAACTTTGTAGAAAAGGGGCCAGTGTGGAAGAAACAGCCCGCTTTTGCATATGCGCACGTGTCCATCGCTTTAGCACACGAATAAGCCAGAGACCAATAAACAATAGCACGATAGCTACCAATATCCGCGGCCCTACAGTGATGATCCAGTCCCAGGCCTTGTCATAAAATTTATTCAGGTCCATATCCCTGCCTGCATAAAAACCTATGCCACCTTACTCCATTACCCCGTTTCGTGGTATTCCACCCTGATAACTTTTTAGCCTGTAGACAAAAAAGTGACGCACGATGGTCCCCTGCCTTATTTGGTCCATTACCACGGGGGGACCTATTTCTCTGAAAGCATTCACAATAGACAAAGGAGGAGGATCGAAATAATTGGAGACCGCAATATAATAGGCATCCTGGCCAGGCACCAGCGCAGGGCGGTACCTATTAAGCCAGGCATAATGATGGATATTACCATAAGGCCCCACCGCCATCAGGTTGATCCCTCGTCCATGCGCCACATAATAATCCAGGTGAGCGGCAGGAAACCAATAATCGGTCATGATCAGGACGCCTTCTTTCATGGTACCCTTTGCTATATCCTGTTTGTACAACTCATTAAAATCATGACCAAACTGCTTCCACCCGCTCATGTCCAGTAAAAGATCTCCTTTACCAAGATGTTGTTCATCCTTACTGCCCATTTTTACAGGAAGCCAGCGAATGCCCACCATCAACAATACCAGCAGCAGCACTGGTAAGGCAATGGCTGCTTTTACAACCGGGGGCATCAACCTGGTCGACTGCCTGCCTTGCAACTGCCGGGCCAGATAAGCCGCGGCCAACGGGATCAACGTGGTGTAGGCAGGCCCTGTCCAATGTGGTAAAGTATCCTTAAACAACGACATGAACCACACGACTGCGATCAATGGCAAACTGATCGTCAGTAACAACCGTTGCTGTGCAACCTCCTGTAAAAGCTTTGACCTCCGCATGGCTATGATCGCCAGTATGATCAGCACAACGTTGACCGGGTTATTATACAGCACCTCCCCAATAACCTGCCTGAAGAAGGTGTCCCACTGCAGGTGACTAAAAAAGCCTACCCGGCCTCCATGGTAATTCAACGTCACAAAATCATTATCCACGTTCCACCAATAGATGGGCATTATGATAAGCCCGGTGAGTAACATAGCTATGTAAAGAAAGGGGTTCCTGAGCAGCGACCGGTTAAACAGCAGGATGTACAAAATAGCGCCTCCCCAGATAAATACACCATGCACTTTACTCATAATACATAACCCCGTCACTATTCCCAGCAATACCAATCGCCTGTTCCGGCTATTCCTGCTGCCGTTGCTTTTAAAGATATCCACCAGTAGCAGCAGTGCCCACAACCAAAAAACCATTTGTGGTGCATCGGGCAGTATCATCATACCCGCCAATATCCCGGCATATACAGAGGCGGTTAGCAAACAAGCCGCCAACCAGCCCGTTTGTTCATCTTTTACCCTACTGCCAAGCTGAAATATCTGCCAGGTATTGATAGCAGCACACACAATAGATCCCAGGCGTATAAAGAATTCATGCTGTACCGCCAGGTTGCCGGTAAAAAAGCGGATGAGCAGCGCCACGAGCGGAGGATGGTCAAAATAATTCCACTGAAGATGTAGCGCATAGGTCCAATAATACACTTCATCATTAGACAATTCAGTATTGGCTGCTACGACCATGCGCACCAGAGAAGAAACGATGATGAGCCCTATCAGCTGTTTACGGTAGTTCAAGTAAGGTAAAGTTAATTATTGTACGGCACAGGGGCCATCGCCTGCTCATTGCTGATCCTGCGTCCAAAGAATTTCAACTCCGGAATAGAAACATAAACCCAGCCGGCGAAGACAACCCCAACGATAGACCCCGCGAGCACATCCTCCAAAAAATGCTGACCAAGATAAATGCGGGAATACCCTACTCCCATAGCCATCAGCAGGTAGAGCAGGGTGATCCATTTATTGGGTGTATGAAGCGCGAGTATAGTAGCTACTGCAAAAGCCGTAACCGTATGGCCCGAAGGGAAGCTCGACCATCCGCCACGCGTTACCCCTTCAATAAACTGGCTGTACTGGCCGGAATGCAGGAATACTTTGGGCCGGGGCATATGCGTAAACTCCTTGATGATCTGCGCAGTCATTCCGGAGATCAGGAAAGCTGCCAGCAGGTGAACACCCAGCAAATATTGCCGGCGAAACAAAACAACAATAAACAACAGGATGACCATATATCCCTCTCCCAGCATCGTGTACCAGGTAAAAAAAGCTTCTATCGAAGCATTATGTGTACCATTCAGACTAATGAAACATACTGCCTTCGAATTAAGACTGCAATAAATAAAAGCAATAAGTAAATAAATAGTAAAGGCAATAATATATTGCCGGCTCCCATGGAGCGTACGCATGAGTGGATTCATGTTGGTTAAAGGTTATACAAACCTAACCCCTGGATATAACCTCATTATTACCACAACATTACTGTACTGTGAAGACAATTTGAAGACAATTTGAAGTCAATACGCACAACCTATTACTTACAAAAAAGCCGTTGCCTCTTCCGCCAGGCCAAAAGAAAGTGTCATACCTGCACCGCTCAAACCATTCAGTACATATACAGCCGGCTCGGGCGAAAAGAACAGGTCTGTTTCTCCGTTGGTGAGTTTGGGATAAATACCATTCCAGGTTTCTATGATCCTGCTATCTTTAAAGCGGGCAAAACTGTTGAGGTATTGTACGATCATTGTATTGATAAAGTCCTTATCAAAAGGATCATGCGTAGGTCCATATTCATGTGAGTCTCCTACAGTAAGCTCGCCACGGCCGTTTTGTGATACCATTACATGGATACCCCAATCGAGGTAATCACTCATCTCGGTTTCATATCGTTTTTTGAGCGCTGCTAAAGAAGTGGATGCTGTAAAACTCTTATAATGGATCAAAGACAATCCACCGCACAAAGCCGGGCCAATACGCCAATCATCCGGCTGCGCTGCAAAACGCATCATCTGCAATTTGCATTTGGTAAGCGGGTAGCCGGCGAAAGCTTCGGGATAAAGGGTTTCAAAGTCGGCCCCACTACAAATAAAGATCACATCCCCTTCATATTCTTCTTCATTACCGATGTAGATCGTATTATCAGAAATATAGCTCACACATTTACCCCAGAAGAACTTCACCCCAAATTTTTCATGCAGGTATGCCGGCACGCCTGCAATGGCTTCCCGGGGGTCTACGATCAATTCATCTGCGTTATAAAGCCCGCCCAGCAAACCCTCCTGTACAGCAGCGCCCGATTTGTCGGCCACTTCAGCTGCAGTCAACAATGCTACCGGTCTTTCCGTACGGAACTGCTCATACAGCTCCTGTAATACCTGCCATTCATCGGGGTGATAAGCCAGGTGCAAACTACCGGGTGCATCATACCAGAAAGCGCCGGCATCTCCCATCTCCTTCCATATTTCCCGGCTGCGCAGGGCACGATCGTACAACTTATCAGGTTGGCCTATTGGCCATACCATACCAAAATTGCGAATAGAAGCGCCAACAGCTTTGTGTGTACGCTCAAAGACTTTTACTGCATATCCTTTAATAGCAAGGGCACGGGCAGTGGCCAATCCCACAATACCAGCGCCAATTACAATGGCTGAAGGCTTTGTCATTAAACAGGTTTTAACGATTCAAATTTCCGGTTGAAATACAACAGGGAAAAAATAGTCCCTGCAATTCCAATTACCGAAAATATCACTACACCGGCAGGATAGAACTCAGACCAGGTTAATTTAATTTGAAATATTTCTTTCGAAAGCATCACCAGCGTACTACCCAGGTATCCATATGCATCAACCAGGTAGATAAGAAACCCCACATTGCCTACGATCCTGAATGATGCGATCAGTCGCTCAAAGAAGATACAATTGAAAGGAATATACCCCATATACAAGCCCAGCCCTACCAGCTGCATCCACAAAGCCCCATCCATCAGGTCTGCAAGAAACAAAGCGGATGAAATACCGGCCAGCAGAAACCCAGCCAGCACCATAATGTGCACCAGCCTGAAAGCACGTATATTTTTACGGATACCCACCAGCAAACTGATCATTACCAGTATGACGATGGAAGTGATGGTCTCCGTTTTTGTAAAGATGGCAGGCTTCTGGCCATACCCCAATTCACTCCATAGGTTGCCCATGAAATTATCCCGCACATCCCGCATTACGGTAAGAAATAAATAAGTAATGATGATCGCAATGGTGCCGGCCCCAAACAAACGAAGAAATTTCAACCTTTGCTCTTTGGTCATTGGCAGCCGTACCGTCCTTTCCTCAATGTCATCTGCATCAGGCTGTGGTATGCGCTCCAGCAGGTACATGAAAAGGATCAGGGGAAGACTAAAGATAAGCCCCGTCACAAAAGCAAGCCATTGTTCCGGCACCTGCCAGCTTTCCTTCAGCCACAAAGCAACAGAACGCGTAAATCCCCCGGCGAAAATAAAGCTCACCGCCATCACTGCCCCTATAAAGTCAGTGGTCTTCCTCCCTTCCACATAACTGAATACAATGCCCCACATAAAACCCAGCATAAACCCATTGACAAACATACAGAGCAAGCCCCAGGGTGCAGGCACCAATCCGAATACCAGCAGGCAGAACCAGGCGCTGCCCACCAGGATAGCGCTCGTTTTCCAGCGGCCCAGCCTTTTTAATTCAGCAATGAATTTGATCCCATAAAACTTACTGAACATATAGCCCAATCCCTGGCTGATGATGAGCAATACCTGGTATTTAACTCCCCAGAAACTAAGTCCTTCAAAAGTGGCTACCGTAAAGGGCTTCCGATAAGCGTACACAGAAGCATACGTAAGAAAAGCTACAGAAGCAGCATACAAGGCTGTTAATACCTGCTTTTTCGAGAGTGCGGAGGGCTTGTTGGCTGTTAAAGTAGACAAACGCTTATTGTATTAAAGGTGGAAATTCGGCAAGACTGTCAATAATAATATCCGGTTTATACTGCTCCAGCTCACTACGCGTATAAGCGCCCGTAGTAACACTCACCACAAGGCCACAGGCTGCATTCCTGCCTTCTTCTACATCCACTTCCGTATCGCCCACCTTGGCTACCTGGGCAGGATCGGTCACCTGCAATTGCTTCATGATGGCGGCTATCATATAGGGATGAGGTCTCCCCTCCGGCACTTCATCACTCGTGATCACCATATCGATCACTCCATTCGTATCCCATTCCAGCCGTTTCAATATTGTATCCGTTATGGGCCTCGTAAAGCCGGTATTCAACGCAATCTTAATTCCCCGTCCTTTCAGCCAGGCGAAGGTTGCTTCTGCATGCGGCAAAGGAGCAAGCGCCACATCCTGTTCATAGAAATCGATCATATTACGCGTAAAGGCATCGTGGATCTTTTCAATGAGCACGTCTACATCCTCCTTGCGTTCAAGATAAAACTTATCGAGCAAAATACGGATAGCTTCTTTTTTCCGGAACCCCATCACCCTATTGACTTCTTCAAGCGGAACGGTTACCCCAAATTGTGCGGCAGCCTTCATGAAAGCCTCCGCCACACTGCCTTTATCACGCACCGTAGTGCCCGCAATATCAAATACGACCAGCTTAATAGACATTATATTATAATCTTTTACTTTGTTAAATGACGCACGATCATTCCATGGTACCTGGCCAGGTCGGGTACAGGCAACCCTTCTACCTTAGCCTCCTCATCCCAGAGCCGCATGTCAATGATCAGTTGAAAAAGGGGATATTGCTCAAAAGCAAGTGCTTCCTCTTCACTCATCTGCCCACCCTGGTATTCCAGCGTTTTTTTGCTGGCTGCAGACAGCTGCTCATAATAAGCGGGCGATTTCCAGGTGAGGTAGCGCTTGGCTTCCACATGCGCTTCTACCAAACGGATGAGTCGTTTTGAAAATCCTTTCTCCTGTAGAAAGGCTCCGCCTACCTCTTCGTGATCCTTAATGCCGTACCCATCCATTTCATTGTCTCCTGCTGCCGAAACACAGATATGGCCAATATCATGGAGAAAAGCAGCCAGTACAACCTCTTCCTCATGTCCCTGTTGTTCTGCCAGCTGTGCCGCTTGCGCCATATGCTCCAGTTGTGTCACCTTTTCACCAGCATACTCCGCACCGCCATGGTGCTCGTACAAAGCAATAATCTCCGTAGCAATGGCCTCGGCCTGTACATTATTCATAATAATTAATTTGAATACACTGTTGGAATAGGGTCGGCCACCGGATGATTGGCGGTAAAGGTCATCCCCAGTAGTCGTGCAATGGTTGCGGCTATTTGCTTCTGGTACAACTGCACAGGCACTTTCACTTCTCCTGTCGGTTTCGTATCGGGACCCAATACCGCCAGCCAGATCTCATGCGCATCTTCAATTTTACTTCCATGGTGTTTCCAGTTGGACTTCTCTTTATCTCCACGGCCATGATCTACCGTAACCAGCAAGCTGGTCTTGTCTTTATAAGCCGGTATAGACTGCACAGTATTCCAGATATCACGGATCATGGCATCTTCGGCATGCGCGCAGCCCAGGTATTGATCATACATGCCTGCATGCGCAAAATCATCCGTTTCATCAAAAGCAATATACAGCACTTTTGGCTTGTATTCCTTCAGATATTCCCGGGCCGCCATATAGGTAATTATATCAGGACGCACACCAATGGGCTTGGTACTCAGGAACTGCATATCGTTCAGCAACTGCAGTCCCGGCGCCTTAAACTTAAGCGTATCAACATCAGCATTCACATACACGCCACTGCGGGGTTCATTCAGGATATAGGGAAACACATCCCAGGTAGAAAAAGCTGCCACCTTGCCCACATAGCCTTTTTGCTTGTTAATGAACTCCAATACATTCTCATGCTTATTGAGGATCTTATCATTGGAGTTTACTGCCGTATCGGGATAGCCTGTCAGTATTTCGTTATAACCCGGGTAGGAAAACCAATGCGGGTTAGCATTATCTACCTTGTTATTAAATTGACGGTTGCCATACAACTGTCCTTGCTCAGCTATTGTAGACCATAGGAAAGGAAACAATTTCTTTCTCCTCTCAGACACCTCTTCTGCCCAGAACTTTTGTTTGATCCCTTCCCTGTCCTGGTTAAAAGTGCTGTCGTTCATCAATACAGGATCTACTCCTTTAAATACCTCCTGCCAGCGCATGCCGTCCAGCGTTACAATAATCAGGTTCTCCGTTTTACGGTGTTGCGCCATCGCTGTTATAACAACCATAGTGGTTGCCAGTAATAAAAATATATGCTTCATGATTGTAAGTGAGTTGGTTGGGAAATAAAAAAGGGCGGACCTTAGAAAAGCTCCGCCGTCAACATTAAGAAACTGCTACGATTGCTTATAAATTTGTAGAATGTACTGCTTATTAAGAATAGAGGTAGTGCATTCACCCCGATGGTGATCTGCAGGTTCATTTTGCAGGATCAAAAACAGGGTTCGAAGCTAACAAAGAACTTTAATGCTGTTAACATTCCCATGATTAAGGAATTATTATTTAATCAGCCACATATCGCCGTTAATATCATCCGTAGTACCACCAAACTGCCCCTTCACAGCCTTCTCCCAGTTCTTACCATTGGTAGTACGTTCTGAGGTAGGATACTGAAAACGTTTGGGTATACGGCTGCTATTGCCGGTTCCGGTTCCGGTAAGGAACCCGGGCTCGCCGGTCCTGCGATAGTTATAATAAGCTTCCCATCCGGAATTCTGGAAAAATGCCAGGTACTTCTGCAGCAAGATCTGCTGCAATCCCGTGGCATTGTTGCCGCCATATTTTACACCCGCCTGTTGGTAATAAACATTCTCAAAATCAAAATTGATAGGATAAGTAACCGCGTTGGCAGCTCCATAAGGATATACCTTGCTGAAAGTTCCTGCTGCATCCACAGGGATACCATAAAAAGCAATAGATGCTTTTATGCCTTTTTTATACCAGTCTTCCGCATTACCAGTTGCCCATCCCCTATTGATGCCTTCTGCTATATTGAAACACATTTCAACATACCCTACCTGCACGCCAGGTTCAGCATTATAATTGGCATAATAACGGCTACGGCTGCGTACGGAATACTCCCCTTTGTCAGCATCAGCCATTTTAGACGACATAGCAGCCAGGTCTTCACCCGAACTGGCGCCCACATAAGCAGTAATGTCTGCCGGCGTTTTGCCATTGCTCAGTTGCTTCGTAGCAGGCTCAGCAGTTACAAAGGCGCGCGGGTCTTTTAAATTCACCAATGCATTCAAATAGGTGGCCGACATATTATACCGCGTGGCATCAAAACCCAGGTTATCCGGGTTGCTCGGATACTTATTGAAATTGGAATAGATATACTGTAAATTATCACCAGCATTACGAAACAAAGGATATTTAGCCCCGTCTGCCAGTATAGCAGCAAATGTTTGCGCCACCTTCAGATCGCCATCAGCCGTCTTTTTACTCAGCGCTATCAAAACCCGCAAGCGGAAAGCATTGATCGCACGCTGCCAGGCCGACCGGGTAGTGTAATAAAAGTCTCCATCAATTTTCCCATCGCCCGATTTAGCGATCAGGGCCGCCATTTCTGTATTCGCCTCATCAAGCCATTTAAGGATCTGTACAAATATTTCCTTCTGGCTATCATATACCGGCTCCGACAAAGCTGCCCCTTTCAGCGCATCTTTCATCGGAAGATCACCTACCAGGTTGGTCATACGGTAAAAGAAAAAGGCCCTGAAAAATTTACCCAGCGTAGCATAAGCATTCTGCTCAGGCTCACCCACGCGTTTGGCTTCTCCTTCCATTTTGACCACATTGCTCAACGTAGCATAATTCAGCCCGGCCCCTGTCCAGTCATAACGCTGGTCACCATAATAATTATAATTACAGTTATCAAACTGGCACCACCTCGTAACCAGGCTCCAGGGCTTATCCCCATTGAGATCAGAAAGGATGCCTGTCAGCACCAGGTTGGGTGGAACAGTAGTTGGCTTATTCGGGTTATTAGTATATTCATCGTATTTCTTCTGGCAGCCACCCGCAGTAAATGCCACCAAAGAACTTATTATAACAATATTCCGGATTTTCATAACTGGTAATTTGCTGGTTGATTATTAAAACACAATATTGATGTTCACACCATAGCGTTTTGCAGTAGGTGTTTGCAGGCTGGAACTTCCCTGGCTGCCTGCATACTGATCAATATCCA
>CBIHOV010000074.1:0-30945 GCA_966211765.1 uncultured Paraflavitalea sp.
AGCAAACCAGCTGCAGTTATTTTGGTTCCTACCAGGTTGAGGTATTGCAGTTGTTTGAGCGACTTGAGCTGTTGTAATCCCGCATCCGTAATACCCGTGTGATCCAATTGCAGGCGGGTAATATTGCTGCATTGCGCAATAATGGTCAATGCAGAATCATTGATAACGGGATTGCTCAGTTTCAACCATACGAGTTGTTTCTTTACAGGCAGCAGCAACTGCAAGTCTTTACCCCTTGCATTAACAGCCGTAATAAAATTGGCAGAAAGATAGTTGCTGTTTTGTGATACCGGCAGGATCACCACACCCAGTTCCCTGATCCTCTTTAAGGCACTGTCATCGGCCCGGCTTACCGCCTCAGCCGGAATATCGGGCACGGCTTTCTTTTCTACAGAAACGTTTTGCAATGCCAGCAAGGCAGGCTTCACGGCGGCGGGCTGTTCCAGTTCCTTTACTTTCTTATCAAAGGAAGCGCCTGAAGCGATCCACCAATGTATAAGGGCTATTTCGCTTTCGGTTAATTGGGGCTTTTCTTTGGGAGGCATATGGTCATCATCTTCCCTGGGCAACAATAACCTTTTCATCAATTCACTTTCAGCGGCTTTGCCGGGCATCAGGGCCACGCCATTCTTCCCCCCTTTCATTAACAGCGCCTGCTCATCCATCCGCAGACCACCTTTTTGTTTGTTCTTATTATGACAGCTGTAGCACTTCGTTTGCAATAAAGGCTGTATCACCTCCTTGTAGGCCGCCGCTTCCTGCACATTGGCAATAGCTACCCGCGTTGCCGTATCGGGGCCACTGCCCAGATCAGCAAAAGGCCGCGTCAGGTAATCAGAACCATGGGTGAGCGAGCCGCCGATATGCCCCGTTATCGATACCAGCACGATCAACACCAGCATCAAAGGCCAATGCCAGCGGGGTGCGGTATTCCGCTTGCGCAGGAAATACAAGACGATGGCCACTACCGCCACGCCGATGCCCATCCATTGATGTTGACCCACCAGCTGTTCGTCATAATCATCGCTGCGCGATAAGAAATAACCGGTGATGCAGGAAATAACAGCACTGATCATGCCGATCAACAGCGAGATGGTGATTGCCTGTTCAAGGTTGGTTCCCGGCTTTCTCTTTTCAATAAACTGCAATAGAGCAGCCAGCACTAAGATGCCGATGGGAAGGTGTACGAATACAGGATGGAAATGACCAATTAATGAAAACATAGTTGAATACAGGCTACGAGCTGTGAGCTTCGAGCTTCGAGCTAAAACTCGCATGCGCGCCAAAGGGCTCGTGGCTCGCGGCTCGTAGCTCGCAGCTTTTTCGAAGCTGATAAATTGGTTTTATGAATAGCGTTTTCTTAATAGTTGCATCATGTGCACATTAATAGCCCACTGATCGGCCAAAGGCTGACGGGTATACGGCAATGTGGGCATATAATCCGGCGGACCAAATTCGGTGAGGATGGTCAATGGTTCACCGGCTTTCTTTTTCCTTTCCACAATAGTGTCCCACCAGGCTATATGAGCTTTTACTGCCCCCTCCCATTCCGGCGCACGGGGATCACTCACCTGCGGACCTTCCGGATGACCTACCCGCGCATGGATATGATCCGTACGCTCCAGCGCCATATTAACCGTCTCCACCTGATCACCCAATAGACTTTCATGCACCGTACACCAGTGTGATATATCCAGTGTAAGGCGCAGGTCGGGCAGCTTTTCTATGAACTGCCGCGCTATAGATGCGGCAAACAATATCCGGGAACGGTGCGACTCATGAAGAATACGGATACCTGTTTGTTTGGCCAGCTGTGTAGTATGGTCAATAAAGGCTTTATTCTGATCAAAGGAAAAATAATCACGACCGGCATGACAATTAATGTACAGGGGGCGTTGTACTTTATTACCGGCGGCAGCATCAATAGCCGTTTTAAATTGCGTAAGGTGCTCCTGCGCGTTGCTGGATGACCCGCCGCAGAGGAAGCCGACCTCAAGACCATGCTTTTTCAGCGCGGTGAATAAATCCTGCTGACCCGCAGCATCTCCCGGCCACCACATCTCAATACCATCGTATCCTTCTTTTTTTGCCTTTGCACAAAACTCATCCACGGTTCCCCGGAACCCCCAATTGGTGGCCATTATTTTTAAAGAGAAGCCCTGGTTGGTTTTGAAGGCCGGCTTTTCCATAGCCAACGCTTCAAAGGAAGTCAACATCATGGAGGCGCTGGCGGATGCGCCCAATCCAAAAAACTTTCTGCGGGTTAAAGGCATTAGTCTTTATTTTATTTTGATTAAAAATGAATGAACTGATTTAAAAGTTGCGACCTTCTAAGAGGTGACACCTTTCGTTCTCGTAGCAGGCGAAAGGTGTCACCTCTCTGCTAACCTCTCCGCTAAGCCTGTCAGCTAATACCTAACAGCTGGCTCCTACGCAATAATCTCCTCGATCACCCTTCCATGTACATCCGTGAGCCGGAAAGGCCGGCCCTGGAACTGGTAAGTGAATTTCTCGTGGTCAAATCCTAGTTGGTTCAATATGGTAGCCTGTATATCAAAAGCAGTGGTCTTACCACTGATAGCACTATAGCCTATTTCATCTGTTTCACCATAGCTCGTTCCTTTCTTAATACCACCGCCTGCCATCCAGATGGTGAATGCTTCTACGTGGTGGTCACGCCCTTTGAAAGGATTCTTCTTGCCATCACGGTTTTCCATCATCGGCGTTCTGCCAAATTCACCACCCCATACTACCAGTGTATCTTCCAGCAATCCCCGTTGTTTGAGGTCAAGCAAGAGCGCTGTAGTGGCTTTGTCTACCTGCCTGCACTTATTGATAAAGCCCACATCAATGGCCAGGTTGGAATCCGTACCATGGCTATCCCATCCCCAATCAAACAATTGAACAAAGCGCACACCCTTTTCCACCAGCTTACGTGCCAGCAATACATTGTTGGCATAGCAGGACTTGCCCGGCTGTGTGCCATACATATCATGAATGTATTGGGGTTCATCGTTGATGTTCATGACCTCCGGTACAGATATCTGCATACGGTAGGCCATTTCATATTGCGCAATGCGCGATAGGGTCTCCGGGTCCTGGAATTCTTCATATTGCTGCCTGTTCACTTCATTGATCGCATCGATAGAGGCTTTACGCAGATCGCGGTCCATGCCTTCGGGATCTTTGATAAACAATACCGGATCACCTTCACTGCGGCATTGAACACCCTGGTATACACTGGGCAGAAAGCCGCTGCCCCATACACTCTTACCGGCATCCGGAAATTTACCACCTGAGGTGAGCACTACAAAGCCGGGTAGGTTCTGGTTTTCCGTTCCCAATCCATAAGTAGCCCATGATCCGATACTGGGGCGCCCCAGGCGGGGAGCGCCGGTATGCATCAGCAACTGGGCAGGCCCGTGGTTAAACTGATCGGTAGTCACTGCTTTTAAAAAACTCACTTCATCCGCCACCGTGGCAAAATGCAGCATATGGTCAGATACCCAGGCGCCGCTTTGCCCTCTTTGCTTAAAATTGGCCTGTGGCCCCATCATCTTGGGTACACCACGAATGAACGCAAAACGTTTTCCTTCCAACAGTGAAGGAGGACAATCCTGCCCGTCCAGCTTCATTAAAGCTGGCTTATAGTCGAATAATTCTAATTGTGAAGGAGCGCCTGCCATATGCAGGTAAATAACAGACTTGGCCTTACCGGGAAACAAAGGCAGCTTGGCCGCCAGTGGATTGGCCGCATCAAACATTGTATTCGCAGCGGCATCTTCCTTTCCCATACCACAGCCACCAAAGAGCGATCCCATTGCCAGTGCACCCAACCCCATGGCACTTTCTTTCAGAAAGTGACGGCGTGTAAAATAATGACAGGCCCTGGCATTGGCTTCATCAAGAAGGCGTTTGTTATGTAGTTCTTTTTGTGTCATGTTGATAACGGATGGGTGCTAGTTTTTGGTGATCAACTCATCCAGGTTCAGCATGGCATTGGCAGTAACTACCAGTGCGGCTGTTTCCGCGTTGTTGTGTTCGTTCATTTCACCAATTATAGCACAGGTTTTATCTTTATCCTTTTGATAAGTTTGCAATGCTTCCTGGTACAGTTTGGAAAGGATTGCCAGCCTTGTTTCAGTGATCGGTTTATACATCGCCAGTTCATACCCTTTGCTGATCTGCTGCTTCACATTGTTGCCGCCTTGTTGCTGCATGCGGTAAGCCAGGTGCCGCGCCATTTCAAGATAGGCTTCGTCATTTAGCGTTACCAGCGCCTGCAAGGGCGTATTGGTGCGGATGCGCCTGGAAGTACATACTTCCCGCAATGCTCCGTCGAAGGTGATCATAGAGGGATAGGGAGCTGTACGCTTCCAATAGGTATATATCGCACGGCGGTGTGCATTATCGCCTGCTGCATTTCTCCATGTCGCCCCATTCCAGGGTGATAACCAAATGCCATCCGGCTGAAAAGGAAATACAGCAGGACCATACATTGTAGTACTCATCAGGCCACTGACGCACAAGCCCTGGTCCCGCACTTGTTCTGCTGATAAGCGCACGCGGGCGCCTCTTGCATATAATTTGTTGTAAGGATCTTTTTCCTGTAACTGCGGGTTTGTTTTGGAATCCTGCCGGTAAGTGGCCGACAACACCATTTCCCGCATGAGTTTTTTAAGACTCCATTTGTATTGGTGCATCAACTGGTAAGAAAGATAATCCAGCAATTCACGATGTGTGGGTTGTATACCTTGAGTACCCAGGTCTTCCAGTGTTTCGGCCAGGCCACTGCCAAAGAATTGTTCCCATACTCTGTTCACCATCGTACGGGCAGTTAGTGGGTTGTCGTCTTGTGTAAGCCACATAGCCAGTCCCAGCCGGTTGCGGGGCGCTTTTACCGGAAATGGATTGAGTGCATGCGGCACATCAGGTGTGACCGTTTTACCTTTCACCAGCCAGTTTCCACGCTCAAATACCTGGGACGTACGGTGCATGTCGGCAGGATTATCCATCATGATCGGTGTAGTTGACACACCTTTATTCAAGAGTCCCCACCAACGCGCTTCGTTTTCTGCATACCCAGGTTGTCCTTTTCCCGGAAAGGGCGCTGTGAAATGGAACCAGTCGAAGGTCACGCCGCTTGCTTCTGGTTCTTTGAGGCTATTGCTGGAATAAGTCAGATAGAGGGGATGCACACCAGCAGTAGCAGGTAGTTCAAAACGATTGATCTGCCATCCCTGTGTAGCAGGCAATACGATCTTTTTAATGATGGGACCGGTAGCGCTGTCCAGTCGCAAACACAGCACACCATCCTTCAGGCCGGTGGAGTAACGGATAAGCAATTGCGTTCTATCCTGCAGGTCAACATTATTCAGCCGGGCGATGGCATGGTTGCGGCAGGTGAGCCACTTGGTATCAGCCAGCGCACTGTTCACCAGCACATCAGCAGTGAGCGAATGAATAGAAGGCTCCCATGTTTTTACAAAGCGTTCCCAGTAACGGGCTTCTTCTTTAGAAGAATATTTAGAGGCCCAGTTAACCATAGTGGTCAACTCCTGCTTCATGGAATCAGTAAAATGACGCAGCAACGGATAATCCTCATACGTATCCTCATCGCGCGTATCATTGAAGAAGGCCATGAACTTATAATATTCATCGTGCGTAAAGGGATCATAAGGATGACTATGGCATTGAACGCAGGCAAAAGTGGTGCCCATCAATCCTTCCCAGGTGGTATTCACCCTATCGAGCACCGCCGATGTACGGAACTCTTCATTGTCAGTACCCCCTTCGTCATTGGTCATTGTATTGCGGTGGAAGGCCGTGGCGATATATTGCTCATCAGAAGGATCAGGCATTAGATCGCCGGCTATTTGTTCTGTAAGAAAAGCATCATAAGGTTTGTCTTCATTGAATGCCTGGATAAGCCAGTCGCGGTAGCGCCAGATATTGCGCCCGGCATCCCGCTCATAACCCTTCGTATCGGAGTAGCGGGCCAGGTCGAGCCACACAGCAGCCCATTTTTCTCCGAAATGAACGGACGACAATAAAGTATCTACCAGCTGTTCATAAGCATTGGGCGATTTACTTTGTAGAAACCGCTGCGCCACCGCATCTGTAGCCGGCATGCCCGTGAGGTCAAGACTCACCCGCCTCAATAAAGTAGCTTTGTCGGCTTCGGCTGATGGTTTCAAAGCAGCAGCTTCCAGTTTTTCATATACAAAATGATCGATGCCATTACGGGCGCCGGGATAATCTGTAGCGGGAACGATGGGTTCTTTTACAGGCACATAGGCCCAATGGTCGCCCCATACAGCGCCTTGCTTTACCCAGGCGGTTAAGGTGCTGATCTCATCGGATGTTAGCTGCTCATGCTTATAAGGCATACGCTCTTCCGGATCTTTGAGCGTGAGGCGGCGGATCATATCACTTTGATCGGGATGGCCGGGAATGATGGCAGGTTTGCCCGATTCTGTATTGGCCAATGCTTCAGAACGGAATAATAAACTAAAACCTCCCTGGCGTTTAACACCGCCATGGCAGGAGATACATTTCTTATTGAAGATGGGCTTTACCTCGGTGTTGAAGTCAATAGCGCGGCTACGGGTGCTAAAGGTGAATACCAGTATGGCTACCAGCAATACGGCAATAACCAGCAATGTTTTCTTTAAAGCAGGAGCAATCATATATGGACCGTTTGGCTGACGCTTAAAGTTAACAATAATCCCGCTGCCTCGCCCACCCTAAAACTTATTATGCGCAATCGTTTGTATTTTTTTTAATATATTACCGGTTTATTTTGTTCATATGGAGAAAAAGCTTCCTACCATTAAAGAAATTGCGCAGCGCCTGAGTATTTCCATTTCCACGGTATCCCGCGCGCTACACGATCATCCCAGCATAGGGCTGCGTACCCGGCTGGCCGTGAAGAAGATGGCTGCTGAATTGAATTATGAGCCCAACCAAACGGCGATATTCTTCAAACAGCGCAAAACCTTCACCATCGGCGTCATACTGCCCAACCTGCGGGAAGAGTTCTTTTCTTCTGCCATTAATGGAATTGAAGCCATTGCCCAGCCCAATAATTATATAGTACTGATCGGCCAGTCGCACGATGATATAGAGAATGAGAAGAAGATACTGGAAACCATGAAGAAGCACCGGGTGGACGGCATATTGGCCTCCATCTCCAAGAATACCACCCAGTTTGATCACTTTGAGCAGATGAAGAGCTACGATATACCCGTCGTGTTTTTCGACCGGGTGCCTGATGTACCAGATGTGCATTCTGTAAGCTGCAACCTCTACCACAGTTCGGTAGAAGCCGTTGAATTCCTCATTGGCAAAGGACATAAGACCATCGGCTATATGCAGGGCCCTTCTACCCTGGGCATTAAAAATGAAAGACTGGCAGGCTATTATGAGGCCCTCAAAAAACACAAGTTGCCGGTTGATGAATCACTCATCGTCAGCACAGATCTTTCCACCCAAAGCACAGAAGCCGCATTGGAGCTCCTGCTCAGCAAAAAGAAAAAGCCCACGGCTGTATTGGTGTTCAATGATTATGTGGCCCTGGATGCCATCCATTATGCCCGCCAGAAAAAACTGCGCATTGATAAAGACATCAGCTTTGTAAGCTATGCCAATGTATCCGTTACACGGTACCTCGACTACCCGCCCATTGCCTCTGTAGAACAGTTTCCTTACGACCAGGGCGCCCGTGCTACCGAATTGTTATTCAAACTATTGGAAAGCAAGACCAACCGCCAGGAATTCCCTTACGAGAACGTGGTATTAAAAAGCGAATTAATCGTGCACTAAAGCCTAATCCGCCTACCTTTGCCCACAAATTTTTTTGTTATGGATTATCGTATTGAAAAAGATACCATGGGCGAGGTACAGGTGCCTGCCGATGCTTTATACGGCGCACAGACCCAACGCAGCATTGAGAATTTCAAGATTGCACAGGATATCAATAGGATGCCGAAAGAGATCATCCGAGCTTTTGCTTACCTGAAAAAAGCAGCAGCCATTACCAATTTTGAAGCTGGTGTATTGCCTCAGGAAAAGTCTGATCTCATCGGTCAGGTTTGTGACGAAATACTGGCTGGCAAACTGGACAACTCTTTCCCCCTGGTGGTATGGCAAACCGGTTCCGGTACACAGTCCAACATGAATGTGAATGAAGTAGTAGCTTACCGTGGTCATGTGATCAAGGGAGGCAAGCTCACCGATAAAGAAAAGTTCCTCCATCCCAATGATGATGTCAATAAATCGCAATCATCCAACGATACTTTCCCTACAGCCATGCACATCGCGGCCTATAAAATGCTGTTGGATGTAACCATCCCCGGCATTGAAAAGCTGCGCGATACCCTGGCCGCCAAAAGCAAGCAATACATGCATGTGGTGAAGATCGGCCGTACGCACTTCATGGATGCTACTCCTTTAACCGTAGGCCAGGAGTTCAGCGGATATGTATCACAACTGAACCATGGATTAAAAGCCATCAAAAATACGCTGGCACACCTGAGTGAACTGGCCCTGGGCGGCACCGCTGTAGGTACCGGCATCAATACCCCCACAAACTATTCAGAGAACGTAGCCAAACATATTGCCACATTAACCGGACTGCCTTTTATAACGGCCGAGAATAAGTTTGAAGCACTGGCAGCCCATGATGCGATTGTAGAAGCCCATGGCGCCCTTAAAACGGTAGCCGTAAGCCTGATGAAGATTGCCAACGATGTACGCATGTTGAGTTCAGGTCCGCGCAGTGGCATCGGCGAGTTATTCATTCCTGATAATGAGCCCGGTTCTTCCATTATGCCCGGCAAGGTAAACCCCACACAATGTGAGGCGCTTACCATGATCGCCGCACAGGTATTGGGCAATGATGTAGCCATCAATATCGGCGGTGCTACCGGTCATTTTGAGTTGAACGTATTCAAGCCTGTAATGATCTTCAACTTCCTGCACAGTGCCCGCCTGATCGGTGATGGCTGCGTAAGCTTCAACGACAAGTGTGCAGAAGGCCTGGCCCCCATTGAAGAGAATATCAAAAAGCATGTAGACAACAGCCTCATGCTGGTTACTGCTTTAAATACCAAAATTGGTTATTACAAAGCTGCCGAGATAGCACAAACAGCACACAAAGAAGGCACTACCCTGAAAGAGATGGCTGTTAAATTGGGTTATGTAACACCTGAGCAATTTGACGAATGGGTGATACCAGCCAATATGGTGGGTAAGATCTGATAATAAGCCATAGTGCTCAACATTATATTTAAAAGCGGCGGCCAGGATAAATACCCTGGCCGCCGCTCTTTTACACAGAAGAACCAAACAATAATATCTTCTACAACTTCACCGCCACATTGGCCAATACATTCATCGGCATTTGTGGGGTTACCGTACCCTGGCCAAGGAAATATTGCTCATCAGTTATATTATCAAACTTAACACCCAGGCGGAACCTTCTTGTTTCATAAAACACCGTTGCATTCAGGAGTGTATAAGAAGAAAAAGTAAATACGCCCGTGATTGCCGAATTGGTCGTCATGTGCTTACCGGTATACGTACCGCCTACACCCACACCCAATCCCTTGAAGTCGCCCTTCAATATAGAATAGCTCACCCACAGATTGGCCAGATCAGCCGGACCAGCAGCGGCAGGCCGCCTGTCCTGCAATGCCGCGGTGGTCTTCGTCAACTTGCTGTTGTTGTGCGCGTAGCCGCCATTAATATTCAATCCTGGTAAAGGATTAGCATTCAGTTCAAATTCAATACCCTTACTCATTTGCGTACCATCCTGCACCGTTACATTGTAATCAACACCATTTTGCTTATACACATCTGGCCGGGTAATATTATCTACTTTAATATCATAATAGCTGGCCGTAAAGTTCAGTTGATTGTTAAACAACTCCAGCTTCACGCCACCTTCAAACTGGTTGGCCTGCTGCGGCTTGAATGTACCTGATAATTCAGGGATAGGCTGCGTTACCGGCGGCACATTGCTAAACCCATTCATGTAATTACCAAATACCGATACCTGGTTTTTGATCACTTCATACACCAACCCGAATTTGGGAGAGAAAGCCGTTTGCTGATAATTACTATTGGCCACTACTGCATTGGTAGCATGATTGATCGTACCCTTGCTGTCAAAACGATCTACCCGCAAACTAAGCATCGCCAGCAAGCTGGGGGTGATGTTGATCACATCCGACGCATAGGCACTGTATATATATGAACTACCATGGTTCCTGGTAGGAGCGCCAGTGCTCGCCATCAGCTTTTGATCCACCCCATATTTGGAGATCTTTGTATAATTCTTATCATCATTCAGCGTACCATTCACAAAATCATACACGATATACGGAGAGTTGTCATTATTCACTTTCAGCCGCAGGTAATCAACTCCCACCAGCAACCTGTTTTTAAAACCCGCGATCCTGAAGTTGCCAATAAAGTTCTGTTGGATATCCAGCGCTGTATTGATCGTATTCTGCAAAGACACATTACGCTCCAGCGAATCATCCGTATTCTTGCGGATAAACTGGTATTGGTAATAACCATCCGATTTCCGCGTATTGCTCGAAATAACCGTTTGTGAGGTCCAGTTTTCCGACAACTTGTAGGTGCCTACAGCGCGAACATTCACGGTAGGCGTTTTCATGGTAAGGTCATTGCTTGTATAGGAGCGCTTCCAGTCAAAATTCAACTCATCGGGCCCATGCGCAACAAACGGACGGGTACGGTTGAGGAATATGGCAGAAGGGCTGGTAGCTTCAGCATTGTAGAAATCAGCATTCAGGTTGATCTTCAACTTTTCGCTGGCACGCAACTCCAGCGAAGGAGCAATGTACAGTGTCTTTTTGAAACCGGCATCCTGCCAGCTAAGCTGATGGTGATAAGAAGCATTCAATCGGAACAGAACAGTCTTTTCCTTATTGAGCGGTCCATAGATATCAGCCATTACCCGGTTCAGGTTAAAACTACCCGTAGTATAAGATATCTCCCCGCCGAGTGTGTCCAGTGGTTTTTTGGTAATGATATTGACCATGCCGCCAAAAGACGTTACCGCGCCTCCAAACAAAGTAGCAGAAGGCCCTTTCAACACATCGATCCTTTCGATCGAAGCCGGATCATAATCACCATTCGTTTGTCCCGGCACACCATCAACCATGGAAGCTTCTGTACGGAAGCCACGCAGGGAGTAGAAAGAGGCGCCATCTGAATTAATACCCCGGCTGCCTTGTATCTTGTACAGGCCCGGTGCATTGCGCAAGGCACTACCGAAATCGATCACCATTTGTTCCCGCAGCAGGTTTTTAGGGATCGAAGTATATACCTGCGGATTTTCCAGCCGGCTCAGTGGCATCTTGGCCACCGATTGGGTTTCTTTGGAATAGAATTTGTTTTTTCTGCCGGCTATTACGATCTCTTCCAGGAAAGCATGATTCTCTGTGAGCCTGAAATCATATTCAGCAGCTTCATTCTCTTTGATGGAGATATTCTTTTCTACAGGTTTTAGTTCCACAGAACTGACCCTAAGGATGTAATTACCCGGAGCGATACCAGTAATCTTATATTCACCCAGCGTATTGGTAGTAGTAGCGTGTTTCTTACCTACCAATATCACGGATACCCCTTCTGCAGGCTGGCCATCCGAAGAAAATACTTTCCCGTGAAGGGTTCCACCGCCCTGCGCATAAGAATATATGCTGGCCAGGGTTAATGCACAGCTTAAAAAAGTAAAGAGTAGCTTGATTTTCATGGGCGCAAAGGAAGGCAGTACCGCTGACACCCACTTACGGAATCAGGAAATCAGTTTACGATATGTGTAACAGTTTGGAGATTACTGCAAAATGATCTTATCCATCCTGATCTCTGAACCGTAGCCATTGTACAATTTCAGGATATATACCCCTCTTTTAAAACGACCCGTTTCAACCGTAAAGTTGTTCCTGGTTGTTTTTTCATCCACAATCACCCTGCCGTTCATATCGATCAGCCGGTAGCGAATCGGTTTCTGCACAGCAGGTTCCGTTTCCACCTGTATATAACTGGTGGCAGGATTGGGGTATACGCTGGTAGTGTATGTACGGGGAAGCGTTTCCGGATGCTCCCGGATAGGAAGAATAGTACCGGCAAATTCAAAAACCAGGATGGCTCCGCGATTGTCAAGGTCCTGGTTATTGGAGCCGCTCGGCCCTGAGGTAGAGCCAATACTATCTGTAACAATGAATATTTTTCCATCGGGACTTAATGCAATGTCGCGGTAGCGGTTGTCCGACTTAAAATACCGGACAGAATCCCCAATGATGGCATCTTTGGCAGCATTAAGACGGTAGCGAAACAGCGTGCCCGTGCGCAAGGTGGGCACCAGCAGCGAAGGATACCAGTTGGGAATACCTTTACCACTGTTCAGATTGTAGAATTCAACGCTGGAGGGCGCAATGGTAGGATATTTCAGCCAGCCATTGGCAATTTCACATACCGAACTGGGCAATGGCGTACATACCGTATAGGCTTTTACCAGGGGTTTCCTAAAAAGGCTCTTTACAGCAGCAGGGGCATTTTTCTCCTGCATCACCGTAGCACCTGCAGGTACATAAAAAGGACTTTCCACAAATCCCTGGTTACAATTGGAGGCGGTAGACCAGTTTACGTATTGATAATTTACTTCATCAGAATCACCGGCTATATAGGGCCAGCCATAATTTCTGCCACTCTCAATGCTATTCACTTCATCATCTGTATTGGGGCCGTGTTCAGCGCTGAAGAGTTTACCGCCCGGTGTAAGAACCGGGAAAGAAGCGCCGTTGGAAGGGTTCTTCTCCCATACCAATCCTTGCGGATTCCTGTGCCCAATGGTATAAATATGGCTCCGCACCCCATTCCACATAGGGTTATCATTGGGTATCGAACCATCGAAGTTGAGTCTTAGTATTTTGCCGGAATACAATGTATAAGTAGCATTGTCTATATCTGTTTGCGTAGGCAGCTTCTGCGAGCGTATTTCCGTACACCGGTTATTGAACTGATTATTGCCCAGGTCACCACAGGAATAATACAACTTACGGTCTGCCCCAATGATCAACCGGCCGGTGCTGTGATCGCCCCCGGCAGGAATACCTTGTATCAATGTGGTGGGGTTGGTGAGCGAAGGGGAAGCGCCACCGTTGTATTTATAACGAACAATCCTGATATTACTGCCATTGTAACTATAAGCTACAAAGATCGAATCGGTACCATTGTTAAAATCAGGGTGCAAAGCCAGTCCCAACATGCCATTCTGGCCAATGCTGGAGGCAGCAAAGGGAGCGAAGCCATCTCTGGTGATATTCAATGTTACACTGGCCCGGATGTCCAGGATCACCTGCCGTACACCTGTGCCGGTGTCCACCCGCAAGATGCGACCTATTTTTTCAGTAATATATAAATGGTTATCCGGTCCGTATACGATATCAAAAGGATGTGCCAGCCGGTACCCGCCTGCGCCTGGTTTTTCATTTAAAACAGTACGTGTAAAAGGTTCATTTTGAGCAAGGGCGGGAAAAGAAAATAATATAAGGAAGCCTAACAGGAATGGTATAATGTTTTTCATACGCCGGATAAGGTTTGGTATAACGGGTTATTGATCTTGGCATTACGAAAATGGTAATTTTTTCCGTGTAAAACAATAGCTGAAACCCGCGCCAGCACTAGTATATATACGATTGTAGCTTTGACACCTATATTCTATATTTACGTTTAACCATGGTAACCCCATGTACCCCAAATCCAACCTTATGAAGACATATTTACCAGTAAAACCAATACTGCTCTGCGTATGTTCATTAGTGATATTCCTCACCTCGGCTGCACAAACGGCCAAGGTGCTTACAGGTAAGAGTTATGTTAACATTACCAAAGGACTCAACGGAGGCACTATTGAACCGGGAGATACTTTAGAGATCCGCGCTACCATCGCCGTGGGCAACTTCGACGCCCGATCGGTCAGCCGCGCGCATTATGTAGATACCATTCCCGCCAACACCACTTATATTCCGGGCAGTTTAAAGATGCTGACCAATGAGGGTTTAGATTTCAAAACCTATACAGATGCTGCGGGCGATGACCCTGCCTATTTTGATCCCGCAGGTTACCTGCGCATCAACCTTGGCAGTACCTTCAATACCGGCGTTGACCTGGGAGGCGCCTGTAGCAGTACTACGCCCTGGGCAGCACCCAATGGCGGATTGATCCATGCATCAGGCCGTCCTTCCTTTTTTGGTGGAGTTTGCATCCTGTCGGCCTCCTTCCGTATCAGGGTCAATCCTTCCATGGCCTATGGAAGTTTTATCAATGTGCATGGCGGTTCATTTTATTTCCGCAACAATGGCACCAATGTAAACAGCCCCTGCAATGCTTACACCATCGCCCTCAAACAAAACAGTGGTTTGTGTGCCAATGCCATTGGCGCCAATGCGGTGATCGAAAATGGAGGAACCTTTGGAGCCGGCGCTACTCAAAACAGGCTCAACTCGGCCATTGTGCCAGGTTTCCTTTTCCAAAGTGTAGCTACCGGCCAGCCCAATGATGGTAGCTATTCCATTGTCAACAACATGAGCCCTTCCGGTAATACCAATCCCAATTCGCCCATACCCAATGCCGCCAACCGGGTTCACGGCCGCTGGGATATCATGGGTGATCATACCGGTGCTACCAACCCCGCTGCGGGAAATTTGCCGGTGGCGCCTGGCGTTAACGGCGGTTATTTCGTAGCAGTGAATGCTGCCTATGCCAACAGCAATGCCATCCAGCAAACAGTAGGAGGTTTATGCCCCAATACGTACTATGAATTTTCGGCCTGGTTCAAAAATATTTGCCGGTATTGTGGCTGCGATTCTACCGGCGACGGCTCTTATGCCCAGTCGGGATCTAACTTTTTCCCTAACCCCAGCTTTAATGGCCCGGACTCTTCGGGTGTAAATCCCAACCTCACTTTTACAGTAGATGGAGTGGATTATTATACCAGTGGAAACCTGAAGTACACCGGCCAATGGGTGAAGAAAGGATTTGTATACCAGACCGGACCTTCTCAAACTTCTTTTACCATCACCATCCGCAACAATGCCGCAGGTGGTGGGGGTAATGACTGGGCCATCGATGATGTAACCCTTGCTACCTGTACACCCAACCTCGACCTGCGACCCTCTCCTTCCTTACAGGTTTGTGTGGGTCATGCTATCGACATGTTTGCCAATATCCGTTGCTATTTCCCCAATTACATTCACTGGCGTTGGGAGAAGAGTACCGATGGCGGCGGTACCTGGAGCAACACCGGCGTGGGTGGTATAGGAACCCCTGTATTGAATGGCGGCGAATACGAATACCAGGCCCCTTACCCTACATTCCCTGCCACCACAACAGTAGACAATACCCGGTACCGTGTGCGGATAGCTTCCACACTCACTAACCTGGATGACAATGGCTGCTCATTTGCAGCAACAACGATCATAACCCTTACTACGCAAAACTGTACCATATTGGTGCAAACCGATATCCAGGCATTTTCCGGCAGGTTGGTCAATGAGCTGGCGCAGTTGCAGTGGACGACTTTCAATGAAACCGAGGGAACAACTTATGAAATAGAAAGCAGTACCGACAAGATACACTTTACGAAAATTGGTACGGTCAATGGCAATTTGCCGGGAAGCAATACCTATCATTTTACTGATCCCAGGGTACTTATTTCCGCACGATACTATCGTATCCATATCACCGATGGAAAGTCCAGTAAATACAGCAGGATCATTCAGCTGACCGGTGGCCAATTGGAGTTTGCAGTGAAATCGGTGGTGAACCCCTTCCAGGACAGGGTCAATATTGAATTGACAGCTCCCGAGAATACAGCCATCACCATTTCATTAATGGATAACTATGGAAGAGTGATCAAAAGAATGGCAGCCACAGTGTACAAGGGATATAATACCCTGGCCCTGACCAACCTGGAGAAAGTATTGCCAGGCGCTTATATTATGCAGATACAAAAGAATGACCAGATCATAACAACAAGGCTAATTAAGACGGCACAATAGAAGCTAATTGCTTAAACAACGAGCTGAAAACAGCTGTGAGCCACGAGCTTTGAGCTGCGAGCAAATGCCGCCCCACAGGGCGCGTAGCTCCCAGCTCAAAGCTCGAAGCGGGCGGCTAAAAACAATTATAAGAAAGGACATGCCTGATCTCCGACCCATATACCGATCCATCGCCGGTCACATCAAAGCTCTTGATATAACTGTTGGTATCGTATACATAGTTCGTGAAGTTCGATACAATAGGGGCTCCAACGACTACGCCTTTGTCATCATAATCTGTCCAGGTTGATTTGGTAGGAACATTGGTTGAGTTCTTGCCAAAATTGATCACATTCTGAAACAATAGGATCTCCGGATTTGAATGGAAGGAAAGAAAACCTTTTGCCGTCTTCGTAAGATCATATTGATAGTCGATCACCGATTTTTCTCCGGTTATAATGTCAATCGTCACTTTGGAAAGATTGCCCCCGGCCCAGGCATATGTGTATGTAAGTACCGCCTGCGTAGGAAAGAGTTCGAGTGCCAGCGAGGCCTTTGACAGGTAACCGTTGGCATCATAAGTATAAGTAATGATCACTTTCAGCGAGGTATCGACAGTAGGATCAGCAAAACCATTGAATTGATTGATGCGTCCGCCCGGTTCCAGTGAAAAATACTGCTTCGAATCTACATCGATGCGTGAGGCGGCATAGGTGAAATTAAATTCATGCTCCAGCACGCCGCTGGTTTGGGAAGAGCTGTCCAGCAACTGCGTTTTCGTTACCTGGTTCTGTGCATTGAAAAAGCTGGTGATCGCACTGATCTTAGCGCCATTACCCAACTCATAACTGGCCAGGTTGCTCAGTTTACAGGTGGTGGGGTTGGGAGCGGCATTCATATTGACCTCCTTCGCCGTACAGCTACCAGCTGTTACCGATACATTGCCTGAAACGGTGTCGGTAGCACCTGCACAAACCGCTTTCCAGGTATAATCTCCGGCTGGCAGGGTAAAGAAGGCCGTGCCTGCAGTACCGCAGGTAGGTGCGGTAGGCTGGAATGTGGTGATCGTATCCTTTTGTCCATTGATCAGCACCACCAACGGAGTACCCAAACAGCCCTGTTGTGCCCAAAGCATTACCTGGCCACTGCCTGGAGGCGGGGGTGGCGCCGTAACAAATTTCCCGGTAAACTTTCCATCTGTAATGTTCTTCACATTCCCGGCGGAATCCTTTACTTCACCGGAAAAAGTGCCGGAAACGCCCGAACCGTCAATTTGGGTGATAACCACTGAGAATTTATTAAGCGCCGTGGGATCATTGTGGTACAGGAGCGTGCCGCTGGAATAATACTCAAAAACGACCGTGGGAGTGGCATAAGTACCGGCGGTAAGGCTGGTACCAATGATCTCCAGGTAGAAATCATCTTTCTGATCAGTTGAAACCCCTTCAAGGGTGAGGGAAGTAACGCCGCCCAGGGTGCTGTAATAAGCTGTATCAATGGGGCCTTTGAAAGAAGCGCCTTCTTTGAATTCCCAGGCTTCCGGGCCCAGTGGGCCGCCATTACCATTTTCCAGGCTTTTTTCTTTCTTACAGGATGATACCACCATACCAGCTACTACAGCCAGCAACAGTCCAATTCGTTGTATTCGATTCATATCCACGGGTTTAATAGTCAATAAAAGACCATCGACACCCGGCTAGAAATGCCCTTTCTACGAACGTCATCCCCTTGCATTGCCGGAAATAACATGCAGCTATCTGTAATTGCCTGTCTTTACCTATTTATAATACCTGTACGGTATCGTTGACCGGAGAGTTGGTTTCCACAGTGGTACGTGGTTCTTCGTGAGGATGTTTTTTAAAGAAGCGTCGCTGAAACAAAAGTATGACAATAACGCCTACTGAAATAGATGCATCAGCTATATTAAATATGGGAGAAAAAAACGTGAATCTTTCACCGCCCCAGAACGGGATCCAGGTGGGCAGTGTTTTGTTTTCAATAATGGGCACATACACCATATCCACTACTTTGCCGTGCAAAAAACTGGCATAGCCACCACCCGGAGGGAACAGCTTGGCCAAAGGCATACCATCATCACTGGGAGAAAAGATCATGCCATAAAACATGCTATCGATCAGGTTACCCAGCGCGCCGGCAAAGATCATGGCCACACAGATGATGAACCCACGGTGATATTTTTTGCGTACAATACTGCGGATGTAGAACACACCGAAGACGACGGCTACCAGCCTGAACAAGGTAAGCGCCAGCTTGCCCCATTCGCCGCCAAACTTCCAGCCCCAGGCCATGCCTTCGTTCTCAATGAAGAAAAGGCGGAACCATTTGCCAATCAATGGTATTTGCTCACCGTAATTCATAGAGGTCTTAACCCAGATCTTCAATATCTGGTCCACAGCTATGATACCAATAATTATTAAAGCGACCGTTCTGATCTTCACCGTACAAAAATTTTTAGTTTTCAAAGATAATGCATTCACCCTGGAGTTCCGTGGTCTAAAACTGTTGTTTTTACTCCTCAAAATACACCCTTTTTACACGCTGGGAGATACCGGTAAGCATTTCATAAGGAATCGTTTGCGCCCAGTGTGCTACCTGACTTACAGGTAGTTCCCTTCCAAAAAGGACCACTTCATCACCCTCCTGCACATGCGGAATATCCGTAATATCAATCATTACCATATCCATACATACCGTTCCAATTACCGGCGCCAGCATTCCTTTCACCCACATTTTACCAATCCCATTACTCAGGTTGCGCGGATAACCATCCGCATAACCGATACGCACCGTCGCTACCGTGGTATTCCGGCTTACCACCCCTTTACGGCCATAACTCACCGTTTCACCCGCTTTCAAATGCTTGATCTGCGCAATAGTGGCGATCAGTGTAGACACTTCCTTTAATTCCAGTTTATGCGTATTGCCGCTGTCGATACCATACAGCCCGATACCCAGCCGCACCATATCCAGCTGAAGCTCCGGATGCCGGGCAATACCTGCGGTATTGTCGATATGCCGCAGGAACGGATAAGCGATCACTTGCTGCAATTGCTCCACCATCGTATGAAAAGTAGCGGCCTGTTGCTGCGTAAAAGCATCATGTTGCTTTTCCTCGCTGGCAGCCAGGTGGCTGAATACACTCTTCACAGTAAACGTATCGCCCTTCAACGCCTCCAGCAATACAGGCAATTCTGCCGGTGAAAAACCCAAGCGGTTCATACCCGTTTCCAACTCAATATGCACCGGAAACTGCCGTATGCCCTCGCTTTTCAGGAATGCCTCAAATGCCTGCAGCAAGCCTGGCGAATACAGATCGGGCTCCAGGTTATATTGCACCAATACATCAAAAGTCGTTTCATCTGCATTCATCACCATTATTGGCAGGTTGATGCCTCCCCTGCGCAATTCCACCCCTTCATCCGCATAAGCCACCGCCAGGTAATCTACTTTGTGGAATTGTAAAGCATTAGCTATTTCATAACTACCGCTGCCATAGGAAAAAGCCTTCACCATGGCCATCAGTTTAGTGGCAGGCTTCAGCAATTGCTGGTATTGACGGAGGTTATGCGCCAGTGCATTCAGATCAATTTCCAATACAGTCTGATGCACTTTTTGTTCCAGCAGGCGGTCAATTTGCTCCAGTTCGAATACCCGGGCCCCTTTCAGCAAGATCGTTTCATCACGAAAAGCGAGGTGATGAAAATCATGTTTAAAAGATTCTACTGAGGGGTAAAATACCAGCTCAGGAATAGGCGCCAGCCGGAATATACCCTGGTGCAGGATCATCTTTTCTCCAATGCCGATCAACCGGCTTACCCCACGCTGCGACAACGCCTGCGCCACCTCTTTGTACAATTCCTTTTCATTCCGTCCACTTTGCAGGATATCCGACAGGATCACCGTCTTTCGCACATGCTGCCGCTGCTGCGACAGGAAATCCAAAGCAATATTGAATGAGCTGAGATCAGCACTATAACTGTCATTGATGATAGAACAATTGTTGATACCCTTCTTCAATTCAAGCCGCATAGCCACCGGCGCCAGCTGCAGCATTTTTTGTGCGATCGTGCGCGGCTTCACCTCCAGGTGCAGCAGCACACACCAGCAATGGATGGCATTCTCCACAGAAGCATCATCTGTAAAAGGGATCGTAATATCAATCGTCTGTTCTTTGTACAAAGCCGTGATCAGCGTAGTGCCCCCTTCTTTATAAATGGTGAGCACCTGCAGACTGGCTTCTGTAACCGTACTCCAGTTGAATATATCAAAGCTGCCTTTACCGCCTTTGTTGAATTGCTGCCAAAGCGTGGCTACACCTTCATTGATCTCCGGCGCATCCTTGCAGTAGACCATTGTCTTAACATGCGTAAAAAGCCGCAGCTTTTCATTCACCTTCTGCCGCAGGTTTAAAAAGCCTTCGCTATGCGCCTCACCGATATTGGTAAAGACGCCAATGGTAGGCTGAATGATCTTTTGCAGCCGCTCCATCTCTCCGCTTTGCGATATGCCTGCTTCAAATATGCCCAGTTCATGCTTATCATTCATGGGCCATACACTCAGCGGCACCCCAATTTGTGAGTTATAGCTGCGCGGACTGCGGATGATCGTGTAGGCATCGTCCAGCAATTGGTTCAGCCATTCCTTCACGATCGTTTTACCATTGCTGCCCGTAATACCGATCACCGGTATCGAAAACTGCTTACGGTGATGCGCTGCCAGTAATTGCAAAGCCTGCAGCACTTCTTTTACCTCTATGATATTGGCTTCTGGGATATTGGCTACCTCCACCGCATCACTCACCACAAAATTCCTCACCCCTTTTTCATACAATGCTTCCAAAAAACTATGACCATCCCGCCGGGGCCCTTTGATCGCAAAAAACAGGGAAGTAGCAGGAAAGACCAGCTTCCGGCTATCCGTCAGCAAATGTTCAATAAAAGCATTCTCCTGCTGCTGTAGCAGCTTGCCTTTAAGAATTGGAGCAATATCTTCAATATAATACTTCATGTTAATGTAGATCCCTGTTATGCCCTGCATCATTATTGCCACTCTTCGATCGGTTGGCCACAGACACCGAGTAAACCATCGAAGCGGCAATACTCACCAGGATCACCAGCAGCGATACGTATACAGGTACTTTGATATGGAATATTTCTACCAGCATTTTAAGGCCAATAAATATGAGTACAAAGGCAATGCCTTGTTGCAGGTGACTGAATTTATCCACGGCCCCCTTCAGCAAAAAGAAAAGAGAACGAAGGCCCAGGATCGCAAATATATTACTCGTATAGATCACCAGGATATGGGTAGAGATCCCCATTACTGCAGGAATGGAGTCTACTGCAAATACAATATCGGTAGTAGCCAGCATGATCACCACTACAAATAGCGAAGTATACATCCGCTTACCGTCGACCTTTACGATATAGCGGCCCTCATAATCCTCCATGGTGATCGGCAAAAACTTTCTTAGCCATTTGTATACAGGACTGTCAGCAGGGTTGAATTCTTCCTCGTTTTTGTGCGTAAACATTTTATAGCCGGTCCAGATCAGGAAAGCTCCGAAGATGTACAATACCCAATGGAAACGTTGTACCAACTCTACCCCCACCGTAATGAATATTACCCTGAATACGATGGCCATCAAAATACCAATGAGCAATACCCGGGCATAGTATTCCTCCTTTACATAGAAGAAATTGAATAGCAGAATAAACACAAAGATGTTATCAATACTCAGGCTTTTTTCCATGAGGTAGGCGCTCACATATTCCAGCGCCATTTCCTTGCCCAGTTCAAACCAGATAAAAACGCCAAAGCTCAATCCCAGGGCCACCCAAAATACACTTACCCAGAAAGCCTTTTTAAGCGATACATGGGTAGAACGTTTGCTGAAAAGGCCCAGGTCAATTACAATAGCCAATACCAGTACAATCCCAAAAACCAGGTAAGTGATTTGATCCCTTGTCATGCTAATCGATTAATGGCAGCAAAGATAGGGGGCTGGTACCTGTTTCCGCTTGTTGGTTGGCGGTTCACAGTAAAACAAAAGAAGTTAAACTTTAATTAACAGGCCGGGGGCCGCTATTATTAATTACTGATTATTAATTATTAGCCAACAGCCGGCCATCGGCAACCAGTTCGAGGAACTCGCATTAATCAATAATTAGTAATCAATAATCAACAATTACTGGTATTTCCTCTTCCGCAAGGCCTGGTATACAAACCCAAATACAACCACCAGCAAAACCGGCACCCCGATATTGATCAGCTGCCATTGGGTCTTTTCAGCTTCTACTTTTGCGGGGTCCAGGAGGCGCAGGGTATAATCTTTGGCCCTTGTTTCCAAAATCCCGGAGGGGTTAACGAGGTATTCGATACTATTGAGGATAAAATCTTTATTAGCGTATTGATAATTGGTAAACTGATTATAGCCCATGGTGAGCGGCCCCTGGCTTTTTGTCACCACATTAGAAGCAATATCGCCATCAGCAATAACGATCATTTTATTGTCCTGTACAGGGGCTGCCCGGAAAGGCTGCTTGTACAAGCCCGCCAGCGTGTCCATAGTGGCCTGCGACAACCGGTTGGTGAACAGGGAAGAAAAACGGCCTTCCAGCAGCACAGCCACCGGAATATTCACTTTATTAAAGGTCTTTAGATCTTCTTCCGTCTTCACGCTGTTCAGCGATACAATAGCGGGCGTACTCAAAGAACGGGAATTGGCCGAGCTGGCCAGCAACACCGTTTTATGCACCCCCGTTGCTTTGACCGTATCGATCGAATTGGGGAACATAGACGATACCAGGTCAATATTTTTGGCAATTGGGTGACCACTGTAAGAAGCCAGCAAAGGGAAATATGGCCAGGGTTGCATGTTCATCTGAGGCTGATCCCCCAAATTGCCCACAACCAGCGGCAGGCTATCACATTGCAGGTCCTGCACCAGGTCTGGATTGATGCGCACTCCATAGCGGAACAACAGGTCGTCCAGGTTCAATCCAAAATCAAAAGCTACAAAATCACTCTTTTTACGCATGAGGCTGTCCATGCTGGCATCCAGTTTATCGATCAGCCAGATCACTTTCCCCCCATGCATGATGTATTGGTCTATTTTAAGCTTCTGCGCATCTGTAAATCTTACTGTAGGTTTCATGATCACGAGCGCATTGAAATCCTGCGGTATCACATTCACGCTGTCGATCGGTACAAATCCAAAACCGTAATTTGCCTTTAGCGTGCGTTCTACAAGATCATAAACATTATAGGTCAAAGGTTCGCCATTGCCCAAGAGGTAGCCTACGGCCGGCACCGTTTCTGCCGTTATCTTTTGTATGGCATGGGCCAGTTTATATTCCATTAACGCTTCTGCATTATTCAGGGTGCTGAACGGGTCGCCATCCGTAACCTTTGAGCCTTGCAGAAAATCAACCGGTATTACCCGGTCGTGATAGGTAACCAGCGCACCCGGAAAGAGATAACGCTGTTCTTCCCCTTCTCCTTCTTTTGCCTTTACCCGTACATTGGTTGGATTCAAGCCCATACGCATGACCGAATCCATAGAAAAGGGGCTGGTAGAATCCGCCGGATCACCACCTGGCCGTTGAAACTTGTATTGAACATTGGCTTTTCCCGTTTCCTTGAACTCCTGTAATAATTCCCTGGCACTGTTGGACAGTCTTTTGAAACCGGCAGGCATTTCGCCATCCAGCAATACCGTAACTGTTACCTGGTCGCCAAGTTCCCGCAACATTTTTTTAGTAGGGGATGACAGCGTGTATCGTTTTTCCTGTGTCAGGTCCACGCGAAAATGGAACTGGGAGGCGAGGTAATTAATACCCACCAGTACGATCAACAGCGTGATCCACCAATATTTTGAAGCAAAAAGTTTTTTCATTATCGTTTCAATAAGTTCCTGCCAGTAAACACCAAAAAGAAGCCAATTACACTTAGAAAATATATAATATCCCGGCTGTCTACTACCCCCCGGCTTACACTGCGGTAATGGAAATCGATCCCGGCCATCTCTACGTAATAATCAGCCCCCGCTTGCAGCGCCGGAATATGGCTGATGGCATTAAAACCGCTATAAAGGATAAAACACATAAATGCACTCACGATAAAGGCCACCACCGCATTATTCGTAAAGCTGCTGCAGCAGATGCCAATGGCTATAAACACCGCTACCAGGAAAATAAGACCGATATAAGAACCGAAAATGGCCCCTGAGTCAATACTGCCTGTTTCAGACAGTTGCAGGATGGTAAAGATATAAATGAGCGTAGGCAGCAGGGCGATCAGCACCACCAGCAAAGAGCCGAAGTATTTGCCGCCTACCACCTGCCAGCGGCTGAGCGGTTTGGTCTGCAGGATCTCAAAAGTGCCCCCTTTAAACTCATCGGCAAAGCTGCGCATGGTAATGGCGGGTATCAGCAACAACAATATCCAGGGCGCTAATTCGAAAAATTTATCAAGTGTAGCATACCCAAAATCAAGGATATTGGTGTCTGGAAATACGAAAAGGAACAATCCGTTCAAAAGAAGGAATACCACAATGGCAATATACCCGGTCAGGCTGCTGAAGAACTGACGAAACTCTTTTTTACAAACAGGCCACATGCGTACGAAAATAAGGGATTATGGGTATATAAAAGAAATGTCAACGATAGTGCGGAATGAACAAAGGATTTCCCTAAATTCGCTTTCTCCCAATTCAAAAAATCCACTACCTATTGTTTAACTGTCCGTGATTATTAACGGATTAGCCATATAAATATTTTACACAGATAACCATAACCTACTGCAGCAAAGCTCTCCTTACGGGGAGTTTTTGCGTTTAAGGGATTCCCAGTCCCCAATTACAGGGAGGTTATCGGGACCTTTTCGAGACCTTATCGGGACCTTATCGGGACTTCATCGAGACCCAAAGCCAAGGCAGCTCCGCACACAACACTACCCAGACACATACAAAATACTACTCCAGGACTGGCGCCTCCTCCTTGTTTCTTACTGATTTTCAATTGAATGCACCTTAAAAAACGGCCGTAAAAGGAATAATAATTGCACTGGCTTTTTGGCCATCCATGGCCAATACGCTGTAACTATGCTGAAGATCAGCCTATTATTGAGTCGCTAAAACCACCCGAAAATATCCCGAATTGCACTGTACTGGCTAAGTCAGTGCAATTCGTAGGCTATTCCAGTGCAATTACCATAGGGGGAAACGGCACTCTGACCAGCCTCCCGATAACATCTAAAATTCTGTTTAAAAGTCTAATCAAACCTTCCGGGGATTACTTACAGAGGCACCGGCAGAAAATATTTCCTGAACAATCAACGTATATTTCAGTAGATTAACTTATTTTTACGTTATACTACTTATAAATACGTTAATTACCTCATCATGGAAGACCTCACTAAAACAGAAGAACGCATTATGCAGATCATCTGGCAACTGGAGAAATGCTTTGTGAAGGACATCATAGACAGGCTGGATGACGATCCCAAACCACCTTATACCACCATCTCCTCCGTAGTACGCATCCTGGAAACCAAAGGATTTGTAGGACACAAGGCATACGGTAAAACACATGAATACTTCCCCCTTGTTACCCGGGAAGACTTTGGCAAATTCAGTTTCAAACGCATGTTCAGGGAGTACTTCGAAGGCAAGCCCGAAAAGGTATTGTCATTTATGATGGAAGAGGAGCAACTCAGCCCTGCAGAAATTGAGCAACTGAAAAAATTCATTGACCAACAATAAACCCTCCATGTATGAACAGCCTGTTGCTATACCTGCTGAATGTTTCTTTTAGCATCCTGCCTTTCTACCTGTTGTACCTGATCTGCTTCCGCCGGTTTACTTTCTTTAACTGGAACCGCTGGTATATTATTGGTTCCCTTGTTGTCAGCGCCCTGGTCCCTCTCATCAGTTTCCGGTCAGAAACCTATCAGTACCTACCCGTGCAGGAACTACCCTTCATCCCACATCCGGCAGTGCCGGTTGACCAACATCAGACTGCAGCAATACCTGCCGCCATTAGCTGGCTCCAGGTATTGCTGATCATCTATGCCGGTGGCGTGCTGATAACTACTGTCAGCCTGATAGCCAGCCTGGTCCGGATCGTACAAATGATTGTCGCCAACGCTCCTGTCCGTGAGCGCGCACATGGCTACCGGATCATAAAAAACAGCCGCATTACCATGAATGCCTCCTTCTTCGGCTATATTTTCCTGCAACCCTCACTCAGTACGGAAGAAGCATTCACCGTTATGATGCATGAAGATGCACATGCCCGCCGGTATCATACATTTGATCTGTTGCTGCTGGAATGCTTTAAAATATTGCTATGGTTTCACCCTGCCTTGTACCACTACAAAAAGCTGCTGCAAGAGACGCATGAGTTTGAGGTAGACAGGGAAACAGCCCTGGTGACCGATAAAAAAACATATGCCCATTTGCTGCTGAAAATTAAGAGTACCCATGCATCACCCTTAATTAACGGATATAGTTCTTCGGGCCTTTCCCAAAGAATAAAAATGCTCTTTGCCAAAAGATCAAAGAGCGCCATGAAGGTTTTGTACCTGCTGGTGGTTCCCTGTGTGTTGGTGGTATCCCTTTATTGCAGTAAAAAGTCAGTAGATATACAAACAGATGCCGGAGAATATAGGGTATTTGAGAAAAAGGAACTGCGAGAAGTAATAACATCCGGGCAACAATTGTTCACCGCCAATTGCGCTGCCTGTCACAAGATTGATAAAGACATGACGGGACCTGCCCTGGCAGGACTTGAGAACCGGAGAACCAGGGAATGGATCTACAACTTTATCCGCAACAACAATGAAATGTTGCGCGCAGGAGATTCAACAGCATTAAAAGTATACAACGATTGGGGCAAAACACCCATGACCATCTTTCCGCACCTGAGCAACAAAGACATGGATGCCATGTTGGCCTATATCAGGTCTGCAGCACACAGCATACAGGAGGAACTGCCTAAGAATTAAACGGGCTCAGCGCTCTTAAAGTCTTCACGGTATCGCTAACCTGTTGGATGGTGTAATCGATCTCTTCTTCCGTAGTAAAACGTCCCAGGCTAAAGCGGAGGGAACTGCGGGCCAGTTCATCTTCCAGGCCCAGGGCTTTCAGGACAAAGCTGGGCTCCATGGAAGCAGAGGTACAGGCGGAGCCCGTGGCCACCGCAATATGCTTATTAAAGCCCAGCATGAGGGCATTGCCATCTACATATTGAAAAGCAAGGTTGGCAACATGGGGAAGCCTATGTTCCCGGTCGCCATTGATCGATACATTGCCCAGTTGCAATAAGGCTGATTCCAGTTTGTCGCGCAACTGACTCAAACGCTGGCCCTCTGCAGCCAGATGTAGCCGGCACAGTTCCGCCGCCTTGCCAAAACCAGCAATACCCGGTACATTCAGCGTACCGCTGCGCAACCCACGTTCATGACCACCACCATCTATTTGGGCCGTCAGCCGCACCCTTGGGTTTTTACGGCGTACATACAAAGCGCCCACCCCCTTGGGGCCATAAAGCTTATGGGCCGAAAAACTCATGATGTCGATGCCATCTTTAATAACATCCACCGGTATTTTGCCTACAGCCTGCGTGGCATCGCTAAAAAATAATACGTTGTGTTGTTTGGCAATGCGGCCAATGGCCTGGACAGGCTGAATGCCCCCCGTTTCATTATTGGCATACATGATGGCGATAAGAATGGTAGCAGGAACAATAGCCGCTTCCAGTTGCTCCAGGTTGATCAGTCCTTTTTCATCAACGGGCAGGTAGGTGATGACTGCCCCTTGCTTCTCCAGGTGCTTGCAGGCATCCAGTACCGCCTTGTGTTCTGTAACGCAGGTAATAATGTGGTTGCCCTTCCCGGCATACATTTCCACCGCACCCTTCAGCGCCAGGTTATTGCTTTCCGTAGCCCCCGAAGTAAAGATGATCTCCGTAGGATCGGCCCCTATGAGGGCAGCTACCTGCTGCCGGGCATAATCCACGGCTTCTTCTGCCTGCCAGCCCAATGCATGCTGCCTGCTGGCCGCATTGCCAAACTGGGTGGTAAAATACGGCAACATCGTTTCCACTACCTGCGGATCGCAGGGTGTGGTAGCATTGTAATCAAGGTATATGGGAAACTTGGGCATATGTTAATCTAACACAAATTTACCCCAATTGGTTTTATTACCGCACTGAGTTTTGTAGCGCTTTACGGGCTTTAGCCGGTATCTTTGGATCACTTCAAAATACACCTATGTTGAAAGTAGAACATATCGGCATTGCTGTGAAAGACCTCACTCAATCCATTCCCCTGTTTGAAAAACTACTGAATACCGAATGCTACAAAACAGAAGCAGTAGACAGCGAACAGGTCACCACGGCCTTCTTTCGCCAGGGCGATACCAAGATAGAACTACTGGAAAGCACCAACCCGCAGGGGGTCATTGCCCGCTTCATAGAAAAGAAAGGAGAAGGCATTCACCACATCGCTTTTGAAGTAGCGGACATCGAAGCCGAAATGAAAAGACTACAAACTGAAGGTTTTGTATTGCTCAATGAAACGCCCAAAGCTGGCGCCGATAATAAACTCATCTGCTTCCTCCATCCCAAAGGAACCAATAGCGTACTGATTGAGCTGTGTATGGAACGTCGTTAACTGTGAGTTGACGAAGCAAAAGACTGCCGATTTTCGATTGCCGATTGCCGTCCTTACTCCGGCGGCCCAAAGCGGGGATCTTTAATAAATACAGAATCTGTTAACGTACGCAGGAACAACTGCAGGTAAATTTTATCATTGGCACTAAGTGGAATGCCATTCTTTACAAGCGGATCTACACTGGCACTTACCTGAACCCCATTGGTATAATGGTCCAGCACCTGGTTGATGGAGACAAAGCGACCATCATGACCATAAGGAAAAGTAACAGCCACATTGCGCAGGCTGGGCACTTTGAATTTGAGTGAGTCGGCGCGGTTGTTGGTAATGCGCATCCGGCCATTGTCATTGATCGTAGGGTCTACAGCCAGACCGGTATTGCGAAAACTATTGTCTGTAAACAATGGCTCTGTATGACAGCTGGTGCATTTGGCCTGAAAAAGAGTATAACCCAATTGCTCCTGCGGCGTAAAACTGGCAACACCTTTCTTCACCCTGTCATATTTCGAATCAGCCGACACCAGTGATCCTACAAACTGTGTGAGCGCCAGCAACATTCGCTGACTATTGATCGTTTCATCTCCATAAGCCGCTTTGAACAATTGCTTGTAAGCAACATCCTGGTTCAGTTTGCTGATCACGTTGTTGATGTCCTCTGCCATTTCATTCGGAGCAGTGAGTGGCGCCAGTGGTTGCACTTCCAGGTTAACAATACCCCCATCCCAATGCGTTTGTTTTTGCCATACTACATTGAACAGCGCCGGTGCATTGCGCAACGTAAACTGGTTATCAAAGCCATGACTCAGGTTGTGATCAAAAGTAGCAAAAGCTGCAAACTGCTGGTGACAGGAAGCACAAGGGAAATTGCCATCTTTCGAAAGACGGCCATCATAAAACAATTTCCTGCCCAGTTCAAATCCTTCTTCTGTTAGTGGATTGGTGTTGAATGCATATTGGGGCGCCGGAAATCCCGCAGGGATGCGGAAAGTGAGTGGCGTAGGACCACTGCTGCCACCATTGGACTTCTTACATGCCTGAATCCATACCGTTCCCAGTATCAGAAAAAGTGCAATACGTATAGTCCATCTTATGGTCACAGTTAGTCATTAACGATCTCTACTACAGTAAACATTTTAGAATAATTTTCCGCAATCTGCTGCGCCAGCACACCCGGCGTCATTACAGCAGCATTGGCGCTGATCCGGATATCATGCGGGCTGTTGAACCAGTCGTAAGCATCGGCCGTTACATTGACCTCGGTGGTTTTGCCCGGTTTCATATCCACATTTTCACCAAACGGGAACAATAAAGTTACCCTTTTTATCACGCTTTCTGCCTGTTTAAATCCTCCTATATGGTATTCAAACATTTTGGAAGGAGCCGTAGAAACAGGTGAGGTGCCTTCCAGCTTGGCCATGATGTATCCGGTATTCCAGGTCCAGAACATGCCTTTGGCAGGGTCGAGTGCATCTGTTTGTGCACCACTTACATTCAAGGCGCTGTCAACGCCCAGGATAAAGGCAATACGATTGTATTTATACGGCATTACCGTCAGCTTCAGCTTGATGGAGTTGGAGTCGGCAAAGTCGACCAGGAAATACTTCTGATTGCCTACCGGGTATGTTTTATTGGAATCGGTATTGATGAGCTCAATACCATGGATGTAGAATTTAAAGGCTTTGACCGTAAAGGCCTCTTTGAAAAAGTTCTTGTAGGTAACCGTGTCAAATTTCATCTCCACCGAATCGAATTGTACCACCGGCTTAAAACGCAGCACAAGGTTGTGATCGGGTTCCTCTACAGCGTCGGATTTTAATTCCTTCTGACAGGAAATAACACCGGCCGAAAGAATAGCAAGGATACATATTTTGGTAAGCATGGCCTGGTGTTGTAGACGAATTTGCATGAACACGGGTTTAGGTTAATGATCTAAAGGACGGATCTTCTGCCGGTTTTGTTTATGGCCGGACTGCTTCTTTTTGGTCTCCAGTCGCTTTTCCCGGGAAGCTTTGGAAGGTTTGGTAGCTACACGTTTTTTCTCCTTTTTCAGTGCCTGCTCTATCAAAACATGCATCTTTTCTACCACTTCCAGTTTGTTTTCCAATTGCGACCGGTGCACCTGGCTCTTCACTTGCAAAAACCCTTCCGAATTTACTTTTGACGCCAACTTCCGATA
>CBIHOV010000075.1:0-30530 GCA_966211765.1 uncultured Paraflavitalea sp.
GGCTTGTTCCAGAGTCAAAAGGACATCGATACTTCTGCTACACAAAGCGGCGATACCAGGCCCGGTGATATCAAGTACAAAGACCTGAACGGCGATGGAGTGATCAATAATTTTGATGTATCGCGCGTCAACGTATCCGGTACTCCGAAGCTGATGTATGGTATCAATATTTCTGTTGGCTACAAAGGGTTTGATATCGGCGCCTTCGTGCAGGGCACGGGTAAAGTGTGGTTGTTGTACGGTAGCGGCGATGGTACGCTTCCTTTTGCCAGTGGCGCCAACAGTCCCAACCTCTATGCCATCGTCAATGATCGCTGGACAGAAGCCAACCCCAATCCCAATGCTTTTTATCCACGGCTGACCAGCAACCAGGACCCCAATTCCAATTTCCTGGTGAGTGACTGGTGGCTGAAGCGGGCCGACTTTGTACGCCTGAAGAGTGCTGAGTTTGGTTACACCCTTCCTGTTGGAAAGGTAAAAAAGCTTGGTATCAAGAACCTACGCATCTATGTGAATGGCACCAACCTGTTCACCATCTCCAAATGGAAACATTGGGATCCTGAACTGAATGATACGGGTACCAGCTCCACTACGATTACCAGGGGCGGCTTCTATCCGAATATCAAGGCTTACAATTTTGGCGCAAGGGTTACTTTTTAATGATCACTTTTAAGCTATTGCAATGAAGAAAACGAATCTATATACTACCTCCGCTATGATCCTGTTGTTGGGAGCTGCCACGATGGCGCCCATGGGATGTACTAAAGGATACTTTGATGCGGTACCCAAAGACCTGGTAGATGTAAATGCTATATTCAAGAATAAAACTGAAACAGAGAATTGGCTGGCAGGCATTTATAGCAAGATGCTGGACCCCTGGAGCACTGCGGCCAGCTCGGCCCGGTACTTTGCTGCCTGGTGTGAAGAGCTCGACCTGAATACGCCTTCGGCCCAGGCCACCAATGCACTGAGCGGGGTAACGGCGGGCGTAAACATATGGACAGCCAATTACCAGGGCATTCGCCTGGCCAATATATTCATGGCCAATGTAGGCAATCCTGAAAGTAATATACTGGATGAACCCAATGGCGCCGCACTGGTACAACAGTACAAAGGCGAAGCCCGTTTTCTGCGTGCTTACTTTTACTGGACCCTCATGAAATTGTATGGCCCGGTGGTACTGGTAGGGGATAAGATCGGTGAGTTTGATGACAATTACCAGCAAGCCCGCAATACCTGGACTGAGTGCATCAGCTATGTGCTGTCTGAAATGGATGCCGCCAAAGAGCTGGTGCCTGAAAGACACCTGGTAGCTTCTACGGGCGCCGATGATCTTTCACAAACAGGCCGTATCACGAAATTGATCATTGAAGCTGTGAAGTCACAGGTTACTTTGTATGATGCCAGTCCGCTGTTCAATGGTGATGCCGCCATGGCGAATTTCAAGAACAAGGATGGCCAGGGATTAATGAATACTACTTACGATGCTACCAAATGGGATAAGGCGGCGGTAGCTTCGAAAGAAGCTATTGACCATGCCATTGCCTATGGCAAGAAACTATTTAAAGTAACAAATGCTGATCCGTTTTTAGCGGCCTTTAATACGCACCGTGACCTGTACCTTACAGGCTGGTCTGATGAAGGTATCTGGCTGCGCACGGTTACAGGATACCAGGCATGGGAAGTAGATGCTGCGCCACGTGCGGCCAATGGTACCACCACCAACTCCAATCTTACGCCGCCCCAGGAAATGGTCGACAAGTTTCGCATGCTCAATGGAAAAAGCATCAATGAAGCAGGTAGTGGTTATACTGAAACAGGATTTGCCGCTGCTGGCAAAACCAATTTCTATGTAGCTGGTACTTCCAATATGTATGTAGGCCGTGAGCCTCGTTTTTACAATGCGATCACCTTCAATGGTGCTACGGTTCCCTTTGTGGCCAAGACGGGCCAAACGCATGTGCAGTTCTGGCCAGCCGGTAATTCCGGTAATGGTGGAGGCAGTGAAGTACGCTATCCGCGTACAGGGTACCTAGTGCGCAAGAATACCAATCCTGCCCGGAACCTTTCCAATAATGCAGGTAATGTGGTGCGCCCTGCTATGTATATCCGGTTGGGAGAATTATATTTAAATTATGCCGAGGCATTGAATGAATCCAATCCCGGTCATGCCGATATCCTGATCTACCTGAACGCTATCCGCACCAGGGGCGGCATCCCTGCGCTGGCAGCCGGATTAACGCAGGCTGAGATGCGCAGGCAGATCAGGCTGGAGCGCTTTATTGAGCTGGCTTATGAAGGTCATCGCTTCTATGATGTACGCCGCTGGAAAAATGCCAACGATCCGGAAGGCAAACAAGGTGGTGATTTTACGGGTATGAGTGTGTTGACAGGCGCCAGTTTGAATGACCCTGCTTACTATGTCAGGATCAGGACCTCTACCCGTGCCTGGGACGACAGGTTTTATTTATTCCCGCTGCCGCAAAGTGAGTTGAACAGGAACCAGAAGATGGTGCAGCCGCCGGGGTATTAAGAAAGGCAACGAGGCAACCAGGCATCGAGGCATCGAGAGAGGCGTTTGCTTCGATAGCAGAACTTGCCCCGCTCTGCGGGATTTCTCCCTGCGGTCGAAATGACATAAGGGTGATTGTTATTATTAAAAATAAATTCCGTGCTTAAGAAAATGATCCTTGATCCCCTGCGCCTTCAAATCACTGTGGCCATGATAATGTGCATGGCATTGCCGTGCCTATTATTGGCTGCGGGGCCTGGCATCCAAAAAGCTCCTTATGGAGAGGAACTGGTGTTTTCACAACAACAATACCAGGTGCCGGTGCTGATCAAAAAGAAGGACAACCCGGTGCTGCGTATTATGATCCGTAATACAGGACAGAAGGAGTCTTTTACTGAAGGATTCCAGTTGAACCTGTCTGGTACGACAGACCTGAAAGATATCAGACAGATAAGACTGTATTACGCAGGCAATGACTCTTCATTCACCAATCTCAGTAACATCGGTAAATTGAAGCTATTGGACAGTAAAGATCGCCTTTCAACTATTATGTGGATGGGTGATCAGGATTTGAGTATAGGAATAAATGTTTTCTGGGTATCGGTAGAACTGAATGACAAGGCCGATCCTTTACACAAGATATTTGTTCGTGCGATCGCTTCGATGCAAGGGCATCAAAATCCGGTAGCAATACCCCGGATCGAAGGCGTGCCTTTGCGTATTGGTTATGCCCTGCGTCAGCATAACCAGGATGGTGTTCATACCTATCGTATTCCTGGATTAGCTACGGGCAAAGACGGCACTCTACTGGCCATCTATGATGTACGCCGCGAAAGCGGGCGCGACCTCCAGGGGAATATTGATATTGGCCTTAGCAGGAGTAAGGATAAAGGCAATAGCTGGCAACCGATGCAGATCGCCATCGACATGGGCCAATGGGGCGGCCTGCCGGAGAAATTCAATGGCGTATCTGATGCCAATATACTGGTCGATAAAAACACCGGGCATATTTTCATAGCCGGGCTGTGGATGCATGGGGTATTGAATGCACAAGGCAAATGGATAGAAGGGTTGAATGAAGACAGTACAGCCTGGAATCACCAATGGCGCGACAAAGGATCACAACCAGGATTTGATGTAAAACAATCAGCGCAGTTCCTCATCGTGAAAAGTGAAGACAATGGTAAGACCTGGGGCAAGCCGGTCAACCTTACTACTATGTGCAAACAGGTGGATTGGTGGCTTTGGGCCCCGGCGCCGGGACAAGGTATTACCTTACAGGATGGCACCCTGGTATTCCCTACCCAGGGACGTGATAAAACAGGCAAGGCTTTTTCTAATATCACTTATAGTAAAGATGGTGGGAAAACCTGGAAGACCAGTAACGCCGCTGAACGCCTTTCTACCACGGAGAACATGGCGGTAGAATTGTCGGATGGCAGCATTATGCTGAACATGCGTTTCGGTAAAAACAGAACAGATACAGGCAGCACCAACGGCAGGGCCATTGCTGTTACTCATAACCTGGGAGAAAGCTGGGAGCAACATCCTTCTTCCCGCGGCGCCCTGATCGAACCCACCTGCATGGCCAGCATCATCCGGCATGATTATGTGGAGAAGGGGAAAAAGAAGTCGGTACTGCTTTTCTCCAATCCTGATTCGAAAACAACCCGCCACCGTATGACGATCAAGGTGAGCTATGATGATGGCAAGACCTGGGTGGACAGTAAAAAAATATTGCTGGATGAAGGAAAGAGCAGGGGCTATTCCTGTCTTACCAGCATTGACAACAATACCATTGGCATACTGTATGAAAGCAGCATGGCTGATATGGTATTTCAGAAAGTGAGTTTGAAAGAACTATTGTGATGAAGAGCCGGCAGTCGGCAATCGGCAGTCGGCAATGAGAATGCGTAATTAATTGCTACGACGAGATGGTGTGGCATGCTTTGGGCGATGCCGCCGGGACATAAAAATTGAATGAATGCTTACAGCGAGAACACTTAGAGGCAACTGGGCTACCCTGTTACTACCCATCAATGCGGATGAAAGCATTGATTATACAAGATTGACCGATGAACTGGACCAAATGATCCTGGCAGTGCCGGATGGTATGTATTCCAATGGTACGGCAGGCGAACTGCACAACCAAACGGAAGCTGAATTTGACAAGGTACAGGAGATCATGGCTGCCAAATGCCAGGCAGCAGGTGTACTGTTTCAAATAGGGGCGAATCACCCATCGCCATTGGTCTCCCTGCAGCGCATGCAAAGAACGGTAGCGCTGAAACCGGCAGCCTTCCAGGTGATATTGCCCGATTGGGTTACCACGGGAGCGGGGGAACAGGTGAGCTTTCTGCAGAAGATGGCGGAGGCGGCCAATGGTATTCCCCTGGTATTGTACAATCCGCCACATGCCAAGAAAGTATTGCATCCTGCCGAGTATGGAAGGCTGCAGGAAATGGCACCCTCGTTGATCGGTATAAAAGTTGCCGGGGGCGATGCGGCCTGGTATGACGAGATGCGGGTGTATGCCAATAGTCTTTCCGTATTTGTGCCCGGCCATTTCCTGGCCACGGGTGTACAGGAAGGTGTGGCTGCCGGAGCCTATTCCAATGTGGCCTGTATCAGTCCACAGGGAGCGCAGTGGTGGTGGCGGCTGATGCATACGGACCTCGCGAAAGCGCTGGACGTACAAAAAAGGATACTTCAATTCTTTGATACTTGTATTGTACCTTATAAAAATGCGGGCTATTCCAATCCTGCGCTGGATAAATTCCTGGCAGCAGTGGGTGGTTGGGCCGATATCGGCACGCGCCTGCGGTGGCCGTATAAATGGATACCGGAAAATGAAGCGGGCAAGGCAAGGGAAGTAGCTAAGCGTTTGTTGCCGGAGTTTTTTGAAGGTGAGTTGTAAGTAACGTTTGCTTCGATAGCGGATTTCTCACTGCGCTGCGTTCGAAATGACAAAAAGGGAGATAGTCGAAATGACAAAGAACGTGCATTGACTCTAAATGTATATTATGAAGAACCCATTGGTATTTATTTTATTGGTAGCAGGCGCTTGTAGCTGGGCTGGTTGTAAAACCGCAAAGGTAAATGCTGGTAAGCAGTCTCCCGAAACAACCATTGTATTTGAACCGGTGGCTGGTTCCTATGCCTCTATGCGTATCCCTGCGCTGGTGCTTACGAAGCAGGGCAGCCTGCTGGCTTTCTGTGAAGGCAGGATCGGCACGGCCAGCGACTGGGCCGAAATGGATATGCTGATGCGCCGCAGTACCGATAGCGGCAAAACCTGGGAGCCGATAGTGGTGATAGCCCCCCGCCAGGGACCTATGCCTACCAGCAACGCCACACCCATTGTAGATGCCGAAGGCAATATTCACCTTTTGTACCAGCGCGGGTATGCCAACGCTTATTATACAAAGTCTACGGATGATGGCAAGACCTGGAGCACGCCTGTGGACATTACCTATGCTTTTGAAGCATTCAAACCTGAATACAACTGGCAGGTACTGGCGCCGGGACCCGGACATTCCATTCAACTAAAAAATGGACGTTTATTGGTGGCGGTATGGATCTGCGAGCCAGCCAAATTGTTGCCACATAAAAGTCATTATCCTTCGCGCATCGCTACCATCTACAGTGATGATGCAGGCAATACCTGGAAGCGGGGAGCGATCCTGCCGGATGGCGTGATCAAGAACCCCAGCGAAACCATGGCGGTACAATTGGAAGATGGCCGGGTGATGTTGAATATCCGCCATTCAGGTGATAGCCATCGCCGCGGTGTAAGTTATAGTCCCGATGGCATAAGCCAATGGACGGATCCTGTACTGGATACTGCCTTGTACGAACCGATTTGTATGGCATCCATCATTCGCTTCAATGATAAGGGAAAGAGCGGATTGCTGTTTACCAATCCCGACACACGCAATGCTCCCAAACCTCCCCGTAAAAACCTGACGGCCAAACTGAGTTATGATGAAGGTAAAACATGGTCCATACAGAAAGTGATCGATACCTCATTTGCCGGTTATTCCGATATCGCTGTAAGCAAAGATGGAACGGTGTATTGCCTGTATGAAACGAATACGGTGAGCACGGGTTTTAATTACAGCCTGGTGCTGAAGCGGTTTACGATCGATTGGATAAAGAGCAATTAAACAACCAAGCAGTTACAATAAAAGTTATAAAATACAATAACATGATGAAAATTGAAGGATTGATCGCAGCGACGTTCGGGGCATTTCATGAAGATGGTTCATTAAACCTTAGTCCTATTCCAGACCTGGTAGAAAAACTGATCAAAGACGGGGTATCCGGTGTATTTATTTGCGGCACCAATGGCGAAGGTCCCAACCTTACCATTGAAGAGCGTATGGCAGTAGCAGAAGCCTATGTAAAAGCAGTTAATAAGCGCGTATTGGTATTGGTGCATGTAGGGCACCCTTCCATTGCCGAATCGAAGAAGCTGGCTGCCCACGCTTCCACTATCGGAGCAGATGCTATTTCAGCGGTAGCGGCATTTTATTTTAAACCAGGCTCGGTACAAAACCTGGTGAACTGTATGGTGGAGATCGCTTCAGCAGCGCCCTCCCTGCCTTTCTATTATTACCATGTGCCTGCACTCACCGGCGTTGGTATGGATATGATCGATTTTCTGCGCCTGAGTGAAGGAGTGATCCCCAACCTCGCGGGTATTAAATATACCGCAGCTACTATTTTTGAATACCAGGCCTGCCTCAACTACAAAAACGGTAAATACAATATTCTTTACGGTTATGATGAAATGTTGTTGAGTGCGCTGGCTGTTGGCGCCGGTGGTGCCATTGGCAGTACCTATACCTTTGCAGCGCCTTTGTACCTGAAGGTGATCTCCTTGTTCCGCGAAGGCAACCAGCAGGCAGCACAACAGCTGCAATTGAAACTGGTAGAAATGGTGCGTTGCCTCCTGAAATATTCACCCATCCCTGCCCAGAAAGCCATCATGGAAATGCTGGGGTATACATTGGGTCCTTGCAGACTTCCCCTGGTGAGCCTCACCAAACAGGAAGCTGCTGCCTTGAAGGTATCGCTGCAGGAATGTGGTTTCTTTGAAGAACTGGAGAAATACAAAACAGGCCGTAAGCAGGAAGTTTCTGCTTAGGGGATGTTGCTTTGGCGACGCTGATTTCTGCACCGTAGGTGCTGCCGCTTTGTAGGAATAATATCGTCGAAAAGGGATCGGCCCCGTCGGGGCAGCCCACGCGGTTACAAGGGCAGCCCCTACAGGGCTGAATACAGGTTTGACGCGTATTTCTACAAAGCTGTAGCCCCTCTGGGGCAAAATACACGTTCGATACGCATTGCTATTCACATTTATTGAACTCACCATGAAGAATTGTTTGCTCCTATTTTGTTCTCTGTTCCTTTTGTTCTCCAGCAGTTCGCTGGCGCAGGAGAAGGCGCATCCTTCTTATGTAAGCTGGAGCCAGTTGCCGGCGCTGCCGGGAACGCCGGGCCTGGCCGGATCTTTTGCCGGCGTATCCAATGGCGCCCTGCTGGTAGCAGGTGGCGCTAATTTCCCGGATGGAGGTACACCCTGGACAGGCAGCACCAAATCATGGCAGGATAAAGTATATGCGTTGGAAAGCGCCACGGGCAGCTGGAAAGAAGCAGGCAGATTGCCCCGTTCACTGGCCTATGGCGTATCAGTTACCTGGAAGGATGGATTGATCTGCGTGGGTGGGAGTGATGTAAACAAACATTATGCGGAAGTATTCATCCTACGGTATACCAATGGCCAGGTACAAACAACGCCTTTGCCATCCCTGCCCGGTCCATTGGCCAATGCCAGTGGGGTGCTCATTGGAGATGTGATCTATATTGCTGGTGGTACGGCCAGCCCTACTGCTACGGCCGCAGAGTCGGTATGTTGGTCACTTGATCTGTCGAAGGGAACAGCAGGTGCGCAATGGAAGACCCTGCCTACCTGGCCGGGGCCTGCCCGTATACTGGCTGTAGCGGGCACGCTTGATGGCGCTTTCTATCTCATGAGCGGTGTTGAACTGGTGAAAGGAGCAGGGGATAGTACTGCGCATCGTAAATTCCTGAAAGATGCTTATCGTTATACACCGGCCAAAGGCTGGGTTAAAGTGGCCGACCTGCCCGAGCCTGTAGCCGCTGCACCCAGTCCGGCCTATACCAGCGGTCAATCGCACCTGTTGGTATTTGGCGGTGATCACGGCCGTTACTTTGAACAGAATGCCACGCTGAAAGAAAACCATCCTGGTTTTTCTGATAAGGTATGGGCCTATAATAATATTACGGATGTATGGACCGCCATCGATACCATCCTTACGAGCAAGCAGGCGGATGCGGTACAACAACCCAATAACAGTGTATGGGCCCCGGTAACAACCCCGGCGGTGATCTGGAATGGCAGTGTTGTATTTCCTTCGGGAGAGGTTAGGCCGGCAGTAAGAACCCCCAGGGTGCTCATGGCTACGCCGGTACAGCCTTCGGGTGCTTTCCATGTGGTGGATTGGATCATTGTAGGTATTTATTTCCTGTTGGTGATTGGTATCAGTGTGGTCGTTTCGCGTAAAATGGAAAACTCCACCAATGATTTCTTCTTAGGTGGTGGTAAGATACCCTGGTGGGCGGCAGGACTCAGCATCTTTGGTTCCAAATTGAGCGCGCTCACCTTTATTGCTATTCCTGCCAAAGCTTATGCTACTGATTGGGTATACCTGTTGAATAACCTTATGATCGTGGCGGTAGCGCCCCTGATCGTTTATTTCTACCTGCCTTATTTCCGGAAGATGCAGCTTACCAGTGTGTATGAATACCTGCGCATCCGGTTTAACCAGCGTGTAAAATTATTGGGCAGTCTCACCTTCGTATTGTTCCAGGTAAGCCGGTTAGGCATTGTTATTTACCTGCCTGCCCTGGTATTGAGCGCCGTGACCGGTATCAACATCTTTGTGTGCATCATTGGTATTACGGTGATCACTACTGCCTATAGTGTAACCGGCGGTATCGAGGCTGTGGTGTGGACAGAAGTAATGCAGGTGGTGGTGCTGCTGGGCGGCGCCCTGATGGCATTGATCTTTATGGCCAATTCCCTGCCCGGTGGTTTTGGACAATTGTTTACAGAAGCGGCGGAACACAATAAATTCCGGATGGCCATTATGCATGGCAAGGTTACAGAACCCATTTTGTGGGTGGTGCTGGTGGGGGGATTTCTCACGCAGCTGGTAACTTATTCATCAGACCAGGTAGTGGTGCAGCGCTACCTGACAACGCCTACCGAAAAAGAAGCGCGTAAATCTATTTATACCAATGCCCTCCTGGTGATACCTGCTTCGCTCATCTTCTTTTGTGTAGGAACAGCCTTGTGGGTATTCTTCAAACACAATCCCGCTTCCCTCAATCCCAATGGACGTATTGATGATGTGTTTCCCTGGTATATTTCCAATCAACTGCCTACAGGGCTGGCCGGACTGGTCATAGCCGGTTTGTTTGCAGCTACCATGTCTACCATCAGTTCCAGTATGAATTCGATTGCCACGGTAGTGACCACGGATTTCTATCAATACCTGAAACCTGCAAGTACCGACCGGCAACGGTTTTCCTTTGCACGCCGTACCACGGTTGTATTGGGGGTATTGGGTTTCTTCATTGCTGTGTACATGGTATACCTGAGCAATGCCTCCATCTGGGACCAATACCTGAAGATCATTGGACTGTTTGGCGGTTGTCTGGCAGGTATGTTTGTAGCTGGTATTTTCTTCCCACGCATTAACAGCCTGGGTATATTCATCGGCTTTATTGTGAGTGCCATTACCCTGTTCTTTGTGCAGGCGGCCAATATCGTGAGCTTTTTCCTATACCCGGCTGTGGCGGTACTGATGTGCGTACTGGTGGGATATATCAGCAGCCTGATATGGAAGGAGAAGGTGGAGTAAGGAGTGGTGAGTTCAGAGCCCTGCCTCCTGCGTTAAAAGGAGCCTATGAGTGTCAAATAATACCTGATCCCTGCACCCTGTTGAATAAAGAAAAGCGTCATTCCTGTGGCAGGGAATGACGCTTTTCTTTTAATGACTGGCGGGTGGCCGCCTGCCAATGCTATTATTTTCTATACTCCATGGTATGTTTTACATCGCTGGTATTGTCGTCGTAATAATCCGTGGTGCTCAGTTGGTTGTTGGTGAACTTGTTGATGATGTATTCATCGCCATCGATGAGCAACAGGCTCTCACCCTGCAATTCAAACCTGAAGGTGTCGAGCTCTGTCTTGTTGTCCTCAGTGATCTTTGTATAGGCATACCCATTGGCTCTGAAATCGATACTAAACAGCCCTTGTGGAATGTTGAGTACAGAAGAATCCTTGATGGCTCCGGTGACCTTGTTGTAGTAAACTTCGGTTTCTTTTACAATGTTCCATATGCCGAGGATACGGTTGCTGGGCGCTTTAAGGTCTTCTTTGTTTTTTGTACAGGAAAACAGCAGGGTCATTGCTGTGAGGCCAATAAGGAAATAACGCAGGGTGGCGGTTCTCTTCATAGAGGATCGGATTTTGATTTGGCCGTCAAAATAACAGTAATATTCGAATGGTCAAAGCTGTGGTACTATCTTTTTGGGTAGAAGCTACCATTCAGGCGGGGTAGGGGGCAGGTCGGTCTTTAATTTTTCCTTTTGTGACCAGGCCTGGAACTTTAGGCGGATCGTAGCTTTTGCTTCAGGATCGAGCGGTAGGCCTTCGGGTATTGACCAGTAATTGATCGAATCGAAGCCCTGCAAAATATGGTATTCCGGCACTCCTGACATTTCCCAACCGATCTCCAGCACTTTACCATGCTCTATGTAATAAATGGTACCGCATCTTCCCTGCGACTTCATGTGGAAGCCATCTTTTTTTATCAGTTTATCAAGCTTATCTTTTTTTCGTTGTTCGTTGGCCCATTCCCTGTGTTGTTTGGTTACGAAGTGCTGTTTAAGCATCCCATCAGCAGCCTCATACCAGGTAATACCTCTTGAAGTCTTATAACCAATTGCCTTTTCATTCCTTTTTAATTGCTTCCGGCAATGAGCTGCCTCGTCGCTCATTCCCATTTTGTCGGCACAGGTTGCAAGATCGAGCCAAAAGTCTTCATAAAAGTAGTGGCCGCTTTCGTCGGCCATCTCTATCAGGCTTTCAAGGGCCAGTCCATATTCCTGGTGTTCCAGGAATACTTTACAATCATCATATTGCTTGCTGTTTTCGTAAAATTCCGGGATCTCTTTCAATATTTGGTGTAGTATAGCCGATGGGGAGCCGGATGGTTCCGATGCTTTGTAAGGGAGTGGCTTGCGCTTTTTGAAGAAGGAAAAGATACCCATGGGATGGAGGTTGACATCAAATATACCGATTAGTGCAAAGCCAACCTACCGGGTGGCCGTCATGTGAGAGTGTACAATATGTATTATCCAAATATCGTATGCAAGATTTCTTTGCAGGTCATGCATCAGTCTATCAATTTATCATGTCAGGAGGAAAAAAGCATGAAAAAACTATTACCCCTGCTGGCTTTTCTGCTTATCATACTCTCTTGTAAGAAAGACAAGCAAAAGAAATATTCCGGCAATGATAAGGTAGAATTTTACCTCCTGGCAACAGGGAAAATGGTTCCCAATAAGTGTGCTATTGATGGGGCTCAATCAACGCTCGAAGCAACTCCCCTGATCACAAATGATGACATTGAACGATACATTTCAAGGGAGCACGAATTTATACTTAGCTCCGAAGGCTGGAAAAAAATGGAGGTATTGAAAGACAAGGTGTTTATGGCAGTAACGGTGAATAAGCAGGTTGTCTACTATGCTATATTTAAACCCAATTATTCAAGCTCCAGTTGCGACCATTCCATCACTGTGGACCTAAGGCCGAAAATACTTCCCCTTAGAACGGAAAATGTAGTGCGTATGAACCTTGGTTATCCGGGAGATAATTGGCCGGGCATAGATGACAAACGCAATGATGCCGCGCTGGTCGATGCGCTGGCAGGCCAGGGTAAGCTATGGTAAAGTGGTTAGAGCTGGTACTTGTATTCAATCTTGCCGATCAAGGCCTTTGATTTAGAGAAGCAGGCATCCAATACTTTCAAACCTCTTTCATCGTAGGTATAGTGCCATTTCTGGTAATCGCCTGTACCTTCTACGGTCACCAGCATAGAGGTTAAGCGATCCTGGTTGTCGTACTCAAATATATAATCGGGCAGGAGCCTTTTAGCGCGGTTGTTATAACGTACAATATCTGTTAAGCGGTCTTTATCATCATAGTAATAGTAAACAGTGGGTAGTGCCTGTCCCTGGCGGACGCTTTTTTCTTCGCCGGGATTTCCTTTCTCGTCGGGCAGGATGGTAATATGGGTAGTATCGCTGTTGTTCTTAATTTTCTCCATGCGCTCCGGTTTGCCATTGGCATCATAAAACCAGCGGTGTTGTTCCTTATTGATATAGTTGCCAGGTGAAAAAGACAGGCTCACAATGCTGGTGATGTGGTTATTGGCATCGTAGGCATAAGTGATCTCTGTTTTATTGCCATCTGTGGTATCGATCGTTTTGATCAGTTGTCCGGCAGTATTGAAGGTGGCTGTATTGACGGAGGTGCCGGCCAGGCTGGTGGTCGTTTCGGTAATGATCTCTGTAAAGTTATTCTTTACATTTTGTTCACATTTGAAGCCCTCAATAGGTTGGTTATTACCGTCCAGGCTGTTAAAGCGCACAGATCTTACGCGTTGCTGCAGCCATACCGCCCTTTTCTTCATCTGTTCGCGGGTAGCTACCAGGTCATTATAATAATGCTGGCCTTGTGCGGACATTACAAAACTCCCAATAAGGAGGATCAAAATCGTTGATTTCATGCTGGTGCTAACGAACAAATGCTTGTTTTCCATATAGAGGATATCCAAATTTTTCTGTAAAATACCGCCTTTCCTTATTTTTAAGCAAAATTTCACAGGTGTCCCACTCCAAAGAACGTCACGAGAAAATTTGTCTGAACTGTAATGCTGAACTCACCGGAAGATATTGTCACATATGCGGACAGGAAAATATTGAGCCAAAAGAGACTGTTTGGGGCCTGGTAAGCCATTTTTTTTATGATATTACCCATTTTGATGGTAAATTCTTCAGTACCACCAAGTACCTGATCACCAAACCCGGGTTTTTGCCCCAGGAATACATCAAGGGCCGCCGGGCCAGTTACCTGCATCCTATCCGGATGTATGTATTCAGTTCCGCCCTTTTCTTCCTGATCTTCTTTACGATGTTCAAGCCTGATAATATCGCCAAAGGTAACTGGGGGTCGAAGAAGAATTTTATTGACTCGGCAGCACAGCTGGATATTGCCCGTGATCTTGCTTTAGCGGGCATGCGCTCCAAAGAAGATTCACTGGAAATGATCAACACTTTTGCCGAGGCGAAGGCGAAGGTAATTGCCGACCGGGCAAAAGAGAAGGCCCGGAAAGACAGCCTCAAAAAAGTGCGGGCCACCCGGCAGCCAGATAAAAGGACCACCTGGTTTGAAGCCAGTGATGAATATGAAACGGTGCAGCAATACGATTCTGTGCAGCAAGCCTTGAAGCCTGAACTGCGGGATGGATGGTGGGCCAGGAAAGCTGCCCGGCGTAATATAGAATTGAGTAACCGCTGGCGGGAGGATAATAAGAAGTTTGTGCGGGAAATGATAGATACCTTTCTGCATATGTTGCCCTATTTGCTGTTCCTTTCCCTGCCACTTTATGCCCTGTTGATGAAGTTGCTGTATTTCCGGCACAAACAATTCTACTATGTAGAACATGGCATATTCTTTATCTACCTGTATATATTCACTTTCATTTTCCTGCTGCTTTATTTCTCAGTGATCGAGCTCCGACAGGCTACGGACCAGGGCTGGATAGGGTGGATTGAAGCAGCACTTATCATTGGAGGGATCTATTATACCTATAAGGCCATGCGAAAGTTTTATAAGCAGGGCCGTGCTATGACGCTGCTTAAGTTTTTCCTCCTTAACCTGATGGCGACATTTGCCATGGTTATGCTCTTTATATTTTTCTTTACCTTAACGCTTTTCAAGCTCTAAAAAATAGCGGACTATGGAGACAAATAAGGTGGCGGCAGCATTCCTGCGCCTGGTGACGATCATGGATGAACTGAGGGAGCAATGTCCGTGGGACAGGAAGCAAACGGTGGAAACCCTCCGGCCGCTGACGATTGAAGAGACCTATGAGCTGGCTGATGCGATCACAGATGGAGACTGGAAAGGGATCAAGGAGGAAATAGGTGATGTAATGCTGCATATGGTGTTTTACGCCAAAATAGGGGCAGAACAGGGGAAATTCACGCTGGAAGAGGCCCTTCAGGGCATTTCGGATAAGCTGGTATCGCGCCACCCGCATATTTATGGAGATGTTAAGGTCAAGGATGAGGAGGAAGTAAAGCAGAACTGGGAGAAATTAAAATTAAAAGAGGGCAAAACCTCGGTGCTGGGTGGGGTGCCGGTGTCTCTGCCGGCGGTGGTAAAAGCCACCCGGTTGCAGGAAAAGGCCAAACAGGTGGGGTTTGAGTGGGATGAGCGGGAGCAGGTTTGGGATAAGGTAAAGGAGGAAATGGACGAATTGCAGGAGGCGGTAGCCATTAAAGGGCAGGCTGAAATAGAGGAGGAGTTCGGCGACCTGCTGTTTTCGCTGGTCAATTATGCACGGTTTTTGCAGATAGATGCTGAAAATGCGCTGGAAAGGACCAATAAGAAGTTTATCAGCCGTTTTACCCGCATGGAACAACAGGCTACCCGGGATGGCAAATCACTGGCCGATATGTCCCTGGCCGAAATGGACGCCATCTGGAACAGCATTAAAAAACAAAACCCCGGCACTTGAAGCAATTGCTGAAAAACTGGCTCATTAAGAATATCTACCTGCTGGCGGCCATTAGCCTTTTTGGAGTAGCGTTCATCCTCAATAAATACGTTATCGGCACTACTACAGCCAGGTATTACGTAAATCTCATAGAAAAAAGGATAAAGGAAAAGGAAAGGGATTTCCAGGAATTGACGGCCGATACGGCCTTATTGAGCGCCCTGGCCGATCAACGCTATGATGAAGCGGGGCTTGCCCGCGTGCTCGATAAGAAAAAGGGATACGATATTTTCATTTATGAGCATGCGCAGGATTCTGCCAACACGCCCCACCTGGTATTCTGGAACACACAGAACATATTGCCGGATGTATCCTTTTCCTGGGGGATGGATACCAGCCGTTTGATCAAACTCACCAATGGCCAGTATGTATACAGCAGCCGGAAAATAACACTCGGGGACAACCGGCAGTTTACGATACAAGGGTTGATCCCGGTAGTGTGGAAATATTTTGTGGAGAATGAGAACCTGAAGAAAGAGTTTGCCGGCATATCCAAAGCGGTTGAGCGGGTGGACCTCGTGTTATCTCCTACTCCTTATCCTGTAAAAAGTATTCGCGGGAATACCTTGTTTTATTTACAACGCATCAATGAGCACCTGCAACAGCACAATATATGGTCCATCCTGGTGGTGATTGTGGGGTTCTTCCTGCTTTTTTTATACCTGCAGCAAACGGCCGATCAGATCAGCCGGAGGTTTGGCCTCTGGTTTGGCGCCTCCTTCCTGGTAGGTATGCTGTTGGTGCTGCGGCTTTCTTCCTATTTTTTCCCGGATATACTGGACCTGCGTCAATTCGAACTATTTGATCCTTATATCTATGGATCGAGCCTTGTATTGAGCTCGCTGGGCGATCTGCTCATCAATTCACTGCTGTTTTGCTGGATGGTAATATTCGTCAATCGCCGGCTGAATACCTCAACCATCAGGCCGTTTGGAGCTTCCTGGAAAAACTGGGCAGCTGTAACAGGTATCCTGGCGCTGCTGGTGCTGAGCACTTTCACTTTTGCTGATATTCTGCAAACGCTGGTGTCTGACGCCAAGATGTCTTTTAATGTAACCAACTTTTTCAGCCTGGTAGAGCAATACAGTTTTGTAGGCTTTGCTGTAATGGCTACGCTAGGGTTGAGCTATTTTTTGCTGTCGCAGATATTTCTCACGGTAGCCGGGAAACTGGTGGGAGAGCGGAATTATGTGGTGTATATCATTACTGCATTCCTGGGCCTGCTGATGCTTTCCTTCCAGCGCAATAATGCCATGGTAGAGCTGAACCTCTATACCTTATTGTGGTTGCTGCTGTTTATCTGGCTGATGCGGCAAAAGATCTTTGCGGGACTGAACTACCGGCTTAATATATCAGAAGTATTGTTTTGGCTCTTTATATTTTCCTTTTCCATGGCTGCGGTCATTCTTTTTGAGAACGGGAAAATAGAATTTGAGACCAGAAAGCGGTTCGCAGAAAAACTAGCTTCACAGGCCGATCCTTCCAATGAACGGTTGCTGAGCATTGCGCTGGCATACCTGGACAATAATTTCCTGGAACCGAACTTCCACCGGTTCTACAACCAGCAGGAGAATGCGAAGCTTAAAGACAGCATCAGCAATACGGGATTCATTGGCTATGCCAATAAATATGATACCTGGCTGTTCACTTTCGATAAGGAAACGAATCCTTTGTACAATACAGAGCCGGGGTCGTTTGATACGCTGAATACCATTTTCCGCAACCAGTCGAAGGGTACGAATATTCCCGACCTGCGGTATTTTGAAAGGTCGTACGATAAGTTCTCTTATATTTTCAAAAAGGAGGTGGTTGATAGCAATGATATACCTGTTGGTTACCTGTTTGTATTGTCGGATCCCAAACAATACAAAAGTGAAGCACTGGTGCCGGAGTTGTTCAAGCAAACGAGGGAAAGGACACCTGAATACTCGCCTGTATATGCCTATGCTATTTATGATAGCCTGCAGCTCATCAGCCATTATAATGATTATGCTTTTCCTACCTACCTCAATAAGCAGTCGCCTAAGGATGAATACAGCATCGTGAAAAAAGAGGGCTACGAAGAATTGTGGTACCGCGGTACGCCTGATAAGGTAGTGGTAGTGGCCAGAAAAAATAATTCCTTCATAGAGGCTATCACTTTATTTGCCTACCTGTTCAGCACCTTCCTGTTCCTGCTGGCATTTTACCGCATTGTGGCCTTCCTTATGAGGAGCCGTTTGCATAAGACTTCTTTCCGGCAGTATTGGGAATTGAGTATCCGTTCTCAGATCCATAGCACCATCATTTTGATCAGCCTGTTGTTGTTTGTTGTGATTGGTGTGGCGAATGTATTTTTTATCATCAACCGGTATCACCGCAATAACCAGGACCGGCTTACGCGCGCTATCCAGATCATGGTGAATGAAGTGGAAAAGAAGCTGGCCGACCATGCTACTTTCAACGAAGGCATCATGTTGTACGAGCCTGGCTTTAGTGATGAGGTGGAGCAGTTGATGCGGGATATCTCGGACATCCATGGTATGGATGTGAACCTATACGATACCTCGGGCGATCTGAAAGTAACTTCCAACCCGGATATCTATTACCGGGGGGTATTGAGTGAAAAGATGAACCCGCTGGCTTATTTCCGGCTGCACAACCTGCGGCAGGTGCAAACGGTGACGGATGAAAAAGTGGGTAAGGTAGATTACCTGAGTATCTATGCACCGGTAAGGGATGATGATGGCAATGCAGTTGCTTACCTCAACGTTCCTTCTTATAGTGCAGAGGTGGAACTGACACAGGAGATCTCTTATTTTCTGGTTACCATTATTAACCTTAATGCATTTATATTCCTGGTGGCCGGCGCTATTGCGCTGTTCATCACCAACCGTATAACCTCTTCCTTTACGCTCATTACGCAAAAGCTGCGGGATATCAACCTGGGTAAGATGAACCAGGAGATCAATTGGCACCGCAATGATGAGATAGGGGTATTGGTAACAGAATACAACAAAATGGTGAGGAAGCTGGATGAGAGTGCTGAATCGCTGGCCAAAAGCGAGCGGGAGGGTGCGTGGCGGCAAATGGCGCGCCAGGTAGCGCACGAGATCAAGAACCCGCTTACGCCGATGAAGCTCAGTATCCAGTACCTGCAGAAAGCGATTGATGACAATTCGCCCAATGTAAAGGAAATGACGGGCAGTGTGGCCCGCACACTGATCGAGCAAATTGATCACCTGTCGAAGATCGCTTCAGACTTTTCTCAATTTGCCAATATTGGCAACCCGCGCAATGAAGTATTTGACCTGCATGAATTGTTGTATTCGCTCACTTCGCTTTATGAGGCTACGGAGAACCTGGATTTTAATTGGGAACCGGTACCGCATAGGGTATTGTTGTTTGCCGATAAAACACAGCTGAACCGCTTGTTCACCAACCTGATGCAGAATGCGATCGAAGCCAGTGAAGACAGGCCACAGCACATCATTCGTATTAACGAAGAACTCAATGGCGAATATATTACGATCAGTATTTCGGACAACGGCGGCGGTATACCGGCAGTGACGCAATCCAAAATATTTACGCCCAACTTCACTACCAAGTCTTCCGGTACGGGCCTGGGCCTGGCCATGAGCAAAAGCATTGTGGAGCAAGCCAAAGGAGAGATATGGTTTGTGACGAAGGAAGGAGAGGGGACGACGTTCTATGTTAAGATCCCACTGTTAAGAGCGATGAACTAAAATAGTTCGTAATCGAGCGTAAGCGAATAATCAATAATTATTAATTATTAATTAGTAATTATTGCTGGTAGTCTTAGCACTCAAGGCTTTCAATATCTTCATTAAGACCTTCTCTTCCCCCGTATGGCCGGTTTTGTCGTCGGGTTCTTCGAGTTTATCTAATTCCTTGAGGTATTGTTGGAGGTTGTCTTCTTCATACAACCTGATGATGCCGGGATGTACATAGTATTTTTTACATACTGTGCGGGTATTACCCAATTGAACACTCACCTCATCCAGGGCTTCCACCACTTTCTTTTTTCGCTCTGCTTCCGTAAAGGCCTCATCCATGCTCTTGAAACTGCGGAGTATGTTTAAGGTACCTGCCCAGGTACGGAAATCCTTGGCGCTGAACTCAAATCCTGTTATTTGTTTGATATAGTTGTTGACCATACCGGAGTCAATGCTTCTCCTGTTGTGGTCGGCATCGTAATACTGAAAGAGTTCTTTTCCGGGAATATCCCGGCATGCCTGCACGATCCTTGCCAGTCTTTTGTTTTTAAGTGATATGCTGTGGTTAATACCTTTCTTACCCCGGAAGCTGAATTGGATGGATTGTCCATTAACCGCTACATGTTTGTCCTTAAGTGTAGTCAATCCATATGACCCGTACAACTTTTCATAGCTCTGACTGCCGGTCCTGATATAGGTCCTTTCCATAAGGCTCACTACGGCGGCCAGCACTTTTTCTTCACAGAGCTCCTGGCGGGATATATCTTTCTCCATTTGAAGTCTCAGCGCAGGCAGTGCTTTCCCAAATTCATACAAACGGTGAAACTTGGTCTCATTACGTACTGCCTGCCAGGCGGTATGATAACGGTATTGTTTCCTGTTGAGGGTGTCTTTGCCGGTGGCCTGCAGGTGGCCATTCTCCAGCGGACAGATCCATACAGCTGTCCAGGCGGGCGGAATGGCCAGTTTTTGAATGCGGCTGAGTTGTGCTTTGTTTTGTAACCGTTTGTTTTGGTAGAAGAAGGAAAAGCCTTTGCCCTTCTTCGAACGGATAATGCCGGGCATGGCATCATTTACATACACCAGGGAAGCTACGGCGGCTGCGCGCTCATAGTCCTGGTCAATGACCAGCATTTCCTTGTGGCTTAAACTGGTGGTATCGACAGCGGTTTCAGGCATGTAATGGTTTCTTTAAGCTTTTTGATTTTTGCTCGTGGTTCTCACCAGCCTCGTCGAGTGAGTGAGAACTGTGGAGGTCTTTGTCCTTTTCAGACAGCTCTGACAATTTGGTGTAATACTTTTTAATGACGCTGAGTTCTTCTTCGGTGAGGTCCTCTATATCCACCAGGCGATTGCTGGCTTTTTCATGACAGGCAATCAATTCATTCAGTTTCATGTGGATAGCTGTAGTATCCTTGTTCTGTGTTTGTTGAATGATGAACACCATCAGAAAGGTGATGATGGTGGTGGTGGTATTGATGACCAGTTGCCAGGTATCGGAAAACCCAAACAAAGGGCCACAGACGGCCCACCCTATGATGAGTAAAAAAGCCAGGATGCAGGCGGTAGGGCTGCCGGAAGCCCGGGTGAGTTTGCCGCTGATCTTATTGAAAAAGCGGGCCCACTTCAGGTCTTTCTCTTTGGGACGTTTCGTTGCCATAATTGATGATATTATAGAATGCTTTATTCAATAAAAAAGCCAGGCCACTGAGTGACCCGGCTAACTCCCTAAACACCTTAGGCTTTAATTTTCTTCGTCTTCCTCTTCGGTGCCGGCCTCGTAATTCACGTGGTTTTCGGCTATATACGTGAGGTTCTGATCGGTATCTTTTTCTTCATCAAGGGTTTGCTTCAGCAGGTCTGCTACTTCATCCATTCCAAAAGTGGTAGCCAATTGTGCCAGGCCGCCATAAGTGGCAATCTCATAATGCTCTACTTTTTGTGCAGCCATGATCAGGCCTACATCACGCGTATGTGTTCCTGCTTCCGTTTCTTCAATAATAGATTCGGCCTCTTTTTGCAATCCTTCCATGGCGTCACATTTTTTAGCTTGTGGCTTTCTTTCCATGAGCTCAAATACCTGCTCCAGGCGGCGCACATGCTCCTCAGTTTGGGTCTTGTGTTCTTCGAATGCCGCCCCCAATTCTTCGGAGGTAGCTGCTTTAGCCATTTTAGGCAAGGCCTTTACCAAAGCTTTTTCAGCCCAATAAATGTCTTTCAGGGAATCAATGAAATACTTTTCCAGTTCTTCTCCCATTTGTTTGTCATCGCTACGTTCTGTAGTTTTTGTTTTGGGAGTGTTATTCGTTTTTGGAGAACTGGCTTTTTGGGACTTCGTTGCCTTTTCCATGGTGTAATTTTTTATTTTGAATTAATTAAGTAGTGTGTGATAGGAGGTGGTAAAATCTGTGCCATACGATGGTATAGGGTTATTCTACAATTTGATTGTATGATTGAGGAAGAAGGACCTTTAGTTGTGTAACGAAGTACCAATTCCCCAAGCTAATAGTTTGGTTAATCTGTTTTTAATTCCGTTTGATGGCTTGGGTAACTAATTCTACAAAATAAGGCAGGGTTTGGCGTAGGCATACCATTTGAAAATGAAACGTTAAATCTGCACTTATGCTTAACGATATACAAGTTGGTTTCTTAAGAGACCGTATCCAGGAAATCGGCAGTGCCCTCTTTGCGAATACCGGCAATGCTACCTTTAAATTACCCACTTCCATTATATCTGTGCTGCGGGTGGATGAGGCAGGAAATATCTGGTTCTTCCTCCCCAATCAGGACCTGTTTATAGAAGAAGGTGATAAGGAATTCCCTGCCCGGCTGGACTTTTACCGTAAGGGCAAGCCCTTTTTCTTACAGGTTTCCGGCGAGGCCCTGGTGATCACGGATAAGGACGAGATCAATGAACTGGCAGGAGGTGAACCTGCACGCTCCTTTCATTCCTTTTCTCATGTAATGCTGGTAAAGGTGCGTGTAGAACATGCTTCCTATTTTGAACAACGCGAACGCAGGATGAGCAGGCTGCAAACCTGGTGGCACGCTATATGCAAATACCTATTACAGGAAAAGCCCAGCCTCCGGCCTTACAAGTTACATCCGATGATATTGGCATAGGGAAAGGCAAATAGCCAACAAGGCATCGAGCCCAACCAAACTATAAACTACTAACAACTAAATACAACGAACTATGAACTTTATCCTGCCTAACAACCTGAAGTTTGTAAAACGCTTTATTGAGAAAACTTTTTTCGGTGCTTTGAAAGTACATGATTCAGAAGATACACAGGACCGTTTCCTGGTAGAAACAGTATTTGTAGATGCCAATCAATATCTCTGGTGCTGTTGTGCAGATGAATTGCCGGTAGATCAGCATAAATTTCCGGTGTCGCTGAAATTCGTAGATAAGGTAAAAGGTATCTATATGAAAGTAACAGGCATTGCCAACAGAGTAAGCCCACAATTGGAACCGGGTAGTGAAGTAGCATTGGACCACGCCATCGACGAGCTGACAGGCAACGGCAAACTTACCTTGCTAAGGGTAAAGATGACGGAGACTGTTTACTATAAGAAGCAAAACGGCCAGATTAATTTCTACGCCGTTGCCAGCTAAAGAATCCACTTTAAGGAAGTTTTGAAGAAAATCACCCTAAGAAAGTGAGATGCGGTCTGATCGTTTCGGGTTGGACCGCATTTTCATTTGAAAGGCAAGAATATAGAATACAGAATTCAGGATACAGAATCGTTTGACCAGCAAGAAGGGAAGAGAAATCTAAGAAGCGAGCCCCGATCAAAAACCAGTAAACTGTAAGGGTATGTCAAAAAGAAAGATTGTCATAATAATCATAGTGCTCCTGGTAGGAGCCGGCATTGTTACCTGGTCTATCTATAAGCGGAAGATCGTTAAGGAAGGTGTATCGCAGGCTGTTTCCGATAAAACGAATGGCCTGTATGGTATAAAAACAGATAAACTGGATATTGATGAGGTGGCGGGCAACCTTACTGTCACTAACCTGCAATTGATGCCTGATTCTAATGCCTATAATCAGTTGGTGAGCATCAATGACGCTCCCTCTGTGCTGATCCAGATCAATATCCCTTCCTTAACAGTAGAAGGTGTAAAAACTCCCAAGGCATTGTTGAACAGCGCTATTGACGGCCGGAAAGTGATCATCCATTCTCCCCGTATTGATCTATTTTTCACTGGTAAGGGCAAGGATTCGCTGAAAACGGTTCCCGATAAGGAAGTATACCGGCAAATACTGGGCAGCCTGGAAATGATCAAGCTGGATACGCTCTCTGTGGTGAATGCGACGCTTGTAACCCGGGACTGGAAGACGGGTGATATCCGCATGCAGTTTGACAGCGTGTGTATTGACCTGTTCCGTATTGCTGTAGACAGTCTGCACGATAAGGATACCACGCGCATCCTCTTTGCCGAACAAGCATCAGTAACCTGTAAAAAGGCCCGCTGGACGAGTAAGAATAAGCTGTATCATTATGAGGTAAGGGGAATTGACCTGAACAGTGGGGAGAAAAAACTGGCTGTTAAACAGTTGGTAATGGAACCTACTTTACCGGAAAGGAAATTCCTGCAGCAGTTTAAATATGCCAATGACCGCTTTGATATAGATATGCAACAAATAAAACTGACCAACCTAAACATGCCATTGATTGCGCGGGGTCTGGTACAGGCAGATTCTATGGTATCAGGTAAAAGCAGCATCCATATCTACCGCGACCTTTCGTATCCGCATGATAAAAAGAGCAGGTTGGGCACTTATCCGCAACAGGCATTGATGAAACTGCCCTTTGACCTCGATATCGGACAGGCATTCTTTAATAATTCCTTTATCGAATACAAGGAACGTAATGGAAAAAGTGAACAAAGCGGCAAGGTGCAGTTTTACAGTGCGGCGCTTAGGGTGAGCAATATGACCAGCTACCGTAAGAAACTGGCTGAGCATCCTATGCGGGTGCAGTTCAACGCACAGTTTTTAAACAAAGCCCCTGTTAAGGCAGTGATCAATTTCTTCCCCGACAATGGTAAGTTTACTATTGCCGGAGAAATGGGGACGATGAGCGCCAAAGGGATTAACGAACTAACTGAGCCCATGGGACTGGCTAAGGTTGAAACAGGTACCATTACCAGCCTGCAATTCAATTTTGCGGGCAATGATCATGTGGCCGACGGCCACCTCACGCTGCTGTACGATGACCTCAAAATAACATTGCTTAAAAAGGACAGTGTAGACAACTCACTCAGTAAAAAGAAGTTTGCGAGCATGCTGGCCAATATCAAAGTAATGAATGCCAATCCCGTTAAAAACAATGAAGTGCGCCGTGCTACGGTGCATTATGACCGGGATGAAAGCAAGTCATTCTTCAACCTGGTTTGGAAATCGATTTTTACAGGGGTGAAGGAGTCAGTGGGGATTAATTAGTAATTACAGTCCGCTTAGTTTTTTATAGGTGAAGACGATATGGGCGGGGATATCACCGGTTTCTGCATCCCATTTGCGCTTGCCATCGGGTGAAAAGCAATAGACCCTGCCCGGGGTCACATAGTCTGCTGCATCGGTAACGTATATCTCCCTCGTTTCCGGATTCACGGCAATGCCATAAGGTATCTCAATCTTCTTCTCCGTGCCATCGGTAATAAAGTTTCTGGATACGATGGTTTTCTTCTTCGTATCGATAATAGCATAAGTAATGGTATTGCTGTTGGTAACATAACTCCACTCTGTACTGTACACATACGCGGAATCACCACAGATGGTGATATTGCTGGCGGGCAGGTTCAATGTATTGGACACCTGATCGGCTGTATTGATGATATAGGTATTGGAAGCCACTTTCTTATAATCCCCCCGGGAAGTAACATAGATATTGCCTTCCGCATCAAGTTTGAGCCGGTGCAGGTTGATGGCAACGTTTATTTTTGAAGTTTCCTTAAAAGTGGTCAAGTCTATCACAGACACAGTATTGTCATAATTAGGTACGCGGTAGCCCCCTGAATTGGCTACATATAGCTTGTTGTTTCGGATAACCATCTCTTCGGGCTGATAGCCTACCACACAGGTATCTTTCACGGTGAAGCTGGTGGTGTCAATACGGGCTACATAGCCCAGGCGTGCATTCGGATCGATCAGTACAGGGCCAGCATAGGAACTTACATAAGCGTATCCTTTGTCGAAGGTGATGTAGCGGCAATTGGGGATGGGAATGGTAGCGATATGCTTCGCTGTAGTAATGTCCATGACCTCTACCAGGTGGGATACATTGATCACCGCATAGAGTTTGTTGCCATAGATCTGAATATCATTGCCTACATCGCCCAGTTCTTTTACGATGGTGGGATTGAGTGTGGGGTAGATATTCTTATGGTAAGTGCCGGAACCGTAATCAAAATAATCAAGGGAAGCCTTGTTGCTGCCCATATTGGCTTCATTCAATAAAAAGAATCCTTTCACTACCCCATTGGTTCCCAGCGTTACAGGTGTAACAGTAGGGGGCACAATAGTGTCTGCTTTCCTACAGGAATGGAAGGCCACTGACAAGAGTAGTAATCCGGGCAGGGTGGTATGGAGCGTCCGTTTCATGGAGGGTGTTTATTCGTTTTAGTAACCGGTTTACAAGTTTATGCTGGCGATCAGTTTATAATTGATACCGGGCATAGGATACCATTGTACCACTTCGTATTGTTGATTAAAGAGATTGTTCAGTTCGGCGGTGAGCCTGATCTGTTTTTTGTTGTGCACCAGGTTTTTTGTCAATGCCAGATCATGGGTGTACCAGGGCCGGGCGTAGTTTTCCGGAATATTGGCCACTGCTTCATAACGCTCACCGGTATAGATGAAACTATAGTTGAGACTCCAGCTTTTGTACCCCGGGTTGAGTACCAGCGATCCACTGTGCCAGGGAATATAGGGGATCTGGCCACCGTACCAGGGACTGGCGGGGTTGGTAAAGTCCTGTGCTTTTTGGTAAGTATAACTTACCCGTGCATGCAGGAATGCCGTACCGGGCAGCTGCCACTGTGTTTGAATGGAGATATCCAGTCCCCTGATCCCGGTGTATCCCAGGTTGAGCATGGTCCAACGGAACTGGTTGGAAGTGGGCATGGCCACGATCTTGTTTTTCACCTGGTTGAAATAAGCGTCGGCCTGTGCTTCAATGCGGCGCAGTGCCGAATGCGTAAAGTCTTTCGCATAGGCAACACCTGCGTTGTACTGGGTGGTATATTCAGGGTCAAGCAACTTATTTCCGATAAAGGTATAATAGAGGTCATTGAGGGTGGGCATCCGGAAGATGCGTTTATAAAAAGCCCGGAGGTGAAGATCTTGTTTTTGCCAGGGCTGCCAGGAGAGAATGAAAGAAGGAGTATATTCTTCTTTGTTCCCTGCCGCACTGTTGGCCGTTCTGGTGGTTTCGTGTACGAAAGTGCCGAGCAGGGAGGCCTGCATTTTTAACCGGCCCCATTGCTGGGAACTGGCCAGTGCACCCAGTGTAGTATATCGCCGGGGGTATACGAAATCAACCAGGTCGGCATTGAGGGTGTTGAACAGAAAATCAGCAGAAGCATTGATGCTCCAGTTGGGCAGGATGGTAAACAGGTTGGCTGACGAGAAATAGGCTTCCTGTTGGCGGTAATGATTGTCGACATACAGGGTGGTTACATCCAGCCGGGGATCGGAAAGGTAGTGCAGGTAATCATAAGCATATTTTCCATTCAGTTGCAGGCTGTACAGCTTGCTGATGGTTTTGCGCAGGGAGGCCTGCACGAAAATATTGTTGTCCCATTGCCTGTCCTGATGGGTGAACCTGCCGGGTTGTTCGCGCACGGCTGCACCGGGATAACCGCGTTCTGAATTGTACCAGTAAAGTTTTGCCTTCCATTCGCCATCTGCGAGCTTGCCAAACAATCCGGCTTCCATGCGCAGGGTATATACATCGCCATTCTTCCTTGTCTCGGTAGTATCATACCCATCTTTCTTTACGTAATTGAACTTGTACTTTCCATTGGTGTACAGGTATTCGGCACTGAAAGAACTGGTGATGTGCTCATTCAATTGATGTTCCCATAATATGGAGGGATTGATGGTGCCAAATGAGCCGCCCCTGATCGTACCCCTGAGGTTGTTTCTTTTGCCTTCTGCAAATGCCGGTATGCGGGTGGTCATATAGATGGACCCCGCAGATGCAAAGTCTTTGGCTGTTTGGAAGATGGCGCTTTTCTGCCCGTTGTAGAGGGAGATCGCTACCATATTGTCGAGGGAGAAACGGCCCAGGTCTACCGTGCCATTCTGGGCGTTGCCCAATTCAATGCCATCATAGAAAACGCCTACATGCTGGCTGCCCAGGCTCCGGATGTTAACGGTTTTCAATCCACCCACACCGCCATAATCTTTTACCTGCACGCCGGAGAAATACCGGATGGCATCGGCTACGGAATGAACACTCAGGTTCTTCAGGGCCGTTCCTGAAAGGGTTTGAACGGGGATGATCTCTTTGGCGATACGGTCGGCAGTGACCACCACGGAATCGAGGCTGGCCACTTTGGCGGTATCTGTACGCTGCGCCATCAGGGTGATGGCGCAGGTACAAAAGATTATGATCAATACAGTTTTTTGAAACATAGAGACCCGTTCAAACGGTTTAATTCAATTATGCAAAAGGTGAAAGGTGAGCCGCCCCCGAAGGGCGACCCACCTTTCAATAGTTTATCATTTAAGGCCCAGGTCTTCCACACTACTGAGTTCGGTGGAAACTTCGCCCAGCCAACCTGCTTCGGCGCGTATGCCGGTATAGATCCTGATGAAATGGATACCGGGTAGCTTCGCTGGTTTGCCATCCTTGTCGACTGCCCAATCGAGTTTTATTTCGACGCGGGCATCGTTGTTGGGCCAGTTATCAGCGTAGCCAAATTCAAAGGCAGGGCTGATATAATAAGAACCGGTGCCAGACTGATCAACGACGTTGTCGGCAGTTAGCTTAGTGCCTTTGAAAGTAATGGTGGCGCCTTTCCATTGTGGATAATAGGACTGACTGTGAAAAACATTCCTGGAGATATAACCACTGCCTCCCTTGTTGTCTGTCCACTTGATATAAGTGGTGTCGCTTATAGAAGGATCGGTCTCACTGGGTGTGGGTACTTTGTTTTCGTTGGGCTTGTAATAAGTGATCTCGTAGTTCTTCATTGTTTTGGCATGACTGTATTCGGAGCCGGCGATCTCATACCATTCATCATCGGGCAGGCCATTGCCATTGGCATCCATGGATACTTCAATGATGCCGGGTTCTGACCATTGGTTGAAAGCATTGCCCAATACCTTGAAGCTCGTTTTGCCAGGGGTATTGATGATGGCATGGTCAAAGCCCAGTACCACTTTTCCGCCGAAGCCTCCCAGGTGAATGACGCCTGCTGATTTCAAAGCATTCTCTGCTTTGGTTGCCATCTGGGTGTCTGTTTCACCAGCTACCCAGTTGGGCATGGTGTTTACAAACTGACCGGGCGCGGGTGTGTATTCAAATACTTTGGATACTTTCTTTGAATAGGCAGTGGTCTCTTTGTTCACCACTATGTTGATGGTGGCGGTAGCAGAATCATTACCGGCTTTGGCTGTCAATACCACGCTGTGATTGCCTTCGGCATCGCTGATGAACCAGAGTTTGTCGGCTGTAGAGATGACAGCGCCATCTACTTTCCATTCATAAGTTGGATTGCTAAGGGTAGTAGTACCGGATAGCTGTACGAATTTATACCGGTCAACCACCAATCCACCAGCAGGAGTCTGAATGGTTACTGTAGCGGCGGGAGTATCGGTTCCATTCTTTTTACATCCTGAAAAGGCTGCAGACATGGCGACTGTTATAAGTGCCCATGCGTATATTCTATTGGTCTTCTTCATGCGTGTGCTATAGATAAGTGTTTACGGTGTGGTTTACGGATCAATTGAAGATCATTAAAGCCGGGAAATAGAAGTATTCATAAGTGACAGTCTTCTTCAGGCTGGCATTGGCAGCATCATAAAAATAGAGGCTGTTGTATTTGTAGTTGTCGCCATAGCCCGACTGAATAGCGGTCACCACCAGTTCATTGCTGGCTGCGCTGTAACCAACACCAGCGCCGTAAAATTCTTTACCGGCCGGTATGGTGGCAAAAGGTGTTTGTAAGGAGGCACTGTTTCCGGCGATGTATTTATACACCTGGTTGCCGCCAGCGCCCCAGGGCTGCGTTTTGGCAATGAATACGGCGTTTTCGGTAGTGGAGGTAGTAACGGTGCCCACATTCCAGGCAAACCAGGGATTGCCCAGGCTGAAGGGCATAGTGATCTTGTTGGTATCGAGGGTAGTGGTATTGACTTTCACCAGTGCGTTGCCACCGGCCACCCATAAGCTGCCATCCGCTGTTTTGGAAAGGCCCTGGTTCATACCGGCTATCTTTTTTACAATGCTGTAATCGCTCAGGTTCATGATCACGAGACCCTGGCTCTGGTTCAATACAAACAGGTAAGAACCTTCCTTGCGCATGGCGCCTGTTTCGCCGGTAATGCCGGCTATTTTAGCACCTACTGCAAGGGTAGACAGGTTCAACGGATAAATACCATCGGATGTGCTGATGAGGCCATTGGTATTGTCGAGGCCCATGAAAGCACGTCCGTTTGCCGGCATAGTGGTGATGCGCCCGGTTTCCACTAAGGACTTAGCATCGGTCACTACGAGTGGTCCCTGTTTGGAAACCAGGTAGAGCTTGCCATTGTGTACGGCGCCGTATTGAGTGGTCGTGCCGAGGTCTTTGCCGGGATTTTCTTTGTGGTAAACCATTTGCTCAACGGTATCTCTTCCATAGTGGTAAAAGTTCACATTGCCATTGTCGTGGCCAAACCAACCTTCGTTGACGAGAATGATACCGTTCTCGTATTTGCCCAATACATGTATTTCATATTGGGTACTTATTTGTCCGGATGTATTGGTGGCGGTGAATTTTATGGTATAATCACCGGCAGAATCGGTCTTGAAAGTAAATACAGAATCGGTCCCAGCGGGTTTGCTGTTCACCAGCCACTGATAGGTAGTCGTGAGTCTTTCATTTAAGCGAGGGTGGAGGAGTAAGAGATCGCCTACTGTAACGGTGCCTTTGCCATTGGCGAGACCATTATCGGTGATCTGTGGCAGCGGTTGCCTGTAGTCGTCTTTTTTACAAGCTGTCATACTTAGCATCAGCAGCAGGAACAATGATCCTGTGATCATGGAGAGTCGTTTTAACAAATTTGTTTAATTAATATTTTAAAAAAAACCAAAGTAAAAAATAATTTGGAAAATGCCCGGACGGATTGTGCGGGGACAGGT
>CBIHOV010000076.1:0-26776 GCA_966211765.1 uncultured Paraflavitalea sp.
GTATTCCACGTGCGCCGTATTAATGGTAATACCCCTCTCCTTTTCTTCAGGAGCAGCATCAATTTCATCATATTTCTTCGCTGTAGCCATACCTCTTGAAGACAAGATAGTAGTGATAGCAGCAGTAAGGGTGGTTTTACCGTGGTCAATGTGGCCAATGGTACCTACGTTAACGTGAGGTTTATCCCTCTTAAAAGTCTCTTTTGACATCGTTATCTGTTTTTAGTTGTGTGGTTTTACAATTTTTGTTTTTTATCATGTAGTCAGCAACTACGGTACTACTACCAGTTGCTTCACACATTTCTACTTCTTTCCCACCAAAACCGGGCAGGCCATTCTTCACAAACCTTGACGAGCTTATCCTTCCGGATCAGAACCCATCAGGGTCATTCTTACAATTTTTAAAGAACTGAGCCGTTAGTGAGAATCGAACTCACGACCTCTTCCCTACCAAGGAAGTGCTCTACCACTGAGCTACAACGGCCTACGCCAGTCGGTAGTTCAGAGTATGGAGTCTGGAGCAGGATTTATTCTCCAGACTCCGTACTCCAGACTCCGTGTTAAAAAGAGCGGGAGACGAGGCTCGAACTCGCCACCTATAGCTTGGAAGGCTATCGCTCTACCAAATGAGCTACTCCCGCATTTACCCGCCTAAACCATCAGGCGGAACATTCATTTTAAAGATCTCTCTAACCAAAGTACCCGCCTTCGCTTGAAGCTATGGCGGGCGATGGGTGTGGGCAGGAGAGGAGTCGAACCTCTGAAGTCGAAAGACAGCGGATTTACAGTCCGCCCCATTTGGCCACTCTGGAACCTGCCCTTGTGATAAAATCCGAAACCTGAAACTTGAAACCCTAAACCCAATGTTAGGTGCTTTCTATTTTTAATTCCGTGTTTTATAGTGAGCCACTTGTCGGAATCGAACCAACGACCTACTGATTACAAATCAGTTGCTCTACCAGCTGAGCTAAAGTGGCCTATAGACTATTGTTGAAAGCTGGTAAAAAATCCTGACAGTCAACATAATAAAGAACTCCCCACACACTTACCAGCACCCTGCTTATTTTTTGGGAAGGCAAAGGTAATCGAATTTGTTAAATACAAAAACTTTGACTCCAATTTTTTTTGCTTGTTTTCAATCATTTGCACAATCCGGTACGCATCACTAAAAACAAGCCGGCCAAATGTTCCGATTAGCTGCTGTTTTCGGGCGCAAGATATTGCTTTTATGATTCCGGAAAAGTCTTAATCGAAAAAGAGGGAAGATAAAATTGAACAGATGGAGGTTTTTGATCATGCGAAGGTATGCAGGAGGCCTGGGCAAATACGTCCGGCCAGGGTATTCAAACACCTTGGCACCCACGCTACAACAGCAGCAGCTTCAGGTTGTACATGGGATAGCCAGGACCAAGGCCTCTGAAAAGTCTCTATAAGGTCTCTGTAAACTCCCTGGAAGGTCTCTAAAAGCTATCTGGAGCGAAAGCAGGATAGAAGGTTTTGAAAGCCGGGAAGTAGTTAATAAAAAAAAGCTGCCCCCGGGGCGGGGGCAGCTTCAATCTTTTTTAAGCTGCTTGCTTTTCTTTTTTTCGCTTAACCTGGTTTACCAGGGATTCCAGTGCGTTGTCAAAAGACTCTTCGAATGATTTGGAAGAGGATTTTACAAAGAACTGATATCGGGGTATCTGTACGCGTATTTCTGCGATCTTATCTTTGATGTTGTGAACTACATTATCCAGTTTGAGGTACACATCTACCTTGATAATGCGGTCATGAAAAGTGTTGAGTTTTTGAAGTTTTTTGTTAACGTAATCTACCAGTTTTACATCAGCTGTAAAACGCACGGTCTGAATGTTGACGTTCATACAATCGCATTTTAACTGTGAACAATAAATAAAGATCTTAAGGAGTAATATTGCTACATAGGCGAGAGCTTTAAGAGCTCTATGAAGTTAATACAGCATATATTTCTTTCCAAATTAAATTTGTCGTTTTGAGCGCGTAAATCTTTAACGTGTTACACCATTAAATTGTTATCCGGTTGCGGATATTATTTCACGTGTATCATTGCCAAAACAAGAACTCCCCCCCTGTGTTCAAAAGCCCCTGAACATTAACAAACAAAAAGGCTTTACGTGATGAAAAAGGCCTTGCCATTCTTTCACGCTTTGGGGTGTGCTTTCTTGTAGATATCCTTCAGTTTCTCTATGGTATTGTGGGTATATATTTGGGTTGCCGCCAGGCTGGCATGCCCCAATAACTCTTTGACAGCATTGAGGTCGGCACCATTGTTCATAAGATGGGTGGCAAAGCTGTGGCGAAGTACATGCGGGCTTTTTTTATCGATGGTGGTAACCGTATTCAACCATTCTTTGACGGAAAGGTAGACAGATTTGGCATATAACTTCCTGCCCTTTTCATTGACCAGGAGATAGGTAGTATCGGGCGCTTCCAATTGGGCCCTTTTTTGCTTCATGTAGTGCTGTAAGGCAGCTATCAACTCCCCTCCTATAGGCACCAGGCGCTCTTTGTTGCCTTTCCCCAGTATTTTTAGGGTATTACCTGCTGCATTTACCTGACTTTCTTTAAGATTCACGAGTTCAGACAAGCGCATGCCGGTATGGTAAAAAACAGCCAGAAGCAGCTTGTCAGTATGCCCTTTCCAGGAGTCAGGAAAGTCTACTTTGTTCAATAGGGTACTCATATCCTGCTGTTCAACATATTGGGGTAGCCGCTTACTGACCTTTGGGGCTGTAACACTGCTCATGGGCGTCTTTTCCAGATTGCCCCTACGAAGGTGGTATTTGAAGAAGGATTTAAGGGAGGATATCTTTCGATTGATGGTCTTGGCCGATTTTTTCTCCTCTTTCAGAGCAGCCAGCCAACTCCTGACCATGGAACCTGATATTTCAGCGAGGGCTGGGTTCTCCATGTCAAATGATTTACCCAGGTAAATTGTAAATTCTTCAAGGTCATCCTTGTAGGCCAACAAAGTGTGGGGAGAATACCTCTTCTCAAATTGCAGGTACTCTATAAAGGGTTGAATAGCCGAATGGGTGGGTGCAATCATAATACGCCCGGATACAGGTATATAATAGAATAGCCACAAAGTTAAGAACTTTGCAGCTATTCCAATATACTATTCAGAATGAATGAATTATCCTTCGATCTGACCGCTGGCTATTTTTTGCTTATAGACAGCCTTTAATACCTGGTTCCGACGTCTTACAGACGGTTTGGTATAAGATTGACGCTCTCTCAGTTGCAACAGGATCTTTGCTTTTTCAAATTTTTTCTTGTACTTCTTGAGCGCTTTGTCAATATTTTCGCAATCTTTTGAATCGATGATCAGCATAGTTGTATACCTCCTTTAAAATGCTTTTGGGGTTGCAAAGATAACAGAAAATCTGAAATAGAACAACATTTGCCAACAAAAACCGATTTTTGCTGCATGTTTACAGGTATTATTGAGACCACTGGCCGGATAGAGGCAGTTTCAGCGGCAGGCACTAACCGCATATTGTGGCTCTCCTCCCCTATTACCGGAGAACTTAAAATTGATCAAAGCCTTGCTCACAGCGGGGTTTGCCTAACCGTGGAAGAGATCAAAAACGATCGTTACCGGGTTACTGCCATTGCAGAAACCCTGGAAAAGACCAACCTGGGGAGTTGGAAAACCGGCGACCTGGTGAATCTGGAACGGTGTTTATCATACCAGGGGCGGCTAGATGGCCATATAGTGCAAGGTCATGTAGATGCGACGGCTGAATGTATCGATAAAAAAGACCGGGATGGAAGTTGGGAGTTCAGGTTCCGGTTTCCAGCTGCATTTGCCGCGTTGGTGATAGAAAAGGGCTCTATAAGCCTGAATGGCATCAGCCTCACGATCTTCAGCGTTACCCGGGATGAGTTTTCTGTAGGAATTATTCCCTATACTTTCGAACATACGGATATCCAGCATGTTGCTCCGGGAAGTCGGGTAAACCTTGAGTTTGATATGATCGGAAAATATGTGGTCCGCCACCTGACGCTTCAGGGTACCCCTACTGCTTCCCGCTAATTATTTGCCATAGACCGTTAGCTACCTTTTTATGACCAGAAGCTTTTATGTGCAGGTCTAATTCATAATAATCATTCCGCTGCAGGATGCCTGCCATGTTTAGGACATGTAAATTACCTGCAAAATGATCCTTGTAAGGAGCCTGAGCTGCCAGCCTGGTTACCTGATCAAAGAAGCGGTTGTTCAGCCGGTCATAACTATCCAGCACGGTTACGATAACTTTTGTTTTGGAAAAGTTTATCCAGGAAGCATTGTAGAGAATTTTAACAAATGCTGCTGCATGCTGTACTTCATCACCGAAAGCGGCTTCTCTTTCAAATAATATAGGAAAGACGGGTTTTATAGCATTGATCTTTTTCTTCGCGAATGACTGGCCTATCAATAGTCCATACTTACCCGGAAAATACTTCTTTTGTATTTGTTGCCCGGCAACCACCGAGTCGTAATATGCCTTGTCAGAAACTGGGAGCACAAAATGGTTGGCAATATATGCCTGGTTTTCGCCTATATCATTACTGCAGTATTGGATTACCAGGTATTTTAGGGCGCTTGTATCCAATTGTTCCAGTTGAACCATTTCCCTGGCAGTTCCATAGGAAGAAACGCCGCCATTAAGTGTTTTCATACCACTCAACTGTTCCAATTGCTGTGCAAAAGTTTCCGGTTGTTCAACGCCCCATCCCATTGCATAAGAATCTCCCAAACAGATGATGGCTGGTGACTCTAAAGAATTTTCATCATCCCGCACACCCTTGCTGTTAATGGAATAAGCATTGTTGAACTCGCTGTTGAAATAGCGAAAACGGGCACCCGGCCTCAATGTATAAAATAGTCGTGGGCTATAAGCTGCAGCCTTCGGTTCAAATTGAGGAAGGGGGCAATTGTAATAATCATAATAATACGTAAAAGACCATTTAAGAAAGGAGGGAATATGCCGGGGATTTCTCAGCAGATAAGCAGCACACAGTTCCATTAGCACCAATATACCTATGGTGGCGGACAGTGGCATTATCCATTTTTTCTTTCCCTGGCACTTCCTGAACAGTACCGAAAAAAGCAGGGAGAGGAAAAACACGATGATGCACAAGAACTGCAGGCAAATAAGGATGGTTGCCCAGAAATAACTGCTGATATAGTGTTGCCGTGTAATGATTGATTTAAACACCTCAAGAAAAAGGCAACTCACAATCAGATAAAGAAATACTCTTACCCATTTCATAGCTCTTCTTCAATGTTTGAATACAAATTACAGAGGTACAATCACCCATTTTTCCCGGTTCCAGTAAATCAACCGCCCCCCCCTCTGTATCATCAAATTACAATTGCCACAGTTGCTGCGTTCAAGAAGCCATTGATGATCCCCTTTTTTCTCTACCCTCAAAAAGGGAGGCACCATTATGTCCTTCCCCTCCTGATGATGGAGAATAGTACCAGGAAACTTTAAGGCTGTATCCCTTGTGAGACTGGACAGTACCTGCACATCTGCCGTGTCAATATTATTCAGCAGCAAAGCTTCCCGAAAACCTACCCGGAATACAAAGGCGCCATTTATTTCTTCGGGAAGATTGGCGACGTATGTTTTTTTACCGGCTCCATTCTTATCCAGACTGGACAGTATCTCCAGCACGGATGATGAGGCTCTGCTCCAGTTGAGGTTATTTTGTTCGAGAAAGTAGATATGGATACCTACAATCGCTACCATGATCATGAGTAACCATTTTGACTGTCGTATTACATGCACCAGGACAAATGCTACGATGGCACTAAAAAAATAAGAAGAGAAATTTAGTAATCTGTCGCTTTCGGAGGTGCGGGTACTTACACTCACAAGGGAAGGAATGAGCAAAGCAATCAGGAAAAAATCTACCTGCATATAAAAATAAGAAAGAGACTGCCTGTCCTTTATAAGGCGCTTGCGCAAATAATAAAACAACCCAATTGCTAACAAAATGATCACCACAAATAAAGCGATCATCAATCCCGGAGCATCCATGGGCGGTAAAAAAGTTCGTCCTAATGCTTTGAGGGCATTGATAGCGAAAGCAAGTGATCCGCCATTTAAAAACCCCTCTCCATAATCGCCTGCAACACTTCCGGATAGATAAACCCTTAACGATACATGCATAGTCAAAGTAAAAGCAAGGGCAAAGGTCCATGTAATTAATTGTCTGCGACCAACCTTGTTATACAGCAGATAAATAAAAATCATGACGGGCAATACAATGATCGTTTCATATGCGGCAAGCCCTATAAAATAGCAAGCGCATACGCAAATCATTTTATAGATATCTTTACCGGGCCGCACAAGGATCAGCAAAGCTACGATGCCTAAAGTATCGGCTATCAATGCACCTCTTCCCAATATCCAGGCTACAGACTCATTGTGGAAGGGATAAGTAAAGAATAAAATACCAGCCAGCAGGGCAACACGTTGTTGTTGCTGCTCATTGGCCGTCCATTTCCAATCTATACACAAGCGGATAAACAATAGGGCAGATAATGCATGAAACAGGATCCCTGTGAGGTAGAATAACAAGGGATGCGGACCGCCCAGCTGATAAGTAAGCAGGATCGACAGATCTGATAAAGGGCGAAAAAAGCCAGGGGAGATTAATTGGCCATCTATACAAACTCTCTTAATTACAATAAAGTCGTCGTTGAGGAATGAATTGTCTATAATAGGAACATAAATAGCCAGTGACAACAAGCTAAGGATTAACAACTGCCACCACCATTTAAGCTTTAGAAAAAACATACCAAGTTATTCATTGTTCTTAATTGTTAATTAATCAATCTAATAATTAATTGGTTCTTTTAGATATGATCCGTATTTTTTTGAGAGCCAGGGATGCAACTGACAATACAATATTTCACTTACCTTGCTGGTACCGGCATCGGTAAAATGAATTAAGTCATAGAAAAATGCACTGCTTTTGGGCATTTCTTTTGCAAGATCGATCAATAATACTTCCTGTTCTGTTGCAACCTGCCTGGTAATATCATTGTATAATTCCATTCGCTTCCACCAAAGCAAGCCATTCATGTCCTCCCATAACTTAAATTGTTCCAGGTCAACTCCAGACAAACTATCCACTCCGGCGCCAAATAAAGACGGCTGGGTAATCAGTACAGGCATTATTCGATTATCCTTGCATACCTGTACCAACTCCAAAACCCGCTTTTTGTATCCCTCCAGAAAATCGTTTTGCTTATTTAAATGTTCATTTATTTCCAGCTCAGTGAGTGTAAGTGTCCTGTTAGAGGTGGCTTTCAAATCAATATAAGTATCAGCAAGACGATTTACCTCGGCCTTCCGTGAGCGAAGGAGGTTAACGACTGTATTGCAGAGTTCACTCTTTTTACTAAAAAAAGTAAAAATGTTCTTGTATTTGTCCGCCATATTTGAATTATCAGACAAATTCAGATCATCGCGTTCAATATCATTACAACCGATCAGGAATAGAATTACATGTGGCTTGAGTTTGACCACATAATCCTTCAGCAAAACAAGGTGGCCAAAAGTTGAGTGCCCGGCCAGGCCCGCATTGTTCATCCAAATATTGAAGAAACCATTTAAAGTAGTAGAAAGTTTGTGACTCCAGGTAAGGCTATCTGACAAATAAGTACAGGCAGTGGTGCTACCTCCAATAGAAATAATAGTCAACGAATTTACGGCATTTGCCGGTCTTTCCGGGCCTCTGAAACCCAATGAATTAACGGAGTGACAAATTGTATCCTCAATTACAGGTATGCTTTTATTAAGGATAACATATTGTTTGTTGGTATTGAGAATGATCTTATCTCCTTTTATGCGAAAATGAAATGGATTATAAATGCGCAGGATAATCTCTAAAGAAATAATTGTAATGGTAAAAAGATACACGGCATAAAGAATATTTTTTTTGCGCATATTCAATAGTTAAACAACAGGCTTACCAGGTAGGAAAAGACATCACCATGTATTTTCCATGCCTTCTTTTGTGTAAACAAAATTCCGATCTTTAAAATAGCTGCCAGCACCTGGCCTTAATTTAACAGCATCTTTCCGAAACAGTCGCGCTGTTAAAGACAGGGGATATAAAATGAAAAAAAAGACAGTGATCAATATTATCTTGCTGGTCACATTGCCCATCCCGTGGCCCAGCTTCATCCAGAACCAGTGGATCTTATCGGCAAGAAAAGGGATAAATACGCCGATGATACCCAGGATCACCGCCGCAGACAGCAGGTATTTTCGTTGGTACACTAAATACAGGATGACACATGCGATCACTAATACCAGGATTGTTTCTGTACTTTTTTTGGTCATAGGATCAAAACAAAGTGTATATGAATGGAGCAATGGCAGAACCGCCTCCCAGGACAAGCAATATGCCCAATAGCAGCAGGATAAGGATGAGGGGGGCTAGCCACCACTTCTTCCTTACCTTTAGGAACGCCCAGATATCTCTTAAAAAATCCATATTATAAGCTTCGAATTTAGTAAGCAGATTAGCAACGTTTCATTTCTAATCTGGTTCAATTTCCTTTTTCCAATCGGTCTTTTCCCCCCACGGCGCCTGTTCATTTTTTTGCAAAATAAAATTACCGATCACAAGGCAATCCATATCAGTACGCATAAAGCATTTGTAGGAGTCTTCTGGTGTATTTACAATCGGCTCGCCCCGTACGTTAAAGCTGGTATTTATCATCACAGCACAACCCGTTTGTTGTTTCATGCAATGTAATAACTTCCATAAACGAGGGTTTGTTTCTTTATGTACCGTTTGTATACGTGCTGAATAATCTATATGTGTAACAGCCGGTATATCGCTGCGCCGAAAATACAATTTATCCAGCAGAGTCTTTGCCTGAAAATCGGCCGGGTAAGGTACCTGGCGGCTATTCTTTACTGGTTTTACCAATAACATATAGGGGGAGATGCCCTGGTAGTCAAAATAATTACCTACTTCTTCTGCCAACACAATTGGAGCAAATGGCCTGAATCCTTCCCGGTACTTTATTTTTAGGTTGATCTTTTTTTGCATGTCGGGATCCCTTGCATCAGCAAGAATACTTCTCGCACCCAATGCTCTCGGCCCAAACTCCATCCGGCCCTGGTGCCATCCAATTACCCGCCCATTAGCGATCAAATTGGCCACTTCTTCCAGCATCACCGCTTCATTGTCGAACCACTTATAGGGGGCATTGTATTTTCGAAGGATAGAAAGTATTTGAGTATCGCTATGGTTGGTTCCCAGGAATGAGCCTTTGAGACTATCTGTAGCCGGGGAATTGAGCTTTCTTTCTTTGTTATAGTAAGTGTAATAGGCCGCATAAGCAGCGCCCATGGCGCCCCCCGCATCGCCAGCAGCCGGCTGAATAAAAAGTTCCCTGAATAATTTCGTAGTATCCAGTTTTCCGTTTGCTACACAATTCAGCGCCACGCCTCCCGACAGACAGAGGTATTCGGCATTGGTGAGCCTTTTTGCTTCCCGCGCCAAATTCATGACGGCCTCTTCCAATACCTGTTGGGCTGCCAATGCCAGGTCGCAATGATGCTGTTCAATAGGTTGTTCTGCAGAACGCCTCGGAAATCCAAACAGTACTTCCCATTTGTCATCTTTGGCCATCCGCAGGCCAACAGCATAGTTGTAATAAGACTGTGGCAGAAAAACCGATCCATCGCTCTTCAGTTCAATGAGTTTGCTTTTAATGATCTCTTTGAATTGCTTAACCCTTTCGCTCTCCAGGTTTCCATAGGGAGCCAGGCCCATCAGTTTATATTCTCCGGAATTCACCTTAAATCCACAATAGTAAGTGAAAGCAGAATAAAACAATCCGAGTGAATGGGGGAAATCCAATTCTTTAAGTACAGTTATCTTATTCCCTTCTCCCATACATATAGAGGCGGTGGCCCACTCCCCCACTCCATCAATGGTTAATATGGCTGCCTTTTCATACGCAGAGGGATAAAAAGCACTGGCTGCATGGGAAAGGTGATGCTCAGGAAATAAGAGTTTTACTTTCTTTTTATCGACCTTTTCAATGTCGTTTAAGGCATCCCAGATCAGTTTTTTGAGGAACAGCTTTTCCTTCAACCATACGGGTATGGCCCTCATAAATGACTTAAATCCACGGGGGGCGTAAGCATAGTAGGTTTCCAGCAGACGTTCGAATTTCAGCAAAGGCTTTTCGTAAAATACAACAGCATCAAGATCGTTTACCGAGCAACCCGCGAATTCCAGACAGAAGCGAATAGCGTGCGTGGGAAAGGAGGCATCATGCTTCTTACGCGTAAAGCGTTCTTCCTGAGCTGCAGCAATGACTTCGCCATCCTGGATGATCGCTGCTGCAGCATCATGGTAAAATGCAGAAATGCCTAAAATTGTCATATTACATGGTAACCTTTGTTCGCAACTAAATTATACTTTTTATTTTATAATCCGTTCAAAGCCATAGGGTTTCGGCATTATCAGGCGTACATAAAAAAAGGCTGCCTTTTCAGGCAGCCCGGAAATATATGCTGTTTACTGTTATTATCGCATCAGGTACATTTTTCCATACCCGTTGGTGAAGAATTTATCCGTATTGTCGCTACTGGATTTGTATTTATCCATCGCCTTTCCGTTGAGGCTGGTAACCACCCGGTACAAATAAACACCATTGGCCAATTTTTGACCGTATTGATCTGTACCATCCCACTTAAACTCGGTGATATTTCTTCCAATGCGCAATGGTCCTAACTCATCAATGGTTATTTCCCGCACGATCTTACCGGTTACTGTTAATACCTGTATTTTGATATTCTGAGGCATCTCACTACCAGTAATCGTGAATACAAACGCCGTAGAAGTACTGAAAGGGTTTGGATAGTTGAGTAAATTGGAGATCATCGGTTTATTGATGACCCTGAATCCTACCCGGAATTCTGAACCGGCTTTGTTGCCGCTTCTATCCTTTCCTTTAACAATCAACTCATATTCATCGCCTTCCGGATTTATCTGGCTTGTAAAGGCAGGGGTAAAGTCAAGCACTGCTGAATTGTCATTACCACTGGTAGCCGGCGTAAAGCGCAAGGTATCGTTGTCAAAGCGATAAGAGCGGGTAGTACCATTTGGATACTTCACTTCTACAGAAGACAGGGTGGTATCATCCAATAACAAGTGCTTCGCTTCGTCCTTTAACCTAATCTGAATATGTGGTTTGGCCGAAACAATATCGCGGTTAAGAATGTGTATACCGTCGAATGTAACATCCAGGAAAGGATTGGTATTATCAGCTTTTACATAAAAATTATGGTACAGGAAGTTATTAAAATGGTATTGCTCCGGTTGACTGTTGTCAGGATTGACTTCCACATAAAGCGTATTATTCCCGATGTAGTCCTTGGTGTTTAATTCAACTTTTATGGTAACCGTGTCACCTGAAACGATGGTTTTTTGCTTAGGCAGGAAAATAGTATGTGGTACATTGCTATTGTCAGTAACTATAGCCTTCACCACCATACTGTCGAAATCATGTTTACTTAGGTTTTTGAACGCGATGGCAAATTTGAATGTCTCGCCCACTTCTACCGTATCTTTCGCATTCAGGAGAACATTAGCGGCCATCGACCCTTCCGGAACAGGTGTATAATATACTCGCCAGTAATCAAGTTGGAATGGAGTTAAGGTAACAGAATCTACATTTCGAAGTCGCAGCTTCATATAAGGGTAATTGGAAGCATTTACCGTCGATAAATCAAATTGCTGATTACTATTATCCAGCCTATACAAGGTGGTCTCCCCAAAAGAGGAATTGATGCCAATTACCTCCAAAGTGGGCTTATCTGCTGAAGGCTGTTCAAGAGAAGTACCATGCCAGCGAACATCTTTCCAGGAAGCAGCTGGTCCAAATACAGGTGATGTAATATATCCCAATGTATCAGGTGTAAAACACTCAACGGCCAAAGATATTTTACCTTCAAAGCCATTACCAATTGCATATTTGGGCGTAAAAGTTGAATTGTTTGTATTGGCTCCCTTTTTATATACAAAAGCCCAGGTTCTGGATGTAGTAATTGAATCTATATCCACAAAACCAGCTGCCAATAGTTTATGGTAGATTGAATTATTGGAGCCGTATAACAGGGTATCGTTTTTCCATGTTTGAATATAGGATTCAGGGTTACTGTGGAATACGCTCTTTACCAACACAAATGAACCGCCTGGTATGCTATCCATAAAGTCCATCATCAGTTTCCGGCCAGCCGCGTTCATATAGGAAAATTCGAAATTGTACCATCTGCTGCGTGCACAATTGGCCTTTCCACTTCCATAACGGAACAAGTTCTGTCCATTATCATCTACGTTTTTCCAGGGCTTAAAGGTGATGCTATCAAAAACTATAAATATCAGAGAATTTCCCACACAGGCGCTCGAAATGTAATTTTCATCATTCACAGAAACACCAAAATCAGGATCGATATCGCAGCCTGTTTGGTATATACAGTTTTTAATAACCAGTTTATTTTTTCTGAGGCCATATTTCCATTGCCGGGTTTTAGTATCAAGGTACATGCGTTCAACCAAAGATTTTTCCTGTTGAAAGAAGTGCGATTGGTTATACCCTTCCACGTTATTCTTATACATGAAGGATTGATTCACCCATTGATAGGTCCCGTTAGCAACTGGAACAGGCGAAATACGCCAGTAGTATACGGTACTATCCAAATAGCTGAGTTGCGGATCAAATTCAACTACCCCTCCTGCAGAGGAGATGGTTTTAGTCTTTTTATCTATGGAATTGAAATTCTCCGTAGTATCTATTTCAATTACATAATTTTTAAGTGTACTTAATGGATTTGCGGTTGATGCATACAGTTTCTGAGTGGGATCTTTTATGATCGAAAGGTTGTAAGGATAGGTGGGGCGGGCTTCATCCTGGTAAATATTGATCAGCTTGGTAGCTGAATTATTACTTTCCACCACTTCATCCACTACCTGATCATCGTCTACGGTTACTGTAATGGTATGTGCTCCTTTATCCCTGGTTGACACAATAGGTACATTGATCGAGATAGAATCAGCAAAAGCAATACCTTTCCTTTTTTCCCTGTACAAGACAGCGGAACTTCCATTAGGGTATTGTTGTTTTACCTGCACGACAATTGAATCAGCACTGGCTCTTCCCAGATTTACCAGGCGAACTCTTAGTTCAAAGTGAGTTTCTGCAATAGAAACAAAAGCAGGATTGACCCTAATAGAAGACTCTTCTACAATATAATCAGGCTTGCTCTGGGCATTGATGCGTAAAGCAGGATCTCCATGCAAGGTTATCTGCTCTGCGTGTATGCGTGTGTAAAAATCACTGGGACCTGTAGCATTCTGCATCATTTGAAATGCATCCCTGGAAGTTTCGCCAAGTGATTTATTAAAGTCTGTACGTGATATCGTGCCATACAGGTTAGTAAGGAAAAGATTCAGGTAGTTTACAATACCATAGTGTGTACTTGCTACAAAAGCAATACTACCACGCTGTTTGGCCAATACAAATTTTTCGGACAGGGTTTCATTCACTACCAGCCGTTGAGGATAAAAGGTAAAAAAGTTACCCGCATTACAACCATTCACGAAAAACACCGGATACTTACCCTGGTTATTGTAGTTCTGTGGGTTATCAAGGTTAAACTCAAGAGTAGTAGCTGATGAGTGCCCGAAATAATTCAAAAAAGCAATACCATCAGAAAACAGTTTCGCTATCTGATCCGAAGCCAGTTGATCAGAAGTGCCGGCCACTGATTTACAGAAAGTAGATACTTTTCCTCCAAATAAAGTGTCTTCCACAATTTGCCTGTATACCCCCATATAATTACACAATACAGATCCGAGGTAAGGCTCAGTGGCACCGGTAACATGCACTACATTCTTCATCCATTCACGTGCGGCCAGTGTATTGGGTGCATTCTGTTGTTGATTTTCGTATTCTTTTACTTTTTCAAGATAATCTTCAATTTCCTTTCCACTTACTACGGATAGTCGCCCAATAGGCGTCACCGGAATGGGACTGGAAACGGTAGCCGAACTCAGCAAGTTATCCGAAGCCGGCGTACCAAACGTGGGTACAATATTCAGCTTGTCAACAATCGGATCTGAAATATACCTACGGTATTCATAATAAGTCATCCCACGTCCGATAAGTAGCACATTTTTAAGAGAACCTGTAAAGGTAGTCCTGGCATAACGAATAAAATTCCGCACTGATAGCGGGTGCTTTTTAATGCCAAACGCGAACTGGTCTACCAGCTCATCTATGTCGGCTATCAACACTGTAAATCCACCTCCTGGCTGTGATTGACGATAAGCTTTATAGTCATTTACCGGGTTATTACCTGCCGATCCTACATAAAGAGAAGGATGGGTAATGATCATATAATTACCCTGGTTTGCCGCCTGGGCATAGTCAATGAATGTTTTTGAAGTAAGTGTATTAACAGCTGCTACGTTACTAGCTTCTGCGTTTACAAGTACCAGGTCGCGGGCCAGGGAACTACCAGGCAGCGCAAACAATATTGATCCGGGTGTGGTGGTAATATCTGCTACATAGCGCTCTCCCAGGGCCATATCATATAAGACGGGCGGCGTACTACCATAATCGAATTCTTTAATGGCCAGGAAATAGCCGGCTGCTTTGGCTGGCAGGGTGAATTTGAAGTTCTTAAGGTTACCAAACCTGAATTCGCGCGGGTAAGTAATTTCGAAATAAGAGACAACCATCCGGTCTGTTGCGATGGGTGAACCATTGGTAAATTTTACAGTTGCAGTACCACTTTGAATATCAGAGGTAGGAAAGGTAGCTGTTGTGTGCAGGTCATTAAAATAATCCATCACTACATCTTTCACTACTGTTCCATTTACACTGGTTTTTACTGTACGGGGGTTCAATGCATTGCCCGATACGCCAAATCTCAACGTTGCATCTGGCCCACTACCGTATACAGGAAGACCTGAGAGAGTAGTTGACAATGGGTTAGCTGGCACAATGTCGCCACTTGACCAGTATTCTCCTTTATCATAGGAAGAGGAATACAGGTATTCTCGTAGATCAACGGCAAAACCCAGGTTGACCTTGGTTTTATAATAATTACCCGCCGTATACATAAGATATGGTTCTACCGGGGGTACAGGCCCTCCCACATTGTTGACCACATCCTGGTACCTGAATCCGGATTGATTGTTATTGACGCTCAGGAAATAAACAACTGAATCTGTTATCAGGTTATTTTTATCAGTATGCTGGTAGGCCGGATCGCGGTACATAGGCTTGTCGGCCTTTCCATCATTGGGCTGGCCCCAAAATTCCAGGTAGCCATTCGCCGGTAAGGCGCCATTGGCTACAGAAGAATAAAAAGGGACCTTTACACCATTGCGCCACAATTCGAAGTTCTGCACCTGTGTGCCGCCAATGCCGGCAGCATCCAGGCTCGCTTTGGAAATACGCAACAAACCTTCGGTGGCTACTTTGAATTTATAATAGGTCTGATTGAACTTTATCCATTCGTTGTTATATGGCTGTGCAGCTACGGACAGAGCTGCCAGCATAAACAACAGAGTAAAAATTCGCTTCATAGTAAGATGTTTCAAGGTTTTCTTCAGGGATTATGGCTAATTACTTTTTCTGCTTTTTCCTTAGATCCAGTTTCAGGGAAAAAACATGTGTATATAACGGATTAGATTGATTGGCCAGATTGGTGAAAGCATAATCGATCTGCACATCGGATATTTTAAATCCGGCACCGATGCTGGGTTGATAGATCCAGATCTTTTTCTGGTTGGTAATATCATCATCGTCAAGTCCTTTCTGGAAGTTGTTCACACCTCCTCTTACAAAGAACACGTCTTTCCAGGCAAGCTCCAGGCCGATCTTGGGATCTACACTCACAACATCTGATCCCCAAACCGTGTTGCGCTTGCCGTCGAAGGTGAGGTCTATATTCGCTTCTGCCAGTAAACCCAGGGTACGGCTGATCTTAAAATTATATGCGCCCGCCAGTATCAGCCTGGGAGCGGTAAGTTCTGTAGATTTGACGGGAATCTCGTTTTTGGTAAGAAAGAACACTTCTCTCTCGCGCTCATTCAGGTTAAATGTCCACGCATTAAAAGTGGTGGTCACATCCCTTACAGTAGCCCCCAATTGCAACCGCTTGCTTTTGTACTGCACACCGAGATCGAACCCGAATCCCCAGCCGGTAGCAAAGTCGCCTGCTTTGCGATGGATCACTTTAGCATTGGCGCCAAAACTTAAGCTTTTTTCGGGATCACGCAATTTTACAGGTTGTGCAAAAGACAAGAGGAAGGCATAATCAGCGGAAGAAAAGCTGGTAATATTGTTGTAATTGATGGTGCCATCGGCTTCTACCAGAAAGATGGTATTGGGGATATCATCCACCGCAAAGCGAAGGAGCGATAATGCCAGTACCCGTTTATTATCCTTCAACGGGATCGCCAGGCTACCATAATCGTATTTTCCAATACCGGCAAAATATTCGGCATGCATCAGGTTCAGCTGGGGCTGGTCCTTAACATGTACCAAACCAGCGGGATTCCAGTATCCGGCGGTACCATCATGAACACTGGCTACCTGCGCACTTCCCATCGCCAGGCCCCGGGCACCTGCTCCGATATTCAAAAACTCATTGGAGTATTTGCGAAACTGAGCATAGGAACTATGTTGTGATAATAAGGCTATCACAAGGGTTACGACAACACATGAAGCTCTCTTCATTAATCCAATTTTCGGAATAAGCAATTTCATTTACAAAGGTTATTTCATTATGATATTGGCTGCACGTACCCTAAAACCGTTGGGCCGATCGCTGAAAACGAGCCATTTCAGGCCACCGGAACCTAACAAAGACTAACGATTTTTATGACGAAAATATTGCTTCTGCCCGGGTAAACCTGCCGTAATCCTTACATTTGCACAATTCATTGATTTACCTTGCAATGAGGCCATAACGCCTAATTAAATACGCTATTGGGGCCTGAACAGTTTGGGTATTCATTTTTTTATTCAGATTTACCATTAGCTATTCAATGTCAAAGATATATATATTATGAACCTGATAGAAGAATTACGTTGGAGAGGCATGCTCGCGGATATTATGCCCGGTACCGAAGAACAATTAAAAAAGGAGATGACCACAGCTTATATTGGTTTCGACCCTACGGCCGACAGCCTCCATATAGGCAGCCTGGTACCTATTTTACTGTTGGTACACCTCCAAAAAGCTGGCCATAAGCCCATTGCCCTCGTAGGCGGGGCTACTGGTATGATCGGCGATCCTTCCATGAAAAGTGAAGAGCGTAACTTATTGAGTGAAGAGCAGTTACAAGTAAATGTAGAAGGCATCCGGAACCAATTATCGAAGTTCCTGGATTTCGATCCTGCCAAAGCCAATGCGGCTGAAATGACCAATAATTACGATTGGTTTAAGGATATTTCCTTTATCCATTTCCTGCGCGATGTAGGTAAACACCTTACTGTCAATTACATGATGGCCAAAGACAGTGTGAAAAAACGCATTGAAGGCGATACAGGCATCAGTTATACGGAGTTCGCTTATCAGCTGATGCAGGGATACGATTTTTACTGGTTGTATACCCATAAGAACTGTAAGCTTCAGATGGGTGGCAGCGACCAATGGGGCAATATCACCACCGGTACCGAACTGGTACGCCGCAAAGCTGGTGGAGAAGCTTTTGCTTTTACCTGTCCCCTGATCACCAAGGCCGATGGCACCAAATTCGGCAAATCGGAAAAAGGCAATGTTTGGCTGGATGCCAACAAAACTTCACCCTATGACTTTTACCAGTTCTGGTTAAAGGCAAATGATAAAGATGCAGAAAAATGGATCAAAATATTCACTTTCTTAACGCCGGAAGTGGTGGATGAACTCATCAGCAAACACAAGGAAAACCCTGGCGCCTGGGAGCTGCAAAAAAGACTGGCGAAGGAAATAACCACATTTGTCCATGGAGAAAAGGGATTGGCAGAAGCGATGGAAACCAGTGAAAAATTATTCAACAATCAAAGCGCCCCTGCCGAATCTTTGAGCCTGGAAGACCTGGAACGCCTTCCAGGCCTTGCAAGATTCGACTTCCCCGCTGATAAGATCAACGCCGGTATCGATGTTATTAGCTTTCTGGCCGAAACAGGCATCTTTCCCAGTAAAGGAGAAGCCCGTAAAACCGTTCAGGGTGGAGGCGTGAAGATCAACCGCAAAAAAGTAGATAATATCCAGCTCCCCATAGAAAGCAGCCTTCTGTTGCATGGACAATATTTATTGGTACAGAAGGGCAAATCGAACTACTATTTGGTGAAAGCTCAGTAAAATTAAAATAGTATTTAGGAAGGGGATGATCTGTCGGTCATCCCTTTTGTTATTTATACCCCAACCAATGTACCCATTCTTTCGTCTTATCCGTTATAACCATGAAACACACTTCAGGTATGAGATCATATTGTCTTGCGCTGCTCTTGATCATCTGCTGCAAAGCGGCCCGGTCGCAGCAAACAACAGATACCCTGTTGGTGCATTTTGATTTCAACCAGGCCACCCTCACCACACAGGCAGCTGCTACCCTGGATAGTTTTTTACAGCTCAACCCGCTGGCAACCATCACACAGATCTACCTGACAGGTCATTGTGACTTTATAGGTTCTCATCACTATAATGATTCTCTTTCGCAGGAAAGGGTAAAGGCTACTAAAACATTCCTGGAACGTAAAGGATGCTCCCCTACCCTGTTTGGCCAGCAGGCTGGACTGGGAAAACGTCAACCGCTGGAACTTGCCGAAACAGATGCGGCCCGCGCCGCCAACCGGCGGGTAGAACTGATCTTTATTAAACAGGTCCCCGTTAAAGCAACACCGCCCAAAACAGCCGCAGTAGTAACACCTGCCACCTCCCGTTTAGCAGATATCATCAAAGACTCTTCCACTAAGGTGGGCAGCAAGCTGGTGTTGCCCAATATGAACTTTGAACCCGGAAGGCATTTTTTATTATCGGGTTCATTTGGCATTTTGCGTGAACTGTACAAAGTGATGAAAGACAATCCTACCCTGCAAATTGAAATACATGGACACGTTTGTTGCATGTCGGGTGGGGTTGACGGTCCCGATGTGGATACCGGCGCTCCGGACCTGTCGGTACAAAGGGCGAAAGCCATTTATGAATACCTGGTGAGTGCCGGCATTTCGGCCCAGCGCATGCAATACAGAGGGTTTGGAAGTAGCCAGAAGCTATTCCCCGAAGAACGCACACCCCTGGAGGAGACCAAAAACCGCCGGGTAGAGATCAAGATTATTAGTAAGTAAGGCAGGCTTAGAATCCTCCTTTGGCAAACTTTTCAATAGCCTGCACCAATGTGTCGAGGTTTTTAGTGGTGGTATATACATTGGGGGTTACCCGCACACCTTTGAGACCTTCATAATCTACAGTAGTGATATGTATTTTATAATTGGACAGCAGGAATGATTCAAGTTCACCGGGCTTCTTGCCTTCCACATTTACCAGTCCAAGGGCGCAACCAAACCCTTCCTTCATCGAAGTACCCAGTTGTACTTTAGGAATATCTTTCACCCGGCTCATCCAATAGTTTTTCAGGTAGAACAAGCGCTGTTCTTTCCGCTGTGGGCCAATCATATCGTAAAACTCTATGGCTTTTCCAATTGCCTGTTCAATGAAGAAGGGGCGTGTGCCCAGGTTTTCAAACTTGCGTATGTCTTCACTTTTGGGATCGGGGGCAGCAAATAAAGGGTAGATATTTTTGATCTTATCTTTCTTCACATATAAAAGACCACTTCCAATACAAGCACTCAGCCATTTGTGCAAACTGGTACCGAAATAATCAGCTCCCAGCTCGGGGATCGTATAAGGAAAATGTGCAAAGCTGTGTGCTCCGTCCACTACTACTTCAATCCCTTTTTGATGGGCAGCATCGGCAATCTTACGCACTGGCGTGATCTGCCCATTCCAGTTAATAACATGGGTAAGGTGAACTACTTTTGTTTTGGAGGTAAATGCCTTCGTATAAACACTTGTCATGGCCTCATTGTCTTCACTGGGCAGCTCGGGACTTACCCACACCAGCTTGATGCCATCGCGCATTTCACGCTGTTTCCAGGCATTCATCATATTGGGATAATCGTATTTGCTCAATACTACTTCATCGCCGGCTTTCAGGGGCAGGCCAAAGATCACCGTTTCCAATGCTTCGGAGGCATTGCGGTGGATAGCGATCTCTTCCGGGGAACAACCTGCCAGGATCGCCAGGTTTTTTCTTAAAGGCTCTCTTCCCTGGTCAAGAATACGCCACATATAATAACTGGGCGCTTCATTACTCAGGTCGTGGTAACGCTTCATGGCATCCTGTACCGTTTTGGGAGAAGGTGATACACCTCCATTATTCAGATTGATCAGGGAGGGAGAAACAGTGTAGGATTGCTGCACATAATACCAGAAATCTTCCTCTCCTGCCAATTCATCCGGCGGAATATTGGCCGCCTGCTGCAGTGCGTGATCAAGATTACGGCTCCAGGCTGGCTGTGTAATTGCCGCCAATAAGCCGGTTGCCGAAAAAATACCAGTTTTATTGAGGAAGGAGCGACGGGTATGGGAGTTCATGTGCCTTGGTTTATCGGAAAATTAAACAATTAATCCAGTTCAAAAGGGCACTTTATGACCTGTGGCAAAGAATGTTATGGAAGTACATGATTTTTCTTAAAAACCATTTGGCTCAAATCATCGGAACACCTATTTTTGCACTCCCAATTGAGAAATTGGCAAGGCTGCCCGATAGTATAATGGTAGTACAACTGATTTTGGTTCAGTTTGTCTAGGTTCGAATCCTGGTCGGGCAACAAAAAGGCCGCAACTTTTAAGTAGTTGCGGCCTTTTTTCTTTACCTGTTTACAGGTTGGCCCAGATGGTGTAGACCTTTATTTTGAATTCATAGGTAATGAGTGAATTTGTTTCGCCGGTGGCTTGTACAATAATTTCACTGTTGCTGTTGGTGATGGAGTAATCCGCAGAAGTTAATCCACTGCCCAAATACTCTGTAGGTTCCATAGTTGATAAGGTGCCGGCATTGATCTGCCACCCGGCATCCACCAGGAAACCTCTTTTCTTTTTCCCTTCCATCGAGCTATTCCCCCTATCCAATATACCATTGCACACGACTTCCAACCGGTATTTATACCCCGGTTTTGTAGGCAGGGCGAAAGCGGTTACCGGATTAGCATCAGTAGTGCTTATTTGTACCGTATACTCTTCTACCAGGTCATCAACAGCCGCTGCTGTGGCCAGTTGGGTATACAGGCTGTCCATCATCCACTGGTATTTTGCCAGCCATTCCCGCTTGGATTTGATAGACCGGATCGTTTTGGACGGTTCAGTGAACCGGCCGGCTGTTCCGCTTAAGGAATTGCCAAAAGTGTAGGAATTACCGGAAACAGATTGGGCCCGGATAAGGACCGTTGTTAAAAGCATCATCATCAATAAAAGGATCTTTTGCATGGCTAAGGTGTTTTTGTTATTTTTTAATGTAGATATTTCCATTTTTTTACGCATAAAGGGAGATTTTCTCCGATAATGTTTGTTATTTTGTTTGTCGGGGAGCAAAGATAATGGAGATTTCTCCATTAAACCAAGCCCTATCATTGGATATTTTTCCACATCACTATTCATCATATGGCTACAAATCCTATCAATCAGTTGGTTGTCAAATTGTACGAGAAGCTCGCAAAGGAAAATATTAAAGTCCCTGAATTTTCAAGAATAACAGGGATTCCCAAGGATCGGATATATAAGTGGAAGCAAGAGGGAACCAATCCCAAAGCGGAGGATGAAGCAACTATCAAAGCATTTTTATATGGGGATCCGGCAGATTCTCCAATATTTATAACCGACAATAAATTGGAGGAACCTAAAACTCCATATTTACTATCCAGACGCAAGCAGAAAAGTCAGCCTGATCCGGAAAATGACGGTATTGTATATGTGCCCATCCCTGCCCAGGCTGGTTATTCAAACCGATACCATGACCCCTTATACCTTGAAAATTTGGAAAAGACTAATCTTCCGGGATTTCCTTACAAAGGAGAACGGTACAGAGTATTTGATGTAAAAGGCGATAGTATGGAACCTACTTACAAAGAAGGTTACCACCTCGTATGCGAACGCATAGAGCAGGATCAGTGGTACCAGATCGCCAATTGGTATATCTATGTGGTGGTACTGGAAAATGACATCCTCGTAAAGCGTTTGTATAAAAAGGATGCAGAGACTTTTATTGCTATCAGCGACAATGAAGAATTTTACCCCCAGTTCGTGATCATGGTGAAAGATGTAAAGGAGCTCTGGCTGGTAAAAAGAAAGATCGACTGGGAAATGGCGCCACCGAAAAAGTTTGAAATAAAACTATGACGAGCTCAGTATGCTTACTCCCAATCCAGGTTGGCCGTTGAGCGACATATACCCATCCTTCACGATAAAGCCGCCACTCACAATATCCCTTGCCAGGTCAAAACTACCATCCAGATCGAGGTAGCGTGTAACAGAAGAAGACAGTGCTGCATGCAGTGCGGCACTGATACTTACAATACTTTCATCATTACATCCCCACATCAGTTCAATGCCCGCATTTTTGGCAATGGTGGCAATCTCCAATGCAGGCTGTATGCCGCCACACTTCATCAGTTTAATATTAAAGATACCACAGGCCCCAGGTTGATCAGCGAGGTGAAATGCGTTGGCCGGACTGACCAGTGATTCATCGGCTGCAATGAGCTTTTTGATCTCAGGTGGCAATTGCTTCATTTCTTCAATTGCATTGGCCGGCATTGGCTGTTCAATAAGTTCCAGGGAAAGTGGCAATGTCTTTCTGTAAAACTCCATCAACTCACCCGCAGTATAACCCTGGTTGGCATCAACGCGAATCACGATCGCATCTCCAAATGCTTCACGCAGTTTCACCAGGCGCTCCACATCATCTTCAGCTGAATGGCCCAGCTTCACTTTAATGATGCGAAAACCACGCTCGATATACTCTTTGGCTTCGGCCAATGTATCTGTCACATTCCTTATGCCGATGGTAATGGAGGTAGGCAGTTCACGCGCAGCTTGCCCCAGGAAAGCAACCAGTGGTACACCCAGCCAACGTGTGAAGGCATCATGCAAAGCAATATCCAGGGCTGCTGCAGCACCTGCTTCCTTATGGAACAACTGACGCATCAATTGCAGCACGGCATAAAATTCACGGATATCCTTTCCCTGTAGCCTTGCCAATAGTTCCGGCTGTAAAGCTCTTAATGTATCAGCCGTATCGCTTCCCACCACATACTTGCTGGGATTGGCGGTACCAATACCAATGATCCCATTTTCCAATTCAACTTTCACCACTACATTTTCCACGGCGGTTACTGTCTTATACGCAATGGTATAAGGCCTTGTCAATTGAAGGTCTTCACAGCTGGCTACAATGGACCTGATCTTCATGGATTGCCTGTTTAATGATCCGTTTATTATATTCTAATTACGTCTATATCAAGCCGCGTATGACAGGCAATAGCTTGTCCACACCTTCCTGCAATGGCAGCAATACCGGCATACCCAGTTGTTGTTCATATTGCTGCTGATATTGGTAAGCTTCCTGCTCCGTACATCCGTTGGTATTGATGGCCACAGCGATCACTTCGCTGCCATACATTTTTACCAGGGCTATCTCATCTTCTATGGCAGGTATCTTTCCCCAGGCAGGTATATTGCTGAAATATGTTGTCTTCGGTGAGAATATCAGGATCGTTTTACGTGCATTGCCCGATACCAGGTACTCTGAACCACAGGGCCCCGTTGGGTTGCGCAGTCCGGATTGCCCTTCCAGAAATATGATTTTCGGATCAGTCTCCTTATAACAGGAATAGATAGCATGTTCCAGCTCGCCTGCTACAAAATCATTGATGGTTGTATCCAGTACAAATCCATATTTACCATCCTGCATCCACCCCGTTTGACCTGTGAATACCATTTGCGCATTGATATTATTGGCCCGGCAACTATCTCTAAGCATACGGGTAGTGGTACGCTTGCCAAGGTTTGTTTCCAACCCCAGTACAGCTACAATAGGACATTTAACTTCAAAAATACGTCCTGTCCAAAAATGCAGTTCGTTCCTGTCCCTTGGCTTCCTGATATCTGTAATGGTAGCACCATGAATATTGGCCAATGAAACCATTTCGGGAATATCAGTAAGAAAATCATGTAAGCCATTGATCACCGATATCCTGTTGCTGAGACTGGCTTCCAATACCTGCCTTAGCTCGCGGGGAAGCTTACCCCCTTTGGGAGCAATACCAATAATGCTGTATTGGATGGGTTCGGGGCTTTTCTGTATGGCTTCCTCCAGGCTCGCCCATACGGGAATATCTCTTGTACGCCCATCGATCACTTCTCCGGCATCTTTACCTGCATGGGTAGCATCAATGACGCCCAGAATATGGTACTTGTCTGAACCACGGATCAATCCATGGGCTGTTTTGGCGCTTTTATCGGATAGCAAACCATTTGTAATGACGATCGCATTGTTCTTCATATCGTAACTTTTACTACCTGTTTATTCAGAAATTTAAAATTAAGTGTAGCGTGGGTAGGAAAAAAAGGTTTTGATGTATTGTTCTCACTATTTAGGCAGGCTTGGCGACCGGGTTGCGTATATCTGCGGCCAAACCATTCCTTTGGCAGTTGTATAAACAGGCTTAACAGCCAAAACCCGCTAAATAATAATTTTTAACCAGATTTGTGTTAACCCTGGCGCAACGTTTGCGTCTAATGAACTGTCACCATCCCAACCGGAAGCTATGGCTTCTCCTCCACCCTCAGGTCTGGTCCGGTGACATAGTTGTTCAAGCAGCATTACGAATCGAGAATGTACACACCTTCCATTTAAGATTCCCACAAGATCCATATTGGCTTATTGATACGCTATTGTATCATAAGTATTTTATTCATAGTGATGAAACAATCATGCTGTTCATTCACTAAGGACGTATCTGTATGGCCCCCCATATAGATGGCCCACTAATGAAGTATAGACCATGCCTAAACAACAGTCCTTATATCACCCTGCAGGAGGTTACCATGTAATCTACCTGACCGGTAATAAACGATCCTGGGCTGGCCATAAATATACCAGCGCATTCACCGGCACAGGTTTACCCGGAATGCCGGCCTTTCTGTGCTTTACCCTGTTTTTGGCCGCCCTTTTTACGGGGTCTTCTACAACACCTAAAAACACTATGGTACATGAAAAGGAAGTAACGGGTGCACCTGTTACAATTGGCTCCATAAAACAGAAAATGCCTTTTTCGTTTGAATATTCAGGCCTCTTCCACCTTAAAATAGTTATTCACCCTGCTTCCGACAACGATGCATTTTTAATGAGCGGTATAGATATTACCGCCTCCACACAACCATCCTCAGATCATTCATTCAATAATTGTAACAGAACATATGTATCAGGCAAAAGGTAAAACATTCAGTGAGCGGCAGGTATTTTGGTCATTGTTGATAATATTGACTGTAATACACGCCTGTGGTAAAGATCACCCTGGCCCCGATGAACAACAAGATGACCCACCTCCAACAGGTAGCACGAAACCGGAGATCATTTCTTTCAGTCCGGCCAGGGGAGCGCCTGGCACAGAGGTGACGATCACCGGCAAAAATTTCAAGACCAATGTATTGCAGAACTACGCAATATTTTCAGGCGCTCTTTTAGAAGCATTCATCTCCAATGCGACCACTACTGAGTTGAAAGTAAAAGTGCCCGATGACGCGGTGACGGGAAAGATCATTGTTAAAGTGGGTAATCAATCCGATACATCTGCAACAGACTTTATTATAGACCCGCCGGTTACAGCCATCACCGATTTTACACCCCGGCAAGGACCTTTCGGTACGGTGGTCACCCTTACGGGAACTAAATTTGGCAACAATATCAAGGTGAAGCTAAATGGTATTGAAGCCAAAGTTTCAAGCAAGAGTACCACCCGCATTGTTTTTACCATACCTGTCAATACCACCCTCACAGCGCACAAGGTCACACTGCTATCGGATAACGATAGCCTGGGAACGGCCGATCCTTTTACGGTAACAGCCGACGGACCTTATGCCCATTGGGAATATAAAAACGTGGACTTATTTTCGGCAGGACTGCCTGCCTTTTATCATGGATTGTCTTTTGTTCATAATAACAAAATTTACTGGGGTTTTACTGGTATGGGCTTTAATGAAACCTTTGCCGATTATGTAGTGTATGATCCCACGCAACATAGCAAAGGATGGGAATACCACTTTCCTCCGCCCGGCGAAATGGCCCCTGCCGACCTGATGGATGCTGTAGCGGTGGTGCACAATAACCGGGTATTTTTAGGTACAGGGCTTACCGGATCAGGCGCCAATAGCAAATGGTGGGAATTCCATCCTACTCCTGTTACCCAGCAAAGTACCTCCACCAGGCTAACCGATTTCCCCCAACAGGTGTCAGGGGCGGTTGCCTTCACGCTGAACAACAAAATATTTGTAGGTTTTGGTGGCGTTAATAAAACCCTTTTCCAATTCGACCCCGCAGGTAACAACAACAAGGGAAGCTGGCCCACGATCGTTGCTACGGCACCTTTTAGTGAATTAAATTCCGGCAG
>CBIHOV010000077.1:0-26595 GCA_966211765.1 uncultured Paraflavitalea sp.
TTTACTCGGGGGTCGGCCCCAAACCCAAACCAAAGTTTTTAACTCCGTCGGACCCCCAATTTTAGGTTGCCCCTTCACTTATACACCCAACCGCGACTCCGTTCAGACGGGGTCGCTTTTTTAATGCCCTGATAACTCATTTATATATGTATGTGACAGAATACCACGGCTGGATAAATGACGTTATTTATTGTATATCAAACCCTTGCAACACCCGGCTATTATTATTATTCTTGTTTGTTACTAAAGAAAACCTTAAATAAATCCCTTACTTATGAAAGGCCTTCGCCTCTTCTCCTTCATTGTGTTGCTCTTTGCCGTACTCTATTCTTGTCAGAAAACAGATATCGGCACAGGTTCCGGTCACCAGGCCGAATTTGTAAGAGCCACCCTTTCTGGTCGTGTCACCGACGAACATCAAATGCCTGTCACCGGCGCCCGGGTCACTGCCGGTTCTACCAATATTGTCACCGATGCAGATGGTTATTTCACCATCACCAATGTATACGTTGATCAAAATGCGGCCGTGGTAAAAGTGGAAAAGGCCGGTTATTTTACCGGTACTAAGACCATCATGGTAGAAGTTGAAAAAAATAATCCCGTCACTATTGAGCTAATACCTAAAACGATAGCTGGCACTATCAGCGGTGCCAGTGGCGGCGATGTGACCGTGCCTGCAGCTGGTGGCTCCATCCACCTTGAGCCTAATGGCGTCACAGATCCCCAAAGCAATAAGCCCTATACCGGCGCCGTAACTGTAAGCGCCTATTTTATTGATCCTTCCGCAGAGAACTTCCGGGAGATCATGCCCGGTACCCTGCGAGGCATCACCACCAATAATGATGAAACAGGCTTACAATCATTTGGTATGATGGCCGTGGAACTGAATGGCGCAGGCGGTGAGAAACTGCAGATCGCTTCCGGCAAAAAAGCTACGTTGCACTTTCCCATCCCCACAGCATTGAGAAGCCAGGCCCCGTCCACCATCCCGTTATGGAGCCTCGATGAGAACACCGGCCTGTGGAAAGAAGAAGGCCAGGCTACCCGGCAGGGAAATGAGTACGTAGGTGATGTAAGTCACTTCTCATTCTGGAACTGTGATGCTCCCTTTCCCATCGTCAATTTCACCGTGACCGTTCATGACCAGCAAGGTCAGCCCATATCAGGTGGAGAGGTCGTTATCTCTTCCAATCTTACAGATACCACCAGTATTTCAGCCAGCGGCTATACCAATGCAGAAGGCCTTGTAAAAGGCGCCTTACCGGCCAACCGTGCGCTGCTGCTCAAAATATTTGACAAATGCCGCAATCTCCTGATCACCAAAAACATTGGCCCGTTCAGTACAGCGACCAATCTCGGCACTATTGTCGTCAATGTACAAACGAGCAAGGTGACCGTTTCCGGATCAGTGATCAATTGCAATAATGCGCCCCTTGCCAGCGGATCAGTATTGCTGGAACTGGAGAACGTGTATTACAGTATACCAGTCACCAACGGCAGCTTCAGCAAAACCATTACCCGTTGCGGCACGGCAGCGACCAGCGCCACCCTCAAGGCCTATGATCTGGCGGACAATTCCACTGGCACGGCAGTAGCCCTGACCGTTACCGGCAATACCCTTAATGCCGGAAAACTAACAGCCTGCGGCACTGCCCTGGATGCCTACATCAACTACACCCTTGATGGCGCTAACTTTTACGTTGCTTCGCCGGTAGATTCGGTAGTGGCCATAAACGTCAGCGCCAATACCTTCATCATCGGTGCATTTTCGAAGAGCGACACCACCAACACCCACATCATATGGCAGATGTCGGGGGAACGTCATGTGGGGGCCAACAATGATGTCACTATTTTATATGTGAATAAGGATAACAACATGCTTAGTCGCAACAGCACTATCACTGCGACGATGACAGAATATGGAACGCAGGTAGGTGAATATATTTCCGGCGCCTTCTCAGGTACTGTAATGGACAGCGTGCAAAACCGTTCGCTGCCGGTCCAGTGCAATTTCAGGGTGCGGATAACCCCAAAACAGTAATGATAGACCTATAATTTTACCGGCAAAATTTCGTTATAAATGCTCATTTTAAGTTCAATTATATGAAAATACCACGCCTGGCCATGCTAACAACCACCCTATTGGCTAGCTGCATTTACTTTAGCTGTCAAAAGACAGAATCACCCGATTTTCCTGAACCTGGCCCCGGCCATGTACCGGAATATGTAACAGCCAGCATCAGTGGCCGGGTAACCGATGATCAACGCCTGCCGGTGAGCGGCGCCACGGTAAAGGCTGGCAGCGCCACGGTTACCACAGACGTTAATGGCGTGTTTAGCTTTAGCAATATCAATATTGATAAGGGAGCTGGTCTTGTGAAGATAGAAAAGGAGGGATATTTCACAGGTCTCAGAACCCTGGTCCTCACACCCAATAAGGACAATAAGGCCACAATCGAGCTGATCAGGAAAACCGTGACTGGTACTATCAACGGTTCATCCGGCGGCACAGTTACCTTGCCATCGGCCAGCGGCTCGATCGTTTTCGAAGCCAATAGTTTTCTAAATACCGCCAACCATGCCGGCTATACAGGTACTGTATCTGTAAGCGCTTATTTTATCAACCCGGCAGCAGCCAATTTCCAGGATATCATACCCGGCACATTGCGCGGAATTGACGCCAACAATATTGAAACAGGCCTTCAATCTTTTGGGATGATGGCAGTTGAACTTACCGGCACCAATGGAGAAAAGCTGCAGCTGGCAGGTGGTAAGAAAGCTGTTCTTCACTTCCCCATCCCCACTTCCCTGCAGGCCCAGGCCCCTGCTACCATTCCTTTGTGGAGCCTGAATGACTCTACAGGTTTATGGAAAGAAGAAGGTACGGCTACCAAACAAGGAACAGAGTACGTCGGCAATGTAAGTCACTTTTCCTTTTGGAACTGCGATGCCCCTTTTTCCATTGTAGATTTTACCGCCACCCTTAAGACCCAGCAGGGTACTGCGTTGGTCAACAGCCGCGTGGTCATCAGCGGCGCCGGAGCAGATTCATCTTTATCAGGTTTCGGTTATACTAACAGCGATGGCGTAGTAGGCGGCAAGATCCCTTCCAATCGCAATCTCACGCTGAAAGTATATGACAATTGTAACAGGCTGCTGCTCACAAAAAATGTAGGGCCATTCAGCACCAGTGCCGATCTGGGTGTTGTAACTGTTACTTCTGCCGCTACCGAAACAACGATCTCCGGAACGGTGATCAACTGTAGTGCAGCTGCCGTTACCAATGGCTATGTAACCATTAGCCTGGAAGGAATGCATTACCGGACCAGCCTCGTCAATGGGGCTTTTGGGCTCACCATCATACGTTGCTCCAATGAAGCCACTACAGCAACAGTGATTGCCTACGATATTACAGGCAACCAGTCAGGTATGCCTGCTTCCATTCCCATTTCAGGTGTTACCACCAATACAGGTCAGTTGACTGCTTGCGGAACATCACTTACCCAATTCATCAATTATACCATCAACGGCACCAGCTATAGTTATCTGGGGCCTGATTCATTAATAGCCCATCGTTTCCAGAGCGGGCAAACATTGATCTCTGGCTTCAGGATGAATGGTGGCGTCGAATCGTCTGTAGATATGAATTTTGCCGGTGAAGCCGCCCCGGGAACCAGTGTGTTAAATCAAGTGATCATACGCGAAAACGGCAAGCTCTATCTTAAGAGCGGCAATATTAACGTCAACGTTACAGAATATGTTAATACAACCGGTGGATATATTGCGGGCAACTTTACCGGAAACATAAAGGACAGCCTTTCTTCAAACATATTACCCATCAATTGTACTTTCCGGGTTAAGAAAACTAATTAACCGGTATTTGTCCGAGGGGTATTGCAAAGCCTGTGACGCTTTGCAATACCCCTTTTTATGCGATTTATCCTTATATTGCCCAATCTTTTCATTTAACCAAACTAAGGCATGAATCCCATCCTGGTCAATCTTTCCCGCGGCGCTCTGGGAATGTCCTTCCTCATCCTCGTCTGTTATATATTAAGTAACAACCGGCGGGCCATCAACTGGAAACTGGTGGGTATGGGGCTTTTTGCCCAGGTAATGTTTGCCATGGGGGTGCTGCATACTACCGTCTTTGGCCAGCCTGTTTTCTGGCTCTTGTTTGGCGCTATCCTTGCCTATACCATCTTTAATAAATTCAACCGGGTTCGGAATAAGGTCGAAGGGAATAACATTACCTATGACACTACCAACCTATTGCTTGTTTTCCTCTGGCAGGCAATATTGGTGGCAGGCCTGATCCTGGCCCCCCGCCTCTTTGGCAAATGGAGCAGCCTCTCCATTTTCCTGAGTTGCATAGCCTTGCTGGTACTGATCTTCCGGATCGGCAAAAAGTATGGGGAGTTAATGAAATGGTCCATTCTCCTCTCCTGTGTAATCCTCACTGCAGCCGTATACACCCAGGTTTGTGATCCCCGGATATTTAAGATCATCCTGCAATCTGTTTCCAATGTATTTGTGTCCCTCATCAATATCAGTCACAAAGGAACCGAGTTTATGTTTGGCAACCTGGCCGACCCCAACCATAGCTGGGCCTATGTATTTGCCATACAGGTGTTGCCCAATATTATTTTCTTTGCCGCCCTGTCTTCGATATTGTATTACCTGGGCGTATTGCAGGTCATTGTATACGTGTTTGCTTACCTGCTCAATAAGTTGAAAATATCTGGTGCCGAAAGTCTTTCTACCGCTGCCAATATTTTCCTTGGCCAAACAGAAGCCCCCCTGATGATCCGCCCCTACCTCGACAAAATGACCCGCTCCGAGATCCTTTGTATCATGGTGGGTGGCATGGCCAATACAGCGGGTAGTGTACTGGCTGCCTATGTAGGTTTCCTGGGAGGCACGGATATCGATCAACAACATTATTTCGCCCTTCATATGCTGAGCCAGTCCATCATGAGTGCACCGGCAGCCATCGTTTGTTCCAAAATACTGTTTCCCCAAACAGACGAGCATATGGTATCCAAAGACCTGACGGTACCCAAAGAAAAACTGGGCGACAACTTTCTTGATGCCTTGTCATTGGGAACTACCGATGGACTGAAGCTGGCAGTGAATGTAGGCGCCATGTTGATTGTATTTACTGCCATGATGTATGTGGTCAATGGATTGATGGGTTGGGTTGGCGATATCACCCACCTGAATGAGCAAATTGCCGTTTCCACAGCCGGACGATACCAGGAGTTGTCCCTGCAAATGATATTGGGTTATTTATTTTCGCCGATAGCCTGGCTCATTGGGGTACCAAGCGCCGATATGGTTCCCATTGGTCAGTTATTGGGTGAAAAAACCATCCTGAATGAATTTGTGGCCTATATTTCCCTGGGGCAGATGAAAGCCGGCAATGTGATCCAGGACCCCAAATCCCTATTGATCGCCACGTATGCCCTGTGCGGATTTGCCAATTTTGCGTCCATTGGCATCCAGATCGGGGGCATCAGCCAACTGGCGCCCAACCAGCGACGCAACCTCACAGAATTGGGCGTAAAAGCCCTTATAGGCGGTACAATTGCCTGCCTGATGTGTGGCTGTATTGCGGGGGCATTGATGTAAGGGCGGGTTTACGGCATATATTTATGTGTTAGCGACTATACAATGCGAACATTCCAACTACTAATACTACTCTTTTTGACTGCCTGTAACAATCGGAATACAGTAAAACAGTCGACTATTTTAAGATCATACGACACATTGAGTAATGGATTAAGGATTATAAACCGAACTATTGACTCTCCTTATTATTACAAAGATCAAGTTGCGACAGACTCTTTTAAAGGTGATTATCAAGTATACTATGCACAGGATGGCAGTGCATATTTCCTGTACTTAAAACATCGAGACACCTTAAGTCTACTTAACAAAACGACTCAATACACTTCTCTACATCATTTGGGTAACGTAATGGACGACGAACAGAAATATTTTATTTTAGGACATGACAATGGAAATGCTTCGCCCTACAGCTATGAATACATTGACAAGCAAAGTGGGGGAAATCCTTTAGGATTTGGAAAAGAGATCTCAGACTTTAAAATGCTAAACGGAACAGTGTACTTGCTTTATTCGGACACGGTCGTCAATGGCAAAATGCAATTAATATTATTTAATACAGACAATAAAAAGAAGGAAGTTTACGAACTGCAAACCGGCTACAGGGAATTATTTATTGATACTTTAACAACCAAAAAAATATCAATAAAGTATACATTGACCGATAATGGAGATTCGGCTCGAGCAAAGACGTATAGCCGCTAACAAGGGGTTTGGGCGAGTTGGCGGTGATCAGCATCAGTTCGAGCAGACGTAACACGGAAAATTGCCACATCGCCAAGCCCTGACGTTGGCTGAATTTTCTTAAGAATCCTTTCTTATTTAAATAATCAACAAAGTGAAACTTTCTACAATCGTCAAACGTGAAATAGAAGTCGCTTTTTCAAAGCATGCTCAACCAATTTGGTTCAGAATTCTTAAATATATATTCCTTGCCGGCATTCTTTATATTTTTTGGGGAAGTAAATGGCTTTGGATATCTCTATTCATTATGTTCGTTTTAGGTATGCTATTGCATTTTTGGTTTAGGTATAAAACTCATGGCTGGACAAAAAGTTACGGCTTATGGAAATATGACAAAAACAAGCCTGCTGCTGAAAAGGAATAACATAATTAAAATCCTTTGGAAGTTTGACTGCCCTCACAATGGTATTAAAAATTAATAGCAGAACAAGATGAAATATGGGACTATTCGACAAACTCTTTGGTAAAAAAGATACAAAATATCCTCCTCAGAAAGCAACACAAACTGTTCAACTAGAAAGGGGGGATGTTTTGATTGCAATTGATGACCATGTAGGATATAAAGTTATCAGGCAGCTAACTGAAGAACAGAAAGAAAGCATTGACAAATCAACCATTCAACTGATGGCGTCACAACTTTATATGCACTATTGGACCGATAATTTAATTTGTGAAAACCCCAATGACCAGGAGTGGATGAACAAGGTGGTGTTTTTTTGGAAAGCCGAAGAACTATTTCCCCAAAAGTCCTTACCGCCAATTTTTGAGACCTTTCAGGTGAAGCATTTTGTTTTTTCAGGGGAAGCTTCCACCATTTCATTAAAAGTGGGACAGGCCATGCCTTGGTTTGGTATGCCGGGACTCGGGGAAAAGCATTTTTGCGAAATGGATGGACAAAAAATAGCCGTTCCCGAGCTTAACAAACTTGGCATGGTTGAATATGTTGAACCTGTAGAATTGACCACGGAAAATTTAGAAATATTGACAAACCGGGAACAATATTTCTTCTTAATTGACAATAATATTACGCCCTTTCAGAACGGCAACTTCTATCTAAAAGGCAAGCCAATCCCAATTGATGTGGCTTACAGTATTGGTGGGATCCACATTGTTAAGAAAAAAGCATTAGACTAAAACCTTCCATCGTCACCTTACGGAAAGAATTCCCCCGGGCACTGATGTAACCCTAAACAGCACACTCTTCAGGATCTTGAAATATTTTAAACGATATTGGGACGAGGCAACAAGAGACGACTTGACAGGCAGTTGGGGCACATCTTACTATTACTTTGAGACCGACGACCAACTGATCGTTTTACGGCAATTGCAAGTATTTGAAAATGGACAGACCCTAAAGTATGACACAGAGTATCTGGAAGACAAGTTAGGCGGACTTTCAGAATTACCTCTTGACGAGATATTTGTGTTTTTCCAGATTGACAAAGCAGAATTTGAACAGATCTGGACCTCTTCCAACTATAGACAATTTCCTGAAATAGTTATTACAGAAGAGACTTTATGGGGCCAGCCCCGACTGGAAGGCAGGCGACTTGCTGTTGGTGACATTGTTAGTCATGTTGACGTATTCAATAGTGCTGTAGAGGCCGCAAAGGATTATGAAATTACTTTACAACAAACCAGGCAAGCATTACACTATTGCAGAACTTTGCAATGCGTAAAAGATAATCCAATCAAATTTTGTCATAATTGTACATTAAGAGTGCAACAGGACGGAGAAGTTGATGGAGAAGAGCAAGACAACTGGAAACGAGCTGACAGGCTTTACAAAGAGTATTTTATGTAAAACCGGCAGAGTCGCCGTCCTTTTAATTCCCCCGAATTCAGGGGAATTAAAAGGACGGTTGTGTAATGTCGCCCATAACTCTCTTATCGGCCCAAACCTTGGGAAGCCCCCTACACAATTCAAGGCAAATTCTACCTTCAGGTCATCTTTTATATTGTCGATCATGGTCATGGCTTCGCCGGTAGAATCGCGACCTTTTCGGCTATTTAGGACTAAGGGTTGGGTGGGGCATGAAGGGCGGAGCGTCGAAATTTAAATTCCTGTATATTATTGATTACTAATTATTTATTATTCAATTATTGATACTTTGGGACTTGAGGAACTGTCAATATTTAAGAAAATGCGCCTTTTATACCCTCCCGGCACCCTTCGGGTGCGGTTAGAGTATGGGTGCGCCCGCCTGGAGATACGGAAACCTTGAAAAAGCAGTCCCTAAAATCCGATAATTCCAATAGATACAAAGGTGGAAATACTCCCCCGCTCCGCCTTACTAACCGGTCCACTACAAACAATATTATCCCCTTGATTGTTAGTGCTGTAATGTAACTTTGCACACCATGAGTATCTCAATCCAGCAGCTTATTGCCGCCCAACCCGATGCGGCCCTCCGTACAATCGCCCATAAGATCATTGCCCGGGAACGTATCACTCCCGAAGATGGCGTATTGCTGTTTGAAAAAGCCGATGCCCCTTTTGTGGGCGCCCTGGCCAACTTTGTACGCGAACGCCTGCATGGCAACAAGACCTACTTCAACCGCAATTTCCATATAGAGCCCACCAATGTTTGTGTTTTTGCCTGCAAGTTCTGCTCCTATTCCCGTTTGTACGCACACCGCGAAGAAGGCTGGGAACTGACTACGGACGAAATGCTCAATATTGTAAAAGGTTATGACGGTAAGCCGGTAACAGAAGTTCATATTGTGGGCGGCGTACACCCCAAACTTACGCTGGAATTCTTTGCCGATCTGCTGCGCAAGATCAAAGCACATCGACCGGACTTACACATTAAAGGCTTTACACCGGTTGAGCTGGATTATATGTTCCGCAAAGCGAAGAAGAGTGTAGAAGAAGGGATGGCTTATTTGCATGAAGCCGGACTGGATTCTTTACCCGGTGGAGGCGCCGAGATCTTTCACCCCGAAATACGTCAGCAGATCTGTGATGACAAAGTAGATGGTGATGGCTGGCTCAAGATCCATGAAGTGGCGCACAACCTGGGTATGCATACCAATGCTACCATGTTGTACGGCCACATTGAAAAGTACTGGCACCGTGTAGACCATATGGAACGCTTACGCCAACTGCAGGATAAAACAGGTGGTTTCAATACCTTCATTCCCCTCAAGTTCCGCAACAAGCAAAATGAGATGAGTGACGTATCTGAATCTTCCATTATTGAGGACATGCGCATGTATGCCATCGCCCGCCTGTACATGGATAATTTCCAGCACCTGAAAGCCTACTGGCCCATGCTGGGAAGACAAAGCGCTCAACTGACCCTGTCATTTGGTGTGAATGATATTGACGGCACCATTGATGATTCTACCAAGATCTACTCCATGGCCGGCTCTGAAGAGCAAACCCCTGCTATGAGCACAGCTCAACTGGTAACACTGATCAAGCAGGTAAAACGCCAGCCTGTAGAACGTGATACACTTTACCACGAATTGAGGGATTATTCTGAGATTGACATTAAGGAGATTGAAGTAAATCCGCTATTGAATTAAATAGCTTCCAGCACCCAGGTTTCGCGGCCCTGCATCCACTCCCGCACCTGATCTTCCTCTACCACACGGGTAATGAGCCCGAGCGAGCTCAGGGAGGGGTAATCTATATCTATGCGCCGCCTGACGGCAAAATGGCAACTGTTAAAAAACGCCTCAGCCTCCTCATAATTCTCAAACTTGTTCTCTTCTATACGGTGTTCCAGCAGGAATTTGGTAAGGTTTTCATCAAAGGTTTCCTGTGGCTGATCCAGCAAGCGGCTCATATCTCTTTTGACATAGGCATCTCCCGTGACCCAATAACCGCCCCGCTCCTTCAACAAGCGGTGAATGCTGGCACAAAGCTGTTTCTTTTCAACGGTATCGAGGTACACCAGCAACCCCTCATTGACGAGGGTAACCGGTCCCGCCGGTAATAGCCCGGCAACTGCATTGAATTGTACTTCATCCATCGCATTGAGTGGCTCTATATAAAGCCTGCCTTTAAGCTGAAGCTGCTTTTCCCCGATCAACCTGTCGACCAGGTTCTTTTTATTGGGGATGAATTCGGGGAGGTCGGTATCAATATAGGTTACTTTATTATGCAGCACGGTGTAAAGACCGCGACAGGAAAAGCCGGAAGATAGTTCCAATACATTGGGAGAATTGATGGCGGACAGTGCCAGGTCGATGGTCTTGTACCGGTTCTCAAAGTGGATGATGCGGCCTAATAAGACCCTGGAACGATTTTCCCGGGCCGATCTGGAGAAAGCTTCCAGGTCGCCTACCATTTCGGCAGTATCCCTGGCAAAAGGGATGTCGGTGAGCGCCTTCATCATAAGCAAAGCGCCCGCTGAGGGGCTGATGGTATTGAAATCGCGTTCTCCAGACATATGGCGCAATTATTAGTACCTAAATGTAAACAAATAGCCTGTTTCATTCAGTAAGCCGTTCAAAAGTCCGGATACTATTCGCCCGTTTCTTTTAGCATTCAGGAAGACTGATCGGAATATGCACTGCCAACCCGCCTTCGGCGGTTTCTTTGTATTTAAAGCTCATGTCTTTTGCCGTATCCCACATGGTCTTGATCACATTGTCCAGGGATACTTTGGCAAAATCGGGTGTACTTTGAAGTGCCAGTTGTGAAGCAGTAATGGCTTTGATAGCACCCATGGTGTTGCGTTCGATACAAGGTATCTGTACGAGCCCTCCTATCGGATCACAGGTAAGCCCCAGGTGATGTTCCATGGCAATTTCAGCCGCCATCAGGGCCTGCCGTTGGGTACCGCCCATCGCTTCCGTTAAACCGGCTGCAGCCATGGCAGAAGATACACCGATCTCTGCCTGGCAGCCTCCCATGGCTGCGGAAATGGTGGCTCCCTTTTTAAAGATGCTGCCTATTTCAGCAGCGGTGAGCATGAACTGAAGTATTTTGTCTTCCTTGTAACCATCGCAGAAAGCCACATAGTAATGAAGTACGGCTGGTATTACACCTGCGGCGCCATTGGTAGGCGCGGTTACCACGCGTCCGAAAGAAGCATTTTCTTCATTGACTGCCAGGGCAAAACAACTTACCCAATCCAGCGTATATTTAAAATGATGTCCTCCATCCCGGATGGCCTGTAGCCAGGTATCATAATCTGTATAAGTCCTTCCTTCCAGCAGCTTTGTATTGAGGTCGGCTGCACGGCGTGTAACATTCAGTCCACCGGGCAACATACCCCGGGTATTGCAACCACGGAAGATACATTCTTTCATCACCCGCCAGATATTCAACATGCCCAGGCGGGTATCCTGTTCGGATCGCCAGCTATGTTCATTTTCCATCACCACTTCACTGATGCTAAGGCCCGTTTTACGGCACCAATGCAGGAGGTCGTCCGCTTTATCAATGGGAAACGGTAATTGAACAGCAGAGGTACTGCCTGATGCATCCTCTTCTTCTTTCCTTACAAATCCACCACCCACCGAATACCAGGTTTCTGCTACGGAATCTCCATTGTGAAAGGCAGCCAGGAAGGTGAGTGCATTGGGATGGTAAGGCAAAGATTCCGTCATGAGGAATTCTATATCCTCCGCCGGATCGAAATCTATTTCATGTTTACCATGCAGCAGGAGCTTTTTCATGGCCCTGATATCCGACATTTTTGCATCTATAAGGTGCACATCGAAGGTCACAGGGTCATCACCGCTCAGACCCAGCTGCACGGCAATATCGGTACCATGGCCCTTACCTGTTTTGGCAAGGGAACCGTAGAGCAATACACGTACGGCTGCCACATTAAACAGCTGATCTTTATCTTCCAGGGATTGTAAAAAGCGTTGTGCTGCTCTCCAGGGGCCAATTGTATGTGAACTGGAGGGTCCCACCCCTATTTTGAACATGTCGAATACAGAAATAGCTTCGTGCGGCAAGGAATTATGATTTTGACAAAGGTATGAAGAAAGGAGTTAGCGGCTGGCTCTTAGGCATTAGCTTAAAGGCAAACAGTTAATAACTGGTATTCTTTCCTAAAGAACCTCGTATAAGGTGATATCGTAGAACATGATCGAGTTGGGGGGCACCACCTCTGTAGCTCCTACTTTCTTACCATCGCGGCCATAGGCCAGTGAAGGGGGGAGCCAGATCTTTATCTTCCCGCCGGCCTTGATCAGCGGAAGGGCAATACGCCAGCCTTCGAGCATTAATTTAAGGTTAAGTACCATGTGATCATCGCGCTCCACCTCCGTGCCATTGGTGAGCTTGCCGGTAAAACCTACCTTGATGGAAGAACAGATAGCAGGATTAATGCCTGAACCTTCCTGTATGATCTGGTAATATACACCACTGGAGTGCTTGATTGCATTAATGCCATTGGCTGCCAGGTAATCTGCCAGCGCCTTTTGTTCAGTGCCAGGGGCTGTAATATCGCGGGCTACACAATCATTCTTATCCTTGAAACAATTAGCCAGCAGGAGCGCTACACAAAACAGGCACAAGGCAATTTTCCGCATGGATTGTTTTTTGCAGTGATAGTTCGGTTAAAAGACAGTGAGACCAGGAGGATAGCTGCACTCAGGCATTACCCTCTTTTGCATCCAGCTCTTCCCGGGCTTTCAGCTGGCGGTATTGCTGTTCTTTCATGTCCCACTGATGTCGCTTGTAAAAGATAGAAACAAAAACGGTAATAACAAACACCGCTACAATCAAAACATACGGATTGGCCATTGCATTCATGGCCATATCGGCTCGCTGGTACCAAAGTTTGCCGGTAAAAATGATGGCTATAACGGGCAGGGCAAATAACAATCCCATCGGAATACCTGCCAGCAATTGCTGCTGCCACCGGTGCTCACGTTCCCGGTTGGCCTCCCAATATTGTATAAACTGCTTCTCCCGTTCACTTAGCATATGAAGAATTTAGACATGGTATAAAATGGCTTTTTCAGCTGTAAAGGTCCTGCAAAAATAGCATACCAGGCCGCATATTACTTGCAGACCAATAATTTATGATTAACTTGTGCTAAATCTGCAATACCTTGAAATTATCTATCCTTTTAGCGCAGTATTTCTACCAACACAAGCAATTGAACCTCCCCTCCATTGGTTCTTTTTCGCTGGACGCGGCCGTTTCCGTGCCCGACCAAAACGATAAAAACTTCCGTGAATTTCTTAAATACGTACAGTTTAAGCAACAACCCATCGCCAAAGCCGATGACACGTTGATCGATTTTATACGGACTCATACCGGTAAGATCAGGCCATTGGCAGAATCAGACCTGGAATCTTACCTGGCCGACGGAAAGCTCTTGCTGAACATTGGCAAGCCTTTCCATATTGAAGGCATCGGCTCTCTCCATAAGAACAAGCTGGGCATTTATGAATTCATTGCCGGCGAACCCAGCCTGGAGCGCATGGAGATCGTTTCGGAGCCCAGAGAATCAGAGCGGGAAAGGCCTGCCGCCTCCTCTAAAAAGAAATCAGCTTTTGATGAAAGCTACAGCCGGATAGAGGCACACAATAACCGGCGCAAGAGCCTGCTCGTAGGCACCCTGGTGGTGATAGGCCTGGCAGTGATCATATGGGGCGGCTACGTGTTGTACAACAACAATAATGGCAAGGAGCTGTCTACCCCTCCACAACAGGTGGTGCAGGATACCAGCTCCCGTATTCCCGACACTGCTGCCAAAGCCCCGGTTGAAAGTACACCGGTGGCCACAACATCAGTTTTACCCGCAGGTAGCTATAAATTCGTTTTTGAGACCACTACCAAAAAAGCAAGAGCCCTCAAACGGCATGCCTTCCTGCTTCCCCTCAACAAGGACATCAAGCTGGAAACCACCGATTCCGTTACTTATAATATCAGCATCGTTTTGCCGGGCACACCGGCCGATACACTCCGCTTGAAGGATTCGCTCAACGCCTGGTACTATGGCACCAAACCTATTAAAGTACGAATAGAACAATAGTGCCTATGCGCCCGGCAGCTGATTACTGGATCCAGCAATTACAACTTACAGAACATATTGAAGGCGGTGCATTCCGCGAAGTATACCGCTCTCCGCTGCAGGTAGCTGCAGCCGCATTGCCTGCCACCTTTGGTGCGCAACGCAATATCAGCACCAGCATCTATTTCCTGCTGAAGCAGGACCAGTTCTCCGCCTTTCACCGCATTAAAAGCGATGAACTTTGGCATTTCTACTACGGCGATCCATTGGTAGTCTATGAACTGGAACCTACGGGCGCCCTTACAGAACACCTGCTGGGCAACGACCCGGAACAGGGACAACAATTCCAATGTACCGTGAAAGCGGGTAACTGGTTTGCCTCCCGGGTACAGTTGGGTGGAGCTTATTCTCTGGTGGGCTGTACGGTTGCTCCCGGTTTTGACTTTGCCGATTTTGAACTGGCAGAGCGGGAACAGTTGGCAAAAGAATACCCCACTTACCAGAAGCTGATCGAAGAACTGACACGATGAAGCCGTGGGCTGTTCACCTCGTTGCCTTGCAGCCTCAATGCCTTGTTGCCTTCCTGAAATACAAATACATTGGCACACCCGGTGCAATAATAGCCAGTCCCAATAAGGAATTGACCACCGGCACTTCACCAGCCATATAACGGGCAATATCATTCCACACGGTACTTACTACATAGAAAGCAGCAAAAGCAATAAACAACAAAGGAACTACCGGATATCCCCACACCTTGTAGGGCCGCGGATGATGCGGCATTTTTTTCCGTAGAATGAAGATGCCTGTGGCGCCAAACAAATAAGCTACCCAGGCAATGAAGGTAAACATGTCGGCCAGCATATCGAAAGACCCACTCATGATGAGTATGGACGACCATATGCCATGCAACACCAGCGCATTACCCGGCGTATGAAAACGCGGATGCTCCTTACCTGCCCAGGCAAAAAACAGGCGGTCCTTTCCCATGGCATAAGTAACTCTCGATACCGCCATGGTATTGCCGTTTATGGCGCCGAAGGTGCAGATAACGATCAGGGCCGCTACGATGGCGCTGCTGGTCTTTCCCAAAGCCACGGCAATGGCATCCGAGGCCACCAGCGATGAAGTGGCCATCTTATCTACCGGCAGTACATAGAGGTAAGCCTGGTTAACGAGCAGGTACACTCCAATACATATAAAGAGCCCAGTTGCGAGACTACGGGGGATATTTTTACCAGGCTTCTTTATTTCACCACCCACAAAAGTGATGTTGATCCAACCATCATAGGCCATGAAAGCTCCTGTTAATGCAGCCACCAACCCACCTACCAGTTCCCAATTCATTTTTGGGTGGGCTGATGGTTGAATGAAATGCTCCATTGAACCCTTGCCCGACAGGAAGATGCCGAATATAAGAAGGGCTATGACCCCTATTTTGATCAGCGTAGAGATCACTTGTAGTTTACCACTGGCTTTTACGCTCCGGTAATTGACGAGGGAAAGCCCGGCCACCAATAGGATGGCCAGCATTTTTACGCCGAGGTTTTGTAAGGGGAACAAAGAACCCAACCCGGGAATGTGTAGCACCCAGGCCTGTTCAACAGCAAGGGGCAAACGCGGCAGCTGCAGAAAGTAATCAGCATACTGCGCACACACAAAGGCAATGGCCGAAACTGCAGCCGAATTGATCACGGCAAAAGCCGACCAGCCATAAAGAAAGGCCACAAAATCGCCGTACATATGCCGGAAGAATACATAGAGGCCTCCTGTTTGTGGAAACATGACTCCTACCTCTGCATAAATGAGCGCCCCAAACAGCGAGAAAAGTCCCGCTGCAATCCAGGTAACGGCCAGCCACACGGGAGACGCCAGTTGGGCTGCCATCACAGCCGGTTTCATGAATACGCCCGAACCTATGATGCTCCCTACAATTATGGCAGTAGCCGTCCAGAAGCCGAGCGTCCGGTGTCCGGCTTCGGGAATGGGGTTCTCATGCTTCATATTGATGGTTCCATGAATGAAGAGATGATCCGGTGAAAGTGGTGCGTACCCTGTTCCCTCGTTACAGAATACCGGCCATGCTGGTAAAAGCGGGAGCGAACACCTTTCTGAACGGCTTCTACTACCTCCTCATCTTCCATCTCTACAGTATCCAGGTTGGAGCCGGCGCCCTTATTGAACTGATCTTCTTTCCATATATAAGTAAGAAAGGAAACCTTGCACTGGTTCATAGACAATGGCTGCACGATGTTGATGCTAAGTCCCCAGGGATAGAAATTGAACATCATATTGGGGAATACAAAAAAATAATAGGCCGCTACCTGCTTCCCATAATCAATGGAGGAGGGCGGCAGATCAAAGCAATCCTCCTCATCTTTAGCAATCCCCAGTTGCAGATTGGAATAAGTAAAAAGCTCTGTGGTATAATTCCCAAAATCAATCACTGCATTCAATCCTGCATGCACAAAAGGAATATGAAACCCTTCCAGGTAATTTTCGCAATACAAGGCCCAATGCGCCTGCACAATATATTCTTTTGACAGTTGTGGCTGGTACTTAAAATCAGCCACAGGCAACCATCCTACCCTGTTGATCATATCCTGCAGGTAGGGCTGTGCCGCCGACTGCTGCTGCAGGGAAGCGAATAACCAGGGGCCCCATTGAAAAAGTGGCAGGCGGCTGAGATCATCATCGGGGGAAGGGAAATTTTCTACCTCTTTAAACTCCGGCATCGAATGAAAACGACCATTCAGTTTAAACAGGCGCCCATGGTAGCGGCAACGCAGGTTCGACACCTTACAGGGTTCCGGCACTACAATGGTGCCGCGGTGAGTACATACATTGCTGAGGCAGTGAAGCGTATTATCCTTGTCTTTGGTAAGTACCAGGGGCTCGTCCAGGTAATCCTTCAATAATGTAAATGGCTGGCATTGGCCAGGCTCCTCTACCGTATGTGCATCTCCAATGAATTGCCAGGAGGGTATAAATAGTTGTTCTTTCGCTGATTCAAATATCGTGGGATCGGTATAAAAGTCCGTGTGCAGCGTTTTGGCTTTGGCAATATCCGGGTCGACAAAAAAGCGGGACATATGAAATGGTTGTACCAGTAAGATAAGAAAGAGTTGAGTTAAAAATCTTATCTTCCGGCATAAATCTGTCTATTGTGAAACAACTCTTGTACCTGTTCCTTTTTATCGTTCCTGTTTGTACGATTGCCCAAAAGACCCAAAACCTGTTCAATGGCAAAGACCTGAATGGCTGGACCATCCATGGTACTGAAAAATGGTACGTGGATAAGGGAGAGCTGGTTTGCGAAAGTGGTCCCGACAAACAATACGGTTACCTTTCTACCAATAAGACCTATAAGAATTTCGACCTTACCCTGCAGTTCAAGCAGGAAGCCAATGGCAACAGTGGCGTATTCTTTCGCTCTTCCATTGAGGGTGTAAAGATCAGCGGATGGCAGGTAGAAGTGGCCCCGCTCAATAACCATACCGGCGGCATCTATGAATCTTATGGCCGGGGCTGGCTTATTCAGCCTGCAAAGGAAGATGAGCAATGGCTAAAACCGGGAGAATGGAATGAGCTCAGGATAAAAGTGGTGGCAGGTGAAGTAACTACCTGGCTCAATGGCCACCAGATCGTTTACTTTAAAGACGATAAAATTGCTGCTGCGGATGGATTTATTGCCCTGCAGATCCATGATGGCGGCGGGATTAAAGTTCGCTGGAAGAAGATCCGGATAAAGGCATTATAAAGAATTGGTTTAATTTTTGCTTATATTGTAGCACGGGACAGGAAAATACCCTTCACGATCACATTGCCTGTCTCTTTCAGTTATTGCATGGCCATCACCTTCCCTATGCAACCCTTCACATATCTACACCGTCATTTATTGAGTTTTTATCCTTACCCACTCCTTTTTATCTCTGCAACCCGTTTTTATCCGTAAAAAGAGCCTTTGGCTGCATAAGCCAGAGGTAGCTTAGGTATCGGGGGCATTCTGTGCCCAATCTTTTTGAAGATACTGCCGGCTGTAACCATATAGTCTGGCAGTATTTTCAATTTTGTGGCAGCAGCTCATTGTATTTGGTAATGATCTTCACAAAATCCTCTGCTTTTTCCATCCGGAAAGATTGCTGGGCTACAAATTGTTTCAGTTCATCCGGCTGAGCGGGCAATTTTTTCAGGAGTTCTTCTTTGTCTTTTGGGAGATTGGTCATCACGCCATCCTGCAACAGGTAGTAGAATTCTTCATCTTCCAGCCGGCTATGATTGTTGGCATTTACCATCTGTTTTTCCTCGATCAATACTTTGGTGAACAGGCGCAACAAAACCGCCTTACCGCTTACCAGCACCTGGTAATAGGTATCTTCTGTATTTTTTCCGGTTGCAGGGTATCCTTTGCGGAAAAGGAGGGAATCTTTATTTTTCCTGGATTGGGTGTACAGCACAAATTCTTTCACCTGGCTTTCGGCTGCAAAAGAAGCTCCTTCAAATTGCAGCATTAACCGGTTGCGGGCACAATCAAACCGAAGTTTGAATTGCTTTACTACCCGGCCGCTTTTAAACAGCACTACCCCATCCATCCAATCCTTGAACAGGTAGGGGTTGCCCGAGGCATTGGTGATCTGTTCATCATTGATAGCAGATTCAGAATTTTGGGCCAATCCCTGTTGTGCCATTAACAAGAGGCACCAAAGGATAATTTTCATGGCAATGGCATTTATGCTTATAAGGTACGAATTCTTTGAGGAAGTTGCGGCATTCATTCTACGAAAGGCGCATTCCGTATACCATGTCGCATTAATCGTAGGTATTTGAGGAAGCGCATAAAAAAAGCCCCGGGGCAAAAGCTCCAGGGCGGTTCTAATTAGTAAACAAAACAAAATTTTTATTCGCTGCGCAGGCTTTTAATGGGACTGGCAACTGCTGCCCGGATGGCCTGGTAACAGATAGTGGCGACTGCTATGAACAGGATGGTTAGCCCTGCTATCAGGAACACATCCCAGGTAATAGTTATACGATAGGTATAATCCTGCAGCCATCTTTGCATCAGCAACCAACCCACTGGGATAGCGATCAGCAATGAAATGATAATGAGTTTTAAAAAGTTGTTGACGAGCAGCATGAACAACCCGGAGGCAGAAGCTCCCAGTACTTTGCGGATGCTGATCTCCTTATTACGCTGTTCGGCCATGAAAGAGGCCAGGGCAAACAGACCCAGGCAGGCTACGATGATCGCCAGTACAGAAAAACTGGTGAAGATGAGCCCTGTACGTTCAAGGTCGGCATACATATTCGCAAAACTTTCGTCCAGGAAGGTATACCGGATCGGTTGATTCGGTGCAAAGCCTTTCCAGATGCCGTTAATATCCGCTAATACCTGCTTAACATCCGTTGCTTTTATTTTTACAGAGACAATATCATTGCTGCGGCCCAGGGCCAAACAAATGGGATCTACCTTCTGCTTCATCGACTCGAAGTTGAAGTCCTCCACCACTCCGATAATAGTAAAATGCTCCCATCCATTGGTGATCTTTTGCCCGATCGGATCTTTGAAGCCAATCTTGTCAACCATTGCCTGGTTGATGACGACCGCCTGTGAATCCGTCGGCATCTGGCTGGAAAAATTCCTGCCGGCAATGATCTTCATACCAAAAGTAGATATATAACTGTCATCCACATACCACTTCTGCCCACCTACAGCCGCCTCTTCCTTGGTTTTACCTTCTTTCCAGAAAGGATTTCCATCCCGCTTAGTACCCTTCACCGGAAGGTAACCACTTACCGATACATTTTTTACCTGCGGCAGTTTCAACAATTCAGTTTTCAAGGCGTCTGTTTGCCTGCCCAACGTGTTGGAGCCCTGGATCATCACCACCTGTTCTTTATCAAACCCTATTTTAGTATGGAGGACATACTGCATTTGCCGGTAGATGATCACCGTACCAATGAGCAGGATAACTGAAGTGGCAAACTGGAAAACCACCAGTGTACTGCGCAGGCCGGCATTCTTGCTTCCCCGGCTTAATTGTCCTTTCAATACCTGGATAGGTTTAAAGGCCGACAAATAAAAGGAAGGATACAGTCCGGCCAGAAGACCAATAAAGAGCGCTGCAATAAAAAACAAGGGTATCATCCACCACTCACCGATGGGCACACTCAAAGTTTTTCCTGCCATTTTATTAAAGAAAGGCAGGCTGGCCCAGGCCAATATAAAGCCAAGCACAAAGGCAAAGCAACTATACAGGATCGACTCCGTAAGAAATTGTTGTATGAGGTTACTGCGCTGCGAGCCGATCACTTTACGTAAACCCACTTCTTTAGCTCTGTTGGCGCTTCTGGCCGTAGAGAGGTTTAAGAAGTTGATGCAGGCAATGATGAGTATAAAGCAGGCTATTGCAGCATACATCCACACAAAGCGAATATCACCACGCGATTCCCCGTCATATATGTCATAAGATTTCAAATGAATATCTTTAATTGGCTGCATGTACAACCGGTTTTTGTCCGCCTCCTCCTGTGGTTTTGCCTGACCGGTTGCTTTGAGTGTGGGCAGGTAATATTTTTCAATAACAGTAGCATTGGCCTTTTGCGCAAATAGTTTTATATCCGTACCGGGTTTCAATTGCAGGTAGGTGATATAATTGCTGGCCAACCACCAGGTTTGTTCGCCATTCCACAATGATTTACCGGTAAGGGTGAGCAGGAAATCAGATTGCAGGTGAGAAGTAGTGGGCCAGTCTTCTATCACTCCACCAATTTTATAAGGATTTTTGGTATCATTGTTCAGGAACAGGAGCCTGCCTACAGGATTCTGACCGGGAAAATATTTCTCAGCTTTACGACGTGTAATCACCATCGAGTGGGGTTCGGAAAGTCCCTTTGTCCTATCACCATACACCATGGGCAATTGCAGTATATCGATCAACTCCTGATCCGCATACACGAAACCTTCCTCATAGGTATTATTGGGGTCATCATCCCTGCGCACCTGGTTACTACCAGCACCATAGAACAGGCTGCTGGACATTAGCCTGCCCGACATTTCCACTTCAGGCAGATCATTTTTCATGACTTTAGCAAAAGGAGCCGGAAAGGCGGTGCCTTTTTCTTCCTTACCATTTTCTACATATCCTCCTATCGCACGGAAAATATTAGGCGCATTGGCATATTGCGCATCATAACTCAGTTCATTTCTGATGAGCAAACCAATCAGGAGACAGGCGGCAATACCGATGGCAAAGCCACCAACCGTGATCGCAGCGTACATCTTTTGCTTCGACATATTCCTGAATGCAATGCGGAGATAATGAGTGAGCATAGTTTTAAGTTATTCGGTTGAAAATGCAAATGACTATTAATAAGGTTTCACCCCTTATTCGGATCGCAGGCTTTTCACGGGATTCACCAATGCCGCTTTAACGGATTGAAAACCGATCGTTAGTAAAGTGATCAGCAACACGGCCACCCCGGCTATCAGAAACACATCAGCAGACAGGCGGATCCTAAAGGCAAAGTCCTGCAGCCATTGTTCCATTACCCATCCGATCAGCGGAAGGCCTATCAATGCTGCAATGGCAATCAGTTTCACATAATCTTTTGACAACATCATTACTATGCTGCCAGCCGAAGCCCCCACCACCTTACGTATGCCGATCTCTTTTTGTCTTCTCTGTGCAGTAAAGGCTGCCAGGCCGAAAAGTCCCAGGCAGGAAATGAGGATGGCAAGGCCTGCAAAATATTTCGACAACACCGCTACCCTGTTTTCTGCCACATACAATGCCTGGTACTCATCATCTAAAAAACGGTAATCGAAAGACAGTCCTTTATTGAACCTTGTATAGATATCCTGCAACCCGGCGATGGTTTGCTTTTCTGTACCCGATTTGATCTTTACGATCACATTGGGCATTGCCGGATACATCTGGAAAAAGCAGGGTTTCACTGTTTCATACAAGGATTCAAAATTGAAGTCTTTTGCAATGCCAACGATTACCCGGTTTCTGTCCCAAAACCTGACTGTTTTCCCGATCGGATCTTTTAATCCCATTTTCCGGATCGCATTTTCATTGAAGATGATCTCGTTGGATGCATTGGCATTGGGAGAAAAGTTGCGCCCGGCTACGATTTGTATGCCCATCGTTTCCAGGAATCCATAACCAACTTCCAGGTTGGCAAAATCGATCTTATTGTCTGGATCCTTTCCTGGCCATTTAAAACCGCCGATGCTGCCATGATCGCCGGTAAGGTTGTGGTAGTAACTGGCGACACTAACAACACCCGGAATGCTTTTCAATTCATTGATAAAGGCACTCGCCTTACTCAGGCTAGCTGAATCGGGGTCACCCATTGGAATACTAAAATCGATGATATGATCCCTGCTATAACCAAGGTCTTTCGATTGAATTAGATTGATCTGGCGGGTAATGACCAGCACCCCGACAATGGCCATGACGGAAAGCGCAAACTGAAAAGTGACCATGCCCTTGCGGATCCATAGTTCACCAATGGATGTTTTAAGTTTTCCCTTCAATACAGCAACCGGCCTGAATCCTGAAATGTAGAGCGCCGGGTAACATCCTGCGATGAGGCCTGTTACCAGCGTTATACCTAAAAAGGTCAATACAATATTCGCATTGAACTCCAGCACAAGTTCTTTGCCGGTAAGCTCATTGAATCCTGGCAGCAACAGGCGGATCAATCCAAGGCCCAGCAACAAAGACATAATGCTCATCATAACAGATTCGCCCAGGTATTGAAGAATGAGGTTTGCTCTGCTGGCCCCTACTACCTTTTTAATACCTACTTCTTTTATTCTTTTGGAGGCCCGAGCTGTGGAAAGGTTCATAAAATTGATGCAGGCAATGAGGAGGATGAAAAGGGCAATGGCTGCAAACAATTTTACGTAAGCTATTCTTCCACCCGATTGAATACCGTTGCTGTATTGACCATAGAGGTACTTATCCGAGAACGGTCTTACAAATAGAGATTGGCTCGCCTTCGTGTCTTTTGTTTTTATAAAGTCTTTGATCTTATTATTGAACCGGGCTATATTGGTACCCGCTCTCAGCAACAGGTAAGTCCTTGGATCGTTGTTATCCCAACTCAGCATTCCTTCTCTTTTTTCTACAAACAGGTCAAAATTGAACAGGATATCAAACTTATCGGAAACGTGGACGTCATTTTTTTCAAACACACCTGCAATGGTATAAGACCCATTGAAGTCACTGTGATCCCATTCGATACTTCTGCCTACAACCTGTTTTGTGGTATGGAAAAGCTTCATGGCCAACTCATCCGAAATAGCAATAAAATGCTTGTCTGTAGACAATTTGTTTTTATCGCCTTCTGTAAACCGGCACGAAAACATATTGAAATAATCCTTACTAATAAATTGCTCCCGGGCTTTTAGTCTCACCTCGCCTGCTGTGATAATACCCCTGCTGGAAAACCAGGAGGCGGGGACAACCGTAGCGGCATATTGGATTTCGGGGATTTCGCTAGCCAGGGCATTGGCAAGGGGGCCCTGGGTATATTCGGCTGTTTCTATTCCCTGATCGTGTGGCATATTCTGCATCACCTGGTAAAGCCGGCTATCTTTTTCATGCCCCTTGTCTGTCTTCATTTCATCCTGGATCCATAACCAGATCATTAATGCGCAGGCAAGGCCCGATGCCAACCCTAAAAGATTGAGTAAGGCAAACTGGCGATCCTTCACCAGGTTGCGCCAAACAAGCCGGAAATGGTTTTTAAACATGGAGGAATATGTTAACAGTTAATAAGGTTATCTATTCTGGCAAGAAAGTGTACCAAAGGAAATGCCTATCAATAGGTCATTCATAATCAGCCGAATATAAAAGCATTTCAGCCACAAACTGTCCGATTTCGATACAGCAGGTGTTCTGTTTCAATTAATTCTTAAGGTATGGCGCACAAAAAAGCCCCTCGCATACGCGAAGGGCTCTATAATCATTATCGTGTATTAAATCCGTGAAAACCTTTAGATCACCTAATCAGCGATCTTACTTCACTTCTTCATACTCAGCATCAGTTACATTCTCACTACCGCCACCGGCATTGGCTTGTCCGCCGCCGTTAGCACCTTGCTGACCATCAGCGCCAGGTTGTCCACCTGCTGCTGCCTGTGCTTTATAGATCTCTTCAGAAGCTGCTGTCCAGGCATTGTTCATTTCCGCTACAGCTGTATCGATGGCTGCTATATCCTGCGATTTGTGCGCTTCTTTCAGCTTATTTAAAGCTGTTTCAATAGGCGCTTTCTTATCGGCCGGGATCTTTTCGCCAAACTCTTTCAGTTGCTTTTCAGTTTGGAAGATGAGGCTGTCTGCCTGATTCACCTTTTCCACTTTTTCCTTGGCTGCCTTGTCGGTAGCTTCGTTTGCACGGGCTTCGGCTTTCATCTTTTCTACTTCTTCCTTGCTCAAACCACTGCCTGCTTCAATACGGATCTTTTGTTCTTTACCAGTGCCTTTGTCCTTCGCGGTAACGTGCAGGATACCATTGGCATCGATATCGAAGATCACTTCGATCTGCGGCACACCACGGGGAGCTGGCGGGATACCATCGAGGTTGAACATACCGAGGCTCTTGTTCTGATTGGCCATCGGGCGCTCACCTTGTATTACATGGATCTGTACGCCGGGCTGGTTATCGCTGGCAGTAGAGAAGGTTTCTGATTTCTTGGTAGGAATGGTGGTATTTGAATCGATCAGGCGTGTCATCACACCACCCATTGTTTCAATACCCAGTGACAACGGTGTTACGTCCAGCAACAGTACATCTTTCACTTCACCGGTCAATACCGCACCCTGGATAGCAGCACCTACGGCCACCACTTCATCGGGATTCACGCCCTTATTGGGCTTCTTACCGAAGAACTTTTCCACGATCTCCTGAACCTTGGGGATACGGGTAGAACCACCCACCAGGATCACTTCATCAATTTGTGAAGTGCTCAATCCGGCATCTTTCAAAGCCTGCTCGCAGGGCTTCAGGCAACGTTCGAACAATTTATCGGCCAACTGCTCAAATTTGGCACGGGTCAGTTTCTTCACTAAGTGTTTGGGAACACCATCCACAGCCGTGATATAAGGCAGGTTGATCTCTGTTTCACTGGAAGAAGACAGTTCAACTTTCGCTTTTTCAGCAGCCTCTTTCAGACGTTGTAAAGCCATAGGGTCTTTACGCAGGTCGATGCTTTCATCTTTTTTGAACTCTTCGGCCAGCCAGTCCATCACTACTTTATCGAAGTCGTCACCACCCAGGTGGGTATCACCATTGGTAGATTTTACTTCAAATACGCCATCGCCCAGTTCCAGTACGGAAATATCGAACGTACCGCCGCCAAGGTCAAATACAGCGATCTTCTGATCGTGCTTGCCTTTATCGAGACCATAAGCCAGGGCAGCAGCCGTAGGCTCATTCACGATACGACGTACATTGAGACCGGCAATTTCACCAGCTTCTTTGGTCGCCTGACGCTGAGCGTCGTTAAAATAAGCAGGTACGGTAATTACCGCATCTGTTACATCCTGACCGAGGTAATCTTCGGCAGTTTTCTTCATTTTCTGCAGCACCATCGCCGAAATTTCCTGCGGTGTATACAAACGACCGTCTATGTCAATACGTACGGTATTATTGTCACCTTTTACCACCTTATAGCTCCAGTGGCTGATCTCTTCGGTCACTTCGTCGTGCCGGCGACCCATAAAACGCTTTACACTCGTAATGGTATTATGGGGATTGGTAATAGCCTGGCGCTTGGCCGGATCACCCACTTTACGCTCTCCGTTTTTCAGGAAAGCCACTACAGACGGGGTTGTACGGCGCCCTTCATCGTTGGCTATCACCACGGGTTCGTTACCTTCCATAACCGCCACGCAGCTATTGGTAGTACCCAGGTCAATTCCTATTATCTTTCCCATAGTTGTGTTGAATTTAATGTTCCCTTATGGTTATCAATGATTATGCCGTGCGCTGTCAGGTGAAAAAATGTCAGTTCCCCAGTGGGTTCCTGTCGCAAGTATGTCGGTGTCTTTGCCGTTGGCTTGCCTCCTAATGACGTAAAAATAATTGGTTTACAATCCACTATGCGATTTCTGGTGGTCAATTGGGACTGACAATTTGAACTATTTATATGATTATCAGCCAAAACCAGTCTGAAAGTTCTGTAATCCATGTGTGAACCATGTGTCAAACATGTGCCGTTCATTGGCGAACACGAGACTGTAAATTAAACTGTGTCAAGGTCGTAAATAAGCT
>CBIHOV010000078.1:0-25568 GCA_966211765.1 uncultured Paraflavitalea sp.
AACAGAAAAAGGATCCAAAAACAGAAAACCCCGGATCAACTATAGCGGATATGTTGGCTCACAGGAAGTCTTCGCTAAATATCCCATGATGGACGGGCCGGAATTCGTAAAACTCCGTAAAGCTGCTAATCTATATCCCAACGGACAGGATGAGGCCGACGATATCAATACGGATTGGCAAGACCTATTCTATCAAACCGGCATCGTAACAGATCACAATATCAGCCTTTCAGGAGGCACTGAAACCGGCAGTTACAATTTTGGAGGAGGCTATTACCTCAACCAGGGTGTGATCCCCACGCAGCAATACAAACGCTATTCGCTGAGGGGCTCCATCGATCAACAGGTGGGTAAATACGTCCGGGTTGGCTTTACCAGCAATAGCAACTTCAACCGAAGCGAAGGAAGCCAGGTGGGCTTATATAGTACATTAAGCATGACGCCTATTTCTTCTCCCTATAACGCCGACGGAACTTTGAGAAGAGGCATAAGGATGGCGGCAGACAACCAGTATGTCTATACAAAAGACAATGTGAAAGCTTTAAGAGACAATGATCAATGGATCAATGAAACAAATGGTTTTGCCACTTACAATGCCATCTATGCAGAAGTAAAAGCACCGTGGGTGGATGGATTGAAGTATAGGGTAAACCTGGGACTCGATTTCATACAAACCAATAACGGCGCTTATACCGGAGCGGGTGTAGGAGATGCACTCAATCCCAATACCGCCTCGTCTGCTTCTATTGATAACAGAAATACACTGCACTATACATTGGAGAATATCCTTTCCTATGACCGCAGTTTTGGAAAGCATACCATCAATGCAGTCGCCTTGTATTCAGTGGAGCAACAGAAATACACCAGATCAAACGTGGCGGCAAGAGATGTTCCTGCCGATGCCCTTGAATATTATAACCTGGGCCAGGCTGCCGGCCAGATTACGGTAGACCCCGCCAACCAGGATTACCAGCTATGGGGCCTCATGTCCGCAATGGGACGTGTGATGTACTCTTACGATAACCGTTATATGATCTCCGCAACCGTGCGTTCCGATGCTTCTTCAAGGCTGGCGCCAGGACATAAATGGCATACCTATCCCGCCGTGTCCGTAGGATGGAATATCACCAACGAATCGTTTATGCGCAACGCCCCCATTATCAACAACCTGAAATTGCGTGTTGGCTATGGACAAACCTCCAACCAGGCCATCGCCCCTTATGCTACCCTGGGACGGTTGGACACAAGACCTTATAATTTCGGTCCCAGCAGTTATTCAACCGGGTTCTTTGTATCCCAGTTGCCAAATCCTGATCTGGGATGGGAGTTCTCCAAGACCTTGAACTTTGGTCTTGACTTCTCGTTGCTCAAAAATCGCTTGTCCGGTACTATCGAATATTATGTCACAAAGACCGAAGACATTCTCCTGGGCCTGGGCCTGCCACCCACTTCCGGCGTGTCCGGCTATACAGCCAACATTGGCTCAACTGAAAACAAAGGTTTCGAATTGTCTTTGAATGGCACCATCCTCGACAACCTCAATGGCTGGACCTGGGAACTGGGTGCCAACTTCTATGTTAACAACAACAAGCTGGTATCCCTCGCTTCCGGACAAACCCGCGATGAAAATAACTGGTGGTTTGTAGGCCACAACATCAATGCCATCTTCGATTATGAGAAGATCGGCCTGTGGCAAAAGGATGATCAATACCTCAGCGTGTTGGAGCCCGGCGGAAATATAGGCATGATCAAAGTGAAATATACCGGCGGCTTTAAGCCCGATGGCACTCCCGAAAGAGCGATCGGAACAGCCGACAGGCAGATCATGGATGTAGATCCCGATTTTCAGGGAGGCTTCAATACCCGGGTATCCTACAAAGGGTTTGACCTGGGTGTAGTAGGGTTCTTCAGAAGCGGCGGTATACTTTTCAGCACCATTCACGGTTCTAACGGTTACCTCAATTTGTTGACCGGGCGCCGCAACAATATCGATGTGGATTACTGGACGCCGGAAAATACCGGTGCCAAATATCCCAAACCCGGTGGCATTCTCGCCAGCGATAATCCTAAGTATGGCAGCACCCTCAGTTACTTCGATGGTTCTTTCCTGAAAATCCGCACCATCACACTGGGCTACGATTTCAACAGGAGCCTGCTTAAGAGGTCTCCGGTTAAATTGCGGATGTACTTCACCGCTCAAAACCCGTTTGTCATGTTCTCGCCATTCCACAAAGAATCGGGTATGGACCCTGAGACCAACTCATTCGGAAATGAAAATGCATCAGTGAACCTCAACGCAAACCTGAGACGTATCCTGACAGTAGGGTATAATACCCCTGCCACCCGCAACTACATCGTTGGCGTTAATTTGACATTTTAAATCATTAGATATGAAACATCTGCTTATAAAATCACTTATAGTATCAGCATGCTTCCTGCTGTTATTTTCAGGGTGTAGCAAAATTCTGGAGGAACAGCCTCGTAGTTTTTATGAACCCGGCTTCTTTAAGACGGAGAAAGGCGTGTTGGGTGGTATTACCTCTCAGTATGCCCACCTGCGCTTCATATATGGTCAACCCTATTACTACAATAGCCTGGAGACCGGTACCGATGAATATACATGGGCCCAAAGTGCTGATGCCAACTTCAAGGATGCCGACCTTAGTGGTGTAGGCAATTTAACGGCCGCCAGCAGCCGTTCAGACGCCTTATGGGGTACCGCTTTTTCCAATATCAATACAGCCAGTGGTATCATCGAGAATGCAGCAGCCGTGAGTACCATTACTCCCGCCATAGTAGCTGAAGCCAGGTTCTTCCGTGCCTTCGATTATTTTCTACTGGTGCAAACCTTTGGCGGAGTGCCATTGGATCTGGGCGCAGGCGAATTGAAATTCAATACAGCTCCTTCCCGCAAGTCAATACGCAACACCGTACCCGAAGTGTATACCAAAGCCATATTCCCCGATTTAATACAGGCAATAACCGATTTGCCGGCTACTCCAAGAGTAACTGGTGGAGCTTCTAAAACAGCAGCACGCCTTTACCTCGCGAAAGCCTATTTAACCTACGGTTGGTGGTTGCAAAACCCCAACAACATTCCTACTTATCCACAAAGCGCCAGGACAGATCCCGACGCCCGTGATGCAGCCTGGTATTTTCAAAAGGCTTACGATATAGCCAACGAAGCTATTGCCAATCCGGGTCCTTTTGGATTGGAAAATACATTCTATGACCTGCACCTGGGCGGTAATGACCGCAACAAGGAAATGATCTTGTATGCCGACCACACCCAGGAAAGCGAGTTTTACAACGGCGCCTGCCTTAGTTGTTTTGATGGCGAAGCGGGTAATGGCAGGAACTCTGCTGTTTGGATGGTAACCTCCAACTATACGGTGATCAGAAGCGCTCCCAATGCCGACGGTACTGGTTCTGCTGTCAGTTCAGTGCAAAGGGAAGCAGCCCAGGCTTTAGGACGTCCCTATACCCGTATGGCGCCCACGATCGGCGTATTTACAAACACCTTTGCCGAGAAAACCCTGGATTCCCGTTATGATGGTACTTTCAATACCGTTTACAGAGGCAATTGGCCCAAAGGAGGAACTACGAACGCAACGCTTTACAATGCAAACGATCTGCCGGTTACGCCGGGTCAGCCTATACTGAGCTTCCTGGAATATCAAACAGACGCAGTAGGTCTTGTGTATCCCACCGGGGCATCATTTCCCGGTAAAACCTCTAATAATGTTGGCGCCGGTGTAATGCCGGGCAGGGCCGATTTTGTGATTGCTCCTCTCGGTATTAGCAGGGTGGTATTCCCCGGTTTATGGAAATTGGGTGTATACCGTACTGACAATGGCACCGGACTGGGTCAGCCCAATGCTACCAGCACCCGTCCATTCAAAATTGCCAAATTCTCCGAACTCTATTTTATAGCTGCTGAAGCTGCTGTGAAAGGCGCCACTACCGTAGCAGGTAAAAGCGCCCGCGACCTGATCAATGTGATCCGTGCACGGGCTGGTAAGTGGAAGTTCTCCAACAAAAACAATGCTGCGCTGGTTGCAGATAACAGTGCTGCATTGATAGCTGCCACGCCTGCCACTATCGATATTAATTATATCCTGGCCGAACGTTCCCGTGAATATTTCGGGGAAGGTCATCGTTGGTTCGACCTGGTGCGTACCCAAAAGTGGAACGAGCTGGCTGGTACCTACCAGATCGGAGGCGTAGCTTACGGAAACCATACGCCGGAAACATTTACCCGTACCATTGAGCCCAAGCATTATATCCGGCCCATTCCGCAAGGCCAGCTGGATGGTATGGAAGCGACACCGGAAGAAAAAGCTGCCTATCAAAATCCAGGATACCAGTAAACTCATATACCAAAAAAGATTGGCTGCCTTACCGGGCAACCAATCTTTTTTGTGTTATTATTATACCCTATTGGAAAGCAGTTGACAATAAGCAATTACTAATGAGATCAATATTCCTCAGTATACTATTTGCCTTTACGGTTTTCTCCATTTCAGCACAGGATGGTCATGAACTTTGGCTGCGCAGCGATAAAAAGCCTGTGCCGGTAAAGATCGTTTGCTTAAAAAGTACACCCGCGCTAACTATCGCAAAACAGGAACTGCAACAGGGATGGCAAGGTCAGTCAGACGCTACCGTTACCCTGGTCATTACGAAAAACAGTAAAATAAAAGCAGACGGATTCAGGCTTACCCCAAACGAGGTAGAAGCAAATACAGACCTGGGGATCTTGTATGGTGTGTATGAGTTGTTGCGCCGCCAACAAACGGGTGAAACTGTGAAGGACGAAATTTCTAATCCTTCCTATGCCATCAGAATATTGAATCACTGGGATAACCTCAATGGAACAGTAGAGCGGGGTTATGCAGGGATGTCTATATTCTGGCGCAAAGATGATCCCTTTGTAGTGACGGAGAAAGATAAGACACGCTGGCAGGAATACGCCCGCGCCAATGCCTCTGTTGGAATCAACGGTTCATCGATCAACAACGTGAATGCTTCACCTACCGTGTTAACAACTGATTATCTCAACAGGGCAAAAGCCATTGCTGCCGTTTTACGTCCCTATGGTGTGAAAACATACCTCTCGGTGAATTTTTCTTCTCCGAAGGTTATTGGCGGTATACCTACGGCCGATCCATTGGATCCTGCTGTGATCAAATGGTGGAAGGATAAGGTGAAAGAAATATATGCCCTGATCCCTGATTTTGGAGGCTTCCTGGTAAAAGCAAACAGCGAAGGACAACCGGGCCCGCAGGATTTTGGCCGTACACATGCTGATGGCGCCAATATGCTGGCCGATGCATTGAGGCCCTACAATGGTATCGTTATGTGGCGTGCCTTTGTATACAGTCCCAACGATAAGGACCGGGCAAAACAGGCTTGCAATGAATTTATACCGCTGGATGGACAGTTCAGGGATAATGTGATCATACAAGTGAAAAACGGACCAATAGATTTTCAGCCAAGAGAGCCCTTCAGTCCTTTGTTTGGTGCTATGAAAAAAACACCGGTAATGGCCGAGTTCCAGGTAACACAGGAATATCTCGGGCATTCTACCCACCTGGCTTTTTTATCAACCATGTGGGAAGAATGCCTCAAAACTGATACTTACCAGGAAGGAGTGGGCAGTACGGTGGCGCGCTGTACCGACGGAAGTATTTATCCTCAAAAATACACCGCTATTGCAGGCGTATCCAATGTAGGCCTGGATACCAATTGGTGTGGTCATGACTTTGCCCAGGCCAACTGGTATGCCTATGGACGCCTGGCATGGAACAATAATTTAAAGAGTGAACAGATTGCAGATGAATGGATCAGGCAAACCTTTCCTACTGTTGCAAGCGCAAATACCGGGTCAACTCTTTACTCAAGTGACTGGAGAGAAAATTTCCTGGTACCTGTAAAAAGAATGATGCTGGAAAGCAGGGAAGCGGTGGTAAATTATATGACGCCACTTGGTTTGCATCATATAATGTCGGCCAACGGGCATTATGGCCCCGGCCCCTGGTGGGCGCCCGAAAAAATGAGACCGGATTGGACGCCTCCTTACTATCATCAGGCAAGTACAAATGGCATTGGGTTTGATCGTACAAAAAAAGGTAGTGATGCCGTTGGCCAATATCGTGAACCACTGGCATCACAGTTCAATGACCCGGCAACTTGTCCGGATATGTTCCTACTGTGGTTCCACCATTTACCATGGGATTATAAAATGAGATCCGGACGCACCTTATGGGATGAGATTTGTGCACAGTATGATAAAGGCGTACATCAGGTTCGGGAGTTTCAAAAGATATGGGATAAGGCGCAACCTTATGTTGACAGCATTCGTTTCCAGGCCATACAACGCAAACTACGCACGCAAAGCAGTGATGCCGTTTTATGGAAAGATGCCTGCCTGCTTTATTTTCAGCAATTCAGCCGTATGCCAATCCCTTATTACCTGGAACGGCCGGTGAATAACCTGGATGAGATCAAAGCAAATGAATTTTTGAAAAGGATACCATAAGACCGGAGGTCAGGATTTTATCTTCAAAGAAGAAGCCCTGATGACCATGTCGGCCCGGAGGGTGATGGAATTGGTGCTATAGAGATTGCTGATGCCTTTGAGGTGATTGATGAGGTTGGTGACGGCGGTATTGCCCATGGTATCGCCAGAGTAATCGACGGTAGTGAGGTTGGGTTCAATCACTTTGCTGATAGGATCGTTGTTGAAGCCGGCAAAAGCTACATCTTCGGGAATGCGGAGGCCAGCCGATTTGAGGGCGATCATACAATAAACAGCGGCTGTATCATTGGCTGAAAATACGGCATCAGGCCGTCGGGCAGCCGCAAGATTAAGGATATGCTTAGCTGCTTCTGCGCCGGCTTTTTCAGAGAGTGTACTGACGAAATGCATTTTTTCATGGAAGGGCAGGTCATGGTCTTTAAGCGCCTGCCGGTAACCATCAAAGCGTTCTTTGTAAACATTCCTGAGCATATTGCCGCCAAGGTGCATAATGCGGCGGCAGCCCTGGTCTATCAGGTGTTTGGTAATGTTGTAAGCAGCGCCATAGTTGTCGATGACAATGGAAGTGCTGGCATTGTGCGGATGAACACGGTCGAAGAACACCACTGGTATTTTGCGCTTGAAAAAAGGTTCCAGGTGGTTGATATTCTCGGTATCGTAAGAAAGGGAGATGAGGAGTCCGTCCACCCGCTTATTGAACATGGTGGCGGCGTTGAGTTTTTCTTTTTCCGCATCTTCCAGCGATTGTGCAATGATCAGGTTGTAACCATGCCTGTTGGCCGCGTTTTCCATGCCCGCCAACACCGAAGACATGAAATAGCTATTGAGCCTTGGCACCAGTACGCCGAGTGTATGGGTGCTTTTACTTCTCAGGCTGCTGGCAAAAGTGTTGGATTGATAACCCAGTTCTACGGCAGCTTCGGCAATTTTCTTCCGGGTGTTTTTGTTGACAGAGGGGCTGTTTTTCAACCCCCTGCTCACAGTGGCTGCTGAGATATTGAGGTGTTTGGCTATGTCGTATATCGTTACTTCCCGGTTTTCGGCCATAGTCGTAGCTGGTTGTTGATCAAAGAAAAGAAGCTTTTTCTGAACTGTATGTAAAAATAGTGCTTATTCAGCTGTATTGCAGGCATAGAAAACATAATAACTTATATTGGATAATCAAAGAATGAATGGATGTATAAAGTGATTTTGCTGATCGCCTGTTCGGTAGGGATGAATGCCGCGATGACACAATCGACTGTGTTGCCACGGATAGAGCGGCAGCAGGACAATATCCACCGGTTGGTGGTGAAAGGCAAGCCCTTCCTGTCACTTGCTGGGGAAGTGGGCAATTCCACCGCTTCCGATACGGCCTACCTGCGTGGCATGTGGCCCCGCTTAAAGTCCATGAACCTCAATACCGTATTGGTGCCGGTATATTGGGAACTGCTCGAGCCAGCGGAAGGCAGGTTTGATTTTACATTGCTCGACAACATGATCGCCGGGGCAAGAAAAAGCGATCTGCGGTTGGTAATCCTTTGGTTTGGTACCTGGAAAAACAGCATGAGTTGTTATGTGCCTGCCTGGGTAAAGAAGGACGAGCAAAGATTTCCACGTGCCATCAATGGCGCAGGCAAACACCAGGAAATATTGTCGGCTTTTGATCCCCATATCCTGCAGGCCGATATAAAGGCCTTCAAAGCGATGATGCAACACCTCAAACAGATGGATGCCAGTCAGCAAACGGTACTAATGGTCCAGGTAGAAAATGAGATCGGCTTTTTGACCGATGCCCGCGAGCACAGTGCCAGGGCCAACCAGCTATTTGCTGATCCGGTCCCTGCTGCACTGATGGCACACCTTGTACAAAACAAAAGCAGCCTGATGCCCGAGTTTGCAGCAGTATGGGAAAAGAATGGCGCCAAAACAAAAGGCAGTTGGGAAGATGTTTTTGGAACCGGATCAGGCACAGATGAAATGTTCCAGGCATGGTATTATGCGCAATTTGCCAATGAAGTAGCCAAAGCCGGTAAGCAGGTTTACCGCTTGCCGATGCTCGTGAATGCTGCGTTGAATTACAGGAACAATAAACCAGGAGAGTACCCGAGTGCAGGACCGTTGCCGCACCTGATGGACATCTGGAAGGTGGCCGCCCCCGACATTGATATGCTTTCTCCCGATTATTACAACCCGAGGTTTACCTGGTACAGTGATCTGTATGTGCGTGGAGGCAATCCGTTCTTTATTCCCGAGATCAATTTTGATTCCTCCACAGCTATCAAAGCATTTGCTGCTTTTGGTAAATATAAGGCCATGGGATTTTCACCATTTGCAGTGGAAGCCGCCAGTGCGGCCAACAACCAGATGCTGTCCAATACCTATGCGATGATGAAGAGCCTCGAATCTTTTCATTTTAATAGTCGTGGTTCAGACGGTTTCCTCGTGGATAAAACTTCGAAGCAAACAACACGCTTCGATAATTACGAATTGACCATTGCACACGACAATACCCTGGGATGGAACAGGGAATCAAAAGATTCGGTCTGGGCTTTCGGAGGTGGCATCATCATTGTACTGGCAGAGGATGAGTTTTTGATCGGGGGCAATGGCATCGTGGTCACGGCTGCCAGCCTGCAACCAGGTAAAACGGCAGGTATCCTGCAGGCCGATCAGGGTAAGGTGGTGAATGGCGCCTGGATCACCACCAGGCGATTCAATGGAGACCAAACGCATCAGGGTAGGCATATCCGGTTGCCATTGAATCAATGGACATTACAAAGAGTTAAGCTCTATAGTTATACACAATAGATTCCACGTCGGTGGAACTGAACTTTAAGATGATAGCAATTAGCATCGTTAGTTACACATGGGTTCCGATTAATGTACAAGGGAAGGATGACTAGCCTCGTCCTTCCTTTAATATGACGTCCCGGGGCAAGAGAGGTGACAGCTTTCGCCTGCGAAGCAATGGAAAGGTGTCACCTCTTATTAGCAGATTAATACCTGTCTTTGATTACTAAATTATATTCACTTATATAGAGATTACGTTTATGATCTTAATGGAGCAAACAATGCGTTGGTTCGGACCAAATGATCCTGTGAGTTTATGGGATATTCGACAGGCAGGATGCACAGGCGTAGTGACAGCGCTTCACCATATACCTGTGGGAGAGGTGTGGACGGTGGATGAGATCAATGCCCGCAAAGCCATGATCGAGGCTGTAGGCATGACCTGGACAGTCATTGAAAGCCTGCCGGTGCACGAAGACATTAAAAAACAAACGGGTAATTATCGGCAATACATAGAAAACTACAAAGAAAGCCTGCTCAATGTGGCACAGTGTGGCCTGAAAGTAGTGACCTACAACTTCATGCCCATCCTCGATTGGATGCGCACCGATGTTTCCTATGAGATGCCCGATAAAAGCAAGGCACTCTATTTTGAGCGGTCGGCCTTTATTGCTTTTGACCTCTTTCTGTTGAAAAGGCCCGGTGCAAAAAGAGACTATACCGATGCCGACATACAAAAAGCAAAGACAAAGTTTGAAAGTATGACGGAGGTGGAGAAAGAGACCCTTTTCCGTAATACCATGCTGGGGCTTCCCGGTAGCGACGAGGCTTTTACGCCAGCTGCAGTATTGAAGGCACTTAAAACCTATGAAGGCATTGATGCCCAAAAGTTGAAGCAACACCTTTATTATTTTCTGCACAAAGTGCTGCCGGTAGCAGAAGCGGGTGGATTGAAACTAGCCATACATCCCGATGATCCGCCTTATTCCATTTTAGGATTGCCGCGGATCATGTGTACCGAACAGGACGCCAGGGAATTGCTGGCAGCAGCTCCTTCGCCCGCCAATGGATTGTGTTTTTGTACCGGATCCTTTGGCGCCCGGGCAGATAATGACCTGCTCCGTATGTTACAGACCTTTGGCGACCAGGTCCATTTCCTGCATCTGCGCAATACCAAAATGGATGCGGAAGGGAACTTCTATGAAGCTGATCATCTGGCCGGTGATGCAGACATGTATGCTATTGTTAAAGAAGTGCTCCACATCATGCAACGAAGAAAAGTTTCCATTCCTATGCGGCCCGATCATGGTCACCAGATGCTGGACGATCTGCATAAGAAAACCTATCCGGGTTATTCCGCTATCGGACGGCTGCGGGGACTGGCAGAATTGCGTGGACTGGAAATGGGGATCTGTAAGAGTATATAACTCGCCGCACACACAATATGTGTGTATGTAAACGTGAGAGGTCAGGTATCTGACCTCTCACGGCCTACCGCTCATCTTTATTTCAGCTTCGTAGCTGTTTCACCTTCAATTTCTGTAAGTAAGGAAGCTTTGGAAAGCAATACCAGGTTTTGTACCCGGGCTTTTGTCCATCGACCCAGCGTCAGGTTATACTCCCCACCCAATACATAAAAGTATCCTTGTCCGGGAGGATAGGGGAGGAAAAGCGTATTGGAACCCTGCCTGTAAAAAGGCTGGTCCTGTAAAGTAATGGGGTTCTTCACATCATACCAGTCATTGTTGGTGATGCGATAGCCCATTGGTGTAGGCGTGGGGGTATAAAGACTGCCTCCGCCCGAGATGAACATAACATCTACTGGTTTGGAATTGCCTGTTATATTGGTTCCCTCAAAAATAGCCACACCACAGGCATTGCCGCTATTGGCAAGATACCCGCCTGTCTTGGCGCCAAATCCCTCACCATCCTTGGCTACATAATCGTATGCCTTAATCCAGTTGGAAGTACTCATACTGGTAGAAGAAGCACCATTGATCCTTTTGCCGGTACCGCCCGAATAGAAATAGCTGCCTTTGGCCGCAGTACCCGCATTAAGGTTGAGCTTATACGTGCGCATATTGCCGGTAGCCCACCCGTTGGGTAGGAAACCGGAAGGAGCGGAAGCATTGGCATTGTTGGTCACTACTACTGAAAAAGGGGTAGCGGCAAAATCGATATCCCTGGTTGCCAGGAATTGTACATATTCATAGTTGCCATCTCCACCATCTACATCGCTCATAATGCCGGTAATAATAACGGGTGGGATCTCAATTACAGAACTCAATATGACCACATCGTTTTTAGCGCGCAGGCGGAAATGTGGCGCCGGTTTTGGATCAGTGCCAGAAGAGTTGAATAAGATACCATAAAAGTTTGCCAGTACAGGCGCCTGCTCATTCGAAAAATTGGCATTCGCTTCCGTGTGCAGCGTAATTGTGCCAAAGCCATCATTCAGTGCCTTATTGCCCGAAAGTACGTCTCCAGGATTGGGCAGGGGATCAAAACCTCCTTTCACGATCACCGATAAAACGCTCTCATATTGGTCTGGGTTGGTCAGCATGAAACTGGTTGGTACCCGGGGAGAAATGACTGTATTGCCGGAAGATACTTTTGTGATGCCAGTGGCCTCCACTCCGGTGAGTTGAAGAATACCATCTATTTTCTTCAATACCTTTCCCTCAACGTTGATCTTTACCGAATCGCCGGGTTGGTATTTCGCTGCCTCGGCGCCAATGGGAATAGAGATACCACGCAGCTGCGATAACCGGCGGTTATCCTGTACGATCAGCAGGCCGGCTGGTAAATTACCGCCGGAATGGTCAGAGACCACCGTACCCGTGATGGTGGTGGAACCCAGCATATTTTCTTTGGTCAGGGTTACATCCTGGCCTTTGTAAATGTTCCTTAGATCATACAGCGCTATATAGGGACTGATCTCACCACCGGGGTATTTATCTTTTTGACACCCCCAGAAGGAGACCGTTAACAGCAAAATGAAAGAATATAGTTGAAGCTTTTTCATTGTACTTTTTTTAAGACTGTCTACTTTACTTATATAAGTATTTGTTTCACCTCCTCCTCTATGTGCCCGCCACCTATGGTTTCTGCCACCACACCTGGGTAGATATCACATCGGGTCCCTGTGCGGCTACTACTGCCTTGTAATTGGTGGGATTGGTCGATTGCACCGATATCGGGTAAGTCATCCGTGCCGGCATTACACCACCATTCCTTAATCCGGGTCCTTTGGGCAATACCGGGTGGCCGGTACGGCGGTATTCAAACCATTGCTGCATATCAGTAAGGAATAGCGCATAATATTTCTGCAGGTGGATCTGTTCCATTTTCTCGTCCACACTGCCGCTTTCATTAAAGTCAATATCTGCCGCTGTCAGGTAATCGGTAATGTTATATATTTTGGTAGAAGTATCAGGCCATTGGGGCAGCCAGAGCTTGATGCTGTGCAAAGCGCCACTGTCATAGAAACTCTTGGGAGAGCCATTGATCCATCCTTTAACTGCTGCTTCCGCATGCATAAAATCAACCTCGGCAAGATTCAGGATCATACCTGTTAGTGGTTCCGTCATCAGCGATGGGCCCGTATTGGTATTGTTGGTAATGGAATAGAAGGAAGCTTTTTTGGTGCTTTCCTGTCCGGGTGAGTACCCACTGGGCACGCCTAAAAAAGCGCCAGAGGCAGGAGCAATACCCCAGCGGTTGGTTTTGGTAGGTGATCCTGTTCCATAGGTAGGTATATTGATGCGTGGATCGTTCCAATTGGCCAGGTGATCAATAAAGAAACTGGCAATGCCCGGTGCCCTGAAATCCTGTTCCCGCACCGTCATGAAAGGAGATGAATAAGGGCCCTGACCTGTCCACCTTAAAATAGCCGATTCTTCATTCTTAGTGATCTTGGGATAGGTGGAAGCTTTGGTGTCTACTATTTCCTTGATCTTGGCAATACATTGGGCAGCTACTTCCGCTTTGCCCGATAACCTGAGCAAAAGCCGTAAGTAGAGTGAGTTGCCAAACCTGCGCCACCTGGCCACATCGCCGTAGTAGACCGGGTCGCTGGACGATACAATAGCAGGCCCTCCATTGAGTAAGACATTGGCTTCTTCCAGCTTCTTAAAAATATCCAGGTAAATGTCTTTCTGGCTATCGAACGCTGGTTCAAAAAGAAGGGAATCCTTGGCCAGGCTGGATTGAAAATAAGGAACATCCCCATAGGTATCTGTTAACAGGGAGAATACCCACGACTGGCAGATGAGTGAGATACCCTGATACGATTTATTAAGCGTGGGCGTGTCTTTGGCTATCTTATACATGTCCTTCAGGTTGGCCATTTCCAGAAACCAGCCATTGTACAGATAATCGCCCCAGTTGAAGCGATAATCATACCTGAATACTTTACCTTCTCCATCTCCCATGTCTACAGTAACCTGCATTAGTTCGTTATTGAAGTTGCGGTTCCGCAGCATATTGTAACCCATAATGCCTACCAGGGCAGGCGCCAGCAATTGATGGGGCTTTGCAACAGGGGTATTATTAGGATCCGTATTCAGATCCGTGAATCCTTTCGTACATGATGTCAGCAGCATGCTCAACAACACTACAGCAAATACTATTTTATAGAGAATCGTTTTCATTTTTCAAGAATTAAAGTCCAACAACAAGATTAAATCCGAAAGAGCGTGTAGAAGGGAATTGTGCGATCTCAAATCCCTGTACAATGTCCGTTCCGGTAAGGGTGCCAAACTCGGGATCAAACATGGGCCAGTCAGACCATATCCAGAGGTTACGGCCATATACACCAATCGTGGCGCGTTGTAAACCCAGCTTTTTGGCCAGGGCCGGACGAATAGAATAATCGAGCCTGGCTTCCCTGAATTTGATGTAATCAGTGCGGAAGGTGCTGCCCTCGGCATTGTCTATACCAAAATGGGAGCGGTAATACTCATCGATATCCGTGGCAATCACATCATTCTTCCGGTACTTTCCATCAGCTTCCTGTATCACGCCATTGCCAATGATACCACTGTACCTGCCGGGCAATGTTTTGGTGATCTTACCCTGTTCAGCCAATTTATAATGCATCAGTGAATGCCCTACTGCGCCATATTGAGCATCAAACAATAAGGACAACCGGAATTGTTTAAGGGTAAAATCGTTGGAGAAACCTAGTTTCCATTTAGGGATGGTGTTGCCGAGATAAACAACATCCTGCGAGATCAGGGCATTACCCGTTGTGGCATCATATACGATCTGACCGTCCGGAGCCCTTACATACCCTCTTCCATAGAGATCACCCATGCTGCCCCCTACCTTGGCTACGATCTGTCCGCCGCCTACCGGGCCGGTTTGCAATACGATAGAGCTGTCGGGCAATTCTCTTACTTCATTTTTGTTGGCAGAAAATACAATGCTGGTGTTCCATTTCAATCCATTTTTGGAAGTAATGGGGGTACCATTGAGCGCCAGTTCCACTCCGCTATTGGCCACCTTACCGATATTGATGATAGCTGTGGAGTTGCCGGAAGCACGGTCAAGCTGTCGATACAATATCTGGTCTTTGGTAAAACCTGAATAAAAGGCCAGGTCAATACCCAGGCGGTCTTTGAACATTTTCATGGCCATGCCCGCTTCATAGGTAATTGTTCTGAGTGGTTTCAGGTTGAGGTTATTACGGGCGGATGGGTTTTCCAGTCCTCCGTTGTATAAACTACCCGGAGAAGAATAATAAAAGGCTGTGCGATAGGGGATGGTTTGTCCGCTGCCTACATTGGAAACGGAGAAACGAAGCTTCAGAAAATTGATCTCCTTTGGCATTTTAATGGCTTCCGAAGCCACAAAACTCAAACTGGCTGATGGATAAAAGAAGCCGGCATTCTCTGTACGTTGGGGCGTAGCCAGCGCACTGTTCCAATCCTGGCGACCCGTGATATCGAGGTACAGCATCTCCCTGAAACTGGTGGTCAGTACACCATAAAAGCTATTGATGGCCAGTTTGGATTTATAAGGCAGCGTGATCAATGGGCCTGCACTATTGGCCATGGTATAGATGCCCGGATTGATGAGCGAGTCGGCACGCGTCTCATCACGGTTATAGGTGTTTCGGAGGGCGCTTCCTCCACCGGTAATTGAGAAATCAAAATCGGGATTGATCTTTTTAGCATACCTCAACAGGAAGTCGGTGCTGGCTTCCAGGGAAAAGATATTCTGTGTACGATAGCTGCCGTAGGGATATTTTGAACCTGCATCATAAGGGCGTTCCTGTGCACGCTGATCATAACCAAAATCGATGGAGGTCCTTAACATCAGGCTCAGCTCCTTCGTAAAATTATAAGTGGCCTGGATATTACCCGTCACACCATGTCGGTTGGTTCTGTTGATAAACTCATTGACTACTGCGTATGGATTTTCAGGAAAAGAACTAAAGGGATAGAATATTTTTCTATCCTCCTGTCCTTTTACCCAATAGTTCTTTAACCAATCGATATCCGCATTGGGTTGCCAGAAAATGTACCAATACATAATAGATTGGTTTCCGTATCCGCTGCCCGGCAGGTTATCACTCCACTTGTTGGTATAGTTTATTTTGGAAGTAACCTGCAGCTTGTCATTCACTTTCGAATTGACCGATAAGGATACGGTATTGCGTTTGTAACCCGTATTGGGGATGATCCAGTTATTGGTCACATTGGTAACCGAAAAACGCGCCGTTGTCTTATCCGTTCCGCCATCCACACTGATGGTATTGGTGATCGTATTGCACATTTCAAAGAAATCCCTGATCTTATTTTTGTAGGGTACCCAAGGCGTCATTACTGAATCTCGGCCTTGAATGCCATTATTGTATTGGTAAAACTTTTGCCCATCAAACCTGGGTCCGTAAGCAGAGCTGGAAGTAGAGTTGGTCGATCTGCCATAGTCATAATCGGCTTGTCCATCCAGGCCAATGCCGTACTCCCATTGCAGGTCGGGCCAGCGGTTGATCTGTTCCCACGAAACATTCGAGTTTAAGGTAATTCCCAATCCCTTTCTTTTGTTGCTCCCTGATTTGGTGGTGATGATCACGGCGCCGTTGGCAGCGCGTTGGCCATACAAGGCAGCTGCACCGGGCCCTTTCAATACCGTTACGGATTCTATATCTTCCGGGTTGATATCATTTAACCCTGTACCATAATCGGAGGGCATGTTTTCGGAGCCAACACCATAAGCCACTTCTCCATCTACACCTGTACGACGGCCGCTGCCCTGGTTGATCACTACGCCGTCTACCACAATGAGCGCTTCATTATCGCCGGTCAGGTTATTCTCTCCTCGCAGGATGATCTTATTGGAACCGGTAGGTCCCGCATTGGAACGCACCAGGTTGAGGCCGGCAACTTTTCCCGACAGGGCATCGGTCCAGTTGCCGCTCATAGCATCTGTCAGTTGTTGTCCATCAACAGTAGAAGTAGCATAACCCAGGGCCCTTTCGGCCCGCTTAATGCCCAGGGCTGTTACCACCACATTCTGCATTTGCTGCTCGTCTTTAACAAGGTCTATTTTTAGTATTTGTTTTTCTGTTGCTGCAAATTTCCTTTTCACAGGCAGGTACCCCACGGCTGATATTTCCACCGTGCCTTCCTGTAAGCTGATCTTTTTGCTGAAAGCCCCTTTCTCATCGGCTACTGCAATAGTGGTTCCTTGTCCGCTTTGCTTAATGATCACTGTGGCACTGGCCACAGGATTATCACCTTCTTTGATAAGACCTTGCAACAGCATGCTGGCAGGCGCCTGCCGCAGGGGTGTTTCCGATTTACGGATGATCCAGCTATTGCCACTGGCAGTAGCTTTAAAATTAGCCGGTGCCAGCACTTTGTTCAACAGCTCTCCCACCGTAGGGGCTTCATAGTTGGCAGACGATACGCTCACCGCCGACAGTTCCTCGTTGGCATAAGCCAGTTGTGCTTTGAACTGCTTGCCAAAATCTTCCACTACTCTGGCCAGGTTGCCGGCGCCATGCCGGAAGCTAAGCTGGCTGCTTTGGCCCTGTAGCAGGCTTGCTGTAAGCATCAGAGCCAAAAAGCTGATAAGTGTTTTTAATTTCACGTTTTCCATGTTTTTTTCATTACAGTATAGTCAATAGGTTAGCTGGCTGTGCCAGTTGCGCCAGCAGCAGTGATAAACCCAATGGTTAATTCAATGATATGTTAGTGGATATTATAGCCTGTCAATGCATTCAAGACCTTTAAGTTTTCTTCCAGGGATACCGTCATATTCCAGGTTAAACTTATTTTCATCGCCGGGTTGGTATGTTCCTTCGATAGTATTATGCCATAGTATGATTCAATACAGTGTATCAATGTTTCCAATGAAATATTGTAGAGCCTGATCTCCTTACTGGCCCACCAGTCGGCTACCTGGGGATCTACGGTATCAACACCACCTGTTTTCCCATTTCGTGTTTGTACACGCTGGCCGGCGGTAAGGATATTGCTGCCGGTCACATTCACCAGGGATACTTTTCCTTCCTTGACGGTCAATTGTATATCTGCCGAATCAAGCCGGTTGATCGTAAATTGGGTACCCAGTACCGTTACCTGGTGGTCGTTCACCGCAATCGAAAAAGGATGCAGGGTATCTTTGGCAATGCTAAAGAACACCGTTCCCTGGGTAAGCTGCGTATTGCGCTTGTTCCTGAAATCAGGATACACCCGCACCACCGAGCGCGGCGCCAGCCACAATACAGAACCATCTTCCAGCTGTACTTTACGGGCGCTGTCAGTGGTCACCAGCTCCTTCCAGGCTTCCACAGGCATTTCAGGCTGATTCCAGGGGATCTTTATGAGCACGGCTACCAGTATAGCGGCAGCTGCGCTCAGCCCGATATAGAATAACTGCTTTTTCTTCCGCCGTGTATTGTCCAGCCGTTGGTGTATCGTATGGAGCATGGCTGCTTTCCGGGCAGCATCCATGGCATCCGGTTGTTCCCATGCCTGCTGCCATTGCTCATCGTCGTTGGGTGGTGCTTGCTTCCTTGATTTACGGGGCATGAAAACGGGTTTGTATAATAGACGCTTGCCGGGAGGATCTGGTACTATATCTTTTTTAAGAAAATTGGGGAGTTCATCGATTGGGTCATATTGGAAGGGGCATCAAGGCGCGCCATGATTAGAGAAAGAACCATTGTACCTGGCGCAATAGTTTCACAATGCGTTGCCCTGCCGTATGCAATTGGTTCTTGACGGTTTGCTCGCTGAGTTGCAATTCAGCAGCTATTTCTTTTACCGAGCGTTGTTCTTCAATTTTCATGGCGTAGATACGGCGCATCTGTCCCGGTAATTTATTCATGGCGCCGCGCCACATATAATATACCTGTTTGTATTGGTATTGCTCATCGGGCTGAGGGGTCGCTTCCTCCCGCTCCGGCATATTGTCGGGCAAAGTATACTTCCTTCTTCTGGAAGCACGGATATGATCACTGATGCAATGCTGAACAATGGTATACAGGTAATTGCGGAAAGACGAGTGGATGACAATAGACTGTCGTTTGTGCCACAGGCGTATGAACACCTCCTGTAATACATCATCCGACTCTTCCGACCCATTCAGGCGCATCCGTATATAGGTGTGCACCGGGCCGGCAAAGCGGTTGAAGAGCTCATCAAAAGCAGTTTTGTCCCCCGCTCGCAACTGCAACAGTAATGACCCTTCATCGGGGGTTAATTCCTGATAGTTCATATGGCGGCAAACTTTGTTACCAAATGTAACGATGTAGCAGCAGCTATTTTATCAAATGTTTAAGTTTTTATGCAGTTGCAGGTTTTTGCAGGACAAAGCATGACATTTGGACCCTGATCATGCTTATTTCTTATATCAGAAAAAAGCGTTAATTTAATGGACCCATAAATGCAAACGATTGCGTTCATGACGCCCCTCTATCCTCCGGAAATGCTACGCCGATCCAGTGATCATTTTTATAACCTTTAACAACTGTGTTTATGATGTGGGAAGACTTTTTAGCTTGCAGAAGAAAAAAACTGGAACTGCAGCACCGTAACGAACAGCTTTCACACCCGGTGGAAAGAGGTCAGGAACCATACGATCAGGCCCGCCGCGCCAGCTTCATCAACAACTTCCGCGAAAAGATGGAACAGATCATCACCCCTGCCTTTGGTAAGTGTGTACAATCCCTGAACAGGTATGGCATCATTGCCCAGCAGGTGGACAGAATGAACCGCGAGCATCCCAATGTATCCCTCGATATCCGGTACGATACGCAGAACTATTGTATGTTCCTCCTGGCCCCCATGGAGGCCGAAGGCAAGGTGGCCATGCGCACCTTAATTCACAAGGACAACGAATGGAACTATGAAGATGCTACCCGGGTAGAAGTAGACCAGCTCTCCGAATCCCTCATCCGGGAAAAAGTACAGGAAGCCATTGATGCGCTTGACAACCAGTAACAAACCCAACTAATTTTAAATTATTTTAGAAAATGTCATCCTTTCAGGGTGACATTTTTCGTTTTTGACCATATATCTCTAAACCCCTGCAAAATGGATGACCACAAGATCATTGACCTGATCCGTTCCGGCGGCAACAGTAAGGCCCTCAAAGCCCTGTACAGGTCTTTTCCCCTGATGCAAAAGATGATCCGTACCAGCGGCGGAAGCAGGCAGGATGCCGAAGATATTTTCCAGGAAGCCCTCATTATCCTGTGCACCCAGGTGCGGGAGAAAAACCTGCAGCTTACTGCCAAACTCAGCACCTACCTCTACAGCATTTGCCGCTATCTCTGGAAAGACGAATTGAAGAAACGGAAGGCACATCCCCAGGCTGCTTTTGATACCGGCCTCACCCAGGCGGAAGAACAGGCATTGGACCTGGTGCGGGAAGCCGATAAGCAGGCAGGGCTGGCAGAAAAAGTACTGCTGGACCTGGGTGATCGTTGCCGGGAATTGTTGCTGCTTTTTTACCACGGTGGCCGAAAGCTCAAAGACATTGCGGCGCGCATGGGCTATAGCTCAGAAAATACAGCCAAAAACCAGAAATACAAATGCCTGGAAGCAGCGCGCAACAGGCTCAAAGAACTGAAACAAAGTCTTCAAACCATATAAACCCTTACGTGATGCGAAAAGAACTTGAATCGATCAAAAAGATAGAGGATTACTTAAGTGGTCAGCTGTCTGCTAGCGAAAAGGCCGGGTTTGAAGAACAATTGGCCAGCGACCCTCAACTCAGGGAAGAGCTGGGCCTGCAGCAAGAGCTGATGCGGGGACTAGAACGCACGGCCTTAACCCAACAAATAAAACAGGCCGGACAACAGTTTATCCGGTGGCGCAATTTTACCCGGTGGGCCGGGGGAGGATTGGGAATTGTATTGATAGGAGCCCTGGTGATGTACTTTGTAATGAGATCGGGTAGTCAACACACTGCTTATGAGGGTAGCCAATTGCCGGCTTACAACGAGGCCGGTGAAAAGCTATGGGCCGATGCAGACAAGAGCATAGCCGCCCAGACATTTATCATCCAGGCCGGCCGCGACACCGTGATCGAAACGAAGGGAGGTATTGTGCTGACAGTACCGGCCAATGGGTTCCTGGATGAAAAAGGCAAACAGCTTAATGGCCCTTTGTCATTGATCGTTAAAGAGGCGCTGGATGCGTCAACGGTGATGCAGTCCGGGCTGTCCACAATGAGTGGTGGCCAAATGCTGGAAACGGGTGGCATGTTCCTGATCGATGCACGGAAAGGGGAGAAACGCGTAAAGATCAATCCCGATGCCGGCATCTATGCTGAAGTGCCTGCTGATACCATCAAACCGGGCATGCAACTGTACAGTGGCAAACGCCTCCCCGATGGCGGGATCGATTGGGTAAACCCGGTAGCATTGGAACGAGACCTCCTTCCTGTTGATATCTTTTCATTGAACTTCTATCCGCCGCTATACCTCGATTCATTAAAGGCCTGGGGATATGATAACCGGAATAAGACGTTTACAGATAGTCTCTATTATTCCCTCGCTGCTTATTTCCGGGAAAGGGTGAGACGGCCTGCACCGAGAATGCCTGAGTTTAGGTTCGTAGAGGAAACAACATCAAAAGATAGTTCTATTAGAACTGATGACTATTCGCCTAAGGATACGATCAGGCAGGAGGGATACATTCCTTACGACCTGATTACCCTGAAAGACTGTGCGATCAATCCCGCAAAGATCAAAGTAATTTGGAATAAAGCCTTTCAAAATACCCTCCTGGCTACCCGCGAATTTGAAGAACGGCTGCGTTTCATCCATCTCTCAAGGGAGGAAACCGTACTCGATCTTTATATTGATAACCTCGATAAACCATTGTCATATATTGACTCACTGGCGGCCCTGCAAACATATGGAGAGGTTAAGGAGCAATTCCTTGCTTTTGCCGCCCGGAAAGACGGGAAGCTGAAGAATGGATCAACAGCCTGGCAAAAACTCAGGGATTATTACCAGGCGAAAAGCCAGGTCTATGCAGATGTCATTAGCAAAACACAGGAAGCATTCTGGAGAAAACAGGCTGCGCTGGATGCAGTGGCCGACCAAAAGCAGCAGCAGCACGAAATTGATTCAGCCAACCGCACTGCTGTAAATTTTCAGGAGGAGCTTGATCTGAACCTGAAAGAGGCTGCCCGGCAACTGGGTTATGATACCAGCAAAATACTACGCTTGCCCGATGACAAGGTATACAAAGTATTGATACCAAATACAGGTTGGTACAATGTGGATCGTGCTGTCTATGAGGCTACCCTTAGTCGGACTACCCTGGATTTTACGGATTCTTCCTCCGGTAAAAAAGCCATTATTCAATACCTGCCCGTCACATTCAAGGTAGATAAGGCCAATGAATACGACCGTTTATATGTTTATTTATTACCTGGTGAGCTGAATAGTTTTATGCGCCTTGATGGTATCGATGGGAGCTATGATGAAAAGCTGAATGAGCTAATGAAATATGCGGCGGTGATCATTGGTTATAAAGGAGAACAGGCGTTCTTCTATTCGCTGTCAGATGTGAAACCGCAGGAATATAGAGGCATTAGTCTGGCAGTCCTCAGCTCCAATGACCTCGGACACAAGCTCAATGGCCTGGGGAAAGTCACTCAGGGCGCAGCCATGCAAAGGGAACTGGAATATTTCCACTTTGAGCACATCGACCAGCAAAGGAGAAATAAGAACCAGCAATTGCAGGAATTCACCTGGAAGCTAATTGAGGTATTGTACCCATGTAATGGGGAAGAATGTTGTTTTACGATTGCGAAAAAGTGATAAAATAGTATTGCATAAGAACAGTTTTCTATAGGGGGGACTATCATACAATAAGATATGCCCCCCTTTTTAATCATTTACCCCCCTGTCATTTCCACGGGTATCCTTACTTTAGCACCGCTAAGGCGAAAGCCTGCCAATGAAAACAGATTAAAAAAATAGTTGATGGGGAGTTTTATGCGAAGGATATGCAGGCTGGTGCTCATCATATTGCTGCCAATTGAAATGCTACAGGCGCAAACAGCACCCGGCGTCACGCTTACCACAGTAGCCGATGGCTGGGCCAACAATTCCATCAATGTAGTGGTGTTTCGCAAGAATTCATTGGTTACCCACGATGGCTGGCAATACACTGCTTTTTATGACCAGGACCGATACCTGGTGCTGGGCAAAAGAAAGCAGGGCGCCGCCCAATGGCAATTAAACAGAACACCCTACCAGGGCAATACAGCGGATGCCCATAATACCATCAGCCTCATGGTGGATGGAGACGGCTATCTGCACCTTTCCTGGGATCACCACAATAATGTCCTGCGTTATTGCAGAAGCATAAGTCCCGGCTCCCTGGAGCTGACAGAAAAAATGCCCATGACCGGCCAATTGGAAGAAAAGGTGAGCTACCCGGAGTTCTATAAACTGCCCAATGGCAACCTTCTGTTCCTGTACCGCAATGGCCAATCCGGTCAGGGCAACCTGGTCATCAACCAATACGACCGGCACACCCAAAAATGGTCTTCCCTGCACAGCAACCTCATCGATGGAGAAGGGCAGCGCAACGCCTACTGGCAAGCTTGTGTTGATACCAAAGGCACCCTGCACCTCTCCTGGGTATGGCGCGAAAGTCCGGATGTTGCCAGTAACCACGACCTGGCCTATGCCCGCTCAAAAGATGGCGGACTTACCTGGGAAAAGAGTACCGGCGAAAAATACCAATTGCCCATTACAGCCGCCACAGCTGAATATGCCTGCCGCATTCCCCAAAAAAGTGAATTGATCAACCAGACTTCCATGTATGCCGACGATAAAGGGCTGCCCTATATCGCTACCTACTGGCGCGAAGCAGGCGCTGCTATACCGCAGTACCATTTGGTGTATACAAACGGCAAGCAATGGCAGGTGCAGGACCTGGGTTTCCGCACCACACCTTTCAGCCTTAGTGGTGGTGGTACCAAACGCATCCCCATTTCACGGCCACAGATCATGGTATGGCGCACAGGCAGACAGATTGCCGCTGCCATGGTATTCCGCGATGCGGAGCGCAACGACAAAGTATCGGTAGCCATAAAGAAAGATATTTCCAAAGGCGCCTGGCAGGTGACAGACCTCACCACCGGGTCAGTAGGATCATGGGAGCCTACCTACGATACAGAGTTGTGGAAGCAAAAAGGCATCCTGCAATTGTTTGTACAACGTGTGGAGCAAGTGGATGGAGAAGGCAAAGCAAATATTCCACCGCAACCCATACAGGTGCTGGAATGGAAACGCTAGATGTTTCACTTCTCACAATTCCCAGCGTACATTTGGCGAAATCTAAAAAAAACGACAAAAGCATATATGAAGAGTAGCATTACCTGGTTAAGTTATTTATCCGTTGCCCTGGCCATTACGGGTCTTTCCTGCAGTACCTCAAAGAAAGCCGGCATTACGATGACCGACAAAGCACTGGTGCAATCCTTTGATAAGGGATTTGCAGAAGCTGGTGCCCAGTATAAAATATTAGCGAAAGACCTGCCTGCCGATAAGTTTCCCAAGACTTATTTTCCCACTACGGGCAAACATGAATACAGCAATTCCGGCTGGTGGTGCAGCGGCTTTTATCCCGGTACCCTGCTTTATCTCTACGAACAAACAAAAGACATTGCCTTATACAATGAAGCCGTAAGGATACTGGAACCACTCAAAAAAGAACAATACAACAAAGGTACCCATGATCTGGGCTTTATGATGTTCTGCAGTTTTGGCAATGCTGAACGCATACAATCCAAACCCGAATACAAAGAAATATTGATCAACAGCGCTAAATCACTGATCACGCGCTTCGATCCTAAAGTAGGCTGTATCAGGTCATGGGATTCTAAAAAGGCCGAGTTCATCGTTATCATCGACAATATGATGAACCTCGAATTATTGTTTTGGGCTACACAGGTTACCGGCGACTCTACCTATTACAAGATCGCCGTTACCCATGCCAACACTACTATCAGGAATCATTTCCGTCCGGATTACAGTTCTTACCATGTGATCAATTATAATCCTGAAACAGGTGCTGTACAACAAAAGCGTACTGCACAAGGCGCTGCTGATGAGTCAGCCTGGGCAAGGGGACAAGCCTGGGGATTGTACGGTTATACCGTGATGTACCGCGCTACCAAAGACAAACAATACCTGGACCAGGCCAATCATATTGCCCATTTCATTTTGTCGCATCCCAACCTGCCTGCTGATAAAGTTCCTTATTGGGACTTCAATGCGCCTGGTATTCCCAATGCATTGCGCGATGCTTCTGCCGCCTCCATCATGGCTTCTGCCTTTCTGGAGCTGCAGCAATATGTGGATGCTGCCAAAGCAAAAGAATATTTCACTGCTGCAGAGACTATGTTGCGTTCCCTTTCATCTCCTGCTTACAAAGCAGCGCCGGGCGCCAATGGTGGTTTCATCATTGAACATGGAGTAGGCCACCTGCCCGCCAAATCGGAAGTGGATGTGCCCCTTACCTATGGCGATTATTATTATATAGAAGCGATGAAGCGTTATAAGGAGTTAGGAAAATGAGCTGCTGCTTATTACATATTTTATGCAAGCGTGGGGTGTGTGTTAATAAAGCCCACATTTTTTAAAAAAAAATTTATAAAATTTTTAAAAAAAAAAAAAAACAAAAAGAAAAAAATTTATGGTTCAAAATAAAAAAAAAAAAATTAAAAATTAATAAAAATAGCACAACAAAAAAAAACAAAAAAAAAA
>CBIHOV010000079.1:0-25512 GCA_966211765.1 uncultured Paraflavitalea sp.
GTTTAATTTACAGTCTCGTGTTCTCCAATGAAGCACACATGCCTGACACATGGTTCACACATGGATTGAACAACTTTCGCACTTGTTTTGGTTGATAATCAAAGTAATAGCTCTGATCGTCAGTCCCGGAAAATGGATTGGAAGCACGCAGTAGATTGTAAACCAATCAGTTTTGAAGGAAATCTGTTGGGTATGGTGACCTGCCCAGGCCACCTCCTTGTAGCAATTGGTGCTAAATAACATTCAGTTCAATTGTGACATGTGCCATTCCCACTGCTCCCGGAAATTCCTGATATTTCTTGCAGGCCATGCCTGCAAATGCTAAAGTAAAGCTCTAATTTGTACACCTATTTTAACCCCAGCACCATGAAATTGCTTTTCCGGGCTTTGTTGATCCTAAGCCTTTTACCCGTATCCCTGTCCTTTGCCCAAAACAATAAACCCCGCGTGGAGAAAGAGCCTGCCTGGGTTACCATTCATACACCTGCTTATGCCGATACCAAACTCGACCAGGAGGCAGAAGGTGGATATGTAGACCTCATTCTTGATAAACAAGTATCGGTAGGTCACCAGGCCACTTATTACAAACGTGCCCTTCGGATCATTTCTGAATCGGGCGTACAAAACGCTTCAGAAGTAAATGTGGATTTTGATCCTTCCTATAGTCAGCTGGTTTTTCATTCCATCAACATCATCCGTGCTGGCGAAAAGATCAATAAGCTGCAGCTTTCAAATATCAAGACCATCCAGCAGGAAAGTGAACTCAACAGGTACCTGTACAATGGTTCGCTTTCATCTGTTCTGTTCCTGGAAGATGTACGCAAGGGAGATATCATTGAATACAGTTATACGCTGAAAGGGTTTAATCCCGTATTCAAAGGGAAATATACCGATATGATGACGACCAGCTTTGGCGTACCCATGTACAACCTCTATTACCGCATCATTTTACCGAAAGGGCGAAGCCTTGCCATCAAAAACAGCCTCACCGAAGTAGCCTATACAACTTCAGCAACACCACAGGAAACCGCTTACGAATGGAAGCTGGAAAAGATCCCGGCCCTGCATATCCAGGATCGTGTACCTGCCTGGTACGATCCATACCCCATGGTGATGGTAAGCGAATACAAAGACTGGAAAGAAGTGAACGACTGGGCAATCCAACTCTTCCCTTTTGCCAATAAGGTATCACCTGCCATGCAGAAAAAAATAGAAGAGATAAAAAATGCGGATACAGCTGTAGATAAAAGGATATTGGCCGCCTTACGGTTTGTACAGGATGAGGTGCGCTACCTGGGCATCGAAATGGGCGACCGCTCCCACAAGCCCCACCATCCCGATAAAGTATTTGCACAACGCTTTGGTGATTGTAAGGATAAAAGTTACCTGCTCTGTACCATGTTGAAAGCATTGGGAGTGGATGCCAGTCCTGTATTGATCAGTTCAACTTATAGAAAGACCATTAAAGACTGGCTGCCTTCACCCACGGCTTTTGATCATGCCACAGTCCGGGTTCAATACAATGGTCAAAACTATTGGCTTGATCCTACCATCTCTTACCAGCGCGGCAAACTGCGTGATATTGCTTATCCCGATTACCAATATGGACTGATCATTGAAGACAGTACAAAAGCGCTGACAGCTATTCCTCCGCAAAACAACAAAGGGTTAATAGATATTAAAGAGGAGTTTAGCATTCCCGATATGTCGGGCAACGCGCGGCTTACGGTACGAACTACTTATTCCGGCTCTTTTGCCGATGATATCCGGGATGATTTCAGCAGCAGTAGCCTGTTTGAAATGCGTAAAACATTTCAAACCTTCTATGCCGGTTATTTTGAGAAAGCCACTATCGACAGCCTTACTTATAAGGATGATGAACAAACCGGTAAGTTCACTACCCTGGAATATTATACCATTAAAGATGTATGGGAAAAGGAAGGCGGCCTTAAAAAGTGTTATTTCTTACCCTTTGTTATCAATGGCGTATTGAAGAAGCCAAAGGATGCAAGCCGTACCATGCCTTTTTATATTACTTATCCTGCCAGGTATCACGAGGAAGTGATCGTGAACTTGCCCGAAGACTGGAGTTTTTCCGATATGCAGGAGGAAATGAAATGTCCTGCCTTTACCATGCATGCAGAGGCTGTTTATGGAGGCCGTAAACTGAAGTTGAAATATCAATATGAAAGTCTCAAAGACCATGTATTACCATCCGAAGCCAATGCTTTTTTCAAGGAGTATAAATCCTTTGAAGATGAAATGAGTTATATGCTCAGCAAAGGAGATACAGCGGGAGACATAAAAGATAATACCACCAAAAAGGATAAGGGAGGCAATACGGGATTCATCATCATTGCCGTATTGCTCATTAGTGGCGCCATTCTATGGTGGACACAAAGACGTTGACATATGTAAACTCAACCTCTCTGTGTCCGCTTAAAACAGGGGAATAGTTGCTATAGTACCAGGATCAATATTAGGATGATGATCAGGATGCCGGTCAAAGAAATATAAATGCCTCCCCGGCCCATAGCTTTGGCCTCTTTATTCAGGTCCTTTAATTCACGGCGAAGCTCTTTTCGTTCGGACCGGCTAAGTGTTGATCTGTCCATATCTCGTATTTCCTCTACGCGACTTTTCATTACTGCTATTCTTGCGTTCTTTTCTTCTTCCGTCATGCGGGCTATCTTTTCTTTATCAAAGCCGTTGGAACTGTTTGTTGCATGCAGGGTGCTGGTGGTGATCAATAATACTATTGACAATAAAAGGGCTCTTAAATTCATGATAATAGTTTTATGACTTTGTTAGCAAAACAATAGCCCTCCTGCAATAGTCAACTGTTCAAGCATAATCATCCTGAGTATCATGAAGTTGTTGTCCGGCTTGCGTTTGCCTGTATGCTCATAGTGTAGCGGTATCTCTACAAAGCAGCTCAGTGCCATTATATCACCCGTTCGCATCGCAATTTTTTGGCACTATTTTTAAGCATAGGTAAGTCTACTTATGCTATTGGTGAAAGTAAAGGAGCTAGGGGTAGCCCTGAACTTTCACCAATTTTTATTGCATCCAACATTCAATAATTTCCCTCTTTTAAAACCTACGCGTTTAAGAATTACCTCTTTGGAGTATTGTTATGGGCATTGCATCCCAGTAGCTTTGTGGCCTGTTACGAACCGGTTACATTAACATTGATAACAACTCTCCTTATTTAAACTTGCTTGTATGTTAAAGAATGCTTGCCTCTTTTGCGCCCTGGTGATCGCTTCACTGCTGGCGTCTTCACAGGATTGGGTGGCGCGTCACGGATTGTCGGCTACTGCTTACCAATCAGAAGTAGATAAATGGATTGCCAAAGGATTTCATATTGCAGAAGTAAGTGGCTATAGTAATAATGGCCAGGATAATTATGCTGCCATCTTTGAAAAGACGCCCAATACACCCGCCTGGGTAGCCCGGCACGGATTGAATGGAACACAGTACCAGCAGGAAGTGGATAAATGGGTAGGCAAGGGCTACCGGCCCGTTCAGGTAAGTGGATATGTAGCAGGTGGCGCCGCCAAATACGCTGCTATCTTTGAAAAAGTGCCCAATACACCAGCCTGGGTAGCCCGGCATGGATTGAATGCCACACAATACCAGCAGGAAGTGAATAAATGGGTAGGACAAGGCTATTATCTCACTGATGTAAGCGGCTATACGCTCAACAACCAGGATTACTATACTGCTGTTTTTGAAAAACCTGCCAATATCCCTTCCTGGGTAGCCCGGCATGGGTTGACTTCCGATCAATACCAGGCAGAATTCAATAAGTGGACAGGCCAGGGCTACCGCCTTAAGAAGGTAAGCGGCTATTCTTTAAATGGCCAGGCCAGGTTTGCTGCCATCTTTGAAAAATCAGGCACTGGTGCATGGGCAGCCCGTCACAATATGACGGCCCGGCAATACCAGGATGAATTCGATCGCTTTTTCTATATGGGCTACCGCCCCGTTTGGGTAAACGGTTACACTGTTAACAACAAGGATTATTATGCGGCGATCTGGGAGAGCAAGAGTGGCTTCGATGTGAATGAACTCAACGATGTAGATGCCCTGGTAAAAAAGTTTATGCAGGATTATAAAGTGCCCGGTGCTTCACTGGCCATTGCAAAAGACGACCGGCTCGTACTGGCAAAAACCTATGGCCATGCCGATAAAGAAGCCAATGAATTAATGGCCCCACGACATCGCCTTCGCATAGCTAGTTGCAGCAAGCCGGTGACGGCTACGGCTATTATGAAACTGGTAGAACAGGGGAAGCTGAAACTAAGCGATAAGGTTTTTGGCAGCGGTGCGGTGTTGGGAACCACCTATGGTACACAACCTTACAAGAAATGGATCACTGATATTACAATAGAGCAGCTATTGGAGCACCTGGGAGGCGGATGGACTAATGATGGCAACGATCCTATGTTTAAGAATGTGACCATGAACCATTCGCAGCTGATTACCTGGACCCTGGACAACCAGGCGCTCAAAACAGAACCAGGTACCAGCTATGCCTATAGTAATTTTGGGTACTGTATATTGGGCAGGGTCATTGAAAAGAAAACAGGACAGGCTTATGACACCTGGGTAAACAACAATGTGCTCAACAACTGTGGTATCAATACCATGGAAATAGGTGGTAATACCCTGGCACAGCGCAAAGTCAATGAAGTAAAATATTATGATGGCGGTGATGATCCCTATGCCAGCTATATGAATGTAAAACGCATGGATTCACATGGTGGTTTGATAGCCACACCTATTGACCTGGTGCGTTTCCTGGTGCGGGTTGATAAATTTACCCCTAAAACAGATATTCTGGCAACCCCCACACTTACTACCATGTATACCGCCCCGGCCGTAAGTACCGGTTATGCCAAAGGGTGGTCTGTCAATAAATACGACAATTACTGGCATGGAGGCAGCCTTCCGGGTGAGCAATCCATTATGGTACGCACCAGCAGCGGGTATTGTTGGGCATTGATCGTCAACACCAGGAGTAATAATATTGGCGGGGCCATGGATAAACTGATGTGGGATATAAACGGCGCCATTAAAAAATGGCCATCCTTTGATCTGTTCTAAGCGGTTACTCTCTATTCAGGGGGTGAGTTGTCCCTTCCTTCACTGGGGGCGGCTCACCCTTTTTGATTTATATGTCAAATAATGAGTAATTTCATTGGAGATAACTATGAATCACGACCGGCTAACCGATGCGCTGTTGCTTATGCGCCATTACTATGATAGTGGCGTCACCAGGCCCTATAGGTTCCGGAAAGAGCAACTGCTACACCTGAAGCGTGCATTGCTCAAATATGAGAACGCCTTACATGATGCCCTCTATGCAGATCTGAAAAAAAGCCCTGAAGAGAGCTGGGTTACCGAAACTGGTTTTTTGTTGAGCGAGATACGTGCGGCCCTTAAAGGATTGCCGACCTGGATGGAGCCGGAGCTCGTGGGTACCAACCTGGTCAACCTTCCCTCTTCCAGTTATGTCCAGCGTGAACCACTTGGCATCATATTGATCATCGCTCCCTGGAATTATCCTTTACAGTTATTGTTGGCTCCATTGGTAGGGGCAATAGCTGCCGGTAATTGCATGGTGCTCAAACCCAGTGAATTTGCGCCGGCCACATCGGCTGTAATGAAGCAATTAATAGAAGAAACATTTCCCAGGGAATATATATTGTATTGGGAAGGCGATGGCGCAGCAGTGGTGCCTGCTATGATGCAGCACTTTCGCTTTGACCATGTGTTTTATACCGGCAGTACCGCCACCGGCAGGATCATTTACCAGATGGCGGCAGAAAAGCTCACACCGGTAACGTTGGAACTGGGAGGCAAAAGCCCCTGTGTGGTGGAAAGCGATGCCAATATCAGGGTAGCTGCCCGCCGTATTGCCGTAGCTAAATTTTCCAATGCAGGCCAAATGTGTGTAGCGCCCGATTATGTATTGGTACACAGGTCGGTTCACGATGCTTTCCTGGAAGCCATGAAGCATACCCTACAACAATTCTTTACCGATGATCCTGCTTCCAGTTATAACTATGGAAAGATCATCAACGCAAAACAATTTACCCGGCTTACAAAATTCCTGTCGAGCGGTCAAGTTGCTTATGGCGGTCAGTATAATGAAGCTGCGCTTTATATAGCCCCCACTTTATTGGTAGAGGTAACACCCGATGCACCCATTATGCAGGAGGAAATATTCGGCCCCTTATTGCCGGTCATTCCTTTTGATACCCGTGAGGAAGCAAAAGCCATCATTAACAGGCACCCGAATCCTTTGGCATTTTATGTGTATTCATCAGATAGCAAAAACCAAAAAGCCTGGCTGGAGCAGGTGCCGGCAGGAGGCGTTTGCATCAATAACAGCAGTTGGCATTTGACCAATCATCACCTGCCTTTTGGCGGGCGTGGCGCCAGTGGCATTGGCGCCTACCATGGCCGTACCAGCTTTGAAACATTCAGTCACCGCAAAGCTGTTATGGAAACACCTGCCTGGTTCGATCCTGCTATCAAGTACCCTCCCTTCAAAGGAAAGCTGAAATTGTTTAAATGGATCATTCGTTAAACCATGGTACAGCGTAAAAGATACAGGCGGCTAAAAAGAATGATGGTCATCTTGCTACTATTGGTGATTACTTTTGTTGGTTATGTAGCATTCGTTACCAGAAATTCAACTCATATGAACCTAAAGCAGAAAATATCCAAAGCCATGTATCCCGTCCTCATGGGAGTTACAAAGCTGTTTGGGAAAAATAGTAAAACTATGAATAATGAACAGGGCGTAACGGCCCCAAAGTCTGTTTACGACTTAACAGTGACTTTAAACAATGGTGATACTTTGGCGCTTTCTTCCTTAAGGGGTAAGAAAGTATTGCTGGTCAATACTGCCAGCGATTGTGGGTATACCAATCAGTACAATGACCTGCAAAAATTGTACGATCAATTCAAGGATAAGCTGGTGATCATCGGTTTTCCTGCCAATGATTTCCACGAACAGGAAAAAGGTTCTGATGAAGAAATAGCACAGTTTTGTAAAGTTAACTTTGGTGTTAGCTTTCCGCTGGCAAAGAAGAGCGTGGTGATTAAATCAGCTGAGCAAAATCCTGTATTTGGATGGCTTACCCATAAAGCCCTCAACGGTTGGAATGAACAGGAACCCTCCTGGAATTTTTCCAAATACCTGTTGAATGAGCGCGGGGTACTTACACACTATTTCGATCCTTCCGTATCGCCTACGAGCCAGGTGGTAACAACGGCTATTAGCAAATAATACTACTAAAACCAATGCCATGCTTACCAAAACAGATATTGAAAAATACTTCCTGGCAGAAAAGCAAATAGGACTGATCTTCTTCATTATCGGTATTGTGGCAGTTGCATTGGCTATTGTTTTTTTCTTCTTATTGCGTACCAATTTCTATAAGGGCGCTGCCATTCCCCTGGTGCTGATAGGATTGATCCAATTGATCATCGGCTTTGCCATCTTTCAAAGAAGCGACGAGGATCGCAGGCGGAATGTATATGCCTATGACATGGATCCGCAGCAGCTGAAAGAAAAAGAACTGCCCCGTATGCAGAAGGTAACTAAGAACTTTGTTATGTACAAAATTGTGGAGGTACTGCTGATCGTTGCGGCTATCGTATTGATCCTGGTATACCGTACCAAACCCGATAAAGCATTTTGGGTAGGGCTGGGTGTTGCCCTCCTTATTCAGACCTTACTAATGCTGGGTGCAGATTATTTTGCAGAGAAGCGGGCTAAGAAATATACCGCCGGACTTGAAGTGTTTACGAAATAGAATGGACACTACTGTAACTTCTCCTGCCTGTCCAGTTCTACAATGGTTTCCTTGATCATATTGCATACCCGGAAGTAAAAGCCTTTATCTACTTTGTCAAAAGTATCGGTAGGCTTGTGATAATCCGGATGATCTTCCACTCCAAAATACAGATAGGGTATTTTGGCCTTATGGAAGGGATAATGATCTGATTGATTTGTCCAGTCATTATGGCCTTCTGAGGGGTTGTCATGCCCATAAGAAACATTTACACTCGTCAGTAATTTAATACTATCCACGTACTTTTTGAGGAAAGGATAATGCCAGGTGCCGCTGGCATAGATCTCATTTTTATCATTGCGGCTTACCATGTCCATGTTAACATTCAACAGCACTTTGGTACTGTCTACAGGCAGGTGGCCAACAAAATAGCGGGAACCAACCAGCCCTTTTTCCTCTGCATCAAATGAGGCGAAAATTAAGGAGTGTGCCGGCGGGTGTTGTTTGAAATAGCGGGCCAGCGCCAGCAGGCAGGCTGAACCGGAAGCATTGTCGTCGGCTCCAAAATAGATCTTATCCCCTTTGGTACCGAGGTGATCATAATGGGCTGATATTACATAGTATTGATCAGGATGCGTAGTGCCGGGAATGATACCAATGATGTTTTTTCCAGCTGTGCCAGCTGCCTGGTTATTCAAAGGGAAAGGTTGGAACCTTCCGCTCTCGGACTGCTTTAATTGCAGTGAATCAAAACGTTTGGCAATATATTCCTGGGCCAGTGCATTACCCGGAGTGCCGGTTTCACGTCCACCCAGGGTTTCAGAGGATAAATAACCCAGGTCGTTGATAAGTGAAACGCTATCCAATCCTGCTACTGCAGCGAGCGTTTTCTTACCGGTGTCGGGATTCTTGCTGGCTTTGTTCTTACAGGCAACTACCAGTAACACTATTCCGATTGAAAATAGAACCGTTTTGATACTGCGCAGTAACATATAAACGAATTTGAATAAAGTTAAGATGGGAACTTCAAACTATGTGGAATTATCTGGTAGCAGACTCCGGACTCCATACTTCTGATTCCAGACTCTTAATAAGCGCATTCTTCCAGCTGGCCAGAAGAGAAGCTGGCTGCGGGGCGCTCAGGTACCATGCCGGCAAAAGCAATTTTGACCTCTTCCAGAATGCCTTCTACCTCTTCTTTGGTTTTCACTGTTACCAGCCTGGTGCGGTAATCCTTAATATGCGGTAATCCTTTGAGGTAATTGGTATAGTGGCGGCGCATTTCGAAGATGCCTACAATATCGCCTTTCCATTCGATTGATTTGCGGAGGTGTGTACGGCATACTTCCACCCGTTCTTCGATAGAGGGCAGGGGGAGTATTTCACCCGTTTCCATAAAATGTTTTATTTCCCGGAAGATCCAGGGATAGCCAATGGCAGCGCGGCCGATCATGATGCCATCAATGCCATATTTGTTCTTATATGCCAGTGCTTTTTGAGGCGAATCAATATCTCCATTACCAAAGATGGGGATCTGGATGCGCGGATTGTTTTTGATCTTACCGATCAATGTCCAGTCAGCCTCTCCTTTATACAACTGTGCCCGCGTGCGGCCATGGATGGTGAGGGCCTTGATCCCTGTATCCTGCAGCCTTTCGGCTACTTCCTCAATGTTTTTGGTATTATCATCCCAGCCGAGGCGGGTTTTGACAGTTACTGGCAGGCTGGTAGATTTTACAACCGCGCTTGTGAGGCGTACCATCAGGTCTACATCCTTCAATACCCCGGCTCCTGCACCTTTGCACACCACTTTTTTTACAGGGCAGCCATAGTTGATATCCACCAGATCGGGCTGCACAGTATCGACAATCCGGGCACTCATGGCCATGGCTTCTTCATCACCACCAAAGATCTGTATACCAAAAGGGCGTTCAAATTCGGAGAAGTCGAGCTTTTGCCTGCTTTTAATGGCGTCACGGATCAACCCTTCGCTGGAAATAAACTCGCTGTACATCAGGTCGGCGCCATTCTGCTTGCACACATACCGGAATGGCGGGTCACTTACATCTTCCATGGGTGCAAGAAGTAAAGGAAAATCAGGAAGTGATATGTGACCGATAGATGGCATAATAAAACTGCAAGGGGTACCAGATATGATGTTGGATCAATTATCTTCGCATCGAATATCTTGTGGCTCCCGGAGCGGCGGCAAATTTACATACTAATATTCGTTTATACCAGTTTATGATCGGTCATTTGCGCATAAAATCACCCTGGAGACAACTGGCAATCCTGTTGGCCTTCCCCCTGGTATTGATCCTGGCTGGCGCCTTGGTCCCTACTGAAGCGCCGAAGGTAAATCTGACTGATCCTCAGGTTGTTAACGGCCTTAAATGGGCCCAGGCCATCTCTTCCATCATCTTGTTTGTGCTGCCTACATTTCTTTTTGCCGTATTTACCTTTACCGGGAAATACACTTATTTCCTGGGGTTTAAGAAGGCTGAACATACCAATATGTATGTTTTGGCAGCCCTTTGCATCCTGATGGCCTTCCCGTTTGTATTCTGGCTGGGTCAGCTTAATCAGCGGATCCACCTGCCCTCTTCAATAGTTGAGCTGGAAAATAAAGCCTCCGGACAGATGGAAGCGTTTTTTAAATCCAATAAGCCGGTTGATGTTTTCGTGAATGTGATCATCATAGGGTTATTACCCGCCTTTTGCGAAGAATTGTTCTTTCGGGGAGCCTTACAACGCATCCTGATACAGATCACCCGCAATCCCTGGGCTGGTATCATAGTGACTGGCTTCCTATTTTCAGCCTTGCACCTGCAATTCCAGGGCTTTTTTCCCCGCATGTTTCTGGGTGTAGTGCTCGGTGCTTTATATTGGTACAGTGGTAGTTTGTGGACCTGTATCGTGGCACACTTTGTAAACAATGCTGTACAGGTCATTGCTGTATCCTTTGCCCCCAAATACATCAATACCAATCCCGATACGCCATTGCTGGCCTCCATCATCAGTGGCGTGGCTGTGTGGGCTATCTTGTGGTATTATCGTCGTCAATCTACCATCACTTATTCCAAAGTGTACCGTATTGACGAGCTCACCCCCACCAACCAATTTATTGCATAACCATCTTCCCGCACATGGCACTTAACCTGGCAACCTTAAAAACAAGATCCCTAACCGCCGTCATATTTGTGGTGGTAATGCTGGGTGGTTTATTATGGAGCCACTGGAGCTTTTTCCTGCTCTTTACCATCATTCATTTTGGCTGCTGGAGCGAATACCAGAAACTCATTGGCAAAATAGATCCGGAGTATACTACCATTACCCCTTTTCATAAATACAGTGTACGGATAGCCGGCTGGTGCATCATGCTCTATTTTACCAATAATGCCTTTAACATCGGCGATTTTTCTTTACATGCAGTTGGCTGGTGGGTGGGCCTCATTTGTGTATTCATGCTGCCCATTATCGAATTATTATTTGCAGGCAATATCAGGTTAAAGAATATATGGCTTTCTGCATTGGGTCTTCTGTACATATCATTAAGCTGGGGGCTTATGATGGATCTCAGGGCCTATGGCATCATGGAAATGGGACCGGGACACCTGGATGTGGGATACATTCTTCCCTGCGGTCTCATCTTTTGTATCTGGATCAATGATACCATGGCTTATATAGTGGGCTCACTCATCGGTAAAACTCCTTTTTCTGCCATCTCCCCCAAAAAAACATGGGAGGGCACCATCGGTGGGGCTATCCTCTGCGTAGTAGTGATTGCGCTGCTGGCCTGGTGGATCAATACATTCCGTATTTATCACTGGATCGCTATTGCGGCCATTGCTGCAATTGCCGGCACAGCTGGTGACTTGCTGGAAAGCAAGCTCAAGCGCATGGCCAATGTAAAAGACAGCGGAACTCTTATGCCCGGGCATGGTGGTTTTCTGGACCGGTTTGATTCCCTGTTGATAGCCACCCCGTTTGTTTGGCTGTATGTCAACATTTTTATGAAATAAACTCTGGCCAACCCTATAATTTCTAATTACTTACATTTGCAATCTTAACTCATTCTAAATGACCATTCACAAGGAAGGATACAAAAGCATTCTCATTACCGCTATCATTTTTGCAGTCATCAACCTGCTATCATTTTATTTTATCAGTTATAGCCTTCCCTGGCTTAGCTGGCTCATCTTTGTGGTAACCCTTGGATTGTTGTTGTTTATCATTTCCTTTTTCCGGGTTCCCAATCGCCAGCTTACGAAAGGTGATAACCTGGTGGTTTGTCCGGCCGATGGCAAAGTAGTGGTTATTGAAGAGGTATTTGACGAAGAGTATTTTAAAGATAAAAGGTTACAGATATCCGTTTTCATGAGTCCTGCCAATGTGCACCAAAACCGCAACCCCATATCTGGAGAAGTGGTATACAACCAATACCATAAAGGAAAATACTTAGTAGCCTGGCATCCCAAATCTTCCACCGAAAATGAACGCCACTCTATTGTGATCCGGAGCACCAAAGGCGAAATATTGGTAAAACAGATTGCCGGCGCTCTTGCCAAAAGAATCATCAACTACCTCACCGTAGGACAGAAAGTAGAGCAAAGTGCTGAATATGGGTTCATCAAATTTGGTAGCCGGGTAGATCTATTGCTGCCCGTAGGTACCAAAGTAAATGTACAGTTGAACGAAGTGGTAAAAGGAGGCGTAACGGTGCTGGCGACCTTGTAATAGCAGTGTGGTACACTGCGTATACCATCAATAGCCGGACTGCATACGCCGATTGGCAGGAAGGGTTGATAGGTTGAAAGTTGATAAAATAACAAGCTTACAGCTTAATAATAAACGACTCACTGAAAGGGGGGTCTTTTTTTTCGCCTCAACGAGGGACTTTGTTTTGGTCTTGTTCGTACCTCGTTCGGGTCTTGTTCGGAACCCGCTTATGCGGCCTCAAGCCATATCAAAAAACAAAACAAGCCTGTCCTGGTCCTAAACCGTCACAAAGTCGTACCATAATTGGGGATAATGCGCTTTAACTCCGGTCTTGGTACGAACATGTCCCGAACAAGACCCCTGCCAAACCCGGCTGCGGGGACAGTACTGGTGCTTATTAAAATGTGACTTTAAACTGCTGTTTTCGACTTTTTTTGTCACTATGTAATTAAACCTAACCATTAGCGTTACCACCCTATTGATCATCCAACGGACCTCTCTACCTTTAACAAAAAGAATGTTATGGCGCGACTAACTTCCATACCTACGTTTATTGGCACTTTCGGACCTATTACAGTATACTACATGTTCGGGCAGTACTATATACGCACCCGTAGTTCCCTTACCGGCGAGCGGGTGAAAACTGACCCTGCCTTTTACAAGACCATGCAATATGCCGACCTGATGGCAAAAGGTTCCCCTATTGCATCGAAGGTGTATGCGTTGGTTCCACTACAACATAGAAAAAATAATCTCTGTCGTAAGATCACCGGAGAAGCCATGACCTGGCTGAAATATGGGTGGGCAACTGCCGACATCATCGACTACCTCACCCAAAAGTATGCGGGCGTGCAACTGCCAAAAGAAGCTCCTGTAACGGTATTACGGCCATCTTATCGGCGGTCAAGGCCAGGTGTGGGACATACTACCAGGGGTTTATTTAAGACTACCCCTTTTGCGGAGTCCTCTTTAGAATTGCGCGCCTGGCGGCGGCGGGATAAGGAATTCAAGCGGGCGCTTTATGAAGAGAACCAACCAAGATCTATAAATATTCTCTTAGAAATATAATAAGACAGGCTGCCTCATGGATTGAGACAGCCTGTCTTTATTAACCTTTCATTGATCTGATCGATGAAAGAACTATTTACAACGGATTCTGCTTCACAATACCTTGCGAATTTTCAATTTCAGCCCTGGGTATCAGGAATATCCAGTTCTTGGTGCCTGCAGGCTCCTGCATTAACTGAGCCAGAGAGTTGTCATGATTGCCGCCAGTTCTGTCGAGTGGCTGGTTCAAACGCTTGAGATCATAAAAGCGGAAACCTTCAGCCCACAGCTCGATCCTTCTCTGCGTTAAGATCTCGTCGATTAAAGCCTGTCCGCTATTAACAGACAACACATAGTTAATATCCCTCTTTTTGGCTAATGTAAACAATGCCTGGCGGGCTTCCACCTCTTTACCAGTTTGCCTGGCCAGTGCTTCTGCTTCTATGAGGTACATCTCTGCGGAACGCATAAATACCAGGTCCCCATTGCTGTTATTGGGATTGGTCAACAAGAATTTACGGGTCATATAGGGTTTCCTGGTGCCGCCGGCAGTCAAAGGGAAACTTGTATTGGTACCAGTAGGGTCCCAAAGTTTTTTCCTGACATCCGTAGCAGCTATTTTATCGTACAGCGGAGAAAAAATAGCTTTAGGGTTTCCTCTTGTATTCGTGGAAGAGAAGTCTCCCAGGTACGCATAGTAAGAATAAAAATACGTGGGATGATCATCGCGGTGATCAACGCCCCAGATCCATTCCGGATTGGTAGTATTCGAAAACCCTTCCATGTATTGCGTAGTATCCATTAGCGCAAAACCCTGGCGTGCTTCTACAGCTGTTTGTGCAGCTACCGCCCAGTTACCTTGTGTAAGGGCTATCCGGGCTTTAATACCTTTAGCCACGTTTACATTGAGGTGTGATTTGGCCGGCCTGGTAATACCATTCAACAAGGTTATAGCCTCTTCGATGTCTTTGTTGATCTGGGTGTACACTTCAGCAACCGTGTTCCTTGGTAATGCGGTCGAGCTTGGTGTTAATACCAGTGACAATCCTAAACCATCATTGGCAGCGCCATTTACATAACGATCACTAAATAACTGGATCATCTGAAAATAACTCCAGGCTCTGTAAGCGTAAGCTTGTCCTTTGATCAGCTTTTTGTCTACATCAGGACCTACGGCATTGTCGATATTGGCAATGATCATATTGGCATTGCCGATCAGGCTATAGTAAAAACCATAACTGAAGCGAACAATTGTGCTTGCATCATTTCGTTGCCCCAGCCAGCGGTATTCGCTTACCAGCCAGCCATTGGCATTGGCCGTCATCACAAAATCCTCGGCCAGTGCTTCCATGAAAAGCATGTTACCACTATGCCCGCCCAGTGATTGGGTACTATACCACTGTGAATACATCATTCGGTGAATACCATTAATAGCGGCCATGGCATTTTTAGTAGTCGCAAATATATCTCCCGGGCTCAGGGGGGAAGCCGGCGGATTTAATTGCAGATAATCTTTGTTGCAGCTGCTGCCAACCAAGGCAATGCTTATCAATATGGCCCCTAATATTTTATTTGTTATTATTTTCATCTCGTAGTTTTTAGAAGTTTACACTAAGTCCCAGATTGAGCACCCTCGCTGCATCATAAGAATCGCTGGTTGTGCCGGCAAAGCTTCCATTCACATTCATGCCTTTCCTTTTGGTGAAAAAGTGTAGGTTTTCAGCACTTACATATACCATCACATTAGATGCTCCAATTTTGGAAGTAAGAGAGGCAGGTATCCTGTATGACAGGTTTACATTGTTGATGGATAAATAGGAAGCATTTGTGAGCCAGCGAGTAGATGCCGCTCCAAACTGAGCGCTTCTAGTTTCATCTAGCCTGGGAACATTCGTAATGTCGCCAGCTTTCTGCCAACGCTTCTGTATATCTGTGTGATAAGTAACGCCCGCAATAGAGGTGGTCATCAATGATCCATAAACACCGTCATACACATAACCGCCCAGTTGATAGGTCAATGTGAAGCTCAGGTCAAAATTCTTATAGGATAGATTATTGATAATACTACCATACACATCGGGTATAGCAGACTTGCCAATATAAGTTTGCCTGGCATTGTTATGATCAATGGTCACCGTATCCTTGCCGCCTTTTCCGTTATCAATCAGCCTTGAATTGGCTGTGCTATAAGTAATGGCTCCCAGGTAAAGGGCTTGTCCATCAGCAGGGTCTACTCCATAATAGGTCCTGGTATAAAAATCATAAATAGAATGCCCCACCTCTCTTCTAAAGGGTGAGCTGGTTAATGTAGGTGTTGTTGGAGGCATTTCTGTCATCTTATTCGAGTAAGAAGTAGCATTAACTGTCATATTCCAGTTAAAATCTTTACTGCGGATAATATTGCCGGTAATTTGTACTTCAATGCCCTTATTGTCCATGGAACCGATATTTTGCTGCACGGAATAAACATTACCCGGTGTTCCACCATTTTGAAGAGGTTGTGGAACGTCAAAGATCAGACCTGAACTCTTTCTGAAAAAATAACCGATGGTACCAGATAGCCTGGACTGGAACATAGAGAAATCAAGACCAATATCCAGGGGCTTCTGGGTTTCCCAGGTTAAATTAGGGCTGCCCAGAGCAGTGAGGACCACACCGGCTCTGGTATCGTCATCGTAACCAATGGAGTAACCTACCTGGTAGGGATAACTAGCCAATCCGTTTGAGTTACCTGTATAACCATAAGAGGCACGGAGCTTTAGCATATCTACAAAGGGAACTTGGAAGAATTCCTCCTTATCCAGTCTCCAGCCAACGCCTACAGACCAGAAATTTTCCCATCTTAAGTCTTTGGGGAACCTGGAGTTGCCATCCCTTCTGAGAGATGCAGAAACAAGGTATTTATCGTTATAATCATACTGCACCCTGGAAAGGAAGGCCTCAGTCCGGTTCTCAGATATAGAAGAAGATAAAGAATTAATTGTTCCAAAGTTGGAGTACACATAGATGTCTGAAAAGTTCTCGCCAATCCGCATACCGGAAGTGCCGGTACTCTTGTATCCATAATTTTCATGACCTACTATGGCGTCAATACTATGGTTGCCGAACCTTTTATTAAAGTTCAGCAATTGGTTGAATGTATGGCTGGTTACTTTGCCAGTATTTAAGCTATACCTTCCTGAAGGATATCCATCACCCACTTTGGGATTTTCATAACTTTCACCATCGGTATTCGTTACATCCAGCGTGATATTGGTTGTGAATTTCAGCCAGGGAGTAAATATTACATCTGCATAACCACGGGCAGAAATAACATCTCTTAAATCATTGTCCTTATTCCAAAGGTGTTCGGCAATGGAATGACGACCGCTGTTATAAGGACGGGCATAGCCAGACTCATTGCCATAATCAAATTGTGGGTTGCCCTGGGCATCCAATACAATTGCTCCGGTACCAGGTGTGCGCAAATGAACCGGATAAATGGGCGCAATATAACGGGCAAAATAAAAGGGGTTTACAATACCGCCGGTAGCAGAATAATCAAATTTAGACCTATTGCCTGCGAGGTTAAATCCCGATTTAAACCATTTGGTAGGAGTTATATTCACATTTACTCGGCCAGTAAAACGGGTCATTTCAGAACGAAGACCCCAGCCACCCTCTTTCAAATAACTGAAAGAGGCACTCATGTCCGATTTATCAGTACCAGAGCTGTACAATACGCTGTATTGTTGGCGCGTGCCGGTACGGGTAGCCTGGTCGAGCCAATCCATATCGTCAGGGTAAAGTAAGGTTGCGTTCGGGTTCAGTTTTCCATCTATGCCAACGATCTCTCTGTTGCCAACATTATACGGATTGTAATTCCCGAGTAATTGGTAAATATCCCCGAAATTTCCATTTCTGAATCTTTGTCTGCCTGCATTGGCGCCTGTGGTGAACCTGGGTAATGTACCGCTGGCAATCATACCGGCGCTATCCATTGGAGCGCCTGTAGGTCCATATACCAATCCATTGCGGTAAGATTCCCATGCGAGCGGAAAATATTGGTTTGCATTTACTGTAGGATACTTTTCAATGGCCGGCTCTGTATTTCCTATTTGTGCTTTGAATTGAAGTGTTTGCCTGCCTTTTTTGCCTTTCTTGGTAGTGATCACAATTACTCCATTCGCCCCTCTGGAACCATATAATGCAGTTGTTGACGCATCTTTCAACACCGTCATAGTTTCAATATCGTCGGGGTTGAAGTTCGAAAATCCTCCATCATAAATCGCTCCGTCAACAACATACAGAGGACCACTTCCCAGTGAATAAGAACCGAACCCACGTAATATGATACCCGGACTGGAGCCAGGGGAACCACTTGCTGTGGTAGTCTGGATACCCGGAGCAGCACCAACTATGGCATTCAACGGGTTGCTAAGCGTTCTTTTTTCCATCTCTTTGGCAGAGACCTGAACAGCTGAGCCCGTAAAACTTGATTTCTTAACATTACCATAGGCCAATACAATCACCTCATCCAGCTCGGCAGTGGCCGATGCCAATGCTGCATCAATGGTAGTCTTGTTGCCAATCTGAAATTCTTTAGGAATCATGCCAATCGAGGCAAAAACAAGCACTTTGGCGGTGGATGGTACTGAAAGCGAGTAAGTGCCGTTCTCTTTGGAGGTTGTTCCAACTCTTGTGTCTTTTACGAGGATCGTTACATTGGGTAGGGGGACTCCCTTGTCATCTGTTACCTTGCCGGTAATCGTTTTTTGTGCTAACAGCGCTCCTGTTATGCACAGCAACACAGTTAACATAGTTAACTTTTTTCTCATGAGCCTTAATTTTGGTTTTATGATCGTTTTTCCTGAATCAGAGGCTGCAATTTAACTAAATGATCTTAGTTAATATGATGTTAAAGGGGTGAAAAAGGAGAAATTGTGATTTAAAACTGGGGAAAAGAATGTATTTATTTAAATCATATTCATTTATAGACTAATGGGAATGTAGACAGTACCTGCCATACTCACCCTATAATGGGAAACAAATATTGCGGCGGCGGGGAAGCCTCTTTAAAAGAATTTCATTAAAATCAATGGCTAAAAAATCATTTCCAGTTCCTGCAAGGAATGGACTGTATAGGTAGGTCGGACGGTAGTTTCTGAATTGAGGTGATTCACAAATACCTGGTCTATACCGGCATTGATAGCTCCCTGAATATCCGCTTCAATACTATCACCCAGCATAATGCTGTGCTGGGGCAATGCCCGCGCCCTCTGAAAAGCATAATCAAATATTTCTTTGTGCGGCTTCAGGCTATTACTGCCTTCAGAAGTGATCACCTCGATAAAGTATTTATCGATCCCGCTGTTCTTTAATTTACTATGCTGTGTTTTCTCAAACCCGTTTGTGATCAGGTGCAATTTGTACCCTTTGTTCTTTAGATATTCCAGTATTTCTATCGTGTGGGGGAATAGCAGGTTGCGGGAAGGTAACAGGTCGAGAAAACGCTCACCCATCTGACGGGCCAGTTTTTCATCTCCATTCTTAAAGTCCAGTAAGGTAAGCCACATCCGTTTCCAACGCAATTCATCCACCTTAATATAGCCATTCCGGTAACGTGCCCATAGTTTATCGTTGTGTACCAGGTAGTTTTTATGGAAAAGGTCAAAATCATGGATGCCTTTTGTATGCAAAGCCATTTCTTCATAGATATCAGCCAGGGTTTTACGGCTATTGGCTTCAAAATCCCATAAGGTATGATCAAGATCAAAGAAGAGATGCTGGTATTTCATGCCGCAAAAATAAGAAGTCTGACTCCCATCTTCTAACTTCGTAACCCTAATTTCATGTTATGAACGTTGTTATTACCGGCGCTTCGAAAGGATTTGGCAGAGCATTGGCCGAACAGTTTGCTTCTCAGGGACATAATCTCTTCATCTGCTCACGTAGTGAAACAGCCTTATACAAAACCGTGGAAGATCTGCTGCGGTATTACCCCGATGTGCAGATAAAAGCCAATGCATTTGACCTTTCCGTTAAGGAACAGGCCAAAGCTTTCGGCAACTGGGTGCTGGGCTTTGGAGTACCTGTTGATGTGTTGATCAACAATGCCGGTTTATTTGATCCCGGCAGTGTCTACAATGAGCCGGAAGGAACACTGGAACACATGCTCGATGTAAACCTGTTCAGCGCTTATCACCTGAGCCGCGTTCTTATTCCCCAAATGATGAAGCAAAAAAGTGGGCATATTTTCAACATGTGCTCGATTGCCTCTTTGCATGCGTACAACAATGGAGGAGCCTATAGTATCAGCAAATACGCCCTGGCTGGTTTCTCCCGCAACCTCCGGGAAGAAATGAAACCCCATGGCATCAAAGTAACGGCCATTTACCCTGGCGCAGCTTACACCGACTCCTGGGCCGGCAGTGGGGTAGACCCCAAACGGATCATGGAAGCAAAGGATATTGCCACTATGGTATATGCTGCATCACAACTTTCGCCCCAGGCCTGCGTGGAGGACATCATTCTACGTCCACAATTGGGTGATTTATAGATATCTCTGGCCGTTCATCCTTTAACTGACATTTAACGTAAACAAATCCGGGAAGGCTTGGCAGCAAAATTTATATTTGTCTACCGGCCAGCTGCCGGTGTAAAACGTTATATTATTAAAGGAAAACTACATACTTTACTTTTATCGGTCTGTCTGTTGGGTTTGCAGTGGGCAAATGCGCAGGTGAAATTCTATACCCAGGTCAATGAATCTACTATTCAGTTTCCCCAAACATTCCAGGTTCAGTATGTGATTGAAGGTTCACGGGGTGTACAGAGTTTCAAGATCCCGGAGTTTGCCGATTTCCGCGTAGAAGGAACCTTTGATTATCAGAACACTACCAGTATTCAGGCCCAAACCAAACAAATACTCGAATCTTATACCAAGATCGTGATTCTCTCCCCACGCCGAAGCGGCCGTTTTACCATACCAGGTGCTGTTGCCATAGTCGATGGCAAAAAGATTCATTCTGCTCCTGTAAAAGTGCTTATACAGCGTACCGGACTATCCTCTGTAAATACCGGTAATGAAGAAGTTGATATGGAGTCTGCTACAGAATTACAACCAGGGGAAGATGTTACCGAAGAAATACACAAGAATTTCTTCTTACGCACTGAGGTCGATAAAACTAGTTGCTATGTGGGCGAACCTGTTATAGCAGTATACAAAGCTTATTCAAGGCTAAGTACCACTGCGCAGGTAGTAAAGCGGCCATCTTTGAATGGATTCAGCGTCATCGAAATGGTGGATGGTTATGATAATAAGCAGGAGATAGAAATATATAAAGGCAATGCCTACTACGTGAACATCATCCGTAAAGTACAATTGATCCCTTTGCAGGAAGGCAATTTTACGCTCGACCCTGCTGAAGTAGAAGGCCTGATCCACTTCCGGAAAAAAGATGCAGCATCAGGTAGCTGGGTGCCGGCCAATTACCCCGTTTCGGTACGTTCGCAGCCCGTAGAGCTGATCATTAAATCATTGCCCCCTGCCAATCAACCAACTCATTTTGCCGGGGCAGTAGGTAATTTCAGCATTGCTGTTCATGCGCCCACTGCTACCATCCGCCAGGGTGATCTGGTTAAGATCAAGGTAATCGTTTCCGGAACCGGCAACCTTACCCTGCTAACGGCACCTGTGGTGAATTGGCCCAAAGGGGTCGATACCGCAGATCCTGCCGTGAAAGAAGACGTAAACAAATATGTCTATCCCCTCTCCGGAAGCAAAGAATTTGAGTATTCCTTTGCCGCACCCGACACCGGCAACTGTGTTATACCAGCTGTTGAATTCCCTTATTACGATCCGGATCGGAAAGAATATAAAACAGCCATGAGTGAACCCGTCACCATGCATATTATAGCTGCTGTAAGTAAAGCAGAAGTGGAAGAACGCAATGCGGTGCTTGTTCAGGGAAATCAAACGGGTATCCCCAGGCATATGTATTTCTTTGCCGCCATTGTGTTGGGGATTGCGGGATGGATATTTTACCAGTCCATGCAAATAAGAAAAAGTAAACGGCTGGCCAAACAGGCTCCGCCCAGGGAGGAAGTTGCCGCAGCTCCGGTGCAGCAGGAGATTAACCCCGATGAATGGTTGTCCATAGCACGGGATGCACTGCAGCAGAGCGATAAGAAACTCTTCTGCCAGGAAATACAAATGGCTTTGTGGAAAATGATAGCACAAAAATGCCGGGTAAATCCTTCCGCATTGAATAAGCAGAATATAGCTGATGCCCTGGCCGCCCAGGGTATGCCGGCTGATACCATTCAAAGTCTGATCAATGTATTAAACGAATGCGAATGGGCCTTGTATACGCCCGGTCAGCAAGTGGATGATATGAAGAGAATATTCTACGAGACAAGAACCCTGCTACAACAATTACAACAGGTATAAGCCTATTCTGTGTATTTATAACCTACCCCCCTTACAGAGTGAAAGAACTGGGGATTCCGGCTGTCTGCTTCAAAGTATTTCCGGAAATTAAGAATGAAATTATCGATGGTGCGCGTGGTGGGATAAACATTATAACCCCACACCGTTTGAAGGATCTTTTCCCGGGGCACTACCTCATTTTTATTTTCAATAAGTAACTTCAACAGCATAGCTTCCTTCTTGCTCAACTGTATCCGCTCTCCGGCTTTTGTAGTAGCCTCCTGTGCCTTAAAATCAACCAGGTTATTGCCGAAGCTGTACGTATCACCCACAGAATCCTTGTCCAGCATCTTCTTGTTCTTATTGATCAGCTTCTGAACACGCAGCAATAATTCTTCCAGGTTAAAAGGCTTGGTGAGGTAATCATCAGCCCCTTTTTTTAATCCCAGCACACGGTCCGAGCTGGCATTTTTGGCGCTGAGGATGAGGATAGGTACCTCATTATTTTGTACCCGGATCGTTTCTGTAACACTAATTCCATCCAGTTCGGGCAACATTACATCCAGTATGAGCAGGTCAAAATATTCATCCTGTACCTTTTGCAGCGCCTCACTGCCCGTAAAGGCAGAGGTAACCTCATACCCTTCCAGCTCCAGGTTCAGCTTTAATGCTTCATGGAGGTTTTCTTCATCTTCCACCAATAAAATAGAGGGCCTTGTACTCATAGTCTGTATTTACTTAGTAAAACTAACGCTAAAGTTACAGCCCGTGGGTAGATTATCCGCTACCCGGATACTTGCTTTGTGATCTTTTGCAATCTTATGACATAGGTACAATCCCAGGCCCGTCCCTTTCGCCGTACGCGTATTTTCATTGCCAATGCGGTAAAACTTTTCAAAAACTTTACTCTTTTCCTCATCCGGAATGCCAGGCCCCTGGTCAATGATCTCCAAAACCACCAGTTTACCAGACTGGTGCAGCTTACATTGGATAACGCCTTCTTTGGGAGAGTATTTAACGGCATTCTCCAGTAAGTTATTCACCAGTATCTGAAGCAGGAGTGGATCACCTATGATATCGATCTCTGGCAGGATATCAGATTGCCATTGTCTTTCGGGAAAACGGTTCCTGAAATCATGAAAACAAGACTTTACCAGCTCCGAAAGATCTAGCTCTTCATCCGATGTACGCTGCCGTCCTCCTTCCAATTGGGCCGATACCAATATATTATTGACCAGCGTATTGAGCCGGTTTACTTCCTGTACCGTCATGTGCAGCAGCTTCTGTCGCTTGTTTTCTTCCAGCGCATGCTTCTGCAGGGTTTCCAGGTTTAGTTTGGCAACCGCAATAGGTGTTTTTAGTTCATGGGTTACCGTCATCATGAAGTTTTGCTGCTGGTTCTGGAAGTTCAGCTGACGGCGAAAAGCCCTGTATACAAACAAAGCGCCTACCAGCGTTAAGGCCAGGAACGTAACCCCTTCACCTATATATTGGGCTGTCTTCCGCTTCTTTTCTCCATTGATCTGATCATACCTGGCCTGGTAACCGGGATCATCCAGCAATAATTCATTGAGTTTGTAGCTGGTCATTTGCCGGTTCTGGTTTTCCAGAGCAATAAACCACCAGATAAGGGCGGCTATAATATATAACAGCAGGAACCAATAAATGGTACTAATGAAGTAAACCCTCTTTTTGGCGGCAGCTTCCATGTGTAAGATCGGTTGGCGTGAGCAGGCAGCTGTACTTTGTCAGATAGGTGGTCCCTATTTTGCTTTTTCTACGCGTATGCCCACATTCATGACATGTTCCAGCGGATCTTCCCGCATAATATTGGTTAGGCGGAAACGGTAAGTCCCTTTTTTCAAAGGCTGAGACCGTTGGGCAGGCGTAATAAGGATGCGGTGTTCGAAAATATCATCCATACCCGTACCCAGCCAGCCTTTACTATCAGTGGCCAGTTGCAGTTCCAGGGATTTGCCCGTAGCAACAGAATCACCAGGAGCCTGCATGCCTATATTGACCCAGATATTCTTATAGCGGTAAGCATCCGTATGCCGGATCACCAGGTATATGTCGTAAAGGCTCGTGCTGTCTTTAATATCGAAGCTGATCTCCGGTTTGAATTGACTGCTCCAGGCGTGGTTGGGAATAACAACATTCTTTTCAAAAACATCTACTGTGGTGCAGGATGCAATAACGAGGAAACAGGAAATAAGGAGGGTTAGGGGCAGAATATGAAACTGGCGGTTCCTTTTCAATGGGAAATATTTTTACAAATATAAGCATCAGTCTAAAAGACGCAAGACCTGGTCGCAAATGGCAAGCAGTGAGTTTCAGCTACTTGCCACTTGCCCGGCCTTATAGTACATTTAATACCTGCTCCTTGGCTTTTTCCATTTCGTCTTTCATCAGCACCACACATTTCTGGATGCTGGAATCATAGGCCTTGGCTCCTGTAGTATTGATCTCCCGGCCAATCTCCTGCAGGATAAAGGATAGCTTTTTGCCCTTATTTTCATCTGCCTCTCCAAGGATTGACACAAAGTAGTCGCAATGGTTTTTAAGACGCACCTGTTCTTCTGTAAGATCTATCTTTTCAATATAATAGATCAGTTCCTGCTCCAGGCGGTTGGGATCATAGTTCTCTTTACCCACATTATCCTCTAATACCTTCACCAGCCCTTCCCTAATCTTTTGCTTGCGCAAAGGCTCCAGCAATATTACTTCCTCCTGTTGCTTGCGGATATTGCTGATCCTTAACAAAAGTTCTTCCTGTAATACTCTACCCTCTTCCTGGCGATGCATGTTCAGGTTGTGAATGGCATTTTCAATTACCTTCTCAAATGCCTGCCATTCGTCAGGTGTTAATGTTTCACCAGTAGGTGTTATGACTTCGGGCAATTTAATAAGTGTACTTAAGATATGAGCCGGATCAAGGTCAAGTGCCTTCGATAACTCTGCAATGGGCTTATAATATGCTTTTGCAAGGTCTGTATTGATACTTACCGGTTTGGCAGCGCCACTCTCTTTAAGACTGATGGTACAGTCTACAGTTCCACGTCCCAGTTTTTTGGATAAGATGGTACGGATATCAAATTCAAAGGGCTTTAAAAAAGCAGGCATTTTCAACGACAACTCAAATTGCTTCCCGTTCAGTGATTTTATATCTACCAGGAACGTTTTATCGCCCACTGTTTGCTCTGCTCTTCCAAAACCGGTCATAGATTTCAGCATATTATGGATTTTACAGCAAGGTAAGGAATTAGTTTATAGTTGTTAGTGAGCTTTTAAGAGAATAAGGAGCTATATACAACAGAACGGCTTAGCTCCCGCATGTCGCCAGGCAGCAATCCGTCCAGCCTAAGCCGCTCTATCCGGTAACGGATTAGGCGAAGAGTAGGAAACCCTGCCTGAGCCGTCATTTTCCGTACCTGCCGGTTTTTCCCTTCTGTAAGCAGGAGCTTTAGCCAGCTGTCAGGAACATTTTTACGGTAACGGATAGGAGGGTTACGTACCGGTACA
>CBIHOV010000080.1:0-22183 GCA_966211765.1 uncultured Paraflavitalea sp.
GTTCGGGTCTTGTTCGGGACTCGTTCGGTATTCGTTTAGGGTGGCTTCGTGAAGTCCCGAAGAACTCCCGAAGAAGGGGCGAACATGGTACGACCTTGGTAATAACAAGACCCGAACAAGACCCCTATGAGATATAAAAAAATCCTTCCACCCTGCTCTCCAGATCAACAGGCCGCAACAGAATAGCCTTCAAAACGCATTAGAGCCCCTTTACGGCCATATCTCACACTCGCCGCACAACCTTCTATTTCTTATAACAGGCTACAAAATCGCCTTTAATAAGCTTTATGAAGGATTTCCTTTTTTATCGTTATAGAAGACAGGTAAAGCCCCCAAAGTGAGAACGAGCTGTAGCATAGTGTTCGTGAAACGCTTGGGTGGACGCCTTTACCCTACATCACTTCCCTGTTAATTTCTCTACCTCACTGGCATAAGCCGGCCCCACAGGCAGGGCCGTTTGCAGTACCCAGATATTGTTCCTTTCAATTTTGCTGACCTGCTTTTTGGCCACAATGTAAGAGCGGTGTATGCGGATAAAATCTGTCGCCGGCAACAGGCTCTCCACTTCGGCCATGGTAAGGCGGGATAATATCTTTTGTTGCACCAGTACAAACTGCATGTAGTTGCCACTGCTTTCCACATACAAAATATCATGCAGTTCCACCCGTATTTGTTCATAGCCGCTCTTGATGAACACAGCTGCTGAAACCGGTGCAGCCTGTTCCTTATTCCGCCTCAGCTCCCATTGCTGACTGGCTTTGTTGCAGGCTTTCAGGAACCGCGCCTGGGAGAAAGGCTTCAACAGATAATCAATGGCATCCAGTTCAAAGCTCTGCACCGCATGTTCACTATAGGCCGTGGTAAAGATCACCATTGGCGGATCGGGAATGGCCTGCAGGAAATCAATGCCCGAGATATCGGGCATTTTTATATCCAGGAACAGCAGGTCTACTTTTTCTTTACGCAAATAATCCATGGCCTCAAATGCACTGGTAAACCCGCGCACCAGGTTGATGAAAGGTATCTTTTCAGCCAGGTTCTTCACCACTTCCACCGCAATGGGCTCATCATCTATAACGATCGCTGTCAGCATAGGCGCCCTGGTTGTTATTTGATTTTGTTGGCAGGTTTGGGTGTTCCGTTGGGATTGATCATCATCCGCAGCACCTGCCCCTTCTCATTCATTTCAAAATATATCTTGAACTCATGTTCATTGCTCAGAAAAAAATGCGTTTCATCCAATGGCAGCAGTTCTGAAGGTGGTCCATTGTGTGGCCGGGCCATCAGCCTTCCGCTTTCGAGCACCACATCTATCAGCACACCATTCGCCTCGATCTTATACGTGCCGGTATACCTTTTCAGCACTTCTTCCTTCACTGGCACAGCCTCCAGTTGCACCGGTATTGCATAAGGTTTGCCATACAATGCTGCCAGCATCCGCCGGGTAATATTCCCCAACCCCGGTATCTCTGAATTGCTCAGCAAGATAACACATACATCATCTTCCGGCACCCGCGCCAGATCGCTCCTGAAACCAAAGATACCCCCACTGTGCGATACCATCCGCTTACCGTACAAAGAATCGATGATCCAGCCATAGCCGTAATTATTTTTAACTGGCGTGTAAGCCTTTTGCATCAGCGCAGACCCTACGATCTTATATTGTTGTAAAGCCTGGTGCCATAGGTACAGGTCTTCTACCGTGGAATAAATAGACCCTGCCGAGAAAGGCACGGTCGAATCAACAATGGCAGCGGGTGAAGACCTTTTGCCTGTAGAATCGATCTTGTATCCTACCGCCTTATCCATACTGCTGAGGTGTATAAAATCAAAACCGCTGTGCTGCATCTTCAGCGGATCAAAAATGTACTTTCGCACAGCTTTCTCAAATGACATACCCGTCACCTGCTCAACAATGCAGCCCAGCAAAAAATATCCTGCATTGCTGTAGCTCCAGCCCGTACCGGGAGCAAAATCCAATGGCTGGTCTTTAAAGTAGCCCATCATCTCCTCCTTGCTCACCGACCGCAGGGTTTGCGTGTGCATGAGATCGCCATTGCGGGTATAATCCCAGATGCCCGAGGTATGGGTTAATAAATGTTTAATGGTAATGTTATCCCCATGTGGGTAGCCGGGATAAAACTGGCTGAGCTTATCAGTCAATGACAATTTCTTCAACTCCACCAGCTTTAATACAACGGTAGAGGTGAACTGCTTGGTAACAGAAGCTATCTGAAAAACCGTATGGGGATCGTTGACAAGCTGATCCTTGTAATTCCTGTAACCATATCCTTTGTTCAGCAAAATTTTTCCTTGCCTGGCCACCAGTACTGACCCGCTGAATTTACCCTGGTTGGAATAGGCCTGCATTAGTTCATCTAACTTTTGCGCAGTACTGTCTTGCGTACAGGCATAGTGAGCCAGACCAATGGCATATACCATGGCAATTATTTTCTTCATATAGTGTGTTTTAAAAGATCAGGGTTGAATGGATAACTGAACAATGTATTCCTGTTCGATAGTATGGATGTCTATTTTGTGCTTACCGGGGTACACCAGGTTTAGTCTTTCCAGTACATTTTTTAATCCTATGCCGGAATGTTCCTTTTCCGGATCATGCTGTGCAAGGGGATGAATGCTGTTGCGCACTTCAAACCGGATCTGCTTTTCTTCACAGGTGAGGGTGATGCTGATCCACGACTTTTCCCGGAGACTGACCCCATGTTTAAAAGCATTTTCCACAAAGGGGATCAATATCATGGGTGCGATACGGTGGTTACAACCTCGTTCATCAATATGGTCCTCAATGACCATGTCGGGAGAAGCAGGAGTGCGTAACTTTTGCAGGGAAATATAGTTTTGCAGGTATTCCACTTCCTTGTTCATGGATATAAACTCCCGGTGGTTCTCATGCAGCATAAAACGCATCATATCGCCCAGCATTTGTATACCTGCTGCCGAATCGGGCGCTTTTTCACGCAAGGCCGTTCCGTATAAAGTGTTCAGGGCATTGAATAAAAAATGCGGGTTGATCTGCGAGCGCAGGAACTGCAGGTCGGCCCGGGATCTTTGCAACGCTTCTTCCGCTCCTCTCAATTGCAATATCCTGTCTTTCCGTTGCTGGTAGATCAACCAGGCAATGGGTGTGGTGATCAATAATTGCATGCCCCAGCAGACCTTAGTAAAAATAAACAGCTTGGAAGGAAGCTCCAATCCGTCGAATGTAAAAAAGGGGAAGGTACACAGGAAAGTAAGCAACAACAGGTATCCAATAGCCCTTCTGTTGAATAAGGGCTTACCTTCATTGGCCGGGAACAGCCAATAGGTATTCACCATAAACACCAGGAAAGTAGACGGAATAAAGCCTATAGAAATGATCCGGAAAGCAGCGCCTGAAAAGATATTGAACACGAGTATAACAGCTATAGCGGTAAAATACACTACCGCCGCCAGTGTGAGCTGATTGAACACCAATATCCGATAGGCCCTCTTGTTACCCGGCCTCTCTATATAATGAATGATCAACTCACGCACGCACCCCAGCACGATCACAATACCAACCAACGACAAAGCCCTGTCGTACCCCGTCAATAAACTTTGGTGGGGATGATCATTATACCCCAAAAATGCCAAAAACTGGAAAGGGCCATAGTTAAAAAACCAGGGATGGGCATAATAAGTAGCCGTATCAAATCCCAGGGAAAGGAGCCAACTCAATAACCCGTACAGCAAAGCGGCAAGGACCAACCTGAGCAATATCTTTTGGGTTGGGGCTTGCCATGACAGCTTTTTCAATATTGGAATGATGACCTTATTCACGCCGAGATACACCAGGTACAATAGCAGGATGGTATTCACCTGCGGCAGCAGCACATTGCTATTGTAATCAAAAGCCTGGCCATGCTGCTGGTAAGGTATTTTATAGGCAGGTTCTATTTGTTGATCAGTGAGGGTTAACTTATCCCACAGGTACCGCGCTATGCGGATGAGCGCAAAAAGGGTAACGAATACCAGTTCATGCCTTCTCCACCACAATTTCCCTGGTACGACCATCGTGTTGGGAGATAATTTAGTAGCCTGCAATGTCATTCGTGTTAATTTTCAACAAGATTAGCCCATAAACAAAAGAGCCGGTAACATATGTGATGAAACTGCCCAAAAATGGGACAGAGATAAAAACATGGGATAGAAATGGTGGCTATTTATATTTACGGTTTCCCATACTATAGCGCCATCAACTATTCCTACTTTCACTACTTGCCTCATCATTCTACCTAAAACCCAAAAACTTGACTTTAATCATATGAATAGCGTTTGCAGTTTACAATTATATGTCTAATTTAACCGTTGTTAAACCCTGAACCTGACCAGTACAAATAATACAGTTTCCAGTCCTTCACGCTTTATTTGCACTTCGGCAGATTCTTCCCAACCTAACTTTCAATTCGTTTGTGTAGATCCATTACACCAATCGCATGCGTTTGTTTATACATGCGATGAGATCACTCAATATATTTAATTCGTAATGCAGGAACCTGGTTCTGCCATTGACGTTTATATGCACCTGATAACAATCATTAAAAAGTGCTCTTAGTTATGAGATATGTTCCGAATTTGATCCCTGAAAAGTCAAGAGTCCTGCCCGGCTATTTTAAAGGCAGCAAGTACAAGCCATCGAAGCCCAATGCACTAAAAGCCTTTTTGTTGTGGTCAGTTGGTCTGTTCTTTCTACTGGCTGCCAGTGCCTGTGTACAATACCCCTTGCTGTGCCTGCTCATGGCTTTGATCGGCATTTTACTCCTGCCACCCGGTCAGCAATTTATAGAAAGGAGCATGCGGTTCAGGTTCACGCGCACAGCAAAGATCATCACGGTGGCCGGTCTTTTTATTGCTTCCATGCCCCTGATGAACAAATATTCAGAACTTGAGAAGCAGGCATCTGCCCTGGAGGCCGGAACAGTGAATGTTAGTGTTACTGAAAAAGCAGCCGATGATCCACAGGCCCAACAGCGAAAGGATAGTATCAACTACTATATCAGGCAAAGCAATACCTTATTGGAACAGCATAAGTCTGTTGAAGCAAGCAAAGAATTACAAAACGCTTTGATCTTTGCCAGTACCCCTCCGGAGAAAGAAGCGATCGGGAAGGTGCAAAAAGCAATAGACATTATTGAAGTTACAGACCTGATAAAAGCAGGAAAGTACAAAGTTGCATTGGACGAGGTCAACATCCTTCTCAGTAAAGATCCGGCAAATGCGGAACTATCCTTTCATCAGGCGGTATGTTATAGCAAAACCGGTTTGGTGCAGGAAGCAGTCACTGCCCTTAAACCCCTTGTTGAGTCGGGTCACCCGGGAGCAGAAGAGCTGCACAACAAGATCAATCCCATCCGCCAGCGCGTGTCTTATTATGTTACCCGGTGCAGGGATGGCAGCACTTCAGACGCCAAGGGCAGGGGCGCCTGCTCACACCATGGCGGTGTTAAGAATTGGAACGAACCTGTTTATGAAGAATACAGAAAATACGAATAACAAATGAACGGAAATCTCTTTCAACCTACAACCCTGGTAAAGACCAGCTACCTGCAAAAAATGTTCAGGCAGGTACCCCAGGAAAATGCAGTCATAGAAGTGAACAATCTATTGGCCACCAAACCTATCAAACAACTTAGCAGGAAGGATATAGAGGAGATTGAAAACCGGTACCAGCTAAGCCTGATAAGAGCTTTCAAACTTAACCTGGAAGAGTTTTATACCGTGTACCTCAATTATTGTCTGGCCGATAAAGTATTGAATAAGGAGGAGCTGGATGAGTTGAATCACCTCAAACAGATCTTAGATCTCGATGACAAGACCATCGACAAAATGCATACAAAACTGGGGGAGGTGATCTACAAGCAATCATTCCAGGAGGCTGTTGCCGATGGGCGGCTTAGCCCTCAGGAGCAAGCATTTTTAAGTCAGCTGGAGAACACCCTGCGTTTGCCGAAGGCGCTGGCCGATAAGATATCTGCGGAGACAAGAACGAACTTCGTTGAAAGTTATGTATCCAGGATAGTGGCCGACCAACGGTTGTCGCCTGCAGAAGAACAGGAGTTGGCAGCTATCTCCAATAGCCTTAATGTGACACTGGAGTTCAACAATAAAACGAAAGAACAGTTATCGAAACTCAAGCTCTACTGGGCATTGGAAAACCTTGACCTGCCGGTTATTCCTACTGACCTTACCTTACAACGGGCAGAGACCTGTCACCTGGAAGTCCCTGCTGTAAAGTGGCATGAACTTAGAAAAGTACGTCATAGTACCGGCAGCAGCTATTCAACCCGCGTCAAAGTGGCCAAAGGATTTTACCTGGGTTCGGGTAGTAGTTCATCCCGCAGCTACAGCGTAGACACCCTGACACATATCGACACAGGTACGCTTTACCTTACCAATAAGCGGATCATCTTTACAGGCACGACAAAGAACTCCACTATCCCGCTCGGCAAGATCGTCGATTTTATACCAGACCATGAAGGTGTAGAGATAAGTAAGGAAACGGGCAAAAGCCCCGTACTGCAAATGAAAAAACAGGCAGATGTGTTTTGTATTATGCTGGAGAGATTATTAAACGATAGATAAAGCTCAGGTTGCCACTCACCTTATCACCGGCATCCATACCGTCATATCCGTAAGGCCCCGGTTGGACCAGGAATAGTAAGGGATCAATTTAATGGGTATCGGTTTTGTCTTTGTGTTCACCTCATGGTATAAGTTATCGGGGGTGCTGTTCTGTAACAACTGCGCCGTTCCTGTCAGCGCCATCAGGTTACCTTTATCCACCTGCATTGGCACAGGCTTTAGTTTAATGTTGACAGGTAGCGCAATATCAAACACCTTGCCACCAGCCGCCAGATCGGGCGATTCCAGGCAATATACCACCGGGCCGCGCTTCACTGCCACCTGGTTGCGGGTCTCTTCTACCAGGTGATGCGTTTCCAGTAAGACAGCCGGCATGTCCATATCCAATATGATCTCATCCTTACTGCCATTCCATTTACGTTCAATAACAGCATAGCCATTGTCCATCGTATAATACTTCGAACCACTTGCCTTCACACTGAATTGCTTACACCAGCCGGGTATCCGCACCCGCACAGCAAAATGGCCGGGCGGCAATCCATCTACGGATATCTTTACCCTGCCATCCCATGGATAATTGGTTTCCTGCTTCAACTGAATAGTACGGCCATTCCGGAGGGTGGTCTTCAAAGCACTGCCCCCATACAAATTTACCTGCACAAAAGAATCAGACAGACTATACACATAGTTACTTATCTCCGCCATAGTACGCACAGTATTGGGCGGGCAGCAATTGGACAACGCAATATAAGATTGCCTGCCTCCCATCCACCGCAATTGATAAGGGTAATCGGCCGACGAAGCCAGCGGATTGGTATAAAAGAATTTGTTGCCATCCATGCTCACGCCGGAAAGCACACTGTTGTACAAGGCCAGTTCTACTATATCCGCAAACTTCCCATTGCCCGTTAACTGCAACATGCGCCAGTTCCACAATACATTGCCGATATTGGCACAGGTCTCGTTGTGAGCGCTCAGGTTGGGCAACTGGTAATCTTTCCCGTAAGCCTGGTGCACTTTCTGTACCGTATCAGGATTGTAAGAAGTACCATCTACCGATACACCATCATACAGCGAACCACAACCACCCGTTACATACATTTTATGGTTCACCACATTGTCCCACATGCGGTCCAGGGCCGGCAGCAACGTAGCATCACCCGTCTCCGCATACACATCCGCCACACCGGCAAAGAGGTAATTGGCACGTACGGCATGACCCACCACTTTATTCATCTGCCGGAAGGCTGTCCTGTCGGAATTATCGTCCGTACCCTCCGTTAATCCACGTATGTCAATCAGCTTTTTAGCCAGCGCCAGGTAACGCGCATCATGGGTAGTGCGGTACAATTCAATAATACCCATGTAATGGGAAGGACAAATGGCATTCCTGGCCTGTTCAGGCGTAGCACGGGTATAAAATCCGATAAGGAAATCACCCGCTTTTTTGGCCACTTCCAATAAGCTGGTTTTACCGGTAGCCCGGAAGTGCACGCAAGCTGCCGTCATGAGGTGGCCAATATTATAGGCTTCAAAGCTGAGGCGGTCATCAAAGTTCTTCCGCTCACCCGTAAGCTTTTGTTCGATCACTGATTTGGTATAAATGTAGCCGTCATCTCGTTGTCCTTTGGCGATCACCCCAATGGCCTTGTCCATCATAGTATCGAGCCTGGGATCTTTGGTCATCGCATACATGGACGCTACAGCTTCCAGTGTTTTATAGAAGTCGCCATCATGAAAGGACGGTCCTTTATGAGAACCGGTATCGAGCCCGGCGGCTATTTCAAAGTTCTTAAAGGCATGACTGGTTTGTGCATCCATATAGGTATTCCATAAATGCGGCACCATCGAATCCCTGCACACGGCAAAGCGCTCGGCCCAGAAACCTGTGGTCCATTGCACTTCACCCATGCCCGGAGCATACAGCCTGGCGTATTTGCTGGCACTGGTATTGACCAAGCCATTAGATTGGGCCGCTCCCACCAGGGATAAAAGCAGCAGGGCGGGAAAGACAATGAACTTCTTGCTCATACGATTACTTTTTATACTTGCATCGAAAGCTGCGTCACCTACGGCGCCGCATTCAACTACGTGATATTTCTAGCTACAAAGCTGCTGCTCCTATGGAGCAGAAATACACCTACGCTTCGAGAAGTGTATTCATTGCCCCGTTAGAGCTTGTCCCGCAACAAGCGGGAGGCTACCGCTTTGTAGAATTGCGTATCAAAAGGTTTTGTGCGCCGTAGGTGCACCCCTCTCTACAGAGCTGCTGCATTAAGGAGCCGCCTTATAATTCAACCTATATTCCACACCTGGCTGCACAGTCACTTCATAACGATTGTTTCCCAATGCCACGATACTGGCCGTCTTACACACCGGCTTTGTCTTGCTACTGAAACGCAGGGTTCCTACACCAGCTGCTCCCTTCACCTTGATCTGCGAAGTGCTGCAATACACACTTACTTCCCCGCCGGGCACCGGCACCTTGCCTTCCATCCATTGCAGGCCACCCAATGCAGGCGTAATGCTGTAGGTCTTGTAACCGGGTGAAGTGGGCTGCACACCCAGGTAATAACGGCCCAGTAAATAAAGCGGACTGGCGCCCCAGGCATGGCACAAGCTCTTGCCAAAAGGCCTGCCATACATGGCATAATGCGCTGCTCCTTGCTTTTGGGGATTGTACTCTTCCCAGAAAGAAGTAGCCCCCAGGTTAAGCATACCACCCCAGTAATCCTTCATTTCCTTCAATACATATTGTTGCTCGCCCATGGCACAAAGGGCCTCCAACTCATAAAACCGCATGTAAGGAGTAGTTATCTTCTGAATAGTGTTGTTGAGCAACACCTGTTGCTTCACACCTTGCTTTTGTTGCTCATTGAAATAGTTGAAGAAGATGCCAAACATATTGGCATAGCGGGTCACATTATCCGTAGGCACCCCATTCACCCGGCTGTGCATCAATGCCTGTTTCGATTCATTCCAGTAGATGGTAAACAACTTTTGTTTGAGCTCAGCAGCCAGCTGTTGGTATTTCGTGGCTCCGGCAGCATCATTGGCCATGGTAGCACACAAGGCCATTGTTTCGAGACTGCGGCAGAGCAACAACTGCTCAAAGCTCACTTCTCCTTTCTTGCTCAATCCATCGGCCCAGTCGATAAATACCCAGTCGCCCGCCAGACCTTCCATCAGTCCATCTTTATTGCGCCTGCCCAGGCAATACTCCATCAAACTTTGCATACGGGGGTACAATTGCTGCAGGAAGGCCTTATCACCGGTATAGGTATAATAATCATAGATACCGAGGAACCAGTAAAAAGTATAGTCCATGATCGTATTGATGTGACTGCTCACCGGATCTTTACCACGCTGCGCCAATAGCGTCCTCCGTACAGCCGCTTCATCAAAATAGAGATAATAATTCATCAGGTAGCTCTGGTAGGCATCGCCACTCCATACCCAGCGGTCACGCTTGATGCCATCAATGAAGAACTCACGGGTATTGAGGTGCAGGGTATATTTGGCCACTTCGTATATCTTGTTGAGCTGGTCATCGGAGCAACGGAAGCCGCCCTTTTCGGCTACCGGCAGGAATTCGTACCACATCGAAACGGATTGGATATCTACATTGGGATCAAATTGGATATTCACATAACGGAACGCTTTGGAGAGCGGGGCAACCTCTGGCCTTCTGGACGACTGTCTGACCTGGAGCCGGTCCAGCGTTTCACATCCATCGACCGACAAGGCCTCTTCTTTGGATTCGCCATAATAAATGGTAATAGGTCCGTTCCCAATCACCCCATTCAATTGAACAAAGCCAAAGGTCTCTTTGCCAAAATCAACCAGCAGGCTATTCCCTTTTCTTTCGGTGCTTACCGGCTGTTGCAGGGAGATGCTCAATCTGAAAGAAGAAGGTGTCTTTTGCGGGTCATTGAAGTTCCAGCTACCGGCATTCAACCAGGTAGTACCACTCTGGTCACTTACTTTACCGGTCTCATCGATCCATTCCTTGTCCTCATAAGTCACCAGCCAGGAAGCATCCGAAACGATGGTGCGTCCTTTCACGAATATGGCCGGCACTTTATCCTGGTTGTACACCTTGATATTGATCTTATGCTTACCCGCCGGCAGGGTAATAGTAGCCGGAGCACCGGGCAGCATTTTAGAATCGAGCTTTACATTGTAGTCACCCTCCGCATAGATGCTGATCTCTTCCGGTGCTGTAAGGTCGAACACCTTGTGAAAGTCCATCAACACATAATGGGCATCCATGCGCCAGAAAGGGGGAAAGAAAGTACCTTTCTCCGTACGGCGGTTTTGCATTTTATTGCTCAGCCATATCTCATAATCGCCGGGATACCAGATCCAGGTGGCTTGCTGGGCAATGCCAGCCATTGAAAAGGCAGTCAACAAAACAAGTATTACAAACAGCTTCTTCATAGCAATCGATTCTTAGTGTATTAAGGTTAATATCGAACCAAAGGTGAGTCGCCCTGCGGTGCTGCGCTGCCGCGCGGCAGGGCGGCCCACCTTAGTGATGACCATTAAAGAATATATACAGGCTGATCATAATGATGATCAGTAGGATCCACAAGGTCCATACCCGGCGTGATGGTTTCGGTAATTCGCCTTCTACATGTCCATTGGTAACCGGCTTCCTGTCAAGCAGGGAGATCAGTACCGCAATGATAAACAACAGGGCGAATATGTAAAATGACAACAAAAGGTAGTGCGGCCAAAAAGGATGCTTATCAGGTGTGAGCACCCATAGGTACAACACCCCTACACCCAGACTGAAAGCAGAACCAGCCGATAAAGTAAAGTTGACCGCCTTGCGCGTAGTACGTTTCCAGAAAACCGACAGCAGGAATACAACCGACAAAGGCGGGGCTATAAAGCCCAGCACCGATTGGAACACATCAAAAAGGTTCAATCCCTTGATATTGTCAATGGCCAGGGCCATCACAATGGCAAAGAGACATCCACCTGCCACCGTCATTCTCCCTACCCGGATCAGTTGTTGGTTGGTAGCGGTGGGATTGATCTTTTTGCGGTATATATCCATGGTGAATACCGTACTCAGGGAATTGAGTGATGAACCAATGGTGCCTACCAGCACGGCAATGAGCACCACGATCACCAATCCATTTAAACCGGGCGGAAACAAATTCGTGACCATCGTCATGTAGGCCTCATTGGGATTGGCCAGGTTGGGAAACAATTCAAAGCACAATATGCCGGGCACAATGAACAAAGGCAGGGATAATATCTTAAGCCAGCCGATAAAGTTTACCCCCAGCTGCCCCTGCTCCAGGTTGCGGGCGCCGAGCACCGATTGCACCATGGCCTGATCGGTACAGAAGAAGGCCACGGCCGCTACGGGATACCCCAATAAGATGGCAGGCCAGGGATACTGTTTATCACTGGCAAGATGGATCAGGTTCCAATACTCCGGTGGCGCTTTATGAAAGAGGGCTTCTATACCCCCTATTTTCTGTACTCCAATGATGGTCAGCAGCAGGGATACAATGATGAGCAGGATCATCTGAAACACATTCACCTTGGCAATGGCTTTCAGTCCACCGGCAAAAGCAAACAAGCCGGCAAACAATACCAGCACGATCACCGACTGCCACATGGGAATATTCAATATCTGCCGCACCAGGAAACCACCGGCAAACAATCCCAGCGAGAGCCAGGAGATCAATATTTTGATCAGGGCATACCAGGCCAGCATGGTGCGGGTGGAATCGCCATACCGGTTGCCCATGAATTCGGGCATGGTAGAAACTTTGGCAGCAAGGTACCTCGGCGCAAATACCATACACAGCAGGAACAGGAATATGAAAGCATACCACTCAAAATTGCCCGCTACAATACCTGTGCTGTACCCAATGCTGGCAAAGGCCAGCAACATGGAAGGTCCCACATTGGTACCCCACATATTAAAACCAATACTGGCCCAACCCAGTGAATTACCCGCCAGGAAAAGCGTTTCATCCTTCTTCCGCTTCCCAAAACTGGCTTTGTAACCAATCACCAGCAGGATGAGCAGGTAGGCCCCTACGATGATAAAATCAATGGGTTGTAATTTATCTAAGATGTTGTTCATGCAATCGTTACTTTATTTACTTCCACATATCAACCACCTTCACAGGCAACCCTGTCTCCAAAGACTGTTCCATGGCCTTCAGCACTGCAATAGTCCCAATGCCCTCCTGCAGATCAGGATAAGCTGTAAAGCCCTGCTCAATGGAATCAGCAAAATATTCCAGGTAATTCTGGTATTCACCGGCATGATGGCTCTTGCCTTCAAAACGGAAATAATGTTTCAGTTTATGCTCCCAGGTAATGATCTTCTCTTCGCCGGTCTTATCGGTAATGGCATAACGCAGGTCCATATAATCACCCTGACTGCAACCTTCCGTGCCTCGCAGGATACAGCTCATCTCACTGTCGCGTGTTACCGGCTGTACCGGGCCACTGTATACCCCGCTTACGCGGGCGATTCGTCCATCCTTAGCTTTGAAGATAAAGTGCATGGTATCTTCGTTCTGCAGGCCACCAGCCTTTCCATTGGGACTTAGCATACCGTAGCCCATCACCTCCTCGATCTCCGGCAGGTACCAGCGAATAAAATCTACCGGGTGACTAAGGCCCCCGTACAACCATTTAAAGGCTTTCTCCAGCGACCAGCCCTTGCCCAGGAACCAGCGATGATCGGCATGGTAATAGGCTTCCACCGTTACCAGCTCTCCTATAGCGCCGGCTTCATAATCGGCCCGCTGGCGTTTCATGGGTTCAAAGAAGCGGGAACTTTGTCCTACAAACACCCGCTTACCGGTTTGTTGTTGCAGGGCCAGCAACTCTGCCGCCTTCGAAAGGTCATCGATCAACGGTTTGGTGCACACCACATGTTTGCCATGCAGTAATGCCATTTTAATATGTTCGGCGTGAAACTTATCCGGTGTATAAATTGCGATCACATCAATGGCGGGATCGTTGAGCATATCTTCATAACGAAAAGTATAATGAGGAAAGTCAAACTCCTTACTGCGCTGACGGCACAGGTCTTCCTTCCTATCACAGATCATTTTCAATGTCCATTTCGTACTTTGCAAGGCTGCCGACATGGTGCTGCGCCCTTCGCCCAACCCGAGAATACCGAGATTTAACATAGTGAATAGTGAATGGTCAATAGTGAATAATTCGGTTTATACGTCAATTGCTGCCTGCTATTTGTCTCCGACTTTAAATCGCGGCAACAATTCTAAATCCTCCATTCTACATCCGGAATGGCTTCAGGAATACCCAGGTCTCCCCCTTCTCCGTTCCCTCAATACCTTCCTGGTACTTCGACATCAGGTTATTCCAATCGTTCACCCGGGGATTGTTTTCTGTGGTTTTTGGATTCAGGGCATCCAGGCTGGCCCCTTGGGGAATACTGATCACCAGCATCAGCTGACGACCATTCCTATACAGCAGCAACTGCTGGAACTGTGCATTACAAAATCCTTTGGATACCTCCGGCCACTGCTGGTACTGGGTGGCATGGTACTGCATGTATTCCTCTTGCAAGGATGCATTGGCCACCAGGTTAGCGGTTAGCAATACATGGTCCCATTCCGGTGCTGTGACGGCATCGGCACATTTGGTGCGGTCAAATACATAAAACGGGGCATCATATACTTTCACCGTAGTTCCAGGTAAAGCAGCCAGCAGGGTTGCCTGCAAGGCTTCGGGATCTTTAACAGCCTCAAACAGTATTATATGGTTCTTCCATTGATAAAGCGTTGCAGAGGACAGTTGATGCACCCGCAAAAGCTCTTTTACTTTTATGGCGCTGATAGCAGCGGCCTTATCACCCACCAGCTCTATGATCACTTTCTTCGCTGCTACCGGTGCTTCATTGATGGGTTGCAGACTGCGCGTAGCAGGTACTTCCTTCAACAAATATTGATAGGCCGGTTGCAGACCAGCCGCCCGCTGTATGCTATCATTTACCTGTGGGCCATTATTGAGCCATTCATTGTTGGGACCATTGGCATTCTGCAGGAATTTCTCCGCCGGACACCAGTTGTCTTTAACGGTAAAATAAGCTGAGCCCTCATCCGTGTACAGGTAAAACCAATGGGTGGGAATATGTGCATAGGGCGCTTTATAAATACTATCTATCCGGTTGGCCGTGATCTGTGACCCCGGTTGTGCCGACAAGGTATAAATGCCCGCCACATCATACATCTGCTTTCCATAATGATGGATATAATTGGCGTGGATGCGGTTATTGCGCATGGCATTGATGGTCTTTGTCCATCCCCACCCTACACAGATGCCGGAATAAGGTAAGTCACGCAATTCATTGTGTTGGATATTGATGCCCCTTACATAACCGGCGCTAATGCCCGGGCATCCCCAATCCTCATTGGCCGTATTACTGACCAGGTTATTCTGAATGGTAAGGTTACTGCATAGTTCTCTTTCATCTGCAGGATTGTAAGGCAGGTGCGTTTCAAAAGGTTCATCCGAGAATGTGCCCGCCTGAATAGCCGTACCACTGATATTGGTAAACAGGCAACCGCTAATGCTATCCAGGTTGGTTCCTTTTACATAGTCAATACCGGTAGCGCCCAGCCGGGCAAAACGGCAATTATCAAATGAAGTATTATTTACAAAGGTCAATCTCACCGCAGCCGGTGGACGCCCTATCCAGGCCTGGTTCTCCAGTCCTTTCTTATCGGGTGTGCCGGGTATTTTGAGCTTATAGGCATCCAGCATATACATGCCAGCCTGTAAGGGCACATGGCCCTGTTGTGAAGGGCGCAGCCAGGTGCTGTGTTGAAACGACAGCCCCTTGATATGCACATTCGATACCGTATGCTCCGCTGTTCCTTCTACCCGCAACAGGGTTTCTATAACAGGCGCTACTACCTGGGCCGTATTCATCTCCTCTCCTGTCCGTGGCCAGTAATACAACTTGCGTTGTTGTTTGTCCAGGAACCATTCACCGGGTGCATTGAGTAGTTGTATCGCGTTGGTAAGATAGAAAGCTGAGTTGCCCGTTTGTTTGGATATCCAGGGTGCGGGCCAGGGATGTTCACTTTGTATCCGGCTTTCCGGTTGGTAAAAGCTAAGCCGGGTACTGTCGCCCATCACTTCCATTTTTTGTACGCGCAGTACAGCAATCGCCCACCATTGGTGGATGAGCATTTCCAGTCCTGCTGCGTTTACCAGAGAAGGCGTTTTGGGTGTGGGTATCCAACACTGTTCTTTTTTATGGTCCCAGGAAAGGATACGATTCATGCTGTCTCCATCCCGGTCGCGGGCGCGTATCGCTTTCGTTTCATTTACATACAACTGGCGAAAGTCTGCTAACGCATCACCCACCAAAGGCGCATCAGCTACCCATAGCTTTCCTTTGGCAGCAACCGGTAAACCAGGGATAGTCGTAACAACTTTCTTCCAGCCCTTGATCAGGATACCACCGCTCAGTACTGGTTGTTCACCAGTCGCCCCTTCTATAAACAAAGGGCTGGCGGGCGTACCGGCATCTTCCGGTCTGATGAATACCGGCTCCTTTAAGTTGTACACTCCGCCTTTCAGGAGAATATGGATACCATTGGTGATGGAAGGATCATGCAGCCGGCGCAATTCACGGGCCTGCCGCAAGGCCGCCTGCAACGATGCTTTAGGCTGCGTTTCAGTGCCCGGATTATTGTCGGCGCCATTCACCGATACCCATAGCTGGGCAGTACCCGCCATAGGAAGGAAGGCAAGTACAATGATGAGAGATTTTATAAGTTTATTGATCACTTTCATAACTCGTGAATCGGCAATCGCCAATCGGCAATTGGCTCGTACCTACCTTCTACTGGAATATAGACTTCAGGTACTTTGTATTCGCTCCGTAATTGGCTTTCACATTCGAAGATTGTTTGGCATCACGGCTACGCTCCACTACCAGCCAGCCACTCCACTTCATTTTATCAAGTGTTTGCTTGATCTTCTTCATATCTACCTGCGCATCATTTTCCAACCATACACCATCTTTGTTGGTACAATGTATCTGACAAATGCGCTGACGACCCAAGATTTTGAGTTCTTCCTGCACATCCCGCCCCGCGCCCAATGCATCTGCTACATTGAAATAGATCTTAATAGCGGGTGAACCGATCTCCTTTAGCAGCTTGACCTGCTCTTTGGCAGATAAAGGCGTCTCGATACCAATCACTACGCCGGCGGCCTGGGCCATTTTACCTGCCTCCTTTAATCGCTCCACTACCTTACTGCGCAGATCGGGACGTTTAACCAGATCGCATTGTACGCCCAGGGGCAGGAAGGCGATCTTTACGTTCATCAGCTGCATGGTCCTGATGCAGTCTTCAATACTTTGTTTGTATTCCTCCCTTTCGCAAAAGGATTGTGCATAGTAGCCTGTCATGGCCAGGGAAGGAATTTCAATATTCAGCTCTTTGATCGTATTGAGGTACAATTGTCGTACAGAATCATTCAATAGCTGGTTGTCAAACGTAGGACGCTTACCGAGGCCGCCCATATCTACCTCCACCCCATCGGCGCCCAGGTCTTTGGTGAGCTGCAAAGCACCCAACTTCTGACGCTTCAACAACATCAGGTCAATGAGTGCGATCTTGTAACGTTGTGCCTTCTTCTCCTGCGCCGATAATAACAATGGCGAAAACTGCACGAGCAACAAGATGCCACACATGATTGCAACAACTCCATGCCTTCGGCTCGAAGCTTGTCTTCCCCCGCTCGCAGCTCGAAGCTCGTAGCTCGCAGCTTGCCTAATCATCACTTGGTTTAAGTTGACTTGGTTTAACGCCTGGCCATATTCCATTGACAATAGGTTTTAGTTCCAGTTTGGATGGATCGATCTTTACGTATTTTATTCTTTCACGCCGCCAGGTGTAGACTATGTGCACCATACCATCGGGCGTTTGTATCACGGAGGGATAGGAATACTGGCTAATAGGCGAATCTTCCAGCACCAGGGCGGCTGACCAGTTCTTACCATCTTCAGAGATGGCCACATTCAACGGTGTACGGGCGCCTTTCGCTTCCTTACCCGGTGGCAATACATGGTTGTACACCAGTAGTTGGCGACCATCTTTAAGCGTCACAGCATCGGTACCGGAATTGTTATTGGGCAATGCGATCGGTTCCATGGCCGACCAGGTTTTACCGCCGTCGGCAGACCATGATTCCACCACCGCCCTGTTCCTGCTCCTGCACAATACCTGCAGGCGGCCATCCTTATAGGTGAGTATGCTGGGCTGAATAGCGTTGATGGTTTTACCATCGTTGATAGGGCCTATCTTTCGCCAGGTCTTTCCCCAGTCACCAGTTACTTCAAAATGTACTTTCCAGCCATTGCCTTCGGTGCTGGAGGCACAGTACAATTCATTGCCGAGGAGGATGGGTTTATTCTTCACAGGTCCCAGGAAACCTTCCGGCAGGTCTTCCCTTTCGCCCCAGGTGAGGCCATTGTCTTTGGATCGTTTCATGTATCCTTTCCAGGTAGCTACTCTTGATCCAATCTTATAGAACAGCAGTAATTCTCCGTTGGGTACCTGGTACAATACCGGATTATAACAAGGATAACGGGTGCTGTCATTGATAATGCCATCTGCCACTTTCACGGGTGTTGTCCAGGCTCCATTTTCCAGGCGACTGGTCCAGATGCATACATCTTTATAGCCTTCTTTGGTACCACCAAACCAGGAAGCTATTAATCCTTTGGGTGTTTCTGCAATGGTTGAAGCATGACTTTCCGGGAAAGCGGCACGCTCAAATATGAACTCGTCTTGTACAATACCTTTTTTGAATGGAGCAGCTGCTTCGAAATGATACTCACCGGAACCTATCTCCAATACCTGGTATTTACCGGCACGATACAAGAATCGTATATCCTCACTTTGAGAAACAGGTTTGCCGCTCTCTCTAATATCACTGATCGTATCCGCAGGAATATAGACCAGGGCAGTTGAATTGGCAGGCACACCCACATACCAGTTGAACCGGGAACGCGCATTACTCCACTTCCAGCTACTGGATATCCTGCCATAAGGAGAACTATGCCAGGCATTCACAGAATCGAGCTTGTCAATCGTCTCCGGCTTCATGATGATCTTCTTAAAAGCAACGGTTGAATCATCAGAACGTATGCCCGCTACCTGCTCATAATACCAGGTAAGCAGGTCGCCCAATAACATCACATGGTTCTGCGAATTCATCTGTGGGTTGGCCGTGTTGCCATTCCACAACTCCCAAATGCTGGTAGCACCATTGGCCACCATATAACCCCAGCTGGGATAACTCGTATTGGAAGCAAGCGTGTAAGCAATATCCGAACGCCCAAACTCCGACAGTCCGCGCATCAACCACTGCGTACCGATCACACCGGTGCTGATGTGCATATGGTTCTCGATCTTGATCTTATTATAGATATTGTTGAATACCGCTTCCCGGGCACTGTCGGGCGCAATACCAAAATACAGGGGCAGCAGGTTGGCAGTTACCGTATTGTTATCGTAGTACTTTGTTTTTACATTGTAGAAGCGGTTGTTAAATGCCTCTTTGATCCTGCCAGCCAGGGCAGCATATTCCGTTATATCACGCTCTTTCCCGGCCAGTGAAGCAAACTGCTGCAGATGCTGTAAGAGTTTGTAATAATAAGCCGTGGCAATGAGATCGCCCCTGGTGGTGCGCGTGCTGTCTTTTGACTTGATCAGTTCCAATGATTCAGGCGGTACACACCAGTCACCATATTTGTCCTTGGTGAGTATAAAATCTTTCAGGTATTTCTGTTGCATATAACCCATCCATTTCTTCATGGAGGGATAATGTTTTATGATCGATTGTTTGTCACCATATTGCCGGTACAGCATATCTGCTACCAGGATGTACACGCCGGGCCAGGTCACATTATCACTGTAGTAATTCCAGAAGGCAGGGGCTACATCTGGGATAGCGCCTTCGGGCGTTTGCGATTGCTGTATATCGTTGAGCCATTTAGCATACAAGGCTGCATTGTCAAATAAGAAGCTTTCTCCCAATGCACCTGTTGCGCGATCGCCCAGCCAGGGTTGCCGTTCATTACGCTGCGGGCAATCTACCGGCATACCTTTGTAATTCGAAGCAATACCCCACCAGGCATTCCGGTGAATACGGTTCATGGTTTCATTGGAAGTAGTCAACTCTCCGGCATTTAGCAGGTCGTCGTAAACCAGCTTGCCTTCAAAAGCATCTGCCCCTGGTATGCCTGGAAAGCCAGTTATCTCTACATAACGAAAACCATGGTACACAAAAGAAGGTTGCCAGGATTCTACACCCGCTCCTTTTAAAGTATATACATCGGTTACTTTGGCATCGCGCAGGTTGGCCACATACAGCTCCCCATTGGCCTGCAGACTTTCAGCAAAACGAAGCTTTACCTTTTCACCCCGCCTACCCTGCACTTTCATATGGATCCAGCCGGAAAAGTTCTGGCCCATATCAAGGATATACCTGCTATTGTCCAGCTTTTTTAAGGATACAGGTTTCAGCAATTGCATCACGCGCATCGGGTTGCTCATCTGTGCCACTACTTTCCCTTCCGGCGCTTTGACCAATTGCGGTTTCAACCAGCCTGCCTCTTTAAAACCAGTATTGTTCCATCCGGTAAATTCTTTGGTAGCATCGTATTCCTCCCCATCGTATTCATTGTTGGTCCTGATGGGACCATCGACGTTCAGTTTCCAGCTTTCATCACTGACAATGATCTTACGTGTGCCGTCTTTGTATTCAATGACCAATTGCAGTAACATTTTAGGATAGCCAAAAGTGTTGATCTTTTTAGGCTTGTATTCCTGCCGCATGGTGAAAAAGCGTCCATTGCCCAATACCGTAGCCACTACATTCTCTCCTTTCTGCATTTGCGCTGTAACGTCATGTGTATTGTAGAGCACTGTTTTCCGGTAATCAGTAGGATTGGGCGCCAGCACCTGGTCGCCGATCTTTTGCCCATTGATGTATAGTTCATAGAGGCCCAGCCCGACGATATAAACAGTAGCTCTTTTTATATGGGCAGCCGACTGAAAGGATTTCCTGAAATACCGGGCTGATAGCCGGGAGAATTGGCTAATGCTATCCCAAGGCGATGCTTTGTCATAGCCGATCCATTTGGCCTTCCAGTCAGCCGGGTGCAGCAACCCCATCGTCCATTGTGCTGGCTTGCTCCAACCAGTTTCTCCTTTATTGGTAAAGACCTTTACTTTCCAGTAACAGGCCATGCCACTCGTCAATGGCTTACCCGCATAAGGCACATGGATAGACTGCGCAGTGGCCACCTTACCACTGTTCCAGATATCGCCGTTACCAACAGCGAGCTTTTCAGGAGAGGAGGCTACGATCACCTGGTAGGCAGTTTGAACAACATTACGATGTTCAACAGCACTGATCTGCCAGCTCAGGCCTGGGGCAGTAACATCTATGCCCATAGGATCGATCAACATTTCACAACGCAGTAACGCTGTTGTTATCTTCTGAGCCTGTAGGGATCCTGCGCCTGTACAGATCAGTACAAAGGTCAGTAGTCGATATAGCAACTTCTTCTTCATTATTCAGTTACATTAAAATTGAAATACAACACCAGTTCCTTTGCCCTGCTCCTGTCTTTTTCGTAATCGTAATAAATATTTTTCATGCCCATGGGGCCGGTGGTCTCATTCCTTTGTGTTTTGGAACCAATACTGGCAATACCCTGCATAAAAGAGATATCGCCTGAAGGGAAGTACAACATATAGTTCTTCCATTGGTCTTCTTTCCAGGCAGGGGTAAAAAGCCGGAGAAATAAGTCTTCATTTTCTGTCACCACCGTAAATGGCTGTGCATCCGTAATAAACTTACACCAGTACATATTGGCATGGTAGCCTTTGAACTCAGGGTATACCCAGGCCTCTCCGGTCTCTGTATTGTTGTAGTCTTTGTGCCAGATACCAAATTGTGTTCCCTTCATCCGGTTCTTCCATACCCGGTAAGGGCCATCACCCATATATTCTACTGCCTTGATTTTATTTTCAGGAAAGGAGAAATTCACGCCCACGAACGTAGTAAAATAGGCTTCGGGGAAATAATTCACTTTCATCTTTACCCAGCCGGAGGGATAGACGGTCCATTCCAGGGTATTGAAACTGCTTTTCCGGTCAAAGGCAGAAGTGATGACGAGGTTTTTGCCATCCATACGATGGGTAAACCCATTGAAATTATTGACCCCTTCCTGCAGCACAGGTCCATTATTGAAAGGGATCACAGCTTTGGCATTGTGTACGCTGGTCAACAGACCTGTACGCTGATGAATGGCCAATTGAATGCCATTGGCTGTTATTCTATACAGAGAGTCGGCAGTAGTAATTATAATAGTGCCATTGCCCGCGGTATCTACCAGGGTAGCCGCTACAGTCGCCGGCCGTACAATGGGAAAACTCCAGGTAAACAGTTCCTGCTTATAGGGATCAATGGCTGTGAAGTATAATGCTTCGTATTGTTGCCAGTTGCCGGGCAATGC
>CBIHOV010000081.1:0-21502 GCA_966211765.1 uncultured Paraflavitalea sp.
GTTATAATAAAAAGGATAAGGTTTAATGGTTAACGAATTTGATTAGTGTCGCCCCGCATTTCTATGCGGGGCTTTTTATTTTAGCCTCCCCTTTCTATGAGGATGTCATTTTGCATAGCAGCAATTGATTGAAAGTTGTGTAAGAATTACAATAAGACCTGGTATTTTACCATTGGTTCCAACTTCAGGTAATAGCAGGAGGATGCCCGGTACCGGCCAGCCTGTGCAAATCTTTATCCGCATATTCGAACAAGGATAGAGTAAGCCCATCGGCGGTACGAACAAAAGCTACACTAAAGCTTTCGCGGTGGCGCCTGAAAAAACGTAGTAATTTTTCTACGGACTCTTTGGTTGCGCTGAGTATAATGGTAATGAGAGATTCAGTTGTAAATTGATTGATGTACTGCATTTTTTCTTTTTCAAACTCCATCCGGATCAATTCATCCAGTTCCTGGTCCTGGGTCCGGAATCCAATCGTTAAATTATTAGCCATCATTGCTATTAAATTTTTAGCGCTTAGAAAATGTGCAGTTAATAATGGTATGGCGGGAAGTAAAAAATCATACCAGCCTTGACGGAGAATAAAGCCCCCTGAAATGAAGAGCGAAGCTACGTGTAATATGTCACCGGGTGAATTAAGTTATTGTAACCTGTTCATTTACTGTAGAATAACGTGCAAGGTTCGTGAACTTTAACGTTTTGTTCCAAAGTATGGACTGCTGATTTGCTAATGGCGCGGAAGTATTACGATGTACAGGCTATTTTCGACAATCCATCGGCAGATATAGGCCATTCGCTACAATTCGTTATGAACATCAATGGTTTCGGTACATATTTGTGGCATCAACAATAATTACCCTCCTCATGGAAAAATTAGTAAGGAATATTAAGAACGGGATTGAGGCCATTGCCGGAAGATCCATCCTCGTGGTGTACCGCACCTGGTCTGCCTTATTCATCAGAAAAGAAAGTTTCCCTCCTCCTTACCCACCTGTGCGCAAGCAGGAGATCATTCTTATTAAAAGAGTCAACCATACCTACAGCATTGCTGACCAAAAGTGTTTTGTTCGGTAAATCAATCTACCATGGTCATATTTAAGATAATGTGGGGAGTGGATGCGCTGGCCTCCCTGATCATTCTCTATTTCTTTTTCGTGGGACTTGGAGACAATACAGTAAGTGGCAGAAATATTGGTATCTGGCTCCTGCTCCTGGGTATTGTGGTAGTGGTGATGACGGGCAGTATTTGGTTAAGAACTCAGCATTATAATATAGCAGCCAACCTCTTACTACTGGTAATTTTTATACCAGCCTTGTTGTTCCTTGCTTATATGCTCATAGCACTATGCTATAAAGGAAGGTGGAACTAATGGATTGAATACCTTGCTTACCGGTGATCATTGAAAAGGGCGGGCGGATTGATTTTTTCCTTATTTTCAGCCCTACTCAATCCCCCTTTTACATGAGCAAATTCATACTAACTGGTTTATTGGCATTTGGTAGTTTATCCCTGACAGCACAACAGAATCCCGACTGGGAACCTGTGTTCAGGAAGATCAACGATGAAGTACAACAAAATTCAAAGGCATATAGCTCGCTGAAAGATGCCACAGAAACCATCGGGCACCGGCTGACCGGCTCTGCCAATGGTAAAAAAGCAGAAGATTATACCTTCAACCTGCTCAAATCATACGGTTTTACAGATGTACGGTACCAGCCTTTTGAAGTAGAAAGCTGGAGCCGCGGCACCCTGGCAGTGAGCGTGGGCAACAGCGCCACTCAATTACTGCCGGTGAAGTCGGTATCGCTGGCACATTCGCCGGTGAAAGTGAACCTTGCTGCGGAAGTGGTGGACATGGGCAATGGCCTGGATAGTGATTATATAGCAAAGCCCGGTCTGGTCAAAGACAAGATCGCACTGGTGTACCTCGGTATATTGCCAGGTACCACAGGACGCTCCCTGCACCGCTCCGAAAAGACGGCCATAGCCATCAAATATGGCGCTAAGGGAATCATTGTGATCAACACAGTAGATGGTGGCACTTTGTTGACGGGAACTGCATCCGTAACCGGTAAGCTGATCCCCATACCCGCGGTTTGTATTGGCAAGGAAGACGGCATGAAGCTGAAAGAACAATTAAAAAGCACTCCTTTATACAGCAAGATCCTGATGACAAATGTATCCGGCCCCATCAAGGCGCGGAATGTGATCGCCCGGATCAAGGGAAGTAGTCTGCCACAGGAAACCATCGTTGTGGGCGGACACCTGGATAGTTGGGACCTTGCCACCGGCGCTATCGATAATGGCATTGGTTCATTTTCAGTATTGGATATGGCCCGGACCTTTCAAAAGCTGGGACTTAAACCTAAGCGTTCCATTGAATTTGTGATGTTCATGGGTGAGGAACAGGGTCTGCTGGGTTCCAAGGCTTATGTAAATGCCGCTATTAAAGAAAAACGCATTGACCACCTGCGGTACATGCTGAATTTCGATATGACAGGAGATGTGCGCAGTTACTCTTCTACCGTGCCGGAAGCGAAAGAATTATTCCAGGCCATCGGCGCCATTGCCAACAAGATCGATACTACTTTCACCAATGGATTTTCCAGCCGGGCAGGCCTGCACAGCGATCACCAGCCCTTTATGCTGCAGGGGGTGCCTACAGGTGGCGGTGGTGGCGGCCGTGGTGTGAATGGACCTGCGGGCTGTTATCATGCCGACTGTGATGTATTTAGTTTGATCAACAGCGAACAAGGAATGAAAAACACTGTGCGGTTTGTAACCATGCTACTGTACGGCCTGGGGGATGCGCCCACCATTCCGGTAAAAAAGCTGACGGATGAAGAGACCAAACAATTCCTGCTGCAGCAGAACCTGAAAGAACCATTGGTGCTGGAAGGTGAATGGCGGTGGAAGGATTAGCTGTCTGAACCACGATTTATGAGATTTATTGGATATATGGGAAAGGGGCTGCGGCCCCTTTCTCTTTTGCCGCCATCCCGGTCCCATCAGCGTTGTACGCCAGGGGAATAAGTAATCGGCTGGACCATTTGGAGAGCTGCCTTTTTTGACTAATTTTGTCCTGTATTCTATCGTACTTCCCAACCCGATCATTTCCCGTAGTTTACCTACCCTTTAAATTAGTAGTTTCCCCTATCCTCTTGATCAATGCGCCGTTGCCTGGATTGCCCGGATGAATAAGTTGTTGGTACCCTGCATTCAATAATCGTACAGCTTATGCGTAAGTGCTTTACCTGCCTGGCCTTTTTATTGGGATTCAGTTGCCTGACCTACCTGCATGCCCAGGAAGTACAGCCAGTAGACAGTGCGGACAAAGGAACCGATACTGCTGTAGGCAGCCCTTTTCGTTTCTTCACCAATGCCAGCTTTATAACCGTTATCGGCCAGCTATCCCTGCGTGCCACTGAGGAGGCGATGGTAGAAAAGGTCAATCCCCTTGTTTTATACGATCAATATTTTGAGGAATTTGCCCGGGAGCATCACCTCAGTCCTGAACAGGTGCGGATATTGATGAATTCCTGGATCTATGGAAATACCGTAAAGGAGGATGAAACCGACGCGATGCTGCAAGGCGCCCGGCATTTTTACCTCAAACAATACCATAGTTCTTCGCTCTATTTTGAACAAGCTGTGGCGCAGCAGGAAGACGCCCGGTCTGTCTACGGCAATACCTTGTCTGAAGAAGCAGAAGCCTTGTACCCTGCCTATATACTGGCAGGCAACAGTTCGATCGCCAGTGGCAATTACAAAAGAGCCATTCGCCTGTATCGCAAGGCTGATAGCCTGCTCCTGCTGCCCGCCCCTACCGAAAAAAACTACGCCGCCATTTTCAAGAAAAAGAATTACCTGTACACTTTGCTGGCAGCTACGCTGGTGGAAGCAGGCAGCCAGTTGAGCAGCAAGGAAGGTTATGATCTGTTGACCACAGCTACCCTCGTTGAAAAAACATTGTTGGCCAATTATAAGACTGCCTTATACCCACAGGAATGGGCCAAAACGCAAAGCCAGCTGGGCACCATCTGGCACCTGCAGGGAGACCTAACCACCGGCACCTCCGCCGACAGTTTGTATATGCTGTCGATCGATGCTTACAATGAAGCATTGACGATTTATACCCAAAAAGACTTTTCCTTCGATTGGGCCAGGATGCAGCATAACCTGGGTGTTGTATTGAGTAAACTGGGCGCCATCAAAGAAGCTGTTTCATCCTTCCGTTCCGCAATGGGCATCTTCACCTTAGCAAAAAATCCCCGTGACTGGGCATCGACGGCCTACCACCTGGGCAATATGCTGCAATGCCAGGCCGGTAAGGCGAAAGATCCGGAAGCTACGGAACTGTTTACGCAATCGGTTATAGCTTACAAACAAGCCCTGGAAGTATACACGGATAAAGCCACACCCGAGGAATGGGGATGGGCGCAACATAACCTGGGGGTATCCTTGTTTGAACAGGGACGACGCCTGGGAGAAAGAGAGCTGCTTGTACAGGCAGCCACCGCTTTCCGGCTAGCGCTGACGATACAAACAAAAGATTGTTTTCCTGCCGCATGGGCAAGCGCACAATACAACCTGGGTACTGCACTATGGGAAGAAAGCAGCCGGGCTGCCGGAGGCAATGTAGCGCTGCTGGCAGACGCCGTTACAGCCTACGAATCGGCATTGGCATACTACACGCCCAAAGATCATCCGGAGCAATGGTTCAATGTACAAAATGGATTGGGGCTGTTGTATGAACAACAAAAGGAATGGACGGCCGCCATTCAGCATTTTGAGAACCTGCGCGCGCTGGAACCGATGTATGTTGCCCAAAAAGTAAATGAACTGCGGCGCAAGGCCGGCCGGTAAGCACACCCCTCTACTGCCGGGTGAATACCAGGTAATCAACCATTTTCCAGGTGATTCCATCAGGACTGGCTTCGTAGGTCATCTTAAATCGTTTATCGTCGAGCTTTTCATAAATGAAATGCTGAAACATCAATCCCCTTCCGGTATAATACTCCTGGGTGGTCAATACGAGTTTGTTGTTTTTCCAACCTTCGCTTACGAAGCTGCGGTGGCCATTAAAACTATCAAAGGTATAAGCCAGGAACTGACCGGTTTGCCGGTCAACGCCCCACATGGAGATCGCTTTGAATCGATTGGGTGGTAGGTCGGTATGTTCGGAGGAAAGCCAGCTGCTGTCGAGCGTGAGTTTGAACTGGAGGGTAGCAGCTATTTTTTTGCCATTGGCAAACTCGCCTTCACCCGTCCAGGTTCCCAGGAAGAACTGCAGCATTTCATCGGGCAACTTCACCGGAGGGGCTGGTATTTTGTTTGTATTGCCTATGGGGCTGGCATGCAAAACAACCGGTTGTATAGATCCTAGCAACAGCAACGCTACGAATAAGGTTTTCATCTTTTTTTGGGGCTCAAACTAGCTGAACGAATTTGCCCCACAGCAACCATTCATCAAAATAAGGCCGATCAAGATATGAACAGGATAAATTAACCGATCCCATTGGCATCGGTAGATAATATTTCACTCATATGATCGAAGAAGGGACGCATATTCTTAAAAGTCTGGTTGGCCTCTTTTAAGAAATTTTCACCCAAGACTTCTTTGTCTGAGAACTTCCTGATGAGCAGGAACTGTTTGTAGCGCAAGAGGTCTATGGCTTCATGATCTTTGGTAAAACCCTGGGGCGCTGTTTTCACCTGCTCCCCTTGCAGGGTGTGAAAGGTATCCTTGAATGTGCGGCTATTGATTATTTTTCGTAGTGGCGTAGCATCGAAGGCGATATCTTCCCTGATCCGTTTCAGGTCCTCCGGACTGGGTCCCCAGAATCCGCCTGCCAGAAAACTGTTGCCCGGCGCCAGCTGAAAATAGTATCCGCCCCGGCGGTATTTGGTGGCCCGTTTGAAGTAGCCGCTCCAATTGGTTTTATAGGGTGTTTTGTCATTGGAAAAGCGGGTATCCCTGTAAATACGGAAGAGGCTTTTCTTTCCGGAAGGAGTTTCTATTTCATCGTGGGTATTGAGTTGCTGCAATAAGGCCTCTGCAAAGACGGCTACCAGGTCCTGTTCAGCCTGAAAGGCCGTTTTGTGGGCATTGAACCAATCCCTGTTGTTGTTCTTCTTTAAGGTATTCAGAAAGCTAAAACCTGACTTATGTATTTGTACTATAGGTTGCTTCGCCATAATAAGTTTGTTGTTCCCGTTTCCGGGACAACAAACTTACGGCGAAACAGTTTATCATGGCTTGAGTTCAATTTGCTTATTTCAGTCCCTGGATCCAAACTGCAATAGCAGCGCCTATTTCGTTGGGTGAATCCTCTTGTAGATTGTGGTGACCTTTCACCGTTACATGGACCTGGTTGGGCCAGGTTTTGCAAAGCCCTTTATCCTTTTCCGACATGGCGCCGGGCGATGCTTCGATAAAGAGCTTGGGCAGGGAGCTGTGCGAAAGGTAATCAACATATTCGCTGACAATCTTCGCAATATTGGCCGGTTCACCACTGATGGGCAACTGACGCGCCCAGCTCAACATAGGTCTGCGGCTTTCACCGGGCACCAGGAAAGGGCGGCGGTATTCATCCATATCTTCCTGGGATAAAGGATGAAGAATGGTCTTCGGAAGATTGACCTCTATAAATGTGTTTTGCTGCAGTACCATCTCCTCCCCTTTTTCTGAGCGCATGCCTTTGAACAGTTGTTGTGCCACCGGCGATACTTCCTCCCATGGCCGGTTGCGAACAATCGACTCCATGTACACGATGCCTTTTACCGCATGCGGGTGACGGCGTGCCCAATCAAATGCCAGGGCAGATCCCCAGTCGTATACCACAAAGATGATGTTCTTCTTAACGTTCAGTGCTGCATACAGTGCTTCCAGGTATTTTTGGTTTTCGGCAAATGTATAGGAGCTGCTGTCGGGCAATTTATCCGAATCGCCCATCCCCATCAGGTCGGGCGCAATGCAATGGCCAAGGTCCTTTACCCAGGGAATGATATTGCGCCATACATAAGATGAGGTGGGATTGCCATGCAAAAAAATGATCGGATCGCCTTTTCCCGTTTCCACATACGCCATTTTAAGTCCGTTAATGGACTGGAATTTCTTTTCCATCTTTACTGCTGTTTTTGTATTGTTCAAAGCTTGTTCTGCCGGGGGTTGTGCTGCTGCAGCCATTGCCAGAAAGCCGATGCCCGCGGCCATTAACCCTGTTTTTACTATTTGATACATCTTGTTTGAATTTTGATGCCTCAAAGTTGATAAAAGTGAAAAGGCCTGCCTTGTAAAAAATCATTGATCCTGGGGAACTTCCTATCATGACATTTTCGTGACCTGTCCGTCCCCGCCAATTATTTGATTTTTATAAGAACTTGCTTGAATTTTGTACAAACGGAAACCCGTTCTATAGCGAATTTTGCATGATGAAAGCATCAAGTGTAGCCGGAACAGAACAAAAACAGACAGGCATTCATCCAAAGCATCGTGGTATCTCTAATTTACTGGCCTTTGCCCTCCTGCCTTTATCGGGCTTTGCCACCGATGTTTACCTGCCCTCCTTACCGGGCATGGCCACCGACCTGCAGGTGAGCGGCATACAGGTACAATTTACCATTACCATTTTCCTGGTGAGTTATGGGATCAGCCAGTTGTTTATTGGCAGCATCCTGGATAGCTATGGCCGGTACCGTACAGGGCTTGTTTCCCTGTTTGTTTTTGCGCTGGTCAGTTTAGTGGCAGCCACTACTCATAGCATTTATATGATCTATGCCATGCGCGTAGTGCAGGGCATCACGGTAGGCGCAGTAGTAGCGGGCAAGCGGGCATTCTTTGTAGATCTGTATACGGGAGATAAATTAAAGAGTTACCTGGGACTGTTCTCTATCATATGGTCTACCGGTCCCATCATTGCCCCTTTTGTAGGTGGTTACCTGCAAACCCTTTTTGGTTGGCGTGCTAATTTCTATTTTTTGACCGGCCTCGGCGCGGGACTGGGCATACTGGAATACTTCTTCAGTGGAGAAACGCTGCCACAGCGTACGCCCTTCCGGATAAAACGGGTGGTGAATATTTACAAGGACATGCTCACGACCCTGCCCTTTGTACTCGGCATTACCATGCTGGGCCTTTCGTATGCGATGGTAATGGTATGCAATATGACGGCGCCTTTTATCATTGAACATCACCTGCAATTCAATGCAGTTACTACGGGTTATTGTTCGCTGATACTGGGCTTTGCCTGGATGGTGGGCGGCTTTATCAGCAAAGCAACCATCCGTCATCCCTTCTTCCGGAAGCTGACGGTGAATACCGCCTTACAATTGTTCTTCGTATTGGCCATGCTGCTGTGCATGCAGTATGCAGACAACCTGTATGCACTGGTAGGATTTGCCTTTATGGTGCATGTGGGCGCAGGTTATACGTTCAACAATTATATGACCTTTAGCATGACCCGGTTTCCACAAAATGCGGGGATTGCCAGCGGCCTCACCGGCGGACTAACTTTCCTGATGGTATCGGGCCTCAGTTATAGCATTGCCAATCTCTTCCCCGCCCAGGATGGCCGTAACCTTGGTTTGAGTTACCTGCTGCTGGTGGTGATGGTCATTGTTGTACTATTCCTGGCCAAAAGAATCAGTCAGGAAGCGCGCAAACCAGCGATGGCATAATATCCTATCCTTACCACATTACATTTTGTCCCTGGTGCAGGAACTGACCGGTGGGGGCATCGGTTCCCTGCAGGATCAGCTGCACAATGGGCGCCACGGCTTCTGCTGCTTCCAGTGGTGCAGCTTCCCCTCCCATATCCGTCTTCACCCAACCTGGGTGCACGGCATTGACCTTGACGGGTGTATCATTCAGCAGGTGCGCCAGGTGAAGCGTATAGGCATTCAAGGCAGCTTTGCTGGTATTGTAGGCAAATGTTTTGGGCATGGCTGGTACTGTAGCCAGTAAATGCAGGGAACCCATATTGCTGGAGATATTGACGATGGCAGCGGAAGTGCTTTTCAGCAACAAGGGCACAAGTGTATTGGTGAGTTCCACAATACCGAAGAAGTTTACGTCGAAGGTTTTCTTCAACAGTTCCGCCGATATGGTATTGGTGGAATTTTTCATCAGGTCGCCATCCAGCATCACACCTGCATTGTTGACCAGCAGGTCGAGCTTACCATTCTTTTTTTCCAGCTGTGTATATACTTGTGCAAAGGAGGCGGGATCTTCCATATCGAGTACCATGACTGTGGCTGCCTCTTTTTCCGGCAGTCTTTCCCAGGCAGCCAATCCTTTCTCCTCATCACGCACACCCATTATTACGAAATAACCATTCTTAGTGAGTTGGTTGGTCAGTTCCCATCCCAGGCCGCGGCCTGCGCCGGTAATCAATGCTATCTTTTTCATACTACTACTTGTGGAGGTTTGTTATCGATGCACAAGTATAGGATGGATGTTGAATAGGTCCATACTCACCACAGCTGAAGAGGTGAAATTGTATGCTCAACCGACAGGCGAGGGAGTTGGGGACGAATTATTGATTACTGATTATTAATTATTGGGAGGTCACGGCCTAGGTATAACGGATATATCTGATCACAGTTTATACGTGGTGTTGGTGATCTTATCTTTTCCGTATTTTGTGGTCAAAGCACGACCATGTACAACGCCAACACCCGCAGGGCAGTAGACCTTGATGCATTTCAATTTATGCAGGCAGCAGAAGCAGCTATTGTCAGGCAGTTTGGTCTTTCTTCCTTGCACAGTGGCGGTCATGTGGTGAGGAATGAAAAGGGCTGGCGGGACAATGAAAAAAGGATCGACTATGCATGGATCGTTCACATTGCACGGTCCTTTGTAGGCTGGGGTGGGCTTTTTGCGATCCAATTCAAGGAATACCCCTTCCGCGACCAGGTCAACCCGGCAGAATTGATACACGGCATATTTCTATCGGGTTATACGGCTGTTACAGACATCCACCTTGAACAGCCCTCCAGCATCCCGGATAAGATCGCCACTTTACCGGGCTTTGCCTTGTTTGATGCTGGTACAGACCTCTTTTTAGACGGAATCTCCTATTCTTTCCACACTATAGCGCATAATATTACTACTACTATTGAACTGAACAATCCGCATTCAGCAGCCTGGCAGCCTTGGGTCGACGAGGTATGGGACCTGGGAAAACAGTTGGCTGATAAAGCGGGGAATCCGGAGATGGTGCGACTGTTTGCTTAGTCAAAAAACGAGTCTGCAGCACACCCAATCCGTAACCTTTGCTACTGTTAAGTATAACACCTACTTCAGCTTTTCATCAACCAATGTTCTGTCAGTTGCGCGAAATCACCGTAGGGCTCGATTTAGCCAAATCTAATATTATTTGGTAACTTCGCGCCTTCATAAAAAATTACCATGCTAAAGATATTTGTGAGTTCTACCATAGCTGACTTAGCGCATCTGCGTGAAGGAATTCGTGAGCAAGTGGAAGATATGGGACATCTGCCAGTGATGAGTGAATTCGGAGAAATCGGCTTCCTTCCTTCAACTACTGCTGAAGGTTCTTGCTATGTTGCAATGGCAGGATGCGACCTTGCTATCTTAATAATCGGCAAACGCTATGGATCTGTTTCTGAGAATGGAGTAAGCATTACACAAAATGAATACCGAACAGCTGTCAAAAATCAAATTCCGTCAATCTGTTTAATAGAAGCAGAAGTCATGTCATTTAAGAAGGTATATGATGCCAATCCTTCTAGTGGAACAGCCTTTCCACAAATGGACAATCCAGGAAAAACATTCTCCTTAATTAATGAAATAACCAGCCAGCCAGTAAATAATGGGATTGTACAGTTCACCAGTGTAACTTCAGCAAAAGTAAACTTTAAACGACAACTCAATCTTCTTTTTGCAGACTTGATGCGTAAAAATTTTAGCAGATCGCAAAACGAGATCAATGAAATCCTATCAGAAGTAGTCACATTACGCAAGGAACTATTGGGAAATAAAAACGACAAAGCTCGGCCCTACATCAAGGCATACGAGTTGCTCGTAACCTGGTCATCCTTTGAGCCTTTAAAGTATGTCCTCATGAGCCATGGCCCAATTGAAGATCAAATCCCTACATTATTGGAACATGATTCCCTAACCTCGTATTTCAAAAGTGAGGGTTTGGAAAAGGTACTTATGAATGATGATGAGATCAGGGAAATGATTAACTGTGGATCGACCCAAATACTTGCTGAAAAATACAATCTTGCAACCTGGTATGCGAACGAACAAACAGTAGCAAAAATGAGTCTTAATAGTCCAGATGAAACGTTCCCATTCATCGCAGCATCGTATAAAGGGCCCTACAGAGTCAACAAAGAAGGTGATGAATTGGCAGAAAACCTCTTTTCTGATTTAAAAAGGTTGGTCAAGAATCTTTAATATTCTACGACCATCTGCTTATTACTTCACCTGCGCTGCTAAGGAAGTTGCTTCCTTATTCCCCGGATCAAGTCGCAATACTTTCTCCACATATTTAGCAGCGCCTTCTTTATTACCCATTTGCAGGTAGCGGGTAGCAATGGCGTTCAGTACGGGCAGGTTGGTGGAGTCTTTGGCAAGGTCCTGTTGTTGAAGACGGATGATATCGGTAGCGAGGTTCTTGATGGTTTGTAAGCCTGGCTGACCATTGCTGATGGCATAGTCGAGGTAAGGCATGGCAGCCCGGGGCCTGTCGACCATAAAGTTCATCACGAAGAGAAAACGGGCTTTATCAACGGTAGGCGCCATAGCAAAGGACTTTCTGAAATAGAAGAGGGCATTGTCATAGTCCTTCAACTCTCCACAGATATTGGCAGAAGTGACCTGGTATACCAGGTCTCTTCTGCCGGGTGTTCCAGCACCAGACCTTCTACCGTGGTTTTGGAGCTGGCCAGATCATGTGCTTTTATATAAGTTGCATACAACTCAGCAGTGGCATCCTCCCAGTTCATTTGTTTAAAAGCAATGTTGTAAACCAGTCTCGACTCTTCAGAGCTAACCGGGTGCTGTCGGGCACAGGAGTAACCTCGGTACTGAAAGGCCAGTTGCGCTTGAGGTGAGCGACCCTATAAGCCCCTGAAAGGGAATCCATCGTAGTAATGGGCATTTGCAGCAGCGGCTGCGCAAAAGACATTTCCTGAGTAGGGGGGATGGTCACAATACTTTCTTTTTTGATGGTCTGGTAAAACGCCTCCGACAGCAAGGTATACCCCAACAGATCCGGATGCACATGTTCCAGTACCAAATCATCACCAATGATATGGTCTTTGGCCTGTGCTTCATAAAGGGCCCTGGCATCCACAAGGTGGGCATGGGAGTACTTGCTGCACAGTTGGGCTATCACGGTATTCATTTGAGCAGGCGTCCTGAAACGCAAAGCATCAAGGTCTCGTGCTGCTGTGAGATAGCGCCTGGCAAGGCCGGTATCACCACGGCCCAATGCCAAAATAATGACAGCTAGCATGGGTACTGTATGCTTTGTTGGCTAACTGTCCTGATCACAAAAAAAGCCCATCCACCCCTGCCTGATCTGGCGGGAGCGGGTGGGCACTAAAAGGTAGCTTTCGGCTATCAGATAAGCTGAAAAGCTGTTGCAGTTTATTTGACCACAGGAACTACGGTAACATAATACATGGCCTCAATGGCGGTTTTGTCAAACAAGGCAACCTGGTCATTATTCAGCGATATGTTTTGCCATTGGTCCGTAGGTTTTATTTTGATGGTGGTGGCCTTGTTCTTCAACACGAGGGGGAGGTTAAAGCCGGCCACACAGTTGATATACCGGTAAAACACTTTCTTTTTGTCTTCACTGAAGTAGTATTCAAATGAAGGCACCTGTACCGTACGCAAATACTGATCAAAGACCTTGCTGTAATCAAAACCAGCTTTAGCCGATACATAGTTCTCCACCTGTTGGGTGGTGACCGTCTGGTGGTAGAATTGTTTGTTGAGGCCCCTGGTGATCTCGCGGAAGCGCTGATCGTCGTTAAGGCCATGGCGGATGCTGTGCAGCATATTGCTCGGCTTGGGGTACATATCGCCACTGCCCTGGGCATTGACATTATAAGCAGGAATAATGGGCTTGTCGTTGCGGATGCCCCGGCGGATACCATGGTTGTATTGGTTGGCAGCTTCTTCTCCAAAGATATAATCGGTAAAAAGGGTTTCGCTGTAGTTGGTAAACCCTTCATGTACCCACATATCGGCCAGGTCGTTGGTGGTGATATTGTTGCCAAACCACTCGTGCCCGCTTTCGTGGATGATGATGAAATCCCATTTCATGCCCCAGCCGGTGCCTGATCCATCCCTGCCCCGGTAGCCGGGTTTGTACCAGTTGCCATAGGACACGGCACTTTGGTGCTCCATACCCGTATTGGAGGTCTCAACCAGTTTGTAGCCATCCTCGTAAAAAGGATAAGGGCCAAACCAGTGTTCAAAAGCCTTGAGCATATTGTTCACTTCCTTCGGCATATAGGCTTTTGCTTTATCGGTATTGTAATCCAATACCCAGTAGTTGACGTCGAGGTTGCCCTTTTCTCCTTTGAATACTTCACTCCAGTTTACATACTTCCCTATATAAGGTATTATACAATAATTACTGATGGGGTTCACCACGGCCCATTTCCAGGAAGTGGTTCCATCACCATTGGCTTTCTTCGACTCCAGCCGCCCCATGGAGATGGCCGTCAGGGTATCGGGCACGATCATGGTGAGGGTGGCGCCTTTGTCGGGCTCATCACTCTGGTGGTCTTTACAGGGATACCAGATGGAAGCACCCAGTCCCTGACAGGTGACTGTCATCCAGGGCCGGCCGAGCGAATCGGTGGTCCAGGTCCATCCCCCATCCCATGGCGGCCGCACGGCTTCATGCGCTTTGCCATGGTAATAGATGGCTACGCTGTTCACAGCGTTCATCGCCTGTTTGGGCGACTGGATATACCATACGCTGCCTACCTTAGAAAAACCCAGGGCTGTTTTATGGTTGAGGAGTACACTGTCTATGAGCAGGGGTTCGGCCATATCGATCTGCATCCGGGCGTTGGAGCCGGTTACTTTATAGGTGATCTCGCTGATACCGCTGATGGTTTTAGAATTGTAGTCAGGTTTTACCGTCAGGTCATAGCGTTGAATATCCCACCAGGTCCTTTCGGGGGTAAGACTGCCACGCAAGGTATCGGCCAGCGTGAAGGCTTTTTGCGGCGGGGTAAGCGGTGTAAGAATAGCGGTCCATCCGCCACCGGGCGCCATTTTCATGGTCAATACATCGCCCTTCTTTACCTGCCTGGTCTCCCTTTTATAATCCGTAGCATATTTTGTCGTATTCACGCCATCGGCGAGTATCTCCAGCCTGTAGTTGCCATCAGACAGGAAATCCAATTTCGTTTCCAGTGTCCTTCCTTCCCAATCCGTCATAGCTCCTATATACCATTTATCGCCATGTTGCCTGGCCACGGCTGCATAGGCGCCGATCTTCCCGTGGAGAGGAACAGTCCGGTTCCAGGTGGTGGGTATGCGGGCAATGAATTGGGTGAAAGCGGTATCCTGCAGGTACAGAGAAGGCGTTTCCGCCAACATCTGGAGGGGCGCCTCATACATTACGTACATAGCGGCCTGGTGCGCACGGGTGCCACGGCTCACGGGTTCATTGAAAGAAACACGGAAATCCTTTTTGTTGGTATTGCGCATGGCGCCGGGTGTATAATCCAGTGGACCAGCCATCATCCTGGTAAAAGGCAGGGTAAGATTGTGCTCGGGTGTAATGTAATCTGCCCACTTGTTGTTCTCCAGGCCCTTCACCCCTTCGTAATTGATCACATTCGGATATTTCCGGTTGAGACCAACAGGCTTGTAAGCGCCGTGAAAATCTACGAGCAGCTTTCTGTCCATACAGGCTTTGGCTACCCGCTCATAATAGTTGACAGTATATTGATCGGCCCTTTGGATAAAATCGATCTTAACCCCTTTCACACCCCATTCCACAAACCGGTTGAGGATGGAATCCATGTTTTCATCGATGGGTCGCCACAGGCTCCATAAGATGATACCTACGCCTTTAGCTGCACCATATTTCACCAGGGCGGGTACATCTATCTCCTTACGGGGAGCACTTACATCGGTGGTCGTACGTGACCATCCTTCATCCAGTATCACATAGTCCAGTTTAAAACGGGCAGCGAAATCAATATAATATTGGTAGGTCTTGTTGTTGATGCCCGATTCGAAGTCCACTCCAAAGACGTTGTTGGCATTGTACCAATCCCAGGCAACTTTGCCGGGCTTTATCCAGTCGTAATTGCCTTTATCGGCCGGTGTGGCCAGTTGAAAGACCATTTCATTGGAAAGGAGCGATACATCATCCGGCGCAATCATAATGAGGCGCCAGGGCAGGGTTCTTTTGCCCCTGGTATCGGCAATATAGGAAGCTTTTTCAGCCAGCACTTCTCTCCTGTCGGTACGGGGAGCTATATGGCTTTTCAATACGGCCGGTGGAAATTTACCTTCCAGCTTTCCTTCTCCTGTATTGAAAAGGAAAAGGTTGGGATAATCGTACAGATCGCTTTCAGTGACCAGCAGCTTTGTCCCAGCTGGCGTTGATTGATAAAGGGGCAGGTAGGCATATTTGCCTTTGGCAAGGGTATCCAGGATGGATCTGGTAAAGAGTGCTTCGTAGTGGGAAATAAACTCCGGATTGTTCTCTTCGGGCCACCAGGCCTGGTTATTCTTGTCGAAATTAAAGCTTACTTGTTCTGCATCTATTTTGACAGAAGGATCTTTTTTATCCAGTTCGAAACGATAGGCCACTCCCTGGTTGTAAGCGCGGAAACAGAGGGTGACGCCTCCGGCAAATACCAGCTTCAGTTCTTTGTATACGTTGGGTATCCAGGAATTCCGGACAGGTACAATAGAGAAGACCGTATCACTATGTGCTGATGCGGACTGGTACAGCAGTTTCGTTTTGTGCCCGGGAAACTTTGCCCCACTGGTTGTAATAGAAAGTTCAGAAGGGAAAAGAAGGGTTTCGTTCTTATACAGTACACTCCATTGGATGATGCTTCCAGAAGAGATCTTAATCACAATGTTCCCGTCGGGAGAACGCAGTTCATGATAGGCTGCCTGTGCAGCATAACCACTAATACAGATGCTGAAGAGCACGAAAAAAAGATGCCTGGAAAGCTGACGGTTTGGTTTGAACATGCGCTTGAAATTATAAACCGCCAATTTACGAGGTTCACGACAAAGCCATTAAAGCGATATTATCCAGGAATGTACGTATTTGCACCTGTTCAGGGAAAGGGGGACAGCCGGCAATCGTGAATCGGTCCCGCCATGCAGCGGGAGCAATCCTTTTGCTTCGATTGGGTTCCCGCAAACGAAACGTGAAAGTCATCATCCTTTCTGCCTGAAAGATCGTATCACTTCATAAATAAACAACGGCACCGACCAGCCCATCCAAAAGAAGGAAGGTGAAATATCAGCAAAGCTACCGAGCTGTTGCACTACGGACAATTTGAGCGCCAGACCCGAGACCACAAAAGCCAGGGTAACGATATAGCTTCTAACTGCCCACTCCCTGTGTAATTTGAATTTACGCAGCAAAGCCATGCGGAAGGCAATGAAACTGGCGGTGATCCATACACTCACCCATACCTGGGCAGAAAAAGCATAGGCCCAGTTAATGGCATAGCTGGTGGTAGCCGCCAGCACCACGGCACCAATAGCGCTGACCAGCATGGCCAGGAAATATAAGTAGCCCACGATCCGGTGCAGCTTCCAGTTGTTGCGCCGGAAGCTTTCCCAAAACTGTAAAGGTCCCAATATCAGCGCCCCGCCACCGGCGGTGATATGCGCAATGATGAACCATTTGTAAGGGAAGTATTTGCCCAGCGCTTCGGGTGTGAGGGTCAGAAAACGATCAGCCCCGTGCATGAAGGTCCAGGTAATGTAAATAATACTAACCCATAGTATTATAAGCAGAAGATCGCGGAGGCCCAACTGTTGTAAGAACGTTCTATCCATTGTTTGTTTCATGGTGCAACTTGTATTTTACTGTTGTAAAATTTCAACAATGTGGCGGGCTAACAAAGAGGGGAACTTATATTCCTATAGGGAATAAATTGTCCCTATAGCCTTTAGATGAATGACTTATGATCCAAATTGAGGCTATAACGGCACGGAAAGTACGTTCTGTTAGAAAATATATTTGCGCAGTCAAATGACTGCACGTATATTCGCAGTCAAATAGCTGCACAATGAAATCAAGAAGAGATGTCTTCCAGGCAATAGCTGACCCCACCAGGCGGGCGATCCTCACCTTGTTGGCGGCAGGGTCATTAACTCCCGGAGCCATAGCCGACAATTTTAAATCATCGAGGCAAACGATCTCCAAGCACATTCAAATACTTACCGAATGTGAACTGCTTACGCAGGAGCAAAACGGCCGGGAGATCTATTACCTCATCAACGCCAAAAAAATGAAAGAAGTAGCCGCCTTTATCGAGCCCTTTCGTAAAATGTGGGATGACCGGTTCAACAAATTAGAGAACATCATGAAGAAATATAAATCACCCAAATAGCACCATATGGAACAAAAAACAAAGGTCAATGCCGAAGACGGCAAACAGGAAATAACGATCACCCGGGATTTCGAGTTACCGGTAGAGTTACTTTTTAAAGCCTATGAGGACACTGATATTGTGGAGCAGTGGATGGGCACTAAAGTACTGAAGCTCGAAAACAAAAGGCACGGCAGTTACCAGTTTGAAACAACCGATCCTAAGGGAAACAAATACGGATTCAGTGGCACCATCCATGAGTTTATCCCTAATGAGAAGATCACCAGGACCTTTGAAATGGAAGGCAGTCCTTTTTCCGTGCAACTTGAGTTTCTGGAATTTGAAAAACTCACTGATGACAGCAGCCGGCTCAATATGCATGTAGTATACAGATCAGTGGCCACCAGGGACCAGATACTGCAGCTACCCTTTGTACAAGGCATCAATATGGCACATAACCGCTTGCAAAGCATTGTCAACAAACTAAAATAACAACCCATGTCAAAGAGAAATAAAATCATCTATTGGATCGCTACTGCCTGGCTGGTGCTGGGCATGGTCTCAACTGCAATAGTTCAGTTGTCGAAAGCAAAATCTGAAGTAGCTATGATGACCCAATTGGGTTATCCCATCTATTTCCTGACAATAATAGGAATTTGGAAAATATTGGGCGCAGTAGCCATACTTATTCCTAAATATCCTTTACTGAAGGAATGGGCCTATGCCGGTTTTTTCTTTGCCATGTCGGGCGCCGTCTTTTCTCACCTGGCCAATGGAGATGCCGCCAAAGATCTATTTGGCCCAATATTATTGCTCGTTCTGACTATAGTGTCCTGGTATTTCAGGCCTGTGGATAGAAAAACCCTGGCGCTTAGCCGCTAAAGGAGGGGTAAGATTCCCGGGGTTGATGTATATTTAAGTAATGCTAAAACAGCCATATGAGCAAGACAAAAAGCACTAAGCATAAATTATCAGCCGAACAAAGTAAAGAACTGTTGAAAACATTGAAGGTCCGGTTTGAGAAACACATGCAACGTCATAAAGGTATTGAATGGACCCAAGTACAGGCAAAGCTGGAAGCCAATGCAGAGAAACTGTGGATACTCGATGATATGGAAACCACCGGCGGTGAACCAGACGTTGTAGGTTACGATAAAAAAACCGGCGAATACATCTTTTATGATTGTTCAGCGGAAAGTCCTAAGGGCCGCAGAAGTGTTTGTTTTGATGGTGATGCACTGGCATCGAGGAAAGAACATAAACCGGCAAACAGCGCTATGGAAATGGCAGCCGATATGGGTATAGCGCTTTTATCAGAAGAAGAATACCGGGCGCTGCAGCAACTGGGAAACTTTGACCTGAAGACCTCGAGCTGGATACAAACCCCTGCTGCCGTCAGAAAACTCGGGGGCGCCCTTTTTTGTGATCGCCGCTACGATCAGGTCTTCCTTTATCACAATGGCGCGGAATCTTATTATGCCGCCAGGGGCTTCCGTGGCTCACTAAGGGTATAACTTTTGTAATAACCATTTTAAAAGACCAGTATGAATCCTAAAGTTGATTTCTACTTCCACAAAGGCGAGTGGCAGAAAGAACTGGAGCAGTTAAGAACGATCGTTCTTGGCTGCGGACTGAACGAAGAATTGAAATGGGGCACGCCTTGTTACACGTATGACAACAGTAACATTGTGCTGCTGCATGTATTTAAAGAATACTGTGCGGTGTTGTTTTTCAAAGGGGCCTTATTAAATGATGCCAGCGGTGTCCTTATCCAGCAAACAAAGAACGTGCAGGCTGCACGCCAGATGCGATTTACCAATGTTAAAGAGATCGTAGCGCGCAAGGCCATTCTTAAAGCCTATATCTATGAGGCCATTGAAGTGGAAAAAGCCGGCCTGCAAGTGAAACTAAAAAAGACTACAGATTTTGCGGTCGCTGAAGAATTTCAAAAGAAATTAGACAAGAGCACTGCCTTGAAAAAAGCTTTTGAGGCATTAACACCCGGCCGCCAAAAAGGCTACCTGCTTCATTTCTCTTCAGCGAAGCAAGCCAAAACCCGGGAATCCAGGGTTGAAAAAAGCATACCAAAGATCCTCAGCGGAAAGGGCTTGGATGACTAATAATCCACCACTACCCCATCCACCAATAGTTGGCTGCCCTGGCGCGTTTCCTTACCACCGGCTGGCGTGTGCACAATAATAACGGACGAGCGGGCCGGTATGGCAACAGCAGCATTGCCGGCCACATTCCGGGCGATGAACTTGCCTGTGATCGTATTGTAGAGATCCGTGCGGGAACCTTTTTTAACCGGCATACTGATCGTCTTTGCTGTGGTGTAAGGATTATAGTACAAGTAAGAGGGATAGGCGTTATCATGATAGAAGTCTGTGGCCAGCAGGTCCAGTTGCAGGATGCCTTTTACATTGGTATTGCGGATAATACTACCGAAGATGCCTACATGCCCACTGCCGTACACACTGAATTGTGACTCTTGTGGATTTTCATTGGCCACCCACAATGGACCATCCCCCTGCGCCACCGGCGCTTTGAGGTGTTTGTATTGCTCATAGCCCGACTGTTTGATGATGCCTTCATAACCGATCACGCCTTTGGTAACAGCTGCCTTTCCGGGCAATGTTTGGTGGGCAGCCGGCATGTATTGGGGATAGAAGAAACGGGCGGCATTGGCCGCATTGAGCATCCATTTACCAATGGCATTGGCATACGACTTGTCGTAGCGCACCAGGGGCACCAGGGGCCAGGCGGCATCATAGGTATTCATGAGGAATCCATACCCCCCATGATCTACGGTACTGCCTACAATACCGGATATATCGAACCCATTCCACTTGCCCACCAGTACACCCCAGCCTTCGCGGCAAATAGCGGTGCCATCAAAACTCCAGCCCAGCATCTTGTGCGTATCGTATTGCTTACCCTGCTCAGCATTGATACGGGCGGCCAGGTAAGCGCCAAAAGGCATGAGCAGTTCATAAGTAGGATTCTTTGGCTGCGCCTGCAGGGCCGACAAAGCACTGAGGGCGCCCTTCAAATAACGGGGATCACCAAACTTCTTATACGCAGCATACAATACCCAGGCATGACCGGCTGCCGCATCGGGCTGGGCACATATCTGGTTCTTTCTGGGCTGCATGGCGCCATAATCGAAGAAGGACCAATCGTAGTTGCCATTCAATAGGGAGTCGGCCGCATAAAATTTATCAGCAATGGTGCGGGCTATTTCCGTAAAGCCAGGCTCATCGGGATACTGTTCATAAATAGCATAGAACAATACATTGGGGTATACATCATACCACCAGTCGCGCCCATAGCCACCACCCAGCAGGGCCACTTCGGGAGCGGTATTGTTCATCATGATGTTCCAGCCCGTCTCCCGGTTGAAGTAGTTCTTCAGCATAGCCACATAATTGTGGTCGCCCTGTTTTGATTTGTCGATACCGGTAAGGCTGGCGCCCAATACTGCGCCCATATTGGCCAGGGCCTCATGGAACATGCCCTTGTTGTGCTGCGGCCCCTGACGTACATCACCAATGGCAGTGTACATCCCCATCACCGGTTGCGCGAAATTCTTATTGCTGCTGTCCATCCATACCAGGGGCCAGAAAGCGCCTTTCGCCTTAAAGTCATATACCGTTTTGTCGAACTTCCAGGCCAGTGCCTTGTAATCGATGATCTGCAATGGCGCAGGAAGATCCGCCATCTGGTCAACACGTGACAAGGAACGCTGCTTCACCTGGGCGTTGACGACGAGGATACTTAGGATGAGGGCTATGCTGAGATGAAAGTGCTTTACCATTGGGTTCATTTAACAAATTGTGATCGAATCGGCAGTCGACAATCGGCAGTCGGCAATCGGCAATCGGCAATCGGCAATCGGCAATCGGCAATCGGCAATCGGCA
>CBIHOV010000082.1:0-21125 GCA_966211765.1 uncultured Paraflavitalea sp.
CAACAGAAGTATCCATACACATTTTAATGGTATTGGTGACTACATGCTTAGGGACTGGGGGCAGAGAGTCGCAGTGGGACGGAGAGGAAAGGAATAAATAAGGTCGTAAACCATTGGGGGCGTGGTTCTACCACAAATTAAGGAATTAAATTATACTTTTATTTAAATATATTAAAAATATATTAAGCGCCCATTTTCCCAATTGCGTAAACAGAATTTCCGGTTGCATATTCCGATAGTTTCCTGCCACGGCTACCTTGCGCGCATTACTAAATTCAGAATATGCATATGCAACGCTTCACTGCTTTATTACTGGCCGGCCTGTTATTGATCGGGACCATTCCCGCCTGGGCGCAGCAGCCGGGTACAGGTACCATAAAAGGACATATTATTACCAATGATGATAAACCTGCAGCCTGGGTAACTGTGCAATTGAAAGGGACCAAAAAGACAGGATCGACTGATGAGCAGGGACATTTTATCCTGCGCAACGTAAAGCCGGGCAGTTATGAGCTGGAAGCTTCGCTGGTGGGCTATGAGAGCGCTGCCAAAAGCATTACAGTGGAAGAGAATAAAACGGTAACGGTTGACCTTTCCATGAGTGTTTCAAACCAGCAGTTGCAGGAAATCATTGTAAAAACAAGCCGTGGTGTTTATAATGCCAGGCAGGGTTCGGCCTCTCTTCGCCTGAATGAACCGCTGCTGGAAGCGCCACAGAATATACAGGTGGTCACCAGCGCCAACCTGGCCGATCAGCAGGTGATCAGCATGAGTGATGGAGTGATCCGCAATATCAGCGGCGCGGTGCGCCTGGAACATTGGGGGGATCTGTATGCCAATATCCATATGCGTGGATCACAGATACAGGCTTTCCGCAATGGCTTCAATGTGGTGAGCTCTTTCTGGGGACCACTTACAGAAGACATGAGCATTGTGGACCATATCGAATTTGTAAAAGGTCCTGCCGGCTTTATGCTGGCCAACGGCGATCCCAGTGGTTTGTACAATGTGGTGACAAAGAAGCCTACGGGCCAAACGAAGGGAGAAGCATCTTTCACAGTAGGCAGTTTTGATATGTACCGGGCTTCGCTCGACCTGGATGGCAAACTGAGCAAGGATGGCCGGTTATTATACCGCCTCAACCTGGCTGCGCAGAACAAGCAATCATTCCGTGACTATGAATACAACAACCGGTATACATTCGCTCCGGTGATCTCTTACCAAATCGATGAGAAGACAAAACTAACGGCCGAATACAACCTGCAAAGCGCCAGGATGTCGGATGTAGGGTCATTTTATATTTTCAGTCCTAAAGGTTATGCCAGCCTGCCCCGCAATTTCACGCTGATGCAGCCGGGCCTGGAACCCACGAAGATCAACGACCACAGCATCACGATCAACCTGCAACATCAATTGAGTGAAGATTGGAAACTGACTGCACAGGCAGCTTATTATAATTACCAGCAACAAGGCACCAGCATGTGGCCTGCCTCTGTCAATGCAGATGGTAAAATGATCAGGAGCGTAGGTATCTGGGATGCCAAAAGCGAAATGACATTGGCGCAAGTATTCGTGAATGGAAATGTAACCACAGGCGCGATCAATCATCGCATCCTCGCGGGCCTGGATATGGGTACCAAAGAATATTTTGCCGATTGGTCGAAGTCGCATGCATTGGATTCCGCAGGGGCTGAGTTTGACCCTGCCAATCCTTTTTACGGAACACCGGTGAATGGTTTTCCTGTTTGGGACCGCAGCGTGGACATCAAAACAAGGGCCACTTTGGCTGGTGGTACTATTGATCAGAAATATTCCGGTCTGTACATTTCGGATGAACTGGGATTTTTCGACAATACAGTAAGGCTTACCCTGGCAGGCCGCTACACATTTGTAAAGCAATCATCTTTTGGCGGCAGCATGGAAGAAGCCAAGCGTGTAACACCCCGTATTGGCCTGAGTGTATCGCTCGACAGGAATACCTCGGTGTACGGGTTGTATGACGAAGCATTTGTACCGCAATCAGGCAGGATCAAAAGTGGCGATAAAGTGAGGCCTATTACGGGCGGTAATATAGAATTTGGTATTAAGCGGGATTGGTTCAACGGACGCTGGAATACCACGGCTTCTATTTACCGCATCATCAAGAACAATGAGCTCACCTCCGATCCTAATGAAGCACCCACGTCCGGCTATAGCATTGTGGTGGGGCAGAAAAGAGCGGAAGGGGTGGAATTTGATATCAGAGGTATTCTTGTAAAAGGACTGAGCGTGGTGGCCAATTATGCTTATACCGATGGTAAATTCACGGAAGCAGCGGCCAATACCGGTTTCAAAGCAGGTGATGTAGTACCGGGATTTGCCAAACATACGGTGAACAGCTGGTTGAATTATAAAGTGTCCAATGGGTTCTTAAAAGGCGCTGGTATATCCGGCGGTTTTAGCTGGCTGATGGACAGGGCTACTTCGGATTGGAGTGAAAACCGCAACCAACAGGAGTTGCCGGATTATTTCAAACTGGATGGCGGTGTATTCTGGGAGAAAGGAAAGATCAAGTTAACAATGAACGTTTTCAATATCCTGGATGAGTACCTGTATAGCGGCAGCTATTATGACTGGCTGAACGCCTTTTACTGGCAGAGTGAAGCGCCAAGAAATGTGCGGTTGGGGATAACGTATAAATTTTAGGAGTAAAGGAGGGCTTCGACAGGCTCCTTTAGATCGGGTGAGCCGCCCCCGAAGGGCGACCCACCCTTAAGACGGCTTCGACAGACTCAGTCCCGCGAAGTGGGATAAACTCTGACATTCGTTTCTTAATTCAACAACATTAATTATACCTTAATTATGAAGTCCCGCGCGTCCCATCCGGAATTCCGGACGGGACGCGCCTTTTTTAATGGTTTGTTCCATCCGCTGTTTCCGGCACTACGAAAGCCGGCTTTTTCTCCTCTGTACGCACGGTGCCAAAATTATATTTTAGGGTAATCCCTACCCTTCTGCTGTCCTGTATACGGGCGCCTGTGACCTGCACGGGCCCCTGATCAATGGCAAATAATGATTTATTGGTTTTGAGGATATCGTTAGCTGATAGAATTATGTTTACCTTTTTATTGAAGGCATTTTTAGTTACGCTCAGATTGAGCTGCCCCATTGTTTTTAATTCATTGAATAACCTGAATCCATTTACATACATCCAACCGTTGAGGTTAAAACTCACCGTTGAACTGGCCTTCAGTGAATGACCGGTAAAGAAAGACCAGCTGGTTCTTTTATACTGCAGCGGAGATTGCTGGTAAGCGCCCCGGTACTGCACATAATTGCATTGCACGCCTACGTACATAAAATATTTACGCCCGGCCGGCAATCCGCCAAACAAACGCGCATACAATTCCCGGTAGCTGCCAATATTATCATAGGTCCGGTAAACGATCCCCGTTTGTTCATTTTTGTAAGTAACCCTGCTGAAAGCATCTTTGGCATCATTTACACCGATGGCAAACACGGGAAAATCATCGTAGGTAGCATTGATCTCATAATTGGCAGTGAGCTGGGGTTTCAGCGCACTGTTGCCCGTTTCATAAGTATACTGATCAATAAATCGCGGAGCGGGGTTGAGGGCATCAAAATCGGGCCTGGTAATGCTTTTGCGGTAAATGGCATTGCCTGTAAGCGGATAGCCAAAAATGGTAAACAGGTGGCGCCTTATGTACAAGTACGGGAAGAGATCATTGCGCTGGATGCCAAAGAATGCAGGACGGGGTATGGACTGACTGCCGGTAATGGCTGTATTTTCAAACCGGAGGCCTGCTTTCAGTATAAACCCATATACGCGTTTGGTCAACTGGGTATAGGCCGAGGCAATATTGCCTGTGTATTTATAGGCGGTGGTTTGAAAGGTATCCGGCTGAACAGGTGAACCACCCTGCTGACTAAAATAGGTTGTTGCGTTTTTGTCGGTAGCCCGGCTTATTTTAAGTCCTGTTTCCAGGGTAAGACGGTAAAATATATTTAAGGAAAGATCCGATTTGAAATTAATTGCCTGAGCATTGTGCAACAGGCTGCCATATCCTGATACAGGTGCATTGGCAGGAAGCTGGTAATAAGTAGCATAGGATTGGGTGCCGCTATTATGAAACCTGGTATATTCAACCTCATTGGCCCATACGCTGTTCACAGAATCTATTTTGTAACGCATAGCCACTGTATTGGTAAGGACAGTTGAGCTGCCTTTGTTGTCGATGGCGGTACGGCTATCCATAAAAGGGTGCTGGTCGCCCCGCTTGCTGATCTCATTGAGGCTAACAGCCTGGTTGTTATCGCGGGTGCCGGTAAAGCGCAGGTCATAGGTGAGGCTTAGTTTTTTGTTCCAGGCAAAATCCAATCCCGCCCCCAGGTAATGGTTGCCTGAAAAATACTTCGTAGCAGAACTTTGTCCCAATACGGTATCGGCCTGCAGGCGGCGGTCAGCATCAATGTCCTCATAATAGTTGCGGTGCATGTATTGATAAGTGAGGTAGGTCCTTATATTTCCCATCCCTTTCGTAAGGCTTAGGCCGGCCGAACCGGCGCCATAAATACCCTGGTCGTAGCGCACATTAATATTACCGGTTGTACCTACAGAAACTCCTTTTTTCAATACGATATTAACGATACCTCCACTGGCTGCGGCATCGTACATGGCAGAAGGTGTACGTATGATCTCAATTTTGCTGATACTGCCGGCGGGCAGGCTTTTTAAGAAAGAGCTCACATCGGCCGCACTCATTTTCATTTCGCGCCCATTGATGTATACGGCAGCCGGGGTGGTACTGTTGAGGTATATATTGCCGTCCTGGTCTACAATAGCGCCCGGTGTTTTTTCCAATAGCTCGTACGCATTGGTACTGGTATTGGCAAGCATTTCGGCATTGATGATGGTTTTATCATCTTCCTGGCTCACCAGCCTCCTCTCTCCCACTACCGTTACGGATTTTAAATCAGCACGCTTACGCTGCAATACGAGGCTGATCTGTATTGGCTGATCTGTTAGCTCTACCTTTTTTTCCAGGTGCTCAAACCCTACAGCAGATAATTTAATCAGATAGGACGTATGAGGAGCCACCCAAAAAACGGCCGGGGATTGGCGGCCTACCAATGACTGCAGCAGCAAGGAATCCGGAAGGGAATAAAGTTGAAGGGTAACAGCAGGGATGGAGTCTTTTTCGGCCGTGGTTACGGTTACTTGTAGTTTTACCTGTTGGGCATGCACTCCTATTGTAAAAAACAACAATAGAGACAATATCCCCTTTTGCCTTAAAATGTTACCTGCATTTCTCATTACTTGCCTACAAAATAAATAAAGCCAGTAACATTTTAAAGAAATACCCTAAACTGTGGTAACCTAGGCAATATGGCCATTCTTATGTAATACAAAACTATAATAGATCAGTGCATTTGACTGGAGGTCTTTGTGAATGCGGGAGCCTTTGGTGCCGGCAAACTGGTTGAAAGCGGGTCGCATCCAGCCGGCGATATGTTGTTTGATCCTTTCCTGTTTAATATGATCTTCTTTCTCGATAGCCTCTATCACATTCATGGTGATATTCTCTTCGGACATCAATTGCAATCCACTTCCTTCCAACTGTCCTTTCAATTTCTCCATGCCTTCGGGGCCACGCAGGTCGGTACATAAAAATACACCGCCTGGCCTGAGCACTCTTTTCACTTCTGCCAGGAAACGGGGCACGGAGCCATAAGCGTGTGAACTTTCAACATTGATCACCACATCAAAACTATCGTTTGCAAAAGGCAGCTTTTCTGCATTGCCCTGCATGAACTCGAGGTTGCTTTCCTGGTGGTGTTGCCTGGCCAGCCGGATGGCATTTTTGGCTATGTCCATGCCTGTGATCCGGGCAGGACTTAAATAACGGCTGATGTAGCTGGCGCCGCCACCGCGGCCACTGCCTACTTCCAGCACATGCTTGTCTTTGATGGGTGTTTTTTGGGCGAGGAAATGATATAGTTGAATGGGATAACGGTTGATCTCATCTTTGGGTTGCAGGGATATGGCCAGTTGTTCGGTACCAGGGGTATAGCCGTAATTCATAAAATGCCAATCATTGATCTTGAAATACCGGGCCAGTCCTTCATAAACAGGCTTCCAGATCATTCTTCTAAAGGCGGGATATTCTGTCAATGACAAAAATGCTTTTGCAACCATACTATATTTGTTTTAAATTAAGCATGCCCGTAATGCAGGAAATGAATGACTGGTTGCCGGAGTATAAACGCATACACGGTGGATCGCAATAGCAGCAAGATCACTACCGGCAACGCTGAGTTTGATTGGTATGGTAAGGTAACCATTTAAACGCATACTTATGCACCAGGAACAGGAGCTAAATACCACATAAAAGGTTAAAAATCATCCCCAAATCCCCTCACAGGGGAAATAATGGGGTAATATGGGTATTTAAGCCTATCTTTGAAACAATCGTTTGAGCGTCGCATCCAGTATTGTCATTAATCTGCTATTAAGCTGCATTTTTATATCCTTACTTCTTGCCTTACTCAGATATCATTTTAAAAAGTTTTATACATGAACATTTATGTTTCAAACCTGGCGTTTACTATCCAGGATGAAGAATTGAAGAATTTATTTACGCCTTATGGTGTAGTAAGCTCTGCAAAAGTTATTAACGACAGAGAAACCGGCCGTTCCAAAGGTTTTGGTTTTGTGGAAATGGAAGACACGAAGTCTGCCCAGGATGCCATCAGCCAACTGGATCAGTTGACGATCGAAGGCAGGCAGATCAAGGTATCAGAAGCCAGGCCTAAGCCCGAAAAGAGTTTCGGTGGCGGTGGTGGCGGTAACAGTCCCTTCAAGAATGATGGCGGCGGTTACAACAAACGCAAATGGTAATAACCAGGAATAGATAAGTCCGCGGGCGACCGCGGACTTATTACTAATCAGCTCTTTATTTCGGAATTACTACTTAAACAATAATCCTGTATCACAGGAATCACTAAATTTATAATATGGCAAGATCGCAGGAAACATTTAACAAAAGAGAAAGAGAGAAACAGCGCATTAAGAAAGCGCAGGATAAGCAAGAGAAGATGAAAGAGCGGAAAGAGAACAAAGACAAAGGCAGCAGCCTTGAAGACATGATGGCTTACCTGGATGAGAACGGAAACCTCACCACCACACCTCCCAACCCCGGGCAAAAAAAGAGGACATTCCGCCAGGAAGAAATTCAGATCAGTGTTCCTAAACAGGAAGACAGACCTCCGGAAGAAGCCAGAAGCGGCGTGGTAGCTTTTTTCAATGACCACAAAGGATTCGGCTTCATCAATGACACACAAACCGGCGAACGGATATTTGTGCATGTCAACAATTTATCAGGCCCTATTAAAGAGCATGATAAAGTGACTTTCGAAGTAGAAAGAAGTCCCAAAGGCCTCGTTGCCGTAAACGTAGAACTTATCAAATAAGGATTGAATTTTGTAATGATGAACCGGCAGGCTGCTGCCGGGCATTCATTGCAACCGCCATGGCCCTGTATCCCCATTCAGGGCATTCCCATTATCCCAATGCTCAATATTCTCCTTGTGCAGGGAACGGTCATCAATTGCCCAATCATCACTTTAAGACATAGAGGCCTGCCTCTCCCCTTCCCTATATGATAAAGCAAGGGGCAGAGTATGACCCCAGACAGTAGTTCAGGATGAACTTTTGAACAAACAAGTTTGAACTTTCTAACAAACTACCCCAGCCTTATATTCCTGAACTTTGTGCCTGAAGATCACCTCAAACTGGTCTATCGTAAAACAGTCTATTATGCGAACCATCAACCAGGTATATATCAACGGGCAATTCATTACAGCACATGGCAGGGAGGTATTGGAACTCCTCAACCCGGCCAATCATCAATTGATCAATAAAGTGATGCTGGGTGACGAGCAGGATGTACTGGCAGCGGTTGCCAGTGCCAAAGAAGCTTTTAAAACATTCTCCAAAACCAGTAAAGATCAGCGGGCGCAATGGCTGCAGCAACTGCATGATGCCCTTATCAAAAGAGTGGAAGACCTGAAAGAAGCTACGGTGGAGGAATATGGCGCCACACTGCAAAGGGCCCTCTGGTCCAACCGGCTGGCCGCAGAAACATTCCTGCTCTTTAAAGAATTATTACTGGACTATTCCTTTGAAAAACAAACAGGCGCTTCCAAAGTCATGATGGAACCACTGGGTGTGGCAGCTATCCTTACGGCCTGGAACTCCAATTCGGGATCCATCAGTGTGAAACTGGCGGCAGCCATCGCTGCAGGTTGTACGGTGGTGATCAAGCCCAGTGAATTCAGCGCCCGGCAAACGCAGGTACTCGCTGAATGCTTTCATGATGCGGGGTTGCCGCCCGGCGTCATCAATATCGTGAACGGCCGGGGCCATGTGCTGGGCCCCGTGCTGACCAGTCATCCTGATGTGGCGGTCATCTCCTTCACCGGTTCTACGCAGGTAGGCAGGCAGGTGGCGCGCACGGCAGCAGCAACCATGAAACGATTGACGCTGGAGCTCAGTGGCAAATCGCCCAATATCATTCTCGACGATGCCGACCTGGCCACTGCCATCCCCCTGGCCATCAATGCCTGCTTTAACAACAACGGACAGGCTTGTATTGCAGGCTCGCGCCTGCTGGTACCGGAACAATTATTGCCCGCTGTAAAGCAGTTGGTCGTTAATATTGTGGGGCAGCTCAAGGTGGGAGATCCCCGCATTGAAAGCACAGATATAGGCCCACTGGCCAGTGTGCAACAATATGAACGGATACAGCATTATATTCAATCGGGCATCAACAGCGGAGCAGAATTGTTGATCGGCGGCCCCGGCAAACCCGAAGGTTTTACCACCGGTAATTATGTAAAACCCACGGTGTTTGCCAACGTGACCCCGGATATGGAGATCGCACGCGAGGAGATATTTGGGCCGGTGCTCAGCATCATGACCTACCGTACAGAAGAAGAAGCGATTGCCATGGCCAACGATACCATTTATGGATTACTGGCCTATGTAAGCAGCGCCAGCGAAGCCCGGGCCCTGGAAGTGGCAAAGCAATTGCAGGCCGGCCGGGTATTGATCAATACCCTGAAGCACGATCCGCTGGCGCCCTTTGGCGGGTACAAGCAATCGGGTATCGGACGGGAAGGTGGTATCTATGGACTGGAAGCCTGCCTGCAGCCCAAAGTCATTATCAGTTAAATGAACCAGGAATGAAAGCAGCAGCTACAACAACACAGCCCAGGATCGCATTGAATTGTTATACGGACCGGCCCATTGAAGGGGAAGCTTTTGTGGCGGATCATGTATTCAGTTATATCATTAGCGGAACTCAGGACATGTGGCTGGGCAATAAGACCTATTCCTTTAAAGCAGGTGATTACCGCTTCTTCCGGAGGAACCAACTGGCCAAATATGTGAAGAGACCTGGGCTGGACGGGTTTCAGTCGATATCGGTGTACATCGATCAGGCTACGCTGAGAAGTATGCGGGAGGAAGTGCATACACCTGGCTCTACCCGGTTTACAAAGGATCCTTTACTGCTGCTGCCACCCAATGATTATTTCAGCAGCTATATTGATTCCTTATCGCCTTATTTGAAAAATGATACGGGACTCAACAGCAGGATCATTCCTCTCAAGGTAAGGGAGCTGATAATGATCCTGCTTCAAACCAATCCGGCACTGGGGCAACCCTTATTTGATTTTACAGAACCCGGCAAGATCGACCTGGAAGCTTTTATGCATGAGCATTACCGGTACAATGTAGACCTGAGCCGGTTTGCTTTTCTCACCGGCCGAAGTCTGTCGACCTTTAAAAGGGATTTTCAGAAATTATTCCAGCTTACTCCCAATCGCTGGCTGGTGCAGCGGCGATTGCAGGAAGCGCATTACCTCATCAGGGACAAACAAAAAAAGCCGGCAGATATCTACCTTGACCTGGGCTTTGAAGACCTCTCTCATTTTTCATTTGCCTATAAAAAAGCCTTTGGCACTGCGCCGACCTTACACTAAAATGAAAAAACCATCCAGATGGATGGCTTAAACTCTCCCCTTATCGAGAATTTGGTTTTTCATGGATCCCGAGGATGCAATGCGTAACAAAGGAAAAGGCTAATGGAGCAAATTCTTATTGGTAAGTATTAGTTTTTTCGTTTTTTATTTCCATCTGTTCTTTTGGACAGGAATTGCTTTTCTACAATAGCATAAATAACTTCCATCTTCACGCCAATTAATTTGCTGATCGCACTGATCTCTCCTATTTCTAATTTATCAAGCTGATCACCTACTCTCGTTAAGCGGCGGTGGCTGGAGCTGAGGTCGGCGGCTATTACACTTTTTGGGGCATACAGAAATATTTGCGAGAATTCGGTTATCTTACCGGCTTCAATCATCGTCTTTATTACCTCGTATCTATTATCCTTGTGCATGCAGGTTGGATGACAAAGTAACGCATAAGTTGAATGTTTCTGTGTATCACTCCGTCCTAAATAAGTCACACTGCATCACTTTTTTAGTAACCCTTCGTCACTTTCCTGCTACGCATCGTCCTTTCTTAGGTTCTTCTCATCACAATAAAAGTTACAAACTATCCTTTTTAACTTTGTTACACTTCTACAACTATCCTCCAAAACCACTATCAGTACTGCATTTCAAGCGATCCGCTTTATTATCTTCTATGCACTTTATTTTCCTTTACGCCGATTTCTACAACAACAGTACAGACTATACTATTGCTAATTTATTTAGTACGTTTGTGTACTAAGGTTTCCGAACAACATCATCTGCATCACCCGCCGTGTAACCGAAATGTGGTTACAGGCATTGTATTGCCTGATGATGACAACCAACACAAGAGATTAATATTAACAGATCAAGCGGCAGTATGTACCTCAATTGTAAATCCTATTTCAGTTTAAAGTACGGCACGTTCACAACCGAAGCGTTGGTGAAAGAAGGCATTGAAAAAGGCGCCACAGCCATGGCGCTTACCAATATCAATAGTACGGCGGATGTATGGCCTTTTGTAAAACTATGCCGCGATGCGCATATCAAACCCATAGCAGGCGCAGAGATACGTAATGGAGATGAGCTGCTCTATCTATTAATAGCTGCGAACAACAAAGGCTTTGAGTGGATCAATAGTTTTATTTCGGCACACCTGCGGGAGCAAAAACCATTTCCCGCTCCCACCAGCATTACTTCTTTCTTTCATAACCAGGGAGACGGATTTGTTGTTTATCCGCTGCATGCGAAACCCATTGAGACCTTGCTGCGGCATGAGTTGATGGGCGTACAGCCTTCGGAAGTCAACAAGATCTACCCCATTCCTGCCGCCTACCGTGATAAGCTGGTAATACGGCAGCCTGTGACCTTCCGTGATCAGGACCATTATTATGTACACCGGCTGCTGCGGGCCATGGACCACAATGTGGTGGAATCAAAATTGTTGCCGGAAGCGGTGTGCGGACAGGAAGAGTATTTTCTATCGCAGGAAGCCATCTTCCGTGCATTCAGGGATCATCCCGGTATTATTACCAATACCCTGCGGTTGCTGGACAGCTGTACCCTTGAGATGGATATGGCCGCCCCCAAGAATAAAATGTATTTCACTACTTGTAAAGAAGATGATTCGCAACTGCTGCGCAAGCTGGCCATTGATGGTTTGCAACAACGCTATGGGTATAACAAAGCAGCGGTAGAAAGGGTACAGAAAGAGCTACAGGTGATCGATGAACTGGGGTTCACGGCCTACTTTCTCCTTACCTGGGATATTATCCGGTATGCCAAAAGCAGGAACTTCTACCATGTAGGGCGTGGCAGCGGGGCCAATAGCATTGTGGCCTATTGCCTTAAAATAACAGATGTGGACCCGCTGGAACTCAACCTTTATTTTGAACGTTTCCTGAACCCGGAGAGAACATCGCCACCTGATTTTGATATCGACTTCTCCTGGCTCGACCGCGATGAGATCATTGATTATATATTCAAACGGTATGGCGAGCAATATGTAGCGCTGGTAGGGGCTTATGTTACTTTCCAGCAACGCGCTGTGGTACGGGAGCTGGCAAAGGTATTTGGTCTGCCCGAACCGGAGATCCATGGGTTATCGGCTATGCCTTTTGTAACCCGTGAAGCTTTTGAAGCCTGGCATGCGCTGCGCGCGCATGCCGGCAGTATGGACGATTATCATAAGGGCGTAGCCCATTACGAAGCTACCGGCAAAGCAGTTAACCACAGCGTCCTTATTGACAGGCTGGGCCGGAAGTATGGGCTTACAGCTGAAGCGATAACAGCCTTGCAGCAATCGCCGATGGCGCTGGGCGTGGTGGATGAGATCGTTTGGAAAATATTGTACTATAGTCCCTTTATCCATGATTTTCCCCAGCATATCAGCATTCATGCGGGCGGCATGCTGATCACTGAAAAACCGGTACACGCGTACACGGCCACTTTCTTTCCACCAAAAGGATTTCCTACCACACAGATCGATATGCATGTGGCAGAAGATACAGGGCTGGACAAGCTGGATATATTGAGTCAGCGCGGATTGGGACATATCAAAGAAACGGTGCGGCTGGTGTATGAGAACCAGGGGGTGCGGCTGCAGATAGAGGAGGTAGAAAAATTCAAGAAAGACCCGCTGGTAAAAGAACGGTTGAAGACGGTGAACACGATCGGCTGTTTTTATATTGAAAGTCCGGCCATGCGGCAATTGCTGAGCAAACTGCGTTGTGATACCTATGAAGCATTGGTAGTAGCCAGTTCCATTATACGACCCGGTGTAGCCAGCAGTGGCATGATGCGGGAATATATTACCCGTTACCTCAACCCGCGGTCTACGCTCTACCTGCACCCCATTATGGAAGAGATACTGGGTGAGACCTTTGGGGTGATGGTGTTCCAGGAAGATGTGATGAAAGTAGCGCACCATTTTGGCGGGCTCTCGCTGGCGCAGGCGGATACCTTACGGCGGGCCATGAGTGGCAAATACCGCAGCAATAACCGGTTTGCCATGATGAAAGATCAATTCTTTCTGAACTGCTCGATAAAAGGGTATACAGAGGAACTGACCACAGAAGTATGGCGACAAATGGAATCCTTTGCAGGTTATAGTTTTTGTAAAGCGCACTCTGCCAGTTTTGCGGTGGAAAGTTTCCAGGACCTCTACCTCAAAACCTATTTCCCCATCGAGTTCATGGTAGGGGTGATCAATAATTTCGGCGGCTTCTACAGTACGGAGCTTTACTTCATTGAGCTGCGCAAAGCCGGCGGCATTCCCCACCTGCCCTGTGTAAATGCCAGTGACTATACTACCACGCTGGAAGGTAAAAATGTATATACCGGACTTGTGCACCTGAAAGACCTTGAAAAGACCATGGCCCTGCAGCTGATCGCCGAAAGGGAACAGAACGGACGGTACCAGCACCTGCAGGACTTTATAGCACGCACGGGCATCAAACCTGAGCAATTGAATATCCTTATATCGGTGGGCGCTTTCCGGTTTACGGGCAAATCCAAAAAGCAGTTGTTGTGGGAAGCCAATTTTTTACAGAAGCGTTACCCGGCGCCTGCGCTCCCCAATCCTTTGTTCAAAGAAAAGCCGATGGAATTCCAACTGCCCGACCTGCAGGACCATCCGGTGGATGATATGTATGATGAAATGGAGATACTGGGTTTTCCTTTCCGGAATCCTTTTGAACTGATGGAGGAGCAATCCATCACAGGCCTGCCTGCCATCGAATTGCCGCAGCACCTGCGCAGGCAGGTGGATATGATCCTTTATTTTATTGATTACAAAGTAGTGCCCACGGCGAATGGCACGCATATGGCATTCGGGGCTTTCCTGGATGGATTTATGGACTGGGTAGATACGGTGCATTTCCCGCCTTCTTTCCAGCGATACCCGCTGAAAGGAAAAGGATTTTACCGGGTGCGCGGACTGGTGGTGGAAGACTTTGGGCACTACAGTGTGGAAGTATTGTTCCTGGAAAAACTGGGCTATCAACAACGTACCTACGCAAACCTATAAACCTTATGCTTCTCACCAGTCAGCGACATATTGCCCATTTTGACCTGGATACTTTTTATGTATCGGTTGAATGTTTGAAAGACGACCGTTTGAAAGGAAAACCTGTATTGATCGGCGGCAGCGGGGACCGAGGCATTGTGGCTTCCTGCAGTTATGAGGCGCGGCGGTTTGGTATCCATTCTGCCATGCCTATGAAACTGGCGCGGCGCCTGTGCCCGCAGGCCATCATACGGCAGGGTGATATGGAATCGTACAGTAAATACTCCCGGCTGGTAACGGATGTTATTGCCGATACGGTACCCTTGTTTGAGAAAGCCTCCATTGATGAATTCTATGTAGACCTCACTGGCATGGACAAGTATTTCGGCAGTCAGCTGTTTACTGCTGATCTCAAAAAGCGGGTGGTGAAAGAAAGTGGTCTGCCGATCTCCTATGCACTGGCAGGCAATAAACTCATCAGCAAGGTGGCTACGAATGAGGGCAAGCCCAATGCGGAGATGTCGGTAGCGCTGGGGCGGGAAAAAGAATTCCTGGCGCCGCTGAGCATTGCCAAGATGCCGGGTGTGGGGAAGGAAACGGCTTTCCTGCTGCTGAAGATGGGTGTGGAAACGATCAAGGTACTCAGTGAAATACCGGTGGAAATGCTTACCAACCTACTGGGCAAAAACGGGCAGTCGCTCTGGCGGCAGGCGCAGGGGGTGGATGAAACACCGGTGGTGCCTTATTATGAACAAAAATCCATTTCTACGGAAAACACTTTTCAGCAGGATACGATTGATATTGACTTTCTCCATACGCAGCTGGCGCGCATGACGGAGAAGATCGCTTTCCAGTTGCGGGCAGAGGGCAAACTCACGGGTTGTGTAACGGTGAAGCTGCGTTACTCCAATTTCGATACGGTGACGAAACAAAAAGCCATTCCTTTTACGGCAGCAGATCATAAACTTCAAAAAGTAGTGAAGGGATTGTTTGACAAGCTTTATGAACGCCGTATGCTGGTGCGGCTGGTGGGTGTACGGTTTACGCAGCTGGTTCCGGGTAATGACCAGATCAATATGTTTGAGGATACGGAGCACCAGGTACAGTTGTACCAGGCGATTGATAGTATTAAAAAACAATATGGGGAAGGGTTGGTGATCAGGGGGAGTGGGTTTTGAATACAAGCTGCGAGCTTTGAGCTGCGAGCAATAAGACTCGAAGCGGGGTTCATAGGGACAGGAACCAGGGCGGGGGTATTAGGTGTTAGCTGTTAGGAGCAGGGGCAAAACTGCTAATCAGTGATTGACCCATAACTCTCCTTTTACATGTTGATAAAAGTTGTTCTTCCGCCTGGTAGCCAACCCTGCGATCCTGTAATTCACTTTTACCTTTTTTGTGTTGAGGTATACAACTCCGTTTTGGGCTCTTTTTCCGTAAATGATAGTTCCTTCAGAAGCTTTTAAGCATCTCATCGAACTTATTTTTGAGGCAACTAAAAATTCGTTGACAAATTCCGCTACTGCACTGCCATTTACAATATCCAGGATATAGAGGTATTTGTCATCCACTACAAATAACGGGGAATACGAACTGGAGTTCTCGGTTAACAAAGAAGTATGGATCAGGTCCTTCCTTGCATACTTAGCAGTATCTGAAAGAATCCTGACGGAAAGGCTGTCAAGTACCTTTGTGATCATATCAGTTTTATTATATAGCTGCCGGGCCTGAGCGTGGATTGAACAGCTGATAAAAAAGACCAGGCATACTATCACCAAAGGTATTCCTGCAGGCTGTAAAGAGCTCTTCCATGTGTTTTTAGTGTTTCGCTGGTCAATTGGTTCCATATCTTTCAATAATCAGAATAATGAAGATAGTGTAGCAGCCTATATGTTTTGGGGGATGTTATCGAAAAAATGCTACTAACCAGGTCTGCCCAAATCCATAGATGTAAGTATCCTAACAAAACCGGAGCGCTACTATCAGGCCTGACCATTTACCTAAATTAAATGCAAAATGAATAATGCACACAACAAGTCTTATGATACACGGGGTTAAGGGGGCAATTGGTTAAACAAAACCCCGTTCTTAATGGAACGGGGTCTGCACACTGTTGGCTTCAGGCCAGCAGCGGGAGGTTAGGGATACCTATTGATCAGGTTGCCCTGCTCGTTGATAAAAACGGTTGAGGTCTCCCTGCAAATTATATGCTGGGGTAATTCATGGAGTGGGATGAGCTCTTTCTCTTTATCATCATCTGAACGGTGGAAAACGCTTTCGAGTAGGAAATCTGAGACTTCCAGGGCCATTGTTTTTTCACCGAGCCAATTTGCAATGATGCTCCCGATCACCTCTTGCATTTCGTATGTTATATCTACAAAGATCTCTGCATATATCGTGAGTATGGCTTTCCCATCGAAGGTGCTGAGGGCTGGCGGTGTAAACCAACATTTATTGAGGTCGATGCCTGCCTTCAGGGCCTGTTGCTCCACTAGCTGATCCGGCACCATATTGGATGGCTGTAAACCGAATATTTGCCATCCGGGCACGGGAGGTGCTTTTGCCACGAATTTTTCGGCCATGTTGAAATAGCGGGCGTTGCCATCGGCTGAAATAATGAAACGGGAAACGCCGTTGTCATCCCATACTATTGCAAAATTTAGTTTTTTGGTGTACGCTCTCAGGTGGGTGTGTATTTCGCGCAACCAAAATTCTTGTTCTTTTTTGTCCATTTTGTGGGCCTTCAGTAAGGTATCACTGTTGTGCTGGAACCAGGTCCAGAAATGTTTGGTGTGAGAATATGCCATGTATTTTGTTTTTAGTGGTCCATAAGGTTGAGGTATACATTATTCCCATCCGAGGATGTCAAAGACATCATCGATGTTAAAATTGAGGTAGTCACAGAATTCTTTTACTGTGACTGGCTGCCAGGGTAATTTTTTAAAGTGGGCCCGCACGTCGTCCAATATCCGACGAGCGTGGCGAATAGACCTTTTAAGTACCTGCTGGGCTTCTTTTGAGGTGATGATCCTGCAGTTTCTGTTTCTTTTCATTTAAACACCAGTTTTAATGTGAACGAGTTTGAATTAAGGCAATAAGGATCTTGTGCGGCAGGTTTGCCGGTATGGGCGGTGCATGTGGCCATGGCCATGCCACCTGCCCCTGTTGCAGACAGGACATGAAATAAGTTTTACATGAAAAATGTGATCAATTAAGTCAACGCCAAGAGATTTACTGGCGTAAACGAGCCTGGGGAATAGGCTGCGGCCACACCAATATTGTGTTGTTATGATCTAACGTGAAATGGTTGAGACTACCAATCAGGTTTGAAAAGAGAATCCAAACAATTATTTACATAGGAACCAGCCAATAAGGGATGTGTAGCGTGGAAATGTGTAAGCATTAAATACCTGGATACATGGGGTTAGTATATAACTTTTACGGGAGTAAATTTAACGATCATCATTAATATTTAACCATGCAATAACATTAAAGTTTTTAACGGGTTATGAACATTTTAGTTGCACTTATATATAGCTGTGACCGTTAAAGGGCCGGGTAGCTGCTTTTTGTGCAAGATGCTGTTACCGGGACAAGGTCCGTACCATAGTATGCGCATAAGGACCATGTGCCAGCGTTGATGCAGGGTGCCTAATTTACAAATTAATACTGAGTTTGGCAGGTTAATGGGTTTGCAAGGAAAAAGAGATGATTGAGTCCAACCGCTGTGTTCCAAATGCTCCCGGTTGTCCAGGCTAATGATGGACGCTGCTACGCGGTAATGTGTGATACCGGGCGGCGGATGTATGCAGTCCGGAGGTTTGTAAGCGGGCAGGTGTATGGTCATTTCCTGCCGTTCCTGGCTGATTTGGAACCGGCATGACAGTAGCGCTGTATCGTTCCAAAGCGCCTGGTGGTTAAAGTCGAACCCTTCGAGGGCCCGCCAGTTGATCTGCTCATCCAGGGGGCACCCAGGCTTAAGGTGGGGACTATGTTCTATTGCTTTGACCAGCGCTCCTGTAAGCCTGGGGACTGCTTTTTTAATACCGGTGCCTGGTATGAGGAAGGCTGCTATTTTTTGCGCAAGCCTGGATGCCCCGGCAAATTCCCTTGCTCTCTTTCTTGTATTGCTGAATAGGGGATCTTTTTTTACGCGTTCTGCTGTAAGTCCTATTTTCCTGATCTGCCAATAATCTTCATGCGGGGTTAATGTAACACCGGGTATACAATATTTTGTAACCCTGGTTATTTTCTCTTTTTTCATTTTATTGCTTTTAGTTTTTGACTTTGTTTTTTTGAGAAGGAACCGGGTGCGAAACCCGGTTCCGGATAGCCATAGAATCCAGGCTAGTAATTACACCTTTCTTAAGGCATATTTACAGCTATGAGCTGGAGGGCGCTTTGTCCTTTACTGGAAGGGTATACTTTTCCATTGACGATCTTCACGAACTCAATGCCCAGCACTATGAATACAGGCAAAGGGCTGTTGGCTGGAAGGGGCAATGGAATTGTGCCCACGACCGTAGACAAGCTGCCCCATGGCAGATTGGGCATGGCCTGCCTTGCGGTGGTAGCCAATCCCGTTTCAAAATCTATGGCTGCGGCCGCAGCGAAGAAATTGTAATGGGTGGTACCTTCCGGCACTACAATGTCGGCCATTGGGTTGGTGTCGGGCAAGGCTATGGAAGCCTGGCCAGTAACGCGGTTGAAGGTTGTAGTAACGGGCAAGGTAAAAACCTGCTCGAAAGGCACCTGGTCGTTGAAATTGAAACCGAGCAGCTGGCCAAGCTCACCGAGCTGTACCTGCCGCTGTCCAAAATCGCTGTCGGGATCTGTTTGGAGGATGGCAACCATTAGTTTGGTGATGCGGCTTACGACGCGGTTATCGGCTGCTTTGGATATTTCGGTGGAGAATGCTTTCCGAAAAGCCTTGCCGGATTTTCCGCCGATGCCAAATTCCAGGCCATTGAGGCGTGTACGCATGAACTTAGGATCGGATTTGATTCGATCACCGCTGATGCCTCCTTTTTCTCTTGCCAGGAACCCATCCTGGGTTTTGTAAAAGCTGAGATCGTCGATGGTGCCCCTTAATTTTACGAGGGGGCTGATCTGTTTTGCCATTGTTTTAGTTTTTAAAAGGTTTGGATTGAATTGTTTGATTGCCCGCGGAGCAACCCTATATAAACAGGTTTGAGACCTTATTGCAAGGGCGCCAGCTGCCCTGCTGTTTTTGGCTAAAACCGCTTATTTTGCCCTGGTACGCTATTTCCATACACTATCTATGCTGTATCTATGGGATATCTATACAGCATCCATACTCTATCGCTGCTTCAAACTGCTCCTGAACTTTCTTATTCGTGCCCACTAATAACGTACTGAGACAAACGTAGGATGAATTTTACCTGCTTCCAAATATGGATGTCCGCTTCCGGACCAAAGCTGCACATTTGGCCGATTTGGCCGTTATCGTTCTTTTTGGTCATTTCGGCTCTTTTTGTTAATTCCTATTTGCAGCTGTATATGATTGTTAGCTCGTTATAAATTTCTACGACCTCTTATGACCGTTTGTGCGAATTCCGGCCAAATCGGCCATATGTACGTGTTTGTGCAGGTATGGGACATGGGGATTTGGAAATGGATGTTTGTTGATAGTACGTTTGCAAGAACGCGTTAGTCATGACAACGTATTATTTAATCAAAAAAACAAATTTATGCGTAAGGAAAAAGAAGCACTCGTTATTATACCGGAAAGGAAAGCTGAAACTGCCCGGGAATTTGGCCGTGCGGGAAAAGGCTCCAGCCTGCTCCATACGGTCTTTCATCAACTCTTAAAAGATACCAAGGACCCAAGCCGAAATAACCGGCTGATCAGCCGGCTGCTGGAAGTACTTCAAAGCGACCCGGTCAATGAGTTGGGTAAGCGTACAATTGAACTGGGGGATCTGAGCCTGCTGGAAGGATTCGATTTTTACAAGCAGCATCCTTTGTTGCGATTGCTGCCTGTTTCGCCCCTGGTAGGGGTGGATCGAAAAAAGGGATCGTGCCATGTGTCCGTAGCGCCCTTTGTGCCGCTGGACGTGATGCCCGGCAACATCAATATGACGCATATTGCTTTTGATGTTGCGGTTGCTGAAGTAGACTTCAGAAGAGGGCGGTTTCTTGTGCGGAACGCTACCAGTGAACCGGTGGCTATTCATGAGAAAGCTCACGCGAAGCTAAGCACAACGGTGCCCGAAGGCAGTTCACTTCCCATTTTGGTGGTGGTGGGTATCCGGTTCCTGAAGGTGGTCAATGGCAAGGCCTATCCCCTGGCAGGCAGGAGCCTTCAACTGGTGAAGGCTGATACTGTGATCATGGCCACCAATAAGGGAAAGGGGCGCGCTGCTGTACGCGCAGGAAAAACTAAAAAAAGCAAGTTTTAATTGTTGTGCAGGCATAGCTAACCTGCATAACGGTTATTATATGGTGGCTTGTTGCAACAGGGGCTCTGATGAACAGCGATCTTATCATTTACCTGGCGGCGGCATATCCTGCCAGCGGTATACACCCGGTGGTAAATGATATGATGAAGAAACCAATTATTCATTTTTAAATCCATCCTAGTTATGAGTATCCAAGACAGAATGCAAAGTCCTACGCCGCCTTTCTTTTCGAGGCTGCGGAACTGGTCGCTTATACTCGCTGCTGTGAGTGGCGCCCTTTTAACGACGCCGGTAGTGTTGCCGGCGATCGTTGTAAAGGTAGCTGGTTACCTGGCAGTAGCAGGCACTGTAGCCGGTGCTGTGAGCCAGTCGGCCGTAGAACAGGAGTAACCCCGTTTTAACCCCCGATCCTTTGAAAACCGCCCCCGTGGTGCGCAAGCGCTGCGGGGGATCTTTTTTTTTGCAGGGGGATTGAACAAACATATAAAAAGGCCCGGAGGCCTTTTTATATGCGACATAGGAAATACCTGGCCATGCCAGGGCACCCGCAGTAACGAAGAGAATGCGACCTGCGTACTCCTTTTCAAAAGCCGCCCGCAATGACCTGCTCACGATGAAACCACGGCACTGCTCAATGCCCACCATAGCACAGGTGGTACGCGCAA
>CBIHOV010000083.1:0-20569 GCA_966211765.1 uncultured Paraflavitalea sp.
GCGAAAGGGGCAATGACAATGAAGCGCAGCTGATCCATGGGTCTGGCCTGTTTACCGATCCTGCCAACCGGCAGCAATACCCAGCCATCGTCGTATTTCCTCAATGCCCCAGGAACGATTTCTGGGCAAGGATCGACCGCGACCCTAACCGAAAAGACTCCCTCAATGGCTTGTATTTCCCTTCGGAACGACCCATCGGGAAAAGCCTGGGATTGGTAAGTGAGTTGCTCGATTCCCTGGCCGCGATCGTGAATACTAAAAAGATCTATGTGGGTGGTCTCTCAATGGGCGGAATGGGCACTTTCGAATTGTTGTGGCGCAAACCCGGCTTCTTTGCGGCAGCCTTCCCCATCTGCGGTGGCGGCGATCCGGCCAAGGTGAAAGAATACGCCCGGAAATTTCCGATATGGGTATTTCACGGGGACAAAGACAATACCGTACTACCAGCCAACTCGCGGCTGATGGTCAATGCCCTGAAAGCAGCCGGCGCCAAAGTGAAGTATACTGAATATCCAGGGGTAGGTCATAACAGCTGGGACAATGCATTCAAGGAGCCCGATCTGTTGAAATGGTTACTCTCTCAGAAGAAAAAGTAATAGTCTATTTAATAAAAAAATCCCGCAGTAAGCGGGATTTTTTTATTACTCTCTGGAGTTAAAGTCTTTGTTGTAAAACCTGTACCTGCTCATTTTTCCAACTCAGGAAATCGCCTAGCTGTATATGCTTGCGTGCTTCCTTTACCAGCCACAGGTAAAAAGCCAGGTTGTGTACACTGGCAATGGTAAGGCCCAGTATCTCCTTCGCTTTCATTAAATGGCGCAGGTAGGCTTTGGAATAAAGGTTGCTCACGGTACATGCAATACCATCGTCGAGCGGGGTATTGTCTTTCTCCCATTTCTTGTTGTCGATGTTGATCACGCCTTTGGTCGTAAACAGCATGGCATTGCGCCCGTTTCGGGTAGGCATCACACAATCAAACATATCCACGCCCAGGGCAATACACTCCAGGATATTCCAGGGCGTGCCTACCCCCATGAGGTAACGTGGTTTATTTGCGGGCAGCAGGTCGCAGCACAATTCGGTAAACTCATACATCATATTATCCGGCTCACCTACGCTGAGGCCGCCGATCGCATTACCAGCTGCATTTTTAGAAGCTATGTATTCACTGGAAGCCTTACGCAGGTCAGCAAACGTACTGCCCTGGATAATGGGAAACAGGTTTTGTGTATACCCATATTTATCGGGTGTATTGTTGAACCGGGTAAAACAACGGTCGAGCCAGCGGTGGGTAAGCTCCATGGACTTTTTGGCATACGCATAATCGCTCGGGTATGGAGGGCATTCATCGAAAGCCATGATGATATCGGCCCCGATGGTACGTTGAATGTCCATCACATTCTCGGGGGTGAACAGGTGCCGGGAGCCATCAATATGCGATTGGAACAATACACCTTCCTCGGTTATCTTACGGCTGGAAGCCAGTGAAAAGACCTGATAACCACCACTATCGGTGAGTATTGGCCGGTCCCAGGCATTAAAACGGTGCAGGCCACCCGCCTGCTCCAGCACTTCGAGGCCCGGCCGCAGGTACAGGTGATAGGTATTGCCCAGGATGATCTGGGCCTGTACATCCTCTTTTAATTGTTGTTGAGATACTGCTTTTACGCTTCCAGCGGTGCCCACAGGCATAAAAATAGGGGTCTGTATCTGTCCGTGATCAGTGGTGATCGTCCCTGCCCGGGCTTTGGAAGCCTGATCGGTTACCTCGAGTTCGAATTGCAAAACAGCCATAATGGGACGCAAGATATGAAAAGAGCTTCGAGCTGCGAGCAATTGACAGCGTCTCTGGATTAGGCTGGCGGCTGACTGTTTTCCCCAACTGTGAAATGATTATCAGGCTTTCTACCTGTCTGTCACCTATTTTTGTATTTTGTTTGCATTTGACCCTAAATTGTAAGTATGGCCTTTTTGTCATTAATTGACTGGTGGCAGGTAATGTTTTATGTGTTTTGTCTCGTAGCCCTAATTCAATTACTTTATTACTGGATCATTTTTCAACGGCTGGCCTGGTACAGGCCTTCCGAAAAGATACAATCACAGCAGCACCCTGTGAGTGTTATTATTTGCGCCCGGGATGAGGCTGCTAACCTTGCCAGGAATCTTCCTGGGGTATTGGTGCAAACCTATCCTACCACCCATGAAGTGATCGTGGTGAACCACAACAGCCAGGACGAAACCCGTTACCTGCTGGAAGAGTTCAAAAAGACCTTCAAGAACCTGCACATTGTGAACCTGGAGCAGGAAGCCAAGGGTATCCCGGGAAAAAAATATCCCCTGTCTATCGGCATCAAGGAAGCGCACCATGAGATCATCCTGCTCACGGATTCTGATTGTGTGCCTGCTTCCGAAAACTGGATACAAAAAATGCAGGATGCGTATGGAGAAGGAACAGCGGTGGTACTGGGCTATGGCGCCTATCACAAGCTGCCGGGCCTGCTCAATAAGCTCGTTCGCTTTGAAACCTTCCATGCAGCTCTGCAATACCTTTCTTTTGCGCTGGCCGGCATGCCTTATATGGGTGTGGGCCGCAACCTATCGTACAAGAAAGGTTTATTCTTTGCCAACAAGGGCTTTTCTTCTATCAACCACGTTTTAAGCGGGGATGATGACCTGTTCATCAACCGGGTGGCCAATAAGGGCAATACAGGCATTATGATCGATCAGGATGCCATTACCTTATCTACCCCCAAGAAGACCTTTGCCGACTGGTGGAGACAGAAAAACAGGCATTTTACAACCGGGAAGTTCTATAAACCGATGCATCGCTTCCTGCTGGGCCTGTATTCTTTGACCCATTTTCTTTTTTATCCCTTACTGATCCTCAGCGCTATATTCTTCGACTGGCGTATCAGTTTGGGTATCTTTCTGGTACGCAGTATAACCCAGGCCATTATCTACCACAAGGCCATGAATAAGCTCAACGAAAAGGATCTTTTTGCCTGGTGGTGGCTGTTGGATATCTGGATGTTCATTTATTATTGCATCTTTGCGCCGGCATTATGGAAAAAGCCCAAGAAAAACTGGCACTGATCACCAAGTATTTTGGTGATTTTAGTCCTGCACAACTGGAACAGTTTGCTGCACTGGAACCTTTATATACAGACTGGAACAGCAAGATCAATGTAATATCCCGCAAGGATATGGAGAGCTTGTATGAAAAGCATGTATTGCATTCCCTCAGTATAGCGGCAGCTTTCGAATGGGCGCCGGGCACAGAGGTAGTGGACCTTGGTACCGGTGGTGGATTTCCCGGCATTCCCCTGGCCATCTTTTATCCGGAAGTGCGCTTTCACCTGGTAGATAGCATCGGCAAAAAGATCAAAGTGGTACAGGCTGTAAGTGAAGCATTGGGATTAACAAATGTAACTGCCCAACATAGCCGCATAGAAGATATCAAGAACCGCAAGTTTGACTTCGTGGTATCACGGGCTGTAGCGCCCTTGCAACATCTTTGGCAATGGTCGAAGCCTTTGTTGAAGAAGCCTTCTGCTACACCACACCATAAACCCGGTTTAATATGCCTGAAAGGTGGTGATCTGGCAGCTGAAATATCTGAAAGCGGTTGCAAACCAACCGTTTTAGAGATGTATGAAATATTTCAGGAAGACTATTTCAAAGAAAAGTACCTCCTCTTAGTTCCCAATACATAAACAACAGGTTTGCTGATCGTTTAGTAAACGGGTGTGCAATCAATTACCCATTTAGGTATATTTATGCACAGCTTGTGGTAGTCGCCTATACAGTAAGGTGTGTATTAAAAACTACCACAAAGTGGTATTCCCTGTTTCACCAAAACCCTGAACTTTGTGTTATGGATATTAGCATTTGCATAGTTGACGACAATAAGGATATCCGCTCGGCATTGGAACAAATAGTCCTTATGTCAGACGGATACCAGTTATTGGGAAGTTTTGGTTCTGCGGAAGAAGCCTTGCAACAGATCCCTTTGCTGAAACCCGATATAGCTTTGATGGATATAAACCTGGGTGAAGGAGAAAGTGGTATTGATTGTGTGCGGCACCTGAAAGCCGAGTACCCCGAGATTCTTTTTATGATGTGTACGGTGTATGAAGATGATGAGAAGATATTTGAAGCATTGACAGCCGGCGCCAGTGGGTACATTCTGAAGAAAACAGCTCCCCATAAACTGTTGGAAGCCATCAGGGAATTACAGGAAGGAGGTGCTCCCATGAGCAGCCAGATCGCCCGTAAAGTAGTTACTGCTTTCCAACACAATAAACCCCTGGAAAAAGGTACGACAGATTCTTCCGCACTCAGTGTACTGTCGAACCGCGAAAAAGAAATACTGGAATTATTGGCTAAAGGCATGTTGTACAAGGAAATAGCTGCCAGCCTCTTCATCAGCCAGGAAACGGTTCGCAAGCACGTGTACCATATTTACGAGAAACTGCACGTGAACAACCGGGTAGAAGCCATCAACAAATACTTTGGACGTTAACAGATAAAAAGTAAACGGCTTTGGCAGTCATGAATATAGCCATGATTACCAGGGCCGTTTCATATTTTCCTGCGGTACATAACTACCCCGGATGCAGCATGGGCGCGCTTTGCGTGGTTGGTAGTCCTGACCATCTTCGCGGCAATAACCGGATTGGTGGACTAAAAACTACCACAAAGTGGTATTGTCTCACCTCTCTCCTACTTCTACCTTTGCTACCGGGTCGCTCTAGTCTGATACGTTAGCCATTATACCTTATCCAAATTTTTCTGTCTCTCCGCTTAGGCTGATCAAAAGACATTAACCAACCCACCTTATCATCAATAGCCGTCTCTTCGTTTATCGGGAGGCGGCTTTTTTATGAAGAACAATTACCAACACAGCCCTGGCTCTTTATTACTTAGATGGATACTGCTTTTTTGCGTGCTTAAATGAAAGCAGTATCATCTTCTTCAGCACATTCAAATCCACATCGTCCAGCTTCTTAATATACAGGCAGGATTTTCCTATCTTATGTTTTCCAAGCTGCTTCAATAGCTCTTCCCGTTGGTCGAAGCTGGTAGAAAGGTAAATGACCAGGGCATCTTTCCTGGGAGAAAAACCTGCCAATGGTGCATCACCCTCATGCCCGCTTTCATACTTGTAATGATAAGTGCCAAAACCAACAATGGAAGGGCCCCACATTTTGGGTTCAAAACCTGTTTGCGCCTGCATGATCTCTACGATCCTGAAAGCATCCTTGCGTTTGGTTTCATCAGCCACCTTGTTCAGGAAACCGGTTACGCTCTCAGTCGTTTCGGTTGTTTTATTCTTTGCCATGACAAGTTTTTTTTTAATAAGCTACCAAATTTCAGGCACCTAAACAAAAAGGTTGCCCATCTGAGACGGGCAACCTTTTGATATGAGTTAAGCATGGCTGACAATCGACTGTTATGGTATCTCCAGTTTGTTATTTGATCTTTCCACATCTGCCATCCTTTGCGATGGATCAATTTCCATCAACTTCAGATCGCCCAGCCTGTGGTTTATTTCAAACACATAAGTAGGATGCGTCCATTTCCAGGCTTCCCTGGAAGAATAAGGGATCGCAGCATCTTCCTGCTTCTTGGCTCCAAACATGAGGTACATGGGAATGTTGATTATTTCCTTCGTTCCATCTTTGTACACCAGCAGCACATCCAGCGGCATCGGCATCTTACCCACACGCTTCAGACGGATCTTTGTTTTGCTACCTTCTTCCCACAAGCTGTCAATACCATAGTCAATGGTTTTGATGGTATTCACAAAATACTCGCGGTACCAATCCAGCTTCATGTTACTCACTTTTTCTGCCACACGCAGCAGGTCGTTTACATTGGGATGTTTGAAACGCCACTGGCGATAATACTCCAGTAATATTTTATCGCGCACATCTGCACCGACGATGTATCCCAACTGCTCCATGAATATTTCTCCTTTTGAATAAGAAGCAATACTATAGGCAAAATTGGTTTCAAAATGATCGGCATGGGTAGTGAGAGGTTCTTCCAGGCCACTCTTTACAAGGGCAAAATATCCCTGGTAAGCACTCTTGTGCGGATTGTCCTTCCCGATAAAGCTATTGCTTTTGGTAAGGGAATCCACTACCACTGTTTTGCGTGGGCCGGTACCTACATCAGATTGGGTAACCTTGTTTTTGGTAACTGACTGGTAGTACTCCGTAACCAGTGTTTCTGCATAGCTGGTAAAGCCTTCATCCATCCACGCATACATTGATTCATTGGTGCCCAGCAACATCTGGTACCAGGTATGCATCCATTCATGGAAGACAGTACCCAGGCTGGCGCTTACGATCAATGTTGCCATGGGATATTCCATCCCTCCATCACCGCCATGAATAAAGGTGTATTGCTTGTAAGGATACTGACCGAATTTCTTTTCAATGAAAGGCAGTGCGATCACAGCTGCATCGGCCACCCGCTTCCACTGATCATCATAACTGCTGATGTATTTCTGAACATCATTTTCATAGCGGCGTTTGTTGGCATCCGTCAATGCTTCGTATTGCTTTTTCAGCATGGCTTCATCCCTGTTGTAGATCACATGGATCACGGGACCATCCACTACGGTACGCGAAATATGTGCATACTCAGGATCAGCTGCCCACATAAAATCGTGAACATTGGGCGCCACAAAATGCCAGGTGAGTTTATCTCCTGCTGGTTTGGCTATTTTAGCACCAGGGGCTTCATAACCATGGCCTATCTGGTTGGGATTTTGCAGGTATCCGGTACCACCGATCAGGTAGTTCTTATCAATGGTGATCTTTACATCAAAATCGCCCCATACGCCGTAGAACTCCCTGGCTACATAAGGCGTAGGATGCCAGCCCTCATAATCATACTCACACAATTTGGGGTACCACTGGCTCATGGAAAAACGAACGCCGGTTTGTGGATTGTCCCTTCCGCTGCGACGTACCTGCAAAGGCACCTGGGCTTCAAAGTCCATATCGAAAGTAACAGTAGACTTAGGCAGGATGGGCTTGCTTAAGGTCACTTCCAGGATGGTTTCCTGCAAAGTGTATTGCTGGGCCACTCCATTCATTTTGAGGGATAGTATTTTTTGGTAGCCGATCTCATCCGGCTTCAGGTTGGCAATGCGGTCGCGTACACGGCCATCCCAATCGGGGCGGCCATTTACTTTTATCTGACCTAAAGCCTGGCTGCGGGCATCCATCATACTATTAGGCTGAAACGCATTCCAATAGAGGTGATAGAATACCCTGGATAAGGTATCAGGAGAATTATTGGTGTATTCCAATTTTTGCTTACCGGTAAACCGGTTGGTAGTAACATCCATGTTGATGTCCATGGCATACTTCACCCGTTGTTGCCAGCGATCGGGCTGCGCCACTGCTGCCGTTACAGCAAAAAGGCCGGCCATTAAAAGCATGTGTTTTCTCATTGAATTCCTGCGTTTTTGTTCTTGATTCTAAAGCCGGAAGGTAGGGAAAAGTCGGAAAAACTGGGAGAGACAGAAAGTCCGCAGCTGTGTTTTCCCTGAAAAATTGTATGTGCGGTAACACAAAGTCCGGAAGAAAGCAGCTTATCGCCTGCATTCTTCCGGACTTCTTATCTTCCGGTCTTCCTGTCTTTCGGACTTCCGGACTTAAATATTATAATGTACTATTGTCTTTCAGCAACCGGCCTTCGTTATTGAACACCAGGTTCTTTTTCTGCAGGTCGCTTTTTACGACCAGTACACGGTACTGTATTTTATCACCCGGCAGGTCGATCTTTGTTACTTTTTCTACCTTCCAATCGGCCCATTTGCTTTTGTCGTAACCGTCCTTGACAGCCTTGGGCAAAGCGCTTTCTCCCACTACCTCTTCAGTATATTGCCAAACTGCTTTGTTGTTGAACCGGGCCTCAAAATGACCACCATTGTTATCAAATACAGCTACAAATGCAGACAGTTTGTCCTTCCATTCAACATTGGAAGCGCTGGGATATTTGGTTTTGAATGCTTCGGTAACGGAAGCAGGCACACTGCGTACTTGTGCTAAGATATTATTGGTCAATGCCAAAGACAACACGAATAACAGTGAGGGGATTATTCTTTTCATATCTGTTCTATTTTAGGATGTTTATGCAAATATCAAACCCGGCTGTTGTAAGGAAAACTTAAAATGTACTATTCCTTCCCCGCTACAACCATCACGATCTCTCCTTTAACCTCTTTTTTCTTAAAATGTTCGCATACCTCCTGCAAAGTTCCACGGGCATTCTCTTCGTAGAGTTTTGACAGTTCCCGGCTAACACTGCACAGCCGTTCGGCCCCAAAATACTGGATCATATCTTCCAGGGTTTTGACAAGCCGGTGGGGCGATTCATAAAAGATCATGGTACGTTCTTCTTCGGCGAGTTTTTTGAACATCGTTTGCCGTCCTTTTTTCTGGGGCAAAAAACCTTCAAATACGAAGCGGTTAGCGGGCAGGCCGCTGTTGACGAGGGCAGGCACAAAAGCGGTAGCGCCGGGCAGGCACTCTACCTTGACTCCTACTTTCACACATTCGCGCACCAACAGGAAACCCGGATCTGAGATACCGGGTGTGCCGGCATCAGATACCAGTGCCATGGTTTTGCCCTCCATCAACTGGTTGACGAGGTGCTGTAAAACCAGGTGTTCATTGTGCTGGTGAAAAGGAGACAGAGGCCTTATCACCTGGTAATGATTCAGTAATTTAATGGTAGTTCGCGTGTCCTCGGCCAGTATCAGGTCAACCTTTTTCAACACTTCCAGTGCACGCAGGGTTATATCCTGCAGGTTGCCGATGGGTGTGGGAACGATATATAGCATTGCCTAGTTAACAGCTACTTCAAAATATTCCATTACCGGGTTGGCCAGTAGTTTTTTAGATGCTTCTTCAGCTATCTTTTTAGCCTCTTCCGGATTGTTGGCTTCTACCTGCAAAGTGATGTTCTTACCGATACGTACATCCTGCACAGTATTCAATCCCAGGTTTTGTAATCCGCCCATTACGGCTTTGCCTTGTGGATCCAGTAATTCTTTCAGCGGCATTACGGTAACCTGAACATTATACGTCATGTGGTTTTATTTTTGAAGGCCAAAGATACAATGATATAGAGAATAAAAACGACGGGAACAGCCAGCCACTTCAATAAAACGGCTCCCAGCACAGCCCCCAGCAGCAAAATAATTTTAGGAAGATTGCCTTTCAGGGAAAAATCCTTGAATTTCAGGGCCAGCAAGGGGATATTGCTCACCATCAGGAAACTAACTATAGCAATAATACCATATAACACCCAGGGTTTGGCGAGTAAACCGCTAACAGACGATTGATTACCAAAGAAAAATATCAATGGCAAAGAAGCTATGAGTAATCCGGCCGCCGGAGTGGGCATTCCCTTAAAACCATATTGCTGACTAGCGTCAATGTTGAATTTGGCTAGGCGCCAGGCGGCTGCACAGGGCACAATAAAGGCAGGCAAAAGCCATGCTATGCTTACATTCAGTCCATTTTCCTGCTGGGCATAGGCCAGGCGGAGGAATTGATATAAAATAAGACCCGGGGCCACGCCAAAACTCACTACATCGGCCAGTGAATCCAATTGTTTGCCCATTTCAGAACTTGCTTTGAACAGGCGGGCTACAAAACCATCCAGGAAATCAACTACCGCACTCAGGCCAATAAATAAGGAGGCCAATGCCAGTTGTTCCGGTAGCCGTACAAAGTATTCTCCCTGACCATCAAATGCATGATCAATGCCATTCTGCATAATGAATACTATAGCGCAACAGCCAAAGAGCAGGTTTAATAAAGTAAACAGATTGGGGATTTGTTTCATTAATTTTCAAATTAGCGAATTAGGACATTGTTTTTATTTCTTCATGACAGCTTCTATCTCTTCTACTGTAATAGGGATCTTCGCCATCAGGTCTTTGTTGCCGGTTTTGGTAAGCCATACATTGTTTTCTATGCGTATGCCCATTTGTTCTTCTTCGATATAGATGCCCGGTTCGATGGTAAATACCATACCCGCTGTTACGGGTTCTGTACGGCTGCCGAGGTCGTGCACATCAATGCCCAGGTGGTGTGATATGCCATGGTACAGGTATTTACGGTAAGCGAGGTTGTCCTTGTCCTCATTCTTCAGGTCCTGCTTGTTGAGCAATCCCAGTTTCACAAATACTTTGGTAGCCTCTGTGCCAACCATATCGGTATAGGCTGCCAGGGTGATGCCTGGCTTTAAAATGCTTTTAGCATAATCGTGCAGCTGCAGGCATCCGTTATATACCTCTTTCTGCCGTTTGGTGAACTTGCCATTGACGGGTATTGTGCGTGTAAGATCGGCGCAGTAGCCGCCATATTCAGCTCCAAAATCCATCAGGATCAGCTCCCCGTCCTTACAAGGCTGGTTGTTTTCAATATAGTGCAAGGTACGGGCACGGTCGCCGCTGGCTACAATGCTGCTATAAGCCGGGCCGGTAGCTCTCTGAGAGAGGAAACTATGGATAATTTCCGCTTCAATCTCATATTCCATCACCCCCGGCTTCACAAACTTTAATAAACGCAAAAAAGTGTTGTGTGTTATGTCTATGGCCTGCTGCATCACCACTACTTCCTGCGGGGTTTTCACCGCCCTCAGTTCTTTCATGATCCGGGCGCTGCGTTTATACTGGTGCAGAGGATACCGTTGCTTCAGGGCTTCTGCATAACGATAATCACGCACCGGTACCAGGTTGGCCTTGCGATCATTCTCATTACTATTAAGGTATATATTATCGGCCAGGTGTATCCAGGGCTGGAGCAGTCCTTCCAGGCTGTCGAGCCAGATGATGGTGGAAATACCTGCTATTTTCCGGGCTTCTTCTGCCCTCAACCTTTTCCCATCCCATTTTTCCTTGAGTTCGTTGGGGCGCACCAATACCAGCACTTCCCTGAATTTGGGGTCGGGATTGTCGGGAAACAGGATCACCATGGTGTCTTCCTGTCCTATTCCGCACAACCAGAAGAGGTCGGAATTCTGCTTGAATTTATGGGTAGCATCCCCATTGGCAGGGAGTTCGTCGTTGCTATTGAAGATGGCAATGCTGTTTTTATCCATCCGGCCTGCAAAACGTTTCCGGTTTTGTACAAAGATCGATGGATCAAGAGGCAGGTATTTCATGCGGTAAAAATAACCAATGAACAGATAAGAGGGTGGATTTCAGTGTTTTTTTGAGGTAGGAGAGATAAATGAGCCCTATCAATAGACCAGCAGGCTAAAAAGGGTAAAAGGATTGATAACTTTTAACTAAAAATTCCTCTTTTTTTTAATGGTTCAGTGAAAGCAGCTTATTGTTGAACATATGTAAAAACTAACATTTGTTAGCGGTATATTTACTAACAAATAGGCCTTCCAATTGAATGATATTCAATTTTTGTGGCTTTTGGCGCTTTGCATTAGATTTTTTTAAATTCTACCTTTACCGCCTAATCTTTAAAGTCGCTTGTTATGTCATTACCAACCATCGCTATTCCCCTTAATCAATTAAGCCGTCTTGGGCTTCGACAGAACCACACACTACATTATCAGCTGACCCCTGAAGAACTGGTACAGGATGCGCTCCGCCTGAATGAAGGTATTTTGAATGATACCGGCGCTTTGGTGATGCGCACCGGTGAATTTACCGGCCGCAGTCCTAAAGACAAATTCACTGTTAAGGATGAGATCACTGCCAACACGGTACATTGGAATGAATTTAACCAGCCCCTGGATGAAAAGTATTTTCACATCATCCATAAGAAGATCGTTGAACACCTGAACAGTAGGAACGAATTGTGGGTGCGTGATGCATATGCGTGTGCCGACCCCCGTTATCGCACGAATATCCGCGTAGTGAATGAAAAACCTGCCATCAACCTTTTTGCCCATAATATGTTCCTCCGTCTTACGGATGAGGAATTGGAGAACTTCTCCCCCGATTGGCATATCCTGTCGGCCCCCAGCCTTCGCCTCGATCCGGAAGAATGCGGCATCCGCCAGCACAATGCCTCCGTTATCAGCTTTAAACACCGTACGATTTTGATCGCAGGCACTGGTTACACGGGCGAGACCAAGAAAGGCATCTTCACAGTACTTAATTATATATTGCCCCAGGAGAAAGGGGTATTGAGCATGCACTGCTCGGCCAATATGGGTAAAGACGGTGATACCGCTTTATTCTTTGGTTTGAGTGGCACAGGCAAAACTACGCTCAGCGCCGACCCGCAGCGTATGCTGATCGGTGATGATGAACATGGCTGGACAAATAACGGCATCTTTAATTTTGAAGGAGGCTGTTATGCCAAATGTATTGACCTGAGTGAAGAAAAAGAACCTGAAATATTCCATGCCATCCGCCGCGGCGCCCTGGTAGAGAACACAGTGTTCTATGCCGGTACCAACAAGATCAACTTTTCAGATAAATCAATTACAGAAAATACCCGGGTTTCCTATCCGCTGGATTATATCAGCAATGCGCAGGAACCCTCGGTAGGTAATTTACCTGCCAATATCTTTTTCCTTACCTGCGATGCGTATGGAGTATTGCCGCCCATCTCAAAGCTCACCCCGGCACAAGCCATGTACCAGTTCATTTCCGGCTATACCGCCAAAGTAGCGGGTACAGAAGCGGGGGTAACAGAGCCTAAATCTACTTTCAGCGCCTGTTTTGGCGCTCCCTTCCTGCCATTGCACCCCGGCAAGTATGCAGCTATGCTGGGTGAGAAGCTACGCAGGCATGAAGTAAAAGTATGGATGATCAATACCGGTTGGACCGGCGGCGCCTATGGAACCGGCAACCGTATGAAATTGTCTTATACCCGCACCATGATCACCGCAGCGCTGGAAGGCAAACTGGACCAGGTGGAATTTAACAACCACCCCGTATTTGGTATGGCAGTGCCCCAAAGCTGTCCCAATGTACCGGCCGAATTATTGAATCCCCGGAATACCTGGGCCGATAAAGTGGCATACGATGTGGCAGCCCGTAACCTGGCGCAGCAATTCATCAGGAACTTTGAAAAATATGCAGCCGGTGTACAAGAAGAAATTCTGGAAGCAGCACCTCGCATTTAAATAGTGTCTTAGAATGTCTATCTGCTAGAATCCCGCAAAAACGGGACAATTTCTGACGGATTCTAGTCTGGCCTCCAACGATTTCAGCCATAAGAACTCTATCCCTTCAGCCGGATAGAGTTTTTTTTTACAACTTTATGATATGGTTTGGAAAATTTCACCAAACTTTGCCCCCAGCATCGCATAGCGTAGTATGATCACACATTTTTTCACTTTCCTGCTGGCAGCCCTTACCGGTATAGAACAGGCCAGTCTTATAGATTGGACAGCCTCCAGGAAACTAACCTGGGATGATTTTAAGGCCCCACCCGATCCTGCATCCTCCAATGCAGCCCTTACCAGCAGTTCCATCAATGTTGAGTTTGGCTATGATGATGAAGAGTTGCAATACACCATCAAGTGCCGCTTTGATAAAAACAAATCATGGGTGCGTATCCACAACCATGTGATCTTATCGCATGAGCAGGGGCATTTTGATATTGCCGAATTGCATGCCCGCAAACTGAACCAGGCATTAAAGGCCTATCATTTCAATGCCAGGACTGTAAATGATGATGTGAACAGGATCTATGACAGTGTGATGAGCATACACCATAGCGCCCAGCGGGAATATGACAAGGAAACTGATTTCTCCCGCAATAAAGAAAAGCAGGGTCTGTGGCTGAAGATCATTGCCGATAACCTGCAGGAGTTAAAGGCTTTCGCACCCTATAGCGCCAGGATCATCACTCCGCCACAACAAAAATGACGGGTTCTTTTTTGTAGGCGCGCACCAGCCGCCCACATTGAATGGCAGACCGCCATTTGCCTTTATACCCCTTAAATATCCTGATGGCCTGTGGGGCCAGCCCATAACCGGGATCATTATCAGCTTTTATATCGTACACCGTGCCGTCAACATTGACAATAAAGCTGATCAGTACATGATAGGTACCTGGTGGAATGGTTTTCGCCAACGAATCGGGAAGCACCGTGCTGCTCCGCATATAACTATCCCAATCCTGCCGGTTGGTGCCTGCTTCTATTTCTATTTTCGTGAATACATGATCCCAATCTTCCGACGCGTTCTTTTTCACTGCCTTCTTCTGGGCAGCAGCGCCGGTTACCATACAACAAAGAATAAACGACATTACCAATCGGGGAAAAGGCATAGGCGGGAGATTTAGACCTAAAGGAAGATGCACGGGACCGGTATTTCCATAAAGCAGACTATGGAACAATGGAATCCTTCAGTAATGGCAGCCTTTGGTGAAAGAGGGTATTGAAAAGTATCCGGAACTGGTTCACATTGGTCATACCATTGTACCAGCCTGTATACTGGCCACCAGGTAAATACACTGCATTAAGGTTCTGGTAGGTCAATGATCTTCTCATTTTCCCCGCAGGCTGATAGCCATGATCACTCATTAAAAGGATCACTGCCTTGTCATTCGTTTCTTTCTTCAATTGCTCAATAAAAGCGCCGATCCTTTTGTTGGTATATACCTGGTATTGTAAGAATGCCTCATCAATCTGCCTATCGGAGGGAGCTTTTTTTTCCGGCAAAAATATTTATCCGGTTCCCTAAACTGTCAAATGCAAAAGGGGCATGTGGCATCATCAGGTGAAGGAAGGCTTCCCGCTCTTCTGCTTACTGTCGGATAAGGTAAGGTTTACCATATCCTCATTATTCCGGACGAAATCATCCAACATTCGATTTCTCAGTCCGGCCGCCCATCCCATCCTCATCAGGAGCAGAGGCAGGTATTTGGATATCCTGTAATACATGGTTTGCTGCGTAATTAATGCCACCCTATCCGGCAAAAGATTTGCCTGATAGCCTGCAGGAAGATCTCTGATATCAAAGTTGGAATAGTTAAGCACCCTGTAACCCTGGCTCTTAAAGAAGCGGCATACGATATTGTTACGGACGGCTGTCACACCGGCATTATAAGCAAAATGATTGTTGATAAGCGCTGGATGGGCCTCTTCGAGGTATTGCATATTCAGAAGGGAGGCCATGGAGTACAGCGTATACTTGTAGTTGCTGTGCGTACTATCTACCACATGAAATCCCTGTTGCCGCAACAAGCTTTCAAAACCAGTATTCTCATATTGAAAATATTCCCGCAACCCTGCTGAACCCAAATAACTATCCAGTAAGACCAGGTAAACCGGAGGTTTGGCATAGGTATCACAATTGACCAGAGCATATTTTTCCAGTTCCCTATCCTTATTTTGCCCGTGTGGAGCAATGAAATTTGCTCCAATAATAAACAGGTCTACCACCACATATATCGCCAGCAAACTGTTTATAAAAAAACCAGTTTATTAAACCGCCAGCTGGTTTTCCTGAGCAATACCAGCAAAACAATGATCGCCAAAATGTTTAGCGGTAGAAAAATGATCAATCTGGCTATCAATGAAAACAGGCTGAATTCGTTCAGAAAATCCTGTAATACGCCGAAAAAAAGTACCAAAGCAAAAACAAAAGATGTAAAGAGACCCGCCTTCTGTGCATCAGCCTTAAAGATCTTCCTGCTGATGCCATATAAGAGCAAACCGGCGGCCAATAATATCGCCAGTAACAGCAGTAATTCATGAAAGGGTATTATTCCCGGGTGTTCGCTATACCCATGAATAATAAAAAACAGTATAACCCCCATGAAATGCCAGTTGGTGGTCAACCATTTTTTCAGGCGCGCCTGTACCATGATGATGTTTTAAAACAAACCGTAGAGTTGCGAATCAATTCTGCGGATGATATCTCCCAGGTCTTCTTCTTTTTCGGGGAACTTGTTTTTGTCGATGTCAATCACCAGGAGGGGACCTTCTTTGTAGCCATCGATCCATTTATTGTAAAAGTCATTGAGTCGTTTGAGGTAGTCGAGGCGGATATTCTCTTCATACTCCCGACCTCTTTTTTGTATCTGAGCTACCAGGGTGGGCACAGATGCTTTAAGGTAAATGAGGAGGTCAGGAGGTTGTACCATCGACTTCAGGGTTTCAAAAAACAGGAAGTAGTTGTCAAAGTCCCTTTTGCTCATCAGGCCCATTTCATGAAGGTTGGGCGCAAAGATGTGTGCATCTTCATAGATTGTCCTGTCTTGCACTACGGTTTCTGTGCCACGGGAAATATCCAGTAACTGATTCAGGCGGCTATTCAGAAAGTAGATCTGGAGGTTAAAGCTCCAGCGGGGCATGTCCTCATAAAAATCAAACAGGTAGGGATTATGGTCCACGTCCTCAAACTGAGGTATCCAACGATAATGTTTACTCAGCAGTTCTGTAAGGGTAGTCTTTCCAGCGCCAATATTTCCTGCTACAGCTATATGCTTGGGTTTTTTGCTTTTTGCCATCGTTATTAGTTCATAGAATCAGATCCCTGTTTCCCGGATAGTGACCCGGGAAGTATGGACCAAAAATTTAAGGTATTAATTCTTTTTGGTTTTTGGTTTACAGAACAGGAGTTTTTAATAATAAATCAGTCCCATGGCTTCACGAACCAGTGTCATCGTTGCTTTTGCACTGGCGCGGGCCTTGTCAGCGCCTTTCTCCATAACAACCTTCAGGTATTTCTCGTCGTTACGGATGGCTTCTGCCTTTTCACGGATGGGGGCAATGAAATTGACCATATCTTCTCCCAATTGCTTTTTCATATCACCATAGCGGATGGTGCAATTGTTGTAATCATCTTCAAACTTTTTGATCACCTCATCTTTGCTTACCAGCTTCATCAGGAGGAAGATATTCTCAATATAGTCAGGCTTTACGGTATTGGGTACAGTGGGGCCACTGTCGGTCTTCGCTTTCTTGACTTTATCAAGGATCAGTTTATCGGAATCAGAAAGGTAGAGTGTAGCATTCTGGTTTTCACTCTTGCTCATTTTGCCGGCGCCATCGAGGCTGGGTACTTTTACCAGTTGCTCGCCATAGTTGAAGGCAAAAGGTTCGGGAAACACATCACCATACCGATGGTTGAACCGGTTTACATAGGTGCGTGCCATTTCCAGGTGTTGCTCCTGGTCTTTGCCTACCGGCACCAGGGATGCCCGGTGCAGGATGATATCGGCTGCCTGTAATACAGGATAAGTGAGCAAACCGGCGTTGATATTATCCGGTTGCAAACGCGCCTTGTCTTTAAAGGTAGTGGTCTTTTCCAATTCACCTTTATAGGCCAGCATATTGAGGTAGAGGTACAGTTCGGAGGTTTCAAATACATGGCTCTGGCAATAGAGGGCCGCTTTATCAGGATCAAGGCCACAGGCGATGTGCTCGGCCAGTACCCGCTGTATATTGGTCTTCAGTTCCCTGGTATCCGGATGGGTGGTCAGTGCGTGGAGGTCTGCCACCATAAAAAAACAGGGGTATTCTTCCTGCATACGCACAAAATTGCGCAAGGCCCCAAAGTAATTACCCAGGTGCAAAAAGCCGGTGGGACGGATACCACTCATAACAATCTGTTGCTGATCACGCTTTTCCATAAGGGGGCGAAGATAAGGATAGTTTCGGTTTTGGAGGAGTAACCCGAAGCAACAAAGCCGAAACACGAAACGATTTTTAAGCTATTTTTGTTAGGTATGGAAGTCAATGACGCATTAGTGGAAAACCTGGCCAACCTGGCCCGTTTGCAGTTCAATGAGGCTGAAAAAGAAATAATCAAGCATGATCTGCAACGAATGATCCATTTTGTCGACAAACTGAATGAACTGGATACAGAAGGTGTTGAACCCCTGTTACACATGACAGATACCGACAATATATTGCGGGAAGATGTAGTGCAGGGATCAGTATCCAGGGAGGAAGGGGTAAAAAATGCTCCCGACACAGATGGCATATTCTTTAAAGTACCCAAAGTGATCCGGAAAACGGAAGCCTAAAGTACGCATCAACCAAATATCATGACGAAGTCTATTATTCACCTGGAAGAGATCCGTAAGAGCTATTTCATGGGAAAACAGGAGATACGCGTACTGAAAGGTATCAACCTCGATATCCTTAAAAATGAGTATGTGGCGCTCATGGGACCTTCAGGGTCGGGTAAGAGTACCCTCATGAATATCCTGGGCTGCCTGGACACCCCCACTGCCGGCAAATACATCTTGAATGGACAGGATGTAAGTAAAATGGTAGATGATTCACTGGCCGAAGTACGCAATTCAGAAATTGGATTCGTATTTCAGCAGTTCAACCTCCTGCCCCGGCTGACCGCCCTCGAAAACGTGGCACTTCCACTGGTCTATGCCGGCGTTCCCAAAAAGCAAAGGACTGAAATGGCCATGGATGTGATCCAGAAAGTAGGCCTGGAAGATAGAAGTCACCACAAACCCAATGAACTTTCCGGCGGACAAAACCAGCGGGTAGCCATTGCCCGGGCTCTGGTAAACAGCCCTTCCCTTATACTGGCCGATGAGCCAACAGGAAACCTCGATACCAAAACCTCCATTGAGATCATGGATATCTTTGGCAAGATCCAGTCAAGCGGCAATACCGTCGTACTGGTAACCCATGAAGAGGATATTGCCAACCATGCCCATCGCATCGTACGTTTGCGGGATGGCGTTATTGAAAGTGATAAACGCCGTACCGATCAGTTGGTACACGCTTAATCAATACTTATGGCTTTCAAGATCTATACTAAAACCGGCGATAAGGGGAATACTTCCCTCATCGGTGGCACCAAAGTTCCCAAATCGCACCTGCGGATAGAAGCCTATGGCACCGTTGATGAACTGAATTCCTATATCGGCCTCTGCCGCGACCTGATCATGGACAATGCCGGCAGGGCTGTACTCCAGGAAGTACAGGACCGCCTCTTCACCATCGGCAGTGCGCTGGCCTGCGACCCCATCAAAGAGCCCAAAATGCGTATCCCCGATCTGAAGGATACTGATATTCATTTCCTGGAAAAAGAGATTGACCGGATGACGGAAGCACTGCCACCCATGAAGCATTTTATTCTGCCCGGAGGTCATGCTACCGTATCGCAGCTGCACATAGCCCGCTGCGTATGCCGCCGTGCCGAACGTTGTTGTGTAAGACTGGAACTGGAAGGCCAGGAAGTAGAAGCGATCATTCTTCAATACATTAATCGCCTGAGCGATTATCTCTTTATGCTTGCCCGCTATACCGGCCAGCAGTTGCAAGCCCCGGAAATACCCTGGAAACCGAGGGTTTAAACCACCATTTTCCCATCTTTCATGTGCAGGATCCTGTCGCTCATTTGCGCCAGTTCTTCATTATGCGTCACGATCAGGAAAGTTTGGTTGAACTGTTTGCGCAGGTCGAAGAAAAGCTGGTGTAATTCCCGGGCATTGGCCGAATCGAGGTTGCCCGTAGGCTCATCCGCAAATACAATTTTGGGATTATTGATCAGGGCCCTGGCCACCGCCACCCGTTGTTGTTCCCCGCCCGACAAGGCATTGGGCTTATTTTCGAGCCGGTTTCCCAATCCCAGCATTTCCAGCAGCTGTACGGCCCTTTCGGCCACCTCTTTTTTCTTGCGACCGGCCATCCAACCTGGAATGCAGACATTTTCAACCGCAGTAAATTCGGGCAGCAAATGATGGAACTGGAATACGAAACCGATATGCTGGTTGCGGAAAGCAGCCACCTGCTTGTCTACAAGGAAGTTAATTTTCTGGTTATTGATCATTAATTCCCCCTGGCTGGGCTGGTCGAGGGTACCTAAAATGTGGAGTAAAGTGCTTTTCCCGGAACCCGAAGGGCCAACAATACTGGCAATTTCCCCCTGTTTAATGGTCAAATCTACCCCCTTTAGTACCCAAAGCTGATCGTAATATTTATGTATGTTGATGGCCGTTAACATGTATTGCGAATTGTGAAACAAAGGGTCAAGATACTACAAACCATCGGCTTCCGGCCCCGCCGGGCAACCGGTTACATTTTTTTAGGAAAATGTTGACCCCGCTTTTCAAAGATTGATTTGGTTTTTTCGCTAAGAAGGTTACTTTTGCGAAAAAATTGCCGGGTACCGTTTTGCCTGCCGGAGAATAAATCCGGGCTCCAGTCAACACTCCCCCGACAATCATTGTTAGGTTTTGCTGTCCTGTTGTAAAGATGTACATGGCAGTTTCCTGATAAAAATTTAAAACGGGCATCTCATGTTTTGGACACTAGAATTAGCATCATATCTTGAAGACGCACCCTGGCCTGCTACCAAGGACGAATTGATCGACTACGCTATCCGTAGTGGCGCACCTATTGAAGTTGTAGAAAATCTCCAGGAACTGGAAGATGAAGGAGAGATCTATGAAGGTATTGAAGACATCTGGCCCGATTACCCTAGTCAGGATGACTTCTTCTTCAATGAAGACGAATATTAATACCCTAACTACAATATTGATAAAGCGGACTTAAGCAGTTCGCTTTTTTATTCTGCATAAAAGATAAAGTAAAAGAGGTGTCCGCGGTCGTTTGGGTGGCGAACGAAAGCTGTCAG
>CBIHOV010000084.1:0-17799 GCA_966211765.1 uncultured Paraflavitalea sp.
GCCATATTGCAGTTCCAGGTAACAATTTTCATAGCAAGCTGCAAAAGTAAAAAGCCCTGCATTTTTGCAAGGCTTTTGTACCGCGTACGGGATTCGAACCCGTATCACCACCGTGAAAGGGTGGTGTCCTAACCCTTAGACGAACGCGGCTGCTGATGTCCAAAAGTTGGATTGGGAGTGCAAAGGTAATAGCCTGACTATTTCCCTCCAAATAAAAGTCAAAAACTGCACAACTTTTTTTTCCTCGACCTGCCCTATCTCTTTAACAGCTACCCCTTTATCCGGCTCGGGCTGCCTTCCGCAAGGCTAGCAGCTGATGGCTCAAAGCCAACTGCTAACAGCTAAAAGCCAGGCCCCCACTGCTCCTCACCGAACCAATCCCTCCCCAATACTGTATTATATAGGTAGACTTCTTAATTTCCGGCTGCCAGATGCTGCGGTTGCTTTCCTTTGCGTATTCCTTACAAATTCATAAAATGCATTTAACAGCAATATTGTAACTTCACGCCGCATTTGTAAACCTATAAATAAAATCTTGACAATGAGCACAGTTAAAGTGGCCATCAACGGGTTCGGACGTATCGGCCGGTTGGTATATCGCCAGATCTACAAAATGGACGGGATTGATGTAGTAGCAATTAACGATCTCACCAGCCCCAAGGTGTTGGCTCACCTCCTCAAATACGATAGCGCACAAGGTCGTTTTGATGCTGATGTAAAAGCTTCTGAAAACTCTATTATAGTAAACGGCGACGAAGTAAAGATCTATGCCCAGAAGAGTCCTGCTGAAATTCCCTGGAAAGACCACGGAGTAGACGTAGTGCTCGAGTGCACTGGCTTCTTTACCGATAAAGACAAAGCTGCCGCTCACCTTACTGCCGGCGCTAAAAGAGTAGTGATCTCTGCACCTGCAACAGGTGATCTGAAAACCATCGTTTTCAACACCAACCACAGCATATTGGATGGTAGCGAAACCATCATCAGCTGCGCTTCCTGCACTACCAACTGTCTTGCTCCAATGGCAGACACACTCAACAAGAACTTTGGCATCGTGAACGGTCTCATGACCACTATCCACGCCTATACCAACGACCAGAATACACAGGATGCGCCACACCCCAAAGGTGACCTGCGCCGCGCCCGTGCCGCTGCACAGAACATCGTTCCCAACAGCACTGGTGCTGCCAAAGCCATTGGCCTGGTATTGCCAGAACTGAAAGGAAAACTCGATGGCTCCGCTCAGCGTGTTCCTGTATTAACAGGCTCATTAACTGAATTAACTGCCATCATTTCTAAAAACACCACTGTTGCTGAATTGAATGCCGCTATGAAAGCTGCGTCCAATGAAAGCTTTGGTTATACAGAAGATGAGATCGTTAGCAGCGATATCGTAGGTAGCACTTTCGGTTCATTATTCGATGCTACACAAACACGTGTACAGGCTGCAGGCGATACCCAACTGGTACGCGTAGTAAGCTGGTACGATAATGAAATGAGCTATGTGAGCCAACTGGTGCGTACTGTAAAGTATTTTGCCGGCCTCATCAGCAAATAAGTTTAGTATAGATTTCTATACCCATAACCGCAAAGAAAGCTAAGCATTAAAGATTACGTCGTCAATGGCCCATGGCCGACTGCCGATTTACGATGCCTTACGTCTTTGCGGTTACCTTTTTAAATAAACTACCATATGTCTACCTTCAGCCAACATAACTTCAAAGGAGAAAAAGCCCTTATTCGCGTCGATTTCAACGTACCCCTCGATGATAAATTCAATATCACCGATGATACGCGTATCACCGCCGCCATCCCTACCATCAAAAAAATATTGAACGACGGCGGCAGCGTGATCCTCATGAGCCACCTCGGCAGGCCCAAAGATGGCCCTACTGATAAATACTCCCTCAAACACCTTATCAAACACATCAGCGAACTCCTCAGCGGAACTACCGTACTCTTCGCCAAAGACTGTATTGGTGAACAAGCCTATGTTACAGCCGGTATGCTTAAACCAGGAGAAGTATTACTGCTGGAAAACCTTCGCTTCTACAAAGAAGAAGAAAAAGGCGATAAGGCTTTTGCTGAAAAACTGTCTAAACTCGGCGATATATATGTGAACGATGCCTTTGGTACTGCCCATCGCGCCCATGCTTCTACAGCTGTGATCGCTCAATTCTTCCCTGCCGATAAACGCATGTTCGGTTTGCTTATGGAAAGTGAGGTCGCCAGTGCAGAAAAAGTATTACACGAGGCTCAAAAACCTTTCACCGCCATCATTGGAGGTGCTAAAGTTTCTGATAAAATACTCATTATCGAAAACCTGCTCGAAAGAGCTACCGACATCATCATTGGTGGTGGTATGGCTTACACCTTCATGAAAGCCAAAGGCGGTAGTATTGGTAAATCACTGTGTGAGGACGATCGCCTGGAAATGGCCCTCGACCTGCTCGCTAAAGCGGAGGCCAAAGGTGTTTGCATTCACCTTCCTTCTGACTCCGTTATTGCCGATAAGTTTGATGCCAATGCAGAAACTTCTGTAGCCCCCAGCAATGCCATCCCCGATGGCTGGATGGGACTGGATATCGCTGAAAATGCCTGTGGCCAGTTTTCCAATGTGATCAAACAATCCAAAACCATTCTGTGGAATGGCCCCATGGGTGTTTTTGAAATGGAAAAATTCCAACACGGCACCAAGACTATTGCTGAAGCAGTAGTAGCAGCTACCCAGGCAGGCGCTTTCTCGCTCGTAGGTGGTGGCGACTCAGTTGCTGCTGTCAACCAGTTTGGCTTTGCCGACAAAGTAAGCTATGTATCCACCGGTGGTGGCGCCATGCTGGAATACTTCGAAGGCAAAACATTGCCCGGCATTGCAGCCATAAAAGGATAATAAATAAAGTAATATATAAATAATGGGGCTGGTACTTTTAATGGAAGTATCGGCCCTTTTTGCTGTACGGATCATCCCCGGCAGCGCTAAGGAGATCAGACAGTAAAGCCAAACCGCTAAAACCCAAAACTTTTTCGTACTTTTTAGGGGTATTTGAGCTATGTCAATAACCACCCACTTTCCCTTTTCAACAACAGCCTTCATAATGCTGCTCCTGGTACTATTTTGTATACCGGCGGCCAATGCACAATCTTACTCAAAAGGCGATTCCATAAAGATCTATAAACTCCTGGCCTCGGCCGATGAGGAGGCCGTCACCGGCTCACTGGACAATGCCATGCGGTTCACCCAACAGGCCCTCCAGTGGAGCAGGGAAAAAAAGATGTTGCGCGGTGAAGGTTTCGCCCGCCTCAAAGAGGCCGATATTGCCATACAGCTATCCAATACCGCCAAAGTAGATCACTTCATCGAAGAAGGCACCAGGATCGCCTACCAGCTCAGGGATAGCTTTATGCTGGCGCTTGCCAGTTACCAGCAGGGCCAGAGCCAGATGTACAATGAACAATATGCATCAGCTGAAAAACTCTTTCTCAAAGCCCTTTCCCTACATTTTGAGAACAACAGGTCCCCCTATACCGGCCTTGTCTACAACGACCTGGGGTATATGTTTGGTCTCCAGGGCGAATTTGAACAACAGGCCAAATGGTTATTGAAGGCTATGCGCGTATATGAAGAAGTGCGGGATCTGCCCGGCCTGGCCACCGTCAACAGCAACCTGGCCTCGGTATACTACAGCCTTGGCAATCCCACAGAAGCCATGAATTATACCTGGAAGGCCATCGCCACACGCGAAAAAGTGGGCGATATTGCCGGCCTGGCCACTTCCTATAGTAATCTGTCCATATTTTTCAGACAGACCTCCATCGACTCTTCCATCAAATACCAGGAGATAGCCAGCAGGTATGCGGAAAAGACCGGCGTGAAAGCAAAGCTGATACCCGGTTACGACAACATGTCCGTGCTCATGAACATGCAGAAAAGAAAGGCCGAGGCACTTGACTACATCAAAAAGTCCATCCTCTTGTGCAGGGAACTCAACGACAAACTGGGACTGGCCAATAAAACAAGATGGGCCGCCCTCTTATGCGGCGACCTGAAAGATACCACCGCCGGCCTGGCCTACCTCCGGGAATCCTACCAGCTAAGCGAAGAGCTCAACAACAAAGCCCTCTGGCGCGATTTTTATGGTAGTAAATCCGCTTATTATAAGAACCAGGGCGACTATAAGAACGCCTACGATGAAATAAGAAAATACTACCTGTACAAGGACAGCCTGGTGAATGAAGCAACCCAGACCAATATCGCCGAGCTGCAAACAAAATACGAAACAGAAAAGAAAGACCAGTCAATCGCGGCACTCAATGCAGATCAGAAGATCAGACAACTGGAACTGGAAAAACAAAAAGCTGTTATTGCAGGCAATAAGGAAGAAGCAAAACGAAAACAAAATGAAATTGACCTCCTCGTCCAGTCAAAGCAATTGCAAGAACTTACCATAAAACAACAGGACGAGGAACTCGAAAAGCAATTACTCCTCACTCAGGCCAAAGAACAAAAACTGCAACTGGCCGAAAAAGAAAAAATCTTACAGGCCAACGAGCTCCGCGCACAGGCCTTGTTACGCAACGCCTGGATCATTGGTACCATACTCCTGCTGGCCCTTGTGGTTATGCTCTTTAATCGTTACCAGCTCAAAAAGAAACTCGAACAACAAAGAGAGCTCGAGAAGATCCGGAATGATATTGCCCGTGATCTCCATGATGATATTGGCTCTACCCTCACGAGCATTAATATCTTGTCAAAGGTTTCACAGAACAACCTGGGCCGCGATATTCACAAGTCTTCCGCTATTCTGGAAAACATCACCGAGCAATCACAGCAAATACAACAGGCCATGAGCGATATTGTATGGACCATCCGTCCCGACAACGACAAGCTCGAAAACATGGTTGTCCGCATGCGTGAATATGTAAGCCATACCCTCGAATGCAAAAACATTGACATTATTTTTGATGTAGATAAAGACATCCTGCAGCAAACCCTGGCGATGGAACAGCGGCGCGACTTCTTTCTCATTTTCAAGGAAGCCGTCAACAATGCCGCCAAATATTCACAGGCAACGGCTGTAGCGATCCGGCTTAGCCGGGAAAACAACAACCTGCAATTAACGGTCAGTGATAATGGAAAAGGTTTTGATACCAGCCGCGTTACTTCTACCAACGGCCTCAAAAGTATGCGGGAAAGATCAAAAGCTTTAGGCGCCACCCTGCAGATCAAGTCAGCCCCACAAAGTGGCACAACCATTTCCCTGCAATTCCTGCCTACCCTGCTTTAGTGATCTCAATGATCTTATCATTATTGCCATTGCTTGTACACACATATACTTTTCCATCGGGTGCAATACATACATCCCGCATTCTGCCGTACTTATTCGTCAGGAATTCATTGGTCTCTGCAATGCCATCATGTGCAGTGTTCAACTTCAGTTGCACCAGCCGGCTGTTTTTCAGGGTAGCTACCAGCAGCGAATGCTTCCATTGAGGGATAAGGTCATTGTCGTAATAATCCATACCGCTCAGTGCAATAGTTGGCGTCCATGCCTTCATAGGTTCTTTTACATTGTAGGTGGAACAGAAGCTCTGTTCTCCGCCTTCGCAAAAGCCCTTCACATCGGGCCAGCCATAATTCCTTCCTTTCTCGATAATATTCACCTCATCATCCGAGTTAGGCCCATGCTCCGAACTATACAGTTTATTATTGGCGTATACCAGGCCTTGTGCATTGCGGTGTCCATAACTCCACACCGGATTGCCAGCTATTGGGTTGTCGCCCGGGATTGATCCATCCAGGTTGAGCCTGAGAATCTTTCCATTTACAACACCTGTATTTTGGGGCAACGACTGGTCGGAGGCATCGCCCGTACTGATGAACAGTTTATCGCCAACAATTAACAGCCGGCATCCGTTATGTACATTGGAGGCCGCGATATTGTCTAAAATAATAACCGGGTTGGTGAGCGTTGTTCCATTGTATTGATACCGCACGATCTTTTCCCGGTAATTCCCGGCATTATTGTAATTGTAAGCTACAAAGACATGTGGTGTACTGTTAAAGGAAGGATGCAATGCCATTCCCAACAGACCGCCTTCTCCCTGGCTTCTCACCTCACTGATCGTGATCAGTGGTGTTACTGCCCCGGATGCAGGATTTACACGACTTACACGGCCATCTCGTTCTGTCATCCAGATAAAGTCATCCGGACCCCAAACGATCTCCCAGGGTTGTGTAAGGTTTTCTGTTAAAACACGATCACTGATATCAACAGGTGTTGCATCCTTGTCGTCTTTTTTACAGGCTGAGCAGGCAACAACCAGGCAAAGGGAAAAAATCAGGTTTTTCATGTAATATATTTTAGCTGGTATACACTAATGATTACGAAAACCATGCCCCGAAGGGTTGGGGTGTGTAAATCGTTGAATTACACAATAAAATTTATAGGCCCTGTATTACAAAAGCGTTAATTTTAATACGTAATCAAATCTTAAACAAATGAAGTCGCGTAATCTCGTTCTGATCGTTGTTGTCCTTTTCATTCTCATCCTCGGTGGTTGTGGATGCAGTGGTTACAACAAAATGGTAAACCTTGACGAAGATGTAAAAGCTAAATGGGCCAATGTACAAAGTGACTACCAACGCAGGTCCGATCTGATTCCCAACCTGGTGAATACAGTAAAGGGTGCTGCCAACTTTGAAACAGAAACACTTACTAAAGTAATAGAAGCCCGTGCAAAAGCTACTTCTGTTAATATCAATGCCGGTGACCTTACACCTGAAAAAATGGCTCAGTTCCAACAAGCACAAGGTGAATTAAGCGGAGCCCTCAGCCGTTTATTGGTGACCGTCGAAAAATATCCCGATCTGAAAGCCAATCAGAACTTCCAGGACCTGCAAAAACAACTGGAAGGAACAGAGAATCGTATTAAAGTTTCACGCAATGATTTTAATACTGCTGTACAAGGTTATAACTCTACCGTACGTAGATTCCCCAACAACCTCTTCGCAGGCATGTTTGGATTCAAAGTACGTGACAGCTTTAAGGCTGATCCTGGAGCAGAAAGAGCACCGGAAGTAAAATTCTAAACCAAGCCTTATACATTCATGGCACTTTTTCCATCCTTTCGAAAAAGCGAATTCTTCTCCGAAGAAGAAAAGAAGCAGGTTGTTGAAGCTATTCAGGCGGCAGAGTTGACCACCAGTGGTGAAGTACGTGTATTCATTGAAAGCCGTTGCCGCTTTGTTGATCCCCTCGATAGGGCAGCAGAGTTGTTCTGGCACTTAAAAATGGATTATACGCAGGATCGTAATGCGGTACTCGTATACGTAGCAGTGCGCGATCACCAGTTTGCTGTATTTGCCGATCAGGGTATTCATGAAAAAGTGGGCAATGAATTTTGGAACAAAGAAGTGCAGGCTATGAAAAAGCACTTTTCCCAAAATCATTATGCAGATGCAGTAACACAGGTGGTAACAGATGTGGGTATTGCCTTGCAGTTTCACTTCCCTTTCAACCGGAACACAGACAAAAATGAACTACCGGATGATATCATATTCGGAAGTTGAGTACAATACAATCTGCCAACCGGCCAATATAAAATAACAACGAACGGATGAAAAGACTGGTAGCTATATTCTTTGTACTGTTATCCGTAGTAACCTATGGTCAGAACATAGATGACATCATCAAAAACAAGCCCACAAAACTTGTTAATGATCATGCGGGCCTTTTGGATCCAGGCGCTGCCCAACAACTGGAACGTAAGCTTGTAGCTTATGATGACAGTACTTCCACCCAGATCGCCATTGTATTGGTTAAGACCCTCGATGGTCGGCCAATTGAGGAAACTGCACTGGCGATCTATCGAAGCTGGGGTATCGGTAATAAGAAAACCAGTAATGGTATACTTATCCTCGCAGCGATCGATGACAAGCAGATCCGCATAGAAGTGGGCTATGGGCTGGAAGGCGCCATACCGGATATTACTGCCAATCAGATCATCCGTAATGATATCGCTCCCAATTTTCGATCCGGCGATTATTATGATGGATTGGACAAAGCTACCCAATCACTCATACAGGCTGCTCAGGGTGAGTACAAAGCGCCGGAAGGGTATGGCAAACGTAAATCCAAAAGCAAGGGATTCGGTAACATCATTGGGGGCATTGTCATCATCATCATCATTGCCATATTTGCGGGCCGTGGCCGCGGTGGTGGGGGAGGTGGTGGCTACATGAGCCGCAAGGGTTACGGAGATGTACTGACACCTTTTATTATCGGCAGTTTGCTGGGCGGTGGAAGAGGCGGCGGTGGCGGCGGCGGAGGAGGCTGGTCCGGTGGCGGAGGTGGAGGCTTTGGCGGCTTCGGCGGCGGAAGCAGCGGCGGTGGCGGTGCCAGCGGATCCTGGTAACATTTCCTGGTCGATAGTTCCATTAACAAAATACATCCAATGGCCCTTGCTTCACCGGTAGGGGCCATTTTTTTGAGTCGTCGCTCAAAACGGAAACTGGTAACATTCATTAAACCTTAAAAAATAAGATCTATGAACCATCCCCTTTTGCCCAACGAAGAACTTGTAATGACATCAGACGATGGAAAGACCATATTGACCAATATGAGGCTGATACTAACCGGAGACTCCTGGTCCAGTTCTTCCTTTTTGGAGGAGATCAGCTCTGTAGAAGTGACAAAGCATGCAGATTGGGGGCTTTTTTCGGTGGGTACCCTGTTGCTTTACGTGCTGGAAGCGTTATTCCTGTATGCTGTAGACTATGATTTCTTTCTTTTCATCCTTGTTGCCACACCCCTGCTGGTCTTATTACTTTGGTGGGTCTTTCACAGGTCCAGGATCACAGTTATTGTAAACAATGGCCGGAAAGTAAATATCATGGTCAATCAAAAGGCATTTGATCAAATACCTGCATTTACCTGGCGCATCCAGAATGAAAGGACCAACAGGTTGGCAAACCTGGCTCCCAGGCCGTAACGCTCCAATCCCAAAAATCCTGAACTTGCTTATGCGTACTGTACTCCTATTCCTGACTTTATTCATTAGCTGTTTTTCCTTTGCACAGAAAAAACAGGCGCCCAATAACTTTATTCGGCCATTGCCTAAACCGGCAAGATCCGTAAATGATTTCGGCCACTTCCTTACCGCCTCCGAAATTAAATCCCTTGGGAAAGAACTGGCACGTTACCACAAAGCGACGACCAATGCTATTGCGGTCATTACCCTCGATTCCCTGACCGATTCCAAAACAAAAAAGCAATATACTATTGAAGAAACGGCCCTACTGTATTTCAACAAATGGGGCTTGGGCGATAGCATCAAAAACAATGGAGTCCTCATCCTGGTCAGCCGCAAACCACAGGCGGTACGAATAGAAGTAGGATCAGGATTGGGAAACGTTCTTACCGATGAGGTATGCAAGCAGATCATTGATGAACAACTGGTGCCTTCCTTCAAGCAACAACAATTCTTTACCGGTCTCAAAAATGCTATAGCGGCATTGGAAAAAGCCCTCGATGATGAACAACAGGCTTCAGCGGCAGGCACGGGCGACAATAACACGGAACCAACATCTTCTGCAGAGGTACAACTCTATACCGAGGAAACTCAACAATATTCCGCTACCAATAATTTCCCGGAAACAGCAATATTCATTGGCTTCTTCGGATTAATAGGAGTAGTGATGATCATCCTTTACTTAAAAGGCCAGGTGTTTACCTCTGGTTTGTTTACAGGCAGCGGTTACCAGAACCATGACAATGATCAGGACAATGAACAACACATGCGTGACCAATCTTTTAACAGCGCTTTCTTGTCATCGGGTAGTTTCGATTCGTCCGGAAGTATGGATTCATCTGCTTCATCTGGTAGCAGTGGTGATTCAGGCAGTTACAGCGGAGGCAGTAGTGATGGAGGCGGAGCCAGTGGGTCCTGGTAAATTGGAGTGAGGAATCTCATAGATCCTGGTTCAGACTTCTCAACCTGTTCTTTGCCTCCTCATTCTTGGGATTGACGGCAATGGCTTTTCTATAATGGACAATAGCCGCTTCTTTTTGACCGAGTGCTTCACAGGTCTTGGCGAGATCCAGCCAAAGCAGGTCACGGGTCGGAAATTCAGCTACGATGTTCTCAAATACTGCTTTCGCATCTTCATACCTTTTTAAAGCCACAAGTTGATTGCCCAACTGGTCCATGGCCAGCCAGTCAATATAATAATGCGCTGTGTCTTTTTTCATATCCTTGTAAGCTTCCAGCGCTTTCACTACCCCCTGCTGTTTGATGATCTTTTCCATCGCCTTATGAACAGGTTGTTTTACCGTTACCGGTATGTTGTAGAGCACCTTCATGAGGCTAGCAGTGATCCCGAAAAAATGAGTGGGAGAGCTATTGCACAGAAATACGATCAGGCCATTGGTGGAAGGAATGCGGATCATGAACGACAAAAAGCCTTCCGTCATGCCCAAATGGTAATTGGCGAACACGCTGTCGGTAGAGGTGTACTTATAATACTGGTTAAACCAGCCATATCCATAAGCCCAGGGTTTTATACCCGGCGTAAACATTTCTGTGGTGAGCTGCTTGTTCAGTAAAGTATTATCCGTAAGCGCTAAGTGAAACTTGAACAGATCACCCACCGTCGAATAAAGATCTCCCGTACCCATCGTATTCGATTGATCACGGAAATCTCCGGTTGTATAATCGTCAAGACCATAATCATATCCCGTTGCCCTCTTTTTCACTACCTGCATATGATGATAGGAACCCGAACTGTTCATGCCCAGCTTATCAAAAATATCTTCCTTCATCAACTGGCTATAAGATTTTCCCGTCACCTTTTCCAGGATATAACCCAGTGTAAAATATCCCCAGCTACTGTAATAATAGCTGGTACCTGGCTCAAATACCAACGCAGAATCCATGTATAGTTTAATGTATTCCTCTCTCGTAAAACTTTGCCGGCTGATGCGCGGGAAAAAGTCCTTCATAATATCATAGTTGGGCATCCCCGATGCATGACCCAGCAACTGCCGGATCGTAAGACGGCTTCCATTTTTCGGCGAATACTCCGGTAGATAATCGCTGATCGTTTTGTCAAGGCTGATCAGTCCTTTTTGTACCTGAATCAACACCAGCGTAGCTGTAAGCGGCTTGGATACAGATCCGATCATGAACCTGGTATCAGGGGTGTTGCGTATATCCCATTCACGGTTAGCCATGCCAAAAGCGCCTGTATAGATAACCTTGCCATGTTCGGCTACCAGTACACTCCCGTCGAATAGGTTATACCCATGCCAGGTCTTCATAATAGCTGCAAGCTTGTCTTTCTTGCTTTGGGCCATGCCCAATTGTACAAGCAATGTCAATAAGCAGCTAATGAGCGTGCATCGTTTCATATGGAAGAGTTGTAGACCTTACCAAGGCTATCCTGAAGTTAACAATAAATATCGCTTGATCTTTATACTGGAAGCATGTCCAGGTACTCCGGTGGAGAGGCTTATCAACATATTGCAAATCAATAGGGGATACAGTAGATCAGCCTATCTTTACGGTGCTTAAAAAAGCACCTGACCACAATCATGCGCACAATATTGCTATTATCCTGCTGTTTATTTTTTACAGCCAGCCTGTTCAGCCAGTCTGATTTCGACACAAAGAAAAAGTTCTACTTCTTTAAGACCTGGAACTGGCTCAAATATTACCATCCCGGCATGGCCACCGGTAAAGTACCCGCCGATTCCTTTTTTCTCCGTTATTGGCCCCTCGCCAGCGAGGCTAAAGACAATAAGGCCTTTAACAAAGTGCTGCAGCATATGACCGGCGCTTTGCCCAAACTGTCGGCGAAAGTCGCTTCGAATTCAGTGCCTGCACAACCAGCAATAATGAGGCAGAACCTGGACACTGCCTGGTGCACCGATGATCCCTTCCTCTCTCCTGCCATCAAAAAGCAACTCCTGCAGGCCTTCATTCACCGCTATACCGATACCGGCCATTATTACCTGCCCGAAAAAAACTATACAACAGATATACCCCATGAACCGGGATATCCATTTGCCGATAGCCTCAACATCCCTTATGAGTACCGGATGCTGGCATTGGCCAAAATACAGGGTGCCATCGACTATCTCTTTCCCCATAAATATTTAATGGATAGCAAGTGGAATACAACCTTATTACATTTCATTACATTATTTACAAGGTGCGATTCACGCTTACAATACGAGAAACTGCTGCTCAATATTACAGCCACCTTCAACGATACCCATGCCTGGAACTTCAATGAGGACATGAAGAACAGGAGGCGAATTTTCAGGAACAATTTCTACCCGCCATTCGAATACCAGCTTTTCGACAGTAAGATCCTCGTTACGGGCATCATCATTGAGGAACTCTGTAATAAGGCAGGTATTCAAAAAGGCGATCTGATCACTTCCCTCGATGGCATCAGCGTTACTGAAAGGATCAGGCAGCTATCGCAACTATTGTCAGCATCCAATATCAACGTACTCTGGTATCGCCTTGGAAAATATACCGACAATTTCCTCTTTGCTGCAGACAAACCCTCCGTTTCCATCCAGGTTGATAGAGAAGGCAAAACCTCCTCTTCCGAATTGCTCCTCATTCAGGGGAAGGATACCGGCTACGTCCGCAGGCTAGGCAAATATTTCAACACCAAACCCAGCCTCAAAAAACAAAACGACCAACTCACTTACCTTGATAGCGGTGTTGTATATTTTAACATCAACAACACATTCCGTTTTATTGAGCATGTTCCCGATCAACGCCTGGATACAGTAATGGACTCCCTCCTTACCATAATGGCGCACAGCAAGGCCCTCGTTTTCGACATGCGCGATTACCCCGACTGGCCCGGATTTGCCTTTACCTATCTCTATAAAAAGTTTGGGAAAAAAGCCAATATCTATGGCTGGTACTATGAGGTCAACAAGCAGTACGTAGGCACCTATACCCCCCTGGGTCACCACAACGATTATTTTCCTCCTGGCATAACGACCGAAAACTTTGACTATAATGGTAAGGTGATCATCATTGTCAACCCCGTTACCCGCAGCATGAGCGAATGGCATACCATGAACCTGCAAAAGCTGTTTCCCAACAGCATTACCATTGGCCAGCAGACCGCGGGCGCCGACGGAGATATGAAGAAATTGACCATTCCCGGTAACTATGCTATGCCTTTTACCGGCAATGCCATCTTTTATCCCGATGGCGCACAGGCCCAGCGCATAGGAGTGAGGATCGATAGGCCCTACTATCCGTCAAGCGAGGAAATATTGACCGGAGAAGATATCCTCCTCAACAAAGCCCTTCAAATCATAAACGAACGATAATACCACCAACTCCTTTCCCATAAAAAAAGCGACCCACCTTTCAGTGAGTCGCTTTCTTATTATAAAGAGATCCTTATTTCCTTTTTAACTCCTCCCAAGCGTCTAAGTGCGGGTCCAGGCATAAAAAAGGGTCGCTGAAAACTCAGCGACCCAATAATCAATAATTATTAATCAATAATCTCCTAAAATCCCGCTTTCTCTCCACCCAGTTTCCCCTTCACATAATCGATCTGGGCTTGCAGCGCTGATTTGTCAGAAGCAACAGCTTTCGCTGCTTCTTTCTTCGTAACGATACCTTTCAGCCAGCCATTTACTACTGGCTCCAAACCAAAGTTCTTGGTTTGCTCACGGAAATCCACAATGATATCAACTCCCTTCTTCAGGTTATCGGTATTGTTCACCTTCGACAGGAATTCACTGAAAGAAGGCAACAGGTTAAACTTAGCTTGCGACAAGGGCATTTCGCCTACTGCTTTTGCAATAGCAGAAAAGCTGCTTTCATCGCCCGATTTGATCATCGTTTTCATCACTGCGCCTACAAGGGCTCCCTTGGTGGGTTGTGAAGAAAGGCGCTTGGCTTCTGCAAATGCGGCTGCACTGTCTATTTTGGCAAGTCCTTCCAGCGCATTGCCGGCTACTGTGTAAGAAGAATCGCTCACACTCTTTACAAAGAGTTCCTTATAGGCAGGATTCTCATAGTTAGACAAAACTGTCAATGCAGTGGCACGTACTGTTGATTTGGGATCACTTTTGGCAATAGCAGCGATCAGCGGCTCAAATTCCTTTTTATTGCCCTGGTTCTTCAGGTTCAGGCGGTTAAGTGCCAGACCGCGGATGCCATAATATTTATCCTTCAGCGCCTCCGACAGCAAAGCAATCGCTTTGGGGTCAGTTTGATTCTGCGAAGCATATTCTACAGCTTCACGACGATCCAGGTACTGGCCGGCGTATTTGTACTGATGAACATAATTGTCCATTGTCTTGCTGTCCTTCTTTTCTGCGAGCAATGTTTTATCTCCGTCTACATTCACCAGATCCGGTTTGCTCGTATAACTAAAGGTGAAAGTGTCTGCTTTATTTTCTATCCATACCTTATTGCGCACCTTGGTAGCGCCATTATATATATCAATAGCGATCGGCAGTTTGAATACCTTATCACCTGCCTGCGTTTGCTTCACGATCACCTGCACCTTTTTGGCGGCCTCATCATACACATAATCTATAGCCAGTTTAGGATGGCCCGATCCATAATACCATTGGTTCCAGAACCAGTTCAGGTCTTTACCCGTTACTTCCTCAAAAGCCAGGCGGAGGTGGTGAGCTTCAGCAGCTTTGAACTTATTAGTGGTCAGGTACAGGTTCAATGCCTTAAAGAAGGCGCTGTCACCAACATAGCTCCGCAGCATATGCAAAATGCGGCCGCCTTTATTATAACTGACCGCATCAAACATCGCTTCCTTATCCGTATAAAAGAAACGCACCAGGTCCTTCTTGTCGCTGCCGCTTTGCAGGTAACCAGCCATATCCGTGTAATTCTGGGCATCTCCGGCATCCTTACCATATTTATATTCATCCCAGAGCGTCTCGCTATAATTGGCAAAAGATTCATTCAGCGTCAGGTTGCTCCAGCTTTCTGAAGTCACATAGTCGCCAAACCATTGGTGAAACAATTCGTGTGCAATAGTGCTTTCCCAGCCATTGCCATCCACCAGCTCACGCGCATCTTGTTGCGCGCTCTCCTGGTGCAAGGTAGCCGTGGTATTTTCCATGGCGCCACTTACATAGTCGCGGCCTACGATCTGCGAATACTTCACCCAGGGATATTCTACGCCGGTGATCTTTGAGAAGAAACCCATCATCTCCGGTGTATGACCAAATATCTTTTTGGCTACCGGGGCATATTCCTTCTCTACATAGTAATTAACTTCCTTGCCTTTGTAAGTATCCTTAATTACAGCATATTCACCTACACCCATAAAGAACAGGTAAGGCGCATGGGGCAGTTCCATATTCCAGGTATCTGTACGCGTACCATCAGTATTCTTTTTTTGAGATACCAGTTTACCGTTCGACAGGGTTACATACTTTTCAGGCACCGTCATAATGGTTTCCTGGGTGGTTTTCTGGTTGGGCTTGTCGATAGTGGGTACCCATACAGAAGTGGCTTCTGTTTCACCCTGTGTCCATATTTGTGTAGGCTTGTCCTTTTCTTCTCCCTTGGGGTTGACAAAATACAATCCCTTGGCATCGGTGATCGCAGCACTGCCTTTTACTTCCAGTTCGTTGGGTTTGGCTGTATATTCAATATATACTGTATACTTTTCTCCACCTTTATAGGACTTGTCGAGCTTAACATTCAAAACCCATCCGTCATAATCGTATTTCAGCGGCGTGGTAGCGGTGCCCTTCACAATGGCTACTTTCTTGATCTCCATTCCTTTTGCATCCAATGCCAGCGAATCTGTAGCATAAAAGTGAGGTTTCAGCGTTATCCAGGCCTTACCGTTGAGGTATGATTGGGAATAGTCAAAGCGGGCATCAATTTTTGTGTGTACCAGGTCATTGATCATCGGTGCACTTTCCCGGTATAGCTTTTTCCAGGTTGTATCCTGGGCTGCCTCATGCGGCTGCGCCCACAGGGTTTCAAAGGTTAGCAAAGTCAACAATCCAAATAATAGCTTCTTCATGAAATGAAATTTAAGTGCCGTAAAGATAAGTTCGCCTATCCTTAATATTTGCAAAAAAAGGTACAAGTGGCTGTTGACAACCATCAAATAACTAGTTTTGTCTTAATTAGTAACCTACACCTACATGAAGCGTATTGCTTTTGTTATTAGCTTGTTAACTCTGTCCTGTACCATCGCAAAGGCGCAGCAGGAGTACTATATATTCCTCTGGGCCGATAATCAGCAGCCCTTTTATGTGCGTCTGGAGGAGAAAACATACAGTTCATCTGCTATTGGCCACCTCGTTCTCTCCCAGCTCAAGGATTCTACCTATAGCCTGGTGGTCGGGTTCCCTAAAAACCAGTTTCCCGAACAGGCCTTTGTCATCTCTTTCAATAAAAGGGACCTCGACTTCCAGTTAAAATTTTCCGCAGAATCTGGATGGGCGTTATTCAATGCACAAACATCAGAAATGGTAAAGCCCCGGCAGGATTATGCCGTAAAGAATACCATGGCTCCTCTCGGAGAGCGCAAAACAGGCGCATTTGCTACCCTCATGTCAGGTCTGGTCAATGATTCTTCCGTCCTGTACAAGTCGATCGCCAAATCCGATTTGCCCAAGCCCGCCGGGGTAACAGCAGTCAGTACCGATACCACTGCCATAGTAAAGGAACAACACACACAAACCGATTCTGTTATAGCAATAGCGCCTGCCAAAGACTCCGTTCAGGCAGAAAAAGAGATACTGGCGGCTGCCACCGATTCATTAAAAAAGGACAGTATTCCAGCCGGCCTGGTGGTAACGCCTGGTAATAAAGCAGGTACAGCAAAAGATTCCGCTTTGGGCAGCCTAAACAATACACCAGCGCCCTTATCCGTAGTGGTTCAGGTGCAGGAATGGTGGAATGATAAAGGAAAGGGATTCATTTATTACGACAGCACCAACGCCGGCACCGACACGGTATCTATAATGATAGAGTTTGATAAAAATGCTGGCCTGGGTACACCGGAGCAGGTGATTGCTGCCCCGGCAAAGGTCGATTCCATCAAGGTTGCTCCCCCGACGCCCGATACTGCTGTGGCGCAGAAGCAGCTGCCAGCTGCCAAAGATTCCACCCAAAAAACGGAAAAAGTGGTGGCTAAAATTACGCCCGACACGCCCGCCGAAATCGTACCCCCGGTAACCGCCGTAGTTACCCTGCCCGATTCGGCAGACAAAAAGACCGTGAAGACGGTCGAAACGAAGATCGTTCCCGATTCCACCCCCACAGTGGCAACTATAAAACCGGAGCCCATTCCGGCTAAAACCGATTCTGCCAAAGCAGACCAGGCCGCCTCCAGGAAGCCCCTGCTCCTCATGAATTCAGATTGTACCAATTTTGCCTCCGAATTTGATGTAGATAAATTACGCGTGAAGATGATCAGCGCAGGGAGTGTGGACGATAAGGTAGCGGCAGCCAAAAAGGTGTTCAAAACAAAATGTTTTGTTACCCGGTATATCCGGGGGCTTTCCGAGCTCTTTACTAATGATGAATCGCGGTTCAAATTCTTCGATGCAGCCTATCCTTTTGTATCCGATACCGGCAATTTCCGGCAGTTGCTGGATCTGTTTACCGATGAACTTTACATAGCCCGGTTCAAGGCCCTGGTGCGGATGTAGGCAATTACCAAACTACTTTGAACCTTGTACCATCTATGTGTCAAATGAGGTGTTCTCCGAGACTGTAAATTAAACTGTGTCAAGGTCGTAAATAAGCTGACCTTTAAAACAC
>CBIHOV010000085.1:0-17019 GCA_966211765.1 uncultured Paraflavitalea sp.
CTAAATTCTGTATTCTGTATTCTGTCTTCTACTTAAACAAGAACCGCCAGAAATCAAGCCCGATAGCATAAGCCATCAGCCCCAGCAACAGCACCATACCCACCATCTGGGCATATTCCATAAACTTGTCGCCTGGCTTCCTTCCGGTGATGATCTCATACAACGTAAACAATACGTGGCCGCCATCCAGCGCAGGTATCGGCAGCATATTCATAAAGGCCAGCACAATACTCAGCAAAGCCGTCATGCTCCAGAATATCTCCCAATCCCATTCTGCACCAAACATATTACCAATGCTCATAAAGCTGCCCAGTGATTCACTCGCCTTCACTTCATCCGATGTGAACAGCAACTTGAAGTTCTTCACGTTCATCACCAGGTTCTCCCAACCCTTGCGTACACCCGCAGGGAATGCAGGAAAGAAGTCAAATTTCTGCTTGTAAGAACCCGCCACCTTCTCCGGTATCACCAGGAATCCGATCCGGCCCAGCGTATCTGTCTTCGCTTTTACGATCACCGTATCCTTATTATTCCTCAATACCGTCAGCGCAACTTCCTGGTTCTTGTATTTACCCATTTCAGCACGATACTGATCGTAGAAAGTAACCGGTGTATTGTTCAATGCCAATACATGATCATCCTTCAACAAAGTATCCTGCGTAAAAGTGGCAATGCCGGGAAACAGCGTATCCACAATCGGAAAAACCCTTGGTTCAATAAACTGTTGCTTGCGCTTGATCAGACTGCGGATAGTGCCCTTCGGCAAAGGCAGACTAATAATCTTTCCATCACGCTTCACCTGCACAGCCTGCACCTCATCCAGTATAATATCGCGTGTAAGCGAATAATAATCCTTTACCGGTTTACCATCAATACTCACGATCTCATCGCCATTCTTCACGCCCACACTTTCACTGATCGAATTCACAGCTACCCCATATTTCATGTTCGACATCGGCAACCTGTTTTCACCCCACCACCAAAGGATCATCGCAAAAAGGAAGAAACCCAACAACAGGTTCACCGTTACACCACCGATCATGATGATCAGGCGCTGCCAGGCTGGCTTGCTGCGGAACTCCCAGGGCTGTGCCGGTTGCTTCATCGCCTCCTTATCCATGCTCTCATCGATCATACCACTGATCTTTACATAGCCACCCAGCGGCAGCCAGCCGATGCCATACACCGTTTCACCTATCTTCTTCTTGAAAAGCGAGAACCAGGGATCGAAGAACAAGTAGAATTTTTCAACCCGGCACTTAAACCACTTGGCGGGAAGAAAGTGTCCCATCTCATGCAGGATCACCAATATGGATAAAGAAAGAATTAATTGTGCTGCCTTAATACCTACAGAAGCCCAGTCAATGGCTAAGATTGTGATCATAATCTTGTATCGTCAGCCGTGAATCGTGAATAACTACTGATGCTTCAGTGTCCTCATTACTTTCACTACTGCTTTTTTGCTTTTGAGTTTTTATAATGATAAAGTACCTGGAACCTGGGAATCCGGAATACTACATCCTCCATCCGGGATCCCACATCCCTATTCCCCAAATATCCTATAATAAATGGGATAACCATACCGCTCAAACAAATTCGTTATTTATTAACGGTAAAAAGGGCCGGTTATGATGCAAATGGTATTGGTAATCAGAGCTTAATTACAGAAGCCGCAAAATTACGAGCCTCCGCATCACTCTCAAAATACTCCTCCAACGTTGGATTTTCGATCCAGGGCACCTGGTTCATCGTGCGCTCAATGAGGTCCGTCATATCCAGGAAACCTATCCGGTTGCGCAGGAAAGCGAATACAGCTATTTCATTGGCCGCATTCAGCACACAAGGCAGGTTGCCCCCCTTGAAAAGCGCGTCCGTTGCCAATACCAGGTTCCGGAATGTCTTCGTATCAGGCTCCTCAAACGTAAGTTGCGCCGGTTTGCGGAAATTATAGCGGGGAAAATTGTTGGGTAAGCGCTGTGGAAACGTGAGCGCATACTGAATGGGCAGCTTCATATCCGGCAACCCCATCTGGGCCTTGATACTACCATCTTCAAACTGCACCATACTGTGAATAATACTCTGCGGATGCACCTGCACCGATACCTGGTCGGGCTGCAGGTTAAACAACCACCGGGCTTCGATCATCTCCAGCCCTTTGTTCATCAAAGTAGCTGAGTCGATCGTGATCTTGGCCCCCATATTCCAATTGGGATGCTGCAAAGCATGGTCCCGCTTAACATTCACAAGATAATTGGGCTTCTTGCCCAGGAAAGGCCCGCCCGAAGCTGTCAGGATCACTTTTTCGATGCGGTTGCGCGTTTCTCCTACCAGGCACTGAAAAATGGCCGAATGCTCAGAATCGACAGGAATGATCGGCGCCCGGTACTCCACCGCTTTCTTCATTACAATATCGCCGGCCACTACCAGCGTCTCTTTATTGGCCAGCGCAATCGCTTTACCCTGCTCCACCGCCCGCAAAGTGGGGCGCAATCCCGCAAATCCCACGATCGCCGCCAACATCACATCGTATACATCCATCGACGCTACTTCCTCCAGCGCCTGCTCCCCCGCAAATACCTTTGTATCGGTATGGGCCAGGGCCGCCTTCACATGGGGGTATTTACGTTCATCACCGATCACCACAATATTGGGCTTAAAACGCATAGCCTGCTCCACCAGCAACTCATCATTGCTATGCGCAGTCAGCACTTCCGCTGTAAATCTATCCGGATTATTGGCGATCACATCCAGCGTCTGAGTACCAATGGAACCCGTTGACCCGAATAAAGCGATACGTTTTTTGGGGAGACTGTTTGACATGAACCGGTTTTTGAAAAAACAATAATACGAAGGAATCAGGAGTTAGCCCACCCGGCATCATTTCGACACTCCCTTTTTTGTCATTTCGACCGCAGGAAGCAATCTGCTATCGACGCAAAACTTGTCCCGCTCTGCGGGAAGGTCAACGAAGCAAAAGATTGCCGACTGCCGACTGCCGATTGCCGTTTCACTACTCCACATACTTCTCCAGCGCAACAGCAATTTTACGGTCATTGCTCAAACGGGGCACTTTATTCTGTCCGCCCAGCTTGCCAATGGATTTCATATAATCAATGAACCCATTTTTCTTCACTGTGCGGATATGCAGTGGCAATAATATATTACCGGTTATAAGATCGTTGTAATAGATGTTTTTATTGCGCAGGTGGTGATCTACCTTATTGGCAAACCGCGTCATATCAGGCGGCCTGTTCTCAAATTCAATAAACCACTCATGGTACGATTTACCTTCTCCCTGCGTGATCATCGGCGCAACCGTAAACTCCGTGATATGCACCCCCTCTTCTTCAGCAGCCTTGATCAGACTGTATTCTACCTCCTCACCGATCACATGCTCGCCAAATGCCGAAATAAAATGCTTGATGCGCCCCGTCACCACCAGCCTGTATGGATTGGTGGACACAAACTTCACCGTATCGCCAATATTATAGCCCCAAAGCCCTGCATTGTTATTAATGATCAGCGCATAGTTCTCGCCCACTTTTACATCCTTCAGGCTAAGGCGTGTAGGCGTACTGGAAAATACTTCGCTGGCCGGTATGAATTCAAAGAAGATGCCACTATTTGTATTCAGCAGCAATCCCTCTGCTTTTTGAGAATCCTGAAAAGCCATAAATCCTTCCGAAGCAGGGAAAGTCTCAATGGCAGCGATATCCTGACCAATGCTTTCAAATAACCGGTTGCGGTAAGGCTCAAAGTTCACCCCGCCATGCACCAGTACCGAGAAATTGGGGAATATATCCTTGATCTTTTTACCCGTATTTTGGTGAAGACGGTCAAAGTACATTTGCATCCACGGGGGTATACCGCTGATCAGCGACATATCCTGGTTTAAAGTTTCTGCTACTATTTTATCCAGCTTCGTTTCCCAGTCTTCAATACAATTCGTTTCATACGAAGGCAGTTGATTCTTCCGCAGGTAATTGGGCACATGGTGGTTCACAATACCACTCAGCCGGCCCGTAGGAATACCTCCTACCCGGTCCAGTTCAGGAGAGCCCGATAAAAAGATCATCTTACCGTTGGTGAACTGACTATTGCCCGACTCGGCAATATAACAGAGCAACGCATTACGGGCCGTATTGATGTGATTGGAGATAGACTCTTTGGAGATGGGGATATACTTCACTCCACTCGTTGTGCCGGAAGTCTTGGCCAGGTAAATAGGCTTACCCTTCCACAATATATTATGACGTCCTTCCTTTATTTTTTCAATATAAGGTTTGAACTGTTCATAATCGCGTACAGGAATGGCCTGGATATATTCTTCATACACGGAAACATTCTGCATTTGGTGCTCTTTCCCAAATTCCGTTGTTTTCCCTGTCTTCAGTAATTCCTTCAGAATGTTTTCCTGGTCTGCTACCGCAGTAGCCATCCCTTTCCTGACACCCTTATATACATAGTTGGCAAATGGTTTTGCCAGTAAAGATTTGATCTGCATAAGTATTATCTATGGCGCAATTCACGAAATTAGTGTTAATTCAATTATCACAAAAGTTATTCTCCCCCGGTAAAAACCCTTACAACCAACCGGAAAGAAAGATGTTAGAAACAGATTAGAATGGCGGGAAAGCCCCATAAAAAAAGGTGGGTCGCCCTCTCAAGGGCGGCTCACCTTTTTTACTTTATTTAAACCCGTCTTCCGGACCTAATCCGGCAGATCCATATCTACATTCTTATAGATATCCTTCAACCGCTGAAGCGCTTCCTGCTCAGTAAACACCTGGCCTGCACGCAGATCGATGTCCGGGCGGCTCATCACCGGTGTAAGGTATTGTTGGCCCCCTTTTTCAAAACCGATCAGCAATACCCCATGAGCGCCCGAATGATACATATGCAAACGGTCCTTCCCGATCGCAGTATCATTTTTGATCACCTGGTTAATAATGCCATTCACCCCCTGGGCTGTTTTGAAACCACCCAGCTGTCCCGGCACCCAACGGCCCTCTTTGTTCTGGATCACTTCCACCGATGCAATGATCACCCCATCCGCTTCCACCGGGTAATAATATTCCATATTGGGCATCAGGTATTGACCGAAGGCTGCAAAACCCGAGGCCTTTACCACTTCCCGCGAATTAATATACTGGAGCGACAAAGGATTGCCCAGCCGGGCGCTCCGCAGTTTGTCCAGCGATATACCCGCCATTTTTGCCGTCTCTTCATCCGCCAGGGCTACCAGGCTCTTCAGCCCTGTATTGGCCGCTTCCAGCCGGTTGCGACCATTATCGTCTTGTTGTTGCGCCATAATTATAATGGTACCAGATACCAGCAATAATATGGAAACAAAGACCACTAAATTCCTTTTCATATTATCAAATTTAAACGATGTTGAATGTGCGTGTTCCTAGTTCTTGACGATTTCATAATAATCATCCCAATGCGGCCGCGATCCGGCAGCATCTATATAATAATCATAGGTGATCCAGTATACATCACCACCGCCACCGGGATTCGTGACCAGCAGGTGGTTGCCCGACTCAATTGTTTTATATCCGCTTAATACCGTCATATGACCACTGCCCGCCGGCCAATGCCAGGTAAAACAAATGGGCCGGTTACGGCAGGATATCTCCTTGCGGATCGTTTCCCAGGGCAAAGCTGCATTGCTGGTATTTTTACTGGAAAATCCATATTTGGGAAATTCGGGCCAGCCGCCTTTCACACAATCACCCGTTACAGGGTTATTGCAGCAATCATTACGCCCCAGGCGGTTATTCGCCTGTGTGCACTGATTCGGACTATTACCCAGGAAATCCATACACATTTGCCCCGAAGCCGCCCAGCACCACATGCCCGTTTCCTGCGGATGCACCGGCACACTGAGGATCTTGATAGTGGCAGGCTTGCAGCACCCCGACACCATTAATAAGACCGCCATCGATAGCGGCCAAAAGCAAGCATTGATTTTTAGTTTCATACATGTTGGTTTGAAAAATGGATTCAATTGAAATGCGGTGAAAAGTTACACCAAATCCCAACCGCCGACAATACCATTTTGTGGTAACTGCCTGTGTATGTGTAAGTAATACATAATTCAGCAATCAATATATTGATTACCATCCTACTCACCCAAACCACCTGGCCCAACCAGCGGCCATTACAATGCCTTATATTTGCGGAAACGGCGCGCAACGCCGCCCCGGACGGGGAAACTTTAATGCCAGATGTTAAAAAAAAATGCCCGAAAGCCCGCGTATTCTCCGATAAACCTTTTACCTTTGCACTCCTAATTTTTGGAAAGTTATGTTAGCAATAGTTAAAATAGCCGGTCAGCAATTTAAGGTTCAAAAGGACCAAACTTTATATGTGCCCCATGTTGACGGTGTTGCCGGCGACAAAGTGGAATTCGCAGAAGTTTTGCTGTCGAGCGCAGACGGAAAGTTATCTGTAGGTAGCAGTGTAAAGGCCATCGTTAAAGCCGAGATCATCAGCCAGGTGCAAGGTGATAAGGTAATTGCCTTTAAAATGAAAAGAAGGAAAGGTTTCCGTAAAAAACATGGTCACCGTACCCATTACACAAGAATCAAAGTAACTGATATCGCATAGTGATATCCAAAGTTTGAAAGGATTCATCCCGACTAAGGATAGATCACTTCAAGCCGGTAAATTTTCAAATCTTCAAATCAGTTCATCATGGCACATAAAAAAGGGGAAGGTTCTGTAAAGAACGGCCGCGACTCACAGAGCAAACGCCTGGGAGTAAAAATTTACGGTGGTCAACCCGCTATTTCCGGAAACATTATCGTTCGTCAACGTGGTACTACTTACCATCCTGGTAAAAATGTTGGTGTTGGAAAAGATTTCACACTGTTTGCATTAAACGACGGTGTAGTGGAATTTAAGAAGACCAAAGCCGATAAAACAGTAGTAAGCGTAGTCCCTGTAGCCTAATCAGCATAATAAAATTTTCTTACAAACTGTAAAAAAATTTTGGCGGTTTCAAATTAGTTTCTATTTTTATGGTTGTAAATTTATTTACTAACCATTTTAAATTCTAAAAAACATGGCAACTAAGAAAAAAGCCGCAAAGAAAGCTGCAAAGAAAGCCGCTCCAAAGAAGAAAGCCGCTAAGAAAGCTGCAAAAAAGAAATAACTTCTTTAGATCGCAGAAAATACCAAGTCCCGGATTATATCCGGGACTTTTTTTGTGCCTTCGTTACTGCCTTATAATAGCACGCTACCAATCCTGCATCATCATCACACATCGATGAAACCCGCTACCAGTCAGCATTTCAAGAGGAAACAAATAACAGCACAAGCGTTGCTCACCCCTCGAAGCGAACGATTGCCGATTATCAATTGCCGACTGCCGACCATCAATTCACATCTGCCGATTCACTATTCACCATTCACTATTCACGCTCCATTTATCACTTCAAGCTCGCAGCTCGAAGCTCACAGCTCGTAGCTTTCTTTTCTTATTTTTGTCCCATGACCATCGACAATACCTACTTAGCCGACCAATTCGACCTGCTGTCCAAACTCATGGATATCCACGGAGAAAACAGTTTTAAGTCCAAAACCTACTCCGTGGCAGCATTTAATATAGAAAAAATGACCCAGGATCTGGCCACTACCCCATCCGGTGAATTATTTTCCATTAAAGGCATCGGCGAGTCCGTAGGTAAAAAGATACTGGAGATGGTTCAACAGGAAGGCAGACTCAAAGTATTGGAAGAATACATAGAGAAAACACCACCCGGTATTATCGAGATGCTACAGATCAAAGGCATCGGTCCCAAAAAGATCGCCACCATCTGGAAAGAGATGGGCGTAGAGTCTATCGGTGAACTATTGTACGCCTGCAATGAAAACCGCCTCATGCTCTACAAAGGCTTTGGTGAGAAGACACAGAAGAACGTACAGGAGTCCATCGAGTTTTACATGCGCAGCCAGGGCAGCCACCTCTATGCCGATACAGAAGCCTACGCACTGGCAGTAGAGAAAACATTGCAGGAACAATTACCCGGTAACCGCTTTGCCATCACCGGCGAGTTTCGCCGCCAGCAACCCGTCATCGATCAATTGGCCTGGGTTACTACTGCTTCCACAAAAGACCTCCAGTCTTTCCTGGAAGCAAACAACTTCAGCACCATCGAATCCTCCGATGCCATCCTCACCGTAAAGGGACAAGAGAATATCCCCCTGAAGTTTTACCACGCTGCCGACAATGTTTTCTATAAAATACTCTTCACCACTTCCTGCAGTGAAGATTTTGCACAAGCCTGGCAGGCATTGCCAGGTTGGGATACCAATGCCACCTATACATCCGAAGAAGCTATTTTCACCAATACCAACATTCCTTATATCGTGCCCGCCATGCGCGAGAAGGCAGCCGTGTTGACCGCTTCCCCTTTCACAGGTCAACTCATCCAACCCAACGACATCAAAGCCATCATCCACAGCCACAGCGACTGGAGCGATGGCGCCCATACCGTAGAAGATATGGCCAAAGCTGCCATCGCCAAAGGATATGAATACCTCGTCATCAGCGACCACAGCAAAAGCGCCTTCTATGCCAAAGGCCTTTCTGAAGAACGCATCAAAGAACAACACCAGTATATTGATGAGCTCAATAAAAAGCTGGCCCCCTTCAGGATCTTCAAAAGCATCGAGTGCGATATCCTCAACGATGGCGCCCTCGATTACTCCAATGACATCCTGGGCACTTTCGACCTCGTCATTGCCTCTGTACACTCCAACCTCAAGATGACCGAAGAAAAGGCCATGATGCGCGTCATGAACGCCATCCAGAACCCTTATACCACCATCCTCGGTCACATGACCGGCCGCTTATTACTTAGCCGCCCCGGTTATCCCCTCGATCATAAGACCATCATCGATACCTGCGCAGCCAATAATGTCGTCATTGAGATCAATGCTCACCCCCGCAGGCTCGATATCGACTGGCGTTGGATCGACTACGCCATGGAGAAAAATGTATTGCTGTCAATAGACCCCGATGCACACTCCGTCGATGGATATGATGATTGCCGCTATGGCGTACTGGCTGCACAAAAAGGAGGACTCACCGCCGACCGCAACCTGAGTAGCTTCTCCCTGCCTGCATTCGAAACATTCCTGGCACAACGAAAAGCAGCCAAAGGAATTTAATTACACCATAGCATTAAAGATTACAACTATACGACTGGGTAATAATTACTACAATATTAAATATTGCAACTCGCTATAAATTAGCGTACTTATACGCGCTATCTTCTAAAGTGAATTAAATACTTTTATAACTCACGCTCCTCAAACTTTGCCAACAGCGGTCAACGCAACGACCCGTTACCGCTAGTATATTCCTCCCTGTGTATTCGCGCCAGCTTCCTCATGAAAGACCTTCATGCAATACCGCATGTTCCTACCCCGGTGAAATGCCTGTATTTAAAATCATAAACGCTAAACACAAATTGGTCTATGAAAAAAAATCTCCTCGGCGCCTTATGCTGCCTGGCATTATTCCTCACCAGTCATGCCCAGAATCTCGCCATCAATGCAGATGGATCATTACCCAACCCCAATGCCATACTCGATGTTAAATCCGGCAACAAGGGCGTCCTGATCCCACGCATGAGCTCTGCAGCCCGCAAACACATCCCTCCTACCCAGGGTTTGTTGGTATATGATACCACCACCCGTTCCTTCTGGTACCATACCGGCGCACAATGGCAAAGCATCGCCACCGCATCCTCCTCCCTGTCTGCTCCCGGTGATGCCTGGTTATTAGCCGGCAACAGCGGAACCGACAGTACCAACTTCCTCGGCACTACCGACGATGTGCATTTACACATCCGTGTCAACAACCAACCTTCCGGTCTTCTTGATCAGCACAACAACAACGCCACCTGGGGATACAATACCGGAAAACTCCTCACCACCGGCTACAACAATACCGCATTGGGCAACTTATCCCTGTACAACCTCACCACCGGCTTCGCCAATACCGCCACCGGCTTCCAGGCCTTGTATTCCAATAAAGAAGGCATTTCCAATACAGCCACCGGTGAAGCTGCCTTATACCACAATCTCACAGGTTATGCCAATGCAGCCACCGGTTCAGGCGCCCTGCACGGTAACACCGGCGGCTACAGCAACACCGGCATGGGCCATATATCACTGTACAAAAACACCGACGGCAGCCGGAATACAGCACTGGGCGCCGCTGCCTTGTACGAGAATACAACAGGTAAACAAAATACCGCCAGTGGCTACCAGTCCCTTTACCAGAATACCACCGGATCAGAAAATGTAGCTACCGGTTACCAGGCCCTGTATTCAATCACCACCGGCGATGGCAGCACCGCCAATGGCTTCCAGTCCATGTACTACAATACCACCGGCGCAGGCAATACCGCTACCGGCCACCAATCTCTTTACCTCAACAACATCGGCTCATTCAATACAGCCAATGGCTACAAAGCCATGCAGAACGCCACCGGTTCAGCCAACACTGGTATCGGTTATGAAGCACTCCGCAACAATGGCGGCAACGCCAATACCGCTGTAGGTTACCATACCTTATACGACAACAAGGGTGATGAAAATATCGCCATCGGCATCAGCGCTTTACAGGATAACGCAAACGGATCTTACAATACCGCCCTGGGCAATGAAGCATTAAAGGTCAACACCAGTGGTTACTACAATACAGCCCTGGGCTGGCATGCCATGCCCAACAATACCACCGGCGCATTCAATACCGCCGTCGGCATGGTGGCCCTGAGGTCCAATACCACCGGGGTGGAGAATACAGCCCTCGGCTTCCATGCTTCAGGATTAAATACCACCGGCCATCGCAACACCAGCGTCGGCTATGAAGCCCTCGCAGTAAATGCGATCGGCTCCGATAATGTGGCTGTTGGATACAGAGCGCTTTTTCAATCCATGGGTGAATACAATACCGCCGTCGGCATGCAGTCCCTTTATTCCAATACAACCGGCACCCTGAATACTGCCATAGGTTACCTGGCCGATGTGATTACCACCAGCGCTATTGCCACCTCCAATGCTACCGCTATTGGCAGCGGCGCCGTGGCAAATACCTCCAACAAAGTGCGCATCGGCAACGCCGCCGTCACCGTTATTGAAGGGCAGGTACCTTTTACCACCCCTTCCGATGGTCGCTATAAATTCAAAGTGCAGGAAGATGTAAAAGGCCTTGATTTCATTCTGCAACTGCGCCCTGTTACTTACCAGTTTGATGTAAAACGGTTTGATGCACAATACACGAAGGAAGACGCCGAAGCAACACAAGGCGGCAATATCATCCAGGCTTCTTATAATGAGGCCGCCCTCCTGCGCCGCAGCGGCTTTATAGCCCAGGAAGTAGAGAAAGCAGCCAACACCAGTGGATACAACTTCAGCGGCATCATCAAACCCCGCACCGACAAAGATCATTACAGCCTCAGTTACGATGCCTTTGTAGTACCACTCGTAAAAGCAGTACAGGAACAACAAAAGATCATTGAACAACTCCGGCAAAAGAACAACGATGAACAAAGCAGGATCAGCCGGCTCGAAAAACAGGTAGAAGAATTACTCCAACTCCTGAAGACTTCGAAATAACCATTCATCACCCATGCTATTCATTATGAAACCTATTCATCATTTTGGCAGCCTGCTCCTGCTCTTCCTGGGCAGCGCAACGCCCATACAGGCACAGCAGGTAACCATTTCACCGGGCCTCTATGTCACAGCCACCGGAGCGCCCAACCTCGTTTTCCGCAACCTGGGCCTTACCAACAATGGCTATTTCAAAGCAGCCGCCAGTACCGTCACCTTTACCGACAGCACCAACACAAAGCCTGTGTTGATCAACGGTAGCAGCCATACCAGCTTTTACCAGCTGGCCATCAACCAGGAGGTACAATTGCAACACAATATCGCCGTTACCGGCAACCTTTACCTCAACAGCGGCAACCTCCGGCTAGACCATTATACATTGGACCTCGCCCACTCAGGCAATATCATTGGCGAAAGAAACGGATCCCGGATCATGGGCTCACAAGGAGGCGCCATCACCCGCACAGCCTCGCTCCAGGCGCCCCAACAGGTCAATCCCGGCAATATCGGCGTATCCATCACCAGTACCGCCAACCTGGGCGAAACGGTTATCACACGTGGCCATGAATCCCTGGTACAGGGTTCCGCCACCGCCAGCACAAACCGGTACTTCGACATTGCACCCACTTTCAATACCAACCTCAACGCCAGCCTTCAATTCCATTACCTGGATGCAGAACTCACCGGCAATGAAAATGAACTCACCCTTTTTGCTACCGAAGGAGTTGGTTGGAAGCCCGCAGGTAAAGACATCAGCAATCCATCCGGCAACTGGCTTATCAAAAACAAGCTGGACCAGCTACACCGGTATACCCTGGCAGGCAACCCAGGCCCGGCAACTATACAGGTGTATCCCAATCCCGTCAGAGACAGGTTTACCCTCACACTGTCGGCCAGGGGTAATGAACAACTGGAATTAAGCTTACTCGATCAGGCGGGAAAAATAATAGAGCGAAAGAAGATAACCACCCGGACAGGTGTCAACAACATGGATTGGAACATCAGTCGCCTTGCGGCAGGCAACTATCACCTGGTGCTGAAAGGGGCGCAGACCAGTACGGTGAAGATCATCAAAGAATAATCAACATAACGGGCAACAGAGGCAAAGCTGTTGCCGGTGACAGGCAATCTGTAGTAGCATCGAGTGGTAAATGGTCTCCATTTACCATTCTTTTTTAGATACCGCCTTGCCCATCTTCACATCATATACGGCAAGGTTCTTACGGGCAGGCCCTGTTAATACCTCTCCCGTATAAGAGAACCTTGAACCATGGCAGGGACAGTCCCATGTTTTTTCTGCCCCATTCCATTGTACCGTACACTTGATATGTGTGCAGCCGGGATCAATAGCATATATTTTACCGAGCTCATCTTTATAAATTCCCATCTTCTTTCCTTCAAATTCCACAATACGCCCTTCCTCCGGTGCAATACCTGCAAGCGCCGGTAATTTCTCTTCCGGAAACAAGCCGCCTACCAGTTTGCCTACTACATCAGCCGCTTCTTTTACAAAATTGGCAAAACCAGCTACTGGTTTGATGCGGTTTGGGTCCAGCAATTCCTCCAACGGGCTTTCACCCTTCACCAGCAGGTCACGGAATAGTATAGCAGCCAGGGTGCCATAGATCATACCATTACCTCCAAAGCCCGTAGCTACATAAATATTCCCGGGATGCCCCGGCAAATGACCAATATAAGGAAGCCCGTCGGTAGGCTCATAATATTGCGAAGACCATTTATAACTCACTTCCTCCACCTCAAAGAAATTACGCACATGACTTTCCAGCCGGCGGAAGCAGGCTTCCGTATTTTCTTCATGCCCTGTTTTATGATCTTCTCCGCCCACAATAAGATAAGTCTTCCCATCCATCTCCTGCGTACGGTAATAATGATAAGGATCATTCATATCATAAGCTACCGCATCCGGGTAATCCTTGTTCTTTAATTGAACCGCGATGGCATAACTCCGGTAAGGGGCGCAACGAAAATGCAGGAGGTTGACGCCCGGAGGGATATGCGTGGCATAGATCAGCTGCCGGCATTTGATATTCCCTTTCGTGGTCACCACCTCGATCGTCTCGTTATCATTTGCGTGCAACATGCGGCAATTTTGCAACAGGATGCCACCGGCATCTTCAAAAGCCCTTGCCAGTCCATAGAGGTATAGCAAAGGATGGAACTGTGCCTGGCCTTCAAACAGGGCGATCTTTTGATAAGGAACAGGTAAAACCGAATTGTTGGTATAGTCCACCTGCACCCCCACTTTTTTGGAAGCCGTAATGAGCTCATCAAGCTCCTTGGTTTGCTTTTCGTCGGTAGAGAACAGGTAGCCGGGTAATTCCCTGAAAAGACAATGTATATTATACTCCTCAATTTGCTGTTTGATGAGGTCGATAGCCTGCCGTGCCCCCCCTGCTATGAGCACAGCATCTTCCGTAGAAAAGTTTTGTTGGATCTGCGCATAGGAAGAATCCATAAAGGTATTCAGGTGCGCCGTGGTGCCGCCCGTACTGCCAAAGCCAATATGATTGGCCTCCACCAATACACACCGTTTGCCGCCTCGCTGCAGCAACAACGCGGTAGTGATTCCCGTAATCCCTCCTCCTACAATCACTACGTCCTGTACGCCGACAGGAATATAGCTGGCCCTGGCCTTGTAATCGGGCAAAGAGGATTGCCATAGGCTTTGACAGGCTCCATCTCGTTGCATATTCTTTTTCTGTTAATTACATAAACTTAATGCCACAAAAAAAGACGGCCTTCCGGCCGTCTCTACCTAAACTTCAATAGCTACTGAAGTTTGGCGTTGAAAGTTTCCAATTGTTGAAGTTGCTTCTTTAAAGTAGGAATTGTCTTGTTGACCAGTTCTTTTGTATGCTTATCCTTCACTGTGCCAGCGGCTATTTCGTACCGGCTGATCACAGCGGTATAGGAGGTAACCATTTTATTGATCCATTGCCGGTTATAAGCAGCCCCGTCCAGCTTTTCCAATTCCTCCTTTCTTCCGTCTGTAAATTGCTTCGTACTGTCACCGGCCGGCTGATGGGGTAATTGTTGAAAGGCGCTGTACAATTGCTGTTGTTGCAGCAGGATATCCCCGGCGATCTTTTTTACCTCCCCGCTTGTCGCCTTTTGGATTGCCTGCCTGGCCAGCTCAATGGTGGTCGCGGCCGACTCCATCGCATTGGCTGCAAAATGCTCATCTCCCTGCAAAGTATCCGTTGTTGCCAGTTGTTGGGGAAACCTGGTACTGGGGTCCACATGTTCTGCCACCATCTGCGAATCTGCAGGGCTTTCCTTTTCCTGCTCAGCCCCTTCCCCACAAGAAATCAATCCTGTTGCAGCCACCAGCATTATCATCCAAAAGAAAAGCTTCATATGCATATTTTAAGTTGGCTTGATCAGGTTATGATCTCATCCAGGATAAAAGGTATCTGCTGCACATATTCCTGGTTATATTCCCATCCACTACCAGGTATTTTAAACAGCTGCCACACATGGTTTTGCAATTTCACCAGGGTAAACATATAACGCCGGTTGGGGGCAAAGATCTCATATACCAGGTAGCCTGCCGTATGATCGGCATGGTAACCAAAATGCATATACTTACCATCATCCTCCGGCTCGTTGATCCAGGTGATCACCTTCTTTCCCCAGTCAAAAAAATAGAGATGCTCTATCTTCTGGCCGATCATGGCTGCCAGACTGGTAAACCCTACATCCTGTTCCACCCATTCCCCGCTTTCAACATCGGCAAAGAAAATATTCTCATACCCATCTTCAAACACCGCATGAAACATACAGTGAATAGGATGGCTCAACTCACTCAATGTGATTGCCTGTGTGTGTCCATCAACCTGCAGATGAATGGCATGTTCCATATATAAACAATGTTCATAGTGAATAATAAAGTATCACAATTCACGGCTAACTGATAACGATTGTTTCTTTATAACAAGGACCATTTACAGGCAATATCCTTCTTGGCCCCTTCGTAAAGTGTATAAACAAGATCCCCCCGTCCAACCTGGCAGAAGCCCGGTCAATATCTTCCGGCAACAAAAAACTGCGGGTAAACGACTCCACACAAAATTCTTTCTTGTAAAAATGTTGTACATCTTCATACTGTTCATGTACACAGGATGCTGTACCCCGGATAATAAGTATATCGTCTTCTATCAACAACTCCAGGTCGCTTTTCTTATACCCCGGCAATGCAAACTCCAGCATATACTCCGAACCCGTCTCTGCTATATTGATGGGCAGCCTTGCATAGGGTTTTATTTCCACATGCAATTCTTCCTGCAAGTGATCCATATCGGAGAAACAACCACAAAACGTACGCAGGGTATCGTGGCTGGATTCCTTATTAAATGTATTTGTTTTCATACCGGCAAGCATCTTTATGATCATTAAATACTAAATTCTTATGCCATGTGTTATACCAACTATGTTGAGCTATCGCCATCATTTATAGACTACAATAAGAGGTATCGAGGAAGTCTTTCTACATAATACCCATCACACTTACACAGCGCGTCAGTGGTACTGTTTTTTTAAACACTTACTTATCTGTAAACTATTAAAATGATTGTTATGCAAAACAATGAAGACCTGATTGAAGTGCTAAATGACCTGATCCGCATCAACAATGATCGTATTGAAGGTTATGAAAAAGCCATTAACGAAACCAAGGATATAGACGTTGATCTTAAATCACTGTTCCGCCGTATGGCCGATCAAAGCAGGACCAATAAAACAGAGCTCGTACAGGAAGTGCAGAAGAAAGGAGGAGGTGCAGATACCAATAGTACCACCAATTCCGGTAAGATCTACCGCGCCTGGATGGGCGTTAAAGCAACATTCGCCGGAAAGGACCGCAAATCTGTATTGGCTGCCTGTGAGTTTGGTGAAGATGCTGCCCAGAAAGCCTACCAGGAAGCATTGGAATCCGACGCTACGATGGACGTTGATATCCGCCAATTAGTTGTTAAGCAAAAAACTTCTTTGAAAGAATCACATGACCTTATTAAAAGGCAACGTGATATCCAGGTAGCAAGCAAATAATGAGAACTATTTTTTTAACATAAATGAAGTAACCGCTTTATAACAAAACAAACAAACACATGAAAATCTCTGTAAATAAATTAGCTATCGTCTGTCTGGCCATTGGTAGTATCGCTATGTCCTGCCAGGATGAAACAAAACCAGAAGAGAGCAAAGAAGTAGCAGAAGATAAGAATGAAGCCAAGTTCAAGACCGACACGTCTGAAAACAAAGCCGAATTTGTAGTAGAGGCCGTATCAGGAAATTATGCGGAGATCAAACTGGCGCAACTGGCTATACAAAAGTCTACCGATAAGCAAATAAAGGAAATTGCCAAAA
>CBIHOV010000086.1:0-16063 GCA_966211765.1 uncultured Paraflavitalea sp.
CTGAAGCTGATGCTGGTGCTATTGTTGTTGTTGAACGCAAACTCTACCCCATTTACTTTGATATTGTTCATGCTGAACGGCCGCAGTGTCATACCGGAAATGGTATTGCCTGTCTTTTCGTAGAGTAATGCGGTGGGATATACCGGGAAGGCCGGGATACCAGGATCTAATTGCCCGCTTAATGTGATCAGGGTGTTGGACAACAATACCGATTGTAAAGTGTAATCGACAACGTTGTGCACCTTATAGGCCGGCTGATTACTGAGCAGGTTCACCGTCTGTTCGTTGTTACTGTAGAACCATATAGAAGTAAAGGGTATTACGGCATTGGCAGCAAGGCCATTGAGGTGCTGACCACTGATCTCTGCCGCAGCCACCGTACTGCTCTGGCTGGTGATAGACAGGTACCAGGCCGGTACACTTCGGGTGGCGTCGTATCCGAAGGTAGCGCCGGTATGTACAGTGACCGGTACAGTATTGAGCAGTTTTACATTGTTGGTTTGCAATGAACCTTGTGGTATCCAAAATTCTGTTGGATACAGTTCGGCGTCATCTACCGGCATGTTCATGCCGGCCGCAGTGAGCGTACCATCGAATTGCACACCGGTGCCGTTGATGTAAATGCGCTGCCACAACATACTGAAGGTGCCTAGTGCAGTAGTATGATTGATAGCTCTGTTGATATTATCCAGTTCCCTGTTCTTATTGATACGTACTTTCCCAATGGGCAGGTTGAGGTTGGATTGTGATACATGTTCCAGGTTGGTTTGTAACCTCGTATCCAGTGTCAGCGAATCTTTGTATACACGGGAACTGCCCTTTACTGCTATGGCTTCAAAATTATAGAGGCGGTAGTTGAGGGCATTACCTTCACTATTGCCGATACCTATGCCCTGACTGGCGTTGACAACTGAAGGCCCGTTGGCGGTAAATACCGGGAACAAGGTGGGGTTGTCGACGCTATTGCTGACAAGATTGATGGATTGTCCCTCGTCGAGCGCGATGCTATTGCTGGTAAAGGACGTAAGTTCTATCCTTACCTTGGCCTGCGCCACGCCTTGCTGTACATTACCTGTTGTATGGTTGGTGAGGGTTACTCCTTTGGTGTTGTCGTACATGGTAGCCTCATAGAAATTCAATACTGTTACCTTCTGTTCATTCACATCCGTTTCCATAGGCAGTGTTCTCGGACGGCAGTAGGGTTTCAGGGAATCGTTCCTGATATCATCTGCCACCACCATCAGATCGGAGAACTCAATGGTGTTCAGCCGCTTGCCGTTGGCGCCGGAGCCTCCCATTTTAAATACGGTATTCGATGAGTCAGAAATATTGACAATGCCAGAGATCTTTACCGATTTGTTTTGAGTGTTTGCATTTTGTCCGACTCCGTTATTGTTCTGGCCACCTGTATTCCGGCCAACGCCAGTACCAGTGCCTATAGTCTGTGCATTTTCTGTAAGCGCCGTTACTTCCAGCGGGAAGCCCAGCAAACGGCTAAGGTCGAGATCCTCATAGATACGCAACTTGAAGTTGATGGTAGTTGTGATCCCGCTTCCGCCTCCGGGTGGTGTGTAAGCATAGAGCACCAGACCATAGGCTGTTTGCGCACTGGATTGTCCTTCTGTATATTCCAATCCCTGGTAACCCACTTTGGAAGCAGTGAAAGTAAGGATCGTATCGGCAGGCACGCCGCTCATCGTGTATTCGCCATTACTATTGGTGAATGTTTCTATTAATGGTGACGAACCTTTTACCCGCACCCGCGCATTGGCTACCGGCACTTGCCCGAAGCTGACCTTACCTTTTACGATCCTTGCCTGCTTGAGTTGCACATCCACACGCTTCCAATTCTTGCTGGCATTGCTGTTTACTACTTTATCAGTAACCACATAGCTGGTACCATCAGGCCCTGTAATGCGGAAGGTGAAACTGGTACCTCCATTTTTGAAAGCAAAGTCAACACCGCCACCGTTGTTGGTGAATTTGGTATAAGGGCCTACGAATTCGAGGCCATTGTCAGATACTATATTATTACCAACTCCATTGTTGTTCTGGTTGTTGTTATTATTGTTCTGATTGTTGTTCTGGTTACCGATGGGTGGCGTGGGTATATTGGAGTAATTGCCATCCTGTATCCATGGACTGGACAGTCCGTTGTACATTTCTGCGGAGTTGTTATCCTGGAGCAGTTCTACTTTAGCGTGGGCGAGTGCTTTTATCGGCAGCATGCCCGTCTTGCCTTTGACATTGAAGTAGATGCGGTGCAGTTTGTACTTAATGACCACGTCTTTCGTCACATCCTCATCCGCCGGTATGTTAACCGTGATGGTATCTTTCTCGTAGATCTCATTACTGAAAGGATGGATGACTATTTTGCGGTTGTTGCCTGAAGGCAGGTTGATGGTAACTTCGTGATAGTTTTCGCCAGAAACAGTATGAGAATTTACGATCTCACCTTCTACACCTGTTGCAGGATCATAATAATGTACCTTGGCGCCTGCTTTATCTCCCCGCTCATTTTTCAGCCTAAGCGTGAGCTTCCCTTTTGGCTTCAGCCATATTTCGCCCTCATTGCGCGCCATGCCCGGCTTGAGGATACCCATGTCACCACCTTCTGCTTCATTCCAGGTGCTGAGTTTATTGACGGGCACATAGGCGCTTTCAAAGCCATTTTTATCTACCTGTAGTACGTAGTAATAACCGTAGGGTGAATTAAAAGCACCCTCATACGGCAACAGCTCTTCATTCACTCTTCCATCAGCCCCTGTGAGTCCGGTACGTTCCCAGATCATAGGTGTACCATGAGTTTCCAGCGCAGCCTTGACGAGGTTAAAACCAGCTTCCTGTCCTTCCTTGATCAACGCTCCCCACTTTCCCTGGTAAGCAGACAGCTTAGCACGTTGCATACCAGCCTTACTAATCTTCCACAGGGACCAGCGTGCTCCGGGTTGGTTCTGCGCCATGTCGTCAGTATTACCAGCAGCACTGTTCTTTACCTGTGCATACACACGCGGCTGCACACGGTAAGTGCCCTGGATATGATAAAACTCTGTTGATGATCCAAGCCCACCCTGAACTGAATACCTTTGAAGTGAGAGGCTGGCCAAGCAATTGCCATGGGCACAATCGCCACTGATGTAAACCCCGGAGTTGATAAGGCAGGAGCTGCCTGCCTGCCATTGGGCTTTGCTGGCGTATCTAAGGTCAAAGTCATAATGCCCGATGGCCTGATCGGTTTGATTTGGATTTGCTATACGGCTTAAGATATAATAAGGCGTTTTACCATATGGCCCACAACCTTCCAATACAATATGGTCTATAACGGCTTCCCCATTGGCGCCGGATATGGCTTTACCAATGACTTCATAATCATAAAGGCCATCGTGGTAAGTAAGGTTGTTACTGAAGCCACCGGGACTGCCCTCATCTTTCGGCACCATGTTATTACGGGGGGTACGCCTGCACACCATCACTTCCATGCCATCTTTTGTCTGCGAATGGTCCTCATTATCGGCTACCAACACGCGCAACTTGAATGTTCTCACCTGGGCATAGAAAGTACCCATCTCCTTATTGGCAGGCACGCCGGTGAGGTATTGGATAGGTTGCGCATAATAGGACGAACCCTGCGCCGCCAGCCTCACCATCAATACCGTATGGTGCGCACCGGAGATACTCCAGTTCCCTGCATCGCCACCACCGCCGCTCGTGATAGGCGTATTGCTAAAGCCAAAGTTGATATCCTCGATATCGGGTACATTGAAGGAGAAGCTTCCATCAGCCGTGGTGGTTGCTGTAGCCAATACGGTGGGCGCAGCACCCACTAATATATTACCCGGCAGCAGCGCAGGTGCGCTGCCAGTGGCAGATGGACTGACGAAGCGGGTGGCTTTGATCAATTGCACCGTCATGCCAGCCAGCGGGCTGTTCTGATAAGGGGCGAAGCCTTCCGTATTACCGAGGTAGACGGTGGAGGTGTTGGTGTTCTGCTGCCAGTTGTAGCCGTTATTAGTATTGGTGTTGTTATTATTGTTTCCGCTGCCACCCTGGCTGCCCTCGCTGCTGGATGAAACAGTGGTACCAAAGTTGTTTTTATTAGAAGCATTACCGGCCACCATCCAATAGTAACGCAGCTTTCCTTTTAGTTGAACATTATTGAAGACAGGGCCATTGTACTCCCCTAATGGTAAATCATTGGCGGGTACAAATGTTGAAGTGCCTACCTGGAAAGTAACGATCTCACTACGGCCCAGGTTCGTCATGAGCGTTTTCTGATTGCGGTCGCGGGCAACCACCTGCATAGCATAAGTTTGCCCTTTTTCAAAGGGAAGATCAAACGGCTGCGTGACATAGGTCTGCGATAAGGAGTTGCGTTTGTTAATGACCGGGTTGCCGGCATTGAAATCACGCGCGGCAGCAATCGCATCATTGGGGTTCTGACCAGGCTGTACCTTCACAATGATCTGATCATATTCAATCAGCGCGCCTGAAAGATTGCCCAATGGCGGCGTCCAGCTAAAGTTGAGGTTCTTTTGCTCGGCCGGGTAGGTATGGTTGTTTTGCGGGAAGGTGATCACCGGCGGGTCCAGCTGCGTAAGCACAAAGTTGAAACAGCCGATGCCTGTACCGGAGAGTTGCTTGCCTGTATTGTAATCATAGGCATTTACACATACCTGGTAATTGCCTTCAGGCAACATACCCGATTTAATGATATTGGCCAGCATCGCATCATTGGCATTGGTGGTAATGCTGTTCTGATCGAAAAAACGCATTACATCGGGATTGGCCGTGAGCACCACCGTGGCACCCGGACCCAGCGTGATGGGCATGGATGGCTGCGCATTGGGGCTGGTACGGATGTATACCCCCCGTGATTCGTTGGTGATACTGCCACCCAGTTTGATGTCCAGCGAAGTACGTGTGGTATTGGTAAGCACAATGACCGCTTTATTTTCCAGGTGATAATAATCTTTGATGTAAGCAGAATAGGGCGGGCGGAGCGTAAACGATATGTTTACCTGGGCCGACGCAGATAGGGCAACGAAAGCCAGGAGAAAGAAGAAGATGACTTTCAATGACCGCTTATGGAATGGTATATTTTTCATAATTACAGTTGCTAAGAGTTGATGTTTTTCAGGTAAGGTTTTATCAGAAGCTGATGCCGTAACCAATACGGAATGTTTTTTCGTCAAAGCTTTGGACAACCGTCTGGTCTTTGGCCTCATTCTTCAGGTAGTTGAACAATAGCTGCACCGTATTTCTTTTGATGAGCCGGAAGCTGATGCCTACATCAGCATTGAGCGTATAGCCGTTTGACGCACCATTGAATTTATTGTTGTTATAAGTAGCATTCGTGGTGAGCGCCAGTTTCTGCTTGAAGAAAGGTAAAGTAGCCCCTACACCACCGCCTACCGAACCGATATCACCTGTAGACAAGCTTGTATTATTGTAGTTGGCGGAGGCATTGAAGGAGATATTTTTCTTCAGTAAGGAATGGCTATAAATAAGTGTTGTGTAAAGCGTGTTCTGATCCGCCACCGCATTGATGCTTTGCACCGGGCTGTTGAGCGATTGAATGCTGGTAACCATTTGCAGACTCTTTACCGCCTGCGCATTGACAAAGTTGAGGTAGGGCACAATGACGATGCTTTGCGATACCTGCTTGAAGAGCTCATCCGTTGGCGAAGTGCGCAGCGGATTTTGCGTGATGCCGAAATTGCTGTAGTTGATGTTGATACCAAACCACTGCACCGGTATGTAGTTGATGTTGCCATTACCCGTAAACCGTTTGGAAGTAGCCAGCTTTTGCTGGTAGATATTGTCTTCCTGCCAGCCGAGGCTGCCATTGATCAGCAGCTTGCCTTTATTCAGGCGCAGCGATGGAAAAACCGAATATTGCTGTATATCGCTCTGGAAAAAATAAGCCCCCATTGATTTGTAATCCGGATCTATGCGCTTGTAACTAATGCCCAGTCCAAATACTTTTCCCATGTAGGAAAGTTTTGTCTCCCCGGCCGTGAGCACCTGCGATGAAATGCGCGAGTCGAAGAAATCCGTAAGCTGCCGGAGTATTTTGGGATCACTTGAATCGAGTACGATCTTTTCACTGTGGATGTCGTTGGTATAATGACTAAGGCCCACATCCGTTTGCCAGGTGAAGTGTTTGAAAAAGGTGAGCTTCCAGGAAAGACCTAATACATGGTTTTCGGCCGCTGGCAGAGAGTCCCTGAACTTGCTGTCTACCGATCCTTCTTTGTCCCATCCCTTGAGATAACTGAAGTCAAGGTAGTTCTTATCTGTTCCTACGCCCACTTTAGCGGCATAGGCCATGCGCGTATAAGCTGCCACGGGGCGGAATGCCAGCGGGTTGGCCATCTCTGCCGAATCGAGAGCGGCAGAGCGGTTAAGCCGGCCATACATGAAACCGAGGCGCAGTCCTTTCGGATTGAGCTCTATGCCCCCGCCTAGCATACGGTAACCCGCCAACGTATAGGGCGAGAACTGGATATTGCGGTAGCCGGCATGTACCGTGATCCATTTGTACCTGGGACTGATGCCGTATTGATTGAAGGGTTGGTAGTACCTGTTTTCGAAATTGCTGAAGAGAAAAGAGAACGGTACCTGGATGCCGAGTACCGTGATAGTGGGCGTGCCGGATATCATCCAGGAAGAAGCTTGCTTCCTGTTTTCAATACCGTTGGCCGAGTATTGCTCTAGTTGTAAGTTGAGCGTGCCACTGAACTTTACTGGCTTTTTAAAATTGATGCTTTCGATATCCTGTGCGGATGCTGAACCCGCCAGCAATAGCAGGATGAAAAGTGCAGGTAATTTGTTGGTGTATGGGTGGTAGTGCATGGAGCAGTTGTTTTACTCCACAAATTTGATAAATGGTAAAGGGGTGAGCAATCGCGAGATTGGGTGAGAAAGCGTGGGTAGTGAGCCGGGAGAGGTGAGTTAAGATTTATACCAGTTTGTCGCGGAGCGCGCGGGCTACAGCTTCCGTGTTGGAGTTCACCTGAAGTTTGAGGTAGATATTGCGGATATGTGTTTTGATCGTATCCACAGAGAGGTCCATGGCGGCGGCGATCATTTTATAGCTTTTGCCCGTAACGAGATGCTGCAATACCGCTGTTTCTTTATTGGTGAGATCGACCTTTTCTGCCGTGGAACGTTCGGGTACGTGGGTGCGAAAGAGTTCCATTACCCGGCGGGCAATGCCAGGCGTCATGGGCGAGCCGCCACTGCTTACGTTTTGCAGCGCTTCAATATAACCTGCCAGCGTGGTGGTTTTTAGTATGTAACCGGATGCGCCTGCGCAAATAGCGCCGAAGATGTAATCATCTTCCGCAAAGGCTGTTTGTATCAATACATGTATGTTGGGGAAAGTAGCTTTGATGATACGCGTAGCATCTATACCATTCATGCCCGGCATCTCAATGTCCATCAGCACCACGTCAGGCTTGTCTTTTTCAACCCGGTAAAGCAGGTCGCTGCAATTGTGATAAGCTGCTATGCAGGTAAACCCGGGCGTACCATTGAGCACGATCTGCAGGCTTTCACGCAGGTGTTTACTGTCTTCAAATATGGTGATCCTCACGTCTGGCATAGGTATTTAGCAAAAGAACAATTATTTTATGACATGAGGGATCGCGAATATGGGTGAGGGAAGGGGGCTCAAATAGGAATCGTAAGCGTGACGGCCGTACCTACACCACATTGTGAATGAATATCCAATTTCCCTCCTAACTCCCGGGCCCGGTTCTTCATGTTGTCCAGGCCATTGCCGCTGCCGGCCTGTGTGGTATCAAAGCCTTTGCCGTTATCTTTTACCAGCAGGCAAAGCTGCCGGTTGTGCAGGTCGATCCTGGTATCGATGTTAGTGGCGCCACTGTATTTGACCGCATTGTTGAGCGCTTCCTTAAAGACAAGGTAGAAGTTCTTGCGCTGCTGCATCGAGAGTTTTACTTTATGAAGCGCTTCCGTACCATCCAGCGTACTGGCAATGTTTTGTGTGCCGCACATTTCATACATAAAGCGTTCCATGCGTTGCGTAAGGCTTGTGCCCTCGCTTTCGCCCGGCTTGATCATCCATACAATATCACCCATTTTCTCCATCGTTTCCCGGGCATTCGTGCTCACCCTGGCCAGTATCTCCACCTGTGGCGTGCCATTGTTTTGATGCAGTACCGCTACCTGGCTAAGCATGTGGATACTGCTGAGAGAACTGCCTACTTCATCGTGAAGGTCTGCTGCGATGCGATTGCGCAATTCCAGTTCTTTCATGCGCTGGCGTAAACGGTGACGGCTGATGAGCAGGAAGATGCCGCCAACCGCCAGCGCTACCAGCAGTACAGAGCCGGCCAGATACAGGCGCTGCATGCGTATCTGCTGTTGCTGTAGCTGACTGTCTTTGTTGAGTAAAGCGATTTCTTTATCCTTCTGTCCTACTTCAAAGTTCTTTTGCAGCGTGGCTGTTTCTGCATCGTATTGTTTTTTATAGAAGGTGTCGCTTAATTCCAGCGCCAGCCTCATATTTTCATAAGCTTTTTTGTATTGGCCCAATCCTGCATAGGCTTCGCCCAGCGTGGAAGTGGCATCCTTTATAAAAGCCGAATCATGTTCCAGCTCCGCGTATTGCCGGGAAAGTTCACCGGCCCTAACGCCCTCCGCATAGTTTTTTGTCTGCGAGTACAGGTCCGCAAAGCGGGTGTAGACCGTGGCCAGCTGTAAATTGTTTTCCTGTTGTTGGGCATATTCCAATGCTTTATGGAGCCAGGGCGCTGCTTCGCGGGGGCTCTTTTGCAGGAGGTACAAACTGCCAATATCCGTATTGTAAGTGGCAATGTTTTTAAGGTCCTGTGTGCTATCCCCCACCCGGAGCGCCATTTTATAATACAATAAAGCGCTATCGTATTTATGCTGCAACTGGTAGAGTAGACCAAAGTCACTGTATACCTGCCCTGCCATCATGAGGTTGCTGTCTTTGCGGTAGAGATCAAGTGCTTTGTTGAAGTAGTCAATGCAGGCAGGAAATTGCTGTTGCCTGCCATATACATCGCCAATGATGTGGTAGATGCGGGCCATGCGGTCATTGTCATGGGTCTTTACTGCATAGGAGAGGGCTGTATCACAATAGACCAGTCCCAGTTTTAGATTGCGCAGATTGACATAATTATCCGCCCTGTTGAGATACGCGAGGGCCAGCCTGCTGGGATCTTTGGTTAGTTTGCTATAGTAGATGGCTGTGTCTGAATAAATAAGAGAGCTGTCGAGCTGTCCTGCGAAAGAATAGCCCGTTGCAATGTTGATATAACACCGCGCAGCTCCCACTATAAAGTTGAGGCGTTTGCTTAAAGCTGCGCCCTGCTTCCAATAACTCACCGCAAGGTGCGGGGCCTGATGCACCATATTGGCGCCAATATCGCGCAGCAGCATCACTTTCGCAGTGTCCTCTTTGGCAGTGCGTAGTTTTTGAAGCAGTGTGTCCAACTTATTGGTCTGGGCCCATACAGCAGTGGTACAGGTCAGCAGGAACAGCCCGGTCAGTATGCGATAGAACATGATAAGAAGGGTGGTTGTGGGCCAAATTACCACTAAGACAAGGTAAATAGGGGACTTGAATGAGGGAACGGTAAAGGAAGAAGCGTCTGGGACCGGTCAATATAGTTTGCAGGATAATATTATGGGGCAGGACATAAAAAAAACCGGATGCAGGCATCCGGTTCATTATTTTCACTTTACGGGATCACTTATTTGGTAGTGGTCGCAGCAGCGGCAGCTTTATTGATGTTGTTCGTCCATTCAATAGAGATAGCGCTTTTTTCGATCTTGATATAACTGCCAGGGCTGGTTTCCAGGTCGATGGTACCATCCTCGTTCACTTTATTGATCTTACCGTGAATGCCGGCAATAGTCACTACTTTTTCACCCTTCTGCAAATTTGCCTGGAATTGCTTAGCGGCTTTAGCTTTTTTAGCTTGAGGACGGATCATGAACAACCAAAAAATAAGGATCATACCTCCCAGCAAAACCAGTTGCATAGTTCCTCCGCCTGATGCCGGTGCCTGTAAGAGAACAACTAAAGATGTCATTTGATATACCTGTTTTAAAAATGTTGAATAATGACGGGTCTGCGGCCGCAAGATACGCCAATCAGAAGAAATTTGACTTCCGTACTATTTTTTCGGCGTTACCTCTACTGAAAATTCCAGTTTGTGTTCTTCCGATCCTGCAGTATTGGCATACACAAAAATGCTTTTATTGTTACGGCCCGGTTTGCCGCTGCTGTTAAAAGTAGCCTTGATCAGCCCTTCCTGACCGGGAGCAACGGGTTTTTCAGGTTTTTCAGCCACCGTACAACCACAGCTTACAGTAACATTCTTGATGACCAATGGTTTGGAGCCCGTATTCTTAAAGCGGTAGGAAATATCCACTACCTGCCCTTCATTCACCACGCCCATATCCCTCACCGAATCGATCCATTGAATGGTGGTCGGCTCAACAGGTGCGGCAGGCTTGGCGGATTGTTCTGTTGCATTGCTTTGGCAGGCTACAGCCAGCACACCAACAGCGATCGCAACATAAAATAATGATTTCATTCGAAGAGTGTTTAACAAGTGATGTTTGTTAGTATTAAGATCAGGAAGGCTTAAAAGCCACCTTATGCATTTTGTCGTCACGTACCAGGTCCTTGTGGATATTATCCAGAATACCATTCACAAACTGTCCGCTCTGGGGAGTACTGTATTCTTTCGCCAGGTCAATGTATTCATTGATGGTTACTTTTGGCGGAATGGTTTCGAAGTAAAGGAATTCACAAACACCCATGCGCATCAGGATCATATCCAGTACGGCAATCCTTTCAGGGTCCCAGTTCTTGAGCCTGGGCTTGATGTAATCCATCGTTACCTCTTTTTTCTCCAGCACCGTTTCGAGCAGTCCCTTACCAAATTGCCATTTTTCCCGGCTGATCAGTTCCTGGAAATTGAAGGTGCCAGGCTTATTCAGAAAATTCTGTAGCAGGAGGCGCAGCATATCTGCATCGTCATCCCAGTTGGTAAAGTTCTCCTCCACGTAGCTGGTAAAAGATTCATTGGGCAGCATGAGCTCATTGAAGATAAACTCCAGCATGGATTTTTCTTCTTTCTTATCTCTTCCTTCCACCGTAATATACTGTTGATACTTATCCGTTTCAACCAGTTGCTGGTATATTTTCTTCAGTAATTCAGGATTTTCCAGTAACTCGGGTCTGGCTTCCTTTAAAGCCTTTTGGTAGGAGGGGTGTTCCAGTATTTTCCACAACAACTCATTGCCTGCCAGTTTGATATTCACATTCAGATCGGCCTTCGATGGCAGGTGTTTTCCTGCACGGTGGCGGGAATCAGTCTCTGCATAGCGGGCTATTTCGGTCAAAAAATAGATCAGGTAAATAAAAAGATGGTGGGTGTGGTCAAAATGTTTTTGGAGTAATCTGAAAGGGTCATTGAGCTTGGTAGTCGGATCCTGGCTTTCCACGGAATAGAGGGCCTGCATTACCTTCACACGGATGTTTCTTCTACTGATCATGCTAAGAGCTTATTTTGAACCGGCAAAACTAACGGATTTCAGTGGAATAAGGAAGTTAGAATGCAGAAGTCAGTATTCAGGAACCGGAATTCCGCATTCCGGCGCAGTCCGGCAGCTGGATGCCGGCGCTTGAATAGGAAGGAATTAGGGAAAGAATTGGATTACAATGTTGTACCGCTGACGTTGTATCCTGACTGCCTCCGGGCAATGGCCTGCAAAATTGGCATTGAGCTTGAGCACAATATGCCAGCCACCAGGAAGGTTCTGTCACCATTTCCTTCCAAAGCTGAAAAAATGGCTTGTAAAAACACTTTGGTATAGATTATGTTTACCTTTGCCGCCCCCCTGCATTCTTTGGGGGTCTATTAATCATTAAAACTCAAAACAGATAAACTATGGCTAAGAAAGTCAGTGTTACCCCCCTGCATGACCGGGTAATTGTGAAACCTGCTAAAGCAGAAGAAAAAACTGCCGGTGGTATCATTATCCCCGATACTGCTAAAGAAAAACCCCAACGTGGTGTTGTGGTAGCTGCTGGTCCTGGCAAAAAAGATGAGCCGGTAACCGTAAAAGTAGGTGATACCGTATTGTATGGTAAATACTCCGGAACTGAGATCCAGATCGAAGGCGATGACCTCCTGATCATGAGAGAAAGCGACATCCTGGCAATCGTTTAAGCTCCTGCTGGTTTTAATTTTTTCTATTCGTTAATTCTCAAATTGTAAATAATATGGCAAAGCAACTGTTCTTCGATATCGAAGCACGCAATAGAATGAAAAAAGGCGTGGATATTCTGGCCAACGCGGTAAAAGTGACCTTAGGTCCCAAAGGCCGTAACGTGGTGCTGGAGAAAAAATTCGGTGCACCTTCTATCACTAAAGATGGTGTTACTGTAGCAAAAGAAATTGAACTGGAAGACCCCATCGAGAACATGGGTGCTCAAATGGTAAAAGAAGTAGCTTCCAAAACTGCTGATATTGCAGGTGATGGTACTACTACTGCCACCGTACTCGCTCAGTCTATCATCAGCGAAGGGTTGAAAAACGTAGCTGCAGGTGCCAACCCAATGGACCTGAAACGTGGTATCGACAAAGCTGTTGCAGCTGTAGTTGAAAACCTGAAAAGCCAATCTCAGCCTGTAGGTATCGATAGCAAAAAGATCCAACAAGTAGCTTCTATCTCTGCCAACAACGACGAAACCATCGGTAAGCTGATTGCCGAAGCTTTTGCCAAAGTAGGTAAAGAAGGTGTGATCACTGTAGAAGAAGCAAAAGGTACTGATACTACTGTAGAAGTAGTAGAAGGTATGCAATTTGACCGTGGTTACCTTTCTGCTTATTTTGTTACCAACAGCGAAAAGATGGAAGTGGAACTGCAAAACCCTTATATCCTGATCTACGATAAGAAGATCAGCGCTATGAAGGATATCCTCCACATCCTGGAGAAAGTTGCTCAAAGCAGCCGTCCTTTACTCATCATCTCTGAAGACCTGGAAGGTGAAGCACTCGCTACACTGGTTGTAAATAAATTACGTGGTACCCTGAAAGTGGCTGCTGTGAAAGCTCCAGGTTTCGGTGACCGTCGTAAAGAAATGCTGCAGGATATCGCTACCCTCACAAAAGGTATCGTTATCAGCGAAGAGCAAGGTTTCAAACTGGAGAATGCTGACCTCAGCTACCTCGGACAAGCTTCTTCTGTTACCATTGACAAAGACAACACAATCGTTGTTGGTGGCAAGGGTAAGAAAGACGAAATCGTTGCCCGTGTAAACCAGATCAAAGCGCAGATTGAAGTAACTACCTCCGACTACGATAAAGAAAAATTGCAGGAACGCCTGGCTAAATTAAGCGGTGGTGTAGCTGTTCTTTATGTAGGTGCTGCTACTGAAGTGGAAATGAAGGAGAAGAAAGACCGTGTTGACGATGCCCTGCATGCAACACGCGCTGCAGTTGAAGAAGGTATTGTTCCCGGTGGTGGTATCGCGTACATCCGCGCTATCGCGAGCCTGGAAAAACTGAAAGGCGCTCTGAACGAAGACGAGCAAACTGGTATTGCTATTGTTAAACGCGCTATCGAAGAGCCTCTTCGTCAGATCGTGTTCAACAGCGGTATTGAAGGTAGCATCGTTGTTCAGAAGGTAAAAGAAGGTCAGGCAGACTTCGGTTTCAATGCACGCACTGAAAAGTATGAAAACCTTTTCCGCGCTGGTGTAATTGATCCTACCAAGGTTACCCGTATTGCATTGGAAAATGCAGCTTCTATTGCCGGTATGTTGCTCACTACTGAGTGTGTAATTGCCGACAAGCCTAAGAAGGAAGAAGCCCACAACCATGGTGGTGGCGCTCCTGATATGGGCGGCATGGGTTACTAAGAAGAGCATACAGCTTTCACGCTGTATCTACCATACAAATCCCGCTGGTTCCCGTTTTACGGGAACAGCGGGATTTCTCTTTTTGCCAATCCCGGATTGTATAAACTACGTCTCAGCGTCAAATTTTGGCCATTCGTCCAATATCCAGCGTCCGTGCACTTACTCCGTCTTATATTTAGTATATCAATCAATCAAATATGGTTACTATGAAGAGGTTATTTTCTGCACTTATCCTGTTGCTCTGCATCAGTTACGTACAGGCGCAAACTGCGGAAGATTCCGTAAAAGCTGCCGTAAATCAATTGTTTGAAGGGATGAAAACGTCCAATGCAGCCCTCATAAAAAGCGCATTTGGCGATAGTGCCGTACTCCAGGCTATTGGTCGCAGCAAGGAGGGCAAAACCATTATCCGCAACGAATCAGTGAGCGCTTTCGCCGATTTTGTAGGTAAACAGCCATCCGGGGCTGCCGACGAACGTATCCAGTTTGAGACCATTAAGATCGATGGGCCCCTCGCCATTGTGTGGACCCCTTATAAGTTTTACCTCAACGGCCAGTTCAGCCATTGCGGCGTCAACTCCTTCCAGCTGGTGCGCTTCAACGGACAGTGGAAAATACAATATTTGATAGATACGCGCAGGAAAGACAAATGTGAATAACGGTTACTTCTTCAGCCTGTACTTCTTATTCACCTTGGGACTATTGAAATATTCATTCAGGTCCTTTTCACTCATATCGCGCGTCATTTCCAGGGGAATGTCAATGAGCTGGATCTGTATTTGTTTCAGCTCATCCTTCAATTTAGTCGTCTTTTTCGCAATATCGGGGTCGCGCTCGCCTACCACAGCATTGTCCTGGAGCATATAATCCAGGCGTTTGATAGAAGAGCGGATAGAAGAAGCCTGGTTCTGGTCGAATACTTTCTGCGGCGCTACCGCTTCCTTGATAGGTACCAGGGAAACGCCAACACTGGGCAATATTTTGCCGGTTTGTTGGGCGCCGGTACTTGTGGAAGAAGTTAAAATGGTGCCGGTAAGAGCAGTGGTAGAACTGGTAATGTCAAAACCCGTGCGCGCGCCCTTGGTCTTCTTTACCCCCTTGTCCAGTTGCACAAACGTATATTTTAATTGCAATATATAGGTGCTGATGTTGCGCGCAGCCAGGTTAAACTCCTGCAGGGCAAAAGGATAATTCAAGGCGTCTTTTACAATCACTTTCACCACCGCCGTATCCCGTACCATAAACCGGTTAGAGCCAATAAAGCTCAGCAATACTACTTTTTCCTTGCCGGGATCCGATTCCTTTACAAAATCAAAGGGCGGCGACCATACAAAATCATCTTCGCATTTCTTCACCGAAGTATAATTTTTTATGGGCATATTCGAAAGGAAGGTAATATTGTCGATGGGGAAACTGCCAAATTCACACTGTACTTTAAAGGAGAGCGTATCACCCTCTTCAATGGTGACCGTAGAGCTAACCGAAGGTTTCACCTTGGCAGGTACGATCTCCGTATTGTAAAATACAATGGCAAATGCGGTATCCACCCGCTCCGTGGGATTGTCCAGACTCTGTACACCGATATTTACCCGGTATTCATTGTCATACCTGAGTTTGCCGCTGAGGAAATAAGACTTCTCCGCCTTAAAAGTGAGCGTACCATTGTCTTTATTGATACGCAGGCCCACAGGCGAATTCCGCAGGTACCAGTAAAACTTGGATTCGTCTTTGTTGATCTCCAACCGGTAGGTGAGGGTGGAATCCACATGGAGGGTAAAATAAGGATTGAGGTTCTTGATACGCAACACCCTTTCCACTGAATCTGTATGACCAGGGATAGGATGCGTCACCGTATCAACCGACCGGGTAGGTACCGTATCAGTCCGTTGATCTTGTGCTGCTAACCAGGCAGTTGGTGCGAACAGGCATACCATCAACACCAGAACTCTATTTGTAAAGGGCTTTGGACTTGTCATGTTTTAGAATCGTGGCCGAAGTTAACAACAAAACAATAAAAAACCCATCCCGATAGAGATCGGGATGGGGCTTAAACCAAAACCAACTGCTTATGAAAAAAGAATTAAGATATATTTAATACTTTTCTTACTGAATATTAATCTGTTTAGC
>CBIHOV010000087.1:0-13390 GCA_966211765.1 uncultured Paraflavitalea sp.
TTTTTATAAAAATTTTTTTTTTCAGTTTTCACACCCCCCTGCGCCCCAACCTCCCCAATACCGATAAGCTGGCAGAGGGAGTAGGGCTTTGAATTGTGAACACACTGCGTTCACAATCTTAAATGACCGATAGATTGCCATATTGTTAGGTTAGATGTCGGCCCAATAGTGAACGCAGTGCGTTCACTATTGGAAATGACTGATAAGTTGGTGGAATGTTAGATTAAGGCATTCTAATTACGAACACAGTGCGTTCGCAATCTAAAACGTAGAGAATCCGATGGTGATTTAAATGCGTTCACAATTGGGATGTTAGCAAATGTATTGTCCTAATTTTCTAATTATCAATGTGTTGGTATTTTAGGTGTTACTGGTTTCCTGATCCAGTTTTTCAATTTCTTTCTTTACTTCTTTTACTTCATCAATTAGCTGCTGTTCGGTAGGCAGGTACAGTTGGTATTTACTTGCAATAATGTTTTTGTTGTTTTCCGGAAGGGTAAATTTTACAACTGCATCGTTCTTGTCGGCACACAATAGGATACCGATAGTAGGGTTTTCAAACTGCTGCTTTTCCGTACGGTCATAGTAATTAACATACATCTGCAATTGGCCGATACTTTCATGTGTCAATTTGGTGGTTTTGGTTTCAATGATCACAAAGCATTGCAGTAACCTGTTGTAGAGAACAAGGTCTATGAAAAACTCATCCCCTTCTATGTGTAAGCGTTTTTGTCGTGCTACAAAAGAAAAGCCGTTACCCATTTCCAGTAAGAAATCCTGCAAATGTGTAATTATGGCACTTTCCAGGTCTTTTTCATAGTAGGAATTGTCCCTTTTCAAACCTAAAAACTCCAATACCATGGGGTCTTTAATGATCTGTTTGGCCTCAGATGGTAGTTTTTCTTCTCTGGCTACCGCCAACACCTCTTTTACATTACTGGTAACCAGAAGCCGTTCGAAAAGCTGACTATTTACCTGTCTTTCCAGTTGTCTGGCCGTCCAGTTATTTTTCTCCGTTTCGGCAATGTAAAACTCCCTTTTGTGTTGATTATCAATGCGTATGAGTGTTCGGTAATGTGTCCAGCTGAATTGCGCGCGCACTGCGTTCGTAATTGGAAAAACACGATAAAACTGCCTGCACATTTCTAATTGGCGGATGGAAAATCCACTGCCAAACTGTGGCTGTAAAAATTCTGAGAGTGATCTGATCAAAAAGTCTCCATAGGCAGCCCTTTCTTTCCCTTGCTGTTCTTCCTCAAAAATGACTTTACCAATTTGCCAGTACATAAGCACGCGTTCAGTATCTACTGAGCGGATGGCCTTTTCTTTTGCACTTGCAATAATGATCTGGATCTCAGAAATGAGTTCTTTTCTTATCTGCATATGATGAATGCTGATTTGCCAATAATTTGGAATAAACTGATCTGTAACTCAGTTCATTTTAATGATCTCAGTGGGAAATGCAGGGCTGGAAATCAAATATATGAAAATTGATTTTAATTTGTAGGCTGGCCACATTTTTTCTTATGTCCAGCCCGGGAGCTAAAAAGTTCAATCCATGCACTGCAAAATAATAGCTACGCCAGCCTGCTGTAAATTTATCGGGCATTGGTCAATGACTTATGAAATGTTATAAAACCAAGAAAACATGGATAAAATAACCACTACACACTGGTACCCCGAAAACAAATTAATTGTAACGCATATCAGCGGTGAGGTAGGCAGCGAAGACATTGAACGTTGGGAACAATCACTCCTACGGGCACTTGACCAGGTAGAAGACAATAACAGCTTTAGGATTTTTGTGAACCTGCATGGCTTTAAAGCAGTAAATATTGAGGCGCACAAACAATTCCGTACCATCATTCCTTTAACCCTCGCTACCTACGGCTGGAAATGTGGTTATGTAGACCTGTTTGAAGAAGCTGGTCAGTTACAACTTACCAATACAAGAGGCATTCAATGTTCAGCCGCCGCCCATGCCCACCATGATGAAACCAAAATGGCGCTGTACGAATCAAACTACAGCCGCAGCAATGAACACTTTTTCACTGACCCCATTGCCGCTCAACAATGGATCAACAGCATGGTATAAAAAAAATCAGGCCGAAAAACGACATTCGCTGTTTATCGGCCTGACTAAAATTATTGCGTTTCAATACGCTCCACTTACAACGCTACTCCTCCGCACTATTCTTCATCTTCATGAGCAAGGTGTATGCATTTTTCACTACTATTGGCCGATCCACTGGTAGGACAGTCCTGATCTCTATAAACCCCATTGCAGAGACACCCGTTTCTACCGGCAACAACTTATACCGGTTGCTACCTTCCTCACCGAATAGATAATACCGGCTATTCCATTTCACAACGGCCTCTTCCGGAACGGCCATCACCTGTGCATTATTGAACTCAATTGAAGCATTCATGAACATGCCCGGCATCAGCCCTTTCGCATTGTGCTCCAAATGACAATGCACTTCAGCTGCCCGTTCTTCATTCACGGCTGGTGTGATGAGGCTTACAGTGGCCTGGTACTTCGTTTCCGGATGATTATTGGTATAGCAGGTAACCTTTTGACCAATAGAAAGGTTGGCGGCATTGTTCTCAAATACGGTGAGACTCAAATGCAGGTCATCCGGACTTATCAACTCAAACAATACATCCGTAGGGCTTACATACTTCCCGGTATTGACATTTACTTTACTCACATACCCACTAATGGGCGCATGGAGGTAGATGCTGCGTGAAATATTGTTCTCGTTCAGCGATTCCGGATTAATACCAATCAGCCGCAGTTTTTCACCCAGTGAACGTAGCAGAATTTTTTGGTTTTCAAATTCACTGCGTGCCTGTTGGTACACTTTATCACTCACAGCTTTGGTTTCGTTGAGCTCCTGCTGCCTGCTGAAGTCTGCTTCTACATAGTGCAGACGGTTTTTGGCAGTCAGGTAATCCTGCTGCAACTGGATATATTGCTGATCTTCCAGGGTAGCCAGTATGGCGCCCTTACTAATTTTGGTGCCGGGCAGTAGGGTAGTTTGCTTGATATAGCCACCCAGGGGAATACTGATCGATACTATATTTTGAGGTGGTACATCAATCGTGCCACTCACCTGCAGTGTGGTATGCATTTCCCTTTTAGAAGGCATACCAGTAGCAATACCGGCATTGGCTGCCTGGACAGCGGTAAGCGTTACCATGTCTTCCTGAACTTTCAGGCTATCAGTTCGGGGCTTTGTGCCGGTTGCCGCTGCTGTTATTGCAGCAGGGTTGTCTTTGCACTGAGTAAAGAGGCTGATGAAAACGAGTGCTGTTAATATTCTTTGCATCATGATCATTCTTTTATGCTTAATGGGAAGCGGTTAATTTTTCTATTTCAAAAGCAGCTTCGTTGCGTTGCTGTATAGCATTAAAATAATCGCTGCGTATTTGTAATGCCTGGTTTACCAGTATTACCCAATCGAGGTAGCTGGTTTCACCGGCCTGCAGCCGCCGGGTTGCCGTATGGATTATGGTAGCGGCATTCGGCAATAGCAGTTGCTGATAATCCTTCACCAATTCACTGCGCTGGAGGTATACCTGTGTAGCAGCGTCGAGGCTGGCATGTAGCTGCTGCCTCGTAGCCGCTGTTTCCTGCATCCGCTGGTTTACCTGGATACCGGCCGCTTTGATCCGGGAGCGTTGTGCGCCCGAAAAAATAGGAATACCTACGCCTATATTCACAGAAGAGAAACGTTTGCTGCCTTCAAAGTATAGATCCTGTCCATCTTTGGTCGATTGCCAACCAATAATAGAAGCATTGTTGTAGCCCGCACTGAACGTGGGGAGCAACTTGCTTTTCTCCAACTTGCTTTGCGCAGCCGAGAGTTGTACCTGCTGCTCCTGCAGTTGGAGGGTAGGGTTCGATTGTACGAGGCTGGTATCGGGAAGGAGGGGCAATGTATACAAAACTGTATCTGCAATTGGTTCCGGTTTATCCGGGCTATTCAGCAAGAGCTTTAGTTGTGATTGCAAAACCTGGTAATCTGTTTCCAATAGCCGCAGCTGGCTGCCGATCTGTTGCCGCTGGTTTTCCACCGTCGTTTTTTCCAATACATCAATATCGCCTGCCTGGAAACGTTGCCTGGATTTGCTGAGCAGGCTACTGTAGAGGGTATCTGCTTCCTGCAACAAACGGCGTCTTTGCTGCAAAACGAGCATTTGATAGAAAACCTGTTTTACCAGGGCCTTTAACGCTACCTGCTGTTGCTGCCTGTTGGTTTCGCTGATCAACACATGGGTGTTATTGATCGTGCGCTGATGCTTATATACGGAGGGAAACTGTATACTCTGCGAAAGGGAGAAACGGTTGTCATTGGTCAGGCTGTTAAACCGTCCATACTCCACATCGAGGGCAGTCTTCTCCAGGTCGAAACTGCTTTTTTGCAAAGCCTTGTAATAGCTGATCTCCGTATTGGCTATTTGTAAGCGCTGGTTGTTCTTTAAGGCGCTGTCAATAGCGGCTTCCAGCCGGATGGGTTGTTGAGCTTGTATATTGGTGGTGCTCAATAGCAGCAGTACACCTGCTACTATCAGCTTGCGGCGGGGCCTGAAGTATCCAAAGCCTTTCTCAAACAAAATATAAAGCATCGGCAGCAGGAAAAGTGTGAGCAGGGTAGAGATGATGAGTCCACCGATCACGACTGTAGCCAGTGGCTTTTGTACTTCACCTCCAGCTCCGGTACTGATGGCCATCGGTATAAAGCCCAGGGAGGGCACCAGTGCGGTCATCAACACTGCCCGTAATTTGGATTTCGTGGCATGGATCACAATGCGCCGTACATCATGCCAGCCCTCTTGCTTCAGCCGGTTAAATTCACTCACCAATAGGATACCATTCAATACTGCCACACCAAATAACGCAATAAAGCCTACTCCGGCAGAAATGCTGAAGGGCATATCGCGTATCCAAAGGGCTACAATGCCACCAATAGCCGATAGGGGAATGGCTGTATAGATCAACAACCCCTGCTTCACAGAACTGAAGGCAAAATACAAGAGCAGGAAGATCAGCAACAAGGCCACCGGTACCACAATGCTTAATCGTTCCTTAGCTGCATTCATATTCTCAAATGAACCGCCATAGGCAATGGTATATTCTTTAGGCAGATTTAGCTGTTGCTGTGCCTTCTGCTGCAATTCCTGTACTATGGATTGTACATCGCGTCCGCTCACATTAAATCCTACAATGATCCGGCGGCGGGTGTTTTCCCGCTGTACCTGGTTTACGCCTTCTATTTCCTGGATAGTTGCTACCATCGATAAAGGTATTTGTGTGCCCTGTTGGGTGGGGACCAACAGGTTCTGTATATCGGCTGTATTTTTACGGGCATCGCCTGCCAGGCGCACCACCATATCAAATCGTTTTTCTCCTTCGTACACCTGTCCTGCCACCTGTCCGGCAAAAGCGGTATTTACCACGCGGTTAATATCACTTACGTTGAGCCCATACTTCGCCATGCCATCACGGTTGTATTTGATCACCACCTGGGGCATGCCCGTCACCGTTTCTTCATATATGTTGATAGCACCATTGACAGATTGTATGATCTCATTGAGCCGGTGTGCGTAGTGACTAAGCGTATCGAGGTTTTCACCAAATATTTTACATACGATGTCCTGCCGGGCGCCCGTCATCAGCTCGTTGAACCGCATCTGCACGGGAAACTGGAAACTTACTGTAATTCCGGGCACTGCTTCCAGGGCAGTCGTCATTTTACCACTGAGTTCGGGAAAGGTTTTGGCCGATGTCCATTCCTTTTTGGGTTTCAATACTACGATCATATCCCCCGCTTCAAAGGGCATCGGGTCGGTTGGTATCTCTGAGCTACCGATCTTCGTGACCACCTTCTCCACTTCGGGAAACTCTTTCAATAAAATACCGGAGGCCTGTTGGGTAGACCGGATCGTATTGTTGAGGTTACTACCGGTGAGCAACCTGGTTTCTACCGCAAAATCACCTTCTTCCAACTGGGGTATGAATTCACCTCCCATACGACTCAGGATCATCACAGCACCTATGAATAAAGTAAGCACGATGGCGATCATGGATTTGGGATAATGCAACAGGCGCCTAAGCATTGGTTGGTATTTTCGTTCCAGCCAACCCATAAGCCTGTCGGTCATCGTTTTTTTATGGTTAAGTTTTTTATTCAGGCACAAAGCCGCCATCATGGGTACATAGGTCACAGATAGCAGGAAAGCGCCCAATATGGCAAAGGCAATAGTGATGGCCATTGGTTTGAACATCTTGCCTTCAATGCCCTGCAGCGAAAGGATGGGCAGGTATACAATGAGGATAATGATCTGGCTGAACACGGCGCTCTTGATCATGGCGCCGGTGGACCTGATCACCTCTTCATCCATTTGCAGTTGGTTGATGCGGCCCAGCTGTCTGAAATGTTTGGAATGCGAAAAGCGGTGCAGGATAGCTTCCACCACGATCACTGATCCATCCACGATCAATCCGAAATCAATAGCACCCAGCGACATCAGGTTGCCCCCTACGCCAAATTTGTTCATCAGTATAATGGCAAACAACATGGAGAGAGGTATCACCGAAGAAACGATCAGCCCCGCCCGCAGGTTACCTAGAAAGAAAACCAACACCAGAATCACGATCAGGGCTCCTTCCAGCAAATTGGTCTCTACTGTTTCGATGGCATTATTGACCATCTTGGTCCGGTCGAGGAAGGGCTCAATCACCACGCCTTCCGGCAACATCTGCTGGATCTCTTCAATCCGTTTTTTTACCCTTTTGATGACAGCCGACGAGTTTTCTCCTTTCAGCATCATCAATACTGCACCAGCTACCTCCCCTTTATCATTATAGGTCATAGCGCCATAGCGGATGGCTGCGCCATATTGGACGGTGGCTACATCACGCATCAGCAGTGGGATACCGTTGCTCAATGTTTTTACTACGATCTTTTCAATGTCTTCGAGTGCCGCGGTAAGCCCTTCGCTGCGGATGTAAAGTACGGTGGGCCCTTTTTCAATATAAGCGCCACCGGTATTCTGGTTGTTTTTTTCCAGTGCGTCATACACATCAGCAATGGTGAGCTGATAGGCTTTCAGTTGTTCCTGACGCACAGCAATTTCATATTGCTTCAACTGGCCCCCAAAGCTCGACACCTCGGCTACACCCGGAGTACCCATCAACTGACGGCGCACGATCCAGTCCTGCAGGGTACGCAACTGCATCGCATCGTACTTCCCTTCATACCCGGCTTTGGGTCTTACCACATATTGGTATATTTCTCCCAACCCGGTAGATACAGGCGCCATTACGGGCGAGCCAATACCAGCAGGTATTTCCTGCTGTACCTGTTGCAGTCGTTCGCTGATCTGTTGCCGCGCCCAGTATACATCTGTAGCATCATCAAAAACAATCGTCACCAGGGAGAGGCCGAAGCGGGAAAAACTGCGTACCTGTTTCAGACCGGGTATATTGCTACAGGCCTGTTCGATGGGAAAAGTAATGAGCCGCTCTATATCCGGTGCGCCCAATGAAGGGGAAACAGTAAGCACCTGCACCTGGTTGTCGGTAATATCGGGAACTGCATCAATGGGCAGCCTGGTAACTTCATAGCTTCCCCAGGCGGTGAGTGCAATAACAAATAATCCAATGATCAGCTTATTCTTTACAGAAAAGCTGATGATCTTATTCAGCATAATTGGTTGAGTCTTGTGAAATGATCAATAATGTCGATGGAAGGCAGGGATATCCTGCGTTCTCATCAAATCCTACAAATCCATTAAATCAAGGGTTAGCCGATTTTGGGCGGTCGGAACAATGAGCCTAAGGCAGGCTGGGGGAGAAGGTCATTATTGAATATCGGTTGAACGACCACAGATGTGAGTACAGGGTGCTTTTCGATACCCGGTTTAATAGTTGGAATGAGTGGGTGATCAGTAGCGTGGATATCAACCTTTTTGTAGGGCAGCTGCATATCCCGGTCGTTATCGTTGTCGTCGAGATCGGTTCCCCAATAATGCATGGCGAGAAACTGGATAAAACCTACGTGGCTGTCGCGTTGGCGGTGTTCTGTAAAATGCGCCAGCATCACCGGCAGTTTCAGGAACTGGTTCAGTGAGGTGTCATTCAGCAGAAGAATGAAAAATAGTATGTACAGGCATCCTTTTTTCAACGGGGCAAATATATTCAAGTATTTCCATAATCAATCCCGGCGCCCACAGGTATTGCTAAGGAATTAATTAACTTTAAATATGAACTATCCTATTGATGCAGCCAGGCCCTTGTTCGGACTGGAAGAAGGCATCACCTACCTCAATTGTGCCAATATGTCGCCCATGTTGCACGCCGTGCGGGAAGCAGGCTTAAAGGCCCTGGATACAAGGGCCACTCCCTGGAAAATTGCTGCTGCTGATTGGTTCACCCAGGCAGAAGTCTTGCGGGAACTGGCGGGTGCGGTGTTTCAAACCCAGGGAGATAATATAGCACTGGTGCCATCGGTGAGCTATGGAATGGCTGCTGCCGCAAAAAATCTGTCGATGAAGCCTGGTAAGCAGATCATCGTACTGGAAAATCAATTCCCTTCTAATTATTATGTATGGGAACAAGTGGCAAAAGAGCAACAGCTGCAATTGATCACAGTTGCGCGTAGCCAGGAGCGAAGCCTCACAGACTGCATTCTCGATGCCATCAATACCCATACCGGCCTGGTGGCCATTCCCAACTGTCATTGGATGGATGGCGCACGCATCGACCTGGAGACTGTAAGTAATGCCATTAAGAAAGTGGGTGCTTACCTGGTGTTGGACCTGAGTCAGTCGTTGGGAGCATTGCCCGTTGATATAGAACGGGTACAACCCGACTTTGCGGTAAGTGTCGGTTATAAATGGATGTTAGGACCCTATGGACTGGGTTATATGTATGTGGCTCCTAAGTGGCAGGAGGAAGGAGAGCCATTGGAGTATTCCTGGCTTACTAAAAAAGGCGCTGAAGATTTTGCCGGCCTTACCAATTATAGGGCTGGCTACCGGGATGGCGCCCGGCGATTTGATATGGGCGAGTTTTCCCAGTTCAATTTATTGCCTATGTGCATAGCTGCCCTGCAGCAGATCATTGATTGGAAACCAGCAGCCATACAACAACAATTAACAACGCTTACGGACAGGGTTGTAGCGTACAAAAAACAAAAAGGTATTGACGGAAATTCCATAGAGCGCTTCGTGGGCCATATGAGCAGTATTCCACTGGGAAGCATTGATGTGCCAGTTTTAAAGAAACGTTTGGAGCAGAACAAAGTGATTGTTAGCTTCAGGGGCTCATCCATCAGGGTATCGCCGCACTTGTACAATGACCATAACGATCTTGACAATTTGCTGGCCTGTCTGGAAGGATAATTATTTTACCAATCTATAAGTAATGGCTGTTCCTCAAGACGATTTACCGATCAAAGCATTTAAGACAAGCGAACTATTCGAGGCCTGGGTAGCTAAAAATGCCGGAAGCAAAGGCATTTGGCTGCGGGTGTACAAGAAAGATTCAGGGATACCCAGCATAACCATCACCGAGGCCTTGGATGTGGCACTTTGTTATGGATGGATAGATGGTCAGCGCAACAAGTATGACGAGGAGTCGTACATACAGAAATATACACCGAGACGCCCTAAAGGCCTTTGGTCTAAAAAGAATATTGAAAACACCGACCGGCTCATCAAAGCCGGCAGGATGACAGCCGGTGGACTAAAGGAAATAGCCGCCGCTAAAGCGGATGGACGATGGGCGGCTGCCTATGATTCACCTGCCAACAGCCAGGTGCCCGAAGATTTTTTAAAAGCAGTGATGAAAAATAAAGCAGCCTGGACATTTTTTCAAACACTTAATAAGACCAACCTGTTTGCAATTTGCTGGCGCTTACAAACAGCTAAGAAGCCGGAGACCAGGGAAAAAAGGATGCACTCCATTATAGCGAAGCTGGAAAAGGGTGAAAAGTTTCATTAATGTACCTTGACCGTTTGCTCAGGATGTTTTTCTTTCAATTGCCTGACGATCCAGGGCAGGGTGAGACCCTGACCTACAATGGTAAACAATACCACCACTGTAGAGATAAAAATGATCTCTGCCCGCATGGGAAAAGGTTCCCCATTTTTCAGGTTTTTGGGTAAACCAATGGCGATAGCGAGCGACACAATCCCCCGCATGCCCGACCAGCCAATGATCATGCACTCCTGAAAGGTCAATAAGGCCGCTTCGGATATTCTTTTCTTTTGACTGGTGAATGCGCGCTGCAGGTTTACCTTTTGCAGGAATACCCTTGCCATCCGCAATACGAGGGCAGCAATGGTGATCATTAACGCATAACCAATATAAGACCATATCATTCCCTTATCGATAGACCTGATCACAATGGGAAATTCCAGTCCGATCAAGATGAATATAAACCCATTGAGCAAAAAGATGATGATGTCCCATATATTTTGGGATTGATGCCGGATGCTTTCCGGGAATCGCTGTGCACTCAGCCGGGAGATGCTCAAACCAAGAATAACTACTGCGATCACGCCGGATACATGAAACTCCTCTGCCACCAGGTAAGTGATAAAAGGCGCCAGCAAGGTGAAGCTAATGGCCACCAGGCTATTCTCCCGTACAGACCTCAAAGTGAAAGCGAGCACTTTGCCTGCCAGCAGGCCTACCAGCACACCGCCGCCAATCAGTACCAGGAATATTAAGGAAGCTTTCCATACCACAAATGCCGTTCCCGTGACGGCTGCTACTGCAAACCGGTAAGCCACCAGGGCAGAAGCATCATTCACCAGGCTTTCGCCTTCCAGGATCGTGGTGGTATTGTGCGACAAGCCCAGGCCTTTGGTGATGCTGATAGCTGCCACTGCATCTGTGGCAGAAAGGATAGCGCCCAGAACAAAGGCCAGCGGCCAGTTCATCCCGGGAATAAAGAAATAGGCCAGGGCAGCAATGCCGCTGGCTGTCAGGAAGACCAACCCTACGGCCAGGGTGCCAATGGTATTGATGTTGACTTTAAAGCTTTTGGATGATATGTTGAAAGCTGCATCATATAGGAGTGGGGGTAGGAAGATGAGCAGTATTATTTCCGGATTCAGTTCTATCGGCGGCATGCCGGGGATAAAACCAAGGCCTATCCCGGCTACGATGAGTAAAATGGGTGAGGATAGCTTTATCTTATCTGCTACGGCAGAAAGCGCCATCATGATACCCAGTAGCAATAAGACAATGCTATAGTTATCCATAAGTCCGACAATATCGGAAATACTTACCGTTTATGCGATAGCATCCATTCATAAATATTCATGCCATTTTCTTTGTAAGCAGGATCGGAAACCTTTGTCCAGCAATCATGTTTGAGGTCTGCATTGGAAGTGGGGAAAATGGTTTGCCGCGCTGGTATAGCGGGATTAAAGCTGTTGATGGCGGCTACAAAATCCTTGGTTTCTTTTGAAGGAATGGCCTGGTCTTGTTCATTGTGAAAACTCCACACAGGCAGTTTGTTGTCGGCAATCCCTTTTACCGTGCCGGGCAGGTTGTACGTAAATGCCCCGGCCATGGTTACAATGGCAGCCGGAACACTGGGTTCCAATGCTCCAAATTCCGCCGTTTGCCGGGATCCCAGGCTAAAACCTGTGAGGTAAAAATAGGACCTGTTAATCCGGTACTTTGAAAAGGCATAATCTATAAAGGCGCGTAGATCGGCATACCGGGGTTCTACTTTAAACTGTGGCACCAGCACTATAAACGCAAAATTTTGGCCATTAACCTGGAAATTGGAAGGGAACTTTTGCTGCTTCAGCCATACGGGCGTGCCTTCGGTCAGCACCTTGGCCAGGTCGGCAGCGCTACCCGTGCCATACTGCCCTGCTCCGGGCAGGAAAATTAGCAAAGGATACTTCGCGTTGTTTTGCCCATACAGCGCCGGCATGGCTTCGTAATAGCCTCCTATATTGTTGCCAATGCTTTGGGTAACCGGTGTTAATACAGCTGGTTGCGTTTCAATAGTTGTAGGAAGGTCGTTGGAATCATCATCTTTGTGACAGGATACAGCCAATAGCGAAATGCATATCCAGGCTGCGAGGATGCAGTGAGTCTTATTCATATCAGGGTGGTTGATTTTCGGTACTTGGCTATACCTAAATACGAAAACTATGCCCGGGGAGATGAGGAGATACTGACCCACTAACCAGTGAATAACCTGGTTCACTGGTTAAAGACGCCAGCATGATTTAATAAGACTATAGTTGTTTATTGCCGGAGTGGACCTGGCTTAGGAGGGAGTGGCTGGCAGGAAAATGGTTTTCAGTAAGGCATATAACTCGGGGTGTTTTTTCTCCATTTCAGCCGGTTTCTCAAAAAAGTATTCTGAGACGACGGCCAAAAACTCAGCTTCATTGGTCGTACCATAGTAGTTGATGTCCGACCGGCCTTCCCTTATCAACTGCATTTCTTCATGGATCCTTTTTAGCCAGGGCCTGGCATATTGGTGGGGGATAAGGGCTTCGGGTAATCCATCAGTAGCTCCATCCGATTTATCTACGAGGTGTACAAATTCATGAATGGCCGTATTGTGTTTGTCTGAACTGCCGGTGAAACCTTCTCTTACATTTTGTTGGGAGAGTACCATTACATTTTGCATGGGGCCGTTGCCTACCATTCCCAAAATGTTGCGGTCTTGTCCATCCTGTCCAAATTCCTCATTAAAGGAACCGGGGTATAACAATACTTCATGAATATTCCTGTATTCCCAGCCTGGAAAAGCAAAGATGGGTATAATGGCCCCGGCAGCTACCAGTACCTTGTCAACATCTTCTACGGTGGTCTTCACGCCGGTAATATGCACCTTTTGCAGGAACTGCATCACCCGCTGCTCAAAGGATGCTTTTTGTTCCTCATTGAGTGCCCGGTAAAAAGCTACATACTGTTGCAGTATTGATTGCAGGTTTTGAGTTGGTAAGGCGGGTAATGCTTTTTTCTTCCTGAATGCAAGAGAAAGGAGTATACCCATAATAGCTATCCCGGCAATACCAATAATTGTTTCCATACTGTACAAAGCTACTGGATTGTAATGGCTTGTGTAAAAACAAGAGGCCGTCTCAACAGTACGGGACGGGGGAGTGTCGGAAAGTCTGTCGATTGCCTCCGGATTGCCTACGTATTGCCTGAACGCTCTCTGAAAAGGGGGCTGTTTTACTAAGGAGCGCAGGCAATCCGTAGGCACTAAGCAGGCCAACAGGCCGCCGGGTAATGCAACCATGGCCTGCACAAGGCCTACACATTGCCTGAACGCTCTCTGTAAAGGGGGCAGTATTCCTAAGGAGTGCAGGCAATGTGTAGGCAGTAGCCAGGCCA
>CBIHOV010000088.1:0-11032 GCA_966211765.1 uncultured Paraflavitalea sp.
TCAATTGTCGAAGCCAACTTTACAGTAGACTTCAGGATGTCAAGTCGTTTTTGTATTTCGTTTGATAGATGCATTGTGGTCTATTAAAGCTTGTCCATAACTTTGAAGCATTGACGCTGCGGTGACGTTCTGTGTTCCACACGCCTTTCTCCGCTGGTGTTTAAAGATACATTAGGTCATTGTTTATTCTGCTGATTGGCATAATTTATCTGCCGAAGCCGAAGCGTAGGGAGTAAAAAGCTGAGATTATATTCGGCGCCCCGCTATATTGCCAATGCTATATTGGGCGTTCGTTTTTCTTTCTCACTTCTAAAAGCTATTTGATTTTTGTTTTAGCTTTTCCAAATATTCATTCAATCTTTTTCGGTAGCCCAGATTGGAGCAGGCTATCAATTTCTCGTATTCTTTATTATTTGTCACGCTAACACCGTATTCTCCCAAATTAGCTGACTGATATTTTCTTTCTGCGAAGTCGTATGACCTGTTAGAACCTCCAACAGAAATTGAGTTATTCCCGTTTGTCCAATAAACAGAACTCAAAAACTTGTCTTGGAGTTGTTTGTCAATTGCTGGCGTGATTTTCACGCCTTTGGCTTGGTATTTTAACTTATTGTAACGGTATCCGTCAAGAAATATTTTCCCAAAAGTTAATCCATACTTAAGCTTAAGAAGGTCTGTGATTTGGTCGATTGATGTTACTTCGTGGAGTCTAATGTCAATTAGTCTATTATTAAAGTATGTCAATCTTGCACCTTGCGAAAACTCAAACTCATCAACACTTACTTTGTCACAATAAAATACTCTAGCATTGCTACAAAAGTTCTTACCACTGTCAAGGAATTGATATTTCTCAAAAAAGTTGTAGACTACGTCAATAAATAACTCTCTGAAGTCATAACCGTAGTTATTTATCTGGGTTATTGAGTCTCCAAGTTTAAAAACTGACACACCTTCGATAGTCATATTTGTCTTTTGAGAAAATGCGTTAGCTGAAAGGAAAAGCAAAATCACCATGAAGCATTTTGTCATATGGAGTTGCTCGTTTTGATTGAAATGAATGAATTCTAAAATAACCTAAGCCAGTTCAAATAATAGCGAATTCGCCCAATAGAATTGGTAATGCAGACCTACTTCTGTCAGTCCAACTTTATCCCGTCAACCCTGCTTTGGCAATACCAAGTTAGCCACAGTTTAACTATTTAAGGCCTAATATAACTCCATCAGCCCTATAACATTGAATACTTTTACAACAAAACCTTTTCGTCGTGCTAAAAGATTTCGGACTTTCTGTGGATACTAATCACGTTCTTGATATTTATCAATTTGTAAATATTATGGAGCTTAAACCACGCAGGCTAACCGTTTTCGATTCATAGTTTTTACCGTAAGGTGTGACATTGAGCATGTTAGTACTTACGCTACGAATTCCACCTACTTCTTGTTCCAGATCACATTGATTAGTCTGGTTGACGATCCTCAACAAACCAGCTACAGATCAACCATTCGATATACTTCCGGGATTTCTTCTTTTTGATGGCATTTTCACGCTTGATAGCCTCAGAGCGGCTACTATAAGATTCAAAATAACGTAGCCTCCAGGGCCCTTTACCAGAGGTATATTGACTCATGCCGTCGGAATGCTTGCTCATCCTGTAGTCGAGGTCTTCGCATTGACCTATATAAAAAGAAAAGTCCTTCAAGGACTGAAGGACATACACATAAAATTTTTCATTGTGTTCCATACACTAATGAACTTTTGCGGAGACGGAGAGATTCGAACTCTCGATACCCTTTCGAGTATACACACTTTCTCCCGACATGGGTCGGGACTCCTTCAAACACTCGGACACGGCTCCAGTATTTTAAAATAGAAACGCCCTTCAAGGGATGAAGGGCGTACACATAAAATATTTCATTGTGTTCCATACACCAATGAATTTTGCGGAGACGGAGAGATTCGAACTCTCGATACCCTTTCGAGTATACACACTTTCCAGGCGTGCTCCTTCAACCACTCGGACACGTCTCCGTATTTAAAACAAATTCAATTCTTGTCAACGATACCCTTTCGAGTTACACACTTTCTCCCGACCTATGTCGGGACTCCTTCAACCACTCGGACACGTCTCCTTTAAAAATGGGTGGCAAAAATACAGTTTCACACCCTATCAACCGAATATTTTTTGGGCATTGGCCGTAGTTATTTTTGCGACCTCCTCTTTCGACACGCCCTTCACCTCCGCCAGCTTCTCACATACATACTTTAAATAACTGCTTTCATTCCTTTTTCCCCGGAAAGGAACCGGCGGCAAATAGGGCGCATCCGTTTCCAATACCATATGCTCCAGTGAAATATCTTTCAGGTCGTCGGGCAGGTTCGATTTCTTATAGGTCAATACACCACCAATGCCCAGGTAAAAGCCGGCATCAATGATCTGTTGGGCCTGCACCGCCGTACCGGTAAAGCAATGAAAGATCCCCTTCAGCGCCCCGTTTTGGTGCTCCCGCACAATGCCAATGCATTCGTCCATCGACTCCCGGGAGTGGATCACGATCGGTAGCTTGTAATGCAAAGCCCACCGGATTTGCTCGTGAAAAGCCTCCGCCTGCTGATTGTCAAAAGCCCGGTCCCAATAGTAATCCAGTCCGATCTCCCCCACCGCGGCAAATGGCCGCTTGCCCAGCCAATCGGCAACGATGGCCAGCTCCTCTTTGTAGTTTTCTTTTACGGATGTAGGGTGTAAACCCATCATGGCGATGCATTTACCCGGAAAGCGCGTTTCCAGGTCCAGCATGGCCTGGTGACTTTCATTATCGATCGCCGGCAGGTAAAACTTGTCTACCCCCTCCTCCAGGGCGCGGCCAATCACCGCATCAATATCTCCGGAAAAGGACTTACTGTATAAATGGGTATGAGTATCAACTATTTGCATTATTTCGTCTTTTCTGATCCGCAAAAATAATTGAAGAATCTTTAAACTATCACCCCATCTTCCCGTCTCATGACGTTAAATACTTATCACAAATCCCGATTTTATGAAAATCACCAGCAACCCCTCCAAAGGTTTAGTTGTAGCAGCCTTTATGATGGCTGTTCTTTTTACAGCGTGTAAGAAAGATGACTCCTCTTCCGCTGCAGACCAGCAAGAAAAACAAGAATACGCCGCCAGCACCACGCAGGCAGATGCCGAATCTGACGCCGTTTTTGACGATGTACTTAATAATGTACTGGGTGTCAATAGCGATGTGGCTATTGGCGGTACGGGCGTTTTCGCGGCCCGGACTGCAACCCCTCCTGTCAATGGCAAGGAATATGGCGTGGATGGCCCAACCTGTTTTACCGTCACCTTTACCAAATTAAATGGGACCAATGCCTTCCCCTTGCAGGTGGTCGTTGATTTTGGCACCGGTTGCACGGCCCAGGATGGCAGGACCCGCAAAGGGAAAATGATAATTGTCTATACCGGCCGCCTGATATTGCCAGGAAACAGCGCCACCACCACTTTTGATGGATATTACCTCGACAGTCTCAAGGTGGAAGGCACCCACAAAGCTACCAATACCAGCACCCAGGATAAAAGGAGCTTTGTCATTGAGGTATCTAATGCTAAGTTAACCAGGCCGAATGGCAATTACAGTACCTGGAACAGTGCGAAGACGATCACCCAAACCGGTGGAGTAGCTACCTTACTGGACCTCAGCGATGATGTGTTTACCATTACCAGCCAGGCCAGCGGAACGCTGAAAAAAGGAGACAAAACCTATCAATGGGACGCCGCCATCACCAGCCCCCTGATCAAAAAACTTACCTGCTGGTGGATCAGCCAGGGTACAATTACCATTAGTCATAATAATACCCCGGTTGCAGTGCTGGATTACGGAACCGGACAATGTGACCGGAAAGCCACCCTCACGGTGAATGGGGTGGTATTGGAAATATCTTTGGTTTAATCAAAAAATATTATACCTTTAAGTCAGTTTTCATAGGGTACGGATTAAAAACGGGCCAGGGTGTCTACCCAGGCCCAAATTTTTTTAGGGACCTTCCTCCAATTTTGGGAATCAAATACACGACAAATTTTCAGGCTTATAGTACTATTTCTTTACAACTGAATCGCTTCAAAACGGTACCCCTTACCACTAAAATATTGCAGCATATCTGGTAAAGCTTTTTGCATACGCGGAAACGCCTTTTCACTATCGTGAAAAACAACGATGCTACCCCGCCTTGTTTTATTGATGACATTCAAGGCACAGTTTTCTGCAGAAAGACCCTTATCAAAATCTCCACTCAATACATCCCACATCACGATCTTAAAACTTCGGTCGGAACCTTTATATGCTCCAATACCAGACAGTATTTTTACCTGAAAGCGGGTAATCCTCCCGTAAGGTGGCCGGAATAGGTTGGAATCTATATGTTTCGCAGCTTCTAGTATGTTATGTACATACTGGTCGTTCTTTACTTTCCATCCATTGAAGTGATTGTGGGTGTGGTTGGCCGTTCGGTGACCTTCATCCAAAATCCGTCGATAAATAGCAGGGTTTTCCACTACATTTTTACCGATACAAAAGAAGGTTGCCTTGGCCTGGTACTGCTTTAATGTATCAAGTACGTACGGGGTGGCCATGGGGTGCGGACCGTCGTCAAAAGTGAGGTAAATGATCTTTTCCCGGGAGGGTATATGCCAGGTACAACCTGGATACAGCTTTTTGAGAAGCCATGGAGTTTTTACAAAATAGAACATGGTGTTACAAAAATAGCAGAAATTACTCTGCGTACCCTGTTATATGATATACCTTCTGCTCATAGCGGAAGATCTTTCCATTCTTTTTCAGGTATTCTTCCTGGCCCCGTTCACTGGTCAGGATCTTATCCAGGTACTTTTTCACGGTAGTGTCGGGCGCCGTAACCGGACTTCCATGTACAATGGCAGCTTCTATATATCCCCGTAATAAGGGCTCCAGTTCTTCCCGGAACAAATTATTACCGGCAAATACATCCATACCGATCACCTTATCGCCACTTACGCATACGAAGCCCGTTATACTGCTATCTTTCATGATCTTGTCATAAAATTGTTGAAAGTATTCAGTCTCCTGGAGTACATATTTTTTATCCAGTTTCCGGGCAGTATAGGCCAGGGTAGGCGCTTTGATGGCACTCCCATCCAGTTGCCCGAAGATCTCTTTCCACACCAGCACCTGGTTTCTTGACTGGTCCAGTACCTTACGCAGGCCGGGATCGGCATAACCATAATAACCAAACTTTTTCTCCTTTTCACTCCAACGGCCTTCTTCCACACACATCACATCGATGTACTGGTCCCTCCCATTAGGCTTCAATACAGTGTCTTTGGTCACCATCCGGTCCTGACGGCCGCCCGTAATGATCTCGCCGGAGGCGATGAATACAGCAGTATCCGAACTATTGTTGATCCGCAAATAATGTACATTCTCTGTGGAAGCGGTACCCCGCTCGCTTATTTTAACATAACCCAGTTTCAAAGCCTGACTGAGGGAGATAATGGGGGTGCCGGATTGCTGCGGAAAGCCCAGCGGATGACCGTTGCCACCGCCTTTGGGGCGGATAGGAATTATCTTGAGGTTTTTATAGGTCCAGGTGCTGTCATAACCTACCTCCAGGTTTTGGTAGGTAAGCTGTGCCTGCGTACATTTTACGGTGAAAACCAGCAGCAGTATGAAAAGGCCTTTGGACATAGATAATATAATAACGACCTGTAATCTAAAATAGTACTTTCTGCCGGCAATGGAACACCCTCCTTCTACCCTTCTACTCCTTATCTTTGCCCCCTATGGCAAAAAAAGTACGTGTTCGTTTTGCGCCCAGCCCTACAGGAGGTCTGCACCTGGGTGGTGTGCGCACTGTTTTATACAATTACCTGTTTGCCCGCCAGCATGGGGGCGATTTTGTGCTGCGTATTGAAGACACAGACCAAACCCGCTTTGTAGCGGGAGCGGAGGAATACATCATCAACTGCCTCAAATGGTGTGGACTACAGGCCGACGAAGGTCCGCACGTTGGCGGAGAATATGGCCCCTACCGCCAAAGTGAACGCAAGGCGATCTATCGCCAGTATGCCGAACATTTGGTGCAAACCGGTCATGCCTATTATGCTTTTGACAGGCCCGAAGAACTGGAATCAATGCGGGAACGTTTCAAAACACCTGAAAATCCCTCCCCACAATACGATCATACCGTACGTTTATCCATGCGCAACTCCTGCTCCCTTACACTGGAAGAAACAGAGACGCTGCTGGAAGATGGGGTGCCTCATGTGATCCGCATCCGGATGCCGGAAAATGAAACAGTCAGTTTTACCGATATGATCCGGGGGGAAGTAAGCTTTCATACCGGCCTGGTAGATGATAAAGTATTGTTGAAGGCGGATGGTATGCCCACCTATCACCTGGCAGTGGTAGTAGATGACTACCTGATGAAGATCAGCCATGCTTTCCGTGGAGAAGAGTGGCTGCCCAGCGCACCCGTACACGTATTGTTGTGGAAATACCTGGGCTGGGAAAAAGATATGCCCCAATGGGCGCATCTTCCGCTGATCCTGAAGCCCGATGGCAATGGCAAATTGAGTAAACGTGATGGCGACCGCCTGGGATTCCCCGTATTTGCCATGAACTGGAAAGACCCCAAGAACAATGAAGAAACCAAAGGTTTCCGCGAACTGGGTTTTCTGCCTGAAGCATTCGATAACCTGCTGGCGATGCTGGGCTGGAATGACGGCACAGCGCAGGAGTTATTTACACTGGATGAGCTGATACAGAAGTTTTCGATGGACCGTGTACACAAAGGCGGCGCCAAGTTCGACTACGAGAAAGCCAAATGGTTCAACCACGAATGGATCAAGAAATTACCTGTTGAGCATTACCGCGCTGCTGTAAAAGGGCTGTTGGAGGAAAAGGGAATTGTTATTGCAGATGAAGCCTACCTCGATAAAGTAATGACATTGGTGAAAGACCGCTGTACTTTGTTGACAGATTTCTATGAGCAATCGAAGTTCCTGTTTGAAACACCGGCTCAATTGGACCTGGATGCAGTAAAGCCAAAGTGGAACGATGATAAAAAAGCATTCTTTGAAGCGGCCAGCGCAGACTTGCAGGCTGCCGGCAGCTGGAAAGCAGCCGACCTGGAAGCATCCTTCAAAGCATTGGCTACTCAAAAGAATATTAAACCCGGTGAAGTATTGTTGCCCCTTCGGGTGATGCTGGTGGGTGGCAAATTTGGCCCGGGGGTATTTGATATAGCTGAACTGATTGGAAAGGAAGAAACCGTGAAGCGCATCAGTAACGCATTACAACAACTTTAAAGCTGCAAGCAAGGGGCTATGGCGATTATCGACCGGCTCCTTGCCTGATCATAAAACGAATTGCCGAACGATATGAATGATAAACTAAAAAGGCCGGTACGGGTATTGGTGGCCAAGGTGGGCCTGGATGGTCATGACCGCGGAGCCAAAGTGATTGCCACCGCCTTGCGCGATGCCGGCATGGAGGTGATCTATACAGGCTTGCGCCAAACACCCGAAATGGTTGTCAATGCTGCTTTGCAGGAAGATGCGGATGCTATCGGCATCAGCATCCTTTCCGGCGCGCACATGACCATCTTCCCCAAAGTGATCCAGCTGATGAAAGAAAAAGGCATGGATGATGTACTGCTTACCGGCGGTGGCATCATTCCCGAAGACGATATGCAACAGTTAAATGCGATGGGCGTCGGTAAATTATTTGCCCCAGGCACTTCCACCCATGATATTGCCAGTTATATTACCAATTGGGTTACAGAACACCGGAGTTTCTGATAAGAGTGTGCCCTTACCCCTATCTAAACGCAGAGCCCCTTGCCTGCATCCACCAGAGAGTTGGCGGCGCGGGAAGGGAACCCTGGTGAGCGGAGGGATTAAGCCTTTAAATGTGAGCTAGGAAAGAATGAGGATCGACGAGGTGTTTTCCGGTAATACCCGGATGGATACTACCGCACCGGTAACGGGTATTTTTTCCGCTGCTACCATGGTATGCACCTGTTGGTACAGTAACCTTTCCTGCAAGCGGATCATGACCCATACCCGCAGCTCCACATAGCCTTTCAACAATTCATATTTTGATTCAATCTCAATGATCCTTGCATGAGCCGGTACACCTTGTTGCAACATGATTCGCTGTTGTTGCAATTGACCATACACCAGTTTACGGTTTCTGTTTCGCAATCCAAATTTCCACCAGGCATTCACTGTTTTTCATTTTTATGGTTTAAAAACGGGGATCCTCCTACACCTTAGCCGCATAGAAATAAGTAGTAACACCACTTACTTTTTTGCCTTTTCTGGTGATCAGTTTTAAGGGCAGCCCTTCGTCATCAGTTTCGTATTCAAAATTGAAGGAATAGTTGAGCTTACCATTCCCGGCTACGGATGTGATCTTCTTAACCAGGTGCTTGCTGGTATTGCCCACCAGCTCATTCATATTCTTCCTGAACTTAAAATCTTCCAGGCCCGTAAGGTTATCTTTGTCTGTGTAGTATTCCAGCTCTTTGGTATTGTACAATTCATTGTTGTACCAGGTGCTGATCCTGATGGCATCGCCCGCTTCATACAAATAGGTAATAATGTAGGTGCCGGCTTTTCCATAATCCCGAAACTCTTTCACCAGGTAGCCCTGGTCATCGTATTCAAACCGGTGTTGCACGGTATCTGTGCCGTGGGCCGCATAGCCAACGATGGCTGTGCCGCAGGTCAACTTGCCGGCACTATCCAGCTTGCCTTTGAATGCATATACAATGCGGTTGTCTGTTTTGGAATATTCAGTGAGGAGTATACTATCGGTTGAAAATTGAAAGCGATTCAGTTCCACCTTGTTTTCCATACTGGTGATACGCCCTTGACTATCTTTTACCAACTGTGTGGAGGAAGCACTATCACCTATGCTCTCCCATTTTACCAGGCTTCTTTGTATCACCGGGTTTTCCCGCTGTACTTTCGAACGCATACAAGCCATGTATCCCGTTAAAGACAATACAATCCCACAGGCCATTAAAAGCCACTTCATAAAAAAGGTTTAATGATTAATGATATTTGATATGTTATTGAATACAAAGGCGCACTGATCAATACCCTCTGAATTCCTGCCCTTCCAAACCTTGTATTCACGCGGTGGAGCTATGCTGAAACCACTAGAGATTGTACGCGATATTCACTAACAGGATGCAAATGTACAGGCCGGCAGCAACGGAGAAATGGGCAAATGGGTGTACAGTCATTTTTAGCCAATAACAGGCGGTTTTTCTGATTGGACTGCATTTTACGGGCCATTACACACACTTTACTAAATAGTCCCGCATTCCGCTTGCCAGGGCTTTTTCCATACCGCCAACCTACTGATCTTTGCAGAGCTATTAAATCCTTATAATTATGACAATGACAAATACTTTAGTGGCAGTAATGCTCGCTTGCATCCTGCTCACTTCCTGTGAAGGGGGAATCCATTATGGCATTAAAAAAGATGGCGGCAATGGCATTACCACCTCCTGGACCAATATAGAACCAGCAGAGGTACTGCGTATTATGAACGGTGAAACGGTATCGCACAACCAGGTGGTGCTGGGCGAAAGTTTTGCCGTGGTCAACCAGGATGTCAAGGGCCTGGTAGTGAGGGAAGGCAAAGTGTCGGTAGGCTGTTCACTCACCATTACCGACAGCAGCGGTAAAAAGATACTGGCAGAGGATGACTTATTCAAGGGCAATGATACCTGGGATAAAGAGAAGGCCAAAGAATTGAAATGTACCATTAATACAGGCAAGCCCATGGACTGGCAACAGGAGTACAGGATTGTGGTCACTTTTTGGGACAAGTATGGCAAGGGGAAATTAGAGAACCGGTTGACAGCCTATATAGAAGACATTCCTTAGATTTGAGAAAATCTTTGTCATGTACGAAACATTGCTTGTAGACGTAGAACAGCATATTTGTATTATTACGATCAACCGGCCCGACAAATTGAATGCCATCAATAAAACGGTAATGGAAGAGCTCAGCCAGGCGATTGATGAAGTATACAACAATACAGCTATCAAATCGGCCATCATTACCGGTTCGGGCAGCAAGGCATTTGTGGCAGGCGCGGACATCACGGAGTTCCAGGGACTGAGTAAAGAGCAAGGAATGGCACTGGCGAAGAAAGGACATGATATTTTTTTCAAGATAGAAAATGCACCCAAGCCCATTGTAGCAGCGGTGAATGGCTTTGCACTGGGAGGTGGATGTGAGCTGGCACTGGCCTGTCATTTTATGATCGCATCCGACAATGCAAAATTTGGTCAGCCGGAAGTGAACCTCGGTCTCATACCTGGTTATGGCGGTACACAAAGACTGGTGCAGGTGGCAGGTAAGGGCCGGGCCATGGAATTATTAATGAGTGGTAAAATGATCACGGCCAAAGAAGCACAGAGCTTTGGCATGGTGAACGACGTAGTAACACCTGAAGAATTACTACCTAAGGTAAAAGAGATATTGCAAACCATACAATCCAAGGCGCCCATCGCCCTTGCCAATATTATTAATTGTATCAACAACTTCGATCATACCCAAAAAGGCTACGACCTGGAAGTACAAAAATTCGGGGAATGCTTTGCTACAGAAGACATGCAGGAAGGGGCTGCCGCATTCCTGGAAAAAAGAAAGCCGGTATTTAAAGGGAAATAGAATACAGTATCTAGAATTCAGAATACAGAATGGCTGCCGCAACTTGAACAAGGTGATTGGAAGCTTAAGGTGGGCCGCGCTGCAGGGCGACTCACCTTTGTGTAAAAAGGTCTATCGAAGATTATCCACTTATTTCTCTACAGCCTGTTTTACTTCCGTGGTATCGCTCGACAAGATCGGCACTTCGTATCCTCCGGGATCGATCCGTACTTTGGGAAATGCCTGCTGTAATGCAGCAAGGTCTTCTTTTTTGATGGCCGACTGATAACAATAAATAGATTGTAACTGATCAAGCTCTTTT
>CBIHOV010000089.1:0-10876 GCA_966211765.1 uncultured Paraflavitalea sp.
AACGCGTTAACTGTGAGAATGATACAACTTATAAATATGATTGTATAATGCTATTGCCGCTGAATAAGTGAACCTTTGTAGAATGAGACAAATTAATACAATACTACTTAGTGCAGTATTTCTTTTTGCAGGTCTTTTTAGCTTTGGCCAGGCCAGCGAAGCTTCCGTGATGATCGACAAAGAGAACCGTCACGCAGTAACGATCGTAGTTGATCAACCTGAGGCTGCTACCAGGGATGCATTGAGAATGCGGCTGGAACGTTCGGGTTTAAAAATAAGACAAACGGATGGGGTATCGAAATACAAAGGGGTTATCCTCTCTGAGATCAGTTCTGAGAAACTAGATATTTATACCAAAGTAGAACCTGGCCCCAACAACAGCAGCGTTGTTTATATGGCGGTATCAAGAGGGTATAACAACTACACCAACAGCAGGTCAGACAGCAGCATCAATCAGAATGTGAAAACGTTCCTTGAATCTTTTATACTGGATGCTAACAATCACTCTTCCGATCTGGGAATCACCAGCCAAATGAATGATATTACTAAGGGAGAAAAGGATTACCAGCAATTATTGGATGATCAAAGTGATCTGCAAAAGAAAAGAACAGCAATAGACAACAAACTGCTGGAAATACAAAATACCTTATTACTGAAAAGAGAAGACCTTGACAAGAAGAAAATAGCTTTACAAGGCGCCAAAGATAAACGTAGCAAGCTGTAGTAAAGGCAACAAAACATCGAGGCAATGGGAAAGGGTTGCTTCCCACAATGCGGGAAAGCTCCACAGGTTAAAAGAATTTTTCTACATTCATTTTCTACTATGTTTAATACATTTATTATCCGGGACAACGAGAGATTTATTCCCCAAAACTTCCCCAATATTGTAGACGAACTGATCGGCATAAAAGAAGGAATAGCCCATCTGGCTATTTACTTCAAAGCAGAGATCATTGTCAGCTATTTAAGAGATCATAGTCTGCAAACAGCCTGGATCGAAGGCAATCCTCCTCTGGCCAAAATGATTACCTCGGGTAGTTTACAAACCTCACAATTGGAAGGTCTGTTTGAATCCTGCCGGAACAACAAACCCTTTTTAAAGGGCCTGGAAGATTATCTGCAAATTCAGTTATTAAAGAAAGCGGAGTCTCCATCAACAATGGGACTTAAAGTTTAAAGCTGCTTTCCCCATAGAAGGCGCCGGGGGACAATATCTCCTGGCGCTTTGCTTTTTTATACGGGTGCAGTTGTAAAAGTTTGCATATCTATGAGCTTGCGGTATACGCCATTGTGAACAATCAACTCCTGGTGTGTGCCCGTTTCTACTATATGTCCATTTTCCAGTACAATGATGAGGTCTGCATTCTGAATGGTGCTTAATCGATGCGCTATGATGAGGGAGGTGCGGTTCTTCATAAGGTTGTTCAATGCTTCCTGCACCAACTTTTCGGAGGCGGTATCCAATGCAGAGGTGGCTTCATCCAACAACATAATGGGCGGATTTTTCAACACAGCCCTGGCGATACAGATACGCTGGCGCTGGCCGCCGGAAAGTTTTACCCCCTTATCGCCAATATTGCTTTGGTAGCCCTGGGGACTGGCCATGATGAATGCATGTGCATTGGCAATTTTGGCGGCGGCCTCTACCTCTTCCTGGGTGGCATTGGGCAGGCCAAATGCAATATTGTTGAAGATGGTATCATTGAACAAAATAGAATCCTGGTTTACGATCCCCATCAGGGAGCGCAGGGAGGCAAGGGTATAGGCCTGTATGTTTTTGCCATCAATCAATATCCTGCCGGAGCGGGGCTGTATAAAACGTGGAATAAGGTCCATGAGGGTGGATTTGCCACCACCGGAATGACCCACCAGGGCAATGGTTTGCCCCTTGGGTATGGTACAACTCACCTGGTGCAGCACTTCTTTTTCCTGGTAAGCAAAGGATACATTCTCCAGTCTTATTTCCTGCTGAAAGCTATGAATGGGTATGGCGTTGGGTGCATCGGTGATCTGTGGTTTTTCATCAATAAGGGCCAACACCCTTTCACCGGCCGCAATACCGGAATGGATATGGGAGAAGGAAGCAGAGATGGCCTTGGCAGGCCGCATGACCTGAGAGAACAAAGCAATATAAGCTATGAAGTTGGCCGCATTGAGCTCACTGTTATTGGTAAGCACCAGCGAGCCTCCATACAATACAATACCTGCTACCATGAGAATGCCCAGGAATTCAGATACGGGCGATGCCAGCTGCTGGCGCTTGGCCATTGACCGGATGATATCGGAATAACGTTCATTCTCGGCATTGAAGCGGCCGGTGATAAACCCTACGGCATTGAATGCTTTGATAACACGTATGCCATGCAAGGCCTCATCGAGGTAACTGATCATGGCTGCATAGGACTGGTGGGAAGCTGCCGCCTGCTCCTTGAGTTTCCGTACGATTTTGGAGATGATCCAGCCTGCCAGGGGAATCACCAGGATGGATACCAGGGTGAGTTTATAAGAAATAATAAACAAAGTAATGAGGTAAATAATAAGGGTCAAAGGTTCTTTAAAAACAACCTGCAGGGTACCTGTAACCGAATATTGCACTACCTGTACATCGGCTGATATTTTGGACATGATCTCGCCTTTCTTTTCATTGCTGAAATACCCCAGGTGCAGGTTCATCACATTGTTGAAAACGGCTTTGCGTAAATTGAGCAGGGTATGGATCCGCAGGTTTTCCATGGTACGTTCGGACAGGTACCGGAAGAAATTGCCCAATAATACGGAGCTGATGATGACAAGACAGATCATTTGCAGGATATAGAATATACTGTGCTGCCGGGCAGCCTGCGCTGCATAATAATTAAAGGCTTTGAAGATGTCGAAGAAATGCGCCGGCGGAGGAGGCAATTGTTGAACGTTCTGCTGGGTGAACAGGGTATTCAACAGGGGAGCTACCAGGGCCAGGTTGAGGGTACTGAAAATGACCGATAAAAGGGTGAAGACAATATAGGGTATGGCATACTTATAAATAGGCCGTGCATATGATAGTAGCCGGAAATATGTTTTCATAAAAATGGAATGCACTTGAAGTTACTGATTTAAGACTTATTTTTAATTATTATTATATATCCTGGGAACCATGCAGCAATATATGGTTGACTATTCAATTGTGATATGTACGTACAATCCGGATGAACGCTTGCTGAAGCGTTGCCTGCACGCTGTGCATCAATTGGATATTGCCGGAATTACCATCGAAGTAATCATTGTAGACAACAACAGCAGCCTGCCGGTAAGTGACATGCCCTACGTAAAGGCGTATACAGACGAACTGCCTTTGTGGAAATCCATTCTTGTGCCGGAACAGGGAGTGAAATATGCCCGGATAGCAGCTATTGAAATGGCCCGGGGAAAGTATACGGTATACTTTGACCACGACAATGAACCGGAAAGGGATTATTTACAACAACTGCAGGTGTTGCACGCCCAATACCCCCAGGTAGCGGCCTGGGGACCAGGCCATGTAACGGTTGATTTTGTAGATGGGATTGAGCGCTCCATTGCCCAACATGCGCGGCTTGCTTTCCAGGAAAGACATGAAGTGGAAACCCGGTTTGCCAGTATACGGGCCTGGCAGGCTTGTTACCCCTTTGGCACCGGGCTTTGTACGCCGACAGCTTTATTGAAGGACTATGTGGCACTGGCCAGGCAGGGCCGGTTTACTTTACCGGGCCGCAAAGGCAAGTTGCTGACCAGCGGAGAGGATACACAGATGATCCTGCTCTGTATAGAGAAAGGATATGCAGCCGGCAACTCCCCTGCCCTGCGGCTGAAACATATGATCCCTGCCGACCGGGCCAATGCCGGCTACCTCAAAAGGCTTGCCTATGGCACCAGTCTTTGTTATGCCACCTGCCTGCTGCAGGTGTTTCCTGAAACGGAACCTGCGCTGCGGCAGCAATTGTTGCCTCCCGCTACCTTCTCAAGGCGGTTATTTAAAAAAGCTATGTTGTCAAGGCTGCGCCGACATCCGCTGAAGCAATTCGAGCTGGCTTCCTGGATGGGCAGTCAGGCTGGTATATGGGAAGCGCTGGAACTACCATTGCCCCCAGCGGTGAAAGTGGCAATTAAATACATGTTTTATAGAAATTTGCCCTGATGGTCAATAACACCACGATAGCGGCGCCTGGTATGTCTGTTGTTATTTGCTGTTATAACAGTGTAGCAAGGTTGCAAGCCACCCTGCAACACCTGGCTGCACAAGTAGTGCCTCCCGATCTTCCCTGGGAAATCATTGTCGTTGACAATGCTTCTACGGACGAAACAGGGACTTTCGCGCTGGCCACCTGGAAAGCCTTAGATGCCGATCATATCTCTTTTACCGTGGTGACTGAACCGGTAGCCGGCCAGCAATACGCGCGCAAAAAAGGTGTCGCTATGGCATTCTATGAATACCTTATCTTTTGCGATGATGATAACTGGCTGGGGCCGGATTATGTAGCGGTTGCCTATGAAGTGATGGCCAACAAACTCCACACCGGCGCCGCCGGCGGCCAGAATATACCTGTCAGTGATGTGGGTACTTATCCGGATTGGTTTGAGGCTTACAGAGATTACTACGCTATCGGCATCCCTGCCCCGGCCTCGGGTGATGTGACGCACCGGGGATTTGTATTGGGCGCCGGCCTGGTAACCCGTAAAACTTTGTTCCTGGAGATGTTTACAGATCGATATCCTTCGCTGCTGAATGGACGGAATGGTGAAGTACTGACCACGGGTGATGATTTTGAATATTGCAAACGCTTATTGCTGCGGGGTTATACGCTGTATTATGATGACCGGATGACGCTGGAACATTTTATCCCGAAAGAAAGATTGACCATCCCCTACAGGGAAAGGCTGCTGGAAGGCATTCTGCAGGCAGGCCTGGTATTGAATGAATACGACCATGCACTGCGTCTTCACGCAAAAAACAAAAGGAAGAACCGAACACGCCTGCTACTGCTCGCGCCCTTCAGGATTATGCTGACCAGGTGGGGGCTGTTAAACAGAAAATTGCAGGATGAGCAACTTACATTATTTTACCTATCGCCCTTTGTGTGGCATGCCGATCGGGTGCGGTTGCAGATCAAGCGGTTTATGTACCAGCAATAGAAGAAGGATACCAAACAACTTATGTTTTTATGGGCAAGCAAACACTACCCCGTTTTAAGATCTTCTCTTTCTACAAAGGGAATGTGAATCCGCGGGTGCCCAAATACCAGCAGGCGGTATTCCGGCTATTTGGTCAAAAAGTTCATCATATTGTAAGGGAAGACCTCTCGCACGGAGATTTCTTAAACCATGTGTGCCGCACTGTAAAGGATACGGATTACCTGATCTTTTTTGATGTGGACTGTATTCCTGTAGGCCCGGGATGGATGCCCAAACTGCTTGAAGAATTGCAGGAACCCCGCAGCATTGCCGGCGCGGCACAAACCGCCAATCACCTGCGCAATGGTGAAAACCTGTATGTATCACCCTTCTTTTTTGGCATCTCCACGGCCTACCTGAAAGCGCTGAATTATCCGGATATGAACATGACAGCGGATATGGATGCCGGACAAAACCTTACCGAACAGGTTATCAAAGATGGTGGCCGGGTGCACTACTGGTGGCCTACGCATGTAGAAGTGCCCGAGTGGCGCCTGCACGACCCGGAACATACGGTATTCGGGCCAGGCACTACCTATGACAACCTGGTGTATCATGCATTCCTGTCGAGGTTTGACCTGGCTGATCGCTTTGTGATCAAGGCGAAATCGTTGTTGAAGGGAACATTTTATGGGTATCGGATACCGTTGATTGGAAAGCGGATGGGTTCGTGAAGAAAAGAACGTGGAAGATGTTTCGTGAAGATAGGAACCATGGCGGGATCGGTTACCGGCAACAAAAGGCAATTAAGAGAGGGTACAGTATCCACTTGATGGTTTTGCGTGTATTGAGCCGGTAGAAGAACAGTTTATTGATCCTGCCATCATCATGAAATCTTTCGCCTATGCCGTTAATTCTGAAGCGGCTAAGCTGCCCCCACAGCAATGCTGTTTCATACACAAATCGCAAAGCGATCACATAGCCCAGCATAAGGAGACCAACCACCTGTGCTCTTTTGATGGCCTGTAAGGTAGTGGCCAACACTTCAATGATCAGTACACCCACCAGGAAACAAAGCCAGGAATTGAGAAGCGCTGGCTTCCACACAATTAATGGGATACCCAGGAGAAACGTAAGGAATAGGGTTTCAGGTGTATTGGGAAAATCGCGGTAAGTGTAGCGGGGGTTCAATTGTCCCAGCCAGCTATTGCCGATGCCATACCGGAAAGTTCTTTTAAAGTTGGCCTGTCCCTTGTTCCACCAGGGATGGGTGACCGCAGCTTCGGGCAGGCATTTAAAATTTGCATAGCCATTGTGCTCCCTGATGCGCAGGCAAAAGTCAAGGTCCTCCCCTCCCCCTGCCTTTGGATATTGAAGAGAAAACCTGGTAGCACCCATCGCCTCGCGGCTCACCATCATATTGGCGGTAGCGCCCCAGGCATGTGAGGGCTTTTTACGGGCAATGGCAAATACATCCATTGCACCGGTAGCCTGAATAGCCTGCGTGAATGCGGTGACCGCGGGGGGAAGTTCTATCAAGCCTATAAATCCTGGTTCATTCGTAGACCGGGCAGCCGCCTCAGCATATATTTCCAGCAGGTCGTTGTGCACAGTAATATCATCATCCAAAAAAAGGACCCATTGGCCGGTACCCGTATCGATCCCTTTATTGCGGGTAGCAGCGGCGCCTATATTGTGGTTATTTTGGACCAGGAAGATATCTGTGCCATTGACCAGTGATTGAATGGCAGCAGGGATCGCACTGTTGGGATCGTCGATGACCAGGTAAAACTTTATGGTGGCAAGGGGTGGCCGTGCCAGCAGCAGGATGGGCAGCAGGTATTCTTCTACCGGTCTGCAGGATGGAATGACCACATCTATGCTTATCTTCATGGAGCATTGATTTATGTAACACGGCCGGGGACTATGTAAGACAGCCCCACCCCATTGGCCAGACCCAAACCGCGATCAGGACTAATACATTATATGTACACCTAATGTATAACTTTAACCTGAAGTACAGCAATAGTATGAAGGTATATTTTACCATTTGTTCCAATAACTACCTGGCTTACGCTACCGTACTGGGAAGGTCGCTGAAGCGCCATGAACCCGGCGCTGTCTTTTACATTTTCCTCTGCGATAAAAAGATCGCGGGTATTGATTATCCTTCTTTGGCTGATGAAGTGATCGCAGTAGAGACCATTGAACCAGCCATGCAGGCCTTGTCGCTGAAGTATAATATCATAGAGCTGAATACCTGTGTAAAGCCGCGCGTGATGGAATACTTACTGAACGAAAGAGACTTTGATAAGGTGATTTACCTGGACCCTGATGTTCAGGTATTTCATTCGCTGGCCTTCCTGGAAACCGACCTTGAGCGTGCAAATATTTTACTTACCCCTCATATTTATACGCCCATTCCCCTGGATGATAAGCAGCCTTCGGAATCGGTTTTCCTGAACTACGGTCTCTATAACCTTGGATTTATTGCCTTGCGCCAGCACGCAGAAACAAACCGTTTTCTGGCCTGGTGGAAAGAGCGGACTTACGCACAGGGGTTTATTGATGTATACAATGGCATTTTTGTAGACCAGTTGCCGGTGAACTTTGTGCCACTGTTCTTTACAGGCGTTGTGGTGTTGCAGGACCGGGGCCTGAATATGGCACCCTGGAACCTGCATGAACGAATGCTAAGCCTGGAGGATAACCGGATGATCGTGAATAAAACGGATTGGTTGAAGTTTTATCATTTCAGCTCTATTGTTCCGGGTGTGCAGGAGTTGCCCGTTTTCCGCTATAATCGGTTTACCCTGCACGAAAGGCCTGATCTTGCCAGCCTGTACAATGGATATATTGAGGCGCTGCAAGAAGCCGGCCATGTTTATTATTCCAAACTGGAAAATAAGTATGCGGCCGGAAGGAGAATGCATCTCAGGAAGCAGAAACGAAATAAGTGGATGGATTGGTTGTTGATGAAGAAAGGCGATTAATTTACCAATCGGGTTGGCCGGCGAGTTTCTTCCTGTATTTCTTCCACCAAAAACGCCAGTACACCCACCAGCCCAGGTGTTGCCTGATCATGGCCGCCTTGTGTTGCTTAAACAGCCCGTCAGTATGCAGGGAAGAAAAACCATTCATATTGTATTGCACGATATCAATGGGATGGTACACTTTGCGGAAACTGCGATTGCCCCATACACAGATATTGAGCGCATAGTCGGCAAAGATCCTGTACTGCCCGTTGTAGGAATACTGACTGAATACCGAAGCGGGATAGATAATGGCCTGGTGGTTGATACAGTATTTTGCCAGTCGATACTTACTGAATTTTCCGCCGAGTAAGATATAGGGCGGTTTCTTGTTGTCCTGGTAAAAAGGCTGGCTATTGCCGTAATACACTGTGTCTTCTTCCTTTAACAGGCCAACCAGTTGGGCAAATCCCGTCAGCAAGCGATCATCTGTGCCGAGAAAATGTATCCATTTCCCCTTTGCCTTTTGGACACCTTTGTTGAGTGCATCATAAATGCCCTGGTCGGGCTCGCTGATCCAGGAAATGTCCAACTGCCTGTTGTGCTCAAGAACCTGCAAGGTATTATCCCGGCTGCCGCCATCTATCACCACTACTTCAAGGCGAGGGAGCTGCAGCTGCTGTATGGATGCCAGACAGGCTGCCAGCTGATCACCCGCATTAAAGGAGGCTATGACAATGCTGATCAACACATCATTACCGGTAGGCCCTGCTCCTGCTTTCATTTCCCTATGTTAATATTTTTTATAATAAGAAAAAACTTATTTTTAATACAGGTGGCCACCGGCACCGGAACACCCGGGATATACTATGATCCATTACACTGTACAATCGCCCATTCTGTTGTTGCTCTTTAACCGGCCCGCTACGGGGTTGCGGGTATTTGAACAGATAAGACAGGTGAAACCGGCGCGCCTTTACATTGCTGCCGATGCCCCCCGGCCGGGCAATGACCAGGATGTGGTGCTCTGCACGGAAGCCAGGGCCATTACCCAATTGATCGACTGGGATTGCGGGCTACAAACACTGTTCCTCCATGAGCACAAAGGATGCCGGGTAGCGGTATCGGATGCTATCAGCTGGTTCTTTGCAGCAGAAGAGGAAGGGATCATTCTGGAAGATGATTGTATACCTGCCATGAGTTTCTTTTCTTTTTGTGATGCACTGCTGTACCGGTACCGGCATGATGAACGTATACATACCATTACCGGCACCAACCTGCAGCAAGGAAAACAATGGGGCCCGGCCAGTTATTATTTTTCCCGCTACAGCAATGTATGGGGATGGGCCAGCTGGCGGCGTGTATGGAAAGATTATGACCGCGACCTGAAACGGTATGATGAGCAAGAAGTGCCTGCGCTACTGGAGAAAATATTCACTGATGACTTGCTGATCAAGGACTGGACAACGAATTTTATACAACTTAAATCGGGGCAGACAGATACCTGGGATCACCAACTGAACTTTCTTACTTTCTTTGAAAATGCCCTGTGCGTCACGCCCAATGTGAACCTCATCAGCAATATTGGTTTTGGCCCCGCTGCTACACATACCATGAAAACCGATAATCACCATGCCAACCTGCCTGTTGGTGAATTGGGTGAACTCATTCACCCCATCCATTTTTTACCGGAACCGGCTGCTGATCTTTACTTTTTACAAAAGGAACATAACCTGGAGGAGCGCTGGCGTATCTATAACAAACCCAAGCGTCGTTTTAAGAGATGGATTGGCCGGTTATTCCGCTAAGCGAATGCAGGAAGCATCATCGGCCTGCCAGGGCACCTGGTGGTACCCATTGGGACAGGCGGCATGCCTGGTGCGGATGGTCTCATTGTACTTTTTTTCATTTTCCCCAATGCGAAACCTGGTATTATAATCATGGTGCAGGTGGTAGCAGATGGCTGCCAGCTTGAGGCGTTTTTTCAATACACCGATATTGATAAGGCGGGCGGCAAACTCTGCATCTTCCCAACCCCATCCATGAAAGTCATTGTCATACCCATTGATATTGATATAATCTTTACGCCAGAAGGCGAGGTTGCAGGCTTTGATATTGGAAGAGCTGTAGGGATTTGACCTGATAAGGGGCGATAAGAGCGGCAAACGGAGGGCATTGAAGCGATTGGATACGCCGCGGGAAAGACAATGCGGCGACCCGGACTCACCAGATAACAGGTGGGCCGTGGCATTGGGGTTGAGGATCACCCGGCTGCCCTGGACAAACATGTGGGGCCTGGCATGACGCAGGTGATCTTCAATAAAGCGGGGATGCAATACGATGTCTCCATCCACCTGGATGATATAGTTGGCCGTGGCCTCTTTCATCACCTTATTAAGAATAAGGCTCTTCCGGAATCCAATATCCTCCTGCCAGGCATAATTGATGGGGATATTAAAAAGAGGGCGGAACCAATCCACCAGTTTTTGGGTAGCCAGGGAGGAGCCATCATCAGCAATCAGTATCTCATGTGGCAAGCGGGTTTGTGCCAGTATGCTGTGCAATAGGGTTTTTAATGCGCCGGGCCAGTTATAGGTGGAAACCAGGATGCCAACAGAAGTATCCATACACATTTTAATGGTATTGGTGAATACATGCTTAGGGACTGGGGGCAGAGAGTCGCAGTGGGACGGAGAGGAAAGGACTAAATAAGGTCGTAAACCATTGGGCGCGTGGTTCTACCACAAATAAAGGAATTAAATTATACTATTATATAA
>CBIHOV010000090.1:0-10616 GCA_966211765.1 uncultured Paraflavitalea sp.
ACCTGGTGGAAAGCGGTATCAAAGCATTGCTTATCGTTTTCAACGATCAGTCGTACCGTATACAATTTTGTTCTGGCAAGGGGGCGCGCATAGCGTTGCTCATCGGGCTTCTGTTGCAGGCTGGTATTGCCATTGCCAAAGGTCCAGTTCCAGGAAACCAACTTACCAATGCTGCTGTCGGTAAATACAGCAGGATCTTCCGGACACAGGAATTCGGGATAGCCAAACCTCGCATCCATATCATTATCCAGCAGCACAATAGCTTCAGCACTATCGGCGCACACGCCATTGTTGACGGAAAGTCTTATTTTTTTGCTGCCGAAACTGGGGAAAATAAATTCGGGATTCTGTTGCGTACTGATACTTACATTGTCAAAGTTCCACAACCACTCCTGCACCTGATTGGCGCCGGAGTGAAAAAATTGTACGGTATCTTTTTTACAGCCCCACAATATGTTGTAGGTGAAATCGGCATTGACGGTATCGTAGCTAATAAAATTCAGGGTAGATCCTGCAGGTGTTTCCATACCGCATTCATCAATAATGGTATTGCCATCGCTGCCGCGCCTGAGTTGGAGCGTCCAGTTACCCGCTGTTTGCAGGGGGCCTGTTAGCTGTATTTTGATGATGGTAGAGAGGCCGCTGGTACAAGTGCCGGAAGCGCCTTTTATCCCTACAGGAAGGCCATTGATGACAAAGTCACTGCCATCGGCCGCTATGGAACTACAGCGCATATTGTTCTTAAATACCAATTGCAGTTCGGTGGGCTCGCAGGATACGGGCTTTATGCTGTCCATGGGCGTTGGTACAATGGGATAAACCGTTACAGGCACCTTTTCGCCAACCGGTATTTCGCGGTCGCAAATATCCCTTAAGGTATTGCCCTCGCTGCCCATTTTCATAACAATATCGTAAGTACCGGGCGCAATGATATGGTCCACCGTGAGCACTACACTGTCCATATCGAAGCCGGCAGTGCAACCAATCCCTACCGCGGCAATGACATTACCCGCCGCCGGCGCCAAGGTAAAATCACTTCCATCGGCAGCCAGGCTGCCGCATTTCATTTTCTTGTTTAGTTTCACCCGCAGTACCGTTCCGCCACAAGCGGCTGTAGCGCTTTGCAGGGCGGGTAATTTGGGATCGGTGATCACCGCTGTACCACCGCCAAAGGACAATTTGTACCCGCTCTGAGAATCGGTAAAATGACTGATCAGCAACAGGTAAGTATGACCTTCAATAATATTGGGCGATTTGGCAAAAGTGGGTTTGTTATCAGCCGGATCGGAGCCGCATTGGATATTGTTGACCCCGCTGGCAGAGGCGCCGGTAAGACCATAGGTGCCTGCCCAGTTGCCGGTAACAATTAGGGTGTTGTTGGTAAACACCTCATTCGGGTCGCGCCCGGTAATATCGTAGAGCATCCAGTCATAATCATCTCCCAGGTCGTTGGGCGTGATGAGGAATGCGAGGGAGCCGGATGTAAAACAGGTAAACTTGTACCAAAAAGGATTTTTATCGGAATAGCCCCCTGTGCCGCAGCCCGGAACATTGATGTTGTGCGATTCGCAGATGGGCACATTGACCTGACTGAACGCAGTAGAACCACAAACAGGGAAAGCTGTGGATGGGGATTGCCCCAGCGTGGTGCAGGTTTGGGCCATTAAGCGGTTGGATAACAATAAGATCAGTGACAATACAACAACTCTCCATTGCATAGGATTATTGACCCGCAAAAACAGGTTATCGTTGCAAATAGTAGAAAATTTCAACATAAGCAGGCCCCCTCCATTTCTTTTGCTGGTTTCTGCATACGATACGAACGTAGATCAGGAACCGTTGGGGACTAAGATAATTGATAAAATATTAAACAGAAGTTAATGGATTGCCTTCGACGCATTCATATCGACAAAAGCCCCATTCTCCCCTATTAGTTGCCTGCCGCGGGCGTTTTGGCAGTCTTCCATTTTACTACATGATAAGTGGCCTGGGTGGTCCCCACATTTTTAATGCTGTGCAGTTGGTTGGATGCCTGGAAGATCACCGAACCGGGCCCTACCCTTTTTACCACCCCATTGACCAGGGACTCAACCGTTCCTTCTTTGATGATGATGAGCTCTTCGTCCGGATGTTTGTGAGGGGCATGGGGAGATTCCCCAGGGTTAAGGGTTGTCACATGGCATTCCAACTCATCGAGGGTGGGTGTAGGCGCCTGGAAGAAGGCGCGCGACTCTCCTGTTTTTGTAGCCTTGACCTTAATAGTGGTCCAGTCAAATATGGAGGAGGTCATTGCAGGCTGTTGGTTTTTATGGGCCACAATGGCGAGGGGAATACACATCACCAATACAGTGATGCCTACCAGGGTGAGGTCTCTTTGGGTCATGGTGTTTTCTTTGTAATAAAGTTAATTTAATCAGATCCCCGATCCGCATTATTATCCAGGTTGTGTGTTTAATTATCAACCGTACAATTGCTATCTGGTAAAAATACCGACAGGCTTCATAACTCTACTATTGACCAACTTTCTAAAAGGGATTACTTTTATCACCGCTAATAAAATCGCCTGCTTTCACCGGTTGGTCCGGACAGCAGGCATCCGTACACCATTACAATACCGTTCCTATGATGCTACCATTACTGCCTGCAGCCCGTTTTCTGCAGCTATCCCAACGGATCACGCTGTATCCAAACCTGGTAACTGAAAAACGTTTTTGGCTACAACTGTATAATATTGAGCGTAATGTATTTACCATTTACTTTTATACGCTAAGTGGCATGTTGCTTTTCAAAAGCTTCCTGGCACACAAGGAACATTTCTCTACGCATACCATTTGTTTGCCGGCCAGGATCAGCACGGGCATCTACAAAGTGGCAGTATGCTGCGGAGATTACCATTACCTGCAAACGATCGTTATCCGGTGACTACCTTTATCACCGCCATCGTGTTCAATGTTCCGCCGGGCGCAGGTGACTTGGAAATACCCATGCCAAAAAACTTCACGCCAAGGGTGATAATAACCGGGTGGGGGTTGCCGGCCGGAAAGGTCAAACCAAGCTGTATAGACCTCGTTGTTGTGTCATTCACCTGAATGCGGTGGCTTTGTTGCGTTACAGTATTTACATCCCGATTTTCAAAATCAATGGCAGCAGCACAGGCGATAAGACGGTATTCAATAGCATCGGTCTGCGTATCGACCATGGTTCCGGCATTGAAAAAGGGGATCTGTATTTTAAATAAACCCGCTGCATGATCCTGGTACAGGTACCAGGGTGCATACAAAGTATCAGCCAGTAATTTGTTGCGGTTGAAATTGAAACCTTCCAGCATGGGCAATGCTTCCGGCCCAACTATGCGCTCTCCCCTTCTCCTCACCGGATCGCTTTGGATAATGCGAATCATCCGCTTCGTTAACCTGCCTGAAACATACCGGTCGCTGATATTTTGCAACTCTACTGTGAAGGCCTCACGTACCAGGCGATTGGACTCACCCGCCCGGCCAAATTCCGACATGTTTTCCCTCGTCCGTGCAAAAGCTTCATCCTCGTGGATCCGTTTTTTAGTGAGTTTGTTTTTCCTGGTCATATAGGTGCATGAGCGTTGATGTGACAACTGCCATCTCAGCCCATATACGGGATTTATACACTATCAGATTGCTGTACAAGACTGCAAATCAAGACGGTAGGCAATGTTTGCAAACCCGTAATTGCACTGAGTATTTGAACAGTTTACTACGATAACAGGCCTACACTATTGATATAGTGCTCATTATACTAATCCCACCAGGCACTCCAATATACCCCGACTTGCACTGCACAGGCTACTCCAGTGCAAGTTTCAGGGGAACGCAGTGCAATTACTTTAGGCTATTCAGGCCATATCACGGCGATTTGGATACTGTCAGGATAGAACCCGGTCATAGGCCTCACGGTATGGAAACACCCGTCCTGCGCATCTCTATTTTATGAGGCTTCCCAAATTATTCTATACACCCGGGCTGATCAATTTGCTGGCGCTTCCGCTGCTGATCATGTACCTGGTTACCCCGCTGGAGAAGCCCCAATACGTGATCAGGATGTACCTGCCTTCAGACAAAAAGCCCCAAAAAGGCAGCCTGTCACAATTCTTTTCAAAATACGTTGTATGGGAAGACGCCAAACACAAGAAGATCATCGAAGTGCAGTTTTTCCATGAACCACATGGAAAGCTCGATGCGTATACAAAGGATGCTAAGCTTGATTTTGTACGCAAGGAAATAGAACGGTTAACTTTTACGCATGATACCAATTCAGTGCTGAAGCTGGAACTGGGCGAAGGCATCAACTATGGGGAACTTGTTGGCATATTTAATTACCTGCAGATCTATGGAGTAAAAAGGTATGCATGGACGGATGATAGCTTTTACATTTTTGCCAATGAGCCGGACAGGCGCATTGAACCGGTGCCGCTTATTTATTGAGCTTAGTCTATTTCCTTACTTTGCCGGGTGGGATGCCAAACTTCTTACGGAAAGCATTACTGAAATGTTGAACAGAAGAGTAGCCCAGATCGTCGGCCACTTCTTTGATGGCTATATTGCCATGCACCAGTAATTCCCGCGCCTGGTTGAGCTTATAATCGCTTAAATAGCCATATACGGTATTGTTGAACACCTGCCTGAAGCCCTGTTTTAGTTTAAACTCATTGATGCCAGCGATTTTCGCCAGCTCAGTAAGGGAGGGTGGCTGCAAGGCATGCTCCAGGAGGTATTCCCGGGCCTGGTAGATGCGGTCTTTATCATGCGGTGAGGTATAGATACGACTGGGAGACCTGGAAGCGGCATCCTCATACATCTGGGCCTGCAGAGAAAGCAATTCAATACATTTTGATTGCAGGAATAAGAGTTTCAATCCGCCTTCACACCCGCAATGCATGACATCCCGGATGCATTGGTGCATGGCAAAGGAGATGGGCAGGTTTTCCTGGCTGAGCAGGGATACATTGCCACTGGCAATGATATCAGCAAAACGCCGCAGGCCCGGACTGCCCGATTGGGCCAGTTCCAGGAAGAATTGAGTGGTAAAATGTACTTCGAAGAATTTATAGCGTTGCTTGTGCTGATAATCTCCACTGCCTACGAAGCGGGGCATATAATGCAGGTTGTGCTCATTTTCCCTAAAGCTGTACTGACCCCCATAGATCTCATCTGTCATGGTACCGGAGCCTGATAAGGTAAAATGCATTTCTACCAGGTCGTCATGTTCCTGCACTTCAAAATGCAGCCGCCGGGATTCATAGAGCTGCATATCCCCATACACGATATAGATCCCGGAGAATGCCAATCGCACTATTTCAGCATCACCAAAGGGGAAGCTGAATACTTCCCGCTTTTCCGTCACCAGTGGCCGACCTACATTGTCACGATAAAAGGTATCGCTCATGACAAATCGCTCACCAGCGCCATAGTTTATACTGATCTCCATAAAATCCGTTTGGTGTAAATCTTTATCCGTTTGGTATAACTATAACCAACCGGGCCATGGATAGTTTTGTAAAGTTAATATTCAGTTCATAAATATTATTTTACCATGCCTCAGCTCCCCAAATATCTGGCAGATATCATGCTCGCTGTAGCCAACCCCTGGCTTCGCCATGCAGTGGTATCACATACTGCGATGCTAACAGTTGAGTTGAAACTCATTACATTCAAAGGAGACTTTGATCATGAAAACTTTTTACCGGGAAAAATAGTCCAGTTCAGGGTGGATGATACCAATTTCCGACACTATACACTGGCCTCCTTCAATAAGCAGCAGGGACAATGCTCTGTACTGTTTTACCTGCATGGCAAAGGGCCTGGCAGTTATTGGGCCACCAATTTGGAACCAGGTATGGAAGTAAGGTTCCGTGCCGGCCAGGGTAAACTAAAGTACAATGACCAGGGCCGCCACCATTTCTTTTTTGGTGATGAGACTACGATTGGCCTGTACAACTGGTATAAGACCACGGCGCTGGCCTGCAGCCATGAATACTTTGGCATATTGGAGTTGCAACCTCAACATGAAAAAGCCCTGCATACGCTAAAGATCATGGTCGACAACGTGGATGCCGCCATGGATGCACCTGCGGTGAATGCGATTGACTGGATGGAAGAAATGCACCCTGATTGCTGGGCCAATTGGAAGGGTGCTACCTTCTACCTGGCGGGCAGGGCGATGTCGGTGAGCCGGTTCAGGAAATACCTGTTGAACAAAGGCGTTGAGTCCTGCCAGATACGTACAGATGCGTATTGGGCCGATGGAAAGAAGGGGCTGTGAAATGAGCGGTGACACCTTTCGTTTGCGTCGCAAGGGAAAGGTGTCACCTCTCTGGAGCCTCTCTGGAGCCTCTCTGGAGCCTCCCTGGAGCCTCCCTGGAGCCACGCAGGCGAAAGGTGTCAGCTCTGCAACCCCTACATCATTTTAGGGCAACCTTTCATCACATAGATTTCCTAAGTACGAATTATTTCGTTAACCTTTATAGCTGTAACCTGCAAAGCTACAGCCATGAAAAAGTTTTTTCTTCCCATCTTCCGGGCAGTTATGCTGCTCATTATGCCCGCCTATGCATTTTCACAAACTACCCTAAAATTATCAGGTACTGTGTCAGACAGCAGCAAGCCCCTTGCGCTGACCACTGTACGCATCTTCAAAAAGAATAACGCGACGGCCTTACAAACAACCTTGTCAAAGGAGAACGGCAGCTTCCAGCTCAACAAACCGGATACCGGCAGCTATACGCTTTCCTTCACCCATACGGGTTTTGCAGAAATGCGGATCATGATCAATGTTACAACGAAGGACGGAGATATGCAGATCGACCATGTTCAGTTATCCAGGGTCACAGGCGTGCTAAAAGAGGTGGTGGTCAATGCACAAAGACCGATGGTGGAACAATCGGATGACAAGATCGTGTTCAATGTGGAAGATGATCCTACGAATAAGACAGAAACAGCCATCGACATCCTGCGGAAAACGCCTTTCATCACGGTGGATGGCGAGGACAATATAAGGGTGAACGGGAAATCCAATTTCAGGGTATTGCTCAACGGCAGGGAAACTTCCATGTTTGCCAGGAACGTAAAAGAGGCTTTAAGGGGATTTCCCGGAGCATTGATCTCAAAGATAGAAGTGATCACTACCCCTTCGGCCAAATATGATGGAGAAGGGATAGGCGGCCTGATCAATATCATCACGAAGAAAAAGGTGGCAGGGTACAATGGTTCACTGAATACCTTCTCAAGGACCAGCGACAAGTTGAATAATTTCTCCATTAATGGCAATGCGAAAATAGGCAAGGTTGGTCTCAGCCTATTCTTTAATACGGGGTTCGCTGATCCGACCTTACAGCATAATACCAATACGACTACCCCTTCTACCACAAATATCTATAGCAAAAGAACACTCGAAGGTGACCAATACGCCAGTTCCAATTGGAGTTTTGGCAATGCAGAATTAAGCTGGGAACTGGACAGTCTCAATACGATCAGTATGTATGCCAACGTAGACAGCTGGATGAACAAAACGGTGAGCGATCAAACGATCACCACTGAATTTGCGAGCCTTCCGTCAACCGTCAGTTACTATCACCTCAACAACAAGGTCAATAACCCCGGCATCAACCTGGGCAGCGATTTTATAAAGAAGTTCAAAAAGAATAAAGACCGGGAATTCAGCCTTCGCTTCCTGGGCGAGTTTGGAAAGAATGATGCTCAACTTACCAGTTTCCAGGATAATCCCGGCACAGACCGGTACCTCGTCAACAACAGCTATGCTATCAATAATCAATATACCATCCAGGCGGACAATAGTATCCCGATAAAAAAGAACGGCAAACTGGAAGGAGGAGTAAAAGCGATCTTACGCCGTGCCAGTTCCGATTTTAAAAGCCTTATTAAATACAACGAGGGCGATAGTTATAAAACCAACTTCACCAACACTGATTATTTTAAATACGCCCAGGATGTGATCAGTCTTTACAGCATGTACAACCTGAAGTTGAAGAAGTCAAGCTTGCGCATTGGCGCCCGTGTGGAATACACGAATGTAAATGGCGATTTTACTTCCTCCAAAACGAAGGTCAATAATAGTTATACCACCTTACTGCCAAACATCCAATTCACAAACCGGGTGAGCCAGGTAACGACCCTGGTATTTACTTACACCAAAAGACTCCAAAGGCCCTATATCTGGGACCTCAACCCGTTCATATACAACAACGATTCGCTGAATATTACTTTCGGCAATCCTGATCTGGGCCCACAAACGGCCCATGCGCTTGCTGCACAATTGCGGTATGCCAAGGGGAATACATTTGCCGGTATCAATATCGAAGGAAGCTATAGCGACAACAAGATACTGCAGTACTCCTCTTTTGATCCGCAAACAGGCATTACCAAAACAACCAGTCTGAATATCGGGAAGGAATTTCAATCGAGCCTGAACCTGAACTACAGTACAAAGATCACTCCCAAATGGAACCTCTTTGTGAATGGATCGCTCCGTTATGCCACGGTGACAAATAATTCCGATGCATCGCAATCCAACAACGGATTCGGCTGCAATTTTAACCTGAATACGAGTTACAGGTTCTCGGATAAATTTACCATCAGCAGTTATCTTGGGCTATGGCAGGAACCCCGCACCATCCAAACCACCTACCCTTTTAATACCTGGCACAATGTGGCCTTCAATTACAAAGTATTTAAGAACAAGATCAATATTTCATTAAGAGCAGTGAACTATACTGAGAAAACGCATGACTTTAAAAACATCACCAAAGACAAGAATTTCTACAACACGAATATCACCCGTCAGATCAGGCGCGGCGCGGTGCTGGCGCTGTCCTGGAACTTCGGCAAGCTCACTGAAAATGTGTCGAAAAAGAAAGGGGTAAATAATGATGACCTGCTTACCAAGCCGGCATCGTCTACAGGGAATTAGATTTTAGCCTATAAGAGGTGACAGCTTTCCTTTGCGACGAATGTGAAAGGTGTCACCTCTATCAGATAGTTTACCAGAACACGGTATATAGCGCAGCCAGTATACCAAGTATGATGACCGAACCCACCATGAATGCAGGTGATACTTTGAACATCCCTTTCTCAATAATAACAGGTTGTCCCTTACCTTCCTTGCGCGGCCATACCATGCTCATCACGATCATCACGGCTACAATGAGCACAAAAGTGATGGTCATACGGTCGAGGAAAGGATAGTCCGGAAACACGCCATTGGTCCAGGAGGGAAGAAATTTCAGTAAAGTAGATACCGGTATGGTTAACAAGGTGCCGGTCAGGGCAGCGGCGGCAGTCGTCTTTTTCCAGAAAAGCCCCAGCAGGAAAATAGCCAGCACACCGGGTGATATAAACCCTACATATTCCTGAATAAACTGGTAAGCCTGATCCAGTGAGCGTAGCGCTGGCGCTACCACCGCAGCGATCAACATGGCAATAATAACCGCCCACCGGCCTGTACGCACTACCTGCTTCTCCGTAGCATCTTTCCGGAAGAACTTCTTATAAATATCCAATGAAAAGATAGTCGCTATGCTATTGGTTTTGCCCGCCAGGGAAGCCACTACGGCAGCCGTTAAGGCAGCAAAGGCCATTCCTTTTAAACCAGCCGGCAATAAATTCATCAGGGTTGGGTATGCATGGTCGGGCTTTACAGCACCGGTGGCATCCACCATTTCCTGTTGGAACATGCCATGCTGGTGCATCACATACATGGCTATACCCGGCAACACAGCAATGACCGGTATGAGCAATTTAAGGAAGGCTGCAAACAGTATCCCATTGCGGGCGGTTTTCAGATCGGCGCCCAGCGCCCTTTGAGTAATGTATTGATTGCATCCCCAGTAGCTCAGGTTGTTGATCCACATGCCCCCAATGAGTACCGACATACCGGGCAGGTCTTTATAATAGGGATGATCTTGCTTGAAGATCATATGAAAATGGGAATCGGCCTCCTGCCGCAATAGAGAAAGTCCTTTCAATACATTGGCGCCGTAACCAAACTTTTCCGACAGCAAGGTAAGGGCCAGGTAAGTAGTGATCAATCCGCCGGCGATAAGCACCAACACCTGGATCACATCGGTATAGCCGATTACTTTCATACCACCCAGGGTTACAATAACAGAACAAATACTTAATCCTGCTATACACCAGCCAAAGCCAATACCGGTAATAGAAGTAATGGCGATGGCGCCCAGGTAGATGATGGAAGTAAGGTTTACAAATACATACACCAACAGCCAGAATACAGCCATGATGGTGCTCACCTTATCGTTGTACCGCTGCGCCAGGAACTGGGGCATGGTGTAGATCCTGTTTTTCAGGTACAGGGGTATAAAAAAAACAGCTACTATGATCAAAGTAGCTGCAGCCATCCATTCGTAAGTAGAGATCGCCAGTCCCAGGGCAAAACCTGAGCCAGACATACCTATAAAATGTTCTGCAGAAATATTCGAAGCAATGAGAGAGGCGCCAATGGCCCACCAGGTAAGGGAACCTTCGGCCAGAAAAAAGTCTTTGGAATCGGTAGTCGGTTTTTTCTTTTTGGTATAAATATATAGTCCGTACAATGATACAAGGACAAAG
>CBIHOV010000091.1:0-10226 GCA_966211765.1 uncultured Paraflavitalea sp.
CCTTTACCTGGGGATTTTATCCTTTATATTGTCCCGGCTATGCATCTGGTTTCGACCTGTCATGGGGCGGTTATTTCTCAGGCGAGTCACTCAATGATGATTTTTCACCGACCACTCCGAGTCCATTCACCAAAACCGTTCCTGCCAGTGGCGGCGGCTGGGTTTTCTCCAATATCCGCAAAGCCAATCTCTTTATAGCCCGTGTGCAGGGAGTGCCCATGAGCGACGAAGCGATCAAAAACTGGACCGGCATCGGACGTTTTTTCCGCGCGCTCGAATACAGCAGCAAGGTGAGAGCCTTTGGCGATTTTCCCTGGTACGGGTCAGTGATCAACAATGAAATGGATACTACAGCTTTATACAGACCCAGAGATCCACGTGAGCTGGTGATGGATAGCGTGTTGGAAGACTTCAAATATGCGGCAGCCAATGTGCGCGAAACAGACGCAACAACAGGACCTAAGGGATTAATAGTAAACAAAGCTGTTGTACTGGCATTCATGTCCCGCGTATTTTTATTTGAAGGCACCTGGCAAAAATACCAGAAGAACAATACCGCTAAAGCAAATTTGTACCTGGAACAAGCCAAATGGGCAGCCAATGAATTGATCACTAAATTCACCTATACACTGGCACCGGATTACAGGAAAATGTTCAATTCACTGGACCTTTCTACCAATCCCGAGACCATCATGTACAGGCGTTATGAAAGCGGCACAGGATTGCTTACCCATAGCCTTCACAGCTATGTAAACAAGGAATCGCAAACCGGTGCTTCCAGAAACCTGCTCGAAAGCTATCTCAGCAAAGATGGCTTGCCCATTTCTCTTTCGCCTTTATACAAAGGAGATAAAACTGTTCAGAATGTAATGACCGACAGGGATGCACGTCTGTATGCGACGATTGTACCTACCCTGCGTTTAAATGGTGTTGTTACCAATTATTCTACTTCGGGCTACTCTACCCTGAAGTTCTTTAATGATGATATTAAAGATGTGGCCGACGGAAATTCCAGCACCAATACTACTGATGCACCTGTGATCCGTTTTGGCGAAGTATTGATGAATTATGCAGAAGCCTGTGCCGAACTGGGTACCCTTACCCAGGCCGACCTGGATAAATCCATCAACAAACTGCGCAAAAGAACAGGCATCAACATGCCCGACCTGCAAATGGATGGTAGCATGCCCAAAGTAAATGGTGTGACATACGATGATCCGAAAAGAGACCCTACCGTACCGGCAATGATCTGGGAGATCCGCCGCGAAAGAAGGATCGAACTGGCTATGGAAGGATTCAGGAACAATGACCTCCGGAGATGGAAAAAGCTGGAATACACCGATACTAAAATCAATATTAGCATCAATCGTGGCGCCTGGGTTAAAAAGTCAGATTACCCGGCCACCCTCAGTGTTTCCCTGGAAGGCAATGCAGCAGAGGGATATATTGTACCGTCTACTAAGGCGGAGCTGGAACGTCCGTTTACCAGCGACAAAGTATACCTGAGCCCTCTGCCCCAGGACCAGATCAAATTGTATAAGGACAGAGGCGTAGAACTGAAGCAAAATCCAGGATGGGATTAATATAAAATATTTTGTATTTTAAAAAGAATAGGATGTCAGTTTTGACATCCTATTCTTTTATAGGTCGTGTTATACATCTCAGCACGTTAAATTCCGGTCATCCAGATTGCACACATTTCCTTCAAATCTGCACACTTACACTCTAAAACTGCACGCTGATCGGTTTGCTCTTTGCAGTTTGGTAATTTAGTCTTTACTTTATTGAGCAACGAATAACACTTCTTTACCCAACCCAAAACCTGACTGTCTATGAACCCTTCATGGCTTCCTATTCCTTGTATGTCCACTAGTTGTCTGCAGCATGCGGCAATACAGGAAACGCCCTCATCAACACACAAACTACTTATTCCTCCCATACATTTTACAGCTCGCCTCCTACAGGAAGGCGACCAGGATAATTGCGGCATCTCGATACTCTAATACCAGCTTTCACCAGGTCTCATTCGGTTTGCTCATTCATCAGCAAAGCGTAAAGACATGTGAATGTATTTGACCAACCTGATTATAGATATAAGAAAACTGAAAATATCTCATGAATAATTGTGCGAAATCCTCAATAACCAGCTTATTTGCCTTACTCGTTTCAATCACTATTTGGGGCCAGGGGCTGTCAAAGCCCGAATTATATAAGGTAACCCACACCCCTCCAGAAGCAACATCATTGGGAAAATATGGGGAATACCCGGTAAGTCTTTACAGTGGGGTACCCAATATTCAAATACCTATTTACCAAATCGATCATGGAAGAATCAAAATACCTATCTCACTCTCCTACCATGCCGGCGGTATTAAAGTAGAAGAAATTGCACCTTCCGTAGGGCTGGGCTGGGCCCTTGGGGCTGGCGGAGCTATCACAAGAAGTGTGAGGAGCATGCCGGATGAACAAGAATATGTAGGGGGATGGAACTTTTATACGGACCCAAGACCGGTGCAAAACATGATCAATCCGCCCAACGATGTTGATTCTGTGTTGGCATACAAGAATTACTGGGGCCGTATCATTCAGGGTACAGTAGACGGAGAACCAGATTCCTATAGTTTCAATTTTGGCAATTATTCCGGAAAATTCCTATACCATCAGGTAGACGGAAAGTTTTATTGCGCTCCGCATACAGCATTCAGGATCGAGCGCGATCAATCTACTTTCAAAATAACAGACGAAAATGGTATCCAATATACTTTTGAAAGTACGGAAACCTCTTTAAGGGAAGCACAAAATGCAGAACAAGTAGAAACAATAACCACCTGGTTCCTCACGCATATATATGACCCGGTTTCCACCCGCTCGGTCTCCTTTACTTACGCAGCATATACCATCACATATCCTGTTACAAGCTCTCAGTCCCATTACATGCCCATGTACGGATCAGATCAATTGGTAAGCGCTAAGCAAAACCCGTTTTATAGCTTAAAAAGACTTAAAAGAATTGACTTTGAAGAAGGCTACATAAAATTTGAACATAACCAATTCCGGTGCGACCTGCCCGGAGACAGCGCCTTAACAGGCATCAAAGTATACAACAGCGCTGGTCTCCTGATCAAACATTATTCGCTTGATTATGACTACTTCTTTACTGCCCCATACAGCAATATCTCCCAGATATGTAACAGCAGCACCGAAGCCGTTAATAAACGTTTAAAATTGTTGAGGGTGAATCAACTTCCTGTTGACGGAAGCAGCCTTACCCCACTCACCCATACATTTGCCTATAACGAAACAGAGCTTCCTTCCAGGATGTCTTATTCCCAGGACCATTGGGGATTTTACAATGGAAAAAATAATACTTATTTATTCCCCCCTGCAGTGATGAATCTTACCTCTCAAACGGTTTCCCTTCCTGGCGGCGACCGTAATATTGACAGCAATTACACCCAGGCAGCAATGCTGAATAGGATTACTTTCCCGACTGGCGGACACACCAATTTTCAATATGAATCAAACCGGGCTGATAACCCATCCTTGCCATCTACGCTCAATACGAGAAGCAGGTCTGAAGGGGGAGGTTTAGGCGGCGGTCCTCAAGGGGAATATTATTTCTCCGTATCCTCCACCTCTTGCTACCAAAATTCTAACCATGCCAATGGAGGCGCTTATATCAATTGGGAAATGTGGGGACTTGATTTGGACATGATACAAACCCTTGGATTCCCTGGTCAATCAGCCGATATAAAAATAGTCAATGTTGACAGCCCCCAACATTCCTTACAGATGGTGACGGTTGAAGCCAGCAAGACCGTCGCGCCTACTTCAACGACCTTTTATTTGCCCAATGGGAACTATAAACTGGTAGCTGATTTTTCTCAGAACCCTTTTTCATTCACCTACGATGCTACGACAGTAGTCTTAAGTTGGACAGAATGCATTGAATTGACTGATATAAATACCATTGACAAACTAGTGGGGGGTGTTCGTATCAAAAAAATCACAAACTATTATAATGAAGACTCTGTTGCGTCCGTCAAATCGTATAACTATACCAAGGAAAGCAATCCATCTTCATCCAGCGGCCAAACGCACTTTTTCCCCAATTATATGTACCGGGTAAACAAACCAACCCAGGGTCCCTTTGGATTGAGTTATTACACCAATGTTTTTCTCAAGCGTTCTTCCTATTCCACCTATCCTTTATTAAATGAATCAGGCAAAAGTGTTGGCTATAGCAATGTAATAGAAATGGATGGCGTGAATGGGTCCAATGGTTATACTCAGTATAAGTTCACGAATTACAGCGACTATGATGATTTTTATAATTTCCCGGGCTATGGCGTTATCAGTACCCCTACTAGCTACAACTGGCTAAGGGGCCTTGAACTGGAAAAGAAAGTCTATAAGAAAGAAAACAATCAATATGTATTAGTAGCGGAAACCCTGAATGAATACGATACGGCTTTACTGTCAGGAAGTAAAAAATTGTTTAAAGGGATCATAGGTCATTGGACCGATGATGCTTATCTGGTAGAGCCTGGCGCACTGGATCCCTTTACCTATAGGTTTGAACCTGCCATTGCCGATTACACTGTTTTTTCTGACTTCGTATACCTCAAAAAAACAAAGCAACGAACCTATCAAAATGGAACTTTTTTAGAAAAGGAAATAAACTATACCTATAGTCCGAAGAATCTGATGCCGGCAGTGGTCGAAGCACTGAACAACAATGGCAACAAGGAAATAGTTACCACGAAATACCCATTGGACTACAATGTAGCTAATCCTACGAACAGCAAGGCACAGGCCGTCCTTACTTTGCAGGACTTAAACTATCTGTCAGCAGCTATTGAACAATCCAGTCAAATACAGGTTGGCACAGGGAGCAAAAAATTAAAGATGGCCCTGCATACCTCCTTCAAACCCACTACGCCCTTGCCCGACACAGTCTTCATGCTTACAGATAATAGCATAAACAATTATGCCGGCATCAATATTGGATCGGGCGCCTACTCCATCCATTCCAATTATAAGCCCGAAATTATTAGTGAAAAGTATGGCGATGGACATAATTTGCTACAACAAAAGAGCAATAACAATTTTTCCATCTCCTATATCTGGGACTACCAGGATAGCTATCCCATTTGTGAAGTAAAAAATGCCGCTAATGACCAAGTTGCTTATACCTCCTTCGAAGCCGATGGATGGGGTGGCTGGACGATGAACGGAGGTTCCGTTGTCTTAAACAATGGCGGCCTGACTGGCAATAAGACTATTTCGGGCGGTGTCAATAAATCAGTTCCTGCCGGCAATTATGTTATTGGTGTCTGGAGTATCGCCAATACCTGGATCAATGGCCAGCTTGTTAGTGTACCCCATAAGAAAATACTGGGGCCCTGGCGTTATTTTGAAATACCCCTCACCAATGTTACCTACATAAATGTCGCAGGAGATAATATAGATGAAGTAAGGCTCTATCCACAGGGCGCCCAGATGACCACCTACACTTATGAACCCCTGGTAGGTATGACCAGTCAATGTGATATCAAGAATAACATTATTTATTACGAATACGATGCCTTTGGCAGGTTAAAGACCATTCGTGACCAGGATAAAAATGTGCTTAAAACCATCGACTACCAGTACCAGAAAAACTATAACCAATAACCCTTATCCGCTCAATCATGAATATTCATAGCAATAACTATCAGCATAAGATAAGCAGGTACCTGGTAATGGGGTTACTATTACTGCAAAGCATTATACAGGCACAAACTCCTGTCACACTGCAGTCACCATTTAGCAATACGATAAAAGTTAACTATATCCGCACCTGGGATGCCCTGGCGCCGGAGCAGAGTCCTGCGGCATTGACCACCCGCAACCTCGCGGAAGTACGGCAAACTACCGCGTACTTCGATGGATTGGGCCGTACGCTGCAAACAGTGGTAAAAAAAGGTTCACTCGCCACTAATCCCGCCAACCCTAGCTCTTCTGCCGATGCAATAGACCTCGTGAGTGCAGTGGTATATGATGAATTTGGCCGGGAAAAATACAAGTACCTCCCCTTTAGCGCCAACAATGCCGGCAGCAATCCTTCTGTCAACGATGGACTCTTTAAACTCAATCCTTTTCAACAACAGGCACAGTTTTATAATAACCAACTTTCTGGTCAGGCCGGGGAAACCAATGTAAATGGTACCGATCGAAACTGGGCCTACGGTCAAACCAGTTTTGAAGCTTCTCCCCTCAACCGGGTGCAGGAAAGTTTTGCGCCCGGAGCAAGTTGGGTAGGCACTTCTTCCAGGTCAGGTGAGAACAACCGGCATTCCGTAAAAGCCAAATACTACTTCAATACCCTTACCGACAGTGTAAAGATCTGGACGGTAACTGATGTAGTGAATGACTTTGGTACCTATGCCGTTACCGGCGCTTATATTGCCAATGACCTCTACAAGAACGTCACTATAGATGAGCAAGGAAAACAGGTCATAGAATTTAAGGACAAAGAAGGACAAGTCATCCTTAAAAAAGTACAACACACGGCCGCTGCTGATGATGGCAGCGGCAGCGGATACGCTGGCTGGCTCTGCACCTATTATATTTATGATGACCTCAACCGGTTAAGGGCCGTGATCCAGCCACGGGGGGTGGAGCACACAGCTCCTGGCGCATTTAACTCCCCTACCGTGGCATTGATCCTGGGGGGCCAGTGTTTTCGTTATGAATACGATGTCCGTGGTCGCATGATCCGTAAAAAAGTTCCTGATGGTGGTGAAGTACGCATGGTCTATGATGCACGCGACCGTTTGGTATTGACGCAAGACCGCAACATGCGCACGGGTTACAAAGGTTGGATGTATACCCAATATGATACCCTCAACCGGCCTATTGCTACCGGCTTCATTCCCGATCTTACCAATTACGACAACCTGGCCTTTCATACCAATGCGGCTTCGAACAGCACCAACTATCCCGACCTGAATAATTATGCAGAAGAAGAATATACCCATACTTTTTATGATAACTATGATTGGTTAGGCAATTATACTACTCCACTGAATGCCAATTATGATCCTGCCTATAACACCTATCTCTTAGCAACTTCCTCTAGTTGGCCTTATCCACAGGCCAATGCCCAATCAGCAATACTCACTGGGATGCCTACAGGTTCGCGGATCAGGGTAGTCGGGAATGTAATATCCTATTTATACACAGTGAATATATATGACGACAAGGGCCGCATCATACAAACCAAGGCGACCAATATCACGGGTGGACAAGATGCAGTCACCACACAGTTTGCCTGGAATGGCCAGCCACTTGTCATTGTGCAAAAACAGCAAAAAGCCGGTGTGAATCCCCAAACCCATACCTCCATTACCAAATTGACCTATGATGACCTGGGTCGCCTCCTTACCACGAAAAAGGCGGTAACCAGTACCATCAACAGCCAAACCATCAGTAAGCCGGAACAGGTAATAGCCACCAATGAATATGATGCATTAGGCCAATTGAAGAAAAAGACACTATCTCCCACCGGGGGAGCCGCAGGAGGCCCAGTGGAAACACTCAGCTACGATTACAATATCCGGGGCTGGATGTTAGGTAACAACCGCGATTATGCCAAAGACAGCAACAGCACCACCAATCACTTTGGGTTTGACCTGGCTTATGATAAAAACAACCTCAGTGTCAACGGCATTACTGCCAATTATGCTGATACTTTATTCAATGGCAATATTGCCGGTATGCTCTGGAAAAGCGGGGGCGATAACCGCGTGCGTCGCTACGACTTCACCTATGATGCAGTTAACCGCCTTACCAACGCCTACTTCAACCAATTTACCGGCACCACTTTTAACCGCAATGCTGGCATAGACTTCAGCGCCACAGGTCTCAGCTATGATGCCAATGGTAATATCCTTACCATGAACCAGCGCGGCTGGAAGCCGGGCGGCAGTGTGTACATCGATAGCCTGCTCTACAACTATTATGCGCACAGCAACAAGTTGTTGAATGTTATTGACAGGGTGAATGATACCGCTACCAGGTTGGGTGACTTCCGGGCATCGGGCATGTACATGCAAACCCTGCCGGGTGGAAAAACCAATTCCACGGTAGATTACACCTATGAGGCCAATGGCCACCTGGCTAGTGACCGCAATAAAGACATGGAATCCGGCATTGCGTACAACCAGCTTCAGTTGGTGCGCTATGTACAAGTAAAAGCCCCGGGCGGAGCCATTAAAGGGGGTATTACCTATACTTACGATGCACTGGGCAATAAGCTCAAAAAAGAAGTCCAGGAAACAGGTAAGCCAATGAAAACTACCCTTTACCTGGGCGGTGCTGTCTATGAAAACGATACACTGCAGTTCATTGGCCACGAAGAAGGCAGGCTCCGTTACACCAAGAAGCGCTTTGTGGGTGGCGACAGTGCTTATCAGTTCCAATATGATTATTTCCTCAAAGATCACCTGGGCAATGTGCGCATGGTGCTAACCGAACAAACCGATACCGCCAAATACATGGCAACCATGGAAGCAGCTTATCGGGCTAAGGAAGACCAGCTTTTTTACAATATCCCGCAAACGGCAGTTCCCAAAAATACAGTGCCGGGCGGCTATCCCGCCGATCCATCATCATTGATTAGCCCCGACACAATGGTGGCCAAACTCAATGGTAATAGCAACAAGGTGGGGCCTGCGCTGGTATTGAAGGTGATGAGTGGTGATAAAGTAACCATTCTTACAAAGGCATTTTACAAAAGTGGTGGCACAGCCAATGAGGGTGGCAATCCACTCACCGACATCCTTACCTCTTTGGCCGCTGGCATCATCGGCGTAGCCGGAGAAAGCAAGGGAACACTTTCAGCCTTAAGTAATGCAACCAACAGTCCCTTGCTGGGTGCCCTGGGCAGTTTCCGATCCGGAAATAATCCCAGCCAGGCTACCAAACCTAAAGCCTACCTTAACTGGATATTGCTCGACGAACAGTTCAACTATGTGGCAGCCAGCAGCGGGGCTGATCCTGTAAAGAGCGCGGATGTGCTCGGTACACCTTCGGCCGGAACGGTCAATATGACCAAGAACGGATATTTGTATATTTACGTCAGCAATGAGACCCAGAACTGGGATGTGTTCTTTGATAACCTGGTGCTGCAGCATTACACAGGCCCCATTACCGAGGAAACGCATTATTATCCGTTTGGATTGACCATGGCGGGGATAAGTTGTAAAGCGCTAAGACCGAATTATACTGAGAATAAGAAAAAGTTTAATGGTATTGAACATAATACAGATTTTAATTTGAATATGTATGATGCTTTTTACCGGAACCTCGACCCTCAGATAGGAAGGTTTTGGCAGATAGACCCTAGACCTAATTATATGGAGAGCCCATATGCAGCTATGAAGAACAATCCAATTCATTACAATGATCCAATGGGCGATACTGTCAGAACAAAAGGTTTCACTAACCAAGAAGTCTTAGGCTTTCTCGCAAAGGGGCTAAAAATAGAAGAGAAAGCGAGTCCGTTTTACTTCAATAAAAAAGGGGATTTGCGATATAACCAAAAAAACTATAATAACCTTTCAAAAACTCAAAAAGCCATTGCTGACAATATTATCGGTGATATCAAGAGTAAAAAACTACATAATATCATAAAGTCAACCGATCAAACAATAACTGAAAAAGGGAAAATAGCAATACACAAAAGTAAAACCTTTGGCGACATACCTGTTCAGCAACCAGATCAAAAGGTAGGAGATCGAGCTGGCGTTACTGCCGTAAGCGAAGATGGGAAAACTGTTAATCATTTTATAAACATGCAATATTTTGAAACGCATACAACTCCCAACGCCGACGGGGCTTTAGATAAAGATGGAAATGCGCTGCCGCAACATCCATGGTTAACGACATTTCATGAGGTAGGAGGTCATGGATATTTAAGGTACAACGAAAACGATCCTCAGCAGGGGGGGCATACCATTGACTATGAAAACCTAATTCGGGTTTTACATGGAATGACACCCAGAGCTTATGACAAATTTAGTCATAAGGAACCACCAAAGGAATAATTGTACAAATACTTAGTTTTTCAGCATGAAAGCATTAATTCTTTTATTGTTCATTTGTTTTTCCAGTGATGGATTTGCTCAAATAGCTGATTCTTTATTAGTAACAGTTGCAAGGGGAGAAAAACCACGAGACAA
>CBIHOV010000092.1:0-10001 GCA_966211765.1 uncultured Paraflavitalea sp.
ATTTTGCTGCCTCGGCCGATATCCGGTCAAAGAACAAGGCGCTTTACCTGTTGAACGACGACACTTTCTTTGAGGTGGAATATGTATTCCAATCCTCTGCCCCCGCGCATTTTACCAACAATTTCATGGGCTGGGCCATCCATGAGGACAGCCAGCGACAGGGCACTTTTCAGCGGATAAAGGGGGGACTGCACCTGAATTTTATGGATGACGATCCGGTGGTATTGGAAGAAGAGAAGCCAGGTATATTAAGTTCTGCCGTCACCAAACAAAGGTCATTCTGGAAGGATATTCCCAAAGAGAATAAATTTTACAACCTGCTGATAAAAGGATACTCAGAATGTGTGAACAGGTATAAGTATACCAAGAACGACCGCGACTCCGGCATTGTGAATCCCCATGGCAGGGGCATGGGCACGGTTTACCTGAATTTTGATTATAGCAATCCTATTCGCATCCACGCCGCTTACGGGCAGGTATAATACTCCTTTTTATGACGCAGGAAAATATGATCGAAGTCCTGATCACATCCGACACAGGATCGATACTGCAGGCTGCAGCCCCTCACCGGGCCCTTATTATCATACTGGTGGAGCCTGGCCAGGGAGCAGCTACAGGCGTTCATGAACGGCTGGTGGCCCATGGTATGATATGTCATTGGGCATCGTTGCCCGGTACACGACAACTCATTTTCATTGCACCTGAAGACGAAATGGCAGCTCCTTCCCTTTTGCAGGCTATCTCACAGGCAAACAGCGACCATCCGGCTGCAGGCATCACCTTCCTTGTGCCGTATAAAACACCTCCGGCCGTTATTTATGAAAAACAGGAATTGCCCAAGTATGGGCAAAGGCTGGATGGACAAGTAAGGTCGTTCATGGTATCACCCCGGCATTTTATCAAGGAAGTGGCGGCCCTCTTTTTTGACCAGTGGGGCCGGTTGGTTTTTGAACTGGCACATGCTTACCTCAACAAAGCAACCAGCACCAATATTCCCGTGATACAGGTAGGAAAACCAATCCAGGCAAGTGCTCCTGCGCCAGCCATTAAAGATCAACTTCAAAGGTCACTGATGGTGATCCCCCACGCGGGACCTCTTTCGCTTCTGTACAGGTGTCTATCACACCTTAACCAGGAATCTGCCATTCCTGCAACGATCAATCTATGTTTTGATGACAGCGGATACGAACAGGTGCGTTTGGATAACCTCGACCGGGTGTCAAAACACCTGCAGCTATTCAGGAATGAACCGTTGAGAGTAGGCCCCTACCCCGCACGTCATTACGCCATTGCAGGCAGTGACAAGGATTATATTTTCTTTCAGGACTCTGATGATATCAGCGCTCCGGGGAGATTTTCCGGGCAGCTGGAGGAGTTGGAGCGGCGTGGACTGGATATGATCGGATCGCATGAGATCCGGTTGGACGAGTTTGAAAAAGCCATCCTGATCTTCCGTTACCCGCTGGATGTGAGTGAATCCTTATCGGCCTTATGTTTTCACCCCTTGTTCCATCCTACCACACTTATTACCCGGAAGGCCTACCTGAAGACCGGCGGCTTCTCCACCAACCTGCGATTTGGTTACGATTCGCAATTCCTGCTCCGCTCGCATTTTTACCTGAAGATTGGCAACGCAGATGATTTTTATTACCTGCGGTTCAAGCGACCTGATTCGCTCACAACTGATCCTTCCACGCATATGGATAGTGAATGGCGGCAGTTTCTGATCAAGCGCTGGTCTACGGACTTCAGGCTGGTCATTGAAGATAAGCTGGACCTGAAAGATTCTTCGATCAGTATTCAACAACATCGTTTCGATTACCGGCTCGTGCCGCTGCCGGGAGCAGGCCAGACTAATGCCGAACCACTACAACAAACTTATTTAATATGACGGATACCGTAAGAAAAGCCACCTATGGATTATTGTCGCGGACAATACTTAGTTCATTGGCAGATGAACGTATATCGAAGGAGAGAATAGAGGGGTTTTGCCTGTACATGCATTGGGGGATCATCAACCAATTTCCTTCGGCCGTATTGCCGGGCCATGAACTTACTGAAGTGATCCTGCAATGGATCGGGCTGCGCCATCCGGAAATACCAGTGCCCGAAACGTTAGCGGCGCTAAAAACACTTTATTACAGTAAGAAAGATTGGTTGTGGTCGCTTGATCAGAAACTCAATTCTCCGGCACCCGGTCTGCCCGGGTATGCAGCCTGGGCGCAACATTGTGGGGAGTTGTTGAAGCAGGATGCGTCTTTGTCTACCTGCCTTCAGTTGATGCTGGTGCTGAAAGATAGTGTACCACTTACCTTTACCGATACGTATACGGCGGTGTATATGATCAATGAAACCATGCTCCGCCGTTGAGCAGCGCCGCTATTTCTTAGTGCTGATCGTATTGGCAGAAGAATAAAAGATCCGCATCAGCAAGGGCATGTCATTGACCACGACCATCAGGTCGATCGGTGCGCCGGACTTATAAGCAGCCCTGGCAACAGGGCCCATGGTCAGGTCTCCTGACAGTTGAACCACTGCTGTTACTTTATCATGGTTCTTTATTTCCGACACAGATTGAATGCGTCCCTTTAGCATGCCGGGAGAAACAATGATATTGCCTGCCGAATTTATTCGTACAGGCTGACCTGCCCGCAGTTTGGCAAGGCTATTTCTCGGATTGTCAATTTCCAGTTGTATTTGCTGTTCCTCCACATCCATCTTCTTCACTACGGCATAGCCGTTGAGTATATCCGGATAGTGGATCCACCACAGCATGGCCGTGATCGATACGAGGATAAGAATATAGAAGGGGAAGATCCAAATAGAAAACAAACCTGGTTTGGAAGGTATGATAGCATTGGAAGTGGCGTTGTTGAGGTTGCGAAAGAAACGCACCACCATTTTGCTTTGAACTTTTTCGTGTATCATACTATTATTACCTCGTTCTAAGTTCCAGTTGATTTTTAATAAGCCGGAAATATTTACCCTTTACGGCAGTAAGCTCTTCGTGTGTGCCCTGCTCTACAATCCTGCCATGGTGCAGCACTACAATATTATCAGCATTCATGACCGTACTAAGCCGGTGCGCAATGACAACCACCGTCCGGTCGGCTGAAAACTCCTCCAGGTTCTCTACAATTACCGTTTCATTGGCTTCATCGAGAGAGTTGGTAGATTCATCCAGGAACAGGAAGTTGGGATTCCTGTAGAGTGCCCGGGCGATGAATACCCGTTGCTTTTGTCCCTGGCTGATGCCTACGCCTTGTGCTCCTAGCCTCGTTTGGAAACCATCCGGCAGGGATTCAATAAAGGTGAGGATATTGGCCATGCGGCAGGCTTCATTTAGTTTTTCCATATCGAGCGCCTCATAGCTTAAAGCAATATTGTTGCCGATGGTATCATTGAAAATGAAGCTATCCTGCAACACGGAGGCACATTGCTTTCTCCAGAAAGATGGGCTTACATCACTAAATCGGGCATTGCCGATGGTTATTTCTCCTTCATACTGCTGGTAAAACTTCAACAGCAGTTTCATCAAAGTTGTTTTTCCACTTCCGCTTTCCCCTACAATGGCGGTTGTTTTTCCTTCAGGTATTTCAAGATTGATATTGTGCAATACTGCTCCTGCATTGCTATCGGGATAGGCAAAACTCAAGTCCCGGATTTGGATAGTTTTAGAAGCAGGAAGATGGGTCATATATTCTTTTTCATCGTCTTCTTCGTTTTCCATCTCGTGTACTTCATTCAATCTCTCCATACTGATCTTGGCATCCTGTGCATTTTGGATGAACCCGATCAATTGTTCCACCGGGCCGCCCAACTGTCCTATAATGTATTGAACAGCCAGCATGGCCCCAAAAGTAAGTTCACCATTTACCAGCAACCTGGCTACGGTAAAGGTTAAAAAAATATCTTTGCCCTGGTTGATAAGCATGGCCCCCGTTTGCTGTAATTGTGCGTAGCTTAATTTCCGGAAGTTGAGTCGGAATATTTCTACCTGGCGGCTTTCCCATTCCCATCTTTTTACCTGTTCAATACTATTGAGCCGTATGTCCTGCATACCCTGCACCAATTGGAGGGTGGCATTGTTCTCCCCTGCATTGGTATTGAAAAGTTCGTAATTGATCTTGCGGCGAAAGCTCAGGAAAAACCGCATCCAAAGCAGGTACAAGGCCATGCCGGCAATAAAAATGAGGAAGAGCTCGATCTTGTACATCATCAGTACAATACCAAACACAACAAAATTCAACAGGGAAAATAAGGTGTGAAGCGCAGGGCCTGTTAAGAAATTCTGGACCTGTTTATTGTCATTGATCCTTTGGAGGACTTCTCCTGCGGGAAAGCGGTCGAAATAGGAAAGTGGAAGCCGGGTGAGTTTTATCCAGAAATCGGAGAGGATGGCCAGGTTGACCCTGGTGGAGATATGCAGCAGGAGGCGGCCGCGGATCAGGTCTACCCCCAGCCTGCTTACCATCAATGCAAGCTGTGCAATCAATACGGCAGCGATATAACTGAGGTCCTGTGCTTTAATGCCCACATCTACAATGGCCTGCATTAAGAAAGGAAAGAGGAACTGAAAGAGAGAGGCCAGCAACAAGGCTGCGATCAACTGAGCAACCTGTAACCGGCTGCGTTGAAAAAACTGAAGCATGACGCGCCAGTCTAGTTTTTTGCCGGTACTGGTTTCGCGATTGCGGAATTCAAAAGTAGGTTCGAGCACGAGAACATCGCCTGCGGGAAAATCTTCTATGCGGGTTTGTGTAGCCCATTTTTGCAGCAGCTCTTCCTTTTTATATACGACGAAGCCTTTGCCGGGCTCGAAACAGCGGATGGCGTTGCGCCGGAAAACTGCTTTTGAAGGCAGCAGCACGATAAACCTGTGCTGACTTATCCTTAGGATGCAGGGCGCCGGCGCATCGTGCAACAACTGCCTGAGCGTAAGCTTAACGCAACGGGATCGAAACCCAATTCTTTCTGCCGCCTGGCTGATACTATTTAAAGTAGCGCGTTGCCGGGAAAAATTGATCTTAGCCAGCAATTTTTCTTCCGTGTAGTGGGGCGCATAAAACTGAACAATGTACCAAAGACAAGCAGTTCCACTATCCATGTCACTCGTACGATGCGTATTGGGAGATATGTCCACTGCCAGATTAATTTCCATCAAATTAGCCACAAAAGCCAATATACAGGGTAGCATTATTGCTAAAATCCATTGCGGGTTTTACTAAATAGTAAACAGGTGCAATCGGCGATAGGATCAGGCAGTATGTGAGGAGGTGTAATCACTTCCAATCCTGATGACTTTATTGTTGATGGCGTATTTCAACAAACCAACAGTAGATTTAACTCCTACTTTTTCCTTCATGTCCTGTCTTATTTTCTCAACAGACCGCACACTGAGAAACAGGTGTTCTGCTATTTCCTTGTTGCTTTTTTCTTCCCACAAGAGTTGCAGTATCTCTTTTTCCCGTTCACTGAGCACGATATCGGAATAATTCTTAATTCCATAATGTTGCTTGGTCCAATACATGACCTCAGTGAATAACCTGCTTTGATATATGCGCTGTTCTGAAAGCGACATAATCGCATGTAAAAGATTTTCGGGTTCATCCGATTTGGACAGGATACCATAGATACCAAAATCAAGCATTTCACTCAGCAAAGCCATGTCTGAACACATGGAAAGGATCAGTATTTTCAAATCGGGAAACTGCTCTTTGATGATCTTTACACCATCATAGCCATTGAGCTTGGGCATAAAAATATCCATGAGCAGAATATGCGCCTTTGAGTCCTTCAACCTATTCAACAGGTCGGGGATATCGGGAGATTGAATAACAACATTTATATTTTCCTGTTGGGCAAGATAATTTTTCAATGCTTTTCTGAACAGGGTGTGGTCATCGACAATCGCTACATTGATTAGTGTAGAAAGCATATGAAGCACGTTTAAAGGTTCACAACAGTACCTGACACCTACACGTTTACGGTCGTATAGACGGCAAAGCCTGGCTAAATGTAATAAATCGCCTTTCTGCCTTCATCTGAATAGTATGGGAAATCTGAACGAAGAGGAGAATTACGGAGGGAGTGTTAGATCAAATTCACAACAACAATAGGAAGAATAGGTTCGAAATCTATCAAACCAATTAGACAATCGCCTAGTGTCAAGTAGGCCTGAAGGATAGGAATGCAGGGTCATAAAACATTAAATAGGATAAGTATGAAAAACGATACTACAAACAATGATAAAATAAAGCTAAGTAAATTAAGTATACAAAACAACAACGTTTTTATTTAGGAATGTTTTCATCTACACAGAATCGTTATTGTTGCAAAATCTCAACAGTTACTCCTCATGCAATTTTAAAAAACAGTCATTTTCGCTGATATCTACTGACGATCTGTTCAATTTCTTTAGAATCTTTAGATTTATTTATTGATCTGATCATTGACGCTTTCTACCTTATCCATCAACAAAGGTTGTTCGATCAGTTCCCTCCAATTGACCAATTCAAAATGAGGAACATCGGCCAGGTTAGTAAAGTGACCTCCCCATAATACCAGCTTGTGCACATCCACCTCTGCCACCAGTTCAGCAAACTTTTCAAACAAAGCCGCTGATCTGTCAATAACGCCCAGCTGATTTTTAAACACGATATCAAATGCCAGGCTTGGGAGATAGTTGTGGGGACTTTTCCCCGGTTGCGCATAGGTGACAATGGAACCTGCAACGGTTCTCCCCTGGTTGTATAATTTCTGTTGGTTTTCTTTTGACCGGTAAGTACAGCAAATAAATGGAAGGGGTTGATGCTTATATCGCTGCGCCCATAGTTTTGAAGCAGCCTTAAAGGTGGCGCTAAGTACCTTGTGCAATTGAGCAGACCTGTCTTTTAAGTGTATGCGGCCAAGCCCATTAGAAAACTCAATTTCGTACACCATTTTTTTGATGTCCTCTTTAGTAATAAGGCCCCTGTTGAACATCTCGGCCGTCATGGTCTCCAGGTGCTTTTCGAGGTTTTCGACCAGGATCAGGGAACCGTCGCTGAGGGCCTGTATAAAATGCTTAGGTCTTGGCACCACATAGGTAAGGATGAGGCTTTCGGTTAGAGAAAGATCACTGGCGGATTTTGAAAAATAATGGTTGGCGGCATTTTCAATGCCATAAATACCCGGGGCAAATTCGATTATATTGAGGTAAATCTCCAAAATACGGTCTTTGCCGATCCTGAAAATATCCTCCACCAACCAGGCCAGTAATACTTCTTCAATCTTCTTAAGGATGCTCCTTTTTTGGTGTAGCAATAAATTCCTGACCAGCTGCATGGTAATGGTGCCTCCCCCTCTTGTAATCTTTTTTGTTGCCAGGTTGGTAACGAGGGCCAATCCTACGGAAGGAATATCAATGCCCTGGTGCTTATAAAAATTGCGGTCCTCTGCAATGACGATCGCCTGTTTAAAATGGAGTGCACATTGGGATAAGGGTATGTATTGGGTGTTCTCAGCACCTACCAATACTTGTTCTAAGGGTTTACCCTGATCATGGATGGTATGTAGAAATGATGCTTTCAGGTAATTAAGATCAAGGCAGCCGGCATGCTCCAGGGCTATCGTTGAATTTACTTTGACCTTGAAATCATAATTGTGAGGCGGTTGTAAAGGGATCTTCAGGAAGGAGGTAAAACCAAATGCCCCCCCAAAGCTTGCTGTATAAATATCCTTGTATTGGAATGGGGGTAGTGATCTTAACAGATCACTGATCGTGCAAGGGTTTAATGTCAGGTCAAATTTGATAAATTCACTGGTTGAAAACTGCTGTTCAAAACCTACTACAAACTGCAAGTGATTAAATTGGATCGTTGAATTCTTGTCCAGGTGAAAACCTGCCTGATCCAGTTGGCCAGTCAGGGATGCTTCAAAACCTTTACTCCTTGGGTTGCGGTGCACCAATGGCTGATTGGCCACCAATAGGTTTGACAATTGCAGGTTGGTTTTATAAGTCAGGGTTTTCGGAACGCTCCATTGAAGATCCACCTTCCATTGAAGGTCATGCGCTTCTACAGTCAAAGGTTCGCTCTGTGGCGTTTGCTTTTTATAGGTCGATGTTTTTGAATGCAGGGTGAAAAGTCCTTCTTTGATGGCGCCTTCTATTTGTCCCTGACTTTCGAGACTGTGGGTAATACCATTTTTCTTCAGGACCGCTTCTACCTTGAATGATTGGTCAAGGATCAACAATTGTTTTACCCAAACACCTGAGGTCGTCTTTGTATCCAGGGTATACCGGACATCCGTCAATTCGAGGGAAGAGGGTATTCTTTTTATAAGCTGTCTCAGTATCCGGTAACCACGCCAATACTGGCGTTCCATTTTTGTTGCAATGCTTGCGTTGACTGGCTTTTCAGCTGTATTTGTTTTGATGAGGCTGATCTCTGCGTTTTTTACCCTGATCAACCTGATCCTGTCTGCAGGCCGAAACAAACGGCGAAAGCTCCAGCGGACACCGATTACCTGTGCCTTGAGGCAATAACCGCTTAGCTCATCCTTTGCCTGTAGGTCAATGATCTCCACATAATTGTATCGCCTGATCCTTATCTTTTCAAAACCAATTTCTTTTTTATATTTCTTTTTGTAGGCTGCTTTGCTCTTTTCATGCCATTGGTTGATCCAACCAATGTTCTTCAGCAAGCCTGTCAGGATCACTGTTAGTAAGGTGTGCATGGTGAAATGATTTTAGGTATGTAGGGCGGCGGTCTTCGCAAATGAATTGAAGTAGTCGAACTCCTGCAGGATGTCGGTATAGGTCAACAGGTTGGAGCCCTCTTCGCAGGTGTACTTATTGGAAACAATATCTACAATCAGGCCTGTTGCTTCGCGTGAGAATTGTTTGCCACAAAATTTCTTAATATGCTCCCAGCCCCAGGTATTGGCGCCATGGTAGTTGTATATATACAAAGCCGGATTGATCACCGGAAATAAGGCATTCTTTTCGTTGAGCTTATTCAACACGAGGGCATCTTCTTCTTTCCCCAATTTCCTATAATATAGTTCTTCCTGTAAGGAATTCTTTTTACAGAGAATGGATGCCGGGGGCGGAATGGGCAGGGACATGTATGCGCGGTGATGCACCACATCCAGCAGGATATAATAGGGCAATACAGTGCCTTGCTTCTTATTCAGGATAGCCTGCCTGATCTGCGTTTCGATCCTGTTGATATGGTACCAGTCGTCATCGTCCCATACGCAAAAATATTCTCCGTTTGATCTTTGAATAGCATAGTTCCTTAACTCACCCAGGGTAGGACGCAGCATTCCGCCGCTATCATAATATTTGACGCTGTCTCCCAGCCAGGGCCTTACCATTTCTTCGTAGGCCGGGTCGTGTTGCGCAGAAACAATGATCAGTTCTTTGTGCTGGTATGTTTGCGCTTTAAAATAGGCAATGGCATTGCGCAGTTGAGCAGGACGGCCATTGGAAATACACAAACAGGAAACCAGTGGTTCTTTTGTCATATTGAATAAGGTATAAGGCCCCATGTGGAGCAGGGATCGTTAATAATATATGGTCGATGATTTTTGGCGCGCTCTAAAGGCTACGCCGTACGTAAGTCACAACTTTCGTGCAGAAGGGTAAAAGGAGGCCAGGGATGGCTCCAACGCGGGTTTAGTATTATTCACACGCGATTATTCCAAATATACTAAAACATTGGTTTGGGCACATTAAAAAATAGTATTAGAAAAATTACCCGTGCGAAGCCTTAAAAGCCGGCGGCGAGTGAGTGACCGCCGGTTTTGTGATCCCTTGTTATTGGGCACTAGTTGCAATTATATTTTTTACTTAATATATAGTTTTTGTGAAGATTATTACTTATGGCCTTGTGCATTTTCGGACCGAAAGAATGGAAATGTGCTAAAGCTTTTTCATTTATCTGATCACCCGTTGCAAAATAAAATCTTTACTTACTATATAGAACTGTATAGAAATTCATCCGCAGATGCTTCAG
>CBIHOV010000093.1:0-7622 GCA_966211765.1 uncultured Paraflavitalea sp.
TCGGTGGAGTAGGAGTAGCCCGCGGTTACCTGAACAAGGAAGAACTGACAGCAGCAAAGTTTACCAATATCACCTTCAACGAAGTCGACCGCATCTACCGCACGGGCGATCAGGCCCGCTGGTTAAGCGACGGCAATATCGAATACCTGGGGCGCCGGGATGAGCAGGTCAAGCTGCGCGGCTACCGAATAGAACTGGGTGAAATAGAAAGTCAGTTGCAGCAATACCCTGGTATCCGGGCTACTGCTGTAGCGCTGAAAGCCGGTGCCGATGGAGAAAAGATGCTGGCTGCCTACCTGGTCAGCGATACGGAATGGGACGCCGTCGCCCTGCGCAACTGGCTGTCCCAGCGCTTGCCGGTGTACATGATACCCGCTTACTTCCTACGACTAGAACAACTGCCCTTATCGGCCAATGGAAAGATCAGCAAGCAGCAATTGCCGCAGCCGGACTTTCACAATCACCGGCCGGCAGGTATTTATACAGCGCCGCGCAATGAAACAGAAGAAAAACTTGTACAGATATGGAGTGAGGTATTGGGTATTCCTGCTGAGAAAATAGGCATCCACGATGACTTCTTTATCCTCGGCGGACATAGCCTTAAAGCCACCCGCCTCATCCTGAGGTTATACAAAACATTTGGTGTCAGGGTATCTATTGAAGATGTATTCACCAATCCAACCATCGAAGTCGTTAGCGATATCATCCGTGCCGAACAATGGCTGGGCACACCGGCAAACGGAAGCAGAAAAGAAAACAGAAACACGATTGAAGTATGAAAGATGTAGTAAAACTCATACTGGACCTCGCTAACCGGAATGTTCAGTTGTACCTCCGGGAGGGAAAACTCAGGCTCGACGCGCCCGATGGAGTGCCTGTAGAAAAACTGGCCCTGGAGATCAGGCCTTACAGGCAGGAACTGATCAATTACCTGTCCCGTCAACAACACCTGCAGTCCAACGCGATCCCTGTACTGGGACTACAGGATTCCTATGCGCTTTCTGCTGCACAACGTCGTTTATGGATATGGAACCAACTGGAAGCAGGCAGCGCTGCCTACCATATTCCGGGCGCCTACCGTTTTGAAGGAAAATTGGAACTCCCTGCACTCGAATACGCTTTGGCCACGCTCATCAGGCAACATGAAATACTAAGAACAGTATTCCGCACTGATGATACGGGTCAGGTGCGTCAATTCATCATGCCCGCGCCCGCTGCCGGCAACCTGATCAGTTACCAGGACCTGCGTGGGGAAAATGATCCGGCGCTTACACTTAGCTTACAAGTGCAGCAGGATTTCACCGTACCGTTCAACCTGCATACGGGTCCCTTGTTAAGAACTGCCTTGTACCAGCTGTCCGGAGATCAATGGGTATTTACTTACCTGCTGCACCATATCATCAGCGATGCATGGTCTATGGACATACTGATCGGCTCGTTGATGGAATTGTACAACGATCATGTAAGCGGTCAGCTAAAAGAAGCGCCCGCACTCACCATTCAATACAAAGATTTCGCTGCCTGGCAACAGGATCAGCTAAAGGAGGGCTTATTGGAAGCCCATCAAGTCTACTGGCAGCAACAATTGGCAGGTCCGCTGCCCGTAGTTGCCCTGCCTGCCGACAAACCACGTCCGGCACTGAAAACTTATAACGGAGGTATTATTACCTGCGAACTTCCTGCAAACACGATTGTGAAGATCAGGCAACTATGCCAGGAGCAGGGAGCTACTTTGTTCATGGGTCTGCTCGCTGCAGTAAACGGATTAATATACAAATACACTGGTCAGGAAGACATTATTATCGGTAGCCCTGTTGCTGGTCGTGGCCATCCCCAGTTGGAAGACCAGATAGGCCTTTACCTCAATACCCTGGCATTGCGCACCAGGTTCAGCAGAGAGCATGATTACAAAACATTATTGGGATCAGTGCGGGAAACCATGTTGAATGCATGGGAGCACCAGGCATACCCCTTCGATCTCCTGCTGGAAAACATTGCATGGCAGCACGACAGGAGCCATCATCCGCTCTTCGATGTATTGATCGATTACCACGACAGGCGTACACCCGCTGCTGCTCCAAGGCCAGGTGGATTATTGGTAAGCGGCTACCGGGCGGGCGAACAGACCACCACTAAATTCGATCTCACTTTCATGTTCATCGAATCGGAAAATGGATGGCGCCTGCAACTGGAATACAACAGCGACATTTTCCTGCCCGCTACCATTCAACGGATGCAGGAACATTTTGCCCACCTGCTCAGCAATATGGCGCAGCATCCGACACAGTCCCTGCAACAACTATCTTATATAGGTCAGGAAGAGCGCCACCAGGTACTCACCACTTTCAATACCATCCCGGTGGCCTTTGCAGGGTACAGCAACATCCTTCAACTCTGGCAACAACAGGTGGGCAGCACACCGGATGCCATCGCTATAACCTTTGGCGATATCAATATGACTTATGCCGTATTGGATCATCGCAGCAATTTATTGGCTGATCACTTGCGGAAGACCTATGCAGTAAAGCCTGCCGACAGGGTAGCCCTGCTGCTCGACCGGTCCGAACAGCTGATCATCACCCTATGGGCAGTCTTGAAATGCGGAGCCGCCTATGTACCTGTGGACCCAGCCTATCCGGCTGCACGAAAACAGTATATACTGGAAGACAGTGCCGTACAATTATTAATTACACAAACCACTTACCTTTTTGACCTGGATCGCTATACAGGCGCTATGATGGCCCTCGATCTGGAAGAGGAAGCATGGCAACAGGCCCGGCAACAGGATAGCGCGCAACCCGCCACACTACTAGCACCTACAGCTTTAGCTTATATTATTTATACTTCCGGATCAACGGGCATGCCCAAAGGTTGCTGTGTCACCCACGCCAACCTGTCGAACTATATTCAATGGGCCAATACTTATTATTTCAACGAAGGACAGCATTCCGGAACTACAAGCGCCAAACCCTGCTTTGGTTTGTATACCTCACTCTCTTTCGACTTAACGGTTACCAGTATCTATTGCCCGCTTACCAGTGGTGGCCGGTTGGTGATCTTTCCACAGGAGGCTCAGCTAGCGGATATCTTTAGCCAAACCTGCTCGGAGCAAATGGGCATCAACAGCATAAAACTTACACCTTCCCATATCAACTTTTTAAAGAGCCTCCACCTGCAGGCGCCTGCTCTGCAGTGTGCCATTGTGGGTGGTGAGGCCATGACTCGTGAACAGGTAAGCATCCTGAAAAGCATACAGCCAGGCATACATATTTACAATGAATACGGTCCTACCGAAACCACCGTGGGTTGTGTAGTGAAGGAGTTGCAGGAAGGCGATGAAATACTCATTGGCAACCCGATTGCCAATACCACTATCTACATACTGAATGAAGTACAGGAGCCCTGTGCCATTGGTATTCCTGGTGAGATATGTATTGGGGGCACCGGCGTAGCTCAGGGGTATTGGAACAATTCCGCGCTTACCGCCGCAAAGTTTCCTGATGATCCTTTCCGTTCCGGTGAGAGAATGTACCGCACCGGTGACCTTGGCAAATGGCTGCCCAATGGTGAGCTTGCCTTCCTCGGACGCCGGGATGAGCAGGTAAAGATCAGGGGATACCGGATTGAAATGGCGGAAGTGGAGAATGCCCTGGTAGCACATCCACATATAATGGCCGCTGCCGTTGATGTGAAACCGATGAGTGGGGGAGAATCTGAATTGGTGGCCTATTGTGTGAGCACTACAGCGCTATATGCGGCTGAGCTTCGCGGCTTTCTGGCCAACCAATTGCCAGCCTACATGATACCTTCTTCCTTTGTGGCATTGACGGCCCTGCCCTTAACGGAAAATGGAAAGATCGATAAAAAGCAATTGCCCGATCCCGCCGGCATCGCATTGGCTGCAGGAACTTCCTTTCAGGCGCCACGCACCAGTACGGAAAAAGAACTGGCCGCCATCTGGTCAGAGATCCTGGCATTGGAACGCATCAGTTTGCAAGACGATTTCTTTCAGGCAGGCGGGCATAGCCTCAAAGCTACCAGGCTTGCCGCCCGTATACAACAATCCTTCCATACAGCCATTGAACTCAAAGACCTGTTCATACATACGGTGCTGGAAGACCAGGCCCGTTTTATTGAACAGATAAAAGGAAATACTGTCCGGTCTATTACACCTGTAGCCACGCAGCCCGGTTATAGTTTGTCTTCCGCACAGCGCCGGCTTTGGCTGCTGAGCCAGCTGGAAACTGGCAGTGTTGCCTACCATATTACCGGCGCCTTCGTGCTGGAAGGACAGGTGCAGGAGCAGATCATGGCAGCGGCCCTGAATGCATTGATAGAACGCCATGAAATACTGCGCACGGTATTTGATGAAGACCAGCAGGGCAATATTGTGCAGATCGTTTGCCCGCCACAGCACCAGCATTTTTTGCTGGCCATCCACCACCTGCAAGCGCTGGATCATCCGGAGCAAACCTTACAAGAACTTTTAGGAGAAGCCTATCATACACCCTTCGATCTTCGCAAGGGACCATTGCTCAGGGTTCAACTGTACCAGCTGGCAAAAGATCGTTGGGTACTGAGCTATACCATGCACCATATCATCAGTGATGGATGGTCCATGAACATATTGACCAGGGAACTGATGACCATCTACAGGCAACTCAGCAACGGTGAGCCGCACCAGTTACCTCCCTTAAGCATCCAATACAAGGATTACGCTGCCTGGCAACAAAGTATGTTGAGCGGTGAAGAGGTAGAAGCCCACGGCGCTTACTGGATACAACAGTTTTCCGGTGATCTGCCCAGGTTGGAATTGTTTACCGGCAAAACTTTGCCGGCGCGGCGCACCCACCAGGGCAGCCTGGTGCAGTCGCAGCTATCTGCTCCCCTTACCGCCCAGCTCCGGCAATTGACCACCGCACAGGGGGCCACCTTATTCATGGGCCTGCTGGCTGCAGTAAAATTATTACTGTACCGCTATACAGGACAGGAAGACATCATCGTGGGTACACCGGTAGCCGGACGTGGGCATGCCGACCTGGAAAACCAGATTGGGGTATATGTAAATACACTGGCCCTGCGTACCAGGTTCTCCGGCCAGCACAGTTTTTTGCAATTGTTGCAAGCGGTAAAAGAAGTGGCATTGGATGGGTATAACCACCAGGCATTCCCGTTTGATGAACTGGTCGATAAATTACAGGTCGGGGGAGAACGCAACCGCAACCCCCTGTTTGATATACTGGTCGATCTGCAACAAGCGTCCGGCATGGAGCAAGGCTCCTCCCAGGGAGCGTTGACCATTAATTCTTACCAGGGTACAGAAATAGTGGCCAGTAAATTCGACCTGTCCTTTGAATTCAACGAAACGGATCATGGATTGAATATAGCACTGGTCTATAACCTTGATTATTGTGACAGCAGCTTTGCCGTCCAATTATTGCAGCACCTCGTGCAATGGCTGGCAACAGCCCTCACAAATCCGCAGACGCCCCTGGCTAGCCTTGATTACCTGGGCAGCGGAGAAAGGGATCAACTCTTATATAATTTTAATGAGCGGCTGTTACCAGTAGAACCTACCACCCTCGCTGCCTTATTTACGCGGCAGGTGGTACAAAACCCGCATCATCATGCCGTGGTATTTAATGACCATCGGCTCACTTATAGTGAATTGAATACTTTGTCCGGTCAACTGGCAGCTTACCTGCAACAACAACACCATATCCTGCCGGGCGATCGTGTTGGCATGATGCTCGAAAGAAGTGAATGCCTGGTGGTGGTCATTTTGGGTATACTGAAAGCAGGCGCTGCCTGGGTGCCCATTGATCCTGCCTATCCGCAGGAACGTATTGACCATATACTGGCTGACAGTGACTGCAAACTATTGGTCGATGAAAGGGAGTGGAGCTTGTTCCGGAACAGCAAGGATCTCTATACGATAAACAACGGAGAGATGGTAAGTCAGCCGGAAGACCTGGCCTACATCATTTATACTTCTGGTTCTACCGGGATGCCCAAAGGGGTGATGGTCTCTCATGCATCGGTGGTCAACCTCGTGTTGTCCCAGCAAACTATTTTCCGTCTTACTGAAAAAGAGAACATCGCCCTTTGTTCCAGCATCAGTTTTGATGCATCGGTCGAACAACTTTTCATAGCCCTTGCCACGGGCGCCTGTGTAACTGTCATCGACAAAGCTACCTTGCTCGATCCTGCCGCATTTGCAGCCTGGATCAGGCGCCACGGCATCACACACCTGCATACCGTGCCTGCCATCCTGAAAACATTACCCGTAGAGCGATATGAAAGTTTGCAGCGGGTGATCGCAGGCGGCGATATATGCTCAAAAGAACTGGCGGCAGGCTGGGCGCCCTTCCATACTTTTTACAATGAATATGGTCCTACAGAGACCACCGTTACAGCCATAGAATACCAATACAACAGTGCGGATACCAAGCATTCAGCATTGCCTATAGGCAGACCGCTGCACAATACTTTCGCCTATATCCTCGATGAACAACTCCGGTTGCAACCGGTAGGTGTACCCGGAGAGCTCTACATCGGTGGAGAAGGTGTAGCGATGGGATATGTAAACAATCCCGCATTGACTGCCGAAAAATTCATACCTGATCCTTTCCGGGAAAAACAACGCATGTACCGCACCGGCGACCGCGCTAGATGGCTTCCCGATGGCAATATGGAATTCATAGGCCGTAAGGACCACCAGGTGAAAGTGCGGGGATACAGAATTGAATTGGGCGAGATCGAATCAGCTATACTACGATTGCCGGGCATCACAGAAACAGTTGTATGGACGCAGGCAGGACCAACAGGAGAGCTGGAATTGACGGCCTGTATTATCGCCAATGAAGGGGTCAGCCCCGGCTTTCTAAGAACAGCGCTGGCCAAGACATTGCCTGCTTATATGCTGCCGCACCATATTGTGCAGATGGAGGCATTGCCCCTCACTGCTGCCGGCAAAATAGACCGGAAACAATTGCTGCAAAACCAGCGAATGGCCCCGGCCGGGAAACCGACCACTGTCTTGCCCCGCAATGAGGCAGAAAAGCAACTGGTAGCTGTATGGGAGGAGGTCTTGAAAAGAGCGCCCATTGATGTACAGGATGATTTCTTTTTACTGGGCGGCGATTCCATCAAATCCATCCAGGTAGTCACCAAACTACGTCAGCGGGGATATGCCATTACTGTACAGGAAGTACTTACTTACCCTGTAGTGGAACAATTGGCCGCACGTTTGCGCGTAACTACCCGCATCGCTCCTCAAACCAGCACAACGGGCGCCATTACACTGGGCCCCATACAACGATATTTTTTCCAGACACATAGTGAGGGTCATCACCATTTCAATCAATCCGTTTTACTCAGCAGCCGGCAATCATTGGCAGAAGAAGCTATCCGCGCCGTCATGAATAAATTGCTGGAACACCATGATGCACTACGCATGGTGTATTACCACAACGGAACAACCTGGATACAGGACAACAAGGCTGCCACTACAGGCAAGCTGGTAGAAGTGATTGATACACCCGATGATGCTTCCTTCCGTCTGCACTGCGATCGGCTGCAGGCAGGTTTCGACCTCGCCAATGGTCCCCTGGTCAAAGCAG
>CBIHOV010000094.1:0-7247 GCA_966211765.1 uncultured Paraflavitalea sp.
ATATATCGTCGTAAAACGAAAAAAGACCGTCTCTTAATTTTGAGACGGCCTCTTTATATTTGTCCGGAACGAAATCGAAGCTGTTATCTGCCTGTTTACCACATCCTGAAAGAGGAAATCATATCCGATTAAGAAATAGGTTCTCTTTCGATACCCGGTGATTGGAACCTAAGCTTATAAAAAAAGGTGTTTACCCCGTTTTTTCGCTAAATCAGCAATACTAATTTTGGTTAACACACCGAGCTTCTTTAATCCACCTTAGGCAGCTTTTTCTAATTACTATTCATCTTTAAATCACCAACATATGAGCGATACATGGAAATCACCTGGCGCTATTTTGGGAATTATAGCGGCCCTTGTGTCTATTGTGAGTTTGTATTTTAGTTATGTTCATGCCAGTACTGAGATACAAAAAGTGCAAATTGAAGTTGACAAACTCAATAATTATAAAACCGAACAAGAAAGAAAGGACAATGACAAAAAGCAAAAACTAGAGGAACTAACGAGCAATATTAAGAAGCAAATAGGTGAAGCAGATGTGGAAATAGAAAATTGCAAACACAAATTGGGAGAAGCCAACTGGCAATTATCAAAGGGGAACGACGTTTCATATTACACACAAATGTATACTTCCTATACCCAATCGTGGAAGGAATTCCAACGCAAGAAAGATTCTCTTACAGGCATATTAAATAACTATTTATTTCTGGCAACTCAATGAATAGTGGTAGATAAACTACCTTCTTTCACGGTGCCCTCGCCACCTCATTCTCCCGGAGAATGCATTCGCGTACAATAGAAGTAATATCACAATCAAGCAAGTAATCCACCTTAGGTGTGCCCTCCACAAACACCAACTCCCCTTTCTCATTCACCCACATTTGAATGAGCTTTTCGTGATTAGCGTGGGCTGCATCATATCCCGCTTCAGGACTTCCCAATGCTGAACCAATTGCTCCCGACTCACCTTCCTCCTTCACCCACTTTTCCAACTCCGGCGGCAACTGCCATTCCGGCCACTCAGTCCTATACCCTAGGCGCTGCAGCTCCTGCCACACGGCCTCTTGCACGGCTTCCCTGGACTGTCCCCTGTGCAATAGTTTCACCCCTATCCCTACCAGTTTGCGCTGTAGATCCTGGCAGCGCCAGTCCTCTGTTAAGCTGTTATAGACTGGTGTTATCCATTTAGATGCCAGGGCCATTAGCCCTGCATTGTGCATGGTGCGTTGGAAGCGTTTTTCTTTCTTAACCCTTTTGCCGGTGAGGGAACTTTTAGAGCGGGCAAAGTATTGGCCATTCATCTTGTAAAAGGTAATGATACCAAACAAAGTACCTTCCACCTCTGTGGCTACCAGAAAGTTCTTCCAGAATTGCTCCAATTCAGGCGGTAAGTCAATATGTTGATAACACTTGCCCATTAGAATATGCTACCTGAAATTACGGAGAAACGGTATTGCAATAAATAGCCTTGACTCAATACAACGTTTAAAGTTAGATAAGGAAGATTATTGTCAGTTTATGACCATTTTAATTATAAATGGATGGTACCAGGCTCCTACAAGGTTTTCAGCCGCGTTGGTATCCCCTGCTTATACGCTCCTTCGCCCCTTGTCCGGGGCTCATTAAGGGTTAATGCGCATATTCTAAGGGTTTGGTTTCCTGGCATGGACCGAAGAAGGGACGAACATGGTACGAACCAGGTAATAAGCAGGGCTTTATAAAACCATAAAATGGTGTATATTACAATATGGCCGTTAAACCATTGGTAAGGAAGCTGTTGAAGATCACCGGTATAGTCATGGGCATACTGCTGGTATTACTGGTGGTGGCCTATTTGTGGTTTGTACACCATGCCGAAAGCATTATCCGCGACATCGTCCGCAGCAAGACCAATGGCACGGTAGAGCTGTCACTAAAGAGCATCACCTACGACTTTGGTCAGCGCCGCCTCAACCTCAAGGAGGCCGTTATCTACAATACCGACTCTGTCCGCACCAAAACGGCCTACCGGATATCAGTAAAACGCCTGAGCCTGCAATTGCATAAGCTCACCCCGCTCATCCTGCACCGGGAACTGGTCATTGACAGCATCCTGATCAACAACCCGGATATCAGCGTTATGAAATCCGATACGCTGGAAAAAAGGCATGGCTCCCTCACGCACGAGATCGGCGATCTGTACAACAGCATTCATAAAGCCCTCTCGCTCTTTTCAGTAGGGCATTTCCGGATCGACAATGGCCGGTTTTCCCTGGCCAACCGGGCAAGGGCCGACTGGCAGCCGGTGACCATCTCCAACATCTTTTTCCGCGTCAACAATATCAAAGTAGGAGGCGATAAAGCAGACAGCACAGCTTTCCGCTTTAGTGAGGACATCGTTTTCAACACGGATCACCAGGAGATCACTTTCCCCGACGGACGCTACCGGATGGCCTTCAGCAATTTCAGGATCCATGTAAAAGACCGATCTATCGCATTGGACAGCTGCTCCATCATTTCTACCGGCCACCGCCAGAAAAAATTGGCCCTAAGCCTGTTCTTTGATAAACTCAAGTTTACCAATCTTGATTTCCCGGCACTGTATGCTACCGGTGTGCTCAAAGCTGATTCGATGTATGCCCTCAATCCGCTGCTCAATCTGAATGTAACCATCGACAGCGCGCGCAAGCAAAATGCCCCACCAGTGCATATGGACACCCTGCTGCGCCACCTGGGCATCAATACAGACCTCAAATACATCGGCGTAAAGAATATCAGCACATCGGTGGTAACGGTTCAAAGCGGGCAGTCGGCTGAATTCAGTACGCATGGCGATGACTTTGAAATGCGCGACCTGGTCATCGACCGAATGGCCAAAGAGCCCGTTTCAGTAGGCAGGTTTGATATGGCCATCCGGGGCTATTCCAGCCTTAACAAAGACAGCACCTATCGCTTTAAATTCGACAGCATACGGATCATCAATTCCAGTGTGCTGCTGAACAACTTTTCCATCAACAGCCTTGCCCAAACTGCTATCATACGGCATCACCAGCTTCCATTGTTTGAACTGGACAGTCTTTCCTGGGAAGAGCTGATCTTCAACCGCCACATCAAGGCAAAACAAGCCGTATTGTATGGTCCGAAAATAGATTATGTGAAGAATACCAAAGCAGGCAACGACAAAAAGGTATCCATGTATTCAGTATTGAACACCCTCGATAAAGCCATGTCGCTGGAAAGGATACAGGTGATCAATGGCAATATATCGTATGTTCCCAATCCCGATACCCGCTTACTGCTGCAACAGGTAAACCTCACCGTACACACGAATCGGCTGCTGGCCGCACGCTCCCCCTACATGATCGGCAATGCGGTAGATTCGCTGCATTTTGATAAAGGTAGTATCAAAACCAAAACACTGCAGGCAGCCATCAGCAATGGCAGCTTTACAGGCAATGGCACGGTACTGCAGGCAGGCGAGGTCACCATCAAAGAACTGTCCGGCAACATGACGGTAAAGGCCAAAGGCATACGCATGGCAGGACTGGCCTTTAATGACAGCAGTGACCGTATCAGCATTGACATGGCCAGCTGGAATGAAGCCACCGTATCCATTCAAACACCCGCTACCCCACCCCCGCCTGGCGGCGGCCGGCCACCCCTTTCCCTGACAGTCAACAATGTGCATGGCAGCAAAACCCATTTCTCCCTGAAGGGTCCACACAGCACACTTAATACTTTTATTAATACCCTTACCATCGCATCGATCAGGCAAGGCGCCAGTACACAGGATGCTGCGGGAAAGAAGAAATTGAAAGTAGAAGGCCTTGCAGTGAAAGGATCCAACCTGCAATACACGGGCAAAGACATGCTGTTGAATACCGGCGATTACGCCCTGGCAGGCATGGTCCGTTCACATATTAATGATATCAGGTTTACCCGTTACACCGCTCATGATACCATCACGGCCTCCATTCCCCAGGTACAACTGGTGCCCGACCTAACAGCCATCCTGGCTGGCAACCTGTATGCCGAAGAGATCATCCTGAAGGAACCAACCCTGCTGGTGAAATTATCTGCCGGCAAGACCAGCCCTCCAGCCTCACCAGGCAAACCACTGCCCGGGATGCATATTAAAAAACTGGCCATCGAACAACCAACCCTGCACCTGGAACAACAGCAGGAAAACCATACCATCCACCTCGCCTGGAACAAAGGCATCACACCTGCCCGCAACCAATGGGTGTTCAACAACATCAGGCATGATGGCACAACCCCGCTTACGATCGAAAAAGCCAGTATAACAGGAACGGACGTATCCTTTACACAGCATTCAGCCAAAATGATCCTGCTGAAGCCACAAAGCATTGCACTGGAACTGGGACCTACCCATCTGGCTACAGGAAAACACCATGACATTCCCTGGTCAACCCTCATAGCCAGGTTTGCCATCAGGGATATGCAAATTGACGGCATCGGCAAAGACAGTGGCCGCCTCAACCTCACCGCACTAACAGTAGAGCAATTGGCCCTGCAGGCCAAACAAACACACCAGGAATGGCTGGACAATAGTCCCAACCTATCCCTTCGTGATTTTTCCGGCGACCTGACCACCACCAAAAACTACTTTCGCTGGAAACAACTCAGTTACCATCACCGGCAGCACCTGTTATCGATCGATTCTTTTACCTATACCCCCATGGCAGGCAGGGACGCCTATATAGCAGCGCATCCTTACCAGACTGATTATATACAACTGAAAACAGGCAGGATCAATATCCATCGTCCCGACCTGCACAGTTACTTTAATGATACCCTGATCCATATCGGCACTTTGGCCATCTTTGAACCTGCCATCAATGTATACCGCGATAAAAGACCGCCATCGCAGCCCAATGTGATCAGGCCTTTACCTGTAGATATGATCAAGCGACTGCCCTTTAAACTGGCTATAGACAGTGTATTGGTGCACAACGGTGAAGTAAAGTATGAAGAGCATAGTGAGAAAACCAATAAGTCGGGCGTAATCAGCATTTCCAGGCTGCAGGCATTATTAGCCAATGTCAGGAGCCGCAACGTTCATGATAAAGACAGCCTGAAACTGCAGGCAGATGCTTATCTGTTGGATTCCATACATGTAAACCTGCGGCTGCATGAATCCTATACAGATTCGCTGGCAGCCTTCCTGATGACCACCCGGGTGGGACCAGCCAACCTGATGATATTAAATAAGGTAGTAGAGCCCCTGGCTTCGGTAAGGATCAGGTCAGGACAGCTTGATACGCTTACCCTGCGGGCAATTGGCAGGGAATATTTGTCTTATGGTGAAATGCACATGATGTACAGGAAACTGAATGTGGAAATATTACAGGGCGGAGATGTTAGGCGAAAAAGCTTTGTTACCAAAATGATTACGTTCGTTGCCAATACCTTCGTGATCAAAAGCCGCAACAACCACAAAACAGGCATCATCTACTTTGAGCGGCTGCGCGACCGCTCCATCTTCAATTATATGATCAAGATGCTGCTCAGCGGCGCCGGATCAAGCGTAGGAGCCAAAAGCAACAGGAAATACCTCAAACACTACAAGCGCGAGCTGCGCAAACAGGGTTTACCCCCAATTCACCTCTGAGACGGGAGGTTCCGGCATTTTACTCAACTCATAAAAACCTTCAGGTCACTCAAATAGTCCCTTTATCCGGCTCAATACGGGTACGCTGCCCATTTGCAGCAATGTACCTTTAACATCGTGGCAGGAAGATTTTTTTGGAGAAATCTATTAACCCACTTAATTTGTGGACTAATTAGATAATCTCCTGCTACCAGTACATACATATTATCCTTCGTGTTGTTGTAGCGACCAATCTATGGTGGGTTGTTCCTGCTAACAGTACGCCCATCCGATTCCTTTAATTGCCTTTATTTCATTATTCCATCATTAATAAAATAGTATCGTTATGAGTCAGCAGTGGCACTTTGACACCTTACAATTGCATGCCGGTCAACAAATTGACCCAACCACCAAATCAAGGGCCGTACCTATATACCAAACCACTTCCTACGGGTTTGACAATGCAGCCCATGCTGCCGACCTGTTTGGCCTGCGGCAGTTTGGTAATATCTATACCCGTATCATGAATCCTACCACCGACGTATTTGAGCAGCGCATTGCAGCATTGGAGGGAGGCGTGGCCGCTGTAGCCACCAGTTCGGGACAGGCAGCGCAATTCATTGCCCTGAGCAATATTTTGCAGGCAGGAGATAATTTCGTTTCAACTTCCTATTTATATGGCGGTACCTACAACCAGTTTAAAGTAGCTTTTAAACGCCTGGGCATTGAAGCACGTTTTGTAGATGGGGATGATGCCAACGATTTTGCAAAACACATTGACAAGAATACCAAGGCCATCTACCTGGAAACCATTGGCAATCCGCGCCTGAACATTCCTGATTTTGAGAAGTTTGCACAATTGGCCAAAGAGTATGACCTGCCCCTCATCGTAGACAATACTTTTGGTGCAGCTGGTTACCTGTTCCGCCCGCTGGAGCATGGCGCCAACATTGTAGTAGAATCGGCCACCAAATGGATTGGCGGACACGGTACTACCATTGGCGGTGTAGTAGTGGATGGCGGTAATTACAACTGGGGCAATGGCAAATTCCCCCAATTCACAGAACCTTCTGAAGGTTACCATGGTCTGAAATTCTGGGATGTATTTGGAGAAGGCAATCCCCTGGGCCTGCCCAATATTGCTTTCGCCATCCGTGCCCGGGTAGAAGGTCTGCGCGACTTCGGTCCTTCACTCAGCCCCTTCAATTCATTCCTCCTGCTGCAAGGCATCGAAACCCTGTCTCTGCGTGTACAACGCCATGTAGACAATGCGCTGGCGCTGGCCACCTGGTTGAAGAACCATCCGCTGGTAGAGTTTGTAGATTATCCCGGACTGGAAACCAGCCCTTATCATAAACTGGCCAGCAAGTACCTCCCCAATGGATTTGGCGGCATACTGAATTTCGGCATCAAAGACGGCAAGGAAAAAGCCAGTCAGCTGATCGATTCCCTGAAGCTGGCAAGTCACCTGGCCAATGTTGGTGATGCCAAAACCCTGGTGATCCATCCTGCTTCTACCACACACGAACAATTGAGTGCGGAAGAACAAGTGATTGCAGGCGTTCTTCCCAACCAGGTAAGGGTGAGTGCAGGTATTGAACACATTAGTGATATCATTGCTGATTTTGAACAAGCCATCGATAAAGTATTTGCGAAA
>CBIHOV010000095.1:0-6857 GCA_966211765.1 uncultured Paraflavitalea sp.
CGAAAGAACTCGTATCATAATAAGGTGCCACTTTCCATCCCGCATCTTACAATGCGGGATGGTTGTTTATCCTGTAACGCAGCGATTGTACATGAGCGATTATACATTATTTGAACACCGCCATTCATTTGTATTGGAAAGCGGTGTTACCCTGCCGGGCTTTCACCTGGCTTATCATACCTACGGAAATTTCGATCCATCGGTCAACAATGTCGTATGGGTATTCCACGCGCTGACAGCCAACAGTGATGTGGTGAGCTGGTGGCCCGGACTGGTGGGCGATGCTAAATTGTTTGATCCCGCACGGCATTTTATTGTTTGTGTCAATATGCCCGGCAGTTGCTATGGCAGTGTTGGTCCGCTGGAGAAAAAGCCAGGCACAGAGGAGCTTTATTACCACGATTTCCCGCAGCTCACCATACGCGATATGGTGCGCATGTACCAGCACCTGCGTCAGGCGCTGGGCATTGGCCGGATACATATTGGTATTGGCGGATCGATGGGCGGACAGCAATTGTTGGAATGGGCGATTGATGAACCGGGTGCTTTTGAGCACATCATACCCATTGCCACCAATGCCTGGCACTCAGCCTGGGGAAAGGCCTTCAATGCTTCCCAACGCTTGAGTATTGAAGCAGATCCTACCTGGCAAAACAGCTCACCGGAAGCCGGGATAGCAGGAATGAAAATTGCCCGTAGTATAGCGCTGCTCTCCTACCGGCATTATCAAACCTACGACCTGTTTCAAAGTGATGAGGCGCCTTGGGAACCAGGTCCCTACAAAGCAGGCTCATACCAGCAATACCAGGGAGAAAAACTGGCCAAACGTTTTAATGCATTCAGTTATCACCGACTGAGCGCCAGCATGGATAGCCACCAGGTGGGCAGGAACCGGCAGGATGCTATAACTGCCTTGCAAGGCATTACGGCCAAAGCGCTGGTCATTGGCATTGAAACGGATATCCTGTTCCCATTAGCCGAACAGGAATACCTGGCAAAGCATATTCCCGGTGCAAGGCTGGCAGTGATCAACTCCCTGTATGGGCATGATGGTTTCCTGCTGGAATTTGAGGTCATTGAAAAAGAGATCATTGTTTTCTTAAATAGACATGTCAGGTCTGATGTACCGGTGCAAAGGGATTATTTCCCGCATTCATAAAATAAATTGATCAGTTACATGACAAACTACACCACAAGGGTAGACTTAAACAGTCAGCTACAGGCTATGCCACCCATGCATGCTTCTTCCAGCTCTCATTCATGTTGTTGTTAAATACTACGGCTTTACCAGGCACTATGCAATGAACCATCCTCCGGTTCCTTTACCAGCCCGGTAATACAGTCTCCTGACTTTTCATTTCCTATTTATTCTGCGATGCAATCGGTGACCTGACAGTGTTAATTACACGCTGCAGGATCATTGTAGTACTCATTTATTTATATCTTAAACTACTACACATGAAAAAGTTTGATCAACACATTTTCCAGTTGGAAGAATCCGTTTCCTCTACCCATATCTCTTTTTTTCGCAGACATGGATTTATCCAATTCAAAAACTTTGTTGAAAAAGATACTGTCAGACAGTTTATAAAAGAGCTTAACAGCGTACAGGATTACCTGATATCAAATGATATTAAGAAGGTCAATGGTATTCCGCTCAAATTTGGCAGCGATGAGTATGGACAGACCATTATACAGCGTTTTGCCTTTGCCTCTCATTATAGCCAGGTATTGAAAGACTTCCTGAAAGACAAACGCCTGCAGACGCTCATCCACTTACTATCGCCCTATGAGGGACGTATCGGAGAAAATGAAAAAGATGGACTGGTGGTCAATCACTATGTCAATTCGCCATTCAGCCAGTTTAAGCAAATGGGTTGGCATACGGATAGCCCCCGTGATCTTTTCTTAGGTTCCCGCATATTGCCCATGCTCAATGTAGGTCTGCACCTGGATGATTGCGCTTATGACAATGGCGGATTGCGTGTATTGTCCGGCACCCATGAGCAAAGCCTGTTCCGCTTACTGTTCAGGAAGAAATACTTTATAGACAATAACCCCGACAAGAAAGAAATAGGTTTCGACATTGAAGCCGGAGACCTCACCGTGCATGATGGCCGTTTATGGCACCGGGTGCAGCAGTCGCCCCATATTGGAGCACAAAGCCGCCGGCGGGTAATGTACATTCCCATTGTCACCGGCGCTTATCAACCCAAGCATGCAGCAAGTCCAACACCTTTCTACCATAAACTAGCGCAGATAAAGCTTTCCGGCTATACCGGTAAGCTAATACCGGAAGCGTTGAAAAGAAAACAGAAGAAGTTGCCCGGTGTAAATGTTCAAAAACCCCATTTTCAATTATTATAACCTATCAAATATGGCATACGCATTAATAACAGGAGCAGCCAAAGGAATTGGCAAAGGTATTGCGGCAGAATTAGCCCGCAGGAATTACAACCTGCTACTGGCCGATATTGATGAAACCGGCCTGGCCGCCACAGCCAAAGAACTAACCGCTGGGCACCATGTAATAGTCCACACCTTGCCCCTCGACCTTACAAAGGCCAATGCCGGTGTGGAATTGATTGACTGGACAGCAAGCTGGCACGATGAACTGATCGTGGTGGTAAACAATGCCGGCTATGGACTTAATGGAGCTTTTGAACAGCTGGCGCTGGAAGATCAGCTCAATATTATAGACCTTAATATCAAAGCCCAGGTATCCCTATCCCACCTTTATATCCCCGTATTACGCCGACATGTACAGGGCTACCTGTTGAATGTAGCCAGTACAACGGCTTATCAGGCCGTACCGTACCTGACTATCTACGCAGCATCCAAGTCATTTGTGCTATCCTTTACGAGGGGGCTTCGGTTTGAATTGCGTAATTCAACCGTTTCCGTCAGCTGTCTTATTCCAGGCAGTACAGATACCCATTTTGTGGTGCGGGCCAATATGAGTGAGGCCACTAAAAAAACGGCAGAGCGTTTTAACATGAGCCCGGAGGCGGTGGGCATTATAGCAGTGAATGGGTTATTCAAACGCAAGGCAGAGATCATTCCCGGCATCAACAATAAGTTGCATGCTTTCTTTCCTAAATTCTTTTCGAAGCTCTTTGTGGAAAAGATAGCGGCTGGTATTTATGGTCCAAAGGAGGAAGTAATACAACCCGTTAAATCGCTGGCATAGAGAGGATGCCGGTTACCATTTTTCCAACCATTGTTTGGCGATCTCCCGGCCTTCCAGGTCTTCTTTTACAACTTGTTCCAGGAATGTTTTGGCAAGGGTTAGATCGCCAGGCTGGTTGCGTTTTATAAGTGTGAGGGCCTGGTAAAACATGCCTTTATTGGAATAGGCTTTATTTGCGGCCAGTTGCTTGAACCAGGTGAGGGCTTTGTCGTATTGTTGCAGCCTGAGATTGGTAACACCTGCATACTCCAGCGCTTTTTGGTTGCTGGCGTCATGGCTGATGATGGCTTCTGAAACCTTCAGTACTTCGGCAAAGTTGCCTTTATTGTACTGGGTGCGCATCAGGTCGACACTATCGATCATACCGCTCATGGACACATCCAGGATAGTCAACTCCTTGCGGATGTACTTGTCGGCCATTTGTTGTTTGGAGGGAGGCACCAGCAGGTAGATGGTGAAAACAAGCCCGGCGATGACAGCCGCTGCTGCTACATACTGCCAGAGGCGGCGTGGCGACCTGACTACCTGTAAAGGAGCGGGGCGCTGCTGATAAAGCTTTCTGAAGTGCTCTATTTTTTCTGACCTGGCTTCCTGCTGCAATAAGCGCTGGGTAGTCAGGTAAAAAGCTACTTCTTCTGCAAAGCTGGGATCATCCAGTAATCTTTGTTCAAATTGCCTGTTGTGGGAAGCCGTATCGGTTCCTTTGAAATAATCGTCTATGTATGCCAGGTGTTTCATGTGACCTTTATGTCGGATTGTATAATCGGCGCAACTTTTCCAGGCAGCGTAGCCTGCTGGTTTTAACCACATCGGCTGTCTTATATTCCATCAGTGATGCTATTTCCTTGTCTGAATGGCCTTCTGCTGAAAGTTGCAATAACTGGTGGCAGGTCTCCCCTATTTCTGCCAGTCTTTGCTTCAACAGTTTCTCATCTGCTTGATCTGCGAGCTTTTGTACGATGGATTTGGCGGCATCCGAAACATGTACCAACATGTCTGTGATTGAAACCGTTTGATGCACCTTATTCTTATTAGTCGCTTTTTTGCGCAACAGGTCAACGCTTTTGTTATGAAAAATTTTATAAAGCCAGGTTTTGAGGGAAGAAGCGCGTTCAAAACTGCCATTGGCTACCTTTTCGATGGCGGAGAGGATGGTATCGGAATAGGCGTCGAAAGATTCATCTTCAGTGAGGGGATACTTACGCATTCCTTCATGTATAAAATACATATAGGTAGTGAACAGTTCTTCTTCGCCTTTTCTTCTGTGGATGCCGCCAAGGGTGAGATTTTCAATGATCCGGAGATCTGCGGCAGGTAAATGTTTAGACTCGTTCATTATACAAAGTGGCGGTTGTATGTAATATAACAAAAATAAGCTCAAAAATAATTCGCCAGGGATGTTTCCCTGCAATAACCATGCTACGACTAATAAAATAAGATCACACTAACCCTCTACCATTAGCACTTATCCACTCCATGCTAAACCGTAGTATTATTTGTAACAATTTTGTCATTTTTAGGATGAAACCTGTTACCAGTAAGCATTTTACATGGTCAAAACCCTCGGATAAGTTCCGTTAATATAGCTTAAACCTGTAGATACCATTAAACCTGATCACTCGATTGTAAAATAACTGCGCGGCAGGGATTTGCAGTGCTATTTCATAAAGCCCCCGCTTCTGCGAGGGGCTTTATAGCCCTTTCAAGCGCAACGAAACCATGATCCTGGTCAACTGGCCGGAAAACATTAACCATTATAGCTTTAAGACTATCTTCTATGAAAGTGCAAAACATGCATATGATTCACGATACAGCGCCGTACGATTCAAGGGAAACAAAGCGGGAGTATCACCTGGCCAGGGTAAGGCTGCTGGAAGAGGAGTTGAATCGGTTAAACCTGTTGGAACACCCTTGTGAGATATTGGCCATTTGCAAACAGATCATTTCCATTAAGGAATTGTTACGAAAAATAGCACCCGTAGCAAAATAAGTATCATTCCATAGCGGTCTGCTGCTGAAAAGGGCGTGCCACCCGCCTGTTACGCCACCAGCGATATAGAATTATCAAAACGATCATCCCCACGGCAATAGCCGGTATTACCAGCCACCAGCCTCCGGTAGTCTGCGCCGGCATATCGGTTACCTTCCCGGTAAGCACCGGTACTGCCCAGTAAAAAGGCAGTTCATTTGCTTTTGTACCAGATGTCATAAACTCCAGCTTGGCATGTTGCAAGGCTACATCAGCTGGTTCTCCCGTTGAGAGGAATTTATAAAACAGGGAGGTCAATGCATAGGTTTTCAGGTTGTCGGCCTTCCACAGGCTTGTAATGGCTGCCGGAATACCCAGGGCAGCAAATCCCCGGTTGAAACTAAATACTCCTTCTCCCTGGTAAAACCTGCCAGTACCGGTTTCGCAGGCCGATAATACCACCAGGCTGGTGGCAGGCTTTTTATCGCTCACCAGGTCCGACAGGTACAGCGACGAATCGGCAAAGTAGATCACCGGCTCCCCTTTATCCCTGTTGTCCACAGCATGGGTATACAGCTGGATGATCCTGTAATCGGTAAAATGCCGCAGGAAATTACTCTTGGAAGCCCTTCTGCCTATATAGTTATCGGCCCCGCTGAAATAACTGGTCAATGCCTCCAGTGAATGGTCACTTTCATTCAGGTCGGGAAGTTGCGTACCGGCATATTGCACCGGCGCAAAGCCCATAAAGCTTTTGGCCTTTTTATTGGCGATAGAACTAAAATCATTCAACAGGTAGCGTGCGGAGTACGTGTAACTGATGGCGTGGTCTTTTAGCAAATACGAAGCGGGATCAGCCCTGGTAAGCAAAGCCTCATAAGGAAAATACTGGCCATCCGGGGAAATGATCAGACGGCCGGCCGGTATGGTATCCCGATCAAAGATCAGTTGGTAGAGTTGGTGGGAAACCTGGGTAAAGGTTTCAAAATGGCCGTTTTGCAAATTATAGTTCCTGAGATACTGTACAAACAAACCAGCCAGGCTATCATAGGCTTTCTTATTGATCTTTCGCAAGCGGGTATCGCCCGCCGCAATGGTCATCACATACACTGCACTATCGCCCGAAAAAACCTCTACCAGTGCGCCGTAGTCTTTCAGCGTGGTTTGTTTTACCTGCGCCAGTGTAATGAAATTGCTATCCAGGAAACTCTGGTAATAAAAGGGGTTGCGGGTTTTGATCGTATTGGTGAGCCTGGTCAGCAACTGCTGATTGGCAGTTCTTTCGTCCTCCATTTTAACGCGTTTGGCCGGTGTGAGCTTTGCGTCATCCAGCGCCCTGTTCAGGGTACTGATCGTTTTCATGGCCTGCGTTTGCTGCAGGATATCCTGCTCACCCATCCAGCGTTGGTCGGCCAGTTGATCATTCAACAATACTGCCCTGCTTTTCTCAAAGAAATAAAAAGCATCTTCCATATTGCCGGAAGTATAGCAGGCTTCCAGCGCATGTTCATACAATCCATGACTGTTGCTGCGCCAAAACAACTTGGAGTTGAGATTGGCCTGCTCGCCTTTAATACGGTTTACCAGCCTGTCAGCTGCTTTATAGATCTCGGTGGCCCTGCGCAGGTCATCGGTGTTGTGCGTAAGGGTATATTTTTTTCTCCAGGCATTGCCCTGTTCTATAAATAGACTGGTGAG
>CBIHOV010000096.1:0-6285 GCA_966211765.1 uncultured Paraflavitalea sp.
ATAAAAATGCTGATCGACTGTGTGGACGGGGCCCCTAAGCACGGTTGATGTATGAGGAAGTGTTGTGCAACACGCATTGAGGCGTTTGGAATAGCTGCTAGTGGTTAGGTATTAGCTCTTAGCGGTTAGCAGTTAGGTTTTAGGTATCAGCTATTAGCGGTTGGGTTAGCAGTTAGCTTTAAGGTCTTAGCTATTTTCAATTTTGTTGATGGCTACCGGCTGAGGGCTATTGCCACTGGTTTTTATTTAGCCGCTGTGATCTATGAAAGGCTTAGGTGAGCCAGCCACCGGGCAATTTTACAAGGGTCATGTGCAGCAGAATGAAAGGCAGGATTTGGCCGGGACAAAGGACCCGGGCTTTAGCTGTTATGATCTAACGGTTATGTAGTCTGTTTTTCAACGTTTACATGTATGGTAAGTATATACAGGAATGAATGCAACCACCTGTATTGACCTAATATTCCTATGAGTGGCCCCGTTCGTGAGAGCGGGGCTATTTTTTATCACTGATTGAAGGCCCCTATATATCTCGCTGATTGTCCCCTATTTGTTATAAGACGGTTTAATGTATTTGTTTGTCACATCGATGCTCATCAGCCTTTCAGCGGTCCCAGGTGGCGGTACCTATTCAGCAGCACTCCTGTTGGCGTGGATGCGGTGCTCACCAATTCGAGTTTGCGGGCGTCAAAGCTGTCTGAAAGAAGGCGTTTGCCCCGGCCCAGTAATACCGGGTAAACGATCAGGATAACCTCATCTATCAATCCCGCGTCGAGCAGCACAGATGTTAGTGATATACTTCCGGTAATAATCAGATCAGGGCCGTCTGTCGACCTGAGGTTGCGAATCTCCTCTATGATGTTCCCGCCCAAGCCTTTTACTGGTCCCCATTCAAGGCTCTCTGGCTTGTGGGTGACTACGTATTTTGTTGCGGCATTGATGGCATTGGCCATCGGAAAGTCTCCGGCATTTGGCCAAAATCCCAAAAACTCATCGTAGGTGTTGCGGCCAAGCAGCATGTCGAACCCTGTACCATATACTTCAAGCAGCATCGCCATCCCGGCAGGGGTACGATAGGGCGCGGTCCATCCACCGTACGCATAGTTTTTATCGTGCTCAATAACACCATCGAGGGAGGTATGTTCGAAAATTCTAATCTTTCTCATTTTTTGGATTGTTACTTGTTTAATGATTGTCCAAATTTAAAGCAGACCAGCCAGCCACCTGGGGTGCAATTCCGACATTGTGCGGGGGTAATTAACCAAAGCATTGTCATAAACGAATAAGATCTTATAAATTTGAAAAGGGATAAAGGTATCTGATGTATGCACTCATTGCGCAATGTAACATTAGTAAAAGCGCTGTTTAGACATACACTTACCTGAATGAAGTTCAATTAGAAATGATGGCTATCATTAAAAAACAAAACGATGGCAACAAATAAATTACTGCGCATGGACAATGTCGGGATCGTTGTAGAATCGCTCGATGAGGCTATCTCTTTTTTCACAGAGATAGGCTTGAAGCTTGAAGGGCGGGGCTCGGTGGAAGGAGCATGGGCTGGCCGCGTTACCGGACTGGGCGCTCAGCACGTAGAGATTGCTATGATGGTTACCCCTGACGGACATAGCCGGCTTGAGCTGTCACGATTCATAACTCCAGCTACTATCTCCGATCACAGGGCTGCTCCTGTGAATGCGCTCGGTTATTTGCGCGTTATGTTCACCGTTGAAGATATTGACGAGCTGGTATCGAGGCTCATCGGGCATGGTGCTCAGCTCGTTGGCGAAGTGGTTCAGTACGAGGACTCCTACCGGCTTTGCTATATTCGGGCAAAAGACGGATTGCTGATCGGTTTGGCGCAGGAACTGGGTAAAAAATAGTGGGACTTTAATCAGGGACCTGTATAGGAGGAACCTCCTTCTATTACAAAGAACACTAGGATTTGGCCGGAACAAGGGCGTTGGTCTTAACTGCTAAGATCTAACGGTTATGCAGTTTGTTTTTCAAGATCTGCATGCATACAGGAATGAATACTTCCTTCCTGTATTGACCTCATATTCCTATGAGGTGGCCCCGTTCGAGAGAGCGGGGCCACTTATTTATCGTTGATTTCCATCTCTCCTTCAAGAAGTTGCTGTTCCCGTAAGCTTTTGGCTATCGATTGACCTGGTTAAACACCATATCAGCCTTGTCACTGTGCGCAGCACGGTAAAGGTTTTGGGCCATACCAATGGCCAGTTCGAATTGATCGTTCTGTACCGCCAGCCATGTTTCGGAAGCTACTTGCGTAGGCGAGATGCCCTCGACCTCCCGCTCCTTGTGTGAGCCGTCGTGCCCGAGTTCGGTGTCTACAATGGGGGGCGCTATTTCAAAGACTTTGATCGATGTGTCTTTTAATTGATGCCGTGCGGACAGGGTAAACGAATGAAGGGCGGCCTTGGTAGCGCAGTATACCGCCGTCGCTGCGACAGGAATATATGCAAGCCCGGAAGTAATGTTGACAATAGCCGCTTCTTCCTGTTTGGTCAATTGGGGGACAAACAGGTTTGTAAGGTGTATAGGTGAAATGAGATTGGTGGTCACTTCACTGGTTATCGCCCCGATGCTGTTCTCCTGTTTTAGAAAAAAAGTGTGTTGAATTCCCGCATTGTTCACCAGGATATTAAGACCGGGAAAATTAGCAATAACCCAATCACGGAGTTTAATCCTGTCATCAGGGTTGCTGATATCGGCCACCCTGGTGTGCAGTTCAGGGAACCTGCTTTTTACTGCTGCCAGCTTATCTGCTCTTCTGCCACAAATGATAACGGTGTTGCCATTTTCGAGGAATTTATGCGCTATCGCGAGCCCTATCCCACTTGCGCCGCCGGTAATTAGTATGGTGTTGTTACTTGTTTTCATCCTGCTATGGTTTTTTAATATTTAAATACTTCCTATTGTACGTTGCCCGGCGCTATTCGGTCCTTAGCTTTTTGAATACCAGGTTCATGGTCTCCGGATCGATTGCCTCCATATCCACCAGTTTTAGGGACCTGACCATTTTCAGTGTGGCGGTTTTATAATGCAGAAAATGTGGTGTCTTCAAATGGGACCTATAAGCCGCCTGGTTGGCGTAGATCTCCAATATCCTTATCTGGCCGGGGTTTTCCTTCTGGTACATCGGGTAAATAGCAATAACCCCGGGCTCGATCTTTACAGATGCTGCCGATTCCTTTTCGAGAATGGTTTTGTATTCTTCCAGGTATTCAGGGAGAATTTCGATCTCGGAGATCCTTACCATCCTATCGGGCTGGGTGATGGGTAATACGGGCTGCGCTATCAATTTCCTCAAAGTATTGGCTTGGGCCCTGCCGACATATTTTTCGATCAACTCCGCAAGCTCTTTCAGTTGCGGTTCGGTAATGCCTGTGTTCTTACCCATGGCCAGGTGGGCCTGTAATTGGGGCTCTACGCCGGTCATGGCTGCCAGGGCGGAAATGGTCACCCACTCGCGCTGACGATAATCCAATACATCACGGCTGAATATATCCGCAAACAAATGTTCCTTCAAAAAGGTATCGATAATGGGAGCAAAGGCATTGGCACCGGTCTTCGGTCCATTTTCTTCTTTGCCAGTCAATTGCTGCAGTGTCCGTTTTCCGGTGCCGTATTTGTCAGCGGTAGTGGCGATGGGTGCAGCGTCTTTCCCTTCCACATCATTGATCCCCCTGGTTTTTCGTTCGTCCAGGACGGACATCAGGGTATTAATCGCATTCAGGCTTCTTGGGAAGCCGCAATAAGCATACAGCTGTACCAGTGCCTCCTTTATTTCATTGACGGTGAGGCCTGCGTCCAATCCTGTGTTGAGTGCGGTCTTTAGTTGTGGTATGTCGCCGGTAGCGGTCAGGGCCGCGATAGCCGCCATGCTTTGCTGGTGTTCATTTAAAGCGGTAGCCTTGCTGATTTTATTCTGTGCATTCATTGTACTGGTAGTTATTGTGAAGACAAAAAGCAGCGGCCATTGAAGAAGTCCTTTTTTACCCATTGTTGTGCTGATCTATTGTTTTACAAATTTCGCCGTTACTGTCTTTCCGCATGTATATAGGATATAGAAGTATTTACCAGTTTTACTGAATTGGCGGCAATGGGACCTATTACGCCCATCAGTTCGCTAAATTTGTATAAAACATGGGGCTATGGAACAGTTTGAAAGGATCGATACTGTAAAACAGTACAATGATGCGATGGGGGTAGATACACGGCATCCATTGGTCACTGTGGTGAATTTCGATGAAATGCCAACCTACCAATACTTCCGCAGGTATATGGGGGTTTATGCCATTTTCCTGAAATACATCAAGTGCGGAGATATGCGGTATGGGTGCCAGCCTTATGACTATGAAGATGGTACTTTGGTATTCATATCACCGGGACAAGTATATGGGATCGACAGCAAGGGCCAGGTCATCAAACCCTGGGGAAGGGCGCTGGTGTTCCATCCCGACCTGATCGCCGGTACACAGCTGGGGAAACACATCAAAGATTATTCATTCTTTTCTTATGAGATCAATGAGGCTTTGCATTTATCCAAAAAAGAAAGGGCAACGATCAACGATTGCCTTCAAAAGATCGAAACGGAGATAGACCTCAATATTGATAAGCACAGCAAAACACTTATCGTTTCGAATATAGAGCTCCTTTTAAATTACTGCATGCGGTTCTATGACAGGCAGTTTATTACCAGGAGCCATGTCAATAAGGGCATCCTGGTGCGCTTTGAAAATCTGCTGAATGATTATTTCAAATCCGGCTTGGGCCAGACACTGGGTTTGCCGACAGTAGCCTATTGTGCCGGGCAACTGCATATATCGCCTAACTATTTTGGTGACCTCATTAAAAAGGAGTCTGGTAACACCGCATTGGATTATATTCAATCAAGAGTGATCGATGAGGCGAAAGGGAAGATCTTTGATCGCGATAAATCTATCCATGAAATAGCTGCTGAGCTCGGTTTTAAATACCAGCAACATTTTACCCGCCTGTTTAAGCAAAAGGTGGGTGTGACACCTAAGGAGTACAGAGATCTCGATTAGCGGAAGGAATATCTGTCATCATTTACCCCACTTGTAACCAGTCTCTTTGGGCATGGGAGCTGTCTCATATTTTGAATTCCATTCTTTTATGCTTTCTAAAATCGGCAAAAATGCCAGGCCTTTTTCAGACAACCTATATTCTACCCTTGGTGGTAATTCCTTATAGGCCAATCTTTCCAACAGTCCATCTTCTTCCAACTCTTTTAACTGTTCGGTCAATACTTTCCTTGAAATGTGTGGTACTATGGCATCTAACTGACCAAAACGAATGGTACGGGCGCCAATTACATTTATAATTATCGGCTTCCATTTATTTCCAATAGTGCCAATAGCTCTTGTAAATGGGCAATTCGAATTGCAAAACCTGTCGTCTTTCATGCTTTTTAAATTTTATGGTTACCTGATGGTAACTACAATACACTGTAATGGTTACAAAAGTAAACTATTGATGGTAACTTTGTGAAACAAACATATAATAGATTAAAAATGAGCCGATTAAAAAGCAAAGTAGTAATTATTACAGGTGGTAATAGCGGCATTGGATTTGGCATTGCCCAGGCATTTAAAACTGAAGGTGCGAAAGGAGTTATTGTAGGCAGAAATCAGAAAACCTTAGATAGTTCTGTGGCGCAACTTGGAGATAATTTTATAGCCATCAATGCCGATGTGACCAGCGTTGCCGACCTGGAAAGCGTGTTTAAAGAAACGTCTGAAAAATTTGGTAAAATAGACGTGGTTGTAGCCAATGCGGGTGCTGGAACTGTAGGAACTGTGGCAACTACCAGCGAAGCAGACTTCGACAAGGCAATTGATTTGAACCTTAAGGGTGTTTACTTCACTGTTCAAAAAGCATTGCCCTATATGAATGACGGTGGCTCTGTTATTTTGATTGGGTCAAATGCAGCCCACCGGGCATATGCAAATTTTGCGCTTTATGGCGCTGCAAAAGCGGCTGTTATCTATTTGGCAAAAGGATTTTCAAGCGATCTTTTAGATAGAAAGATCAGGGTAAATGTAATAACACCCGGTACAACAGATACACCGGCATTTGAAAAGTTTATTCCCGCAGAACAAATTGAAGCTGTAAAAACACACTTTGCAAGTGTTATGCCAACAGGCAGGATCGGGCAACCAGCTGACATTGGTAAAACAGCAGTTTTCCTGGCCTCTGATGATTCTTCGTTTATGCTTGGTGCTGAACTCCTTGTTGATG
>CBIHOV010000097.1:0-5710 GCA_966211765.1 uncultured Paraflavitalea sp.
ACCTTTACAGACTTCTTGGATCACAACGACGTAGAGGATTGCCTCCCGCCTGTTGCGGGACAAGCTCTACAGGCAAATGAATTTATTGATATTAATTTCCCTTCGACCAGCTCAGGGTGAGCCGCCCCGGAAGGGCGACCCACCCTTCGACCCACCCTTCGATAACCCTTCGATAACCCTTCGACAGGCTCGTCCCCGCAGGGTGGAGCAGGACAGGCTCCGCGGAGCGGGATAAACCTTGACCATCACATGCCATGAACAGTAGCGTACAAGGCATCGGTAACGATGCCATTGAGGACGGGTTCTTTGTCGAGCAGTTTTTGCAGGAGCACTACCTGGTTTTCGGCCCGTACGGCATTGTGGCGCTCGTAGCGTGGCGAGTAGTACACATCATTGTTGAGATAGTCTGTCAAAAACCGCAGGGCCTGCATATAGATCATGAATTTGCCGGCATATACAAAATGATGTTTTTCATCGCGGCTGAGCAAGGGCTTCATGGCGGACAAGTACCCGGTGACGATGGACTGGAAATAATCTTCGCGTACGGTAATAGCACTCATGTCGGTCTCTTCCTCGTTTACGGGGCATAAGTAGGTGCGCATCATATCGCCCACATCGCTGATAAAATAGCCCGGCATGAGGGTGTCGAGATCGATCACACAGAGGCCATTGTCGCCGGCATCAAACAATACATTGCTGATCTTGGTATCGTGGTGGGTAACGCGTATGCCAAACGTCTTGTTTTGCAGGATATCGGAATAGGTGGTCATGATGCCGGCATGGGCCTGTAAAAACCCAATGAGGTCTTGTGTTTCAGCACGCCGGTCTTTATTCCCCTGCTCCAGCGCCTGCCTGAACTGCTGGTAGCGGAAGGGCAGGTTGTGAAAATCGGGAATGGTGATCTTCAGTTTGGCCGGATCGAGGCGGGCGCATAAACTGGTAAACTGGCCAAACTGACGGGCTGCTTCATAAGCCTGCCTGGGTGTGTTGACGGTATTGATGGTACAGGAATTTTCGAGGAAGGGCGCCATCCTGAAATATCCAAGCTGCTCTTCGTAATACAACTCTTTTCCATCGATGGTGGGAAGGGGTGTAATAAACAAATAACCGGGGTGGTGTTGCTGCAGGTACCGGGCGATATAGGATACATTGAAAGCTATATCATCGGGCCGCTTAAATACCAGGTGGTTGATCTTTTGAAGGATATAAGAAGCTGTGTGGTCATTTTTTTCTACTTTCCAGGTTTTATTGATAAGGCCCATGCCAAATTCCTGCATAAAAACGTCACCAAGCTCCAGGCCATACGCTGCCAGAATATTCTTAAACATAAGGTTAAATGCTGCTCTTTGATTCTGTAATAGCACAAAAGCAGGTTTAGTCGCTTTTATACGGCATCGAATTTACTGGACTCTTTCGCAAAATTGCTGTGCAACCGGTTGTGCATTTTGAAGCGGGGGAATATCCGGTGGGTGGACAGGCCGGGGTAAGCAGGCGCCTTTTCACTAATGCGAAAGGGATGGCTCGCCTATCAGGTAATTCTACGCTTGCTATTGCCCGTTAAAGGGAATAGATTTGGTTCAACAATTTTCCGGTACTCAACATGAATACCCCATTCAATCACTTTCAAAAAAAAGTACAATGGAAAATGTTGCACCAGTTCCCCGCCTCGTCAATGCGTGGATATTCCTCAATGATGATTTTCTTCCCGGCACTAATTATTATGACAATGACAGTTGTTACCAGTCGTTGATCCGGAACAAGGTCTATCAGTCGATAGACATCCTGCATATTTGTTTTGCCACAACGATACCCAATAATGCGGGAGCGGCGGCTTACACGCTTACGATGGGCGAACCTGCCACACCTGTTCCTGCGCATCCGGGTGGCTATACCAATAAGGATTACCTGCAATTTATTATCCGTGATGCGCGGGCGCAGCATCCGGCTATTAAGTTCTTGTTTACGCTGAACTGGGGAAATCCGGCCACTTTGTCGAATATCTTCACGGTACCTGGCCTTAATGATGCGCAGTGTGCAGGGGCATTTGCGCGGAACCTGGCCATTGCGATTGTGGGTTATGGACTGGATGGATTTGATTTTGATTGGGAACCGCCAATTTCCGGGGCGGTTAGTGCTGCTCAAATGGGCTTGCTACTGTATGCGATCCGCGCGCAATTCAACCAATTGGAGCGGGAAAACAACAAGCATTATTACCTTACTATTTCACCGGTTACAGGCGACAACCTGAATGCAGCTTCGGTCAATGACAATGTGGACTGGTTGAATCTCCAGCTCTACGGGAATACGGTGCCCGGGGATTATCCGGGTGTCAACTACGGTTTATTTGCGTATGGGGCACAGTTTGAGGCCACTGTTGAGACAACGGACCCCAATTATCCCGGTCTTCAAACGGCGCAGCAAGCGGTTGACGACAATAATCAACAGTATCGTTTTCCACTGTATACAAACTGGCGGCTGAATTCGGGGAATTTCGTGTTCGAACAGCAGCAGCAAGTGGCACTTTACCGGCTGGCCAGGGCGGGTGTGCAGGTATAGGGAAGCCCTTTCGCATTTCAAATAAAAAGCCGGGATTGGCGCTAAAAGGTTACCTTTAGCCGCAATCCCGGTTGATTTTTTCAAACAGTAGCAGACCTCCTTTTTACTTTCTTGATCAGTGGCCGGTGTTCAACTATAAACAACAATTATGTCCTTTCTCAAAGAACACCTGGCTGGTAATCATTACCATTGGCTTACAGCTCCGGTGGGCGCCGCGTTTACGGGGAGCCCCGGTCGCCGTATGTTTGACCCATTCAATGGCCTCCAGGTATTGTACATCATCAATTATTTCGGGGAATCGATCGGTAAACTGACGCTTGATCAGGGTCGCAAACTTGAAACCCTGATGCTGAAAGAGCTGCCAGCTACGATCAAAAGTGAGATGGGTGTGTTCAACTGGCTTCGGGAACAATATATGTACGAAGACTACTAAACCAATTGTTGCTATCCATTGTTTTAAGATACTTACCCTGACAACCCACCAAACATTTTAAAGTATGAATATACAGGTACACAATCTTAGCCTGAACGTCATTGATTCAGATATCAGGAAGCTATTTGCGGCTTTTGGAATTGTAGATGCAGCGGAAGTGATCAAAGACAAGCTCAATGGCCGTTCGAAAGGGCATGCGATTGTGGATATGCCTGTAGAAACCCAGGCCCGGCAGGCTATTATTACGCTGGACCAGACGATGATCGACGGAAAAAAGATCAGTGTACGTGAAGTACCGGCTTACCCTCATTATTGATGCCCTGCATCAGGATCAGCATTCATTCACATCCATATAGCGGTTCATGAACCGGCAGCTATCGAGTTCTGAAACGGCGATGGCGCCGGCCACATTGTCCATTTCCACAAAGCCATAACCGAGGGAATGGCCACTGAACTCATCGGGCATAATGTATACGGACAATACTTCTCCGAATTTTACAAACAGGCTGGATAGATGATCGGCCGTAGCCAGCTCGCTTAAATTGCCAACGAAGATGCGCATACTGTTACATTTTTTTGGGCGGTGCAAGACTAATCATATGCAGGAACTGAAGTGGGGGCAGGCAGGACAGATCAGGATATATAAGAAGTCATATGGATGTTACTAAAGCTACACCAATATAACCAAACGGGCGAATTAAATTTGTGCGTTGATGCCGTGGAGGCCGCTACGGGCCGGAATTTCAGCCTATTAATATAATTGGCGGTATGTTTTATAATGGTTACCTTACGTATACAATTGACATTTACAACATTAAGTATCATTCAGTAATTGACCATTTTTTTGCTTCTCTCATTCCCCCGCATAATTTTAGTCGCTGCTACTTTTTATTGTTTTTGCCTCAGTTATTTTAAACACTTTAATATTACAGTATGAACATGTATGTTTCAAACCTCGGTTTTCACGTTTCCGATGAAGACCTGAATGCGTTATTTGCGGCCTTTGGTGAAGTCACTTCTGCCAAGGTAGTAACCGACAGGGTTACCGGCAAATCCAGGGGTTTTGGATTTGTAGAAATGCCACAGGCTGCAGAGGCTGAACAAGCCATTGCCAAGCTTTCTGGCCGTGAGGTGGAAGGCAGGACCATTTCTGTATCTGTTGCCAAGCCAAGGTCTGAAAGCGGCGGCGGTGGCGGCAGGAATTTCGGCGGTGGCGGTGGCACCCGCAATACCAGGTGGTAGTACTATGATAGCATTATCATAAATAAGAAAGTCCCCGGATTGAATCCGGGGACTTTCTTATTTATGCTTTGTAATGATTTAATTCTTTGTCTTTTGACCTCCGTGTATGGCTGCTAATGGGGTTTACGGCCCAATTGGCGCATGGTTTTGAAATGTGACACGACGGCCTTGCTCATGGTGGGAAACTCATTGTAAGCGATATTGTACTGCAGGCAGGCCCTTTGTACGATGGCGCTGATGGCAGGATAGTGCACATGGCTAATGCGGGGAAAGAGGTGGTGCTCTACCTGGAAGTTGAGCCCGCCGGTAAGCCAGGAGATGATCTTGTTCTTTCTCGCAAAATTGGCGGTGGTGACTACCTGGTGAATGGCCCACTCATTTTCAATCTGCAGCTGATCATTTGCCTCCACGTGTTCGAAAGCTGTATCTTCTACCACATGGGCCAGCTGGAATACGATGGCCAGGGTGATACCCATCACAATGTGCATGCTCACGAATCCGATAAGCCAGGGCACCCAGCCCACCACGAGTGCGGGGATGAGGATATAGAACAGTACGTACAATACCTTGCTGATCCAGAAGATGAAATGCTCTCTCCTATCCATTTTTTGCAGGGGTGTGTCTACGATCTTTCTTTTGAAGTATTTGTCGAAATCGAGCATCAGCACCCAGGCCAGGGAGGAAATGGCGTATACGGGCAGCACGTAAATGTGCTGGAAGCGGTGTGCCGGCACCCATTTCTGGGAGGCGCACATGCGCATGAGGGGGCTTTTATTGATGTCGTCATCCACACCGTCTACATTGGTGTAGGTGTGGTGGATGATATTGTGTTTGAATTTCCAGATGAAGGCATTGCCACCGAGGGCGTTGAGGGTGAGGCCCATGATGTTGTTGATCCACTTTTTGCTGGAGTAACTGCCATGGCAGGCATCGTGCATGACATTAAAGCCGATACTGGCCAACAGGAGGCCCAGTAAGCAGCACAGTACAATGCTTATTACTGCGGGTAAGGTGAACAGCAGCAGGGATGTGTAAATGGCTACGGCCGAGGAGATAAGGATAATGGATTTACTGTACAGTTTCCAGTTGCCGGTGGGCTTTACCTTTTTACCTGCAAAGTATTGGTCTACACCTGCTTTGATGGTTTGGTAAAATGGTTTGCTCTTGTTATTGTATGTTACTTTGGGCATGATGGATAGTTGAGTGACAGTCAGGCCAATACAGCTACTGCCAACGCGCAAAGGTACGCATTATTCGCCAGCAGGAGTGTTAAATGATGGGGCGCAGGGGGCAGAATCAGGGAACCAGGCATAAAGGCACAAATAAGAGAATACAGAATATAGAATACAGAATACAGAAGAATACACGTTTGATTCGAGGCGCTTGCTTCGATAGCAGAACTTGTCCCGCTCCGCGGGATTTCTCACAGCGCGTCGCGCCGTTCGAAATGACAAACGCGGGCGAAACATGTACGTTTGT
>CBIHOV010000098.1:0-4456 GCA_966211765.1 uncultured Paraflavitalea sp.
CCTCTAACACAAAACAAAAGGCCGCCTCAATTACTTTTGAGACGGCCTCTTTTTTTACCCTAAACAAACACCCGGTGACGGCAGGCTTGCTGCTATCAACCGGGTGTTGCTTTTCCTGTTAGTTGCTATCTAACTAATTGGCTGCTCTCAAACAGAAGCCCTGTATGTCGTTGTTGTAAAGCCCAATGCCATGGGAGTTTACAATGGTCCTGTCGTAAGCATCGATGCGTACATTGTAACCGCACTTGGGTACACCGGCCGTGCTGATCACGAAAGTGCCGCTCTTGCCTGTGGCAGGTAAAGTGCCGCCGGCATAGCTGAGGCCGCTGCCTCCGGTGCCATCTACATTAACGGTGGCGCCTTTATTGGGCGTTACGCTGATGGAGAAGGAACCTGCATGATCATCCAGCATGGAATAGGTGCCGCTGATACTGGTGCCGGAAGTAAAGTCGGCACAATCTCCGCCGCCCGTAATAATATGGATCTGTACATCAGGTGCTTTGTTATCCACCATCAGTGTTACGGAGCCATTCGGGTCGTCGTATATCGTAGCTCCACTTCTGGCCTGTATGCGTATTACGTGCTTGCCTGGAATATAGGCGCCATAGCGGCCCAACAGATCGGCTACAATATTGAGTGAGGAGGTTTCCAGGTAAGGTATCCATCCATCGCCATCGGGATCCAGCGGGGTATCGAGGAAGCCGCCGCCGCTATTGACAGTGGTGATGGTTTGCTGATCCAGCAATGGTTTTTCTGTTTCACCGGGCCGGGTTACCAGGAAGCGGTATTCCATGCCAGGCGCTGCATAGAAAATATGACCAATCAGCTCGATGGTGCCATAGAACGGACTGTTCAGTGCTCCACCCAATGAACCGGCCGATCCGGTAGTGGCCAGGCCGGTACCATCATTGATGTCCACGACTACCATACCGCCTGCTTTTTCCAGTACAACGGTGGTCAGACCGGTACTCACCCCTTTGGGCAATGGTTTTATTTCCACGTTGCATTCTTCCCAATCGCCCCAGGGCGCGGTAAATTCAGGATCGCCGGGTGTAGGAAGGAGGTTGTACGAAAGGATGCCTTTTACTTTGGCTTTTCCTACCTGGCACCACTGTTTGCGGTACTTGTCGAGCTTTACTCCCTGGGAAATATTGTACCACAAACCGCCGGCGGGATTGTCGGGTATATCATGCACGCTGCAGGATTGGGTGCCCATGTATTCCCAGCCGGTACCAAAGTCCATATAGAAAGCCACATATTCTTTGCCTCCCTTGCTGCAGAGGTCGCCATTGTAGCCCGTCTTCCTTTTTATCTGGATGGAAGCGTGCAAGGTGTCCATATCCCGGTTAAGGCTTACACAATGCAGCTCTTCAAAATCTGTATTGAACTTTGTTTTTTCATACAGGCCAAAGATCTCGGCCAGGTTAAAGTTGGGCAGGAGGGAAGTCAGCACCGTATTGTTGTCGAGTGATGATTTCTTAGAAAGCTCATGAATGGTCTTGAGTGCAATACGGCCTTCGTGTACTTCGGCGCCGTATTGTCTTTTCAGATCAACGGCCGATGTAGTGAGTTCTGCCAGGGGCTTTACGAATTTTACCTTTTCCTTTAGGTCAGGCAGGAATTGCTTTTCAAACTCAGGTGTATAGAACTCCGGAGCCAGCTTGTATTTGGGATTCTTTTCCAGTGATCCCAGGATATAACACCAGATGCTGTTGCTGGGTTGTATCTGTATAAATGATTCGTGTACGTCGCCCCATACGAAGGGAAAGTTGGGGTCGCCTGCTGTAGGGATGATGTTCCAGGAAAGGATGGCCCTCACCCTGGGCAGTACCGCCTTGCTGCGGCAACAGCTCACCTTATCCGCATTGAGGTTGATCTCCACATGGTAGCACAAGGCCTCTGTAAAAGGGCGATCGTATACGCCCAGCTCGGCAAGGCCTTCATCTGTCCAGGTACCGTTGTTGTCATAATCAACAAAGAAGCGTACGTATTCGCGGCTGCCTCCTGTACAGGGGCTACCTGAATAACCGCCTGGTTGTTTCAGTTTGATAACCGCTCCCAGTCTGGCCGTTTCCGGTTTGTAGTCAATACATTCCAGTTCTTCATAATGTTGTTTGCTGCTTCCCAGGTCCAATACCGGTTGGAACTTCTTGGCAATGACCTTATCGGTAAGCGTGCCAAAATAATTGGGGTTCTGCAAGAGTAGCAGGTGTGTTTGCTTGCGCAGCACGACCAGTTTTTCAGGTTCAATCGTTAACTTGTTTGCCATATGTGTTCAGTTTTAATGTAACAAAGGATGGCAGGGTTTAGTATGGGAAGCCCGTGCTGCAGATTGCGGCAGGAAAATAATGCACACAGGTATTGCTTGATAATCGAAAGCCTTGATGAAGGAAAGGTGCAAGGGAGGAAACAAAAACAGGATCGGTAAATAATAGTCGTGTATTGTTGTCAAAGGGAAACAGGTTGAAATGTTTTTTTTAGCCCTGCTTTTTTTACTACTTTCACTTTTTAATGGTCAAGCCCCCGACCTAATCCTTAGCCAGCAAATCCAATTGACAAGAAAGCATCGGCATTTTGTTTCCCTTTATTCGATGAATTACGACAAAAGCTTGTACAAAGCACACAATATCCCAGAAAGAAACAGTACTGTACTTATCTTTTGATGTATGCTTATTCCTTCCCTTATGGAACGATGCTTCCCTGAATTATCAGCCATCCCTGTAATGAAGCCAACAGGTAACCTACATAACCTGCCCTGGTGGTGCTATTTATAAGGATGCTGCCCGATATAGCAAATCTCCAATTGTTCACTTTAAAATCAGGTTTATGAGTACTAATGGATTAACCGCAGCAGAGGCGCAGCCAGGCAAAATTGCGCCACCCGCTCCCAAGGGCTACGCCAAATGGTTTGATGTAGAATTCAAGAACATTATTTTCGACCCCTCCATCCTTCACCGCAAGGAAGCAATAGAAGGGTATTATATCGGTTTTATTACCGCATATAATGTGATCAAGGTTAAGAAATATTCCGTTCTTTTTGAATGGACAGAAGTACCCAGTAAACTGCCCAATTGTAAAGACTTTACTTTGCATGTGTATGTTACCCCCCCTCCCACGATACTGAAGGCGGGTACGCAAACCACATCGGCTACTGCAATGGCGGCCAGAGATGGCAGCGGCGATCAGATCGATCCGCCTACACCACCGCCCCCACCGCCTCCTACCATGTAATTGGCATTTACAGTTAAAGGCGAATAGTAAAAAGTCCTGGCAAATCAGTCTGTTTACGGGCTGTATGCCGGGACTTTGTGTTTTATATTGACTAACTTTAACAGCCATGTTAAAGAAAGTCTTCCTGCTTATTGGTAGCCTGTTGCTGGTGGTATGGCTAAAGGGCCAGTGTCCCGTCAGGGATTCTCTTTGGCAGCAGATCAATTATTTAAAGGATCATTACCCGTTTCCGTTCTCTCCGGCGGAAACCAGGGAGCAGTTGCGTCAAATAGAAAAAAAGATGGCCCCCTGCGGCTTCAGTCAGGATTCCACGCAGGTACTTTTGTTGCGGGCCATCGCCGCCACTTATTCCAGGGAGGGCAATGACCTTGGCGTAATCAGGTACCTCAGTCAGGCAGAGGCGCTTATTAAGCGCATACCCAACAACCCGGCCATGAATGAGCGGGAATTGTTGAGGATCAATTATTACATATCCGTGGCTTACCGGGGGATGAACAATGTGCCGGAAAGGATGAAGGCGCTCGATAGCTGTATTGCTACCAGCAGGCGGCTCAATTATATTGACCGGTCGGCCTTGTACGCCTTATTTGACAGGGCCCAGTATTTTTTTGACCTGGGCGATTACTATCATGCCATCGGTTATTCCGAAGAATGTAATGCCAAAGCTTTCCTGTATTTGCCACGCGCCATCGACGCAGATGATAGTGCTGTAACCATTTCCTATGCACTCAGTAGTTTTGTGTGGCAGGTGAATTCGCATATCCGTTTAAAAGCATATGATCAGGCAGATGCGCTATTAAAAAGCCAGCTCAGTCAGGTGGGCATCAACAGACTTACCGCTTACCAGGGCACTTTCTATGGCATCGGGGCAGAAATGGAGATGCATAAAGGCAATTACGATCAGGCCATCAAAAATTTCCGGCAGGCCCTGGCAGTAGAACGCCGCCCCCTGAGTCGCAAGCAGTTGCTCAATACCATGGCTACCGAGGTCTATTTCAAACATTACAGGAATTATGATAAGGCCATGTCGCTGTTTAAAGAGGCGCTGGCCTGCGTCAATAAAGACAGCCTGAAGTATAAGTATGACTCCATTGAATCGCTGAGCATCTGGTCTGCCATGGGGGAAGTAAACGTGGAGCGGGGGCAGTTCGATAAAGCCTTTGCCTGCTTCCGCCAGGCGCTGGACCACGTGAAGCCTGGCATCAGCATCGCTGAGATCGTAAGC
>CBIHOV010000099.1:0-4157 GCA_966211765.1 uncultured Paraflavitalea sp.
GCTCGTGGAAGAAGATTATCCTTTCAACAGCGAAGAAGTGATCGACGATATCATGGAAAAAGTGCTGAAGACAGGTGGTGATGTGGAATTTGTTCAGCCAGGAATGCTGGCTGCCTGGCAGCACATTGTCCTTATCGGTTGAAAGACATAGCGCATTTTTGTAAAGCGTCCTGAACTTTGTCTTAATTTTCAGGAAAAAAGGTGAATAAATTATACCATTCCATGGAGTCAGACGAACGACAGGTCAACGCCTTGTTTGAACATGCTACAGAAGGCATCATCCTTACCAACCAGCAAGGAAAGATTGTATTGGTCAACCCTGCAGCAGCCCGCCTATTTGAATATGAAAGAGATGAACTCCTCGGACAACCCATCGAAACATTGATACCCAGCCGGTTCCATACTGGCCATGAGCAATACCGCCAGGGCTTTTACAAACATCCTTCCAACCGTACCATGGGCCATGGTCGCGATCTCTATGCCAAAACAAAAAGTGGCCGCGAATTCCCCGTTGAAGTAAGCCTCAGCCATTACCAGCAAAAAGACGAACACTTTGTAATCGCCTTTCTGGTAGACATTACCAGCCGCAAAAAAGCAGAACAGGAATTGCTCGATCAGAAAACCCAGCTCGAACAAATTACTGCCGACATGCGTAAATTAAATGCCGAACTGGAAACCAAAGTAGAAGACCGCACCCTCATTCTCCGCGAAGCCTTGCAGGAACTCGAACGGTCCCAAACAGAATTAAGTGAAGCCCTCAACAAAGAAAAAGAACTCAATGAGATCAAATCAAGATTTGTCTCCATGGCTTCCCATGAATTCCGCACCCCCCTCAGCACTGTCTTATCCTCCGCTGCATTGATCGCCAAATACACCACCACCGAAGACCAGGACAAGCGCGATAAGCACATCAAACGCATCAGGGATTCTGTTAAACACCTGAATGTATTGCTCGAAGATTTCCTCTCCCTGGGCAAATTGGAAGAAGGCCGCATCAGGGCCGAACCCATTTTGTTTAATGTATCTGAATTCCTGGCTGAAGTAGTCGATGAAATGAACCTGATATTAAAACCGGGGCAGCTCATCCACAGTTCCTGTGAAGGCGCCAACTTCTTTACCACCGATCACCGCCTGCTGAAAAATATACTCATCAACCTCCTTTCCAATGCCAGCAAGTTCTCCCCTGAAGGAACTCCCATCAGGCTGCAGGTTTTGAGTAAGGACGACAAACTGATTGTATCTGTAAAAGATGAAGGTATAGGCATAGCTGCCGAAGATCAGCTCCACTTGTTCAGCAGTTTCTTCAGGGCGCGGAATGTAGTGAATATTGAGGGCACCGGCCTGGGCTTGCACATCGTTAGGAGATATGTTGAATTATTGCACGGCGACATCAGGTTGGAAAGCGAGCTCAATAAAGGCACGGTGGTTACCGTTACACTCGGGTCTTTGGAACCAACTCAATGACAGGAAGCAGGGTTACCGGGTACCCTTGGCAACACAGGGCTGATAAAAGGAATATTAAGATCAAGTCCCCGAAGCACCAGTACAATGCCCAGTGCCAGCATAAAGAATGGCGCTGCCTTTTTAAATTGATGGCGCACCTGCCTATTGATCCGGTAACCCCAAAAGCTCAGCGCAGCCAATGCAGGTAAACTGCCCAATCCAAAAAAGCACATGAATAAAGTGCTGTAGCCCGCATGGCCCGTGCTGAGTGCAGCAGCTACAGCCAGGTATACCATGCCGCAGGGTAGCAGGCCATTACCCATGCCCAGCAGCAGGTAGCCATATTTCTCGGGCGCTTTCCACAAATACAGGTTCAGTTGCGTGATCTTTTGTTGTACCAGGCGCGTCAATACAAAAGAACCCTTGCCCTGGTGAAGAATACCAAGCAGCCAGCAGCCAACCAACAGCAGGCCCAGCACAATAGAAAAAAACTGTTGCCATCCTGCTACCCGCAATTGTCTGCCTGCCAGTCCAAATGCCAATCCCAGCACACCATAGGTAAGTATCCGCCCCGTATGATAAAGCAGGATGGACGCCAACCTTTTTTGTGGAGAAGCATGTTGCAGGGGCAGGGCCAGCACCAGCGGTCCGCACATGCCGATGCAGTGTACACTGCTTAGCAAGCCCATGATCAACCCAGCTGTTAATACCGGCCACATTTATTGAATAGTGAAAGTTTCTTCTGTATAATAATGTTTGTTGCCAGCTTCCCAGCTTAGCTTCACCAGGTAACGGCCGGGTAGGAGTGTGCGCGTACTTACCTGTTGCCATCCCGCAGCGTTTACGACAAGATCAAACCGGCGGTCCCTGCCGGCATCCGCTGCACAATAGAAATGCACCTGCCCCTTTACCACCTGGTCCTTCATCTCGCGCGGTAGCCGGATGCTGATCGAGTCCTGTTCCTGTTGAAGCTTCACCTGGCTGTTCAATTGGGCCACTTCCTTTTTACTATCGATCACTGCCTGGTAGGCCAGCTCATCACGATAATATTCCCGGGCTACCAGGTTTACCGGCGTCTTCATACACCGGTAAACCATATAAGTCATCAGGCAGCCAAAGCCCCCAAATACCAACAACAATTTATTTCCCCAGTGCATATCAATGTTTTTAAATGGTTACCCTACTTTGTCATTTCGAATCCTGCCATACGTTCTTGCATAATCAATAACCCATGCAGGGTGAGAAATCTGCTTTCGAAGCAAACGTCGAAGCAAAGGATTGCCGATTGCCGATTGCCGATGCTCGATTGCCGACTCCTATTCTCCTCTTGTATTCCTTCTGAATTCTGAATTCTGTATCCTGTATTCTGTATTCTGTATTCTCATTCCCCCGGTCCCAGAAAATTCGTCCTGATCACGTCGATCCGCCGCTTCCCGTCATACAATCCAATAGCAATGCTCAGCTTCCGTTCCCGCAATACCTGCCTGGGCAGCACCACAAAGAAAGTACCTGCAGTTTCTTCTTCCTGCTTCAGCACGATACCATGACCTCCGATCACTTCAATGCGGCCGGGCATATTTTCCAATTGCAGCCGCAAAGCCGTATTGCCGGTGGTCTTATTGGCGATCTTGATATTGTATAGGTTTGTAATACTATCCAATCCCCTTTCCTGGTACAGCATGCCGGGCGTGCGCATCACCGTGGCGTCTACATCCTTGCGGGTCACCAGCAGCACACCCAGTATCACCACCAGCGCTGCCAGCAGCACCGTATACCCTTTCATGCGCGAAGTGTAACGCAATGGCTGGTGATCGGCAATGCCATTTTCAGAGGCATAGCGGATCAGCCCCTGGGGTTTACCAATAGCATCCATCATTTTATTACAGGCGTCAATACAGGCCGTACAACCCACACATTCCATTTGCGTACCGTTGCGAATATCGATCGCTGTCGGACACACCTTCACGCATTGCATGCAGTCAATACAATCACCAGTGGACAAAGCAGCCTTCTTCGAATACTTGCCACGTGGTTCCCCCCGCTTATAATCATAAGCTACGATCATCGAGTTCTTGTCAAGGAGTACTCCCTGTAACCTTCCATACGGACAGATCACCGTACACACCTGCTCACGGAAGAAAGCGTACACTCCATAAAATACCCCGGAGAACAATGCGATCGACAACAAGCCTCCCACATGCTGGCCCACTGGTTCGGTGATGATCGTATACAACCCTTTGATGCCAATGATATACGACAGGAAGAAATTGGCGATCACAAAAGAAAGTAAATAAAATACAATATGCTTACTGATGCGGCGTGCCAGCCTGCCCCCCGTCCAGGGCTTCCCCTTTTGTAACTGTTGATAGGCCGCACTCCCTTCAATGACATATTCAATTTTGCGGAATACCATTTCCATAAAGATCGTTTGCGGACATACCCATCCGCAAAACAACCGGCCAAAGGCCGCAGTAAACAATACAATAAAGACCACAAACGTCACCATCCCAAGGCCGAAGATGAAAAAGTCCTGTGGCCAGAATACTTTGCCAAAAAGAATAAACCGCGCATGCGGTATATTGAAGAGAAACAAAGGCCGTCCGTCAATATGAATAAATGGTAGTCCAATGAACAATACAAAAAAGAACCAGCTTACCACCGTCCGCATATTGTACAGCCTTCCCTTCGGTTGCTGCGCATACACCCATTTTTGC
>CBIHOV010000100.1:0-3075 GCA_966211765.1 uncultured Paraflavitalea sp.
ATCTTTATACTTAGAAAAATACAACAGGTTACGACCCACCAATGAAATGCTGGCTTGCTTCATAAAGCTTTTACCCAGCATGGACTGAGGAACTGTATAAGTAAGCGTTACTTCACGCAGTTTTGCAAACGTTTTGTCGATCAGGTTTGCCTCGTTGGTATTGTAGTAAAAGCTGATATAGTCCTGCAGGTAAGTAGGTGTAACATTGGGAGCATATTGCAGCTTACCATAATTGGTTACGTTACCCAGGTTATCAAATTCAATAGCCGTACCATTGCTGATCACAACTCCTTCACCCACCCACGATTTAACGCCTTTATAATCCTGCAGGCGGGCCTCACCCATTTTACCTTGTACCGTATTAATATGGCGGCCACCACGGTATGTCTGCTGCTGAATATAGTTGATCATCTTACCACCTACACGTCCGTCGAACTGGAAACCAAACCTGAAATTCTTAAAGCTCAGCGTATTGATAAAGCTCCATACCCAGTCAGGATTCGTATTGCCCTGTACCTGCGATACCGGATTACGGATAGGGCGGCCACCCGCATCATTGATGATCTTTCCATCAGGTGTCTTTACAAAAGCAGAACCAATAAACCTGTCCACCCTGTCACCTATTTTGGTGTAGATATCCAACTGCGCCAGATCACCATAGAATTTAGTATAGACTTCTTTATACGTAGACCAGTTCACCATCGTAGTCCAGCTAAAACCGTTTGAAGTACTTACCGGTGTAGCATTTAAGGAAACTTCCCAGCCAGTCTTCTTCGTAGTGATACCATTCTGCAAAGCACCTGTATAACCCGTTGTTTGCGACAGAGGAGCAGTAAAGATCCGTGGACCATCTTTGGTAGTGAAATAAGTGACATCCACACCAATCTTATTGTTCAGGAAACGGATATCAGCGCCCGCCTCATATACCGTACTGGAAAATGGTTTGATCTCCGGATTATCAAGCGTGCTGGTATAATAAGCACCAGGCTGATTATTATACACCGGAGGTGTAGTGTAGGCAGCTGAATTTTCATAAGAAGGACCATCGTACGCAGCATAATATTCAGAACCATATCCCAGCGGATAACTGGACTGCGGCGTAGCACCAATGGTAGCCTGCGTTAAACCACCTTTCACATTGGCATAAGAGCCACGTACTTTCAGGAAAGAAATGGCTTCAGGCAGTACAATATAATCACTCACTACTGAGCTTACAGCAGCAGAAGGATAGAAATACACATTCTTGCTGGAAGGCAGGGCCGACAGTTTATCAAAACGCCCTGTCAAAGAGATATTAGCATATTTATTCAGCGATACGTCCAGGTATCCATATCCGCTCAATGTCAACATATCCGCTGCAAAGCTGGAAGCACGCAGGGGATTACGCGTATTGTTGAAGTTATACCAGCCTGGTACATTGAGGTAATCTGTCGTTACAAAACTGGAATTGTATTTAAAGCTGCGGATATTACCACCCAGCGATCCCTTTACATCAATATTGCCACGGAAGCGGTTGGTGTAAGTACCCAGGAAATCAGTATTGTTCTCAAACAGCGTACGCTTGTCTTCCCGGTAATCTCCCCGTCCTTCCTCACGACCATAAGGGTGAGCAGAGAACGGCATTTTTTCATTCCTGAACAGATCATAAGTGGTAACCTGCGTACGGGCCATCAACTCTATATTTTTTACAGGCTCATAGCTAAGCCTGGCATAACCATTCACATCTGTTTTATAATGCCCGCGCAACCACTCCTTCACCATGAACCAGGGATTATGGTAACGCTGGTATTCTGCATAAATACTTTGTACGCCTTCCTTACCAGGCTGCCAGTAATTACGCATCTGGTCAACATCCCAATCGGCGCCGGCCCAGATCGTAATATTATAGATCATGCTATTGGGGCCATAGTTCACGTCAGGGAAATTGGGCGTGTACTGACGGTTATAATTGAGGTATCCCTCCAGGCGCACCTTATCGGAAAAATTGTATCCGGCAGAGATATTGAAATTGGTGATATTGATCTTCATATTGGGTACCATCGCTTTCTGATAGGTATTAGAGATCGAAAAGCGCAGGTCATATTTATCACTACGGGATGAAACTGATATATTGTTGGTAGAAAGCAATCCCGTTTGCAGAAAACGCTGCAGGTTATTCTTACCACGTGCTGTCCAGGGTGTACCCTGACGTACACCGGTTACCGGATCCACCGGACTATCATATTGCGGTATCAGCTGGCCTTCAAACTTAGGTCCCCACACGTCGTAGTCCCCATCATTTGAACCGCCACCTTTACCATCCTTAAAAGCGTATTTGCCATGATCGCCAGGGCCATATTCATCCTGCACCTTAGGAATAGCATTGTAGCCTTTTTCCATCATCGTAGTGGAATTGAATTCAATAGAAAAGCCCCGCTTATCCCTGGTGCCTCTCTTTGTGGTGATCATGATAGCACCGTTCAATCCGCGTGACCCATACAAGGCAGAAGCAGTAGCGCCTTTCAATACCGTATAGGATTCAATATCATCCGGACTGATATTCCAGGTATCTGAATTAATAGGCACTCCATCTACTACAAACAGGCTGATACCTCGTCCCCTTAACACCAGTTGTGGGCCCGCCAGCATCTCTGCAGAGGCACCAACCGTCAAACCGGCCACTTTACCTACCAGTGAATTAATAGGATTGGGTTCGCGGGCCTTTACCAGGTCTTCCCCTTTCACTTCCTGCACAGCATAGCCCAGCTTCTTCTTTTCCTTTTTAATACCCAGGGCAGTAACCACCACTTCATTCAACGCCCTTGCATCCAGCTCCAGCGCTACCTGCATGTTATCTCCTGCTACAGCTACTTCCTTAGGCAAGACCCCTACCCCACTAAATACCAATACGTCGCCAGCTTTGGCACTAATAGAAAAGACACCGTCGGCATTGGTAGAAGTGCCCACAGTGGTTCCTTTCAACATTACCGATACGCTGGGTACGGGTGACTGATCTTTGATGGATGTAACTTTTCCGGAGACCGGCTTTTGTGCAAGAGATAGCAATGGTAAGGTCAGCAATAGGCATGCCGTTAC
>CBIHOV010000101.1:0-2943 GCA_966211765.1 uncultured Paraflavitalea sp.
CAGTGCCGTTGTATTGGACAATGCGGTGTATTTCGGAAGGGCGCTTCCAGCTATGCTGCAGGAACGCAATGCTTTCTATAAATTCACCGAAAGTGGCGGCATCACCAGGGTGACGGATATGCCAGAAGATCTTCCCTCCTTTTTTACACCTTCCTTCAAAATTGGAAGCAAAGCCTATTTCGTCATCAATAGCAATGTATGGGAATATACACCGGATGCAGCAGGAGGCAGCTGGCGGGCCGTGATCAGTGCAGCCAATATGCCAACTATCGTTAAGGCAGCTGTGCTTACCGTGAATGGAATTCCCGTAGTATTTGGATGGAATTCCTCAGGACGTCTATTTGAATTTAAGTTTAATTAAACCTTTGTAATGAGCAACAAAAATAATCAGGCCATCTATACAAGGCTGGTGATAGCTATATTATTGGCAGGCTATGTTATCTTATATGGTTGCGGTAAAGACTCCGCCAAGCCTGGGCCAGATCCAGCCCCACCCAATCCCAACGGTACCACTATCGAAATTACCTCCTTCTCACCAGCGAAAGGCATGCCCGGTGGCGAGGTGATCATCCAGGGAAAGAACTTCAAAGACAATATATCACAGAACCAGGTAATCTTCAATGGTACATCCATCAACGCATTTGTAAGCGTTGCCACTGCCACACAGTTAACGGTAAAAGTGCCCCAGGATGCCACCACAGGGAAGATCATTGTTAGAACAGGTAATCAGTCAGCTACTTCCGCTACTGAATTTATAGTTGATCGGGATATGATCTCCGTGGCTGGTTTTTCTCCTGCCTCCGGACCTATCGGTACGCAGGTTACTATTACCGGTATCAATTTCACCATCAATACCAGGATCAAATTCAACAGTATTGAATGCCAGCCCACCAATCGTACCAATACTTCCATGACTTTTAATATTCCAGTAAATACAAGCCTCACCAGTCATAAGATCGAAATGATCTCCGGAGCTTATTCGGTGTTAACTCCGGAATTGTTCACGGTTACGGGCACAGGCGCTTACGCACGTTGGGAAGATAAAACTGTGAGGCTTGTAACTCCGGAAACCCTGGTGTTTAACGGTGGTGTGTCTTTCGTGCACAAAAACAAAATATATTGGGGATTTACAGCCTTGTTTAATGGCGATGCCGAAGCATCGTACGTCATATATGACCCGGCCAACCACAATGCCGGATGGGCTATCCTCGAACATCCGCCTATTCAGATGGCAAAGAACAACCTGTTTCGCCCCACGGCAGTGGTGTTTGGTGACCGCGTGTTTTTCGGTACAGGGATCAACCAGTCAACCCTCAATAAAAGCTGGTGGGAATACCATCCGGAAACCAATACCGCTACACAGCTTACCGAATATCCCGAGGGTACTGCGGGCGCTGTCTCCTTTACCTTGAATAATAAGATCTATACAGGCTTTGGCGGTACCAGAACTTCGCTGTATGAATTTAACCCTGCGGCTAATAACAACCAGGGTAGCTGGCAACTGGTTACCAACGCAACTTTTAGTGAGTTAAATAATGGCAGCGCTGTGTTATTAGGAACAGAGGTTTATTTCGGAAGAGCGCTTCCGGCGCAGCTGCAAACCCGCAATGCTTTCTACAAGTTTACTGAAGGGGCAGGAATAACAAGAGTAACCGATATGCCACAGGATCTCCCCTCACAAACGACAGCATCTTTTAGCATCGGTAACAAAGGATATTTTGTGGTCAACAAAAACGTGTGGGAGTATACACCGGGTGCAGCCGGCGGCTCCTGGCGTGCTGTGATCGGTGGAGACGGGGAGCCAGCCATCAAACACGTGGCCATGGTTACTGTAAACGGTTTGCCGGTAGTGTATGGCTGGACTGAAGGCGGCCATCTCTATGAATTTAAGTTTTGATCGGGACGGGGTTCAATAACGAGCTGCTTCCAGCAATGGGAGCAGTTTTTTTAGGCAGTTGCCTTCAGCTCTTTTCTGTAATCAGAAGGGCTCATGCCCTTGTATTTTTTGAACATCCTGTTTAAATGACTTTCGTCGGTAAAGCCCAGTTCGAAGGCTATTTCATTCATGCGCAGATCGCTGTATCGCAGCCGTATTTCCACCAGCTTCAAACGGTAGTTGGTAATGTATTGCTGTAAGCTCTCTCCCGTATGGGTTTTAAAGTATTCGCTAATATAGCCGGGTGAAATGCTGAATTGACTGGCTATCAATTCGGCTTTCAGTTTATCCGGGCTGTAGATATGCTGGTGAATATAGTGTACCATATCAAGCGACGTATTACTTACTCCCTTTTGCTGGAGCTTTGCCGGCACAGTAAAAGTAATGTTCCGCGCTACTACGGTAATGAGGGTATTGATGATCTGCTGTACCAGCTCCAGGTGATAAGCCTGCTGGTTTACCTGTTCCCGGATGATCGCTTCCACCAATGATCTTACCAATTGCTTATCGCTCCTGTTCTTGAGTATGCAGCCCGGCAGGTGGTTGTTGTTCTCGAAAATGAATTCCAGCTTTTGTATCCACTCCTTGTGCTGTGCCTGCAGATAGATATTATTGAAACGGATAAAGAAGAATTTAGTCCTCGTCCCTATTTTAAAAGAATGACAATCCTGCGGCATCAGCAAGAATAGCTGATCGGGCTTGTACTCAAACTTATTGTCATTGATGCATTGCACACCCGTACCATCTACAATAAACACCAGTTCAAAAAAATTGTGTTTGTGTGCAGAGATAGGACATTCATCCATTTCCTTGTATTCTACCTCAAAGGGCTGGTATAGACTTCTTCTTTCCACACTGGCAAAAGTACAGCCAATTCCCATAATTGTACAAGAAAGCATCCCTGATTTATCTCCATCTTTGGGGTATCAAAACAAGAAATATGAAAGCTATTGTATTACAAGACTTTGGAGGAACAGAAAACCTGATTCATAAGGACATCCCAACAC
>CBIHOV010000102.1:0-2901 GCA_966211765.1 uncultured Paraflavitalea sp.
TTTCATTTCGGTGCCGAACATTACATAATAATCACCCACCAGGTGGTCGCCTTTGAGGCCGGTGGATTGGGGAGTGGCGCCCTGGCCAAACTTTTGCCAGGCCAGCATGGATTTACAGATGTGCACACCACGGTCGTTCACAATACAGGTTTTGATCACCTCATATCCATTGGCCTTGTATATTTCTGCAATGCTCCATCCCAGGAAATTATTCCGGAGGTGTCCGAGGTGCAAAGGTTTGTTGGTGTTGGGGGAGGAGTATTCTACCATTACCCTTTCACCGTGTTTGGCTTTGTATCCGTATTGGGTATCCTGGTGGTTCTCCTGCAGAAATTGTAGCCAGTAGGTTTCTGACAGGGTAAGGTTCAGGAATCCCTTGATCACATTAAACTTTGTAAATAGTCCGCTGTTGGATGCTACCAGTTGTTCACCCAGCTCTTTGCCCAGCGCTTCGGGATTTTTTTTCAGGCTTTTGACCAGGGCAAAGAGCACCACGGTATAATCGCCTTCAAATTCCGGCTTGGTTTCATTGATCTGGATAGCCGCTGGCTCTAAATGAAGTTGGAATAATGCCTCTATTTCCTTGATTACTGCCGATTGAATTACCTGAACAACTGCCATGTTTCTTTTTTGAGGCTGCAAAAATAGGACAATGCGGCGAGTTGGTCTATTTCGGAGGGTTTGCCGGTGCAAACCAGCTAAAATTGGTCATTTCGAACGGTGCGAAGCGGCGTGAGAAACCCCGCGGTGCGGGCTGGTTGTAAAATCAAAAAGCTGCTCCTATTCAGAACAGCCTTTTGCAGATTTAGGGGTTAAACAACAAGTTCAGTATCAAATATGTGCTTTTTTAACTGATTAAATGTCAACACAACATTTTATTGATCGCCGTCAAAGTAGAACTACGTAAATCGATTTAGTACTATGCTTTAGCGGAATTTGTAATGTGAAGTGCGATACGAATAACCAGGCAATAACAGATATTCCCAATAGCAGCATAAAAGCATATGGACAGTTCTGGCATTTGAATTACTTTTGCCCCGCAAGAAATTACTGATGCTCAAGGACTATATCATTGCTCTGATAGATTTTTTTTACCCGCCCTTCCGTAAATTCATGACCCCGCAAACGTTTCGTTATGCGGCATGCGGCGGAGGAAATACGCTGCTCGACATATTTTTATATTGGGTAGCATTCCATTTTGTGCTGAAAGGCCAGGACCTGCACTTGCCGCTGGTGACCATCAGTGCCAAAATTGCGGCCTTTCTGATCTCTTTTGCCATCAGTTTTCCTACGGGTTATTATCTCAACAGAAATATTGTATTTCCCGGTTCCACCTTGCTTGGCAGGGTGCAATTGTTCCGTTACTTTTTGCTGGTATTGATCTGTATTGCGCTCAACTATATATTTATTACGCTATTTGTAGACCGGTTTGGTATCTATCCCACCATTGCCAAAGCACTGACGACGGTGATTGTGGTCTCATTCAGCTACCTGACGCAGAAGAAATTCACCTTCAAAATAGAGAATACCGAAGACGGATCTTCCGCAACAGCTTCCGACAGCAAATGATCATGGATTTCCCTTAATGGGGGCAGGCCTGTTTTTAGTATATTTGGATGCTGATCATTTGTAATGGAACTCACCAACGAAATATACGAACGGATCGTGACTGCTAAGTTGTTCATGGACGAGAAATACCATGAGCCGATCAACCTGGATGGGATATCCTGTCAGGCTTGTTTTTCCCGTTTTCACTTTCACCGGCTGTTCAGTCGCATCTACCGCAAAACACCGCACCAGTATCTTACCCGCAAAAGACTCGACAAAGCCCAGGAACTACTTGCTCAAAATAAAGCCGTAACAGATGTGTGCAATGAAGTAGGCTTTGAAAGCATTGGCTCCTTCAGTGTTTTATTTAAGAAGGAGGTGGGTATAGCGCCCACACATTACCGAAATATTCAATTAATGAAAAAGCAGCAAGCCAAGGCGCAACCCAGGGCCTTCATTCCACACTGCTTTATTGAAGGGTATCATCTCGACAGGTAACTTATATATTCGCCGGGTTCTTCCAACCCTTCATCAATCGTTCCAGCGTACCCTGAATCCTGTTGGCCCTGGTCTCTTCTTTCTTTGCAGTAATGATCCATTCCACATATTCACGCCGGTGACTGAATGCCAGCGCCTCAAATATTTTGGCAGCCTGCTTGTTCTTTGTAAAGGCTTTTGCCAGATCATCCGGCAGGCGGATCGTCTTGGTTTTGGAATCGGCGTATTGAAAAATGAGGCGTTCTTCTTTGGGTTTTGCCGCCTTTTTTTCATCTGCCTCGTTTTTCAGGCGGAAAGCGAAGGACGACCAGGTATCATTGAAGGAGATGAGCGTAAGCCATTGAATGTCGATGGTGAGGAGTTTTTCCCAACCCTTGTCGCGGGTTAGGTCGGTTTGAATGCCTGAACTGCCTTTTGGGTAATAGGTCCAGCAGATCACGCCTTCTTTCAGCAGTTTCAGCACTTTGGACAGGTCTTTTTCCATTTGGGCCTGGTTGAGGACGAACCAATGTATTTGCTGATAATTTTTCCCGTTTTCGGTGATCGTTACATCAGCCGGCAGGGGTGACAAGATTGCTTCAAAATCACGGGGAGGATGGATGGTGAGGAGGGTATAGCCTGCTTTGATCTTTAGTTTATCGGCAATGCTGGCGGCCATATAGCTTATTTTTTATTGGAAGTTACGGAAAGGCCGAATAGTGTATACCTGTTTTAAACGAAAGCCACTGCCAACCTTTTATGAACCTGTTATGAACCTGGCCTCATCCATGTACCATCCATGTGTCAAATGGGGGTGTTCGCGGGTATGTAAGTTAAACTGTGTCAAAGTTCTTCTTCCCCCTGTAGTGGGGGGGG
>CBIHOV010000103.1:0-2064 GCA_966211765.1 uncultured Paraflavitalea sp.
CAAGTAATATTTGTTGTTCTGCTGCATCCACACAGGATAAGCTTTGCAGGGAAGCTTCGGGCAAGCGCACCATGGCTTCCAGCAATGTTTCCAGGTGATGCACGAGTCGTTCAGCCGTAGCAGCTTCAAAAATATCTGTATTGTATTCCAGTTGTACTTCGATGCCGGTTTCCGATTGATTGAAACCAAACAGGAGGTCGAATTTGCTGGACACCTGTTCTATATCCTGATAAGGCGCTATTGACCATTCTTTGAATTCGTGTACAGGAGCAGGTAAATATCCATGTCCCTGCTGCATGACAATCATTACATCAAAGAGTGGATGGCGGCTCAGGTCGCGCTGCAACTGAAGCGCATCCACCAGTTGATCGAAGGGATATAGCTGGTGGTCATAGGCGCCAAGCACGCTGTCCTTCACAGCTGTGAGGAGCGCAGCAAAGCCTGCTGTTGCATTGAACCGGGTGCGCAGTGGCAGGGTATTCATGTAAAGCCCGATCTGCTCGTCGAGTGCTGCCTGTGTGCGGCCTGCTACAGGGCTGCCAATGATGATGTCCTGCTGACCGCTGTATTTATAAAGCAACCCATTCACCGCTGCCAGCAGCCCCATGAAGAGCGTGGCGCCCTGTTGGCGGCAATACGCCTGCAGGCGGTTGGTCAATGCTTCCGGCAGCTGGCTGGTGACGGCTGCACCGCGATATGATTTAATGGCGGGACGTGGAAAATCGACCGGTAGTTCGGGTACGGGCAGTTCCCCTGCCAGACGGGTTAACCAGTATGACTTGTGTGCGTCCAGTAGCTCACCACTCAACTGCTCCTGTTGCCAGGCTGCATAGTCTTTATATTGGATGCGTAGTGGCTGTAATAGTATTGGCTGATTGTTGAGTTGTGCATGGTACCAGCCCAGTAACTCTTTCAGCATGATCTCCATCGACCATCCATCGCTGATGATATGGTGCATCACATAATGGAATACCCACTGGTCATCTTCCAGACGATAGATCCCTGCCCGCAACAATGGCCCGGCACCCAGGTCAAAGCGCTGCTGCAGTTCCTGCCGGGCAAGGGTTGACAAGGCATACTTTTTATCCGATGCCTGACGCAGGTCGTGCACAAATATACTGGCCTTTGCATCTCCTGCAGGAAGGATAACCTGAAGCACTTCTCCCAGCTCATCTTCCCGGAATAGCGTGCGCAATATTTCATGGCGGCCGATGATGCCATTGAGCGCCTTTTCAAAAGCGGCAGTATCCAGTTGGCCGTTGAAAACATAAGCGCCGGATAAATGATAGGCTGTATCACCACCGGCAAACTGGCTTAGTATCCATAATCTACGCTGACCTGCAGAGAGTGTATAAGCCGCTTGTTCGGCTACGGGCACGATGAGCGTCCAGGCCTTCTTTTGAGTCCCTTCGATCAAGGCTGCCTGAGCAGCCAGGACGGGTGTTATGAAAAGGTCGGCCAGGGTTAACTGTACCGAAAACTGCTTTTGAATATAATTGAGCAGGCGTGTTGCTTTGAGGCTGTGGCCACCTGCAGCAAAGAAGTCTTCCCGGGCGCTGATCATTTCCTTTCCTAAGAGTTCTTGCCAGATGGCTGCCAACTGTATTTCTGTGATCGTGCTGGGAGCTACAAATAAGTTGTCCCTGTTAATGCTGATACCTTCGGCAGTAGCCAATCTTTTTCTGTCGATCTTCCCGCTGGTGGTCATCGGCAATGCTTCCAGGGTCACATAACGGGAAGGGATCATATAGACGGGTAATGACCGGCCCAGATATTCGCGTAATTGCAAAATATCGGGTGCACTATTAGTAACGATATAAGCCACCAATTCTTTTTCCCCGTCGGCTGCTGTTCTTACCATCACGGCTGCTGCATCAATAGCGGGATAAAGCAACAAACAGCTTTCTATTTCACCGAGTTCTATTCGGTAGCCGCGCAGCTTAACCTGCTCATCCCGGCGGCCCAGGTATTCGATATTGCCATCGCTTAACCAGCGGGCCTGATCGCCCGTGCGGTAAATGCGGTCGGCTTCATTAAAAGATATACCGGTAAACTTCGCTGCTG